>NZ_OZ282575.1:0-390000 GCF_965641895.1 Sulfitobacter sp. SH24
AAATGAACGGTCGCGTGAAGATCGTCAAAGTCAACGTCGACGAAAACCCGAACTCGCCCGCTCAGGTCGGCGTGCGTGGTATTCCGGCGCTGTTCATCTTTAAAGACGGGCAGGTCGTGTCGAACCTTGCTGGCGCACGCCCCAAGGCGGCCCTGCAAAGCTGGATCGAAGAATCCATCTAAGGTCAGTACCTTACCAGATTCGAGTTACGAGAACGGGCGTCCTTCGGGGCGCCCTTTTCATTTACGGTCACGAGAGCCAGTCAAAGGGGCCAGCCAAAACGTTTGAACCGGGCAACGATCTTTTCTTCAGCCTCGGCGCGGCCTGCGTTGATGCAATGCTCCTGCCAAAACCACCAGATATAGGCGGCGAAATCCGGGGCAGCCTGCCCCACGGCGGCAAAGCTGTTTCTGAGATCCGCCAGATCCGCCCGCACGCCTATATGGTGGAAATCGATCTGGCCAAAGAACAACGCCGGTTTGCCAAAGAAGTAGCCAGAGTACGCGGCTGCTGAATTTTGCGTCACGACGAAAGCACAGCTTTGCAAATGCGGCACCATCTCACCCATCGTCAGGGTCAATCTTGGATGGCGCGCAGCGAGGGCTTCGAGCGCGGTTAGTTCCTCGGGGCTATAGACCTCTTTCGGGTGCAAGGCCGCGACGACGGGGCCGGTGCTATGATCAAGTGTGAGGGTCAGCATTTCCAACGGGCTGCAAGATTGAAACGACCGCCGCTGCAACAAGCGGCCCTGTAGCGGCACGTAGATCGGCCCATTGCGGTTGGACTGTTGCGGCGCGCCTCCGAACAGGCGCTTTTGCCAGAAACGGTAGAAGCGTTGCGCCTGCTTGGGATCGACACCGCTTGGGTCAAACTCGGCCCCGGCGACATCCCAAAGCCACCGTTCAGGGCGCGCTTCGATCTGCCAAAAGGGGTAGTAATAGCAGCGCCGAAAGATCAAACCGCGGGACGTTGGGGCAGGGGCCATATGGCTTAATGAAAGCGCATCAGCCGCGCGGGCAGGCGCACCGATATCCCGATATGTGACCCTAAGTTGGGCATTTTCGAGGACACGCGCGAGTTTTCCAATGAAGTTATGCATCCCGGCTTCGGCGCTCTGCCGTAGCGGGGGTTCAAGGTAGATATCAACTTGGGCGTGATCCTGCATCGCCAGAGGCTAGCCCGTCGCCCGACCGCTCACAAGCGGCGCTGCCCTTGTCCTGCCCTGCCACGGGGGCCATATAGAGCGCCAAGCGACAGGAGGCCCCATGGCACAGAACGACGATTTCCCCGGTTGGCACGGGACCACGATCATTGGCGTTAAGAAAGGCGGCGAAGTGGTGATTGCCGGTGACGGACAGGTCAGCCTTGGCCAGACCGTGATCAAAGGCACCGCGCGCAAAGTGCGCAGGCTCAGCCCCGGCGGCTATGACGTAGTGGCGGGGTTTGCGGGCTCTACTGCTGATGCGTTTACACTGCTGGAGCGGCTGGAGGCCAAGCTGGAAGCGACACCGGGTCAACTGGCCCGTGCGAGCGTCGAGCTGGCCAAGGATTGGCGCACCGATAAATACCTGCAAAAGCTGGAAGCGATGCTGATCGTGACCGATGGCAAAGACCTACTGGTGATCACCGGCGCGGGCGATGTGCTGGAGCCGGAGCATGAAGTCGCCGCGATCGGCTCGGGTGGGAACTACGCCCTCGCCGCGGCCCGCGGCATGATGGACAGCGACCGTGATGCCGAAACCATCGCTCGCGATGCCATGGCGATTGCCGCCGACATCTGCGTCTATACCAACGGCAACCTGACCGTGGAGAAAATCACCGCATGACTGACCTGACCCCCCGCGAGATCGTATCCGAACTGGACCGCTACATCATCGGCCAGAACGACGCCAAACGCGCCGTGGCCGTGGCCCTGCGCAACCGCTGGCGGCGCAAGCAGCTAAGCGATGACCTGCGCGACGAAGTCTATCCCAAGAACATCCTGATGATCGGCCCCACGGGCGTCGGCAAGACCGAGATCAGCCGCCGTTTGGCCAAGTTGGCCCGTGCGCCATTTATCAAGATCGAAGCGACCAAGTTTACCGAAGTCGGCTATGTCGGCCGGGATGTCGAACAAATCATCCGCGATCTGCTCGACAGTTCTATCGCCATGACCCGGGAATTCATGCGCGAGGATGTGAAGACCAAGGCCGAACAAGCCGCCGAAGAGCGCGTGATCAACGCCATTGCCGGGACCGACGCCCGTGATGGAACGCGTGAGATGTTTCGCAAGAAACTGCGCAGCGGTGAGCTTGACAACACGATGATCGAGCTTGAGGTCGCCGACACCTCCAGCCCCTTCCCGATGATGGACATTCCCGGCCAACCCGGCGGCGGCGCAGGGATGATGAACCTTGGCGATCTGTTCGGCAAAGCTATGGGCGGGCGTACCACTAAAAAGCGCCTCGCCGTTGCTGACAGCTATGAGGTGCTGCTGGGCGAAGAGGCCGACAAACTTCTCGACGATGAAGCCGTGAACCGCGCCGCCATTGAAGCGGTAGAGCAGAACGGTATCGTCTTCCTTGACGAGATCGACAAGGTCTGCGCTCGTTCTGACGCGCGTGGTGGTGATGTTTCACGTGAAGGTGTGCAGCGCGATCTATTGCCGCTGATCGAAGGCACAGTCGTTTCGACCAAACATGGTCCGGTGAAAACCGATCATATCCTCTTTATCGCTTCGGGTGCGTTTCATATCGCCAAACCATCGGATCTGCTGCCCGAGCTTCAGGGCCGTTTGCCGATCCGTGTGGAGCTGCGGGCGCTGACCGAAGGGGATTTTGTCCGCATCCTGACCGAAACTGACAACGCCCTGACGCGCCAATACACAGCCCTAATGGAGACAGAGCAACTGACCGTCACCTTCGCCGAAGAAGGCATCGCAGCGCTGGCCAAAATCGCAGCGGATGTGAACACATCGGTTGAAAACATCGGTGCGAGGCGGCTCTATACCGTTATGGAACGGGTGTTTGAGGAAGTCTCTTTCGACGCGCCCGACCGTTCCGGGCAAGAAATCACCGTCGATGCCGACTTTGTAGAAAAGAACTTGGGCGAATTGACACGTTCGACCGATCTTAGCCGCTACGTTCTTTAGGGCTTCCCTTTCCTCCATGCCCCGGCGATGAAAGGGGCATGGAGTACCTTGTATTTTTGCGACGTAACTGGCTGTTTCTGCTGGCCGGTTTCCTGCTCACCTTCACCTCGTCTTATGGGCAAACCTATTTCATCTCGCTGTTTGCGGGGGTTATAAAGGGTGATTTTGGCCTAAGTGATGGCCAGTGGGGTGGCATCTATACGGTGGGCACCACGCTTTCGGCGATCACCATGGTTTGGGCCGGGGTGCTGACGGATCGGTTCCGCGTGCGAGCGCTGGCCTTTGGCGTAATGGTGGCGCTTGCTGGCGCCTGCTTGGCCATGGCAGCGGTGCCAAACTGGACCGCGCTGATCTTTGTTATCTATGCCTTGCGGCTGACCGGACAGGGGATGATGTCTCAGCTGGGACAGGTCGCCATGGTGCGTTGGTTCGAAGCCTCGCGCGGGAAGGCGCTTTCGCTTTCCTCTATGGGTTTTGCGGCCGGGCAGGCATTTCTACCAGTGATCTTTGTAGCGCTGTTCGCAAGTTTTCATTGGCGTAGCCTTTGGGTGCTGGCCGCCGGGCTGGTGGTGCTGACCATCCCCGTGATCCTATTGTTGCTATGGCAAGAGCGAACTCCGCAGAGCATGGCCGATCAGGCGCAGCGCGCGGGCATGAACGGGCGCCATTGGACACGGGGTGAAATGCTGCGCTCTGGTTTATTCTGGATGATGATCCCGATGGCCATCGGCCCCGCAGCATGGGGCACGGCGCTGTTCTTTCAACAGGTGCACCTGACCGAGGTAAAGGGCTGGGAGCTGGTAGAGTTTGTGGCGCTGATGCCGGTTTACACTTTGTCGGCCGTGGCCTGTACGTTCCTTTCCGGCTGGGCAATCGACCGCTTTGGCGTCAGCCGCGTGCTGCGGATACAGATGCTGCCCTTTGCGCTGTCTTTCGTTGTGTTAGCCTATGCCGATACGCTGTGGATGGCCGGGATCGCGCTGGTGATCTTTGGCGCCGGGCAGGGGATGCAATCGACTGCACCGGCGGCCTTTTGGGCGGAATATTACGGCACACGCCATGTGGGTTCGATCAAGGCGGTTGCAGCGGCACTGATGGTCTTTGGGTCTGCTATTGGGCCAGGCGTTACGGGGCTTTTCATTGACCTTGGCGTCGATTTCCCACGGCAGATGCTGCCAATAGCAGTGTATTACCTAATTGCCGCCGGTCTCGCGACCTGGGCGATCCACCGCTATAAACCTTGGCTGCCCCGTTAACGATGGCGGCGTAGATAGACGTAGTATGCGCCGCCGCCACCGTGACTGATATGGGCTTGTGAAATTTGCAGCACCAACGCGCTTAACGGCGGCATCGCCAGCCATTGTGGCACCTGATGGCGCAGCACCCCGTCGCGCACGGGGATCGGGCCACCTTCGTCACGGCGTTTGCCCTTGCCGGTAATCACCAACACCAGTCGTTTGCCGCGCGCGTGGGCGTCCATGATAAAGCCGTTCAGCGCGGGATGCGCACGGTCAAGCGTCATGCCATGCAGGTCAATCCGGCCTTCGGGGCGCAGCTTGCCACGTTTCATCTTGCCGAAAGCCTTGTGATCCATCTGAACGGGTGCGGCCTTCATCTGTTCACTCAAGGTGGGGCGCAGATCGTTGCTGCGCTTTTTCGCGGTCGGCTGGGGTTTGCTGCCCTGAAGCGTGATCTTGGCCCGTCGCACCTGTGGCGGGGCAGGGGCGGGCGCGTCGATTTCGGGCGTGAAAAGCTTGTTTAATTCCAGCTTTTCAGTCCGCTCAGTCACCCGACGCCAAAGCGCTAAGTCATCGTCATTTAACCGCCGCCGTTTCATATCGCGCTTTCTGGTAGAAAGGCATAGGCGCGTTGGATTGGCATCAGCACCATCATCCGACCCGGATCGCGCAAGCGCCCAGCGGCGCGGCCTGCCTTGTCACCGGTGCCGAAAAACACGTCAGCACGCTGCGTGCCTTTGATGGCCGAGCCGGTGTCTTGCGCAACCATCAAACGACGCATCGGTTTCTTGCCGTCTTTCTCTAACCAGACCGGCGCACCCAGTGGGACATAGGCCGGGTCCACCGCAACGCTGCGCAATGTGGTTATGGAACGGTTCATCGCCCCCAGCGGCCCTTTATCGGCAGGCACGCGGCTAACCTCACGGAAAAATACGTAAGACGGGTTGTGATATAGCAATTCGCGACCATCCTCGGGGTTACGGCGCACCCAGTTCTTGATCACATCGGCGCTGACCTGATGCGCCTCATAGACGCCACGCCGGACCAATTCGACCCCGATCGAACGGTAATCATGGCCGTTGGCACCGCGATAGCCGACACGCAGATAGCTGCCATCGGGCAGACGGATACGACCAGAACCTTGAATTTGCAGAAAGAAAAGCTCGACCGGGTCATCGACCCATGCGATTTCCAGCCCCCGGTTGCGCATGACTTCGCCGTCTAGGATCTCGCGTCGGGTCAGCCACGGGCGAATCTCCTCGGCTTCGGGCGGCATGGCGTAGATCGGATACTGGAAACGCGCGGAAGGGTAGAGATCGCCGTCAAGTTCTGGTTCAAAATAACCGGTAAATAGCGCGTCTTGACCGTCTTCCATCAGCACTGGTCGGAAGAAAAGCTCAAAGAACTGGCGCGGATCTAAGCCGTCTTTCGCCAGCTTGCATAGCGCACGCCAGTCGATGTCTTTCATATCCCCGCAAGTGCTGGTGAAAACCTCGAACGCGGCGGCGTGATCATCGTCGGCCCAGCCGTCAAGCTGGTCAAAATCCATAACCGTATAATGCACTTCTGCTGTGGCCGGCGTGTTCATTGATACACCGGCCAACAGCGCAAATGCGCAAAGGGCACGTGCTACCCGTCTGTGGAAACCAGCAGCCAATTCGGATCATCCGAGCCCATGACACGGGCAAAGACCCATGTATCTTTTTGGCGTTTGATTTCGTTGACGCTGCCTTCGACAATCTCCCCTTCACGGTTGCGCACCGCCGAGGTTAATTCGCCGACAAAGCGGATGGTAAGTTCGGCTTCGTTCGTGCCCTCTTCCATCCTTGCATCAATCAGTTCCAATTCACGCACGCCGATGAAATTAGCCTCAATCGTCAGACCTTGGTCTTCCCGGGCGGCCACGCCATCGACGAAACTCTCGTATACATCCTCGGCCAAGAAAGGCTGAATTTCCGCAAGATCGCCGCGCTCATAGCCCATGACGATCATTTCATAGGCGCCGCGTGCGCCTTGCAAGAAATCGTTCACACCAAAAGACGGTTCAACGCGCTTCATCTCGGCAAGCGCTTTGCCCGAAGTGCTGTCTTCGGGGACGTGATCGGTAATATCGAGATCCGGTCCGCCTTCGATAACTTCGAACGACGGGCCACTGCGGGCCGCAGGGGTTTGATCGCTGACAGGAGGCTTTTCAAAACCTTCACGTGTGCCGAGCACATTTTTCAGGCGCAGGATCAGGAATACGGCGATACCGGCAAGCACCAGAAGCTGTATCAGGGGAGAATTCATCGAAACCTCATTCAGGGGTGGCATGGAAACATGCGAGTTAAGCTCTTATGTAGGTGTTCGACCGGGGCAAGTCCACTCTGCCCCCAGCGAAAGGACCCCGCCACATGTGGCTATTGATCGCATTTATCGCCGTGCCTCTGATCGAGATCACGCTTTTCATCCAAGTCGGTGGCGCTATCGGGCTCGGCTGGACACTTGCCGTTGTGGTATTCACCGCCATTCTGGGCACGTGGTTGGTGCGTTCTCAGGGGGCAATAGCCATGGGGCAGCTGCGCAGCTCTTTCTCTGATCTGCGCGACCCGACGGAACCTTTGGTGCATGGCGCGATGATCCTTTTTTCCGGCGCACTTTTGCTGACGCCTGGTTTTTTCACTGATGCGGTCGGCTTTGCCTTCCTGATCCCAAGCTTTCGGGCGGCGGCCTACCGTGCGATCCGTGACCGTGTGAACATCCAAAGCTTTGGCACGCCCGGTGCCGGTATGGGCCCGCGCCCCGGCCCCCAAGGCAGGCGCGATCCGCATGGCGATGTGATCGACGGCGATTTTCATGAGATTCCCGAACAACCACGCCAGACCAGAGGACCATCCGGCTGGACAAAGGATTGAGCGGCCCGTGCCGACCTGCTAAGTCCGGGTAGATTTAAGAAATTAACCACAACAGGACACAAACCATGGCAGAAAACGAAACACCGCAACCCAAACAACCGCAGATGCGCGTTTTGGGCCAGTTCATCCGCGACATGTCCTTTGAGAACATCATGGCGCAAAAGGGTGCGCCTGCGGATGTGCAACCTGACGTTCAGGTTCAGGTGAATCTCGACGCGAAAAAGCGCCCCGGGGAAAGCCAATATGAGACAGCGATCAAGCTGAACATCACCTCAAAGGCGAAAGACGGCGACGCAACGCTTTTCGTGCTGGAAATCGACTATGTCGGTATTTTTCAGGTCGAGAACGTGCCCGAGGAGCAGATGCACCCCTATCTGCTGATCGAATGCCCGCGCATGATCTTCCCGTTCCTGCGCCGCATCGTGAGTGACGTGACCCGCGACGGTGGCTTCCCGCCGTTGAACCTCGAAAACATCGACTTCCTGTCGCTGTACCGCAACGAAGTTGCGCGCCGTCAGGCCGAGAACCCGCCGAAAGCCGACGCCTAAGCGTCAGCCAAGCTGTTTCCACAGCGCGTCGTCGCCCAGTTTGCCGACAAATTCGGCATGGGCGGCGGCTTCGGCCTCTGTCAGACGTGAGGGCAGGGGATTGGGCCGCGGTTTCGGGGTCCAGCGCGTGTCAGGCTCACCGGATTTCCGTTCGGGCGCCGATGACAGCGCAAAGTCGGGCTGCCGCCCCCCGATCAATTCCAGATAGACTTCGGCCAGAATTTCACTGTCGAGCAACGCGCCGTGCAAGGTCCGCGATGTATTGTCGATGCCGAAGCGGCGGCAGAGCGCGTCGAGCGAGGCGGGCGATCCGGGGAAGCGTTTGCGCGCGATTTCGAGCGTATCAAGCGCTTGCTCCCACGGGATCTGCGGCAAACCCATCCAACGCAGCTCGGCGTTCAGGAATTTGATGTCGAAGGCGGCGTTGTGAATGATCAGCTTTGACGTGCCGATAAAGTCCAGGAATGACTTGCCGATCTGTGCGAACTTGGGCTTGTCGCGCAGGAAATCATCGCCCAGCCCGTGCACCTGAAACGCCTCTTCGGGCATGGCGCGTTCGGGGTTGATATATTGGTGATAGGTTTTGCCCGTGGCCATATGGTTCATCAGCTCAACCGCGCCGATTTCGACGATGCGATCGCCGCTTTCGGGGTCAAAGCCGGTGGTTTCGGTATCGAGCACGATTTCACGCATGGCGTAGCTTTTCCCTAATGTCGCGGATCACATCCCGCACCTGCGCGCGGGCATGGTCGGGCGTGTCGGTCACTATCACATAGTTTGAACGGGCGCACTTCTCTTTGGCGGGCATCTGCTTGGCGCGGATGGCATCGAATTGCGCCTCGTTCATGGTGCCACGGGCAAGCACGCGGTCGCGTTGGACGGCGTCGGGGATGGTGACGCAGACCACCGCGTCCATCGCAGCGTCGCCGCCAGTTTCAAACAGCAACGGAATGTCGAGCACGGCAATGTCGCTATGGGCTTCGGCCAGAAATGTCGCCCGGTCTTGGGCCACCAATGGATGTACGATGGACTCGATCCGGGGTAGGGTGGTCGGATCAGCGGCGATGATCTCTTTCAACGCGACGCGAGAGACCGCGCCATCTTCAATCGCTGTCGGAAACGCCGTCTGCATCGGCGCGACCGCCGCGCCCCCCTTTTCATAAAGCCGGTGTACCGCTGCATCGGCATCCCAGACGGCGCAGCCTTCCTCGGCAAACATCTGTGCCGTGGTCGACTTGCCCATGCCAATCGACCCGGTCAGCCCGAGGAGAAACATCAGCGCAGCACCGCCGTGCGCGTGGCGCGATTGACCTCTGGCCGCTGACCGAACCAACGCTCAAAGGCTGGCACCGCTTGATGCAACAACATGCCCAGCCCATCGACCGTGACACAGCCCATTTCCTCAGCCGTTTCAAGCAGATGCGTGCGGAGCGGGGCGTAAACAAGGTCGGTCACGACCGTGCCGGGGCGCAGACCATCCAGCGGTACACGCAAGGCACCCTTGCCGATCATGCCAAGCGACGTGGTGTTCACCACCAAGGCGGCGTGATCGATCATATTGCCCGCCTGCACCCAATCGACGACTTTGACCCTGCTGCCGAAATCGCGCTGCAACTGCTCTGCCCGCACGCGGGTGCGGTTGGACAGGCAGATCTCAGGCACGCCAGCGTCCAAAAGCGAAGAGACCACAGCGCGCGCCGCGCCGCCGGCACCCAAGACAGCCGCTGGTCCGGATTTTGGATCCCAATCGGGCGCTCCGGCTTTGAGGTTTTCGATGAATCCATAGCCATCCGTATTATCCGCGTGGATTTTCCCGTCTGCGCGGAAGATCAATGTATTCGCCGCACCGATCAATGTGGCGCGGTCGGTGATGAGATCCGCAATCTTCATCACCGCTTCCTTATGGGGGATCGTCAGATTGACCCCGACGAAACCCATCTTGGGCAGTGTCCGCAAAACCTGCTCCAGATCATCGGGCGCCACATCAAGTGGTACATAATGACCCGCGATTCCGTAGGTCTCTAGCCAATGGCGGTGCAGTTGCGGGGATTTGGAATGCGCGATGGGCGATCCGATCACACCGGCAAGGGGGATTTTGGACAGGCTCATGTCGTGAGGTCTCCGCGCAGCGTCAGGTAATTCAGCAGTTCAAGAAATGGCATACCGAGGACGTGAAAGTAATCCCCCTCAATCTGGCTGAACAGCCGTACACCTTCTTCTTCCAGCTTATAGCAGCCCACCGCGTGACGGATGCTGTCCCAATTCCGCTCGACGTAGTCCTTGATATAGGCGTCACTTGCGTCACGCATCCGCAGGCGCACTTGGCCGACATGCCGCCACAGCGGTTCACCATCTTCGTAGAGCACGGCGGCAGAGAGCAGCGAATGCCGATCCCCGCGCAATTGGTGAAGCTGCGCGATGGCCTCATCCCGATCACGGGGCTTGTGCAACATCTCTCCGCGATGCTCCAAGACCTGATCGCAACCTAATACCAGCGCGCCGGGATGTTTTTCGCTCACCTTGCGGGCCTTCATCTCGGCCAATGTATCCGCGATGTCGCGCGGTTTCGCCGCCTCTGCACGCAGGGCAGCGGTGACCATCTCTTCGTCGATCCGCGCCGGGATCACCTCATGTGGGATCGCGGCCTGCGCCAAGAGTTTCGCGCGGATCTCCGAGCCGGAGGCGAGGACGATTTTCTGCGGCATGTGGATAACCCTGTGATGATCTGGCGCAAATCTTGAGGATTTGTTCTGCGAGATAAAAGTTGACAGTACAAGCCCGCAGATCTCGCCCCGAGTCGCGGTTTTTGTCGCCGATTCCCACCCCGATGGATAGGGATAAGCCGCTTGTGCGTATAACCACGGCACTTCACCGGTTATCCCCGCTTTGATACATTTTGTCCCCCGGAAAATACGCTGGCAAGATCCTGAGAAAGTTAAATATTTGCGAATCGGAGTAGTTTTTTCCACAGGGTGCCGTGAAGTTTGTTCACCTGTTGATAAGCGGCGGTATAAATCATTAATCCACAGGAATCCGGCTCCCTACAATCAACTACATCTTTTCTCTTTTCTTATTTATTAAGAAAGAAGCACGCACACCGGAGCCTTACCCATGTTCGATCTTCTCAGCCTCGCCTATCCATGGATCAAAGCGCTCCATATCGTGTCCGTCATCAGTTGGATGGCCGCGCTGTTCTATCTGCCGCGGCTCTTTGTGCATCATGTCGAACAGGCAGGCTCGGCAGGTCGGATGCACGAGACCTTCTCAATGATGGAATTTAAGCTCGCACAGTTCATCATGCGCCCCGCGATGATGGCGACATGGGTTTTCGGCCTCGCCCTCGTTCTAACGCCCGGAATCGTTGACTGGACGATGATCTGGCCTTGGACCAAGGGTGCCAGCGTCATCGCCATGACGGTTTTCCACGTTTGGTTGAAAAAACAGGTTAAATCCGTCGAAGGTGGCGAGAGCACGGTCACAGGCCGACAGTTCCGGCTTTTGAACGAGGTGCCGACGCTTTTGATGATCGTGATCGTCTTCTCGGTGGTCGTGAAATTCTGAGGCAATTGACTCAAGCTGCGGCGTTGCCTATATCTGCGCCACTGTCCCGTCCGGGGCGGTTTCTGCTTGCCACATTCAAATGATCGACCAGCCCGCATTCTGCTGCGGCTGAACAGGATGCCCCATGACAACCGAAACGCTGAACCTCGCTGATCTCAAGGCGCAGACGCCGAAGAACCTGCTCGCCATGGCCGAAGAGCTGGAAATCGAAAACGCCTCGACCATGCGTAAAGGCGAGATGATGTTCCAAATTCTCCGCGAACGCGCGGATGAGGGTTGGGAGATCTCAGGCGACGGCGTGCTGGAGGTCCTACAAGACGGATTCGGTTTCCTGCGCTCTCCGGAGGCGAACTACCTGCCGGGCCCCGATGACATCTACGTTTCGCCCGACATGATCCGAAAGTGGTCCCTGCGCACCGGGGATACCATCGAAGGTCTGATCAAAGCGCCTGACGATACAGAACGCTATTTCGCTCTGACCGAAGTGACCAAGATCAACTTTGAGGCACCTGAGAAGGCCCGCCACAAGGTTGCTTTTGAGAACCTGACGCCGCTCTACCCTGACGAGCGTCTGACGATGGAGGTCGATGACCCCACCATCAAAGACCGCTCCGCGCGGATCATCGATCTGGTCTCGCCCATCGGTAAGGGCCAGCGTTCGCTGATCGTCGCCCCGCCGCGCACAGGTAAAACCGTGCTACTGCAGAACATCGCCAATAGCATCGAAAAGAACCACCCAGAGTGCTATCTGATCGTCCTGCTGATCGATGAACGGCCCGAGGAAGTCACCGACATGCAGCGTTCGGTGAAGGGGGAGGTCGTTTCCTCCACTTTCGACGAACCTGCAACGCGCCACGTGGCCGTCTCCGAGATGGTGATCGAGAAAGCCAAGCGTCTTGTCGAACATAAGCGTGACGTGGTGATCTTGCTCGATTCGATCACCCGTCTGGGCCGCGCCTTCAACACCGTGGTGCCGTCTTCGGGTAAGGTTCTGACCGGTGGTGTAGATGCAAACGCCCTGCAGCGCCCGAAACGTTTCTTCGGTGCTGCGCGGAACATTGAAGAGGGCGGATCGCTCACCATCATCGCAACCGCGCTGATCGACACCGGCAGCCGCATGGACGAAGTGATCTTTGAAGAGTTCAAAGGTACCGGCAACTCCGAAATCGTGCTGGACCGCAAGATCGCAGATAAGCGCGTCTTCCCGGCCATCGATATTCTTAAATCCGGCACACGGAAAGAAGATCTGCTGGTTGATAAGGTGGACCTGCAAAAAACATTCGTCCTGCGCCGTATCCTCAACCCGATGGGCACCACCGACGCCATCGAGTTCCTGCTCGGCAAGCTCAAGCAAACCAAGTCGAATTCTGACTTCTTCGACTCCATGAACACCTGAGTTATTAATTAATAACAATAGGTTAGTGAGATATGGACACGATATTCGCCCAAGCGTCAGCGCCGGGCCGAGCCGGGGTTGCGGTGATCCGCATTTCCGGCCCGCGGGCCTTCGCGATCGCGGAGAAGATCACCGGAAAACGCCCTAAGGGGCGCGAAAGCGCGCTGCGCAATCTTCGTGGCGCCGAAGGGGAGGTCATCGACCAAGCCTTAGTGCTCAGCTTTCCTGGGCCGAATTCCTTCACTGGCGAAGATGTAGTTGAGCTACAAGTACATGGATCGATCGCTGTCGTGCGCGCGATGCTCTCACTGCTCGCGACATTACCGGAAACGCGAATGGCTGAGGCAGGTGAATTCACCCGGCGCGCTCTAGAGAATGAAAAGCTGGACCTCGTACAGGTCGAAGGTCTGGCAGATCTCATCGAAGCCGAAACCGAGGCTCAAAGAAAGCAAGCTCTTCGCGTTCTCTCCGGGCACCTCGGCGCACGGGTCGAAGAGTGGCGGAAAGACCTGATCCGAGCCGCAGCCCTACTAGAAGCGACGATCGATTTCGCAGACGAAGAGGTGCCCGTCGATGTCACCCCAGAGGTCGACGCGCTGCTGACCAAAGTCGGTAAAGAGTTGGAGGCCGAAGCGCGGGGCACCTATGTCGCAGAGCGCGTTCGAAATGGCTTCGAAGTTGCCATCATCGGCGCACCGAACGCTGGTAAATCGACCCTGCTAAATGCTCTCGCAGGACGTGACGCCGCGATTACTTCCGAAATCGCTGGCACGACCCGCGACGTTATCGAGGTACGGATGGACCTCGGCGGGCTTCCAGTGACGCTGTTGGACACGGCGGGTCTGCGCGATAGCGATGATAAGATTGAGGCCATCGGAATCGAGCGGGCCATCGAACGCGCGAAAGCCGCAGACTTGCGGGTCTTTCTTGCCGCACCGGATGAGACTTTGATGATCGCTCCGGAACCCGACGATATTGTGGTCCGACCAAAAGCGGATCTCTCAGGTATCGAAGAAAGCGGGATCTCAGGAAAAACCGGGCAGGGTGTCTCAGAGCTTATTGCTCGGGTTCAAACGACCCTTTCGGCGAAGAGCGCCAGCATCGGCCTCGCGACGCATGAGCGACATCGCGTCGCTTTGGAGCAAGCCGTCTCGTGTTTAGTTGAGGTAGATGTTATCCTACAGCGAGGGCCAGACTTTTATGATCTAGCCGCGGCAGAATTGCGATTCGCGATACGCGCGCTGGAAACTCTGGTCGGCCGCATAGACGTTGAAAATTTGCTGGATGAGATCTTCACCAGTTTTTGCGTAGGTAAATGATGGAGTGTTTCACGTGAAACATTTTGATGTTATCGTGATTGGCGGAGGTCACGCGGGCGCTGAGGCTGCTCACGCATCTGCGCGCCTGGGTGCCAATACCGCGCTGGTGACAATGAGCCGTGAAGGTATCGGCGTAATGTCCTGTAATCCCGCAATCGGTGGATTAGGTAAAGGCCATTTGGTCCGTGAGATTGATGCTATGGACGGCGTGATGGGGCGCGTGGCGGATAAAGCTGGCATCCAGTTTCGGCTTCTTAACCGACGGAAGGGCCCGGCAGTTCAGGGACCGCGTGCGCAGGCTGATCGAAAGATATATCGGACCGAGATGCTTCGCGAGATTGAAACCCAGTCAAACCTCTCCATCGTGGAGGGAGAGGTTGTAGATTTCTTGATGGATGGCGGAGCTGTGTCCGGCGTTCTACTTGCGGACGGAACAGAACTTAGCTCTGTGTCGGTCGTTCTGACGACTGGAACGTTTTTACGCGGTGTGATCCATATCGGCAATGAATCGCATCATGGGGGCCGGATGGGAGATAGGGCTTCCATTAAGTTGGCTGAACGGATCGACTCTTTCGATCTTCCGATGGGCCGACTCAAGACGGGTACACCCCCGCGGCTAGATGGGCGTACTATTAACTGGGATACTCTTGAGGTGCAGCCGGGCGACGAAGAACCCGTTCTCTTCTCCTTTATGTCGGACCGCATCTCAGCCACCCAGGTCGCTTGCGGGATCACGCATACCAATTTAAAAACCCACGAGATCATCAGGGAAAATCTCGAGCGTTCGGCGATGTATGGCGGGCATATTGATGGGGTAGGGCCGCGCTACTGCCCTTCGATCGAAGATAAAGTCGTACGTTTTGCTGACAAAGAATCTCACCAAGTCTTTTTGGAGCCAGAAGGGACGGACGATCATACTGTATATCCAAACGGGATCTCGACGTCACTCCCTGCGGATGTGCAGGAAAGCTACGTACGTAGTATGGTCGGGTTGGAAAACGCAGTTATTCTTCAACCTGGTTACGCAATTGAATATGATTACGTCGACCCCCGGGCATTGTCGTTAACCTTAGCCGTACGATCCGTGCCGGGCTTGTTCCTAGCAGGTCAGATTAACGGTACAACGGGTTACGAAGAAGCAGCGGCGCAAGGTTTGGTTGCGGGCTTGAATGCTGCGCTTGTAGCTCAGGGACGTGATAGTATCTCTTTCAGCCGATCTGACAGCTACATAGGCGTGATGATTGATGATCTCACAACCCGTGGCGTCACTGAACCCTATCGGATGTTCACATCTCGCGCAGAATTTCGGTTGTCCCTGCGGGCTGATAATGCCGACCAGCGGTTGACGCCGCTTGGAATCGAACTGGGATGCGTGTCAATGGAAAGAAGAGCCAGATTTGAAGCGAAAGTCGAAGCACTTGAGATTGCGAAGGCACGTCTTTCTGACCGGGCTTTCACCCCTAAAGAACTCCTCACTTCCGGCCTGAACGTCAATCAGGATGGGTCAAAGCGCACTGGATTGCAGGTATTGGCCTTCCCAGATCTCCAGTTTGAGGACCTGGTTTCGCTTATCCCAGAGCTAGCAGAAATCCCTGACGAGGTTAGGAGGCAGGTTGAGCGTGATGCACTTTATGCAACTTACATTGAGCGCCAGCGAAAAGAAATTGATGTTCTGAAAAAGGATGAGATGTTAGTCATTCCAAATACATTCGACTTCAATGAGCTTTCGGGGCTCTCTAATGAGCTGAAGGCCAAGATTTCTAAGGCGCGGCCCGAAACAATGGCTCAGGCGGCGCGGATTGATGGGATGACCCCTGCTGCACTTACATTGATTTTGGCGCGGATTAAACGGGGCGTGGGGAAGAAGTCTGCATGAGCGATCTCGGAGCGCTAAATGTTTCACGTGAAACATTGGATAAGCTGAGCGGGTTTGCCGAGCTCGTCAGAAAATGGAACCCGAAGATAAACCTGGTTTCCAAGTCTAGTTTAGAAGACCTTTGGAAAAGGCATATTGTTGACTCCGCTCAGCTATTTGACCTTGCCGAAGGCGAAGGTCGCTGGATTGATCTAGGCAGCGGCGGAGGGTTTCCTGGAATCGTCGCTGCTGTTCTTAACCAAGAGAAGAAAAGGTTCCAGATTACGCTCATCGAAAGCGACCAGAGAAAGTGCGCTTTCCTAAGGACTGCGATTCGGGAGTTGGAGTTGACTGCGACGGTAAAGAATGAACGGATAGAAATACTCGAAAACCAAGAAGCTGACGTTCTTTCCGCTCGCGCGCTGGCTGATCTCAAAAACCTTCTTGGGTTCTGTGAGATGCATCTCAAATCTTCTGGCGTTGCGCTTTTTCCGAAAGGAAAAAGCTGGAAGGAAGAAGATGAGGTGGCGCGGCAAATGTGGTCTTATGAATGCGATGCTATTACAAGTAAGACAGACCCAGACGCGGCCATTTTAAGAATCAAGGAAATCACTCGTGTCTGACCTTTCCCGGCCAACCGGACCAAAAATCATCGCTATTGCGAACCAGAAGGGTGGTGTGGGAAAAACGACCACTACAATAAACCTAGCAGCTGCGCTCGCCGAAGCTGGGAAGCGGATCCTTGTCGTCGACCTCGACCCGCAAGGGAACGCATCCACGGGTCTTGGGATCGAAGTTGAAGATCGCGAGTATACAACATACGAACTTCTTCTAGACGATATCGAGCCGGAGCAGGTTATACAGAAGACCGAAACCGAAGGTCTTTTCATCGTTCCAGCGACGGTGGACCTTAGCTCTGCGGATATTGAACTGTTCGCGAATGAAAAGCGAAGTTTCCTCCTCCATGATGCATTGCGCCAAACGCAGATGGATCAGTTCCAACTCGATTATATCCTCATTGATTGTCCTCCGTCTTTGAACCTTTTGACGGTGAATGCGATGATTGCAGCGCATTCCGTACTCGTACCGTTGCAAAGTGAATTCTTTGCGCTCGAGGGACTTTCGCAGCTTATGCTGACAATCCGTGAGGTCCGCCAGAGTGGGAACAAAGACCTGCGCATTGAGGGGGTCCTCCTTACGATGTACGATCGGCGCAATAACCTGTCGCAGCAGGTCGAGAATGACGCGCGCGCGAATTTGGGAGAGCTTGTCTTCCAAACAGTGATCCCAAGGAATGTTCGGGTAAGTGAAGCGCCGAGCTTTGCAATGCCGGTTCTGAGCTATGACCCATCCTCGAAAGGGGCGGTGGCGTACAGGGAATTGGCGTTGGAGCTAACAAAAAACAATGGTTAACAAGGTGGCAGTATGGCAGATAAACAAGAGCGTAAACGGGGTCTTGGTCGGGGGCTTTCGGCGCTAATGGCTGACGTTGCAGAGACAGAGAGCGTGGCCGCTAAGGGGGCCGCGGCGGCGGAGCAGTTTGTTCCGATCGAGCGGATTAAACCGAATCCAGATCAGCCGCGGAAGCGGTTTGAACAGGAGAACCTCGATGATCTCGCGGCATCGATTCGCGAGAAAGGGGTCATTCAGCCTCTTATCGTTCGGGCGATGAATGACGGGAACTTTGAGATCGTGGCGGGTGAGAGGCGCTGGCGCGCTTCGCAAATTGCTAAGGTGCACAGCCTCCCAGTTATCGTACGTGAGTTCACCGACGTCGAAGTGCTCGAAGTCGCGATTATTGAAAACATCCAACGTGCCGATCTTAACTCGGTCGAGGAAGCAGCTGGTTATCGACAGCTCATGGATAAATTCGGGCACACCCAAGAAAAGATGGCCGAAGCGCTTGGCAAGAGCCGGAGCCATATTGCGAACCTCTTGCGCCTTTTGAACCTGCCTGAGCCAGTTCAGGAGATGGTGCGTCAGAATGAACTGAGCGCTGGCCATGCGCGGGCGCTAATTCCTGCGAAAGACCCGATGAAGCTGGCACAGCAAATCATCAAGGGCGGTCTATCCGTGCGTGCGACCGAGGCTTTGGTTAAGAAAGACCACGCTGGCGAGCGTGGTAATATGGTAAATAAAGACCGTCTCTCGCAGCGCTCAGAGAAAGATGCTGACACACAGGCGCTTGAAGGCGATTTGTCAGCTAATCTGGGAATGAAGGTGGTTTTGGACCACAAGCCCGGCCAAGAAGCTGGCAAGGTAACACTGCATTATACGTCGCTTGATCAGTTGGACGAGCTCTGCCGCCTGTTGGGCGGAGCCTAGGGGAGAAGCGTTTCGATCACGGCGTTCAATACGAGAACGCCCTGATCTGAAACGATTAATCGATCACCTTCGCGCGCCGCCATACCGATATCTTGCAAGTGATTGACAGCGTTTTGATCAATCTCATGCCCGGCAATGGCGGCGTAGCGGTTGAGGTCAACGCCTTCTTTCAGGCGCAGGCCCATCAAAAGAAACTCGGTTGCTTGTTCGCTCCGGCTTATCATTGCTCTGGGCTTTTCAGATTCGCACTTCGAAACTCCATCAAGCCAGCGCTGCGGATTGCTATAAGCCACGGTAGCTAGCTTTTGACCTTTTAAGGTTATCCGTCCATGCGCACCGGGGCCAATCCCAATGTAGTCGCCATAACGCCAATAGATCAGGTTGTGCCGGGATTGTGCACCGTCCCGTGCATGGTTCGAAACCTCATAGGCGGGCATGCCCATTTCATTGCAGATATCCTGCGTCAAGGTGAACATATCGGCGCCGAGGTCTTCGTCCGGCAGACCACGTAGCTTTCCGCGTGCGTACCGATCCCCAAAGGCAGTGCCTTGTTCGATTGTAAGCTGATAGAGGGAAATATGGTCTATTGCGAGTGATAGGGCCTGCTTTAGCTCTGCTTTCCACTGGGCAGCGGTTTGATCCTGCCGACCGTAAATAAGATCAAAGCTCACCCGATCGAACGAGCTGCGTGCAGTATCGAAAGCTATCATAGCCTCTTGGGCAGAGTGCAGCCGGCCGAGGCGTTTTAGATCGGCGTCGTTTAGGGCCTGAATGCCCATTGAGACCCGGGAAACACCCGCCTGCCGATAGGCGGCGAAGCGGCCTGCTTCTACAGAGCCGGGATTGGCTTCGAGCGTTATTTCGAGATCATTGGCTGTAGGCCAGTGGCGTCTAATGGCAGAAATGATGTCTGCGACGACATCGGGGTCCATCAGGCTGGGTGTGCCGCCACCGAAGAAAACCGCATTGAGGACACGCCCGGGGGTCTCGTCGGCAGCGCGCTGTAGCTCGCTTAGGTAGGCGTCGCGCCAAGCACGTTGGTCAATCGTCCGGCTGACATGCGAATTGAAATCGCAGTAGGGGCATTTCGCTTCGCAAAATGGCCAATGGATATAGAGACCGAAGCCGCCTTGTTGCCAATCTTCAGCCAAAACAGCCTGCAATCAATTTTGCAAAGGCATCTGCGCGGTGGCTGATGCTGTTTTTCTGTTCGGCGTCCATTTCGGCAAAAGTGTTGTCATGTCCATCCGGCTGGAACATCGGGTCATACCCGTGACCTTGCTTGCCGCGCATTGGCCAGACCAAGGTACCGTTAACCTTCCCGACGAAGACCTCATCATGACCATCGGGCCATGCCAGCACCAGCGTTGCGCAGAAACGGGCCCGACGGGGGTGGGGGGCGTTCTTCTCTTCCAGCAGGTTGTGGGTCTTGGTCATGGCCATGATGAAATCACGGCCATTTTCGGTTTCGGCCCAATCGGCGGTATAGACGCCGGGGGCGTTGTCGAGCGCTTCAACCTCAATGCCGGAATCGTCGGCTAGTGCGGGCATTCCGGTGGCCTGGGCAGCGGCATGTGCCTTAATCCGCGCATTTCCAGCAAAGGTGTTCTCAGTCTCTTCCGGCTCGGGCAGCTGCATCTCTGCCGCGCCGACCACGGTCACCCCATGAACTGCAAAGAGTTGGCCCATTTCCTCAAGCTTGCCCGCGTTATGCGTCGCAATCAGAATACGGTTTTCGGTGAATTTGCGGGTCATGAAGTAACCGATTTCTGGATTTCCGCCAATTCTCCAACGCCTTTTTCGGCCAGGTCCATCAGCTGGTTCATTTGGTCACGGGTATAGGTAGAGCCTTCGGCGCTCATCTGTACTTCGATCAACTTGCCAGAACCGGTCATGATAAAGTTACCGTCGACGCCTGCCTCAGAGTCTTCGGGGTAGTCGAGATCAAGCACCGGTTGGCCTGCATAGATACCACAGCTTACCGCGGCGACAGGATCAACCAGCGGATCAGAGACGACATCACCCGCTTTTATCAGCTTGTTCACTGCCAAACGCAGCGCGATCCAGCCGCCGGTGATCGATGCGCAGCGCGTGCCGCCATCGGCCTGAAGCACGTCACAATCGACGGTGATCTGACGCTCGCCCAAAGCAGACCGGTCAACTCCTGCGCGCAGGGCGCGACCGATCAGGCGCTGGATCTCGACCGTGCGACCGCCTTGCTTACCCGAAGCGGCCTCTCGCCGCATCCGCGTGTTGGTCGCGCGGGGCAGCATGCCGTATTCGGCGGTGACCCAACCCAGACCCGAACCTTTGATAAACGGTGGCACGCGGTCTTCGATCGTAGCGGTGCAAAGCACATGGGTATCGCCCATCTTGATCAGGGCCGACCCTTCGGCGTGTTTGGTGAAACCTGTCTCGATCGAGACGGCGCGCATTTCATCGAGTTTCCGGCCAGAGGGACGCATGACATATCCTTTTTGATGTTGCCCGGGGATACCGCCCCACGAGGCTTTGATGCAACCCCGATTGACGTTTCCCCAGCTTGTACCTTTATTGGGTAAGAGAGCGAGCACCGATGAAAAACACGCCAGAATTGCTGAAAGACATGAATGACCGATCCCGCGAAGTGTTTCGCCGGGTGGTCGAAGGCTATCTGGAGAGCGGCGACCCGGTGGGGTCGCGCACGCTGACCCGTGACTTTAGCGAAAAGGTCTCTGCCGCGACGATCCGGAATGTGATGCAGGATCTCGAATATCTGGGACTGTTGGATAGCCCGCATGTCTCTGCCGGGCGGATACCGACGCAGCTGGGTCTGCGGATGTTTGTTGATGGCATGATCGAGATTGGCGATCCGACAGAGTTGGACCGCGAGAAGATTGACGCCACGTTGGGGAACAACTCCTCCGATGTGGGCGGGCTCCTGGACCGGATTGGCTCGGCCTTGTCTGGTGTGACCCATGGGGCTTCGCTTGTGCTGACGCCCAAGCATGAGGCGCCGATCAAACATATTGAGTTTGTCTCTCTGTCGCCCGACAGGGCGTTGGTCGTGCTGGTTTTCTCTGACGGTCACGTGGAAAACCGGTTGTTTACCCCGCCACCGGGCCAAACCCCAAGTTCGATGCGCGAAGCTGCGAATTTCCTGAACGCTTTTGTTGAGGGAAAAACGATCAGTGAACTGCATCAAAGCATCAAGCAAGAGATCGCCAAACGGCGACAGGAGATCGACGTGCTGGCGCAGCAGCTGGTCGAAAGCGGCGCTGTGCTTTGGCAGGGCGAGGGGGAGCATGCGGAGCGACTGATCGTGCGCGGGCGGTCAAATTTGCTGAACAAGGAAGGCGAAGCCGAAGACCTTGAACGTATCCGCAGCCTCTTTGATGACCTTGAGCGCAAGCGGGACATCGCCGAATTCATTGAACTGGCCGAGGATGGGGACGGTGTGCGCATTTTTATCGGCTCCGAAAACAAACTTTTCTCACTTTCGGGTTCCTCTCTGGTCGTTTCCCCTTATATGAACGCTGATCGTAAGGTGATCGGCGCCGTGGGTGTCATTGGCCCGACACGCTTAAATTATGGACGTATCGTGCCGATTGTGAACTACACGGCACAACTGGTGGGAAAGCTGATTTCCGACCGGAACTAGAGGTGGAACATGGCAGAGCCGAAAGAAAACGACTTTTTGGACGAGATCGACAGCGCCGAAGCTGAAGAATACGCCGAAGACATGGCCGAGATTGACGAAGAAGCCCTCGCGGTGGAGGAGTTGCGCGCCGAGCGTGACCAGTACCGCGACCGTTTCATGCGCGCATTGGCCGATGCCGAGAACGCGCGCAAACGCTCGGATAAAGACCGCCGTGAGGCTGAGAACTATGGCGGCTCCAAGCTCGCTCGGGACATGCTGCCGGTTTACGACAACATGAAACGCGCTTTGGATACCACGACCGACGAACAGCGCGAAGCCTTGGGTCCGTTGTTGGAGGGTATCCAGCTTACAATGCGTGAGCTGCTAAGCGTTTTCAAAAAGCATGGCATCGAAGTGATCGCACCCGAGGTTGGCGACAAGTTCGACCCGAAGCACCACGAAGCGATGTTTGAGGCCCCCGTGCCTGGCACCGTGGCGGGCGAGATCATTCAGGTCGCCGCCGAAGGATTTATGCTGCACGACCGTCTGCTGCGCCCGGCGCAGGTTGGGGTGTCTTCGACCCCAGCGAGCTAAGCTCAGTCAGATATCTTTGAAAGAGGCGGTCAGGATTTGGCCGCCTCTTTCAGTTTATAGATCAGCTCAAGCGCTTCACGGGGGGAGAGTTCATCGGGGATGATCTCTTTCAGTTTTTCCTCAACTGCGGAGGATTTGGTTTCTTTGGGCTGTGGGGCAGGGCTGACCGCAAAGAGTGGCAGATCGTCGATTAGTGTTTTCTGAGTGGCGCCACCTTCGCGCTCGCCCTTCTCCAACGCTTCGAGCACCACGCGGGCGCGGGCGATTACGGGCGCGGGCAGGCCCGCCAGTTGGGCGACCTGCACGCCGTAAGACCGATCTGCGGCCCCCTTGCGGACCTCGTGCAAGAAGACGACCTCGCCCTCCCATTCCTTAACCGCCACCGTGGCGTTATCGACGCCGGGCAGCTTGCCAGCCAGCGCCGTCATTTCGTGGTAATGGGTGGCAAATAGCGCGCGAGCGCGGTTCACGTCGTGCAGATGCTCAAGCGTGGCCCATGCAATTGACAGGCCGTCATAGGTGGCCGTGCCGCGCCCAATCTCATCAAGGATCACCAGCGCGCGGTCGTCGGCCTGGTTCAAGATCGCCGCGGTTTCGACCATTTCAACCATAAAGGTCGAGCGGCCCCGCGCCAGATCGTCCGAAGCGCCGACGCGGCTGAAAAGCTGGCTCACGATGCCGATATGGGCCGAGCCTGCGGGCACGTAGCTGCCCATCTGTGCCATCAGCGCGATAAGCGCATTCTGTCGCAGGAAGGTCGACTTACCTGCCATGTTAGGGCCGGTCAGAAGCCAGATGTTCGCCGCCTCGCCATCAGCGCTGAGGTCGCAGTCATTGGCGATGAAAGGCTCGCCGGATTGTTGCGCCAATGCGCGTTCCACGACCGGATGCCGCCCGCCTTCGATCTCGAAGGCTCGGGACATATCAACGCGGGGGCGGGTCCAGTTTTCGCTGCGGGCAAGATCGGCCAAGCCTGCGGCCAGATCTACCTCGGCCAGACCAGCGGAGGCTTGGCCAATCTCTGCCGCATGGTCCAAAATCGCACTCCGTAAGCTCTCATAGAGACGTTTCTCGATCTCCTGCGCATGGTTGCCGGCGTTAAGGATTTTGGTCTCCAACTCAGACAGTTCGACGGTGGTAAAGCGCACTTGGTTCGCCGTTGTCTGACGGTGGATGAATGTTTCCGACAAGGGCGGGGAAAGCATCTTTTCCGCATGGGTGGCGGTGCATTCGACGAAATATCCCAGCACGTTGTTATGCTTGATCTTTAGCGACGAAATCCCCGTGTCAGAGACGAATTGCTGCTGCATGCCCGCGATCACGCCGCGCCCTTCGTCGCGCAGTTCTCGCGCGGCGTCGAGGTCAGCGTCATAGCCGGGTGCGATAAAGCCGCCGTCGCGTACCATCAGGGGTGGTTCGGCGACCAAGGCGTGATCCAACAGGTCAATGAGGTCGCCATGACCCTGTAGCCCTTCGGCGGCCTCACGTAGCAATTCCGGCAGATCCTGTTGGATTAGGGTCTGATGCAGGGCCTCGGCTTCGATCAACCCGTTGCGGATTGCGGCAAGGTCGCGCGGGCCGCCCCGATCCAACGACAGGCGCGAGAGCGCCCGGTCGAGATCTGGCACATTGCGCAGTCTTTGGCGGATGTCTTGCGCGATGCGGGCATTGTCATAGGCAAAGCTCACCGCGTCGGCGCGGGCGGTGACAACATCGACCACCCGAGAGGGGCTTGAGATCCGCCGCTCCAACAGCCGCGCGCCCCCGGCTGTTGCGGTATTGTCCATGATCGACAGCAATGACCCGGCGCGACCGCCGTTAAGCGAATGCGTCAATTCCAGATTGCGTCGGGTCGCCGCATCGATCTGAACGGTACGGGCTTCGGCCTCTTTCTGTGGGGGGCGCAGAAGGGGTAGATTGCCACGTTGTGTGATGGTGAGGTATTCTATTACCGCCCCCATCGCGGAAACTTCGGCGCGGGTGAAGGTGCCGAATGCTTCCAATGTCGCGATATCGAAAAGGTGACAGACCCGCTTTTCCGCACTGGTGCTGTCAAAGGCTGAGCGGGCCAAGCCGGTCAGCGCGATCCCGAAATCAGAGACGACCTCGTGCAACTCGCTCTCTTTCGCCTCTGATACGATCAACTCAGACGGCGACAGCCGCGCGAGTTCTGGCCCAAGACGGACCTGCGCCACCGGCATGACGTGAAACGCACCGGTAGAGATATCGACCCAGGCCATCGCGCAGGCATCCCTCACCTCGGCAAAGGCGGCGAGGTAGTTATGGCGGCGCGCTTCCAACAGGCTCTCTTCGGTCAGCGTACCAGGTGTGACCAGCCGCACCACATCGCGTTTCACGACCGATTTATAACCGCGCTTCTTGGCCTCCGCCGGGCTTTCCATCTGTTCGCAGACAGCCACCCGAAACCCTTTGCGGATCAGGGTCAGCAGATAGCCCTCGGCAGCATGGACCGGCACGCCGCACATGGCGATGTCTTTGCCCTGATGCTTGCCGCGTTTGGTCAGCGCAATGTCGAGCGCTTCGGCGGCGGCAACGGCATCGTCAAAGAACATCTCATAAAAGTCGCCCATGCGGTAAAACAGCAGCGCATCCGCGTGGTCCGCTTTAAGCTCGAGATATTGCGCCATCATTGGCGTTACTTTTTCTGTCTGCACGGCTGCCCCCTGTTGCAGCGCGGACCCTACAAAACCCCCCGGCGCAGCGAAAGGGGGGTCCAGCGCCTTGGGCGGTCTTTATCGTGGGATTTGGCCTGACGTGGGGCACGCGTTGTGCTGAACTCTGATCGTGGCTAAGAAGTTCTTAAAGCAGAAAAAGGGTAATGTCGTGACGAGAAAGAACCGTATCACCTCTGAAGAGGCGCTTGCCTTTCACCTCGAACCGACGCCCGGCAAGTTCGAGATCTCGGCCACCGTGCCGATGACCACCCAGCGGGACCTCAGCCTTGCCTATTCCCCCGGTGTGGCAGTCCCCTGTGAGGCGATCGCGGCGAACCCCGAAACGGCTTATGACTATACCAACAAGGGCAATCTGGTCGCTGTGATCTCCAACGGGACGGCGGTGCTGGGGCTGGGGAACTTGGGCGCGCTGGCCTCCAAGCCGGTGATGGAGGGCAAGGCGGTGCTGTTCAAACGCTTTGCCGATGTGAACTCTATCGATATTGAGCTTGATACCGAAGACACCGAAGCCTTTATCAATGCCTGCAAATTGATGGGTCCGACCTTTGGCGGGATCAACCTCGAGGATATCAAGGCGCCTGAGTGTTTCATCATTGAGCAGCGGCTCAAGGAAGAGATGGATATTCCCGTCTTTCATGACGATCAACACGGCACGGCGGTGATCTGCGCAGCGGGTCTGATCAACGCGCTGCACCTGTCGGGCAAAAAGATCGAGGACGTGCGGATCGTGCTGAATGGCGCGGGTGCTGCTGGGATCGCCTGTCTGGAACTGCTTAAGGCCATGGGCGCGAAACACGACAACTGCATCATGTGCGACACCAAGGGCGTGATCTATCAAGGCCGTTCCGAGGGTATGAACCAGTGGAAATCGGCCCACGCTGCCAATACCGAGCTGCGCAGCCTCGAAGAGGCGATGAAGGGTGCGGATGTCTTCCTTGGCGTTTCGGTCAAGGGGGCCGTAACGCCGGACATGGTGGCCTCTATGGCCGATAACCCGGTGATCTTTGCCATGGCGAACCCCGACCCCGAGATCACGCCCGAAGAGGCGCACGAAGTTCGGATGGATGCCATTGTCGCCACCGGGCGTTCGGACTACCCGAACCAAGTTAACAACGTGCTGGGCTTCCCCTATCTCTTCCGCGGGGCGCTGGATATTCACGCCCGCGCCATCAACGACGAGATGAAGATCGCCTGTGCGCACGCCTTGGCCCAATTGGCGCGTGAGGATGTGCCGGACGAGGTTGCACTGGCCTATGGCAAGACCCTGACCTTCGGTCGCGATTACATCATCCCGACGCCTTTCGACCCGCGCTTGATCCACCGGATCCCACCTGCCGTGGCAAAAGCGGGAATGGACACCGGGGCCGCGCGCCGTCCGATCATCGACATGGACGCCTATGAATTGGGTCTGAAATCGCGGATGGACCCGACTGCCAGCATTCTGCGCGGCATCAATGCGCGGGCTCGGGCGAACCAAGCACGGATGATCTTCGCCGAAGGCGATGATCCAAAGGTGCTGCGCGCGGCGGTCATGTACCAGCGCGCCGGACTGGGGAAAGCCTTGGTCGTGGGGCGCGAGGACGACGTGCGCGCCAAGCTGGAAGCCAGCGGCATGGAAGATGCAGTGCGCGAGTTGGAGGTGGTGAACGCTGCCAATACGCAGCATTTGGAAACATACAAAGATTTCCTTTATGGCCGTCTGCAGCGCAAAGGGTTTGACCGCAAAGATATTCACCGCCTCGCCTCGCGCGATCGTCACGTCTATGCGGCGCTGATGCTGGCACATGGCCATGGCGATGGTCTGGTGACCGGGGCCACCCGCAAGTCGGCGCATGTTTTGGAACGGTTGAACCATGTCTTTGACGCAAATGCCGAAGCCGGAGCCGCAGGGATCACGGCGCTGCTGCATAAGGGGCGGATCGTCTTTATTGCCGATACGCTGGTGCACGAATGGCCTGACGAAAACGATCTGGCTAATATTGCTGAAAGCGGTGCCCGCGTAGCGCGACATCTGGGGCTAGAGCCGCGGGTGGCCTTTGTCAGTTTCTCGACCTTTGGCTACCCCGTCTCGGAGCGCGCCGAAAAGATGCACCTCGCGCCTGAAGTGCTTGACCAGCGCGGCGTCGATTTCGAATACGAGGGCGAGATGACCGTCGACGTGGCGCTAAACGCGGCGAGCCAAGCGAACTACCCGTTCTCACGGCTGACGGGGCCTGCCAACATCCTCGTGGTGCCGGCGCGACATTCGGCCAGTATCTCGGTCAAGCTGATGCAGGAAATGGCGGGGGCGACGGTGATCGGGCCGATTTTGACCGGTCTCGATAAGTCGATCCAGATTTGTTCCTCGAACTCCACCGCGAATGACATCCTCAACATGGCCATTCTCGCGGCCTGCAAGGTGGGCTGATGATCTGGAATCTCGGCTCTATCAACGCGGATAACTTCTATCTGCTGCCCCATCTGCCGGGGCCGGGAGAGACCGTTTCGGCCCGGGATTTTCGGCAAGGGCTGGGCGGTAAGGGGGCCAATATGTCGGTTGCCGCCGCCCGCGCCGGGACGCGGGTGATGCATGTCGGCGCGCTGGGGGCCGATGGCGGTTGGGCGCTGGAAAGGCTTTTGGAATACGGGGTCGAGACGGCGCATATCACCTTGATGGAGGGGGTCACCGGTCACGCCAATATCGCCGTTGATCTTGAGGGCGAGAACAACATCGTCATCTTCCCCGGCACCAATCACGAAATCACCGATGAGATGATCGGTGCGGCGCTGAGCGAGGCCTCCTCCGGCGACTGGCTGTTGATGCAGAACGAAACCAACGGCCAGCGGTTCGCGGCGCAAACGGCCAAGACCTTGGGCCTGCGGCTGGCCTATGCAGCGGCACCTTTTGATGCGGAGGCGGTGACAGCGATTATCGAGCAGATTGATTTGCTCGTGCTAAATGAGGTTGAAGCGGCACAGCTTCGGGCGGCTACCGGGGGGGAATTACGTCAGTTGCCTGTCGATGACATTGTGGTGACGTTGGGTTCGGAAGGCTGTGAATGGGTCTCTAACAAGACACATCGCATTGAAACATTCCCCGCTTATAAGGTTGATGCAGTTGATACGACGGGAGCCGGAGACACTTTTACTGGATATCTGGTGGCCGGGCTGGACCGGGGAATGAACATGCCGCAGGCAATCGATCTGGCGATGCGGGCCGGAGCATTGATGGTCATGCGCCACGGAACAGCAGATGTGATCCCCGACCTCAAAGAGATCGGGGATCATGATTTTAGTGACTAGTCGAAGAATTAGAGCTTATTTGACGAAGGGCGCGGCGCTGCCCCAAAGCTGTTTTACGCGCGCATCACGGCCACAGCCGCTGCGGTAACGTTTGTAGGCTACTGATTTTTTAACGGCTACACCTACACTGCTGAACGCCAGCCGTTCGCTGCTTTTGTAGTAGTCTTGATGGTAATCTTCGGCCGGATAGAACGGTGCATCGCCAAGGATCGGGGTCACGATTTGAGTGCCAAGTGCGGCCTGTGCTTCGGCCTTCGCCGCTTCTGCCGCGCTTTTTTGGGCGGCGTTGCTAGCGAAGATCGCCGTGCGGTAGCTTTCCCCACGGTCACAAAACTGACCGCCGGCGTCCGTAGGGTCAACCGAACGGAAAAACAGATCAAGCAGCGTATCGCGGCTGACCACGGCAGGGTCGAACTGGATCTGCACCGCTTCATAGTGGCCAGTGTTGCCGCCGGTGACTTCTTTGTAGGTCGGGTTTTTGGTGCGGCCGCCTGCGAAGCCTGAAACGGCTTCTTTTACACCTTTCACGGATTCAAAATCCGCTTCTACACACCAAAAGCAGCCGCCTGCTACGGTCAGCACCTCTGTCTCTGCCGCCGCGGCGGGGCGGTTCTGCATCACGACCCCAAGTGTGATGGCAAGGGTCAGGATTGCGGGTTTAAATATTGAATTTCGGAACATGATGGTCCTCCTCTGGCAAAGGGTTGCCGCTGGGACGCAGGTAGCGCAAGGCCGAGACGGGGAAAGTCACGCTGTGGTGAAGGCAATTTACCACTTGGCTTAAAGCGGTGATCTTTCTAGCGTCGCAGGTTGAACTGCAATTGGGAGAGTTTCATGCGTATCGCGATGTGGTCCGGGCCACGCAATCTGAGCACGGCGATGATGTACAGTTTTGGGGCGCGTCAGGACTTTACCGCGATAGATGAGCCTTTCTATGCAGCCTATCTGAAGGTCACTGGTCTGGACCACCCGATGCGCGGCGCGGTGCTGGCTGCACAGGAACAAGACCCTGCATTGGTCCCCAACGGGTTTGTACAGGACGGCGCGCGGCACCTTTATATGAAACATATGGCGCAGCATATGGTTGATGGGTTTCCGCTGGATTGGGCGAAGGACTGCGTGAACGTCCACCTCATCCGGCATCCTGCGCGGGTGATTTCTAGCTACGCGGAAAAACGCGAAGAGCCACGCTTGGCCGATATTGGTTTTGAGCGTCAGGTCATGCTGTATGAACATCTTGGTGGGGTGATCATTGATAGTGCAGATATCCGCGCGGATCCCGAAGGTATGCTGCGCAAACTATGCACGGCGGTAAATTTACCCTTTGATCCCGCAATGTTGCACTGGTCTGCCGGGCCACGACCTGAAGACGGCGTATGGGCGCCGCATTGGTACGGGGCCATCCACAAAAGCACCGGTTTCGCAGGCCCCGAAGGAGCATTGCCCGAACTTAGCCGCGCTCAGCAAGAGGTTTTGGAAGAGGCTATGCCCTATTATGAGAAGCTTTTTACCAAGCGGATAAAATTAAAACGACAAATTTGAAACTTCTGGTCTCCTTCTTCGTGAATTTAGCGGCTGCAAATGGGGGACGAAGTAAATGAAAAGTATGACAAGCACCCTAATCGCCTTGGCGATGGTTACGGGTGGTGCTTGCGCCGATGCATATGCCACTGCCATGGCCGAAGCATCAGACGATGATTTGTCTTATACCGCTGTAAGTGCGGAAAAGGTTATCGCGGATGAAAACGGTTGGTTAATAATGTACCGGACCGATGAAGAAATGAAACCCGGCGCAGTGATTGGCGTTGCCCCACTGCGCGCCGGGGAGGCCAAAGAAATCGCCCCGGTGCTGCAAGATGAGGTCGAAGAGGACGATATGGTTATGATGATCGTTCAGCCTGAAGATAGCGACGCAAAGCAGACGGTGTTCGATGTTAAGCCGGAAGAGGGCCAGCCGAACAAACCGAAGGGTGCATTGGTGATGAAGGTAGTGAACACGGAGTGATGTATCTTGGCGCTTGTTAAGAAAAAGACTCAGGTGGAAACGCCTGAGCCTTCTTCTTTTGGCGCCCTTGGGGCAGGCCGCCGGGGGCGCTGCCCCCGGACCCCCGCGGATATTTAAGAAAGGATGAAGGGGAAGGGGGCTTCCGCGCTTCAGCTTTTGAGACGTTTGTCGCGGGCGGCGAGCAGTTTGAGGCGCAGGGCGTTCAGTTGGATGAAGCCTGCGGCATCTTTCTGGTCATAGGCGCCGGCGTCGTCTTCGAAGGTCACATGGGCTTCGGAGTAGAGGCTGTGATCGGACCAGCGCCCTACAGTGCGCACATGGCCTTTGTAGAGTTTCAGGCGCACGGTGCCGGTGACGTGGGTTTGGCTGGCGTCGATGGCAGCTTGCAGCATCATGCGTTCGGGGCTGTACCAGAAACCGTTGTAGATCAATTCTGCGTACTTCGGCATCAGCTCGTCTTTGAGGTGCATGGCACCGCGGTCGAGCGTGATGGATTCGATGCCGCGGTGGGCTTCGAGCAGCAGGGTGCCGCCGGGGGTTTCGTAGATGCCGCGGGACTTCATACCGACAAAACGACCTTCGACGAGATCGAGACGACCGCAGCCGTGTTTGCCGCCAAGCTCGTTGAGTTTCGTGAGGATCGTGGCGGGGGACATGGCTTCGCCGTTGATGCTGACGGCATCGCCGCGCTCGAAGCCGATTTCGACGTATTCAGGGGTGTCGGGTGCGTCTTCGGGGCTGACTGTGCGCTGGTAGACGTAGTCGGGTGCATCGACGGCGGGGTCTTCGAGGACTTTGCCTTCGGACGAGGTGTGCAGGAGGTTGGCATCGACAGAGAATGGCGCTTCGCCGCGTTTGTCTTTGGCGATCGGGATTTGGTTTTCTTCCGCGAAGGCCAGAAGTTTGGTGCGGCTCGACAGATCCCATTCGCGCCAAGGGGCGATCACTTTGATGTCAGGGCTCAGCGCATAGGCGGCCAGTTCAAAGCGAACTTGGTCGTTGCCTTTACCGGTGGCGCCGTGGGCGACCGCATCGGCGCCAGTTTCTTCGGCAATCTCTACCAGACGTTTGGAGATCAGCGGACGGGCGATTGAAGTGCCTAGCAGGTAGAGACCTTCATAAACAGCATTGGCGCGGAACATCGGGAAGACGAAGTCGCGCACGAATTCTTCGCGGACGTCTTCAATGTAGATGTTTTCTGGGGCGATGCCCATCATCTCAGCTTTCTTGCGAGCCGGTTCTAGCTCTTCGCCTTGGCCGAGGTCGGCGGTGAAGGTCACCACTTCGCAGCCATATTCGGTTTGTAGCCATTTCAGGATGATCGAGGTATCGAGGCCGCCGGAATAGGCAAGCACGACTTTCTTGGGCGCGGACATGACGGGGTTCCTTTCAAGTTCGCTCTGCGAGGTAGCGGTTTTCGCGGGCGCGGGCAAGATTGAAGCCTGCGTTGACCTATGCAGGCTGCGCGCCTATCGACGAATGGCAGCAAGGAGAGCACAGATGGCGGATGATTTTGCACAGAAAGCACAAGCGGCGGCAGAGGCGTTGCGGGTGTTGTTTCCGGCCACACCACTGTTGCGGAATGAGCATCTGTCGGAGCGTTTTGACGCGGATATTTGGTTGAAACGCGAGGATTTGAGCCCTGTACGCTCTTACAAGTTGCGTGGCGCGTTCAATGCGATGCGCAAGGTGATCCCGGGGCAGGGGCTGTTTGTTTGTGCCTCGGCAGGAAACCATGCACAGGGGGTGGCTTTTGCCTGTAGCCATTTCGGGGTGCGGGGTGTGATTTTTATGCCGGTGACGACGCCACAACAGAAAGTGCAGAAGACCCGCATTTTTGGCGGCGATAACGTCGAGATCCGGCTGGTCGGGGATTATTTCGACGCCACTCTGGCCGCTGCGCAGAACTTTTGCCGGGATGAGGGGGCGCATTTCCTGTCGCCCTTTGACGATGAGGATGTGATTGAGGGGCAGGCATCTGTTGCCGTTGAGATTGCCGAGCAATTAGGGCGGGTGCCAGACCGGGTGATCTTGCCGGTGGGCGGCGGCGGCCTGTCTTCGGGGGTGGTCAGTTATTTTGGCGACACCTGTGATTACACATTCGTAGAACCTGCCGGTGCGCCGAGCTTGGCGCGGGCGTTGGAAGTGGGGGCGCCGGTCGATGTCTCTCCGATTGATAACTTTGTCGATGGCGCCGCAGTGGCCAAGATAGGTGCGCGGACGTTTGAGCGGCTTCGCGGGGTGAACCCTGCGGATGTGGTGCATCTGCCGGAGGACCGTATCTGCGTGACGATCAATGAGATGTTGAATGTCGAGGGCATCGTGTTGGAGCCAGCGGGCGCGCTGTCGATTGATGCGCTGGGCGAAGTGGCGGATCAAATTGTAGGCAAAACGGTGGTCTGTGTGGCCTCGGGCGGTAACTTCGATTTCGAGCGTTTGCCTGAAGTTAAGGAGCGAGCGCAGCGCTATTCCGGGGTCAAGAAATATTTCATCCTGCGCATGCCGCAGCGGCCGGGCGCCTTGAAGGAGTTCCTGATGATGCTTGGGCCTGATGATGACATTTGCCGCTTTGAGTATCTTAAAAAATCAGCGCGCAATTTTGGTTCGGTTTTGATCGGGATCGAGACACGGCAGCCTGAGAGCTTTAGGCCTTTCTTGGAGCAGTTGGGACAATCAGGTTTTACCTATACGGACATTACCAACGACGAGACGTTGGCGCAGTTTGTTTTGTGATGTGAAGTAACGTTCTAGAAACAGCCTGTCGCCCTCATTCGCGAGGGTTGCCACGGCCTCGCTGGCAGATAGCACCAGTGTGGCATGGTGTTGTTCTGTCGGTTCGGCAATCTGGCGCACAGGGTGGGCGACGTAGATATGGCAGATTTTCTGCGCCCAAAGATCGTAATCATTCATATAGGTGAAACGGCGGAACGCACCCAGACGGCGCGGGCGGGCAATGCGCCAACCGGTTTCTTCCAGTACTTCGCGGTGCAGCGCTTGAAGAGGGGATTCACCAGCCTCAATGCCGCCACCGGGCAGTTGCACTTCGGTCTCGTCGCCCATTTCAAGCGTCATCAAAAAACGACTTTGCAGCGGCAGAATGGCATAGGCGCCGGGACGGGGCGTGTAGGTTTGGCCGGGCTGTGGCATCTGGCCTGTACGTCTGATCATCTGCTGCCCCTTTTTCCATGGGTTGCTGCGCCTATATAGACGCGGTATGCCAAGCGGCCCCCGATAAGGAAACCCGATGACCCAAGGAACTAAAATCGCGTGGGACGATACCGTTCTGCCCTTTCAGCTAGATGATGTCGACATGCGCGGCCGCGTGGCGCGGCTTGATGGCGTGTTGGAAGGCATCTTGAAGCAGCACGACTACCCGCCGCAGGTTGAAGCTCTGGTGGCCGAAATGGCTTTGCTGACCGCGTTGATCGGTCAAACGATCAAGCTGCGCTGGAAATTGTCGTTGCAGGTGCAGTCTAAAGGCGCCGTTCGGATGATCGCCACCGATTACTACGGCCCCGAAAAGGAAGGCGAGCCTGCACGTATTCGCGCCTATGCGAGCTATGACGCGGACAGGCTGACGGATGAGGCTCCTTTCGAGCAGGTTGGCGAAGGGTATTTTGCGATCATGATCGACCAAGGCAAAGGTATGACCCCCTATCAGGGCATCACGCCGCTGGCCGGTGGGTCATTGGCCGCCTGTGCCGAGGCCTATTTTGCGCAGTCCGAACAGTTGCCGACGCGTTTCTCGCTAAGCTTTGGCAAATCGTCCGGTCCGGATGAGCCGGAGCACTGGCGCGCTGGCGGAATCATGTTGCAACATATGCCCAAAGCCTCCCCACTGGCGGCATCGGGCGAGGGGACTGGCGATGTCCTCAAGGCCGACGACTTGGTCGAAGGCGATGAGGCCGAGAACTGGAACCGCGTGAACATCCTGCTCGGCACGGTTGAAGAGTTGGAGTTGATCGGCCCCAGCGTGCCCCCGACCGACCTGCTGCTGCGATTGTTTCACGAGGAACAACCACGGGTCTATGATGCGCAGCCGGTGCGTTTTGGCTGTACTTGCTCCGAAGATCGCGTGCGCCAAAGCCTTTCGATCTACTCGGCCCGCGACATTGAGAAAATGACGACGGACGAGGGCCGGGTGACCGCCGATTGCCAATTCTGCGGCGCACATTATGACCTCGACCCGGTGACGGTCGGTTTCGACGCCAAGGCCTAAGGTGAGCGATCGGTTCCAGTCTTTCCGCGAGGCGCTCGCGCAGACGGGGGTGGAATCCTCTGATTTTGACCTGAACCCGGAGGTCACCTTGCCCGAGGGGCGTAGCCTGCGGCCTGCAGGCGTGCTCGCGCCGGTGTTTGATACGGGCGCGCGATTGGAACTGATCCTGACCAAACGCTCTTCGGCGTTGAAACATCACCCCGGACAGATAGCCTTTCCGGGGGGCAAACAAGACGGCGGCGATGCGGATGTTATCGCCGCCGCCCTGCGCGAAGCCCGCGAAGAAATTGGCCTGCCGAGCGAGATCGTAGATGTCTTGGGCGTGTTGCCCGCTCATGAGACGGTGACTGGTTTCAGCGTGACGCCTGTGATCGGCTATGTGACAAGTGAATTCACCGTGGTGCCAGAGCCCGGAGAGGTTGAGGAGGTGTTTCGCGTCCCTCTCGACCATGTGCTGAACCCCAGCAACTACCTTGTCCATTCCCGGCGTTGGCGCGGCCAGCGGCGGTATTATTACGCCGTGCCCTACGGCCCCTATTACATCTGGGGCGCGACCGCGCGTATGTTGCGGGCATGGGCGACGCGAATGAACAGATGATTCCAGCTTCGACGCGCTGGTTACAGGACGAAGACGCACAGCGGGTCTGCCGCGTGGTGCAGGACGGCGGGCATCGTATCTACTTTGTCGGTGGTTGTGTGCGCGATGCACTATTGGGCCTGCGCGACAGTGATGTTGACCTCTCAACTGATGCATCACCTGAGACTGTGATGACGCTGGCCAAGGCCGCCGGGGTCAAGGCCGTGCCGACAGGGATCGACCATGGTACCGTGACGCTGGTTTCTGGTGGCAAGCCGTTCGAGATCACCACCTTTCGCCGCGATGTCGAAACCGATGGCCGCCGGGCGGTTGTGGCTTTCTCGACCGATATCACCGAGGACGCGCGGCGCCGCGATTTCACGATGAATGCGCTTTACGCCACGCCGGACGGCCAAGTGCTTGACCCGCTGGGTGGGCTGCCTGACCTTCGCGCAAAACGCCTGCGTTTTATCGAAGACGCGGGGCAGCGCATTCGCGAAGATTATCTGCGTACCCTGCGCTATTTTCGTTTCATGGCTTGGTATGGCGACCCAGAGGCAGGGCCGGAACCTGATGCGCTGGACGCGATCTCATCAAATTTGGACGGGCTAAAGACTCTTTCGGCAGAGCGCGTGGGCCAAGAATTTAAAAAGCTGCTCCGCGCTCCTGATCCCGCGCCTGCATTGGCGTTGATGCGCCAGACCGGAGTTTTGCCGGTGCTCTTGCCCGGGAGCGATGACCGCTGGATATCCATGCTGGTCCATTTCGAGCAGGCGCTGGAGCTGGCTCCGGATTGGCTGGTGCGTCTGGCTGCGCTGGGCGGAGAGGGATTGGCTGGCCGTCTGCGGCTAAGCAGGGTCGAAGCCAAACGTCTTGCGCTATTTCAAGAACAGGGGTTTGCGGGGCCACCCCTCCCAGAACTGGCTTATCGTCATGGAGTTGAAGTGGCGCGCGGCGCTGCATTGCTGCGGGCCTGTTTGGCCGAAAAATCGCCCGAAAGCGCTGTATTAGAGACTATAGATCGTGCCGCTTCCGCGCGGTTTCCCGTGACGGCCAAGGATCTGATGCCGAAGCTTAAAGGCCCGGAGTTGGGGTGTGAGATTGCTCGGTTAGAGCAAATTTGGATCGCTTCCGATTTCTCTCTGTCCCGCACGGAACTCCTGTCGGGGGCAAGCTAGTCGACATTGAGGCCGATTTCAGCTATTCAAGCTGTATTACAAGGGAGATGTGCGAAATGTACCGCGGGATCTGGTTCAGCTAAGCTGGCATAACCTTTAGCCGCCCTCTGCGGCTTTGCCATTGGGCATCGCCGATCATTTTGCACGTTTATTTCCAAGGCCTCCCCATGTTCCGATTTTTTGAAAACCTCGTAGATCCCTATGTTGCCTATCGCGAAAAGGATCACCCGCCGCAGGGGCTTTGGCCCTTTTTGCGGGATTATGCACAGCCCTTTAAAAAGGTCTTCGTCCTCGCCGGGGTGATGGCGATCCTTGTGGCTGCGATTGAGATTGGTCTGATCTACTACATGGGCCGTATCGTTGACCTGCTGGGCAGCGACCCTGCGCAGATGTGGGAGGACTACGGGACCGAATTGATCCTTGTCGCCCTCGCGGTGCTGTTCCTACGACCCTTGGTGCAAGCCCTCGACGTGATGCTGCTGAATAACGCCATCCTGCCGAACTTTGGCACCCTGATCCGTTGGCGGGCGCATCGGCATGTCTTGCGGCAATCGGTCGGTTGGTTCGAGAATGATTTCGCCGGGCGTATTGCCAATCGCATCATGCAAACACCCCCCGCGGCGGGGGAGGTGGTGTTTCAGGTTTTTGACGCGATCTCTTACTCGCTGGCCTATATGATTGGCGCGGCGATTTTGCTTTCTACCTCCGATATCCGTTTGTTAGTGCCGCTTTTGGGCTGGTTTGTGCTCTACGGCGGCTTGGTGGCCTGGACGATCAAACGGGTCGGCCCGGCCTCTAAGGCAGCGTCGGATGCGCGCTCGCAAGTGACCGGGCGTGTCGTGGATGCTTATACGAATATCCACTCGGTCAAGATGTTCGCGCATCATGACCTTGAGGTCGATTTTGCCGGAGAGGCGATTGAAGAGGCACGGCGTACTTTCCAAGGCGAGATGCGCATTTTCACCATCATGGATGTGGTGCTGACCCTGTTGAACGGCATGTTGATCGTCGGTGTCGTCGGCTGGGCGTTGGTGCTCTGGATGGGCGGAGAGGCGAGTGTCGGCGTTGTCGCCGCTGCCGCAGCGCTGGCGTTGCGGCTGAACTCCATGACCGGCTGGATCATGTGGGCGCTGTCGAGCTTTTTCCGCGAATTGGGTGTCGTGGCCGAGGGGATGGAAACCATTGCCCAGCCCCTTGCCTTGACCGACCGACGCGATGCGCCGTCGCTGAAGTTGACGGACGGGCAGATCGAGATGGCAGATCTAAGCCACCACTACGGGCGCGAGAGCGGCGGGATCCAAGGCATCAATATCACTGTACAACCGGGCGAGAAGATTGGCCTTGTTGGCCGTTCCGGCGCCGGGAAATCGACCCTCGTGAAGCTGATGCTGCGGTTCTATGATGCCGAAGCGGGGCAGATCCGGATCGACGGGCAGGACATTTCACAAGTCCGGCAAGACAGTCTGCGGCGGCACATCGGCGTAGTGCAGCAGGATTCCTCGCTGCTGCATCGCTCGGTGCGCGAGAATATCCTCTACGGCCGCCCCGATGCCAGCGAGGCCGAGATGATCGCGGCGGCGAAACAGGCGCAGGCGCATGAGTTCATTCTTGATCTGACAGATCCGGAGGGACGCTCGGGCTATGATGCCCGTGTCGGCGAACGGGGTGTGAAACTCTCCGGCGGGCAGCGTCAGCGGATTACGCTCGCCCGAGTGATCCTGAAGGATGCGCCGATCTTGTTGCTGGATGAGGCGACCAGCGCGCTTGATAGTGAGGTGGAGGCGGTGATCCAGGAAACACTCTATGGCATGATGGCTGGCAAGACCGTCATCGCCATCGCACACCGGCTGTCCACAATTGCCGAGATGGACCGAATTCTGGTTCTGGATCAGGGACGTATCGTCGAAGAAGGCACCCATGACGCGCTTTTGCAGAAAGCTGGCCTATATGCAGCCTTCTGGCACCGTCAGTCGGGCGGTTTTCTCGCATTGGATGACAAGACGTGAGCATTTCGAACTGGATCAACCCGTTTCACCCCGCCGATGGCCCGCCGCCGCAAACGCTGGGGGCATTCATGCGCTGGTGTCTGTCGGGCGCTTGGCCGGTGCTTTGGCTTGCCGCGCTCCTTTCCGCCGCCGCTGGCGCGATGGAGGCGGGCACGGCGTGGATTTTGGGCGAGGTCATCGACGCTACGGTCAGCGCGGGGCCAGAGCGGTTCTTCGAAGGCAGCAGTCTGGTGCTGGTGCTGGGCGCAGTCGCGTTCTTTCTTGTGGCACGGCCCGTGCTGTTCGGCCTGTCCTCGGCCTCGAACGCGATCATGGTGCAGCCCAATGTGAACCCGCTGGTGCTGTCGCGTCTGCACCGTTGGACGCTGGGGCAAAACGTCAACTTCTTTGATGATGATTTTGCCGGACGCATCGCGCAAAAGCAGATGCAGGCCGCGCGGGCGGTGACAGAAGTGGCGGCTGAGGTGATCAACGTGGTGGCTTTTGCGCTGGCCTCTCTCGTCGGGTCGGTTGCGCTGCTCTTGGCGATTGACTGGCGCGTGGCACTTGGGTTTTCGGTCTGGCTGGTGATGTATCTGGCGCTGATCAACTGGTTCTTGCCGCGCGTGCGCAAGAGGGCCGCGGGTCGGGCCGGGGCGCGGGCGATGGTGTCGGGGCAGGTGGTCGATACGATCACCAATATAAAGACGGTGAAACTCTTTGCCCATGCCGATCACGAAGACCGAGCAGCGCTTTCCGCGATGCAAAGCTTTCGTGCCCGGGCGCTGGAGTTTGGCTATCTCGCCGCAGGGTTCCGCTTGGCGCTGATGAGCCTTGCCGGGCTTCTGCCGGTTCTGCTGTTGGGCGGGACGATCCTGCTATGGCAGCGCGGTATGGCGAGCGAGGGGGATATCGTGGCCTCCGGTGCCATCGCGATCCGTATCGCGCAGATGACCGGCTGGGTGTCTTTCACGCTGATGGCGATCTATTCCAACATTGGAGAGGTCGAGGACGGCATGCGTACCCTAACGCCGCGCGTGCGGCTAAATGATGAGCCTGATGCGCGGGACTTGGTGGTCGAGGCCGGGCAGATCGAGTTGCGCGATCTGGGCTTTGCCTATGGCCGTCAGACCGGGGGGATCGACCGTATTTCACTGACCATCAAACCGGGCGAGAAATTAGGAATCGTCGGTGCCTCGGGGGCGGGGAAATCGACGCTCGTTGCGCTGCTTTTGCGGCTCTATGAACAGGAACAGGGCAAGATATTGATCGACGGGGTGGATACCACGACAGTCACGCAAGAGAGCCTGCGCCGCAACATCGGAATGGTCACGCAGGAGACTGCGATGTTCAACCGCTCCGCGCGGGACAACATCCTTTACGGGCGGCCCGATGCGACCGAGGCCGAGGTCATCGCCGCTGCGGAACGTGCCGAAGCGCATGAATTCATTCAGGAACTTGAGGATCACAAAGGCCGTCGCGGCTATGACGCGCATCTGGGCGAGCGTGGGGTGAAGCTTTCTGGTGGGCAGCGGCAGCGCATTGCCTTGGCCCGCGCGATCCTGAAAGACGCGCCCATTCTGGTGCTGGATGAGGCGACAAGCGCGCTTGATAGCGAGGTGGAGGCCGCCATTCAGCAGACCCTTGACCGTGTGATGGAAGGCAAAACTGTGCTCGCCATCGCGCACCGCCTGTCGACCCTGACAGAGATGGACCGCATCATGGTGCTGGACGCGGGCCGCATTGCTGAGATCGGCAGCCATGCTGATCTGCTTGCCCAAGACGGGCTTTATGCGCGCTATTGGCACCGGCAGTCGGGCGGGTTTCTGGATGTGAAGGCGGCGGAATAGGCTTTCGCTGTGGCCTTTGCCGCGCTATGGGCAGGCTATGACAGAACATCACATCTTGCGCCTTGGCCACCACGGCGACGGCATCGCCGAAGGTCCGATCTTTGCCCCGATGACCCTGCCGGGGGAAACCGTCAGCGGTGAGGTCGAGGGCCAGCAATTGCGCGACGTGCGGATCGTTACGCCCTCCGATCAGCGGGTCGCGCCGCCGTGCCGCCATTTCAAATCCTGCGGAGGCTGCCAATTGCAGCATGCGGCGGATGATTTCGTGGCTGCGTGGAAGGTTGATGTGGTGCGCAATGCGCTGTCGGCGCATGGGTTAGAGACTGAATTTCGCCCCATCCAAACCTCTCCTGCGCAATCGCGCCGCCGGGCCACCTTTGCTGCTCGCCGCACGAAAAAGGGCGCCATGGCGGGGTTCCATGGCCGCGCTTCTGACGTGTTGATCGAGGTGCCGGGCTGTCAGCTGGTCGACCCCGCACTTTTGCCGGGGTTGAAGGTTGCAGAGGAGCTGGCGCTGATCGGCACCAGCCGCAAGGCCGAATTGGCCGTGACCGTGACGCTGTCGGAAGAGGGGCTGGACGTGTCGGTTGCCAATGGCAAACCGCTCGACGGGCCGCTGAGGCAGCAATTGGCGCAGACCTGTGAGGCTTTGGCGCTGGCACGGCTGACTTGGGATGGCGAGGTGATCGCGATGCGTGCGCCGCCCGCGCAGCACTTTGGAAGCGCAGCGGTCACGCCCCCGCCGGGCGCGTTCTTGCAAGCCACCCGCCATGGCGAAGCGGCCCTGCGCGACGCCGTCGTAGATGCCGTGGGGCAGGCCGAGACCGTGGCGGACCTGTTCGCAGGCTGCGGAACCTTCGCTTTGCCACTGGCGCAAAAGGCGCGGGTTCATGCGGTCGAGGGCGATGCCGAGATGATCGCCGCGCTTGAGGGCGGCTGGCGTCGGGCCAAGGGGGCCAAACCGCTCACCGTTGAGACCCGCGATCTGTTCCGCCGCCCGCTTTTGCCGGATGAATTGGCCAAGATCGACGCCGTTGTGCTGGACCCGCCTCGCGCCGGGGCCGAGGCGCAGGTGGCCGAGATTATCCGCGCCGGCGTGCCGCGCGTGGCCTATGTTTCGTGCAACCCGGTCAGCTTTGCCCGCGATGTGCAAAACATGGTGGCGGCAGGGTATCGGCTGGACTGGGTGCAGGTTGTGGATCAGTTTCGCTGGTCGTCGCATGTGGAGCTTGCCGCCTGCCTGACACTGCCGGAAGGTGAGGCAAAGGGGCTGCATTTGGCTCGGCTCATCACCTCTTTTTGAATGAAATTAATCCCTCATTGTGGTAGCTCAGATAAAAAGGGCCGGAATGGCCGGGGCTTTGAGGGCACAGTGATGAAGCGCAGGACAATGATACTTGGCGGCACCGCTATGGTGGCGCTTGGTGCGTGCAGCAGCAGTAAATTCAAACGATACAACGGTCCCGAAGTGACCTATGTGGTTGTGAACAAAAGCCAACGTCGCATGATGTTGTTGCATCATAACCGCGTGCTAGAGGACTATCCGATCAAGCTGGGCTTCGCTCCGGTTGGTCACAAGGCCTTTGAGGGGGACGGGCGCACGCCCGAAGGGCTCTACCGAATCGACCGTCGCAATCCGAACAGCCGCTTTCATCTTTCCGTCGGAATCGATTACCCCAACGCGCGGGATATCGAGACCGCCCGCGCCATGGGCAAAAGCCCCGGCGGCGACATCTTTATTCACGGGCAGAAAGACCCGCGGCAGAAAGAAAAGACCGATTGGACGTGGGGCTGTATCGCGGTCACCAACAAAGAGATCGAAGATGTCTATGCGATGGTGCGCGATGGCACGCCGATTCTGATCACACCCTAATCACCGGGTTGGTCAAAACAAAACCGGCCCCCGCAGGGGCCGGATAAACCGTTTTTTCAGTAAAAGATCAGTTGCCGACGACCAGCGTCCACCAGATCTTGCCACCGTTTTCCTGATACCAAGAGAAACCCATCTGGCGGCCATCGGGGGCCATCAAGATGCGGCGGGTGTCTGGCTGCTCCATCCAGGCGGCGAGGGTCTCAAGCTCGGTCTCATAGGTTTCCGAGATAACTTCGCCGACCAGACCGCCGGTATAGCCAACGCGTTGGATACGGTCGATTGGCGACGATCCATCAGAGCCGAAGTGCCAAGGACGGTTCTGCACCGACATATCGCGCGAGTGGGTCGCGGCGGCGGCGTTCAGTTTGGCATCCAGCGCCAAAGGCGTGACCCCAGCAGAGCTGCGCAGCGCATTCACCGAGTCGAGCATGCGGAATTGGATTGTACCCGCGTCGGAACGGCTGATGCGGTAGGAACCACCGGCTTTGCCACCGGTCGTGCTGGACGGGGCACAGGCAGACAGCGCAACCGTCAGCGCCAGCAGGATGGACAGGATACGGATCATATGAGCGCTCCACGCAATGAAATTTTTCCTGCCTTACATCGGGGTGCGTTGCAGTTCAAACGCACATAGGCGTGAGTCTGCCATCAAACAGCGGTTTCAATTGAAACTGCGACTTTCAAGCCATATATGTGGCATTAATTAGCATAATTTCAGTTTGGAGACGCTCCATGTCCGCTCACCGTTTTTCGTTTCAGAGCCGTCGTGGCTTCCTTGCTGGCAGTGCTGCGATGCTTGCGACCCCGGCACTGGCGCAAGATGCCTCTTCTTTTAACTCAGACGCGACCACCGAAGCAGAGCGCGATTTGACTGAATCGGTCAAGCGCAATGTCTCTAGCTTTCGCATGTTGGATTGGCGGCCTTATTTCAGCGACACGCGCAACGGCGCGGTGCTGGTAGATATTGACAGCCGCGCGGTGCATTATTGGTCCGAAGATCAAAGCGTTTACAAGCTTTACCCTTCGTCCGTGCCCCTGACCGAAGACCTGACCCGTCGTGGCCGTACCCGGATCATCAAGAAAGTAGAGGGGCCAAGCTGGCGCCCGACGCCTTCGATGCTGAAGCGTAATCCCGAGTGGCCGCCCTATGTTGGGCCCGGCCCGGACAACCCCTTGGGCTCCCACGCGCTATACCTCAGCTGGACCTATTATCGTATCCACGGAACCCACGACACAAGAAAAATTGGACGTAAGTCTTCCAATGGTTGCATCGGGCTCTATGACGAACATATCGCCGAACTTTTTGCCTTCACAAAGGTCGGCACCCAAGTGTTGCTTATTTGACGACATTTTCCTGATTCCTTGATGCAATAGCTGATTCCGGGTTTGCAAACTTTTGCCGATACTGTTTAGAACGGAGTCACGAGGTAAGTCTTGGGCGCGTGTATGTACATGATACTGCACGCCTATTCTGGAGGTTATGTTATGAAGAAACTCGTTCTCGCCGCTGCTCTGTCCGCTGCTGCATCGACTGCTTTTGCTGGTTCGCTGGCCGAGCCAATCGTCGAAGCACCGGTCATCGTGGAAGAAACAACCGGTTCGTCCTCGGGCATCCTGGTTCCCCTGATCCTGTTGGCACTGGTTGCCGCAGCTGTTGCTTCCGACTAATCGGAACTGACGATCAAACGGAAAAGGCGGTGCAGTGCACCGCCTTTTTTGTATTCTGCGTATGGTTTTGAAAAAGGGGCCGCCGCAGCGACCCCCGGATCGGCTTAGACCCAACCGGCTAGATTTTCGCTGATGATCGTGGTCAGTGCCTCGATATGCGCGTCATCATCGTTAAGGCATGGGATATAGGTGAAATCGTCACCGCCCGCCTCTTCAAAGCTCTCTTTGATCTCTTCGTTGATCTCTTCCAGCGTTTCGATGCAATCCGCCGAAAAGGCAGGCGCACAGACGGCGATACTTTTCTTGCCAGCCTTGGCCTGCCGGGCAACCTCTTCCACCGTGTAGGGCTGCAACCATTCTTCGGGGCCGAATTGCGATTGGAAGGTCGTCATGATCTCGCTGTCCTGCCAGCCCAAACGCTCTTTCAACAGGCGCGTCGTTTTCTGGCATTGGCAATGATAGGGGTCACCCTCCATCAGATAGCGCTGCGGCAGGCCGTGGTAGGAGCAGACCAGCAGGTCGGGCTTTTTGTCCTTCGCGGCATAGGCACGCTCAACCGATTGGGCCAGCGCTTCGATATAGTCGGGGCGGTTGAAATAGGGGGCAACGGTGCGCGACGCGGGCTGCCATTTCTCTTTGGCCAGCGCGGCAAAGAAAGCGTCATTCGCCGTTGCGGTCGTGGCCCCGGCATATTGCGGATAAAGCGGGAAAAACAGGATCTTTTGGCACCCTGCGGCGGTCATTGCTTCGACCTTGGACCGGGTCGATGGGTTGCCGTAGCGCATGGCGTAATCGACCATCACATCGGCACCGTAACGCGCCTGCAGCGCCGCCTTGATCTTGGCTGTCTGCGACTTGGTGATCGTTGCCAGCGGGCTTTCGTTTTCGGCCTCGTTCCAGATCGATTTATAGGCCGCGCCGCTGGTGAAAGGGCGTTTGGAAAGGATCACCGTCTGCAACAGCGGCTGCCATTTCCACGGGCTGTAGTCGATCACTCGGCGGTCCGAGAGGAACTCGCTCAGGTAGCGGCGCATCGACCAATAGTCATAGCCGTCCGGCGTGCCGAGGTTGGCGAGCAGAACGCCAACCTTGGGACGCGGGACTTTGGGGTGATCGCTGGGGCCGTGTTGGGGTCGGGCCGTCTCGGGCTGGGGTGCCTGCATGGGGTTTCCTCGCACATATGATCCGCGCAGAGATAGCCGCTTTGCAGATTGGGTCAATCGGGGAGGGGTTCCTCGCGACTATTCAGCGCATCTGCCAGCCGTTGCTGCGCCGAACCGGGGCGCAGCGGTTTCTGCTGGCTTTCATCCGGCGCCCACCCGGCGAGGAAGATCATATCAAAGGTCGCGGTGACCCGGCCGGAGGGAGCGGTAAAATGCGTGGCATAGAGCTCTGCCGCGCGGGTCAGGACCGCGCGACCAGTGGGGCGGCGCAGACGTGCTTGCAAAGCGTTGGTTTCCCCCATCTCGCGCAGATCGCGCATCAGCGCCCATGCATCTTCGTACTCCACAGTCAGTGGCTGGCTATCAGCCACCGGAAGTGCCAGACCCGCGCGTTGCAACAGCGCGCCAAGATCCCGCAACTCTCCCATCGGTGCGATCCGCGGGGAGAGGCCGCCGGTTACTTCAGCCTCTGCCTGACCCAAACAGGCGCGCAATTCATGCAGGGTTTGCCCGCCCAGTGCCACGGCTTGCAACAGCCCATCAGGGCGCAGCGCGCGGCGGCATTGGATCAGCTGGCCGATCGGATCATTCGTCCAGTGCAACCCCATAGCGTGAATCACCAGATCATGCGCCTGCGGTTCTAGCGCCAAGACTTCGCCCTCGGGCACAATCTTTGCCTTGGGAAAGGCGGCCTCCCAGACCTGCGGGAAAGCTGTCACGATAGCCGGTGCGGTAAACGCTTTTTTAACCAATCCCACCCGATCCTGAACCTCTTCGGCTGCCGCCTGTTGCAGGAACATTCCCCGCGCCGTCGCGCGGGCGCGGCGATGGGTGAGGGCCTTAAGGTCGGTCAGTGTGGGCTGTGCTGTCATGAGGAACACATAGAATGCCGCCACGGAGACTTCAAACAGCGCTCTCATTAATTTACCCGCCGCGCTGTCTGGGCTGTGGCGGGGTGGTGGACGCAGACTTTGGCCTTTGTGGTGGGTGCTGGCGTGACACATCCTTTATCGGCGGCACGGTATGCGATGCTTGCGGGGTGCCGCTGCCGGGGGGCGGAGATGTGGCTTCACCGCATTGTGATGCCTGTCTCGTCACGCCGCGCCCTTGGGCGCAGGGCCGCACGGCGCTGCTTTATCGCGATATGGGGCGCAGGTTGGTACTGGCGCTGAAACACGGCGACCGCCAAGAGATCGCCCGCCCGGCGGCACGCTGGATGGCACAGGCGGCGCAGGGCATCTTACCCGATGCCGCACTGATCGCGCCGGTGCCCCTGTATTGGCTGCGTTTGCTAAAGCGTCGGTACAATCAATCAGGGCTATTGGCCAAAGCACTCTCGGTCGAAACCGGGCATAGCTGGTGCCCGGACCTGTTGCAGCGGGTCCGGCGCACGCCCTCACTTGATGGGTTGGGCCGGGCGGAACGGTTCAACGTTTTGCAAGAGGCGATCCGCGTGCATCCGCGACGGCGGCACCGTATCATCACGCGACCGGTGATTTTGGTGGATGATGTCTTTACCTCCGGTGCCACACTTACCGCTTGTACGGAGGCTTGCCTTGCCGCCGGTTCCGGGCCAGTTTTCGTGCTGGCACTGGCGCGCGTGGCCAAAGAGACCTAGATCACTGTGCAACGTTAACTGTTCAAAGGGTGATTTCATGCAACCTGTCGAAATCTACACGTCGCCGCTCTGCGGTTTTTGCCATTCCGCCAAACGTCTGCTGACCCAAAAGGGCGCGGCCTTTGACGAGGTCGACGTGCTGTCGGAGCCAGAGCGCAAGAAAGAGATGATCCAACGCGCTGGCGGTGCCCGTACCGTGCCGCAGATCTTTATCGGTGACGTGCATGTGGGCGGCTGTGATGAGCTTTATGCGCTGGACCGTGCCGGCACGCTCGACGCGCTGCTGCAAGACAGATGAAAATCGCGCTGCTGCAACTCAACGTCTCGGACGACCCCGCCGCTAATCTGATTGAAACCCGCGCCCTGCTGCGCGAGGCGGTGGCGGGCGGGGCAGCGTTTGTTCTGACGCCCGAGGTGACGAATTGCGTCAGCACCAGCCGTAGCCACCAACAAGCCGTGCTGGCCTATGAGGAAGATGACGCTACCCTCGCCGCCCTGCGCGAAGAGGCGGCGAAGGCGGGCACTTGGCTGCTGATCGGCTCACTCGCGCTCAAGACGCGGGGCGGCGACGGGCGCTTTGCCAACCGGTCCTTCCTGATCTCTCCGCAGGGAGAGATCGTGGCCCGCTACGACAAGATCCACATGTTCGACGTGGATATCAGCGCGACCGAGACCTACCGCGAATCCGCAGGCTATCGCCCCGGTGACAAGGCAGTGGTGGCCGAAACGGCTTTTGGCAAGATTGGGATGTCGGTTTGCTATGACATGCGCTTTCCCGCGCTCTATCAAGCTTTGGCCGAGGCGGGCGCGCGTATCCTGACCATGCCTGCGGCCTTCTCTCCGGTCACCGGAGCCGCGCATTGGCACAGTCTGCTGCGGGCGCGGGCGATTGAGAATGGCTGCTATGTGCTGGCCCCGGCCCAGACCGGCACCCATGCCAGTGCCGAGCATAAAACCCGCGATACCTATGGGCATTCGCTGGTTGTGGCGCCGTGGGGAGAGGTCGTGCTTGATGCCGGGACGGCCCCCGGCGTTTACTTTTGTGACATGGACATGGAAGAATGTGACAAGGCCCGCGCCAAAGTGCCCAGCCTTGCCAACCGCCGCCCCTTTGCCGCGCCCTGACCGGACCTAAGATGACCGACGATAAAAACACACTTGCGATCATGCTGTTCGGTGAATTGCTGGCCGCCGATCAACAGGTGCGCAGCCGCCTCACACGGGTTCTGCCACGCGGGATGGAAATTTCGCATTTTTCGGTGCTGAATTCGCTTTCATGGCATGGCGGCGAACGCTCGCCCGCGCAACTGGCAGAGACATTCAATGTCACGCGCGGGGCGATGACCAACACGCTAAGCAAACTGGAATGGGCCGGTTATATCCATATCCGCCCCGATTGGGATGACGCGCGGCGCAAAATGGTCGCGATCAGCCCTGCCGGGCGGCAGGCACGGGACGCGGCGGTGAACGCGATCACGCCGATGATTTCCAACGTGGTGGATGATCTGGGCGAAGAGCAGGTTCGCGCCACGCTGCCGATCCTCCGTGCGCTCAGGCGTCAGTTGAGCCAGGATTGAGGCTGGCGGTAACGTAGTTCACGCTGAGATCCCGATCCGACAGGCGCCATAACCACGCGATGGGGTTGAAAACGAAACCCTTGCGATCCACCGGCTCCAGTCCCGCACGGTTGAGCAAATCATAAAGCTCGTCCGGCGTGATGAACTTGTTCCAGTCATGCGTGCCCTTGGGCAGCCAGCGCATCACATGCTCTGCGCCCACAATCGCCATCATAAAGGACTTTGGATTGCGGTTCAGGGTCGAACAGATGTGCAGCCCGCCGGGTTTCAGCAGGCGGCGGCAGGCGATGAGGTAGTCGATGGGGGAGGCAACGTGTTCGACGACCTCCATATTGAGCACGACATCGAATTTCTCACCCGCCTCGGCCATCGCTTCGGCGGTGGTGTGGCGGTAATCAATCTCCAGCCCCGACTGCTGCGCGTGAATTTGCGCGACGGGGATATTGCCCGCCGCCGCATCCGCGCCGACCACCTCGGCCCCCAGCCGCGCCATCGGTTCCGAGAGCAGCCCACCGCCGCACCCGATGTCGAGAATGCGCAGACCCTTAAACGGCGCGTCGACAGTTAGATCACGGTCAAACTCGCCCGCAATTTGGCTGGTGATGTAATCCAACCGGCAGGGGTTCAGCATGTGCAGCGGCTTGAACTTGCCGTTCAGATCCCACCATTCGGCGGCCATCGCCTCGAATTTGGCGATCTCGGCGGGGTCGATGGTTGATTGATCCGCTTGCATTCTGATCTCCCTGTGCTCTTTTGGGTTCAATGACTATATAGGGCGGCAATGGACAAGTATCCCGACCAAAAACGCGACGCAGCGCATCTTTATCCGCCGGTTGAGCCTTTCGACCAGCGGATGTTGTCTGTGGGGCAGGGGCATCAGGTCTATGTCGAACAATGCGGCAATCCCGACGGCATCCCCGTTGTCGTGCTCCATGGCGGCCCCGGCGGCGGTTGCAGCCCGGCGATGCGGCGGTATTTCGACCCAAAGGTGTACCGCGTGGTGCTGTTCGATCAGCGCGGCTGCGGGCGCTCTACCCCGCACGCCTCGGTCACGGACAACACGACATGGCATCTTGTCGCGGATATCGAGCTGATTCGCAGCACACTCGGCATCGACAAATGGATGGTTTTTGGCGGTTCTTGGGGGGCGACGCTGGCGCTGATCTATGCCCAAGCGCATCCAGAGGCCGTGCGTCATCTGATCCTGCGCGGCGTGTTCCTGATGACGCAGGCCGAGCTTGATTGGTTCTACGGCGGCGGGGCCGGGCGGTTCTGGCCCGAACTTTGGGCGCGGTTCGTAAACCTGATCCCCGAAGATGAGCGTGACGATCTGATTGCGGCCTACCATCGGCGGCTGTTCTCGGGCGACCTCAGGGTCGAGCAGGACTATGGCCGCGCATGGGCGGCTTGGGAGAACGCGCTGGCCTCGGTGCAGTCCGATGGCGTTTCGCATGGCGGTCCTTCGGCCTATGCGCGGGCGTTCTCGCGGTTGGAGAACCATTACTTCACCAACAATGGATTTTTGGAGTTCGACGGTCAGATCCTCGAACATATGGGCCGCATCGCGCATATCCCGGGGGTGATCGTGCAGGGGCGTTACGACATGATCTGCCCCCCTTCGGGCGCCTACGCGCTGGCCGAGCGCTGGCCCAATGCCGATCTGCGGATGATCCGCAACGCGGGTCACGCACTGTCAGAGCCGGGGATTAGCGCGGAACTTGTGCGCACGATGGATAGGATTGGTCAGCGATGAGTGGGCGTAACTCTCTGCTGGATCGCCGGGCGCTTTTCACCACCGGCGCGGCGGCGGCTCTGCTGGCCGCGACAGGTGCCAGCGCCGGAGAGCCACCCCGGCGCGGTGGCCGTCTGCGGCTGGCGCTTTCCGGCGCCACCCGAGAGGACACTTGGGTCCACGGCGAGGGGCTTTTTATGCAGGTCGCACGTCAGGGCATGATCTTTGACACGCTGACCGAAGTGGCGGGCAACGGCATCCTTAAAGGTGAGTTGGCGACCGGCTGGCAAGCGAGCGAGGGTGCGCGACAGTGGCGGTTTGATCTCCGGCCCGATGTGCGGTTTCACGACGGCAGCCCGCTGACTGCCCGCGATGTTGTGGCCAGTCTGCAAAGCCTACTGCCTCAAACTGAAATTACCGCGCAGGGTGCCCTGCATGTGCAGATCACCCTGCCCCAAGCGAATCCCGGTCTGCCGCTGTTGCTGTCCGAACCGCGCTATGTGATCCGCCCCGCCCATGCCCCCGAGGCCGGGATCGGCACCGGGCTTTACCGTCTGCGGCGCTTTTCCGCCGGGCGTCAGGTTTTGGCCGAGCGGGTGGAGAGCCATTACAAAGACGGCACCGCCGGTTGGTTCGATACGGTCGAGCTTGTCGCGATCCCCGCGCGGGAGGTGCGCGCGCAGGCATTGAGCGAAAGGCTTGTTGATGCAGCGGATTTGCCCGCCCGCCCGCGCTATCGCGAACGGGGCGATGTGACGCTTCAGACCGACAGTGCCGGTGGGGTCAGCGCCCTGTCGGGCGATCTGCGCCAGCCCCCCAACCCCGGACGCCAAGCGCCGATGGATAACCTGCGTGCGCCCGAGCGCTGGTGGTTCGGCTGACGGGGGTTGCAGTTTCGCGGCATTCGGCCTATATCCCCTCTCAACAGCGGCGCTTTCGGGTCCAAACCGAAGGCTCCACCGATCTTGAACACGGGCCGCGCGCCCGTTTTTTTATGCCTGAACGAAACTGCCAGATTAAATTGGATGTCTCATGTCGAACGACCTGATTGCCAAAGCTGCCATTGACCGCCGTCTGGCCGAGATCATCACCCCTGTGATCGAGGACATGGGTTTTGAATTGGTGCGCGTCCGCCTGATGTCGGGCAAGTCTACCATCCTGCAAGTCATGGCCGACCGGCCTGATGGCGGGATCGAAGTGGATGAATGCGCCAAGATTTCTCAGGCAATCGGCGCGGTTCTGGATGTCGAAGATCCGATCCTTGACGAATACGCGCTTGAGGTTTCAAGCCCCGGCATCGATCGTCCGCTGACGCGGCTCAAAGATTTTGATGCGTTCGAGGGCTATGAGGCCAAGATTGAGACCACCGAGCTGATCGACGGCCGCCGCCGCTTTAAGGGCGAGTTGGCAGGCGTCGAAGGTGGAGAAGTGCTGATCAACGTCGAAGAAGGCACCATTGGCCTGCAGTTCGACTGGCTGAGTGACGCGAAGCTGGTCCTGACCGACGACCTGATCAAAGAAATGCTCCGCCAGCGCAAGGCGTCTGGTGCGATCGACGAAACCGATTTTGATGATATCGAGACTGAAGAGTCTGCTGAGGGAGACACCTAATGGCCATTACATCTGCAAACCAGCTTGAGCTGTTGCAAACCGCCGAGGCGGTGGCGCGCGAAAAGATGATCGACCCCGGTCTGGTCGTCGAAGCGATGGAAGAATCCCTCGCCCGCGCCGCAAAGTCCCGCTACGGCGCCGAAATGGACATCCGCGTTGACATCGACCGTAAGACCGGCAAGGCGACCTTCACCCGCGTTCGCACCGTGGTCGAGGATGATGAGCTTGAGAACTATCAGGCTGAGTTCACTGTCGATCAGGCCAAGCAGTATATGGCTGACCCCAAGGTCGGCGACACTTATGTCGAAGAAGTCCCCCCGGTTGAGATGGGCCGGATCGCGGCGCAATCGGCCAAGCAGGTGATTTTGCAGAAGGTCCGCGAAGCTGAGCGTGACCGTCAGTACGAAGAATTCAAAGACCGCGCAGGCACGATCATCAACGGTCTGGTCAAGCGCGAAGAGTATGGCAACGTCATCGTCGATGTGGGTGCTGGCGAAGCGATCCTGCGCCGCAACGAGAAGATTGGCCGCGAAAGCTATCGCCCGAACGACCGTATCCGCGTCTACATCAAAGACGTGCGCCGCGAGCAGCGCGGCCCGCAGATTTTCCTGAGCCGCACCGCGCCTGAGTTCATGGCCGAACTGTTCAAGATGGAAGTCCCGGAGATCTACGACGGCATCATCGAGATCAAAGCCGTCGCCCGCGACCCCGGTTCGCGCGCCAAGATTGCTGTGATTTCGCATGACGGCTCCATCGACCCCGTCGGTGCCTGCGTTGGTATGCGCGGTAGCCGCGTGCAGGCCGTCGTGAACGAGCTTCAGGGCGAGAAGATCGACATCATTCCGTGGAACGAAGACCAGCCGACCTTCCTTGTGAACGCGCTTCAGCCTGCTGAAGTGTCGAAAGTGGTTCTGGACGAAGAAGCCGGCAAGATCGAAGTCGTCGTGCCCGAGGAGCAGCTGTCGCTGGCGATTGGCCGTCGTGGTCAAAACGTGCGTCTGGCCAGCCAGTTGACCGGTCTCGATATCGACATCATGACCGAAGAGCAGGAAAGCCAGCGTCGTCAGGCCGAGTTCGAGCTGCGCACCAAGCTGTTCATGGACAACCTCGATCTGGACGAATTCTTTGCCCAGTTGCTGGTTTCCGAAGGTTTCACCAACCTCGAAGAAGTGGCCTACGTCGAAGTCGACGAGTTGCTGGTCATCGACGGTGTCGACGAAGACACCGCTGGCGAGTTGCAGGCCCGTGCCCGTGATGTGCTTGAGGCGCAGAACAAAGCAGCGCTTGATAACGCCCGCGCGTTGGGTGTCGAAGACAGCCTGGTTGAATTTGAGGGTCTGACCCCCCAAATGTTAGAAGCGCTGGCAAAAGACGATGTAAAGACCTTGGAAGATTTCGCCACCTGTGCCGATTGGGAACTGGCTGGCGGCTGGACCACGGTCAACGGCGAGCGTGTTAAGGACGATGGTGCGCTTGAGCCCTTTGAGGTCAGCCTTGAAGACGCCCAAGCTATGATCATGACCGCCCGTGTCATGCTGGGCTGGGTCGACCCGACCGAGCTTGAAGCCGACGCGGACGAAGACGACGTAGAAACAGACGGCGAGAACGCCGAGGAGGCCGAGGCCTAATCGGGCCTCGGGGGTTGCACATGGGACGCGGTGGCGCTTCGAATGACCAGCAGACTGGTCCAGAACGCAAGTGCATTGCCACGGGCGACGTGCAGCCAAAACACGGGTTGATCCGTTTTGTGATCGGCCCGGACAATCAGGTTTACCCGGATATTTTGGGTAAACTGCCGGGCCGGGGCATTTATGTCTCGGCTGACCGTGCCGCGCTGGAACTTGCGGTAAAGAAAAAGGCCTTTGCTCGGTCGGCGAAACAGCCGGTCACGCTGCCAGACGGGTTGATCGACGAAGTCGAACAACAATTGGCGCGCCGGGTGGTGGACTTGATCTCGCTCCAGCGCAAGGCAGGCAAGGCGGTCGCCGGCTACGAAAAGGTCAAGGGTTGGTTGCAAACCGAAGAGGCCGAAGTATTGATACAGGCCGTAGACGGGTCAGGGCGCGGTAAGTCCAAGCTGAGCACCCCTCATTACGGTCACTACATCGGTTGGTTGACAGCCGATGAATTGGGTTTGGCATTCGGTCGCCAAACTGTGATACATGGGGCGCTCGCCTCTGGCGGACTCACGCAACGTGTTGTAGAGGAAGCCGGACGACTTAAAGGCGTGCGCGTAAACGAGGGTGGCAGCGGCCATCCGAAAGGATAGACGAGCTTCATGAGCGATAGTGACGGCAAGAAAACATTGGGTCTGCGCGGCGGCGCACGTCCGGGGAATGTAAAGCAAAGCTTTAGCCACGGGCGGACCAAGAACGTTGTGGTCGAAACCAAGCGCAAGCGTGTTGTGGTGCCCAAGCCGGGTGGCCAGAAACCAACCGGGCCGGGTGCCGGGCCGATTGGGGATCCCAAGAAACGTCCCGCAGGCATCACCGATGCCGAGATGGAGCGTCGTCTGAAAGCTGTTCAGGCTGCCAAAGCCCGTGAGGTTGAGGAAGCCGCAGCACGTGAGGCCGAGGAAAAGGCCCGCGCCGAAGAGCGTGAGCGCCGCCGGGCCGAGATTGAAGCCAAAGAACGCGAAGAGCGTGAGCGCGAGGAAAGCCTTAAGGCGAAAGCCGAGGAAGACGCGCGCCGCAAAGCAGAGGCCGAAGCGGCTGCTGCTGCTCCTGCGCCAGAACCTGCCGCCGCGCGTGAGCCGGGCAACAAGCCCATGCCCGCCGCAACGCCGCGCAAAACCACAGAGCGTGACCGCGACGAAACCAAGAAGCGTAGCAAGGGTGGCGACAGCCGCCGTTCTGGTAAGCTGACAGTGAACCAAGCCCTCAACGGTGGTGAAGGTGGCCGTCAGCGTTCCATGGCGCAGATGAAGCGCAAACAAGAGCGTGCGCGTCAAAAAGCCATGGGTGGTCAGGTTGAGCGCGAGAAGATTGTGCGCAACGTCAATCTGCCCCCGGCAATTGTTGTATCCGAGCTTGCCAACCGTATGGCCGAAAAGACTGGCGCTGTTGTAAAAGCGTTGATGCAGAACGGCATGATGGTCACGCAGAATGAAACCATCGACGCGGATACCGCTGAACTCATCATCGAAGAGTTTGGCCACAAGGTTGTGCGCGTCAGCGACTCTGATGTCGAAGATGTCATCAAAGAGATCGTAGACAAGCCCGAAGACCTGCAAGGTCGTCCCCCGGTCATCACGATCATGGGCCACGTTGACCACGGTAAAACATCGCTGCTCGACGCGATCCGTAATGCGAAAGTGGTTGCTGGCGAAGCCGGCGGGATCACCCAGCACATCGGTGCCTATCAGGTTACGACAGACAATGGTGCGGTGCTGTCCTTCCTCGACACACCCGGCCACGCGGCCTTTACTTCCATGCGTTCGCGCGGTGCTCAGGTAACAGATATTGTGGTTCTGGTGGTCGCGGCGGATGACGCCGTGATGCCGCAGACGATCGAAGCGATCGCCCACGCGAAAGCGGCCAAAGTGCCGATGATCGTGGCGATCAACAAAATCGATAAGCCTGCTGCGAACCCTGATAAGGTCCGGACGGATCTGCTTCAGCACGAAGTCATCGTCGAAAAGATGTCTGGCGATGTGCAGGACGTCGAAGTTTCGGCGGCCACAGGCCAAGGTCTGGACGAGTTGCTCGAAGCGATTGCGCTGCAGTCCGAAATTCTCGAACTGAAGGCGAACCCAGATCGGGCCGCTGTCGGTGCGGTGATCGAAGCGCAGCTTGATGTGGGCCGCGGCCCTGTTGCGACTGTTCTGGTTCAGAACGGGACGCTACGGCAGGGTGATATCTTTGTCGTGGGTGAGCAGTACGGTAAGGTCCGTGCGCTGATCAATGACCAAGGCGAGCGCGTCAAAGAAGCAGGTCCTTCGGTACCGGTTGAGGTGCTTGGCATCAACGGCACGCCAGAGGCCGGTGACGTTCTGAACGTCACTGAAACCGAAGCGCAGGCCCGCGAAATCGCTGAATACCGCGCCAATGCAGCTAAGGACAAACGTGCCGCTGCTGGTGCTGCGACGACGCTGGAACAGCTTATGGCCAATGCCAAGGCGAACGAAGACGTCAGCGAGCTGCCGATCTTGGTCAAAGCCGACGTGCAAGGCTCTGCCGAAGCGATCGTTCAGGCGATGGAGAAAATCGGCAACGACGAAGTCCGCGTTCGGGTTCTGCACTCCGGTGTGGGCGCGATCACCGAGACGGATGTCGGTCTGGCCGAAGCTTCGGGCGCACCGATCATGGGCTTCAACGTCCGTGCCAACGCCTCGGCGCGGAACACGGCGAACCAGAAGGGCGTCGAAATCCGCTACTACTCGGTCATCTATGACCTTGTGGATGACGTGAAAGCGGCTGCAAGCGGCCTGCTGAGTGCCGAGATCAAAGAGAACTTCATTGGCTATGCCAACATCAAGGAAGTCTTCAAGGTCACCGGTGTGGGCAAAGTTGCGGGCTGTCTGGTCACCGAAGGCGTCGCCCGCCGCAGCGCCGGTGTGCGTCTGCTGCGCGACAACGTCGTGATCCACGAAGGTACGCTGAAAACGCTCAAGCGCTTCAAAGACGAAGTGCCTGAAGTCCAGTCCGGGCAGGAGTGCGGCATGGCGTTTGAGAACTACGATGACATCCGTCCCGACGATGTGATCGAGATCTTCGAGCGCGAAGAAGTGACCCGCACATTGGCCTAAGCCAAGCGTTTAGACGACGAATTCGCCAGAGGCCCGGTCAAATTGCCGGGCCTCTGCTTTTGTGAATGCCTTTTTGCTATCGTCAAAGCTGATCCGAGCGAGATTGACGTGCAGGGGCGAGATATCAATCAGGTTGAAATCATTCGGCTCGCCACGCTGCCTAGAGGAAAGGCTGGTGCCAGCATGAAGCTGGATCGCGAGATGCCCGTCATGTTCAGGTGCGGGGTGGGCAAAGGTGCCTGCGTGCCAGATGTGCAGATGGCCCGACAGGATCAGGTCAGCGCCGCAGTCCAGCAGCCGCCGTAAGGCGCGTTGTGCGCCCGGAATCGGCCGCTTCTTTGTCTCGGTCGGGTGATCTAGTGGATGGTGGCACACAGCAATGCGCATGGTGTCTTTCCCCCCGCCTGACAGCGCACGACAAGCGCGACGCAGCCGATGAAGGCCGAGTTTACCGGTTTGCCATTTAAATCTGTCGACCGTGTTGATCCCGACAGCAATGAAATCCGCACCCTGATGTACCGGAGTCAGATCGCGAGCGATCCAACGACGGTAATACCGCCACGGCATCAAAAACCGCGTTAACGGGCGATGCAGTGGAATATCGTGATTGCCCGGTACGCTTAAAACTGGCGCATTGATGCGATCAATAAACGCCCGCGCCGCACGATACTCCTTTTCCCGCGCCCGTTGTGTCAGGTCTCCTGAAATGATAACCAAGTCGGGATCATAGCCGTTCACCGCGTTCAGCAGCGGGGTCAAAAGGTCGGGGCGATCCTTGCCAAAATGTAGGTCGGATAGATGGATCAAACGGCTCATCTCACGGCCTCCTTCGCAGCAATGGGTACGTAAATATGGATGGGCGACGCTGCACGGGTAAGGCGGTAAGGGCCTTTCATAATTGAAACCTCTCCGTCCCGCGCGACATAGCGTTTGCGCTGTTTCATGCGGATATCGATTTCTGACCCGCAGAGCATTTCATAATCGGTATGGGGTTTGGCCAACCCAGTAGCCAAGGCGATGGCGTGGCGCAGCAGGCCAAAGCGGTAGGTGTCAGGGGCGACCAGCAGCACCATGTCACCGCGTGCGATGCAATCTTTGCCATCAAGCCCCATCTGATCTAATTGGAAGGCATTGTTTACCGCAAAGACCAATGGGGTGCGCAGTGTGTTTTCCTTGCCGTCTACGACAATGGTTAGCTTTAGCGTTGTTCGGAAATCGATCAATGCCTTGATGACAGACCAATAAGCGGCGATCCTGCTGCGGCCCCAACGACGATAGATCCCTTCGCGTGTTTTGAGGATCGCGGGATAGGCGCCGATGCTCGCGTTGTTGAGGAATGTTTCTCCATTTATCGTGGCTACATGCACCGGGCGGCTTTCCCCACTGGCGATCAGGTCCACCGCACGATCAAGGTCTTCGGGGATGCCCATAGAGCGTGCAAAGTAATTAAAAGTGCCCTGTGGAATGATTCCGAGCGGCCGATCTTGGTCTACCATCGCCGAGGTCACGCCCGAGATGGTGCCATCACCGCCGGCGACGGCAATGATGCCATCGCCCCTAGACAGCGCCTGATGCGCTGCACTTTTGGGATCATTACGCTTGTCGATATGAATAAATTCAGCCGTGATACCGTGTCGCGCAAATGCGTTTCGGATCGTTGTTTCGGCTTGGTCACCGTTTTGACGGCCTGAACCGCGGTTCAGAATGACAATTGCGCGCTGCGATGACATAATTTTCCCTACCACATGGTAAGGTAAAACGCGCCGGAACGCCTATTCGTTCACTCTGATAGGCGTTCCGTTGTGATTTTCTTAGACTGGCGTGCCTTCGAAAATCTTTCCGTCAACTTGGACGGCCATGCGGCCCCCAGCTAACATTTTTACAAAAATACCCTGAACGTAAATGGAACTTCCGATAGTGATTGTTTTCAGCATGTCGGCACCCTTTCATACAGATGTTACAAGTCTGCCTCAGTATGGTGCGCTAGTGGTTAAATATTTCGCAACATGCCGAGCTAGAGTAATTACTAGGGCATTTTTGCAACGATCCGCTAGAGCCAGTCACGCAGAGTTGATATAAGCGGCACGTCTGCTTCGGGCATGGGATAGGCGCGCATTTCGTTTGGGCGCACCCATTTCAACGTCTGCCCCTCACGTGAAACAGGCGTTCCGCCCCATTTTCGACAAGCGAAAAGCGGCATCAGAAGATGAAAATCACTATAGCTATGACTGGCAAAGGTCAGTGGGGCGAGGCAGGATTCCCACGTCTCGATCCCCAGTTCTTCGTGCAGTTCCCGGATCAGCGCCGCTTCGGGTGTTTCTCCGGGGTCGATCTTGCCGCCCGGAAACTCCCATAGGCCAGCCATGGGCTTGCCTTCGGGCCGCTGGGCCAGAAGGACGCGACCGTCGATGTCGATCAACGCGGCGGCAGAGACGAGCACTGTTTTCATCGGGTCAAGACCGGTAATCGGCGTTGATGTCGATGTAGCCGTGGGTTAGGTCGCAGGTCCAGACCGTGCAAGCGCCTTCGCCGAGGCCTAGGTCAACGCCGATCACGATATTTTCGCCCTGCATATGCGCGGCGGCGTCATCCTCTGAATAATCAGGACTGCGCCAGCCGTCTCGTGCGACTTCAACATCGCCGAACCGGATCGACAGGCGGTCGCGGTCTGCTGCGGCACCGGATTTGCCGATGGCCATCACGACGCGGCCCCAGTTAGGGTCTTGTCCTGCGATGGCGGTTTTGATCAGCGGAGAGTTCGCGATGGCCATGGCGTGAACCTTGGCTTCGGTATCGTTCGACGCACCCGTCACGGCCACTTCGACGAACTTTTGTGCCCCTTCGCCGTCTTTGACGACCTGATGCGCCAGATCAAGCATCACATCGCGCAGCGCTGCGTCAAAGTCTTCGTTGTCGGATACATCGACGCCGGATGCTCCCGTAGCGGCCATAATCAGCGCGTCTGACGTTGATGTGTCGCTATCAACTGTGATGCAGTTGAACGTCGTCTCTGTATGGGTCGACAGGCGCTGTTGCAGTTTGTCTTGGGAGATAAGAGCGTCAGTAAAGATATAGACCAGCATGGTGGCCATATCGGGGGCAATCATGCCCGATCCTTTGGCGATACCGGCGATTGAAACCGTTTTGCCGTCAATCTCGAGCTTGGCGCTCGCGCCTTTAGGGAAAGTGTCGGTGGTCATGATCGCCCGCGCGGCGTCTTCGATGCCTGCAGGGTCAAGTTTCGCGTGAAGGTCCCCCAATACGGCAGTGATACGCTCATGGGGCAGGGGTTCACCGATGACGCCGGTGGAGGAGGTGAAGACTCGCGATTGCGGCACACCGCAGGCTTCGGCAGCGGCGGCGGTGATCGCCTCAACCGCGTCGGTGCCGCCGCGCCCGGTAAAGGCGTTGGCATTGCCGGAGTTCACGACGATGGCGGCGCCCTCATCTGAGGCGCCGCCGATTTTTGCCTGGCAGTCCAGCACCGGGGCCGCACGGGTGGCAGAGCGTGTGAACGCCCCCGCCACAGCACTGCCCGGCGCCAGTTTCGCCAACATCACGTCGGTGCGGTCTTGATAGCGCACGCCAGCGGCGATGGTGGCAAATGTCACGCCGTCGATGACCGGCAGTTCAGGGAAACGGGCCGGGGCGAGCGGCGAGACAGCCAGTGATTTAGCCATGAGTTAGTTCAGCCATTCAGTGTTTTTGAGAACAGTAGGATCGATGCCTTCGGCGGCGCTGCGGTCAACCTCGGCGGCTTCGGTCAGGCTTTCGATGGCATCCTGCACTTTGGTCTGGCGCACTTGGGTCTCAAGCTCTTCACGCACATCTTCCAGCGCGGGCGCTTCGGCGGTGCGGGTCTCGTTCAGCTTGATGACATGCCAGCCAAACTGGGTTTCCACGGGATCAGACACGCTGCCGGCTTCCATGCCAGCCACGGCCTCTTCAAAGGCGGGAACCATCATGCCGGGGCCGAACCAACCGAGCGAACCGCCACCGGGGCCGGAGGGGCCGGTCGATTTCTCTTTGGCGATTTCAGCAAAGTCCGCACCGCCGTCGAGTTCAGCCTTTATCGCGTCGGCTTCTTCCTTGGTTTCGACAAGGATGTGCGAGGCGTTGAATTCCTGCTCAGGCTCGGCGTCTTTGTACTGCGCGTCATAGGCGGCTTGCAGTTCTTCGTCGCTGACATCTTCGGCCATCACGCCTTCGATCGCCTCACCTGCGGTGAGCGAACGGGTTTCGTTTTCGATCGACAAGGTCACGCGTGGCGGCAATTCGCCGGTAAAGCTGTCGGCGAGGGCTGTCTGCTGCACAAGCTGGTCAAGGATGCCTTTGAACAGCACGTCATCGGGCAACTGCTGATACTGCTGGGGCAGGGTGACACGTGCTACGAGCATATGCCCAAGCGTGATCTCGGTGTCGTTGACTGTGGCAACAACCGTGTCGACACCCGGTTCGTCTTGGGCGGCTACAGGCAGCGCCACAGCGGCAGCAAGCGCCAAAGACGACAGAAAAGTGAGGGGTTTTTGCATGGTTGGGTCCAATCGCTTCCTTCGTAGCAGGGCTGCTACATTGACAGTGTATGGCACGCCCCTTACATCGCCTTATGGCGCTGAGAGGCGCGGGCTCATCCACTATCTATGGGCTGCTATGGCGCTCGGCAAGCGGGTCGGCGCAAGACACCATAACTTCGGCGGGAGATTACATGCTGGGTATCGGAACAATCGCCAAAAAGGTCTTTGGCACGCCAAACGACCGGAAAATCAAGGCGACCCGTCCGCTTGTGGCACAGATTAACGCGCTGGAGCCTGAGTTTGAAAAGCTGAGCGATGATGAGATCAAGGTGCGCACCGCCGAGCTGGGCAAGCGCGCCGAAGCGGGCGAAAGCCTTGACGATCTGTTGCCCGAAGCCTTTGCAAACTGCCGCGAGGCTGCGCGCCGCACATTGGGTCTGCGCGCCTTTGACACGCAGCTTCTGGGCGGGATCTTCCTGCATCAGGGCAATATCGCGGAGCAAAAAACAGGTGAAGGCAAGACCCTGACCGCGACCTTTGCCGCCTATCTGAACGGGCTGACGCATAAGGGCGTGCATATCGTCACCGTCAACGAATACCTCGCCCAGCGTGACGCGGAGTGGATGGGCAAAGTCTTTGGCGCTTTGGGTTTGACCACTGGTGTTGCCTATTCCGGCATGCCCGAGGACCAGAAGCGCGCAGCCTATGCCTGCGATATCACCTACGCCACAAACAACGAGTTGGGCTTCGACTACCTGCGCGACAACATGAAGTCGAACCTGTCGGACATGCTGCAACACGGGCATAACTTTGCCATCGTGGACGAAGTCGACAGCATTCTGATCGACGAAGCGCGGACGCCGCTGATCATCTCCGGCCCCTCGCAGGATCGTTCCGAGATGTATCAGATCATCGATACGCTGATCCCCTCGTTGACCGAAGAGCATTACGAGCTCGACGAGAAAACCCGCAACGTGACCTTCACCGATGAGGGCAATGAGTTCCTCGAAGAGCAGTTGCGCGCCCGTGATCTGATCGAAGAGGGCATGACCCTTTATGATCCGGAAAGCACGACCATCGTGCACCACGTCAACCAAGGTCTGCGTGCGCATAAACTGTTCCAGCGCGACAAAGACTACATCGTCCGCGATGGCGCTGTGACGTTGATCGACGAATTCACCGGTCGCATGATGCCGGGCCGCCGCCTCTCGGATGGCCTGCACCAAGCGATTGAGGCCAAAGAGGGCGTCGATATCCAGCCTGAGAACGTGACCCTCGCAAGCGTTACTTTCCAGAACTACTTCCGTCTTTACGACAAGCTGGGCGGTATGACCGGCACGGCCCTGACCGAAGCCGAGGAATTCGCCGAGATCTACGGTCTTGGCGTTGTCGAAGTGCCGACCAACGTGCCAATTGCCCGTGTCGACGAAGACGACGCCGTTTACCGCACCGCGCGCGAGAAATACGAGGCGATGATTGAAAAGGTGAAGGAGGCCCACGCCAAGGGTCAGCCCTGCCTTGTCGGCACCACCTCGATCGAAAAGTCCGAACAGCTGAGCGCTATGCTGACGGCCGATGGGATCGCGCATAATGTGCTTAACGCCCGCCAGCACGAGCAAGAAGCACAGATCATCGCCGATGCTGGTAAGCTGGGTGCCGTGACCATCGCCACCAACATGGCGGGTCGGGGCACCGACATCCAGCTGGGCGGCAACGTTGAGTTGAAAGTGTTGGATGCACTGGACGCTGACCCCGAAGCTGACCCGGCGAACATCCGTGCCCAGATCGAGGCGCAGCACGCCGAGGAAAAACAGAAGGTGCTAGAGGCCGGTGGTCTCTACGTTCTGGCGTCTGAGCGTCACGAGAGCCGCCGCATCGACAACCAGCTACGCGGCCGTTCGGGCCGTCAGGGCGATCCGGGCCGCACCTCTTTCTTCCTGTCGCTTGAAGATGATCTGATGCGCATCTTCGGCTCGGAACGGCTCGAGAAAGTGCTGACCACGCTCGGCCTCAAAGAAGGCGAAGCGATTGTGCACCCTTGGGTAAACAAGTCGCTTGAGCGCGCGCAGGCGAAGGTCGAAGGTCGCAACTTTGACATCCGTAAGCAGTTGTTGAAGTTCGACGATGTGATGAACGAGCAGCGCAAAGTCATCTTTGGCCAGCGCCGCGAGATCATGGAGGCGGAGAACCTTAATGAGATCGTCACAGACATGCGCGAGCAGGTGATCGACGATCTGATCGACACCTATATGCCGCCCAAAACCTACGCCGATCAGTGGGACACCCAAGGCTTCTATGCCGCGGTGATCGAACAGCTGAACGTCGACGTGCCGATCATCGCATGGTGTGAAGAAGATGGCGTGGATGACGAAGTGATCCGCGAGCGTCTGATGAAAGCCACGGATGAGCTGATGGCCAAAAAGGCCGAGGCCTTTGGCGAAGAGAACATGCGCAACATCGAGAAACAGTTGCTGTTGCAGGCCATCGACACCAAATGGCGCGACCATCTGCTCACGCTGGAACATCTGCGCTCGGTCGTGGGCTTCCGCAGCTACGCGCAGCGTGATCCGTTGAACGAGTATAAGAACGAAGCCTTCCAACTGTTTGAGACGATGCTCGACAGCCTGCGGCAGGACGTGACCCAGAAGCTGGGCCAAATCCAACCGATGAGCGAAGAGCAGCGCCGCGAGATGATGCAGGAAATGGCTGACCGTCAGGCCGCGATGCAAGCCGCTGCAACCGAGGCCGCAGATGAGGCATCTGAGCAGGCAGAGGCTGCCGCACCGGGCTTTGATGAGAATGATCCGTCCACATGGGGCAACCCAGGCCGGAACGATCTCTGCCCCTGTGGCTCGGGCAAAAAGTTCAAACATTGCCACGGCGAAATCAAATAGGTCCGCCACCTTTTCGCCCATAACTTGGCTTTTCAGGGCCATACCCCGGCCCTGATCCTAGCCCATAAAGTCTCCAACGAATCCGTTGAAGGAGACTTGTCATGCGCCGCACCAAAGAAATTCTGACCGCTGTCGGTACTCTGGCCTGCGCCGTAGGCATCGGCTTTGTCATGCAAAGCTCTGACACTGCCGAACAGCGCTATGGTGCGGCCGAAAAGCAGCGCCCTGTGGCGAGCAATGGCGCGTTGCTAGAAGTTGAGGGCATCACCCTAACTTCTGCCACCCTTGACAGTGAAATCGCTCTTCCGCTGCCTGACGCGCAGGTGACCAAGGCCGCCGCCCCGCAAGGTCTGCCGCCCGCCCCCGAAAGCCATGGCGTCGCGATCACCGCTGCATGTGACATTACCGCAGATGCTCAGGCCGTTGCAGCGGCGATGGTAAAGTTGGCGCTGGATGCTGCGTGCCTGCCCAATGAGCGGCTGACCGTGCACCACAACGGGATGATCTTCACCGAAGTAACGGATGACAAGGGGCGGTTGAATGTCACCGTGCCCGCCCTGGCCGAAGAGGCGGTTTTTATCTTGGCCTTCGGCAACGGCGATGGCGCTGTGGCGCAAACCACTGTGCCGGAACTGTCTGACTTCAACCGCGTGGTGTTGCAATGGAAAGGCGCCGCTGGCTTTGAACTGCATGCCCGCGAATTTGGTGCGGATTACGGCGATGCAGGCCATGTTTGGTCGGGAGCGCCCCGCGATATGGCAACCGCCGTGCTGGGCGAAGGTGGCTTCATGATCCGCAATGGCGATACCGATGTGGCTGAGCCGTTGATGGCCGAAATCTATAGCTTTCCAGTCGCCGCAGCGGCGCAAGAAGGTGATGTCGCGCTGAGTGTGGAGGCCGAGGTCAGCAAGTCCAACTGTGGGCTTGAGATCGAAGCACAGGCGCTGGAATTGCGTGGCACCGATCAGGTGAAAACCCAGAACCTGACCCTCGCGGTGCCGGACTGTGATGCGGTTGGCAACTTTCTGGTGTTGAATAATTTGCTCCAAGACCTGAAAGTCGCGCAGAACTGACGCAACCGGGTAGGTCTAGATGAACGGGTTGAAACGTGCGGCGATCAGCGCCGCACTTTTGCTTTTTACGGCGGTTACGGGCGCGGCGCAGGATGTCGCGCTATCCTCACGCGATGGCAGCGTCGAACTCAGCGGTACCCTGCTAGGGTTTGACGGGGAATTCTACCGGGTCGAAACCGACTATGGCGAGTTAACTGTCGACAGCAGCGGCGTGTCCTGCGCCGGGCCGGGTTGCCCCAACCTAGAGGATTTCGTGGCCGAGGTGCGCTTCTCGGGCTCCGCCACCATGGGAGCAGTCTTGATGCCCGCGCTGATCGATGCCTTCGCTGCGCGGCAGGGCTATACCGTCGACCGCGAAGACGGCGAAGCGGGGCGTTTTGCGCTGCTGCTGTCGCGTAAGGGTGACGGCAAACTTGCCGCCCGGTTTGATTTTCGCGCGACCAATACCAACGAAGGCTTTGCCGATCTATTGGCGGATGAAGCAGATGTGGTGATGGCCCTGCGTGAAGTGCGCCGCGACGAGCGGATCAACGCCCGCGATGCGGGGCTGGGTGATCTGACCGGGACCAACCGCAGTCGGGTCCTAGCGCTGGATGCTGTGGTTCCTGTGGTGGCGGCGTCAAATCCGGTGAAACAGATTTCTCCGCTGACATTGGCGCGGGTGTTTGCCGGAGAGATCAAGAACTGGCAGCGCTTAGGTGGTCCAGACGCGCCCATTGAATTGCACCTGCCGACTGTCGACAGCGGGCTGAGCCAAGCGATCGTGGATCAGGTGCTCACACCCGCCGGGCTGGAACTGAGCGCCGATGTCACCCGCCATGCCATGCCCGACGCGCTGGCTGAGGCGGTCGCGCGGGATGTCTTTGCGCTTGGCATCACCAGCTATGCCGAACAGGGGGGGACCGAAGTGCTGACCCTTGGCGGTAACTGCGGCTTTGCGCTGGATGCCGCGCGGCGCACGATCAAAACCGAAGACTACCCGCTGACCGCGCCAATGTTCCTCTATTTCCCGGCGCGTCGGCTGCCGCTAATTACACGCGAATTTCTCGCCTTTACCCGCGGCCCATCGGCACAGATCGTGATCCGTAGGGCCGGCTTCGTGGATCAAACACCCGAAGAAATCCCGGTAGAGGAACAGGGCAATCGTTTTGCAAATGCGATCATCACCGCCGGTGTTGAAACCCCGCTGGAAGAGTTGCAGCGCATGACGGCGACGCTTGTGCCGATGGCGCGGCTCACCACCTCTTTCCGGTTCGAGGCCGGGTCGATCCGGCTTGATGCGCAGTCGCGGTCCAACATCCAGCAATTGGCCCGCGCGCTGGAGCAGGGCCAGTATGACGCGCGGCGGTTGATGTTCGTGGGGTTCAGCGATGGAGAGGGGGCCGCAAGGGCCAATCGTGAAATCGCGCTGCGCCGCGCCGAGGCGGTGCAACGTGCGGTCAGCGCTGCTGCGGTGACCGCCAATCTGTCGCGTATTGATCTGCGGGTGGATGCCTTTGGCGAAGCAATGCCGATTGCCTGCGATGACAGCGAATGGGGCCGTCAGGCCAACCGTCGGGTTGAGGTTTGGGTGCGCTAAGGGGCGCGTGCCTAAAGGTGCCCCTCGCTCCGGAAACTTAGCTCGCGCGATTTGCCGATGATCAGGTGATCATGCAGGGTTAACCCCAAAGCGTCACAGGCAGCGGCGACTTGCCGCGTCATGTCGATGTCTGATCTTGAAGGGCTGGGATCGCCCGACGGGTGGTTGTGCACGAGAATGATTGCGCTGGCATTCAGTTCTAACGCCCGTTTGGCAACTTCGCGCGGGTAGACCGGCACATGATCAACGGTCCCCTTGGCCTGTGCTTCATCCGCGATAAGGACGTTCTTGCGGTCCAGATAGAGGACGCGAAACTGCTCCATCTCCAGATGGGCCATGGTGGTGTGACAGTAGTCCAGCAAAGCATCCCAAGAGGACACGATATGCCGCTGCAGCACCTTCGCACGGGCCAATCGCTGGGCTGCAGCCTCAATAATCTTGAGTTCGACAATCACCGCTTCGCCGATGCCTTTGATATCACGCAGGCGCGGTGCGGGTGCTGTGATGACGCGGTTGAAGTCGCCGAAATGGTCCAGCAATTCGCGGGCGAGTGGTTTCACATCGCGGCGGGGAATGGCTCGGAAAAGAATAAGTTCCAGCATCTCATAATCCGGCATCGCCGCCGCGCCCCCTTCGATAAAGCGGCAGCGCAGGCGTTGCCGGTGATCTGCGATATAGGAGGGTTGTTTGCCTGTGTTAGACGGCGCATTTCGCGTCTCGTGCAGCAGATAGGGCAGGGGCTGGTCAGCCAAGGTTCTCGGGGCGCGGGTCATGCCTAGAGTTTCGCGCCAAAGTGGTTAGTAATTGATTAACGGGTAATTAAAAGTTCTTTCACCATGTTTAGCCGTGGCGAAAAAGGGAGCCGCATCTGTCGCGGCTCCCTCAGATATCAGCCTTTCATCGAATCCCAAAAGGATTTGACGGACGAGAAGAAATTGCTGCTTTCCGGGTTGTTGTTATGGGCTTCGCCCTCAAACTCCCGCAGCAGTTCTTTCTGACGGCCGGTCAGGTTCACCGGGGTTTCCACCGCCAGTTCGATAATCATGTCACCCACACCACCGCCACGTAGCGGCGGCATGCCCTTGCCGCGCAGACGCATCTGACGGCCCGATTGGCTACCTGCGGGAATCTGCACGCGGCCACGGCCTCCGTCGATGGTGGGCACTTCGATATTACCACCCAAGGCGGCTGTGCTCATCGACACGGGAACGCGGCAGAAGAGGTTCGGCCCGTCACGCTCAAAGAGTTCATGATCGGCCACCTCGATAAAGATATAGAGGTCACCCGACGGTCCGCCGCGCATGCCCGCCTCGCCCTCACCGGCCAGCCGGATGCGGGTGCCGGTTTCGACGCCTGCGGGGATGTTGACTGAGAGCGTGCGCTCTTTCTCAACACGGCCCGCGCCGCGGCATTTCTTGCAGGGGTTCTTGACGATCTGACCCATGCCAGAGCAGGTGGGGCAGGTGCGTTCAACAGTGAAGAAACCCTGCTGCGCACGAACTTTACCCATGCCCGAACAGGTGGGGCAAGTTGTCGGCTCTGCGCCGCCCTCGGCACCGCTGCCGTCACATGAATCACACTGGACCGAGGCCGGAACGGTGATCGACTTTTGCATGCCCGAGAAGGCATCTTCGAGCGAAATGCGCAGGTTGTAGCGCAAGTCGGCACCGCGTGCGGCACGGCGTCCGCCGCCCCCCCCACGTTGGCCCATGAAGTCACCGAAAAGATCGTCAAAGACGTCGGAAAAGGCCGAAGAGAAATCGCCCTGACCGCCGCCCATGCCGCCGCCGGGACGCCCGCCGCCCATGCCACCTTCAAAGGCGGCGTGGCCGTAGCGATCATAGGCCGCTTTCTTGTCGTCGCTTTTCAGCACGTCATAAGCTTCGCCCACTTCTTTGAACTGGGCTTCGGCGTTTGGATTGTCTTTGTTGCGGTCGGGGTGAAGGTCTTTGACCTTGCTGCGGTAGGCCTTCTTGATCTCGTCGGCAGAGGCCCCTTTGGCAACGCCAAGCACCTCGTAGTAGTCACGTTTTGCCATGGGTTATCATGCTCCTACGCTGGAACGTGATGGGCCGGCCCGTCTGACGGACCGGCCCTTTCACAGGTTCCGTTTCACGCTTACGCGCGCTTGTCGTCGTCCAGATCTTCGAACTCGGCGTCGAGGATGTCGTCGTCGCCACCCTGCGATTGCTGAGCATCGGAAGGCTGTGCCGTATCGTCGTTGCCTTCCTCCTGAGCGTTCTTATAGATGGCTTCGCCCAGTTTCATTGCTGCTTCGGTGACGTTCTGGATGCCGGATTTGATCTTGTCGGCATTATCGGTTTCCAGTTCGTCTTTCAGCGCGGCAATGGCCAGTTCGATCGCTTCGACGGTGGTCGGATCGACCTTGTCGGAATGCTCTTCCAGCGACTTTTCGGTCGAGTGGATCAGCGATTCCGCTTGGTTTTTCGCTTCGATCAGCTCGCGACGGGATTTGTCCGCCTCGGCGTTCTCTTCCGCGTCCTTGACCATCTTTTCGATATCCGCATCCGACAGACCGCCCGACGCTTGGATCGTGATCTTCTGCTCTTTGCCGGTGCCTTTGTCGAGCGCGCCCACGGACACGATGCCGTTGGCGTCGATGTCAAAGGTCACTTCGATCTGCGGCATGCCGCGCGGGGCAGGCGGGATGTTCTCAAGGTTGAAGGCACCGAGCATCTTATTGTCGGCTGCCATCTCACGCTCACCTTGGAAAACCCGGATTGTCACAGCGTTCTGGTTGTCTTCGGCGGTCGAGAAGACCTGAGACTTCTTCGTCGGGATCGTGGTGTTACGGTCGATCAGACGGGTGAAGACACCACCAAGGGTCTCAATGCCCAAGGACAGCGGTGTCACGTCCAGCAGAACCACGTCTTTGACGTCGCCTTGCAGAACACCGGCCTGAATGGCGGCACCAAGGGCCACAACTTCGTCAGGGTTCACACCCTTGTGCGGCTCTTTACCGAAGAACTTGGTCACTTCTTCTGCGACTTTCGGCATACGGGTCATACCACCGACCAGCACGACTTCGTCGATGTCGGAAGCCGAGAGACCGGCATCCTTCAGCGCTGCGGCGCAGGGCTTCATCGACGCTTTGATCAGGTCGCCCACAAGGCTTTCCAGCTTGGCGCGGGTCAGCTTCATCACCATGTGCAGCGGCGAGCCGTCTTTGCCCATCGAGATGAAGGGTTGGTTGATCTCGGTCTGGCTGGACGAGGAAAGCTCGATCTTCGCTTTCTCGGCAGCTTCTTTCAGACGCTGCAGCGCCATCTTGTCTTGCGTCAGGTCAACGCCGTTGGCCTTTTTGAACTCATCGGCAAGATAGTTGACGATGCGCATGTCAAAGTCTTCACCACCAAGGAACGTGTCGCCGTTGGTGGATTTCACTTCGAAGAGGCCGTCGTCGATCTCAAGGATGGTCACGTCGAATGTACCGCCGCCAAGGTCATAGACCGCGATGGTTTGCGTGTTCTCTTTGTCGAGGCCATAGGCCAGCGCGGCGGCTGTCGGCTCGTTGATGATCCGCAGCACTTCGAGACCGGCGATCTTGCCAGCGTCTTTGGTCGCCTGACGCTGGGCGTCGTTAAAGTATGCGGGCACGGTGATAACCGCCTGCGTGACTTCCTCACCCAGATAGCTTTCTGCGGTTTCTTTCATCTTACCAAGGATGAAGGCCGAGATTTGGCTAGGGGAGTACTTTTCACCACGGGCCTGCACCCATGCGTCGCCGTTGCCGCCATCAATGACGTTGAACGGCATGTTCTTTTTGTCTTTGGCCAGATCCGCATCGTCGTTGCGGCGGCCAATCAGGCGCTTAACGCCGAAGACTGTGTTTTCTGGGTTGGTGACCGCTTGGCGTTTCGCTGGTTGGCCGACAAGGCGCTCATCGTCGGTGAAAGCAACGATCGACGGCGTTGTGCGCGCGCCTTCAGCGTTTTCGATCACACGCGGCTGGCTGCCATCCATGATGGCGATACAGCTGTTGGTGGTGCCAAGGTCAATACCGATTACTTTGGACATGTTTCGATCCCTCTTTGAATCTAAGGCGATGACACGAGACGCGGACCCGTTTTGGCATCCTGCCCCGATCTGTTGACATCGAAGACCACGTGCCTTCGACGGTTCGGAGCGTATATAGGGAGGGTATTTGCACCCTGCAACCATTGGCTTGTCAGGATGGTCGCGATTCCGTGATGTTTTTGCCAAACGAGTGGGGAAGAACGAAAAATGACTGCTTTGCGCCTGCGGGGCTTCGATATCCACAAAGAATTTCTGGGCAGGGTCGCTCAGCAGGAGGTGCTGGACGCGGTACGGGGCGTGGTGCGGCAGGCGCCGTTTTTTCGCCCCGAAGTCCCGCGCGGTGGGCGCATGTCGGTCCGGATGAGCGCGGCGGGGCGCTATGGCTGGTTCTCGGACCGGCGTGGCTATCGTTACGTCACCGAACATCCCGATGGGCAGCCTTGGCCCGAGATCCCCGCACCGGTTCTGGCGATCTGGGACAAGTTGACGGGGTTGGAACGCCGTCCCGAATGCTGCTTGATAAACTACTACGATGCCGATGCGCGCATGGGGCTGCATCAGGACCGGGATGAGGCCGACTTTCAGTGGCCCGTGGTCTCGGTCTCTCTGGGAGATGACGGATTGTTTCGGATCGGCAACCTGACGCGCGGCGGCAAGACGGAATCGATCTGGCTGCAGTCGGGCGATGTGGTGGTGATGGGCGGTGATGCGCGGTTGACCTATCACGGGGTGGATCGGATCAAGCCCGGCACGTCGACGCTGCTGCCCAAAGGGGGGCGGATCAATCTGACGCTTCGGGTGGTGGAGTGACGTTTTCTTTTAAAGAAAACGGAGACGAACTTTTTTGAAAAGTCCGTCGTTTCAGCGGCTGAGCGAACAGCATCCCGTTTGATGTTGCCAGCCGTCATTTCCTTGCAAGAGGAGGTCGACAGAAAGCCCGTAGGCGCGGTCTGACATGCCGTCACTACAGGCGCGGGTCGTCAGTGTGGCGATCGCCGCACCCTGCGGCCCCACACCAATCAAATGAAAGCTGTCACGCCGTCCCTGCGCCGCCCCGGACTGCGTGATGCGAAAATCGCGCGGGCTGTCCGCCAATGCATCATAGCTCAGCGTTTCGCCGGTCACGTCGAAGGACCAGAACGGCTCCGTCCCCCCACAGCGCGCCACGGGTGGCATCGCACCAGCCCATTGCCCCGGTTGCCGGGTGAGATAGCGAAGGGAGACCCAGCCGCGCCCTTCGCCGCTGTTTACCAAGCCCCAGCCGTGGTGGTCATCGGGGCGGACCACTTCGATCCCTTCCGCATCGGGCGCAAGGCTGCCGATAATCGGCGCGGCAGCATCAGGCGCTTGTCGGATGTTCAGTGCATCATTCTCTGCCACGCCGCTCACGTCATACAAGGCGGGCCATGCGTCCTGTGTTGCGGTGGCAGGAAGCGCCCAGAGACAAAGGAGGACGGCCAGCAGTCTCATCGCCGCGCGTTCCAACTGATCGAAGCATGGCGGCGGGTATAGAATTCGCCCATCAACCCGACCATCAGCAAGACAAGCCCCACCCAAAGCGGATACTCCCAATTGCTGTAACGCGGGTTGTAGTTGATGAAGGCGAATCCGCGCGCTTGATCAATGCTGTGGAATAGTGGGTTCCAGTCAAACATCGCCAGCATGTAGCCGGGCAGGGAGTTGGCCAGAAACATCTTGCCTGAGGCGATCATATTGGCCCGCTGATAGACGGTTGAAAAGATCGTCACAAAAGAGGGAAACCACGGTTTAATCGCCAGCATCACCAGCCCAAGCGCGCAGCCAGTAAACCATGCCGTCAGCAACATGCCAAAGGCGGGGATCGGCTGATCAATGGTGATCGGCGTGAAAGCCACATGGTAGATGAACAAGATTACAAAGAGCGACAGCACCTGAATATAAAGCGCCCCCATCGCCGCCGATGCGATGGCAATAATCGTATTCATCGGCGCGTGTTGCATCATCGGGCTGGCCGGCCCTTCAGACCCGACGACGGCCCCCAGTGCCTTTACATGCGTCAGGTAAAGGAAGATTCCCGACATCAGATAAACAAGGAAATCGCCTCGTACTGCCGATCCGCGCATCCCGAGGATTGAGAACATCACGTAAAAGGCCACCACAAACAGTACGGTTTGCAGCATGTTCATTACAATGGCGACGAGGGCATTGTTGTGCTGTTTGCGGACGTTGCGCACGACAGAATGGTAAATCAGCTCTGCCATAGAGAGGGCAGACCCGATGCCGGATTTCCGTTTTCTGTTGGATTGGAACATGCGCGCGTCCTTGACGAAGCCCTAACGTGGCACGGAATTCTTGCTGTTCCGTTAGCTGCACAGCATAAGGGAAACGATTAATTGAAGCAACGACAGCCCGCAGGGCCGGAGGCAAAATGGATTACGAGAAATTGGTCGCAGAAATGCGGCGGCTGGCATTGGAAGCCGGGGATAAGATCATGGAGATCTATGGTCAGAATGATTTCGAGGTGAAGTCAAAGTCTGACGACAGCCCCGTCACCGCCGCCGATGAAGCCGCCGATGCGATCATTTCGGAAGGACTGCGCCGTGCGTTCCCCGACATGATGTTGGTGACGGAAGAGCAATCTGTGACCCATACCGCCAAGGGCGACACGTTTCTAATCGTCGACCCGCTGGACGGAACAAAAGAATTTGTTCACCGCCGGGGGGATTTCACAGTGAATATTGCATTGGTCGAAGGGGGCGTTCCTACACGCGGTGTGGTCTATGCGCCTGCCAAGTCGCGGATGTTCTTCACCCAAGCCGACGGTCAGTCTGTCGAAGAAACAGGCGATTTCGCCAAAGATCAGTTGGGAGAGACCAAGGCAATTTCCGTCTCTGATCCAGACAATTCTGCCCTGATGGTTGTCGCCTCTAAATCGCACCGCGATCAGGCGACCGACGATTACATCGGCAAATACGGTGTGCGTGATATGACTTCGGCAGGATCTTCACTGAAGTTCTGTTTGGTGGCAACGGGCGAGGCTGACCTCTACCCGCGTCTTGGCCGCACGATGGAATGGGACACTGCAGCTGGCCATGCGGTTCTGAACGGTGCCGGGGGCGACGTGGTGCGTTTTGATGATCTCACGCCGCTGACCTATGGCAAAGAAGATTTCGCCAACCCCTTCTTTATCGCCCATGCGCCGGGCGTTGATCTGAAGGCGGGCTGATGTCTGTCCTTATCGTCATTCCTGCCCGCTATGCCTCGACCCGCTATCCGGGCAAACCGCTCGTCGCACTTACCGGTGCGTCGGGCAAAAAGCAGTCACTAATTGAGCGAAGCTGGCGGGCGGCCTGCGCCGTGTCTGGCGTGGACCGCGTTGTGGTGGCCACCGATGACGACCGCATCCGCGAAGTTGCCGAGGGTTTTGGCGCTGAGGTGGTGATGACCTCGGAAACCTGCGCCAACGGGACTGAACGCTGTGCCGAAGCACATGCCGCGCTGGGTGGTCGATATGATGTAGTGGTGAACCTGCAAGGCGATGCACCGCTGACGCCGCATTGGTTTGTCGAGGGGCTGGTGCAAGGACTGAAAGACATGCCCGAGGCTGAAATCGCCACTCCCGTTCTGCGCTGCGATGGTGCCACGCTCAACAGTCTGCTGGGCGATCGCAAAGCAGGCCGGGTCGGCGGCACGACGGCGGTTTTCAGTGCCGACAACCGGGCGCTCTACTTCTCGAAAGAGGTCGTTCCCTATACCGGAAAGCCCTATACAGAGGCTGAGATGACCCCGGTTTTCCACCATGTCGGCGTCTATGCCTACCGGCCTCAAGCCTTGGCGCAATACCCAAGCTGGCCTGTCGGTCCCTTGGAGCAGTTGGAAGGGCTGGAACAGCTTCGTTTCCTTGAAAATGGCCGTTCGGTGCTTTGTGCCGAGGTTGAAGCGAAAGGGCGCGAGTTCTGGGAGTTGAACAATCCCGAAGATGTGCCGAAGCTCGAAGCCATGATGGCGAAAATGGGATTGGAATGACAACCACCCCCGTCAATGGCGCGCTGGGAAACGGTGTGCCGGTCAGCATCGTGATTGTCAGCCGGAATCGGCCTGAAGCATTGCGGCGCTGTTTGACGGGGGTCGGGCAGCTTCAGTATGCCCCTTTCGAAGTTATCGTTGTGGCAGATCCTGCCGGGATCGCCGCGGTGCGTGATCTGCCCTTTACCGACGCATTGAAATTGGTGAACTTTGATACAGCCAATATCTCTGTCGCGCGTAACCTTGGGATCGCGCAGGCCGCGGGAGAGGTCGTCGCCTTTATCGACGATGATGCCGTGCCAGAGCCACTATGGCTGCGCCACTTGATGGCCCCAGCGGCGCAGCCCGACGTAGCCGCCATGACCGGCTTTGTTCGGGGGCGCAACGGGATCTCCTTTCAGTATCGTGCGCGCCAGCTAAATGCGCTGGGTGAGCCGGAACACTTGGACGTTGACGCCGAAACCCCTAGCGTTATGCTTCCTTCGCCCAGCCGGGCGATCAAAACCGAAGGCACCAATATGGCCTTTCGGCGTGATGTCTTGGCCGACCTCGGTGGGTTCGACCCCGCCTTTCACTATTTTTTGGATGAGACCGATTTGAACATGCGCCTCGCGCGGGCGGGGCATGCCACGGCAATTGTGCCTTTGGCCGAAGTCCACCACGGGTTTGCGGCTAACCAGATGCGCAGTGCCAACCGTGTGCCGCGCGATCTGTATGATATCGGCGCCAGCTGGGCTGTGTTTCACCGCAAACATCTGCCTGAGCAGGATCGCGCTGCCCAATGGGCGCATTTGCGCGCATCTGAACGCCGCCGGTTGTTGCGCTATTTGGTGAGCGGCGGGCTTGAACCGCGCGATGTCATCCGGCTGCTGCATAGGCTAGATAAGGGCCACGCCGAAGGAATGGAGCGCGTGATCGGCAACAGCGCCGTACCACGCGAAGCCCACAGCGCATTTCGCCCATTTCCTGCTTGTCTGCGTCGCAGCGTGGCGATGTTCACGCGGCCTATAAAACTGGCCAAGGACCGAGCAAAAGCCGCAAAGCGCGCCGAATCTGGCGAAATCGTCACTCTATTCAGCCTGTCACCCACAGCCCTTTATCACCACGTTGCCTTTGACCCGATCAACGCTATCTGGCTGCAAACTGGTGGAATATATGGAAAATCTTCACGGGATGAAGCGGTTTTTCGCTTAACTCGGCGGCAGGATCGGCTGAAAAAGGAAGTCAGGCGAGTTGCCAGACAGCGCGGTTTCAGCGATGATAATTGCCGGTAGAAAAGCGCAGGTGAGAATTGACCGTGGCGTTCTGTATATTTCGAATAAGTTGTAAGGATTAAAATGCGCAAGAAGGTAACAAAAGCGATCTTTCCCGTTGCAGGAATGGGAACACGCTTTCTGCCCGCCACCAAGTCGGTGCCTAAAGAGATCATGACTCTCGTTGATCGGCCGTTGGTTCAATATGCAATCGACGAAGCGCGGGCTGCCGGTATCAAAGAGTTCATTTTTGTAACCTCGCGCGGCAAGGGGGCGTTGGAGGATTACTTTGACCACGCGCCGCAGCTTGAGCAAGAGTTGCGCAAGAAGGGTAAACTCGAACTTCTCAAGACCCTAGAAGACACCAATATGGACAGCGGTGCGATTGCTTATATCCGCCAACATAAGGCGCTTGGCCTAGGTCACGCCGTCTGGTGCGCGCGCCGTTTGATCGGCAATGAACCCTTTGCGGTGATGTTGCCGGATGACGTGATCGCCGCCGATAAGCCCTGTTTGAAGCAGATGATCGAAGCCTATGAAGAAACCGGCGGCAGCATGGTCGCCGCGATGGAGGTCGAACCCGCGCGGGCGTCCTCATACGGTATTCTAGATACAAGCGAAGAGCAGGGCGACCTGGTCAAAGTCAAAGGCATGGTGGAAAAACCCGCCGCAGATAAAGCGCCTTCAAACCTTGCTGTGATCGGGCGCTATATCCTTGCGCCGACGGTTCTAAAGAACCTCAACAAGCTTAAGTCTGGTTCCGGCGGAGAAATCCAACTGACCGATGCGATCGCACAGGAAATCGAACAGGAGCGTGATGTTTACGGCTTCCGTTTCCGGGGCCAGCGGTTTGATTGCGGTTCTAAGGCAGGTTTCTTGCAGGCGACAGTGGCCTTTGGCCTTGCGCGCGAAGAACTGCGGGATGATCTGTCAGCTTACCTACAAAGCATTGCCCAAGTTGACCGGGCAGCGCAGTAAGCTCTTACAGCGGCATACCAATGATTGAACCCGCAGTTCGGCTGCTCGACCTGACGCGCTCTTTGCGCCGGGTCGGGCGGACGGCTACGGGGGTTGATCGGGTCGAACTGGCCTATCTTTCACATCTTCTTACAGTAGACGCGCCGCTATTTGGCGTGGCACGTACGGCTTTGGGCTATGTCTTGATTGATCGTGCCGGATTGCAAGCTTTCTATAATCGGCTAGCAGGCCGACGGCCTTGGGGCCGGGCCGATTTGTTGTCCCGTCTGCCGCGGGGGCGACAGGTGGCTTTAATGCGGGCGGAAAGCGATTTGCGGCGCTTGGCGCTGGCGCGGTGCTTGCCTTCTGAGTTGTCACGTATGCTTGGGCGCTATTTGCCGCCGGGCTTTGCCTATCTAAACGTGGGGCACAGCAATCTGACAGACCGGGTTTTGGTCGCCGTAAAAGAGGCGCAGGGGCAGATTTCGGTTCTGATACACGATGTGATCCCGCTGGAATATCCTGCATACCAGCGCCCCGGCACGGTCGCGCCTTTTCGGGCCAAAATTGACCGAGTGTGCGCACATGCCGATCTGGTAATCTACAATTCTCAAGATACGAAACGTCGCTGTGAGGCGCAAATGCAGGGACGGGTGCCGCCCGCGGTGGTGGCCCATCTTGGGCTTGAAGCACCAACACCAGACGCAAGCGCATTGCCCATCGGCCTGCCGCCCAAACGGCCCTACTTCATAATCGTTGGCACGATAGAGCCACGCAAGAACCATGAGTTCTTGCTTGATCTGTGGCAGACCATGGGCCTTGGCGCACCACCATTGTTGATCTGCGGCAGCCGGGGGTGGAATAACGCGGCGGTCTTTGATCGGCTCGACCAACTGCCGCCCGATGGCCCGGTTCAAGAGCTTTCTGGCCTTGGCGACAGTGCAATGGCGGCCTTGGTGCAGGGGGCGGCGGGAATGCTTTTTCCCAGCCATGCCGAAGGCTTTGGCCTGCCCCCCGTCGAAGCACTACACCTAGGAGCGCGTGTTTTATGCAACGATTTACCGGTCTTGCACGAGGTCTTGGGTGACAAAGCCGTTTACGCCGCCACAACCGAGCCCTATTCATGGATCAGAATAATCGAAGAATGGGCCACATCTCCGCCAGACCCGCGCCCTGCGACGACTTTTATCGCGCCAACATGGGCCGAACACTTCAAGACCGTGTTAAAGTCGACGTGATAGCGCAGCTAAAGAGCGGTCAGGTCCGAAAAGGTAAGGGGCGGTTTGGGCTTAATTCAGTCATATCGGTTGCGGCTGCAACGCAAGCGCTGGCGCATCCGCGCCTTTCGCAAGCGGCGCGAGTTGACCTCTGTGGCGAACCGGACGGCGCAGATCAAAGCTGACGATATTTTGCTATTCTGCACGCAGCGCAACGAAGCGATCCGGCTGCCCTATTTCCTGAAATACTACCGTGAGATGGGTGTCGGGCATTTCTTCTTCGTGGACAATGACAGCGACGATGGCGCCCTCGACTATCTGGCCAAGCAACCCGATGTTTCGGTCTGGAGCGCCAAGGCCAGCTACAAGCGCGCGCGCTTCGGCGTCGACTGGCTGAACTGGCTACAAATGAAATACGCCCATGGCCATTGGGCGCTGACGGTCGATCCCGATGAATTTCTGGTCTACCCCTTTTGCGACACGCGGCCCCTGCGGGCGCTGACCGATTGGCTTGATGCGTCGTCGATCAAAAGCTTTTCCGCGATGTTGCTGGATATGTATCCCAAAGGGCGGCTTGACGAGGAACCTTACCAAGCGGGCCAAAATCCGTTTGAGATTGCGTCGTGGTTCGACAGCGGCAACTACACCATTTCGCGCAATAGACGGTTCGGGAACCTTTGGATTCAGGGCGGGCCACGGGCGCGGGTATTCTTTCCCGACGCGCCCGCAAAGGCCCCGGCGCTTAACAAGGTGCCGCTGGTCAAATGGGACCGGCGTTATGCCTATGTCAGTTCGACCCATATGCTGCTGCCGCGTGGGCTTAATCAGGTCTATGACGAATGGGGCGGAGAGAAAGCCTCCGGCGTGTTGCTTCATGCCAAGTTCCTCGACACCTTCGGTGCCAAGGCGGCAGAGGAGCTACAGCGCAGCGAGCATTACGCGGCTTCGGTCGAATACAAAGCCTATGCAGCGCAGTTAAAGGACGATCCGCAGCTTTGGTGCAAGTGGTCAGAGCGGTACATCAATTGGCGGCAGCTTGAGATTCTCGGCCTTATGTCCAAGGGGAACTGGGCATGAGCGTCGGGATCGTCATGCTGGTGCACAACGCTTTTGACCGGGCCGAGCAGGTCGCGCGCCATTGGGCCGCTGCGGGATGCCCCGTGGTGATCCATATCGACAAGGCCGTGCCCCGGCGGGCGCATGATGCTTTCGTGGCGGCACTCTCTGACCTGAAGGATGTGCATTTCAGCCCCCGCAAACGCTGCGAGTGGGGCACTTGGGGGATCGTTGCCGCCTCGCAGGGGGCGGCGGAACTGATGCTCTCGCGCTTTCCGAAGGTAGCCCATGTCTATCTCGCCTCCGGTTCCTGCCTGCCGCTGCGCCCGGTGCAGGAATTGATCGACTATCTTGAGGACCGCCCCCAGACCGATTTCATCGAAAGCGCCACCACGGCGGATGTGCCCTGGACCGTGGGCGGGCTGGATGCGGAGCGGTTTACCCTGCGGTTCCCCTTCTCGTGGCGGCGCAATCGCTATCTGTTCGACCGCGCGGTCGAGGTGCAGCGCCTGCTGCGGCTGAAGCGCTGGATTCCGCGCGGGATCGTGCCTCATATGGGCTCGCAATGGTGGTGCCTGACCCGGCGCACCCTGTCGGCGATCCTGCAAGACCCCGACAGGCCGACCTACGACAAGTTCTTTCGCCATGTCTGGATCCCGGATGAGAGCTATTTCCAGACCCTTGCAAGGCTCTATTCCAGCAAGATCGAAAGCCGGTCGCTGACCCTGTCCAAGTTCGATTTTCAGGGCAAGCCGCATATTTTTTACGACGACCACCTCCAGCTTCTGCGCCGCTCGGACTGCTTTGTCGCGCGCAAGATTTGGCCCCATGCGGACAGGCTCTATGATGCCTTCCTGACTGACCCCGCAGGGGCGATGAAAAAGACCGAGCCGAACCCCGGCAAGATCGACCGCATCTTTGCCAAGGCCGTGGAACGGCGGACGCGGGGCCGTGCGGGGCTCTATATGCAAAGCCGGTTTCCCAATGAGGATTGGGAGAATGGTGTCACCGCCGCGCCTTACTCGGTATTTCAGGGTTTCACCGAGATTTTCGAGGATTTCGAACATTGGCTGAGCCGTGCCAGCGGGGCCCGGGTGCATGGGCATCTCTTTGCCCCTGACCGTGTGCATTTTGCTGAAGGCCAGACCGCGCTGAACGGAGCCTTGTCGGACAACCCGGTGCTGCGCGATCACAATGCCAGTGCGTTCCTGACCAACCTGATCTGGAATACGAGGGGCGAGCGACAGTGTTTTCAGTTCGGCCCAATGGACAACCAAGACATCAATTGGCGCGTGGCCAGAGACCCTAACGCACAGATTTCGGTCATCACAGGTGCTTGGGCAGTGCCGCTGTTCCGCTCAAACCTTGATTTTGCTGATATTCGCCGTCTTGCTGCAAAGCTGCAAAAAACGGAAAGTACGCATATGGATGTGCTGCGTTCACCCCATGCCAAAGCGCGCGTGCGGATCTGGACGATGTCTGAATTCATCGAAGCGCCGATGGAGCCTTTACAGGGCATATTGGACGAGATTGGCCGCCCCCGTCTGCGCCGTCTGTCAGAGGCGCCGCGCATGGTTGATCTGAACGGATTCGGCCAATTCCTTCAGAACCTCAAGAACCAAGGTATGCATCCCTATTTGGTCGGCGATTTCCCCGTCGCCCGCGGGGTGATTGGCGATGCCAAACCCTCTCCTAAACCCTATCTGGTGAAATAATCCATGCGCGATAAATTCGATAGTTTCGTGGTCTTCGCCGAGATGCGAACCGGGTCTAACTTTCTGGAAGCGAACCTGAATGCCTTTGCGGGGATCGCTTGTCATGGAGAGGCCTTTAACCCTTTCTTCATGGGCTATCCCAAAAGTGAGCCGATCCTTGGCGTCGATCAGGCCACGCGGGACGAAAACCCCAAAAAGCTACTGGCGGCGATCCGGGGGCAGCAGGATGCTCTGGGCGGCTTCCGCTATTTCCACGATCACGATCCGCGCGTCTTTGATACCATTATCAAAGACCAGCGCTGCGCGAAAATCGTGCTGACCCGCAATCCGGTCGACAGCTACGTGAGTTGGAAGATCGCGCAGGCGACGGGACAGTGGAAGCTGACCGATATGAAGGCGCAGAAGGTGGCACAGGCGGTCTTTGACGCTGACGAGTTCAGCGCGCATCTGGACGCCTTGCAGCGCTTTCAGATCACGCTACTGAACCGCTTGCAGACCTCGGGCCAGACGGCGTTTTACGTGGCTTACGAAGACCTGCAAAGCGTTGAGGTGATGAACGGCCTTGCGCGGTACCTTGGTGTGGATGAGCAGTTGGAAGCGCTGGACAAGAACCTTAAGAAACAGAACCCCAGCCCGATCTCGGCCAAGGTCAGCAACTATGACGAGATGCTGGAGGCGCTGGCGCGGTTGGACCGTTTCGACCTGACACGCACCCCCAACTTTGAACCGCGGCGCGGGCCAAATGTGCCCTCCTATGTGGCCGCTGCGACCAGCGGGTTGATCTATCTGCCGATCAAGTCCGGGCCAGAGGATCAGGTGTTGAATTGGCTGGCCGCGCTGGATGGTGTGCCGCGCGAGGCGCTGCGGGATAAGTTGTCGCAAAAAGAGCTGCGCCAGTGGAAACGCAAAACGCCGGGGCATCGCGGCTTTACCGTGCTGCGCCATCCGGCCTTGCGGGCACATGATGCCTTTTGCCGCCATATCCTAACCACAGGGGAGGGCAGCTATCGTCAACTGCGCAACACGCTGATGCGCCGCTACAAGATGCCGCTGCCGAAGGACGGCCCTGATGCGGGGTATGACCGTGACGCGCATCGCACCGCCTTTGTCGCCTTTCTGAAATTTCTTAAAGGCAATCTGGCCGGACAAACCTCAATCCGTGTGGATTCCGCGTGGTGCTCGCAGGCCCAAGCCATCGCGGGTTTCGGCGAGTTTTGCCTGCCGGATCGTATCATCCGCGAAGAGGATTTGGCCGCTGAATTGGCCGCACTGGCCGCGACCCAAGGCCATGCGACCAGCCCCGGCGTACCAGCGCCTGTCGAGCCGGGCCCTTTCATGCTTGCCGATATTTATGACAATGAGATCGAAGCATTGGCGGCGGATGCTTATCAGAAAGATTATATGACCTTCGGCTTCTCGCGCTGGCGTTAAATTCGTGGGCGGATTGACCTTGCCGGGTCTGGCGTAAACTGGAACAAGTGCGCATCTAGATTGCATCGCCAGAGGTCGCGCCCGTGAGTTTCCTGTCTGTCACCTCTGTCCCCACGCTGCGGTGGAGTTCGCCCAAGGCCTTCACCCTCAAGCCACCCTTCGTCTCGATGGTGTTTCTGATCCTCGGGCTGGTGATGTTCGGCACGGGCGAAGCGCTTTTGGTAAATGCAGGCGTTGGAGTCAGCCCTTGGACCGTTTTTGCCGAAGGCGTGACCAACATCACGGGCTGGAGCCTTGGGCTCGCGACATTCCTCATCAGTGCGACGGTGCTGCTGCTTTGGATTCCGCTGCGCCAGACGCCGGGCATCGGCACCATTCTGAACGCGGTGATCGTGGCGCTGGTGCTGGAATATGCACTGCCGATCCTGCCACGGTTTGAGAGCTATCTGGCGAATGCCCTGTTGGCTTTGACAGGTGTTTTCGTAACAGGCTTTGGCGGCGCGATTTATCTTGTGGCAAACCTCGGCCCCGGCCCGCGTGATGGGCTGATGACGGGACTGCAGCGGGTCACGGGCAAACCCATCGCGCTGGTGCGCATGAGTATTGAGTTGACCGTGGTCGCGATTGGCTGGGCGTTAGGAGGCACTTTGGGCCTTGGCACGTTGCTGTTTGCGGTGGGCATTGGCCCGGCCATGGCGGTTGGGATGCAGATCCTACAGCTGCGCAGCGTGTCTCGCTAAGGTAATCGCCACGCTTTCTGGCCGCTTGGCCCGCCCGATGGCTGGAATCCGCTAAATCACCGCATTTTCCCATGCCGACCCCACCGCATACTGCGGTATACCGTCGACCTTCGCTGTCTGTTCAGCTATCAGGGCAACAAATGCAGCAATTTGGAGCATATCATGTCCGACATCATTTACACTAAAGTTGACGAAGCGCCGGAGCTGGCCTCGGCGTCCCTGTTGCCGATCATCCAAAAATTCGCCAAAGCCGCTGGTGTGAGCGTCGGCACGAAAGACATCAGCCTTGCCGGGCGTATTCTGGCGACCTTCCCTGAGGCTTTGACCGAAGACCAGCGTCAATCCGACGATCTGGCCGAACTGGGCCGTTTGGTAAAAACCCCCGAGGCGAATGTCATCAAGCTGCCGAATATCTCTGCCTCTGTGCCGCAATTGGTCGGCGCCATCAAAGAGCTGCAGTCCCAAGGCTTTGCCTTGCCTGATTACCCAGATTCCCCCAGCACCGACGAAGAGAAAGCCGTTCGGGCCAAGTATGACACGATCAAGGGCTCGGCTGTGAACCCGGTTCTGCGCGAAGGCAACTCTGACCGCCGCGCTGCCAAAGCGGTGAAAAGCTTCGCGCAATCGAACCCGCACCGGATGGGCGATTGGGCATCCGACAGCAAGACGCATGTGTCGTCGATGTCTGGCAATGACTTCTTCTCGAACGAAGTGTCGGCCACGCTCGACAAAGCCTCCGGCGCGAAAATCGTGCTAGAGACCGCGGATGGTGAGAAGGTGCTGAAAGACGGCCTTGATTACCCCGCAGGCACCGTCGTCGACGCGACATTCATGAGCGCTGCGGCCCTCAAAGAATTCCTCGCCACTCAGATCGAAAAGACCAAAGAAGACGGCATCCTTTTCTCGCTGCACCTCAAAGCGACGATGATGAAGGTTTCTGACCCGATCCTGTTCGGTCACGCAGTCAAAGCCTACCTTGCGCCGGTGTTTGAAAAGCATGGGCAAAAGCTCAAGGAACTGGGTGTGAACCCCAACTCCGGCCTCGGCGACCTGATGGAGCGCGTGAAAGGCGAGAGCGAGATCATGGCCGATATCGATGCCTGCATGGACGACCGTCCGCCGATGTATATGGTCGATTCCGACAAGGGCATCACCAACTTGCATGTCTCCTCTGACGTGATCATCGACGCCTCAATGCCCGCGCTGATCCGCGCCGGCGGCAAAGGCTGGGGCCCGAACGGCAAGGAACACGACGCCAATTGCGTGATCCCCGACAACTCCTATGCCCCGGTCTATGACGAAGCGATCAATTTCTTCAAAGAAAATGGCAAGCTGAACCCGGCGACCGCAGGCACCGTGCAGAACATCGGTCTGATGGCCCAAAAGGCCGAGGAATATGGCTCGCACCCGACCACCTTTGAACTGGCTGAGGCCGGCACCGTGAAAATGATCCTCGACGACGGCACCGTGCTGCACCAGCACAAGGTCGAGGCCGGTGACATCTGGCGCTCTTCCTCCGCGCGCAAGGCGCCGATTGAGGATTGGGTGAACCTTGCCATCTCGCGTCAAAAGGCCGAAGGCTGCCGGGCGATCTTCTGGCTGGACGAAAGCCGCGCCCATGATGCCGAACTGATCTCCTACGTGAAGCCGATCCTTGAGGCCCAAGGTGTCGCCGACAAGTTCGAGATCATGGCCCCCCGCGAAGCCACCCGTGCCTCGCTTGAGACGATCACCAAAGGCGAGAACACGATTGCCATCACCGGCAACGTGCTGCGCGATTACCTGACCGACCTCTTCCCGATCTTGGAATTGGCGACCTCTGCCAAGATGCTATCGATCGTGAAGCTGATGAACGGCGGCGGCTTGTTCGAAACCGGCGCGGGTGGTTCGGCCCCGAAACACGTGCAGCAACTTGTCGAGCAGAACCACCTGCGGTGGGACAGCCTTGGCGAATTCTGTGCGCTTGGCGAGAGCCTGATGTTCTTGGCCGATGCCAAGGGCAACGATAAGGCCCGCATCTTGGGCGAAGCCGTCGAAGTGGCAACGCAGGGCATCCTCGACAATGGCCGCTCCCCCTCGCGCAAAGTGGGTGAGCCGGACAACCGCGACAGCCACTACTGGTTCGCGCGGTATTGGGCCGAAGCGGTTGCCGCACAAAGCAAGGATACAGAGCTTGCCGCCCACTTCGCGCCAATCGCAGAAGCACTGGCAACCAATGAAGCGGCTATTTTAGCCGAGCTTGCAGCGGTTCAGGGGCCAGCGGCTGATCTGGGCGGATACTACCGCACCGACGCGGCCAAGACCGACTCCGTGATGCGCCCATCCAAGACGCTAAACAGCATCATCGGCTAAATCACCCGATTTAAAAAATGTGCCGCGCAGTTACGGCTGCGCGGCACATATGTCTGAAAGTCAAGGTAAAGCGCTAAGGGGTTTGTCATAGGCCGCTATAAGTAAACGGATTATTGTACCTATACGCAGCGGAGACAGTCCCGCTTCCCTACACCTCCCTAAAAATCCAAGTTCTCCACGCTCAAGGCGTTCTGTTGGATGAATTCGCGCCGTGGTTCGACCACGTCGCCCATCAGCTTGGTAAAGAGATCATCCGCTTCGGCCATGTCCTCCACCCGGACCTGAAGCAGCGTACGCGCGTCAGGGTCTAGCGTGGTCTCCCACAGCTGATCGGGGTTCATCTCGCCCAGACCTTTGTAGCGCTGCAACGACAGGCCCTTCTCGCCCTCAGCAAGGATCGCATCTAGCAGGTCCATGGGGCCATAGATCATCTGGCTGCGGTCCTTGCGGATCAGTTTGGCAGGCTGGTCGTAGACCTCTTGCAAGTGCTTGGTGAAGCTGCCGGATTTCTTGGCCTCGCCGGAACGCATCATGCGGCCGTCCAGCGTGCGCACCTCTTCGACGCCGCGCAGAATGCGGGCGAGGCGGATGCCGTGGTCTTGGGTGATGCGACCCTGCCAGCCGCGCTCGTATTCCAGCGCGATCAGGTTCAGACGGTCGGCGACCTTGTCGGCGACGCCTTGCAGGTCACTGTCCACCGCGCCATCGACGAAGGCGCCGGCGATGGCGGCTTGTTCGAGGATGTGGCGCGGATAATGGGTCGGGAAGGCTTCCAGAACGCGGCGCAACTGGCGGGCCATGTCGACCACACGGGTCAGGTCTTGGCCGCTGATCTCTTCACCGTTGCCCTGACGCAGCATTGCGCCGTCGACGCCCTGCTGGATCAGATAATCTTCCATCGCCGCTTGGTCCTTGAGGTAAACTTCGGACTTGCCACGCGACACTTTGTAGAGCGGCGGCTGCGCGATGTAGAGGTGACCGTTTTCGATCAGCTCAGGCATCTGGCGGTAGAAGAAGGTCAGCAAAAGCGTCCGGATGTGCGCGCCGTCGACGTCGGCGTCGGTCATGATGACGATCTTGTGGTAGCGCAGCTTGGATAGGTTGAACTCGTCCCGCCCGATCCCGGTGCCGAGCGCCATGACGAGATTGCCGATCTCCTGGCTTCCCAGCATCCGGTCGAACCGCGCGCGTTCGACGTTGAGAATCTTACCCTTCAACGGCAGGATCGCTTGCGTCTGCCGGTCGCGGCCGGTCTGGGCGGAGCCACCGGCGCTGTCACCCTCGACGAGGAAGACTTCGGTTTTCGACGGGTCTTTTTCCGAGCAATCTTTGAGCTTCCCGGCAAGGAAGTTCACGTCCATCGCCGATTTGCGGCGCGTTAGTTCGCGTGCCTTGCGAGCGGCTTCGCGGGCCTGTGCGGCTTCGACGATCTTGCCGACGATCTGCTTGGCTTCATTGGGGTTTTCTTCAAACCACTCGGCCAGCTTTTCGTTTACCAGACCTTCGACAGCCGGGCGCACTTCGGAGGAGACCAGCTTGTCCTTGGTCTGGGAGGAGAACTTTGGATCCGGCACTTTGACAGACAACACGCAGGTCAGTCCTTCGCGGGCATCGTCGCCAGTAAAGTTGATCTTCTCACGTTTGGCGATGCCGCTGGATTGCGCATAGCCGTTGATCGTGCGGGTCAGCGCACCACGGAAGCCCGCCATATGGGTGCCGCCATCGCGCTGCGGGATATTGTTGGTAAAGGGCAGGACGTTTTCATGGTAGCTGTCGTTCCACCACATCGCCACTTCGATGCCGATGTCGTCCCGCTCCCCGGTGATAAAGATCGGTTCGGGCATGACAGAGGTTTTGTGCCGATCAAGGTATTTAACGAATTCCTTGACGCCGCCGTCGTAGTAAAGCTCTGTCCGCAGCGGCTCTACTGGGCGTTCATCGGTAAGGATTATGCGCACACCGGAGTTCAAGAAGGCCAGTTCGCGCAGGCGCTTTTCCAGCGTTTCAAAGCTGTATTCCCGGTTCGAGAACGTGTCGGTAGAGGCCATAAAGCGGACCTCGGTGCCGGTACGGTCGGTGTCGCCCAAGACTTCGAGGTGTTTGGTCGTAAAGCCACCTTCGAACCGGGCGATATGTTCCTTGCCTTCGCGCCAGATGCGCAATTCCAGCCAGTCAGACAGGGCGTTCACAACGGAAACGCCGACCCCGTGCAGACCGCCGGATACCTTGTAGGAGTTGCTGTCGAACTTACCGCCTGCGTGCAGCTGGGTCATGATGACCTCGGCCGCGGAAACGCCCTCTTCCTCGTGGATGCCCACCGGAATGCCGCGTCCGTTGTCGCTGACCGAAACGCTCTCATCCGCGTGGATTGTGACCGTCACCGCGTCGGCGTGACCGGCCAGTGCTTCGTCAATCCCGTTGTCCACGACCTCATAGACCATGTGGTGCAAGCCAGAGCCATCATCGGTGTCACCGATATACATGCCGGGGCGTTTGCGGACGGCCTCCAACCCTTTGAGAACCTTGATGGAATCGGCGCCGTATTCCTGTGGTGTCTGCGCGGTATCGGACATGCGGAAATAACCCTTCTCGTTTGCCCGATTTATAGTGTTTTCGACCAGCATTGTCACGCGAATGACACAAGATTTTGTGTCAGGCGAAGGGGATGACAAGGCCCACGAAAACCAGCATGCCACCAGAGACTAGATTGATCCGCCTCAGCGTACGCGGGGTGGTCAAAAAGCCGCGCAAACGGCCGACCAAAAGCGCGATGGAAAGGTTACCGATTAGCGGTACAATGACCGACGCGGCGAGGATCAGGCCAATGTCAGGCCCGGTGACTGCGCGCAGATCAAAAAAACCGGGCAGTACGCCGATGTAGAACAGCACCGCTTTCGGATTGCCAAGGATCGCGACAATGCCCGCGACGAAACCGGACCACATCCCGGGGCGGGTCAGGCGGCTGTCGCTGCTGATCTTCTCGCCCGCCTGCCGGATCAGGGCCACGCCCATCAGGATAAACACCCCACTGGCGATCCAGCGCAGCACCTCCATCACCGTATCAAAAACCGAGAGGATCCATGTGATCCCGAGCACCGCCACCAGCGGCCAGAGCATGTCGCCAATCGCGACGCCAAGTGCCAGCGGCCATGCGGCCTGAAACCCGCCTGAAAGCGCCCGCGCCATCATCGCCAGCCAGACCGGGCCGGGGGTAAGGAAGAGGATCAGCTAGAGCAGCAGGTCGGCAAGGGAAATGGTCATACGCTGGCCTCCACCCGAGAGAGACCCTTCTCTTCGGTCACTTCGACATACTGCGCGCGGTTGCCAAGATTCTCAAACAGTTCAGGCCCGGTGCCGGTCATCCAAGCTTGGGCGCCAAGCGCACAGATTTCATCGTAAAGCGCCGCGCGACGGGTGGCATCAAGATGTGCCGCTACCTCATCCAGCAGCAGCAGCGGCGGGGCACCGAAATCGGCGGCGATGGCGCGGGCATTGGCGAGGATCAGCGAGACGAGAAGCGCCTTTTGCTCTCCGGTAGAGCAATCGCGCGCAGCGACCCCCTTGGCGGCATAGGTGCCTTCCAGATCGGCGCGGTGCGGGCCAATCAGTGTACGCCCAGCAGAAAGATCCCGCATTCGGTTGTCTGACAGGGCACGGCGCAGCGCGTCGGTCTCACTCGGCATGTCGCATTGTAAGGCCAAAGTGGCGATAGGGAATGCGGTCTGCGCTTCGTCTTGAGCGGCTTCCAGCGCCGCGAGGGCGTGGAGGCGGTTGGCATGAATTTGCGCGCCCGTTTCGGCCATGCTACTTTCAAGCGCGGCATACCACGCAGGCTCGCGCACCATATCCTTTAGCAAGCGATTCCGCTCGCGCATGGCCTTTTCGTAGCTCAACGACAGTTCCGCATGATCGGGCAGCATCGACAGGGTGACGCGATCCAGAAACCGCCGCCGCCCTTCGGCCCCTTCAATCCACAGCCGGTCCATCGCGGGGATCAACCAAAGCACCCGCGCGATCCGACCTAGCGCGGTCTGCGCGGCAGCTTTGCCGTCGATCTTGGTTTGCCGCGCAGCGCCCGCCTCAGACCAGATGTCGACCTCATGCAAAACCGACGGGCCGTGCAGCAAGCCGGTCACCTTCCAACCAAGCGCTTCGGGCCGACGTGCCATATCTTGCGCGCTGGTCCGGCGCAGGCCGCGGCCCGGGGAGAGTAGAGAAATGGCCTCGATGATATTGGTCTTGCCCGCACCGTTCGGCCCATAAATCGCCACGGGTCGCGCGTCGACATCGATCACCGCGCGGCGGTGCGAGCGGAAATGCGAGAGGCCGAGGTTGGATAGATACAGCTGCGTCATTCAGACTCCGTTTTCTTTCAAAGAAAACGGCGCGGGAATTTCAAAAATTCCCGCCCAAGTCACACGCGCATTGGCATGACGACATAGACCGCAGACGTATCATTGCCTTCGCGCATCAGTGTCGGGTCGCCAGAGGAGTTGAACAGGAAGACGGCGTTCTCGCGGTCCACTTGGCTTGCGATCTCAAGCAGGTATTTCGCGTTGAAGCCAATCTCCAGCCGCTCGTCGGCATAGGCCACGGCAAGCTCTTCTTCCGCAGCACCGCTGTCAGGTGCGTTGACCGACAGCACAAGACGGTCTTCGTCCAGTTGCAGTTTCACGGCGCGCGAACGCTCGGAACTCACGGTTGCCACGCGGTCCACCGCGCGGGCGAAATCGGCGGCGTCGACTTCCATCTTGCGGGTGTTCCCTTGGGGAATCACACGGGTGTAGTCGGGGAAAGTACCGTCGATCACCTTGGATGTCAGGGTGATGGCAGGGGTGGCAAACCGGATCTTGGTCTCCGAAACGGAAACCGCAATCTCCATCTCGTCGTCATCCAGAAGTTTGCGCAGTTCGCCCACGGTCTTGCGCGGCACGATGACGCCGGGCATCTCAGCTGCGCCCTCAGGCATTGCGGCGTCGATCCGCGCGAGGCGGTGGCCATCGGTCGCCACGCAGCGCAGCGCTTTGCCGCTTTCGGCATCCGCAATGTGCAGGTAGACGCCGTTGAGGTAGTAGCGCGTCTCTTCGGTAGAGATGGCAAATTTGGATTTGTCGAACAGGCGGCGCAGCACCGGAGCAGGCGCCGAGAAGTTGGAGGCATATTCCGACGAGGCCATAACCGGGAAATCTTCGCGCGGCAGTGTCGCCAGTGAAAAGTTTGACCGGCCCGCTTCGACGGTCAGACGGCCAGCGGCGGTGTCGGCGGTAAGGCTGATCAACGCACCGTCGGGCAGTTTGCGCACGATCTCATGCAGCAGCGTCGCCGAAACGGTGGTGGCCCCGGCGCGCTCAACCTGCGCGGCGACCTTGTCGACCACTTCGATATCCAGATCGGTGGCGCGGAAGGAGACATCGCTGCCCTCAGCCTCGATCAGCACGTTGGCGAGGATCGGAATGGTGTTGCGGCGCTCGACCACGGATTGGGCTTGCGAAACGGCCTTGAGCAGTGCCGCGCGTTCGATGCTGAATTTCATATGCCTTCTCCCATACCGATTGCCGGGAGAGGCAAACTACCCGGTTCCCACGCTTACACAAGAACTTTTGTGGCTTTGTTGCTGCGATTGCAAGAGGGGCGCAAGCTGCGCCCCTGATCGCTGTTTAACCGTGTCCTGAACACAACCCCGTCAGCAGATTTGGATCAGGATTCGAGCGCCCGGCGCAGCAGCTCCAGATCCTCGGCGATCTGACCGTCGGAAACCTTCAGTTCTTCGATCCGGCGCACGCCATGCATGACGGTGGTATGATCACGCCCGCCAAAGCGGCGGCCAATCTCTGGCAAGGAGCGGCTGGTCATCTGCTTGCACAGATACATCGCCACCTGACGTGGGCGGGCATAGCTGCGCAGCCGTTTGGGGCCGATCATGTCGCTCAGACGGATGTTGTAGTGATCCGACACTTTTCGCTGGATTTCCTCGACCGAGATTTTGCGCTCGGAGGCGCGCAGCACGTCGGCCAGACAATCTTGGGTCAGGCCCATGTCGATCTCACGGCCCACGAGCGAGGCGAAAGCGAACAGGCGGGTCAGCGCACCTTCAAGCACGCGGACGTTCGAGGTGATGCGATGCGCGAGGAATTCCAAAACGCCATCGGCAACTTCGAGGTCTGGATATGTCTTGCGCTGCACTTCGACCTTGCTTTGCAGAATGCCGAGGCGAAGCTCATAGTCCGTCGGGTGCAGGTCCACGATCAAGCCGCATTGCAGGCGTGATTTCACCCGATCTTCGAGGTCTTTGATCTCACCCGGTGCGCGGTCGGCAGAGATGATGATCTGTTTGTGCTGGTCCACGAGCGCATTGAAAGTGTGGAAGAACTCTTCCTGCGTTGAATCCTTGCCCGCGATGAATTGCACGTCATCGACCATCAGCACGTCGACCGAACGGAAGATCTCTTTGAAGTCCATCATCTTACGGTCGCGCAGCGCCTGCACAAAACGGTACATGAATTGCTCGGCCGACAGGTAAAGCACATTCATCTCGGGCTTGCGCTCATGCAATTCGCGGGCGATCGCGTGCATCAGGTGGGTCTTACCCAGACCAACACCGCCATAGAGGAACAGCGGGTTGAACGTGACCGGGCCACCTTCGGCGACACGGCGCGCGGCGGCATGGGCCAGTTCGTTTGGTTTGCCGACAACAAAGTTGTCAAAGCTAAAGCGCGGGTCGAGCGGGGCAGTGCTCAGCTGGCTATTGGCGGCGGGCTTTGCAGCGGCGGTGGTCTGCCGCGCAGCTGGGGCGGGCTTGTCGGCGGCATTGGCGGGCTGCTGGTTCAGCGCAAAATTCAGGCGCGTGGCATCGGTGCCAGCGGCGTTAATTTCATGCAAGATCAGGTCCGAGAAGTTCTGGCTAACGTAATTGCCAAAGAAGTTCGTGGGCACCTTGAGTGTCACGATTCCATCTTCGACATCGCCGGGCACAAGCGGCTCAATCCAAGTGGTGTAGTTGTTTTGCCCAACGGTCTTCAGAAGCCGCTCTTTGATCTCGCCCCAGTGATCTAATGTCATCGTGCCTAACGTCCCGCTTTGCTCTTCGCACAGAGGCCGAGTGGATCCCGACCCTAAATTTTCGTTTCACCCGGCAACAGATCATCCACCCGGTCCCACGCGGATGACCGACCTGTGTCCTTCGGACTTTGCTAGAATGGCCTGCCCATTAGCCTGTCACACCGTAAACCGGCGCAAGAGGCGCTGAACGAACCGTTCGTGTTCTCATCGACAGGGTAAACGTGCTGGCAGCAGCATTCACGACAGTGCATCGTGCCGTATTTCAACGGCCATCCGCACTTCCCTGAAGTTGGCATTCTGCCAATTGGCTGACGCCTGTTTCAGGGCCTGTCCCCCCAAGCGAAATGAATCGCTGAACCTTTGGTAGCAAGTGTTTCAGGTCCGCTTCAACATATCTTCCATCTTGACTCAGAGATTGCCTGAAAAGAATCTCTGACGTGTTTTTTTCGCTGCACTCGCACGAAAAAAGGCGCCGCAATGCGGCGCCTCTTGTCTTTCAAAGGGTTGGCTGTGGAGCCAGATTAACCCAGTGCTTTGACCCGTGCGGCCAGACGCGACATTTTGCGCGAAGCGGTGTTTTTGTGGAAAACGCCTTTGGTGACGCCGCGCATCAGCTCGGGCTGGGCGGCTTTCAAAGCGGCGGTTGCGGCTTCTTTATCACCGGAGGTGATCGCCTCTTCGACTTTGCGCAGGTAGGTGCGGATGCGCGAACGACGGGCTTTGTTGATCGCAAAACGTTTCTCGTTTTGACGTGCGCGCTTTGCGGATTGTGTTGTGTTTGCCATGAGTATCAGCCTTCGGGTTCATTTTGTTGCGTAGCAATGCGTGACGCCAACCCTACCGGAAATCCGGGCCCCCAAAGGGCAGGTGATTCTAGCCAGAGCGGGCTGCACGCGCATGTATTGGGGCTGCCTATAAGACAGCAGGCGCGGCAATGCAAGCCGCGCCACTGGAATCGCTTACTTGTCGCGGAACTGCGCTTCGCGCTTTTCAAGGAAGGCCGACATGCCTTCTTTCTGGTCTTCGGTGTTGAACAGCGAATGGAACATGCGGCGCTCGAACAGAAGGCCTTCGCTCAGCGGCACCTCATAGGCGCGGTTCACGCATTCCTTGACCACGGTGGCCGAGATCATCGATTTCTCGGCAATCTTGCCGGCGGCGGCCATGGCTTCTTCCATCAGCTTTTTCACCGGCACAACGCGGGAGACGAGGCCCGAACGTTCCGCTTCTTCGGCATCCATGAAACGGCCCGTCAGGTTCATGTCCATCGCTTTGGACTTGCCCACCAGACGGGTCAGACGCTGTGTCCCGCCGATGCCTGCCACAACACCAAGGTTGATCTCGGGCTGACCGAACTTGGCGCTTTCCGAACAGATGATGAAATCGCACATCATCGCCAATTCGCAGCCACCGCCCAAGGCATAGCCCGACACGGCTGCGATGATCGGCTTGCGCACGCGCAGGATTTGATCGGTCTCTGGCGTGAAGAGATCCCCCATGAAGACGTCGACAAAGCTTTTCTCGCGCATCATTGCGATGTCGGCCCCGGCAGCGAATGCCTTTTCCGACCCGGTAATAACGATGCAACGCACCTTGTCGTTTTCCTGCGCGCCTTTCAGCGCCTTGGCCAATTCACCCAGCAACGCGTCGTTGAGCGCATTGAGCGCATCCGGGCGGTTGAGGGTGATCAGGGCCACATGGTTGTCCACGTCCACGGTGATCGTTTCGTAAGCCATCAAGAATGCTCTTTGTTGTTGCGCTCAGGGGAATGTGCATACCACGGCACCCCCATGTTTCAAGTTATCTTTGGCAACGGGGGCAATAGAAGGAAGATCGCCCGCTCTGAACAATGCGGCCAATGGTGCCATCACAACCCGGTCTGCGACAGGGTTCGCCCTCCCGCCCATAGACATCAAAGCTATGTTGGAAGTAGCCCAATTCGCCATCGGCTTGGCGGAAGTCTTTCAGTGACGATCCCCCCGCCTCGATCGCATCGGCCAGCACGTTGCGGATGATCGGCACCAGCCCCGCGATCCGGGTGGCCGAGATACGCCCGGCCTTGCGGGCCGGGTGAATGCCCGCCCGGTAAAGCGCTTCGCAGACATAGATATTTCCCAAACCTGCTACGATCCGCTGATCCAGCAGGGCGGACTTGATCGGTGTATTGCGCCCCTTAAGCTTTGCCACCAGATGCGCTTCGTGAAAGTCATTGCCCAAGGGTTCCGGCCCGAGCGAGGCCAGCAGTTTATGCGTCTCGGCCCCGGCGGTGGGCATCAGATCCATCGCGCCGAAACGGCGGGGGTCGTTAAAGGTGATCCGCGCACCGTTACCCATATGCAACACGACGTGGTCATGTTTCTCGGGCGCGGGGTGGTTGTGCTGAAATTGCCCCAGTGGGTCGCCCGAGACCAGCATCCGCCCGGACATGCCCAGATGCACCAGCAGCGATTCCCCACTCGCCAGATCGGCGAGGATGTATTTCGACCGCCGCCGCAGCAGCCCGACCCGCTGCCCGGTCAGCCGCTCTGCCATCCGTTCGGGGAAGGGCCAGCGCAGGTCGGGGCGGTTTACCTCGGCGCGGGCGATCACCTGCCCTTCCATCGCGGGGGCCAGCCCTCGGCGGACGGTTTCGACCTCTGGCAGTTCCGGCATCTCGGTTTCCCCTCTGGCTTGCCTGTGACAAAAGGCACGCATTGTCCCCAGCCTACGGCACCCTATAACAAGGGACTGAACCAGAGGATCGCAAGAGCAGATGACCCAGGACGCCGACAAAACCACCCATTTCGGGTTCGAGACCGTACCCGAGCATGAAAAAGCAGGTCGCGTGCAGGGTGTGTTCAACTCCGTCGCCAGCAAATACGACATCATGAACGATGTGATGAGCATGGGGATCCACCGCGTCTGGAAAGAAGCGATGATGGATTGGCTCGCCCCGCGTCCAGGTCAGAAGTTGCTCGATGTGGCGGGGGGCACGGGCGATGTGTCTTTCAAATTTCTAGGCCGCGCGGGCCACGGTCATGCCACGGTGCTTGACTTGACCGAGCCGATGCTCGTCGAAGGCCGCAAACGGGCCGAGGCCGACAGCCTGACCGGCAGCCTCGATTGGGTGGTGGGCGATGCCATGGCGCTGCCGTTTCCCGAAAATACATTCGACGTCTACACGATCAGCTTCGGCATCCGAAACGTGACCCGCCCTCAAGAGGCGCTGAACGAGGCTTACCGCGTGCTGCGCCCCGGTGGCCGTCTGATGGTGTTGGAGTTCAGCCAACTGCCCAACCCGGCGATGCAAAAAGCCTATGACCTCTACAGTTTCAACGTGATCCCGCGCATGGGACAGGCCATCGCGGGCGACCGCGACAGCTATCAATATCTGGTCGAATCGATCCGTAACTTCCCCGATCAAGAGACCTTCTTGTCGATGGTCCGCGCGGCGGGCTTTGGGCAGGCCAAATATCGCAACCTGACCATGGGGATCGCGGCGTTGCATTCGGGCTGGAAACTCTGATGCGCGGTCCGCACAACATCTGGCGGTTGATCCGCACCGGCGCGACGCTGGAACGCGCGGGCGCGATGAATGTGGTGCTGGATGCTTTTGACGCCTCCCCGCCGCTGCGTTTCGTCGCCCGCGCGCTTGGCCTGCCGTTCAAATGGCTGGGCTACAAGGGCGACCCGAACATGCCGCCCGCCACCCGCGCGCTCACGGCGCTTGGCCCGGCCTACATCAAATTTGGTCAGGTGCTGTCGACCCGGCCTGACGTGGTGGGCGACGATCTGGCGGTGCAATTGCGCGTGCTGCAAGACAAGCTGCCGCCTTTTGAAACGGCGCTTGCCCGCAGGGCGGTCGAGCAAGAGTTGGGTGAGCCGGTCAACGCGATCTTTTCCGAGTTCAGCGAACCCGTCGCCGCGGCCTCCATCGCGCAGGTGCATCACGCGCGGCTGGCCGAGACCGGCGAAGAGGTCGCCGTCAAAGTCCTGCGCCCCGGCATCGAAAAAGCCTTCCGCAAGGACATTGACGCCTTCTACCTCGCCGCGCGCATGGCCGAGATTTTCTCGCCCGGTTCACGCCGCCTGCGCCCGATGGACGTGATCGAGCATTTCGACGGCGTGGTGCGTGGCGAGTTGGACCTGCGGCTGGAAAGCTCTGCCGCGTCCGAGTTCGCGGCCAACACCAAGGATGATCCCGGCTTTCAACTGCCCGAAATCAAATGGAATTATTCGGGCCGCCGCGTGATGACGCTGGGCTGGGCCGATGGCCTGCCGCTGGGCGACAATGCCGCGCTGGATGCGGCGGGTCACGACCGGGTAGCGCTGTCGGAACGGGTGTTGCAACTCTTCCTCCAGCACGCCCTGCGCGATGGTTATTTCCACGCCGACATGCACCAAGGCAACCTCAAGGTTGCGGCCAATGGCGATATCATCGCCTATGACTTCGGCATCATGGGCCATATCGACAGCTATACCCGTCGGGTGTACGCGGAAATTCTCTATGGTTTTATCCGCCGTGACTATATGCGCGTGGCCAAAGTGCATTTCGAGGCGGGTTATGTCCCCGCCGACAAGGATGTCGATGAATTCGCCCGCGCCCTGCGCGCGGTGGGCGAGCCGATTTTCGGCATGGACGCTACCCGCATTTCCATGGCTCGGTTGCTGACCTACCTCTTTGAAGTGACTGAGCGTTTCGGCATGGAAACCCGGACCGAGCTGATCTTGCTGCAACGTACCATGGTCGTGGTCGAAGGGGTCGCCCGCTCGCTCAACCCGCATATCAACATCTGGGAAGTCGCGAGCCCGATTGTGACCGATTACATCACCAAGTCGCTAGGGCCGCGCGCGATCGTTTCTGACCTACGCGATACGGCGATGGTCATGGCCCGCTTTGGCCCGCGCCTGCCGGGGCTGGTCGAGCAGGCGCTGAATCGTCAAGCCGAGGAGCAGCCAGAGCGCCGCCCGCGGTTCTGGCGCTACATCGCGGCGACTGCGGTGATGTCCGGCATTGCCGGGGCCACCACAATCGCCCTGATTGGCGCGCTGCTTTAGGGCAGGGGGCCGCGGAGGCCCCCCGCATTTAGGCAATACGTTCGATGGCCATGGCGATGCCTTGCCCGCCGCCGATGCACATGGTGATCAACGCGCGCTTGCCGCCGATCCGCTCCAGCTCATAAAGCGCCTTCACGGTGATGATCGCCCCCGTCGCGCCGACCGGATGGCCAAGCGCAATCGCCCCACCGTTGGGGTTCACCTTCGCAGGATCAAAGCCCAGCTCTTTGTTTACAGCTAGTGCTTGGCTGGCGAAGGCCTCGTTGCTTTCGATCACGTCGAAGTCGCTGGCTTTCAGCCCGGTGCGTTTCAGCAGGTTCTGCACGGCAGGGATCGGCCCGATGCCCATCACCTCAGGCCGCACACCAGCATGGGCGTAGCCTATAATGCGCGCACGGGGTTTCAACCCAGCGGCCTCAGCCGCTTCGGCGCGAGCCAGCACCAGTGCTGCCGCACCGTCATTGATGCCGCTGGCGTTGCCCGCTGTGACGCGTCCATCTTTCTGGAACACCGGACGCAGCCCGGCCAGCGCTTCGGCGGTGGTCGCCTTGGGGTGTTCGTCGGTGTCGAACGGCACCATGTCGCGTTTGACCTTTACGTCGACCGGCACGATCTGATCCTTGAAATGCCCCGCCGCGATGGCCGCCGCTGCGCGCTCTTGGCTTTGCAGGGCAAAGGCGTCCATCTCCTCGCGGGTGACGGTATGTTCATCTGCCACATTCTCGGCGGTGACCCCCATGTGGCCGGTGCCGAAGGGGCAGTTCAGTGTGCCCAAAAGCATGTCGAGGCTGCGGACATCGCCCATCTTTTGGCCCCAGCGGGCGTCGGGCAGGATATAGGGTGCGCGCGACATGCTCTCGGCCCCGCCAGCAAGGGCGAAATCCGCATCGCCCAGCATGAGGCTTTGAGTGGCCGAGACCAGCGCCTGCACGCCCGAACCGCACAGGCGGTTCACGTTCATCGCAGGCACTTCATCAGGCACACCCGCCTCCCGCGCGGCGACGCGGCTGAGGTACATGTCGCGCGGCTCGGTGTTAATGACATTGCCGAAAACCACATGGCCGATCTGCGCCGGATCAACGCCCGCCTGCTCCATCGCGGCGCGGGCCACGGTGCTGCCCAAGGTGGTTGGCGGGGTCGCGGCAAGGCTGCCGCCGAAAGTGCCGATGGCGGTGCGTGCGCCGCCCAAGATGACGATATCGTTTGACATGAAGCTCTCCTCTATCCGTTGGCGGCACTATGCGGCGGAGATGACCCATTGTCAGGCGAAACGTCCCGTCAAAGCGCCGCTTGACAGGGGCAGTGCGCCGCGCGACATATCCGCCATGACGGAAAATAATGACAAGATCCTGACGCAACTGCCCGCCCGCTTGAAAGAAGCGCGGCAGGGGCAGGGGTTGTCGCTTGATGCCGTGGCCAAGCTATCGGGCGTGTCGCGCTCTATGGTGAGCCAGATTGAGCGCGGGGAATCGAGCCCGACCATCGCCACGCTGTGGAACCTGACCCGTGCATTGCAGGTGGATTTCGCGGGTCTTTTGGATGGCGCGCCAACCGAAGCGCAGATTGAAGTGCTGCGCAATGCGGCGGTGCCGACGATCAACAACCTTGGCTCCGGCTGTCGCATCCGCATCCTATCCCCGCCGGAAGAAGCTGGGCATCATGAGGTGTATGAGTTGCTCATCGCCGAGGGCGGCATGTTGGACAGCGCCCCGCATACCCGTGGTGCCCGTGAGCATCTGAGCGTCTTTGAAGGTGCTGTCGAGATCACAAGCGGCACGGGGACCGAGCAATTGCAGGCCGGAGACACCGCCCGTTATGCTGCCGATGTGCCCCACGCCATCCGCGCCACGGCGGGACCGGTGCGGGCCTTCCTGGTCGTGCAGGACGCCTGATATCCGGTATATCGGAAAAAATCCGCTATTCAAGAAATCCTCTATTCCGGAATAGCCTCCGCTATGGTAGATGATTCTCAAAAGGAGAGTCTCATGACCAAAGCATTTCTGGACCACATCACCGACACTCTGGCCGAGATCGACGCCGAGGGCATGATGAAGCGCGAGCGCCTGATCACCACACCGCAGGGCGGGGAGATTGAGGTTGGCACCCGCGAAGTCATCAACCTCTGCGCCAACAACTATCTCGGCCTTGCCGATCATCCCGACCTGATCGCCACCGCCAAAGAGGCGATGGACGAGAAGGGATTCGGCATGGCCTCGGTCCGCTTCATCTGCGGCACGCAGGACATCCACCGTGAGTTGGAGCAGAAGCTGGCGAGCTTTCTCGGCCATGACGATTCGATCCTCTTTGCCGCCTGTTTTGACGCCAACGGCGGGCTGTTCGAGCCGCTTTTGGGGCCGGAGGATGCGGTGATCTCGGACGCGCTGAACCATGCGTCGATCATCGACGGCATTCGTCTGTGCAAGGCAAAGCGCTATCGCTACGCCAACAGCGACATGGACGATCTGGAGGCCAAGCTGAAGCAGGCCCGCGATGACGGTGCGCGTTTCATTATGATCGCCACCGACGGGGTCTTCTCCATGGACGGCTATCTGGCGAAGCTGCCCGAGATCACCGCACTGGCGGAGAAATACGAGGCGTTGGTGATGGTCGACGACTGCCACTCCACCGGCTTTATGGGGCCGAAAGGCGCAGGCACGCCCGCGCATTACGGGGTCAAGGTCGACATCGTGACCGGCACGCTGGGCAAGGCGCTTGGCGGGGCGATTGGCGGCTATATCGCCGGGCCGCAGGCGGTGATCGACCTGCTGCGCCAGCGCGCGCGGCCCTATCTGTTTTCCAATTCGCTGCCCTCGTCGATTGTCATGGCAGGGATGCGGGCGCTGGAACTGGTGGAGCAAGGCGATGATCTACGCGCGCAGTTGTTCGAAAACACAGCATACTGGCGTGCGGGGCTGGAAAGGCTTGGCTTTGACCTGCTGCCGGGCGAGCATCCCATCGTGCCGGTCATGCTGGGCGAGGCGCAACTGGCGCAGGACATGGCGGCACGGCTTTTCGAGGAGGGGGTCTATGTCTCCGGCTTCTTCTTCCCGGTCGTGCCGCGCGGTCAGGCGCGCATCCGCACGCAGATGAACGCAGCCTTAACGCGCGAGCAGCTGGACCGCGCGTTGAAGGCATTCGAAGTCGCGGGCAAAGCCTGTGGGCTGATCCAATGACCACGAATGAAATGAAAGCGTTGGCCAAGCTGCACCCCCGCGAGGGGCTGTGGATGACCCACGCCCCAGTGCCGGAAATCGGCCCGGATGACGTGCTGATTAAGATCAACAAAACCGGCATCTGCGGCACCGATATTCACATCTGGAACTGGGATGACTGGGCCGCCGGGACCGTGCCGGTGGGGCTGATCACCGGCCATGAGTTCGCGGGCGAGATCGTGGAATTGGGCCGCAACGTCGAAGGGCTGGAGATCGGCCAGCGCTGCTCAGGCGAGGGGCATCTGATCGGCAAGCAGTCGCGCCAGAGCCGGGCGGGCAAGTTCCACCTCGATCCCGCGACGCGGGGCATCGGCGTCAATGAACAGGGCGCCTTTGCGCAGTATCTCAAGCTACCTGCCTTCAACGTTGTCCCGCTGCCGGATGAGATTTCGGACGACATCGGCGCGATCCTCGATCCCTTAGGCAACGCGGTGCATACAGCGCTCAGCTTCGATCTGGTGGGCGAGGATGTGTTGATCACAGGCGCTGGCCCCATCGGCATCATGGCCGCCGCTGTCGCGCGGCATGTAGGCGCGCGGCATGTGGTGATTACGGATGTGAACCCCGCCCGGCTGGCGCTGGCGGAAAAAGTCGCCGATGTGGTGACAGTGAACGTCGCCAAGGAGGACTTGGCGGATGTGATCCCCCGATTGAAAATGAAGCAGGGCTTTGACGTGGGTTTAGAGATGTCCGGCAACCAACAGGCGCTGGATCAGATGGTTGAGGCCATGACCATGGGCGGGCGTATCGCCATGCTGGGCATCCCACCGGGCAAGTCGCCGATGGACTGGAGCCGGATCGTTTTCAAGGCGATCACCATCAAGGGCGTCTATGGCCGCGAGATTTTCGAGACGTGGTACAAGATGATCGCCATGCTGGAAAACGGGCTCGACGTCTCGCAGATCATCACCCATCGCTTCGGCGTAGATGATTTCGAGAAGGGCTTCGCCGCGATGAAGTCCGGCCAGTCGGGCAAAGTAGTCCTCGACTGGACGTGAACCACTCAGGGGCGCAGGCGATTGCGCCCCTGTTGCGTCAGAACCCAAACGTCTTCGCCCTCAAACACCGCTGCACAAAGCGGTTTTCCGTAGCCCGCGCCGGTGTCGAGGTTGACGCGGTTACCGTAATGCGTAGCGCTATCCACGGGGGTGTGGCCGTGCACGATCAGTTTGGGATGTGGTGCGGTGTACTCGTGAAACTCTTTGCGGATCCACAGCAGGTCATTCTCGGTCTGATCATCCAGCGGCACGCCGGGGCGGATACCCGCATGGGCAAAGAAGTAGTCGAGCGTTTGATGCGACAGCGCGAGGGTTTTCAAGAAATCGACATGCGCCTGCGGTACCGCTTCGCGGGCCTTTGCATGAACGTCTGACATCCGGTCGCGTCCGTTGACGGGTACACCGTAAGAACCAAGCGTCGTGTCGCCGCCTAAGCGCGGGTTCAGCCAATTCAGTTCAACTAGCAAAAGCGGATCATGACGCGGGAAATCCTCCATAAACCAGCTGAACATGCGGTCATGATTGCCCATCAAAAAGGTCCAGTTGCGGCCGTCGGCCTTGCCGGTGGCCAGCCGGTCAATCACCGCTTTGCTGTCGGGGCCACGGTCGGTGTAATCGCCAAGGAAGAAGATGCGCGCGTCTGGCCCGCCGTCTTCTTCGATCAAAGTCAGCACGCGCTCAAGCTCGGCAGCGTAACCGTGGATATCTCCGATGGCATAGATGGGGTTTGGCATGGTCGTTCCTGTCCTTCTGCGCCCCCTCGTGATGCCGCAAAGCCAGCGCGAAGGAAAGGCTTGGACCAAGGATACTCCCAAAAGCAAAAGCGCCCCACGAGGGGGCGCTTTCAGATTGTGCAGTTGCGAGGCTTAGGCCACGTCGAATTGCAGCGGCTTGATCTGCCGGAACATGCCGGTGTCGCGCAGCTTGCCGATCACGGTTTCTGGCACCTGATCGTCGACGTAAAGCAGGGCAATCGCCTCGCCCTTGGCGGTGTGGCGGCCCAAGGTGAAGTTGGCGATGTTCACGCCGTTTTCGCCCATGGTCTGGCCCAAGGTGCCGATGATCCCCGGCACGTCTTCGTTCGTTGTGTAGAGCATGTGCTCCCCGATCTCGGCGTCGATGGTGATGCCTTTGATCTGGATGAAGCGCGGCTTGCCATCTGAGAACACGGTGCCCGCGATGGAGCGCTCGCGCTTTTCGGTCACCACGGTCACTTTGACATAGCCGTCGAAGACCCCGGATTTGTCTTGATTGGTAGTGCTGATCTGAATGCCCTTTTCACGGGCGACCACGGGGGCGGAAACCATGTTCACGTCCGGGTTGGCGCGTTTCATGATACCCGCCACGACGCCACAGTTCAGCGCCTTGAGGTTCATCTGTGCGACGGAGCCGTCATAAAGGATATTGATCGCCTTGATCGGCTCGTCGGTCATCTGACCGATGAAGGCACCGAGGTGACCAGCCAGTTTGACCCATGGGCCCATGACCTTGGCTTCTTCGGCGGTGACCGATGGCATGTTCAGCGCGTTGGTTACGGCACCGGTCAGTAGGTAGTCCGACATCTGCTCGGCCACTTGCAGCGCCACGTTTTCCTGCGCCTCTGTGGTCGCGGCACCAAGGTGCGGCGTGCAGACCACGTTGGGCAGGTTGAACAACGGGTTCTCTTTGGCCGGTTCCTCTGCGAAGACGTCGAAACCCGCGCCCGCCACATGGCCGGATTTCAACAGGTCGGCGAGCGCTTCTTCGTCAACCAGACCCCCACGGGCGCAGTTGATGATACGCACGCCGGGCTTGGTCTTTTCAAGGTTCTCGCGGCTGAGGATATTCGCCGTCTGCTCGGTAAAGGGAACGTGGAGGGTAATGAAATCGGCGCGGGTCAGCAGTTCGTCCAGCTCGACCTTTTCGACACCCATCTTCTCGGCCTTTTCTTCGCCCAAGAAGGGGTCATAGGCCACGACTTTCATCTTGAGGCCCCGCGCGCGGTCGCAAACGATGCCGCCGATGTTGCCCGCGCCGATGACGCCCAGCGTCTTGCCGGTCAGCTCAACGCCCATGAACTTCGACTTTTCCCATTTGCCCGCGTGGGTGGAGGCCGACGCTTCGGGGATCTGGCGCGCCACGGCGAACATCATCGCGATGGCATGTTCGGCAGTGGTAATCATGTTGCCGAAGGGCGTGTTCATCACGATCACGCCCTGCTTCGACGCGGCTTCCTTGTCGATGTTGTCGGTGCCGATGCCCGCGCGGCCGACCACTTTGAGGTTGGGCGCATTGGCGAGGATCTTTTCCGTCACCTTGGTGGCGGAGCGGATCGCGAGCCCGTCATAGTTGCCGATAACTTCGGCCAGTTTGTCTTTGTCCTTGCCCAGATCGGGCTGGAAATCAACGTCGATGCCACGGTCGCGAAAGATCTGAACGGCGGCTTCCGACAGGCTGTCGGAAATGAGTACTTTGGGAGCCATTTTTTGGTCCTTTTCAAAAATAGGGGACAGGGGCGGCGCGTAGGATCACGCGCCCGCCGGAATGCTTTAGGCGTTGATTAGGCGTTGATTTCGGCTTCAAAGGCCCATTCGAGCCACGGCAGCATCGCTTCGATATCAGCCGTTTCAACCGTGCCGCCGCACCAGATGCGCAGGCCCGGAGGGGCATCGCGGTAAGCGCCGACATCGAGGGCCGCACCCTCGTCCGCAAGCCGTTTGGCCACGGCCTTGGCAAAGGCTGCACCGTCCTGAATGCGATCATCAGTGAACTTGAGGCAGACCGAGGTGTTGGACCGTGTCGCCGGATCGGTGGCGAGGAAGTCGATCCAGTCATGCGCTTCGACGAATTCGGCGATGGCCGCCGTATTGGCATCGGCCCGTGCGATCAGCCCCTTGAGGCCGCCTACGGATTTCGCCCAATCGAGTGCCAGCAGGTAATCTTCGACGCAGAGCATCGAAGGCGTGTTGATCGTCTCGCCCTTAAAGATGCCCTCGTTCAGCTTGCCGCCTTTGGTCAGGCGGAAGATTTTCGGCAGGGGCCATGCGGGGGTGTAGCTTTCCAACCGCTCAACTGCGCGGGGGCTGAGGATCAGCATGCCATGGGCCGCTTCGCCGCCCAGCACCTTCTGCCAAGAGAAGGTCGTCACATCCAGCTTGTCCCACGGCAGGTCCATTGCAAAGGCCGCCGAGGTGGCGTCGCAAAGCGTCAGGCCGGCGCGGTCAGCGGGGATCGCGTCGCCGTTCGCCATCCGCACGCCGGAGGTGGTGCCGTTCCAAGTGAAGCAGACATCGTTGTCGTAGTTCAGCGCGGCCATGTCTACGATCTCGCCGTATTCGGCGGTGTGAACCTGCGCTTCGATTTTCAGCTGTTTGACCACATCGGTGACCCAGCCTGCGCCGAAGGATTCCCAAGCCACCATCTCAGTCGGGCGTTCGCCCAAGAGCGACCACATGGCCATCTCGAATGCGCCGGTGTCAGAGGCGGGCACGATGCCGATGCGGTAATCCGCAGGCACGCCGAGCACCTCGCGGGTGGTCTCGATTGCCTCAAGCAACTTGGCCTTGCCGGGTGCGGCACGGTGGCTGCGGCCCAATGGTGCATCGCCAAGCTTGGTCAAATCGAATGTGGGGATTTTGGCGCAGGGGCCGGAAGAGAAACGCGGATTTGCCGGTACGGCAACAGGTTTCGTGTCCGGGCGCGATGCCGGTTGTGTAATAGCCATTTATGCTACCCTCTCAGATAATCGCCCTTCGTTGGGGAAGGGTGTCCCACTTGTCGGCATACGCGGGGAGGCTGGACTGGCGCAAGTCGCAAAATGGCGCTAGGACGCCGGTCATGTCGCTTTGCGCGGCGCGAATGATGCGGATCGGAAACTTATGTTCACGGCAATCTTGTTGACCTCCCCCTCCAACCCCTCTCTCGATGCGGCGCTGGTCGAAAGCCTGCGCAACGCTTGGGGCGGGGGCGACGCACTTTGGCTGGCCCCGGATGAGGCGGCGGAATTCTCGCTGGCCCAGATGCCGGAAAACCGTTGGGACGTTTGGGAAAGCTGCCAATCCATGGGCGTCGATCTGGTGATCGTGCCCAGCGAAGGCCGCCGCAAGAAGATGCTGCTGGCCGATATGGACAGCACGATGATCCAGCAGGAATGTATCGACGAATTGGCCGAAGAAGCGGGCGTTGGCGCGCATGTGAAAGAGATCACCGCCCGCGCCATGAACGGTGAGTTGGATTTCGACGGCGCGCTGCGCGAACGTGTCGGTCTGCTGAAAGGGCTGGAAGCCGCTGTCATCGACAAGGTTTTGGCCGAGCGGATTACCCTGATGCCCGGCGGCGGTGCCTTGGTGGGCACGATGAAGGCCAACGGCGGCTATGCCGCGCTGGTTTCGGGTGGGTTCACTGCCTTTACTGCCAAAGTGGCCGAGATGCTGGGCTTTGATGAGAACCGCGCCAATACGCTGCTGGTCGATGGGGCCGCGCTGACCGGCGATGTGGGTATGCCGATCTTGGGCCGCGAAGCCAAAGTCACCGCGCTGGAAGAGATCACCGCGAAGCTAGGGATCACCGAAGATCAGGTCGTCGCCGTGGGCGACGGGGCCAATGATCTGGGCATGTTGGGGCGGGCTGGCATGGGCGTAGCGCTGCACGCAAAGCCGTCGGTCGCGGCGGAATGCGACATCCGCGTCAATTTCGGCGATCTGACCGCGCTGCTGTTCGTACAGGGCTATGCGCGCACCGAATTTGCGGGCTGAGACTGCGTGGCGCTGCGGCTTCGTTTGAATAAAGCGGCAGCGCGAGAGGTTTAGAGCAGTCCCGCCGCCGGTTTCAGCATCCCGGTTTCTAGCCCACGCCAGTTCGTAATCGGCGTGTTCATCCGCTTGATCGCCGCCGGGTGATTGGCGTCCAGCGCGCCCAGTTTGACCAGCAGCGCGGTGATCGCGCATTCGGCGGCCCGGGTGGTGCCGCAGGCGGCTTTGAGCGCGATGCCCAACTTGCGCTCGGGCCAGATCGCGATGAAGAAGCCTTCGGCCCCAGTTTTCAGTGCTACCTTACCGTCCATTGCCCGCATCAGTTCCGTGCAGGCGCGGCCTTCGCCGGCGACCAGTTCGGGGTGCAGCCGCATGGCTTGGTGCAGGCGCGCTTCGGCAGAGCCTTCGGGGGCGGCGGCGAAATGCGCCATGGCGCGGGCCATGCCGTGTAGGGTGCAGGCCGGGTTGGGGGCCGAACAGCCGTCAATGCCATAGCCGGGCGAGGTTTCTTGGGTGACCGTCTCGAAAGCCTCAAGGCAGGCTTTTTGCACCGCGTGATCGGGCTTTTCGTAATCCGCTCCCCCGCCGAGGTGTTTGTTCAGCGTGAGGAACCCCGCGTGTTTACCCGAACAGTTGTTGTGGATCTGGCAGGGTTTCTCATGGGCGCGGATCAGCGCTTCCATGGCGTCACGGTCATTGGGTTCCTGTGCGCCGCAGCGAAAATCATCATCGCCCAGCCCCAGCGTGTCGAGCCAGACGCCGACACGGTCGGTGTGGATCGCCGCCCCTTGGTGCGAGGCACAGGCAAGGGCCAGTTGTTCGGTGCTCAGACCCGCTGCGTCGGCGGCGCCGGAATTGATCAGCGGCAGCGCCTGGATCATCTTGGAGGACGAACGCGGCAGGATTACCTTTTCCGGATCGCCCCATGCTTCGACGATCTGGCCGCTCGCGTCGCAGATCACGGCATGACCAGAATGAACGCTTTCCAGAAAGGGTCCGCGCCAGATTTCCGCAAATGGGGCTGCTTTGGTCATGAGGTTCATCCTGTTTCTGGGCGAAATCCTGCCAATCAGGGTTTCGTCGGTCGCGCGTTTGCCGTTATTGTGGTTGGTGTCGAACAGATAGCAGACACCCGCAAGAGAGCAACCCGCCCAAGGTTGCCCGGACGGGGTCTGTGGACGTGTTGAGGTCAAGGACGGCTGGAGGCTGGACAGATGGGAATGATGAAGACATGTGGTCTTGCACTTGGGGCGCTCGCCCTTGTGGCAAGTGGCGCCGTGGCGCAGGAGCAGAGCACCAACCGGGTGGCTGCCAAGACCGACTGGAGCGTCTTTGTAGAAGATAACCCGACAGAATGCTGGGGCGTTTCAACGCCTAAGGAAGTCGTCAACACGCGCGATGGGCGTGTGGTGGCGGTGAACCGGGGTCAGACATTGCTGATGGTATTCTACCGCCCCTCGGCTGAGGCCAAGGGTCAGGTCGCTTTCACCGGCGGGTATCCTTTCGCATCCGGTTCGACCGTGACAATGGATATTTCGGGCGATAGCTACGAGCTGTTCACCGAAGGGGAGTGGGCATGGCCTGCAACCACGGCGGATGACGCCAAGATCATCGCCGCCATGAAACGCGGCGCGGATGCGACTTTGGTCGGCCGCTCATCGCGCGGCACACAGACCAGCGACAAGTTCTCGCTGCTGGGGTTCACAGCGGCGGTGGAAGATGCGGCGAAGCGCTGCGGCGGCTGAGAGCGGCCAGAGCAATTTTTGGAACGGCCTCGCGAATTGCGGGGCCGTTTTTGTTTGTGGCAGTGCGTTTGCAACCCGGAACCGGGACAAGCCGTAGGCGCCGGACCTCAGGCATGAAAAAGCCGCGGCTTCCTTTTGGGAGCCGCGGCTAAGGATACGTCGAATGTACCGGGCCTCAGGCCGCCCGCGACAGCGACGTCGCGACTTCTTCCTCAATGAAAGCACCATGCAGCGCCTTGATCACCAGTTGCAGGCTCTCCCGCTCGACGATGAACTGCACATCCACGTTGCGCGGCCCTTGGCTCGCACCGATCGCCGTCTCTCCGGCCTCGGCGATGGCCACGAGGCCCCGCTGCAGTACCGACAAGCCGTTCAGATCGCGCCCGATGACCGAAGCCATCGACAGGGTGCGGGTGGTGATCTCGGCAGCGGGATAAATCTGTGCCAGATCCTTCTCCACCCGGCGCATCGTCTTGAGCGACGCATCAAGGTAGTGCGTAATCGTATTGGCGTTCGAGACCTTCGAGACGATCCGCACATTGTGCCGTGTCAGCACGTCGAGAATCGCGGTGTCATAGCCTTTCACGCCGACCATATCCTGCTCGAACAGCTCGAAAGCCACGATATCGAGGCCCGTGACAATCTCCACCGCAGGCGTCTCGGCCTTGCGGTCGTCGATCAGCGTGCCGGGGTCTTCGGGCTCAAAAGCGTTTGTTACGCGTAGCGGTACGTCAGCTTGGCGCAGGGTCTTGGCTGCCTTGGGGTGGATCGCCTCCATCCCCATGTTCGACAGTTGGTCCGCCACGTCATAGTTCGTGCGCCCGATCTTTTTGACGGCATGCTCGCCGACCAGTTTCGGGTCGCAGGAGGACAAGTGGAATTCCTTGTGAATGATCGCCTCGCGCGCACCCGTCAGGGCCGCCAGCTTGGAGAAGGTCACTTCGGAGTAGCCACGGTCAAACTCACGCATCAAGCCTTCGGCGCATTGTGCATAGCCGGTGACGATGGGCATTTCGGTGTGTGGATCAATGCCGTCCATCGCCTGCTCGATGCGCTCGTCCAGCGTGACATTACCCTCATCGCGCCAACCGGAGAGGTCAACGAAACGGGCATTCACGCCAGCGCGCTGCAGCAGGATCGTGGTGACGAAAGCGGAATGCGCCTCGCCCAACCCGGACAGCAACTCGCGTATTTGCAGCATGTGCTCCGACAGGCGGAAGTGGCCGTAGGCGCAGAGGCGTTGCAGATCGATCAGGCAGTTGCGGGCACCATGGGTGCGCTCAGACACAAAGGCGTCGGCCTGTTCGATGTCACCGGGATGCTCCAGCACCTCGCGGTGCACGCGCTGCATCTCGGCAGACACCCGGGTCAGCGCCTCGTGCCAGCCGTGATCGTTGCTGGCGTTGGCCAGATGCGCATAAACGCCCGGCTCGCCGGATTTCTTATGCTCCAGCAGCAGGTTCGTGATCCCGCCAAAGGCGGAGACCACGAAGACGCGCCCATAGATGTCCTCGCCCTTACGGTCACCGACAAAGAGTGTATCCTTGAGCTGGTTCACGCGGGACATGGACGTCCCGCCGATTTTTTCGACAGTGTGGGACGGTTGAGTCATATAACTTACGCTACCTCCTCGGCAGGCGCATAGGAGCCGTCTTCACGGTGCACTTCGTTGCCGGTGACCGGCGGGTTGAAGCAGCACGCCATGTGCAGTTCTTCCTCTGCGCGCAATGTGTGTTTGTCGTTCAGGTTCAGGGCGTACATCACGCCGGGGGTGATCTCATGGGTCTCGCCAGTGGCGAGATCAGTGATCGAGCCCTTGCCCTTCATGCAATAGACGCTCTCAAAGTGGTGCTTGTAGTGGAACGTGTGTTCCGACCCGGCCTCAAGAACGGTGATGTGGAAAGAGAATCCCATCTTGTCATCAGCCAAAAGCAAGCGTGTGGACGTCCATTGAGCGTCACCAACGTGACGGTCTGTGCCCTGAAGTTTGTTAAAATCACGTACAATCATCGGTATTACTCCGCTGCCAGTTTCATGTTGCCCGTCACGTCACGGGTCGCTTGAAGGAGGATATCAAACCCTTCGCGCATGACCTTCTCCGGTGTGGTGAGCGGGGCAAGATATTTAACGATTTCGTCGTTCGCGCCCGATGTTTCGATCACAAGGCCCAATTCATAGGCACGCGCACAGATCGCACCGGCCAGTTCACCAGAACCAACGTCGACACCCTGCATCAGGCCGCGGCCTTTCAGCGTGGCGCCCTCGACCAGATCGGCAACGTCCTTGAGCGCGGTGGTCAGTACCACGGCTTTTTCGGCCAGCGACTTTTCGAACTTGTCGTCGGACCAGAATTTTTCAATCGCGACGCGGGCGGTGACAAAGGCGTGGGTGTTGCCACGGAAGGTGCCGTTGTGCTCGGCGGGCTTCCAGATGTCATGCTCAGGCGCGATCAGCAGGGCTGCGAAGGGCAGGCCAAAACCGGAAAGCGATTTCGCTTGGGTGATCATGTCAGGCTTGATGCCGGACGCCTCAAACGAGAAGAAGCTGCCCGAACGGCCACAACCGGCCTGAATGTCGTCGATGATCAGGAGTGCGCCATGCTTGCGGGCGATTTTCTCAATGCCCTGCATCCATGCGTCGGAGGCCGCGTTCAGACCGCCTTCGCCTTGGATCGGCTCAAAGATGAGTGCCGCAGGGGCGTCGATGCCCGATGACGGGTTCGACAGCATTGCGTCGATCATTTCCAGCGTGTCGACATTTTTGCCCAGCGATCCCTCGAAGGGCATATGCGTCACATCGGCCAACGAGCCACCGCCCGCGCCGCCGCGTTTGCCTTTGTTGCCGGTCAGCGCCAGCGCGCCCATGGTCATGCCATGAAAGCCATTGGTGAAGGAGATCACGTTCGTGCGGCCTGTCACCTTGCGCGCAAGCTTGATCGCGGCTTCGACGGCATTGGTGCCGGTCGGGCCGGTCATCATGACTTTGTAATCCATGCCGCGCGGCTTGAGGATGTTTTCCTCATAGGCGTTCAGGAACGCCGCCTTGGTGTCGCTATGGAAGTCGAGACCATGGGCGATGCCGTCATTGGTGATGTGTTCCACCAGCGCGGCCTTCATGTCCGCATCGTTGTGGCCGTAGTTCAGCGAGGAACAGCCGGCGAGGAAGTCGATGTAGCGATTGCCTTCGCCGTCAAACATCTCGGACCCACTGGCGCGGGTGAAAACGGCGTTCATGCCACGGCAATAGGAGCGTGCTTCGCTCTCGCGGCGGGTAAAGATCGTTGTGTTCTGTGCCATGTCTTTAGGCATAGGAATATCCTTTCTCTTCAAGAGAATCTGTCGTGTGAATTGTCAGCTGCGGTTTACGCGGCGCGTTTGAGCGCGGCAGTCTCGGGCAGCGTGATCGTCACCATATGTTCGGTGTCATGCGCGCCCTCGAAATGGGCGTCTTTGGTAAAGTGCGGGGCATCCGAAAGGTCGCCGCCGACGTGATTGGCAAAGCTGCGGAACAGCCCCCAGGAGGCGTCGTTGTCCCTGGTGATCGTGGTCTTGAGGGTCTTGGCGTCCTCAGTCTCATCGCGGTTCACCAGTTCCATCAGCATGGTTTTACCCAGACCAAGGCCACGGGCCTTGGGGCTGACGGCGACCTGCCAGACAAAGAAGGCGTCTTGGGCAGGGATCATATGGCCAGAAATCCAGCCAACGATGTCGCCGTCCATTTCCGCTACAACACAAGTGTCGCGGAAGTGGTCGGCTTGGATCAGGTTCGCGTAAAGCGAGTTCTCGTCGAGCGGCTTGCAGTCGCGAATCAACCGCCAGATGGCGGCTCCGTCCTCGGCAATGGGCTTACGCAGCTTGGGTGTGCGGGCTTTCTTTATGTCGAGTTCATTCTGCATCCGGTCGGGGCTCCCTTGTTGTTTCGATAAGCTAAGTAGGGCATGTCCGGTGATACTTCAACATTCAAAGCAAAATACCTGAAAATACGCTTATAGCGTGGTTTCAGAGGCATACTTATGTGCATATTTGTTTCGTAAGACTAATGAAATTGGACCGTTTCGTTTAGCTATACTAAGCATTCAGGGTGGTTTTGACCGATTGCTGAAATTGGCTGCGTTGTGCAATGATGCACCATGACGCAAAAACATCCTGACCGGGTCGACGAGAGTCTAATCGCTTTACGCCGCATTTTGCGGGCCACAGAGCTTTATGCCCGCGATTTGGCGCAGGCTGCGGGGGTCACCCCCGCGCAGCTGCGCGTGTTGCAGATCGTGGGAGAGAAGAAAGACCCAACCGCCAAGACCCTCGCCAACCAGATGGGCGTCAGCCAAGCCACCGTCACCGCCTTGGTCGATAAGCTGGTGGCACGCGAATTGGTATCGCGGCAGCCCTCGGCGCAGGATCGTCGGCAGACCAACATCACCCTGACCACTCAAGGTGAGGATGTGTTGGAGGAAGCCCCTGATGCCTTGCAGCAACGCTACGTCCGCGCCTTTGCGGATCTTGCAGATTGGGAGCAGGCGCAGTTGGTGTCCTCGTTGGAACGGGTGGCGGCGATGCTGAATGTGGACAGTCTGGATGCCGCGCCGGTTCTGGCGACGGGTGAATTGCGGACAAGCAAGAAGGCCTATTGAGCGCGGCTCTATGCCCGCGAGGCCAAACCCTTTTGCAAATCGCGCCATTTCTTATATAGAGACCCATCCCTAGCCTGTGAGTCTTTGAAATGTCCGCTTCCGCGCCCATCACCCAAGACGTGATGACCCTCCCCCGCAAGTTGCCTGAGGGGCCGATCAACCTTGTCGGTCTGACCCGTGACGCCATGCGCGATGTGTTGATCGCAAACGGCACGCCTGAGAAACAGGCGAAGATGCGTGTGGGGCAAATCTGGCAATGGATTTATCAATGGGGTGTGCGTGACTTCGACTCCATGACCAACCTTGCCAAAGGCTATCGCGCTGAACTGGCAGAGAAATTCGTGATCGAAGTGCCTGAGGTCGTGACCCGTCAGGAAAGCGAAGACGGCACGCGCAAGTATCTTGTGCGGATCGCGGGCGGCCACGAGGTTGAGGTGGTCTATATCCCCGAAGAGGGTCGCGGCACGCTGTGTGTGTCCAGCCAAGTCGGCTGCACGCTGACCTGTTCCTTCTGCCACACGGGCACGCAGAAACTGGTGCGTAACCTTACCGCCGCTGAGATTATCGGTCAGGTTATGGTGGCGCGCGACGATCTGGATGAATGGCCCGAGACTGGCACTCGGACCGAAGAGGCCCGTCTTTTGAGCAATATCGTGCTGATGGGCATGGGTGAGCCACTCTATAACTTCGAGAACGTGCGCGACGCGATGAAGATTGCGATGGACCCCGAGGGCATCCAGCTTTCGCGCCGCCGCATCACGCTGTCGACATCCGGCGTTGTGCCGGAAATTCATCGCACCGCCGCCGAGATTGGCTGCCAGTTGGCCGTGTCTTTCCACGCCACCACCGATGAGGTGCGCAACAAGCTGGTGCCGATCAACAAGCGTTGGAACATCGAAGAACTGCTCGACGCCCTACGCGCCTATCCCAAGGTCAGTAATTCCGAGCGGATCACCTTTGAGTACGTGATGCTGAAAGGTGTGAACGACAGCGACGAAGACGCGCATCGGCTCGTTGAGTTGATCAAGGGCATCCCGGCCAAGATCAACCTGATCCCCTTCAACGAATGGCCCGGTTCGCCTTACGAGCGGTCGTCCAACAACCGCATCCGCGCTTTTGCCGATATCGTTTATAACGCGGGCTATGCCTCGCCCGTGCGTAAACCGCGTGGCGAAGACATCATGGCCGCTTGCGGTCAGCTGAAATCGGCGACAGAGCGCGCGCGCAAGTCGCGCAAGCAGATCGAAGCTGAAGCTGGGATGAACGGCTAAGCCAATCCCGCACGGCCCCTTGCAAGGGCTGCAGCAGTAACCCCCTCGGCGGCAATGTCGCCGGGGATATCTTCGCCCCGTACCAGTGCGGCGGCAGCGCGGGCCAGAGCGGGCGCGGTTTGAATGCCATAACCGCCTTGCCCCGCCAGCCAAAAGAACCCTTCCCCATCAGGATCATATCCCGCCACTGGATCGCCATCTGGCACAAAGCTGCGCAGACCGGCCCAGCGGCTCTCAATCCGGCGCAAGCTGAGGTCAAAGGCGGTTTCGATCCGGTCAATACAGATCGCCACGTCCAACTCCTCGGGTTGCGCATCGCAGGGCGCGGAGGGGGTCGCGTCTGCAGGAGAGATCAGCAGCTTGCCTGCATCGGCCTTGAGGTAGAACTGCTCGTCTATATCCACCACCATAGGCCAGCGGTCTGGCAGCATGCCCTCAGGCGGGGCCACGGTCAGCGCGGTGCGGCGTTTCGGGGTCAGACCGACAGGGGTGAGGCCCGCCATTGTGGCGATCCCGTCCGCCCAGGCCCCCGCTGCATTAACGACGAAGGGCGCGTGGAACATGCCCTGATGGGTCTCGACTTGCCAATCGCCCTCCTTGCGGAGCGATAGCACCTCGGCCTTGGTCTGTAAAACCCCGCCCGCCGCGCGGAAGGTTTTGAGGTAATGCTGGTGTAGCCCATTCACGTCTATATCTGCCGCCGAGGCATCGCGCAGCCCGGCAGTGGCATAGCTTTTGCGCAGCAGCGGCACGAGGGTTTCGATCTCCGCTCCGGTCAGCGGTGTCACATGCGGCCCTAGTTCCTCGGCAGTGCGTGCCAGCGATGCTTGCTGGTCCTGTCGTGCAATAAACACTGCGCCGCGCGGCTCCAGCAACGGGTGGTCCAGATAGGGGCTGGCGGGATCGTTGAAAAAGGCGGCGGAGGCGCGGGAAAGGGCGCGGATCACCTTCGGCCCATAGGTCACCGTGAACAGCGCGGCAGACCGGCCCGTGGTGTGATAGCCCGGCTGGCTTTCCCGCTCCAGCAGAAGAACCCGGCGGTCGCTGGAGAGTTCAGCCGCGACAGAAGCGCCCGCGATGCCCGCGCCGACGACAATGCAATCGAAACCGATGGTTGAATTGTTCATAGATGCCCCCTTTGCGCGGAGGCTAGCACCGCCGTCCATTAGGCAAAAGGGCCGAACCACGGTCAATCTCAACCTTATAACCCATCCGGTGAAGCCAGCCAGAGTGTTGCAATTGCATGAAGTTTTTCCGCAGCGCCGCAAAGCCGTTGACCGGACGCCCCCGCCCGTCGCAGTCTGTCATAAAGGGGGCGCTCGGCCGGACAGGTCGCATGGTGCTCCTGCCAACAGGAGTGCTGCCCCATGTCTCATTTGCCCCTCACCAAAACCCTGCCCGCGCTAACACTGGCTTTCGGCCTTATGGCCTCGGCCTCTGCCGCCGCCGAGCTTGTCATCGGTATGCAACAGGAGCCCACGTCGCTCGACCCGACGGCGGATGCCACCGCCTCCATCGACAGCATGATGACGCAAAACGTCTTCGAATCGCTCACAACCGTGGCCGAGAACGGGGAGGTTCAGCCCAACCTTGCGACCTCATGGGAGGTCTCCGAGGACGGTCTGACCTACACGTTCAAGCTCGCCGAAGGCGTGACCTTCCACGACGGCAGCACGCTGGATGCAGAGGATGTCGTCTATTCCTTCGACCGCGCCATGGGCGAGGACAGCGTGAACCCTTCGAAGGACATCTTCGAGCCAATCGAAAGCGTCAAAGCGGTCGATCCGCAAACGGTCGAGATCACGCTCAAGGCCAAAGATGCCTTCTTCCTCTTCAACATGGGGCAGGGCGACAGCGCCATCGTGGCCGCCGAAAGCGCGGAGACCAACAACGCCAACCCGGTGGGCTCCGGCCCCTTCAAGTTTGACAGCTGGACCCGTGGCGACCGTCTGACTTTGGTCAAGAACCCCGATCACCGCGATGCCGCCGATGTGGCGCTCGATAAGGTCGTCTTCCGCTTCATCTCAGACCCCGCCGCGGCGACAGCGGCAATGATGGCCGAAGAGCTGGACGCCTTTCCCGGCTTCCCCGCGCCGGAGCTGCTGCCGCAGTTCGAAGCCGACCCGCGCTTCCGCGTCAACGTTGGCTCGACCGAGGGCGAAGTGATCCTCGCCATGAACAACGCCAAGCCGCCCTTCGACAATGTCGAGGTGCGCCGCGCCGTGGCCACCGCCATCGACCGGGACGAGATCATCGAGGGCGCGATGTACGGCCAAGCCGTGCCCATCGGCAGCTTCTACCCGCCGCATGGCACCGCCTATGTCGACCTGACGGACGCCTATCCGCATGACAGCACCAAGGCCGAAGAGATGTTCGAAGCCGCCGGCGTGGCCGGCACGACGATGACCCTGCGCGTGCCGCCGTTTCCTTATGCCACCCGCTCGGCCGAGATCATTCAGAACCAGCTTTCAGAGGCCGGGATCGACGCCAAGGTTGAGAATGTCGAATGGGGTTTCTGGATCGATGAGGTCTATAAGCAGAAGCACTACGACATGACCATCATCGCCCACACCAGCCCCAACGACATGGGCAATTTCGCCCGTGGGCCGGACTACTTCTACGGCTATGACAATGCCGAGATGACCGCCCTGTGGGAGCAGATCACGACAGAGGTCGACCCCGCCAAGCGCGATGAACTGCTCAAGCAGGGCCAGCAGATGCTGTCGGATCAGTCAGTTCATGGTTTCCTGTTCCAGCTGCCATTGCTCGGTGTTTTCCGTGAGGGGGTAGAAGGCTATTGGTCCTCTTCGCCTGTGCTCTACATGCCGCTCAAGGGCGTCAGCGTCGCCAATTGACCTAAACCGGCTGCGGTGCCACGCGTGCCGCAGCCATTGGACCTGACCCCGTGGCCTATTTCCTTTTCCGCCGCACGCTTGGTTTCGTGCTGACCCTTTTGGCCGTGTCGGTCGTGGTCTTTGCCGTGATGAACGTGCTGCCGGGTGACCCTGCGCTGACGATCCTTGGGATGGACGCCAGCGAAGACGCTTTGGCGGCGCTGCGCGAGCAGTTGGGGCTGAACGCGCCGCTGGTGACGCGCTATGTTTCATGGGTCTGGAACGCCTTGCAGGGAGATTTCGGGATCAGCCATTCTTTCCGTGTCCCGGTCTCGGAACTGATTTCCGAGCGGTTGCCAATGACCATTTCACTTGCTGTGGCGGGGATGTTGGTGACGCTGGTGCTTGCCCTGAGCCTTGGCATCACGGCTGCGGCGCAGCATGGCCGCGCGGGCGACTGGGGGGTGATGTTCCTCAGCCAGCTTGGCATCGCCGTGCCGGCGTTCTGGCTGTCGATCCTCTTGGTGATGCTCTTTGCGGTGAAGCTGCGCTGGCTGCCCCCCGGGGGCTTTGCGGGCTGGGAAAATCCGGTCGCTGCGCTGCGCTCGCTCATTCTGCCCACGGTGGCGCTGGCACTGGTGCAATCCGCGGTACTGGCACGGGTCACGCGGTCTTCGGCGCTGGAGGTGATGCGCCAAGATTTCGTGCGCACTGCGCGGGCCAGTGGGTTGTCGCACCGTCGGATACTGTGGCGGCATGTGCTGCCCAATGCGTTAGTACCTATTGTCACTATTGTCGGGATGCAGTTTGCGGCTTTGGTGACGGGGACCATCGTAATCGAGAACGTCTTCTACCTGCCCGGTCTGGGACGGCTGATTTTTCAATCCATCGCCAACCGAGACCTGCCCACGGTGCAAGCGCTGGTGATGCTCTTTGCCGCCATCGTAGTAACGGCGAATTTCGTGGTCGATCTGCTCTACGTCGCGATCGACCCCCGGCTGAAGGCGCGGGCATGAGGCGGCTTCCCGCGAATTTCTTGTTGGGCGCGGTTCTGGTCAGCTTAGTGATCGGGGTGGCGGCTCTGTCGTTGATCTGGACCCCGCATGACCCGCAGACCATGTCGATCTCGACCAAATTCGCGCCGCCTTCGATAGAGCATTGGCTGGGCACCGATCAGCTGGGCCGCGACGTGGTGGCGCAGCTTATGGCGGCGGCGCGTAATTCGATGACCGTGGCGCTGGTGGCGGTCCTGCTGGGCGGTAGCATCGGCGTAGCGCTTGGGTTGCTCGCCTCGGCGCTTGGCGGTTGGGTCGAGGATGCGGTGATGCGGCTTGCTGATCTGGGGTTCGCCTTTCCGGCGCTCTTGTTTGCAATCATGCTGGCGGCGGTCTTTGGGCCGTCGCTGACCAATGCGGTGCTGGCAATCTCATTTATCAACATCCCCATCTTCGCCCGCGTCACCCGTGCCTCCGCCAACCAAATCTGGACGCGCGATTACGTCGCCGCTGCACGCGCGGCGGGGCGGGGGCGCTTCGTGATCAGCCGCGATCACATCCTGCCCAATATCGCCGCGGCCATCATCGTTCAGGCCACCATCGAATTTGCCGTTGCAATCCTCGCCGAAGCGGCGCTGAGCTATCTTGGCCTCGGTGCGCAGCCGCCTGCGTCTAGTTGGGGGCGGATGTTGTCGGAGGCGCAGACGTTGATGTATCTCGCCCCGCAGCTGGCAATCTATCCCGGCCTTTGCATCGTCGTGGCGGTGCTGGGCTTCGGCCTTCTGGGCGACGGGCTGCGCGATATCACTGACCCCCGACTGGTGCGCGCGCGATGATTGAGCTTAGCAATCTTTCGATCCATTTCGGCACTGCCGCCGCCCTACGCGACGCCAGTTTGGTGATCCGGCGCGGCGATCGGCTGGGCATCGTGGGCGAAAGCGGGTCTGGCAAGACGCTGCTTGCGCTTTGCCTGATGGGCATGGCACCCGACAGCGCGCATCTGACCGGGCGGCTCAGCATCGACGGGCGGGAAATGGCCCGCGCGGCTGAACGGGACTGGCAGAGGCTGCGCAGCCGCCGGGTGGCGATGGTGTTTCAGGAGCCGATGGCGGCGCTCAACCCGCTGCGGCGGGTGGGCGATACGGTGATAGAGCCGATGCTGTTGCACGACGGTCTGACCCGCCGCGCGGCCCGCGACCGGGCGCTGAGCCTGTTCGAAGAGGTGGGCATCCCCGACCCGGACCGACGCCTGCGGCAGTTCCCGCATGAGATGTCAGGGGGGCAGCGGCAGCGTGTGTTGATCGCGCTGGCCTTGGCCTGCAACCCTATGCTGCTGATCGCGGATGAGCCAACCACTGCATTGGATGCCAATGTGGCGCTGCGGATCACCGACCTGCTGCAGCGGCTGGCGCGAGAGCGCGAGATGGCGCTGGTTTTCATCAGCCATGACCTTGCTGCCGTGGCGCGGGCCACCGAAGACATCGTGGTGATGTATGCGGGCGATATGGTTGAGCGGGGCCGCACGTCAGAGGTGCTTGGCGCGCCCGCGCATCCCTATACCAAGGGGCTATTGGGCGCGCGGCCTGATGTCGGTGTGGCGGGACGGAATGCCGATGGGAAACGGCGGCGCCTACCAACCATTCCGGGATCTGTGCCGCCCCTCCAGGGCCTGCCCGAAGGCTGCCGTTTCGCAGGGCGCTGTCCCGTCGAATTGCCCCAATGCGCCACGCAGCGCCCGGCATTCACGCAGACCGAAGTTGCTGCCTGTCACTTATTGACGGAGGCACGCCATGACTGACGTGCCGCTCTTGGAGGTCCGCAACCTCACCCGCCACTACAAGCTGCCACGGCAAAGCCTTCTGCGCCGGGCACCCGTGCTGGCGGCGCTAGAGGGGGCTGCATTTTCGCTGCGCGCCGGAGAGACCTTGGGCGTGGTCGGCGAAAGCGGTTCGGGCAAATCGACCTTGGCGCGGCTCATTATGGCGTTTGAGCGTCCGGAGGCGGGGGAGGTGCTGTTTCAGGGCCGCGATCTGCACGGCTTGACCGCAGAGGAATTGCGCAAGCTGCGGCGCGGCTTTCAGATGGTGTTTCAAGATCCTTTCGGCTCGCTTAATCCGCGCCGCCGCATTGGCTGGTCCATCGCGGAGCCGCTGCGCGCCAACGGAGAGACGGAGAATATCACCCATCGCGTCGCCGAAGCCTTGGAGCAGGTCGGGCTGCATCCAGCCGACGCAGGCAAATATCCGCATGAGTTCTCAGGCGGGCAGCGTCAACGCATCGCCATTGCCCGCGCGATCATAACCCGGCCCGCGCTGCTGGTCGCGGATGAGGCGGTCTCGGCCTTGGATGTGTCAGTGCAGGCGCAGATCCTGAACCTTCTAATGGACCTGCAAGATGATCTGGGCCTTGGCATGGTCTTTATCAGCCATGACCTTGCAGTGGTGGCGTCGATCTGTGACCGGGTGCTGGTGCTTCAGCACGGCAAGACGTTGGAAAGCGGTCCCGCCGCTGATGTGTTGCGCGCGCCTAAGCACCCTTATACGAAAACCCTGCTGAAAGCCGCAGGAGTACGCCCATGACCCGCTTTATCCACCTGACCGACCTGCACATCTCGCACCCCGATCTGAACGATCCACATCTGCAAAGTGACACCCCCGCAACGCTGCGCCGCGTGGTTGAGGTGATCAACGCGATGGACCCGCAGCCCGATTTCGTGGTGGCCAGCGGCGATCTAACAAATCAGGGCGACCGTGAAAGCTATGCGCTGGTGCGCGACATTCTTAGCGATCTGCGCGCCCCTTTGGTGCTGGCGCTTGGCAATCACGACAAACGCGCCGGGTTCAACGCGGTCTTTGCGCCGGGGCTGGCGGATGCGCCTTATTTCCACGATGCACGGCACGGTGACCTGCACGTGATTGCGTTGGATAGTAGCGTGCCGAACAAGGTGGCTGGAGCGCTTGATGATCCGCAGTTCGAGTTTCTTGAGGCGGCGTTAGAGCGCCATTCCGATCTGGCAAAGCTATTGGTCATCCACCACCCGCCGCGCATTGACCCTGATGCGCTGGCTTGGGGCAGTCTTGATGAGGCAAGCAGCGCGCGCTTGGCCGGAATGCTGAAAGGTAAGCACGTCGCGGGGATTTTGTCGGGCCATGTGCATGTGAACCGGGTGAGCCATTGGCATGGTATTCCAGTGGTGATCTCTAACGGGCTGCATTCCACCATCGACCTGACAGAAACGCGCGATCTGCGTATCGTCGAAGGCACCGGATTCGGCCTGTGCGACTGGCATTCCAGCGGGCTAAGCGTTGCATTTGCTCCGCTTGACCCCACGGCGCGTGAACTCGCGCGGATCGGCCACGATCGGCTAAGGTCCTTTGAATAAGAAGATTTTACCCGATCCGGTGCCGAAAATTTAGGCACATCGCCCTTTCGGTAAAAAAATTATTGTTGACCCTCAACCTTTTTAATTTCACACAGCGATACATCATAATGCAATATCCGGCGTTAGATCGGGTTGCTGTTCACGGGGAGGGTGAATTTGCCAACTGCCAATGGCGATAGTGTATCCACACTTGGCGCGCGTATGCGTAGGCAGCGCCACCGTTTGTCCCTGACATTGCAGCAGTTGGGCGAAGCTTCTGGCGTGTCGGTTGGCTATCTGAGCCAAGTTGAACGGGGCAGGGCCACGCCATCACTGGGCACCCTGTCGCAGATCGCGGTCGCCTTGCAGGTTGAGGTTAGCTTTTTCATCCATACCCCCAAGACCCAAGACAGCCTGACCCGCGCGGATGAACGTCAGCGTTTTGCCGTGTCGGGGTCTTCGATCGAATACGAAAAGCTTGGCGCGGATTTTCCGGGGCATGAACTGTCGTCCTACATAATGAACGTGCCACCGGGTTATGCTTCGGAAGAAGTCGTGCATGAGGGCGAAGAAGTGATCTATATCCTTGAGGGAGAGATCGTGCAGGTCGTCGATGGGGGCGAACATATCATGCGCCCCGGTGACAGCCTGCATTACCTCGGCAGCAGCCCGCATTCGTGGTCCAACAAGACAGATAAACCTGCGCGTATGCTCTGGGTTGGCCGGATGCAGTACGATCTGGCCGCTGGCGCCAATAGAATACGCCCGAATGAAGGGGCATTAGCCACCGCATTCGCGTCGTCTCGCCCGTAAGGGCGTATCACCTGCGGCGGACAAACCGCTGCCAAAAAACAAACCAATCAGGAGAGAGAAAATTATGTCTTTTACAACGAAATTGGCCACCGGCGCCATGCTGGCGGCATTGGGTGCCACAGCCGCCTCGGCTCAATCGCTGGTCTATTGCTCCGAAGGCTCGCCCGAGGGTTTTGACCCGGCGCTTTACACAGCCGGCACCACCTTTGATGCCTCCAGCCACCCGATCTACAACCGTCTGGCCGAGTTCAAAGTCGGCACGACCGAAGTCGTGCCTGCGCTGGCTGAAAGCTGGGAAGTCAGCGAAGACGGCATGACCGTGACCTTCAAGCTGCGTCAGGGTGTGAAATTCCACTCCAACGACCAGTTCACGCCGACACGCGATTTCAACGCTGACGACGTGATCTTCAGCTTTGACCGTCAGGGCAACGAAGAAAACCCCTATCACACCGTCTCTGGCGGCACATGGGAATACTACGGCGGCATGTCCATGCCTGACCTGATCGAGAGCATCGAAAAGGTCGACGATTACACCGTGGCCTTCAACCTGACCCGTCCCGAAGCGCCCTTCATCGCCAACATGGCAATGGATTTCGCCTCGATCGTGTCCAAGGAATATGCCGACGCGATGATGGAAGCTGGCACACCTGAGATGGTGAACCAAGCGCCCATCGGTACAGGCCCGTTCCAGTTCCAAGCCTACCAGAAAGACGCGGTCATCCGTTACCTGCGTAACGACGAATACTGGGGTGACCCGGCCAAAGTCGAAAGCCTGATCTTCGCGATCACGCCTGACGCTTCGGTCCGCTACCAAAAGGTGCAGGCGGGTGAATGCCACGTGACGGCATATCCGAACCCTGCCGATGTTCAGGCGATGAAAGACGCCGAAGACATCGTCGTGATGGAGCAAGAAGGACTGAACGTGGGCTACTTGGCTTACAACACGCAGGTTGCGCCCTTTGACAACGCCAATGTCCGCAAGGCGCTGAACATGGCGATCGACAAACAGGCGATCATCGACGTGGTATTCCAAGGTTCCGGCGAAATCGCGAAGAACCCGATCCCGCCGACCATGTGGTCCTACAACGACGCCATCGAAGACGACAACTATGACCCCGAGGCCGCCAAGGCGATGCTTGAGGAAGAAGGCGTGACCGACCTGTCCATGAAGATCTGGGCGATGCCGGTTCAGCGTCCCTACAACCCCAACGCCCGCCGTATGGCTGAGCTGATGCAGGAAGACTTCTCCAAAGTCGGCGTCGATGTTGAAATCGTCTCCTACGAATGGGGTGAGTACCTTGAGCGTTCCAAGTCCAAGGACCGTGACGGTGCCGTGCTGCTGGGTTGGACCGGTGACAACGGTGACCCAGACAACTTCCTCGCGGTTCTGCTGGGCTGTGACGGTGTGGAGAAATCCAACCGCGCCCAGTGGTGCAACGAGGAATTCGACGCGCTGATCCAGAAAGCCAAGGTTCTGCCGACCCAAGAAGAGCGTGCGCCGCTGTACGAAGAAGCGCAGCAGATCTTCAAGGATCAAGCGCCTTGGGCCACTATCGCGCATTCGGTTGTTTACATGACCATGCGCCCCGAAGTTGAAAACTATGTCGTGCACCCGCTGGGTGGCCACATCTTCAACCAAGTTGGCCTGAAGCAGTAACCCTGCCGCTTTGACCAAAGGGGGCGGCATTCTATGCCGTCCCCATTTTATTAACTTCGCCAGCTCGAAAGCCAGCCCATGTCCAATTCACTGAATGATCGCCTCTCGGCCTATGCCGATATCGCCGCCGCACTATCGGTGGACGCCGTGGCGCTGGTGCCCGGCCCGAATTTCACCCGCGCCGTCGACCATCTTTTTATGAGCAACGAGCGCCCCTTTCTTTTGGTAATCCCCGCTCACGGCCCCGCCGCCGCTTTGGTCCCGAACCTTGAATTGGGCAGCTGGGATCTGGTCGGCTTTGACGGTGCCGTTTTCGATTGGCGCGACCAGACAGGCTATGACGATGCCTTTGCCGCGCTGATGCAGCATCTGAACATCACCTCGCTGGCTGTCGAGGGCCAAGTGATGCGCGTCTTTGTGCATCACGCGCTGAAGAAAGCGCAGCCCGACCTGCGGATCATAGACGCCGAGCGTGAAATTTCCGCCCCGCGCATGATCAAGACCGAGGCCGAGGTCGCCGCCCTGCAAGAGGCCATTAAAATTTCCGAACGCGCCCTGCGCGCCACGCTCCACTCTGTGAAACTCGGCCAGACCGAGAAAGAGATTGAGCAGAAACTGGTGCAGATGGTCTTTGCTGAAGGGGCCGATGATCTGTCCTTCGCGCCTATCGTCGCCGCTGGCGACGGCTCGGCCCGTCCACACGCCAAAGCGCGCGAAGATTACCGCGTCAAAGCGGGCGATGCGCTGCTGATCGACTTCGGCGCGCGCAAGAACGGCTTTGCCGCCGACATCACCCGCACCGTTTTCCTCGGCTACGTCAGCGACGAGGGGCGCGAGGTTTATGACACCGTGCTGCGCGCCAACCTCGCCGGGCTGGAGGCCACCCGCGCCGGTGTCACCGCGCATGAGATCGACGATGTGGTGATTTCAGTCCTCGAAGCCTCGCCCTATGCCGACCGCATCCGCACCAAGACAGGCCACGGCCTTGGCCGCGATGTACATGAAGCGCCTTATATCATGCGTGGCAACCATATGACTTTACCCGCCGGAACGGTGTACACCAACGAACCCGGCCTCTATGAGATCGGCAACTTTGGGGTGCGCATCGAAGATGACGTGCTGATCACCGAAGATGGCTACAAATCCCTGACCAACTTTCCGAAGGAACTGATGGTGCTCCCGTGCTGAAATATGTCTTGTCGCGCCTTGCGACCTTCATCCCGACCTTTATCGGCGTCACGCTGATTTCATTTGCCTTTATCCGCATGCTGCCGGGCGACCCGATCGTCGTCATGGCGGGCGAGCGGGGCATTTCCGAAGAGCGCTACTTGGAGCTGCAACAGCAGTTCGGGTTTGATCGCCCTATCTATGTGCAGTTCTGGGACTACTTCACCGGCGTTCTGCAGGGCGATTTGGGCAACTCTTTCGTGACCAAACGGCCTGTTTGGGATGAGTTCTTCTCGCTCTTTCCGGCGACGTTGGAACTGTCTGTCTGCGCGATGATCTTTGCGGTGGCCTTGGGCCTGCCCGCGGGGGTGATTGCTGCGGTGAACCGGGGCAAGTTCTTTGACCGGGCGCTGATGTCGACCGCGCTGGTGGGCTATTCGATGCCGATCTTCTGGTGGGCGCTGCTGCTGATCATCGTGTTCTCGGGCAACCTAGGCTGGACGCCGGTCTCGGGCCGGATTGATCTGCTTTATTACTTCCCCAACGCCACGGGCTTCATGCTGATCGATAGTATTGCCTCGGGGCAGAACGGAGCGTTTACCTCGGCTTTGCGGCACCTGCTGCTGCCGACCATCGTGCTGGGCACCATCCCACTGGCGGTGATCGCACGGCAGACCCGCTCGGCCATGCTCGAAGTGCTGGGCGAAGACTACATCCGCACCGCCCGGGCCAAGGGCATGTCCTCGGGCCGGATCAATGGCATCCACGCACTGCGCAACGCACTTATCCCCGTCATTACCGTGATCGGCCTCTCGGTCGGTACGCTGCTGGCGGGCGCCATTCTGACCGAGACTATCTTTAGCTGGCCGGGCATCGGCAAGTGGATGGTCGACAGCATTTTCCGCCGCGACTACCCGGTGGTGCAGGGTGGCCTGCTGCTGATCGCCGTCATGGTCATGGTCGTGAACCTCACCGTTGACATGCTCTATGGCATCATCAACCCCAAGATCAGGAAACGCTAATGGACGACGCACTCTCTGCCGAAGCCGAAATGGTACACGCGCGCCCCGGACGCCTGCGCGAATTCTGGTTCTATTTCCGCGAAAACCGTGGGGCCGTAATTGGCCTGTGGATCTTTGCCGTCTTCGCCTTTCTGGCGCTGTTCGGTCCTTGGATCGCCCCGCATGACGCGACCCAGCAGTTCCGCGCAGCCACGCTGCAGCCGCCTGTCTGGCAGGACGGTGGCACGTGGAGCCACATCCTCGGCACCGACCCACTGGGCCGCGATATGCTGTCGCGTCTGATCGTCGGTGCGCGCTACTCCTTCTTTGTCGGCATCGTTGTGGTCTCCATCGCCGCCTCCGGCGGGATCATTGTGGGCCTGATCTCAGGCTTCGCGCCGAAATGGCTCGACAGCATCATCATGCGGATCATGGACATCATCCTTGCCTTCCCATCGCTGCTGCTGGCGCTGGTGCTGGTGGCCATCCTTGGGCCATCGCTGACCAACGCGATGATCGCCATCGCCATCGTCTTGCAGCCGCATTATGTGCGCCTGACCCGCGCAAGCGTGCTCTCGGAACGGCAAAAGGACTACGTGACCTCGGCCCGCGTTGTCGGCGCTGGTACGCTGCGGCTGATGGTCGTGACCGTGCTGCCGAACTGCCTTGCGCCGATCATCGTGCAGGCCGCGCTGTCGTTTTCCACCGCGATCCTCGACGCCGCCGCGCTTGGCTTCCTCGGCATGGGGGCGCAGCCGCCCACGCCGGAATGGGGCACTATGCTGGCCGAAGCGCGCGAGTTCATTCTGCGGGCGTGGTGGGTTGTGACCTTCCCCGGCCTTGCGATCCTCGTCACCGTGTTGGCGATCAACCTCATGGGTGACGGGCTGCGCGACGCCCTTGACCCGAAACTAAAGCGGAGCTGATTGATGTCTCTTCTGCGTATCCGCAACCTATCGGTCGATTTCGCCACCGCCTCGGGCAAGTTCCGCGCGGTGGACTCGGTTGACCAAGATGTCGCCACCGGCGAAATCCTCGCCATCGTCGGCGAAAGTGGCTCGGGCAAGTCGGTGTCGATGTTGGCACTGATGGGCCTGCTGCCTTGGACGGCGACTGTCACCGCCGATGAGCTGACCTTCGATGGTCACGATCTGCTGAAAATGGACCGCCGCGCCCGGCGCAAGATTGTCGGCAATGATCTGGCGATGATCTTCCAAGAGCCGATGTCCTCGCTCAACCCCTGCTTCCCAGTGGGCTGGCAGATCAAAGAATCTCTGCGCTTTCACCTTGGCCTGAACCGGGCCGAGCGGCACAAGCGGGCGATTGAACTCTTTGAGCAGGTCGGCATCCCAGACCCGGAAAAGCGCCTGTCGGTCTTCCCGCACCAGATGTCGGGCGGGATGAACCAGCGCGTGATGATCGCCATGGCGATTGCCTGCAAGCCCAAGCTGCTGATCGCGGATGAGCCGACGACCGCGCTCGACGTGACCATTCAGGCGCAGATCCTCGACCTGCTGACCTCGCTGCGCGATGAGACGGGGATGGGGCTGGTGCTGATCACCCACGATATGGGCGTGGTGGCCGAAACCGCCGAGCGTGTCTCGGTGCAATATGCCGGTCAGAAGATCGAAGAGCAGCAGGTGCTGCCGCTCTTCCGCGAGCCGCACCACCCTTATACGGCGGCGCTCTTGGACGCATTGCCGGAACGTGCGACTGAGAAACGCCTGCCGACGATCCCCGGCGTGGTGCCCGGCCAGTTCGACCGGCCCGCGGGCTGCCTCTTCTCTCCGCGGTGCAAGTTCGCCAACGACAAATGCCGCGCCGAGAACCCGCCGCCCTTGGGCGAGGACTTGGGCAAGGCGCGTTGTTTCTATCCGCTTAATACCGATGAAAGGGTCGCGTCATGACTGCCCCCGTAATGACCGCCGACGCGCTGGAGCGTCACTATCAGGTTGGTGGCGGCTTCCTGCGCAAGACCCAGACGCTCAAGGCCGTTGCGGGCCTCGATTTCCAACTGCACCCCGGCAAGACGCTGGCTGTGGTGGGCGAAAGCGGCTGTGGCAAATCCACGCTGGCGCGCATGGTCACGATGATCGAAGAGCCGACCGCCGGGTCGCTCACGCTCGATGGCAAACAGGTGCGCCCCGAAGATTGGGCCGACCTGCGCCAGCATGTGCAGATCGTGTTCCAAGACCCCTATGGCTCGCTCAACCCGCGCCAGCAGATCGGCACGATCCTGCAAGAGCCGCTGGTCATCAACCGCAAGGACATGTCCAAGAAGCAGCGCGAGGAAAAGGCGCGCGAGATGCTGCGTCTGGTTGGCCTGCGGCCCGAGCATTACGACCGCTACCCGCATATGTTCTCAGGCGGGCAGCGCCAGCGGATCGCGGTGGCGCGGGCTTTGATGTTGGACCCGAAGGTGCTGGTGCTGGACGAGCCTGTCTCGGCTTTGGACCTGTCGATCCAGTCGGCGATCCTGAACCTGTTGGTGGACCTTCAGGAAAAGATGCAGCTGGCCTATCTTTTCATCAGCCATGACCTGTCAGTGGTGCGCCACGTCGCCGATGATGTGATCGTCATGTATCTGGGCCGCGCGGTCGAGAAGGGTCCGAAGGACGAAGTCTTTGAGAACCCGCGCCATCCCTATACGGCAGCACTGCTCTCCGCGACCCCACGCGCTGACCCCGAAGGCGGCAAGGAGCGCATCAAGCTGCAGGGCGAATTGCCCTCCCCACTGGCGATCCCCGAGGGCTGCCCCTTTGCGCCGCGCTGCTGGAAGGTGCAGGACGTCTGCCGGAAAGAACGCCCCGTGCTTGAGGGGGCACCGCATCCGGCAGCCTGCTACTTCCCCGTCGACGAATGAGGCGTTGCAGGTGGTTCAGACCACCTGCGCCACCACGCCGATACAATCGCCCATCTTGACCAGCCCCGGCACATGTCGGGCGGTCAGGATGCCGCCAAGCTGCGCATGGGCGGTAATTGCGGGCTGACCGCTGCGGTCGCTGGGCCAGAGCCGCGCAATGGCTTGGCCTTCGGTCACTTCATCCCCCAAATCGACCAGCGGCTCCAGCAGCGCATTCGTCTCGCTAAAGGTGAAGCAGCGCCCATCGGGCATGTCGAGCATCACGGTCTCTGCCATCTCGGGCTCGCCAGCCAGAATTCCAGCATGGATCAACAGATTGCGCGCGCCTTTGCGGGCGACAGCGACGCTCTTGGCCGTCGACGTGCCCGCGCCGCCAAGCTCGGTGGTGACAAAGACCTTGCCCTGCTCCTCTACCTCGGTGTCGAACATGCCGCGGTTGTCGATCTCTAGCATCTTCATCGAATAGGGTGCGTTGAACGCCTCCATCGCGGCCATGCAGGCGGCCTCCTGTTTCTTGTCGGGCAGGATATGCGCGGCGGCGAAGGGCAGGAAATCCAGCGTGCGTCCGCCTGAGTGGTAATCCAGCACGATGTCGGCCAGCGGCACCAGTTCGGTCGCGATGTAATGCGCGATCTTCTGGGTCACCGTGCCGCCGGGGCTGCCCGGAAAGCTGCGGTTCATATTGCCGCCATCGATGGGCGAACAGCGGCGGCCTGCGGCAAAGGCGGGTTGGTTCATCATCGGCAGGATGATGACGCGGCCCGTGACCTGCGCCGGATCCAGCGTTGCCGCCAGTTCCTGCAACGCAATCGGGCCTTCGTATTCATCGCCGTGGTTGCCGCCTGTCAGCAGCGCCGTGGGGCCGTCGCCGCCATGGATGACAGTGATCGGCACCATGACAGAGCCCCAGGCGCTATCATCGCGGCTGTAGGGCAGGCGCAGGAAACCGTGATGCGCGCCGGGTTTGTCGAGCGGGATGGTCGGGGTGATGGGATTGCTGGTCATGCGGAAACAAACAACTTTCGCGGTGTGGTGCAGAAACATTCATGGCCGGTCTCGGTAATGCGAATGGGCTCGGTAATCTCAAGCCCGCCGTCGTCGAGCCAAAGCGCAGGCATGAAATGGAAGGTCATGTTCGGCTCAAGGATCGTCGTATCACCCCGCCGGAAAGAGATTGTGCGCTCGCCCCAGTCGGGCGGGTAGCTGATGCCAATGGCGTAGCCGCAGCGGCTGTCTTTCTCAAACCCGGCCTTGTTGAGCGTTTTGTTAAAAGCGTTGGCGATGTCCTCGGCCTTGTTGCCGGGTTTTGCCTGTTCGAGCCCGGCGTCGATGGCATCTAGCACCGCCTGTTCGGCGTCTCGGTATTTCTGCGGCACATCCCCGAAAAAGAGTGTGCGCGACTGTGGGCATTGGTAGCGGCGGTGCGCGCCGGCGATCTCGAAAAACGTCGCCTCATTGGGCTGCATCGGCCGGTCGTCCCATGTCAGGTGGGGGGCGGTGGCGTCCATGCCCGAAGGGGCCATCGGCACAATTGCCGGGTAATCGCCCCAGAACCCATGCGCGCCGCGAATGCCGGTGGCGTAGATTTCAGCCACCAGATCGTTCTTGCGCATGCCCGGCACGGCGACCTCGAGGATGCGGACGTGCATTTCCTCCACGATGCGGGCGGCGCGTTCCATATATTCGATCTCGCGCTCGGATTTCACGGCGCGTTCCCAGTTCACCAGTGCGGTGGCATCCATAAAGGTCGCCTTGGGCAGCTGGGTTTTCAGCGTCTCATGGGCGCGGGCGGAGTAGTAGTAGTTGTCCATCTCAACGCCGATACGCGCGTTCTCTAACCCCATTTCGCTCAGTAGGGCCGAGAGGTCTTCCATCGGGTGTTTTTCGGGGTTCTGGACGTAGCTGTCATCGTAGCCGCGGATGCAGTCATCCTCCATGAAGACGGTGCGTCGTGCGCCAAGCGCGTCCATGCCGCGGCCCCACCAAACGGGCTCTCCCTCATGGGTCACGATCACCGCTTGGTAGACATAGAAGGACCAACCATCATAGCCCGACAGCCAAGACATGTTCGACGGGTCGCTGACCACGATCGCATCCATGTTGCGCGCGGCCATGGTCTTGCGCGTTCGGTCGACCCGGCGCTGGTACTCGCTGTTGGTAAAATTCGCCTCATACGTGGTCATAGGCCAGCCCCTTTCATGTCTGGTTACTCGAATATTGTGATCCGGCCAGAGGGGCCGGGATCACGGAATGATGCCCTGTGCATGGACGCTTGGCATGTCGCAGTCGAACAGACGGCCATAGCCATCGGGACGGCCCGACAGCCCGCCCATTCGTTGCAATGCCCAGCACAGCGCTTGGTTAGAGGTCACGACCGGTTTGCCCAAAGCGGCTTCGATCCGGTCGATCACGTCGACACCGCGCAAAGACGTGCAGGAGAGGAAAAATGCCTCTACTTCCGCTCCGTCCAGTGCTTTGGCGCCGTTGATGATGCTTTCGTCGTCGATCCGCGCCATGTCGCGGTCGTCTTCCAACCCGAAGGCGCCGTTGCGCATGACCTGTAGGCCTTGTTCCTCGAAATAGGCGGCGAGGGGGGCGGCGGTTTCGGGCAGATAGGGGGTGAGCATTGCCACACGTTTCACGCCAAGTGCTGCAAAACCCGCGATAGCGGCAGAGGCGGGGGTGATGACCGGCACGCCGGGGAGCCCTTCGCCGATGGCCTCGCGTACCGCAGGATTACCGATGGCGACAGAGGCCGAGGTGCAGCAAAAGGCGATGGCCGAAAGCTTGATCCCCGGCACCAGCAGCGCCGCTGTGCGGGCCATATCGGGGGTCATGGCGCGCAGGCGCTCGGGAGTGGTGGGGTTCTCAAACGCGATCCGCGCCACATGCAATGCGGCCTGCGCGGGGTCGATCAACCGTGCGGCGTCACGCTCAAAGGTCATGTCGGTCGACAGCAGCATCGCGCCAAGGCGCACGGGATCATCTTCACGCAAACGGCAGTCAAGCGTTTCGCTTTGCACAGGGGGTGTCACCTGAATATTCCTTTGATCTAGACGACAAGCACAGGGCATTTCGCAAGCCCCGTGACTTTGTGTGACACCGATCCCAGCAGATAGCTATCGCCTGTCGCCCCCAACCCGCGAGAGCCGATGACGATAAGATCGGCATCATGTTTCTTGGCGAATTCGGTCACCGCCCGCGCCGGTCGGCCCGAGCGCACGAAAGCGCGTACATTCTCGACGCCTGCGTCTTTCATCAACTGTTTGCCGTGGCTGATGATCTCGGTCGCATGGGCCTGCATCGCATCGTCGATATTGCCCGGATCGTTCACCCGCACCATCGACAGCGACGCCTCCAGCATCGAATGATGCCGGTAGATCGTCAGCAGCGTCACCTTCGCCCCGGTCAGATTGGCCATCTCTGCCGCCTTCTTCAGCGCGCGGTCGGCATTGATCGAGCCGTCATAGGGGGCGAGGATATGGGTGAACATGACGCTCTCCTCTTATTTCGCAAAGGCCAGATCGCGCAGGAACAGGGCGATCTGTGGGAAGAAGATCAGGGCAACCGAGACGCTCAGCAACATGATGATGAAAGGCGGGGTGCCGCGGATGACCTCCATATAGGGACGTTTGAAGACCGCGATGGCGGTGAAGATGTCACAACCAAAGGGGGGCGTGGCCGAACCGATGGCGACTTGCAGCGTGATGACCGTGCCGACCAGCACCGGATCAAGGCCAACCGAGTCGACCACCGGCGCAAAGATCGGCACGAAGACGAGGATCACCACGATCGGATCCACGAACATACAGCCGATGAAGAAGGCGATGGAGATTACAAAGAGCACGCCGATTGGCCCCATGCTGTCGATCCCGATGCCCGCCAAAACCGCCTGCGGGATTTGCGCGAAAGAGATCACCCAAGAGAAGGCCGCGCCCGCCCCAACAAGGATGAAGACCACGGCGGTGATCAGCCCGGTGGATTTCGCCGTTTCATAGATGCCCGCAAAGTCGATCTCACGAAAGACGATCATCTCAAGAAAGATGGCATAGAGCACACAGGCCGCCGCCGCTTCGGTCGGAGAGAAAACACCGCCGTAGATGCCGCCGATGATGATCGCCGGGAAGCCCAGCGGCCAAAGCGCTTGTTGTACCGCGCGGGCACGCTCGCCCCATGTGGCTTTCTCTTCGGTAGGGACGTTGTGGCGGTAGGCGTAGATCACCGAATAGACCGAAAACAACGCGAGAATCAGCAGGCCCGGCCCAATGCCCGCGATGAAGAGCTCTGCAATCGAGGTGTTGGAGACGACGCCGTAGATGATCATCCCGATGGAGGGCGGGATCAGGAAGGCGATGTCGGAGGAGTTCACGATCAGCGCCAGCACAAAGCTGTCTTTGTAGCCCGCTTTCAGCATCCGGGGCCGCAGGGGGGAGCCGACGGCGACGACCGTCGCCTGAGTGGAGCCCGAGACCGCGCCGAACATGGTGCAGGCTGCGGCGGTGGCGACCGCAAGACCGCCCTTCATATGGCCGACGAAGGACATCACCATGTCGATCAGCCGCCCGGCGGACTGGCCGCGCGTCATGATATCGGCGGCAAAGATGAACATCGGCACGGCGATCAGCGAGGCGGGCCGGACGCCAGCCATCATCTGCTGCACCATCGTCTCAAGCTGGCCGAAACCGCCGAAGAGGGAATAGAAGCCAACAAACGCGCCGACGATCAGCGGGATCATCATGGGAAAGCCGAGCAGCAGCAGGACGACCATGATGGAGAAAATGGTAGTAGCCATCGCTTAGACCTCCCGCTCGTTGTCGTCGTAGCCTTCCAGCACGCTGGTCGACAGGTAGATGTCAGGCTCGATAATGTTTTTGATGGCGGTCAGCAGGTATTGCAGCCCGGTCATGAAGAAGCCGAAGGGCACCCAGACCAGCGTCCACCAGACCGGCACTTGCAGCGCAGGCAACAGGCGGCCACGCCCGGCTTGGGTCATGATATATTGCAGCGCGTACCACGCGAGGCCGAACATGAAGATGGCGGTGACGAAGGCGATGAAGATCATCAGCACCTTGCGGGGGCGCGGGGGCAGGGCGTCGAAAATCGCCGACATGCGAATATGCCGCCCGTGCCGCGCGGCATAGGAGATGCCCGCGAAGGTGATGAGGATGATCAGGATGCTGTTCAGCTCTTCGGAAAAGAAGATCGAGCTTTGAAAGACGAAACGGCCCACCACATTGGCAATCGTATTGGCCGCCATCAGCAAAACACCAGCGGCGAGCATCACAGACTCAAGCCAGCTGATGGCGTTGTCGATTGTGCCCAAAGGGCCGGGAAGGGTGGATTTATAGGTGCCCACGGGGGCGTCATCGGTGCCGGTGGTGTCTGTCTGCGATTGCAGTTGCGAACTGTGGTTGTCTTCCGTCACCGGCGTCATCCCGTGAATGGTTCAAAATGGATCGCGTCAAAATAAGGTCACCCCCCGGACAGTGCCGGAGGGTGAAAGGATGCGTTTACTTAACGGCTTCGAGGTCGGCCTTGAATTGCTCAAGGATTTCCTTGCCGCTGTCGCCTGTCATCTCGATAAAGGCTTCTTCGACCGATGCAGCCTTGTCTTTGAAGGGCTGGCGCTCTTCTTCGGACAGGATGTTGATCTGCATGTCAGGCTTCGCCGCTGCGATGTTTTCCAGCGACTTTTCCTGCAGGCCGGACTGGTATTCGAGGATATAATCGAATGCCGCGTCAGAAGCGTTCTGCACAACCTCTTTGTCCTCATCGGACAGGTCGTCATAGAAATCCTTGTTGGCCATCACAGCGGTGGTGAAGTTGTTGTGGCCGATGCAGGTGATGACGTCTGTCACCTCATACATCTTGGTGGATTCCAGATAGAAGCCCGGGTTTTCCTGACCTTGGATGATGCCGGTCTGCATCGCGCCATAGACTTCGCCCCATGGCAGCGGTGTCGGCGTGGCACCAAAGGCTTTGTAGCTCTCCACCAAAAGCGGGTTGGTCATGACGCGGAATTTCACCTCGTTGAGGTCTTCGGGCGTTTTGACCGGCTCTTGCGTGGTCATGCAGACTTCGCCTTCGGGGAACATCTTGAGAAGCTCCAGACCTTGCTCTGCATAGAGCTCTGGGAACATCTCGTTGATGGCCTTGGAGGTGCGGAAGAACTCGTTGAGTTGCTCACCGTCCTGCGGCAGCAGGTAAGGCACGAAGAAGACCTGCGCCTCGGGGATCAGCGCGCCGGTGAAGCCGGGCGACTGGTCGACGAACTGCAAGATGCCGGCCTGCGCCTGTTCCATCGTGTCGACGGATTCACCCAAGGTGCCGTAGGGGAAAAGCTGAACTTCGTGGTCAGAGTTCGCTTCGACTTCTTCTTTGAACTTCTGGGCGTATTTGCCCTGCACTTCGTCCAGTGCCTCTTCGAAGGCATAGCGCCATGTGTCTGCAGAGGCCGCGCCTGCGACACTCGTCACGGCTGCGAGGATACCCCCGGTGATAACGGTCTTGAAAATAGCCATGTTACTCCCTTTCATTTATTGCCCGCGCAGCACAAAGGCCGCAGCGAAACTAATGTCCTGACTGCTAGATCATTTAAACCGATCCCAATCATGTCAATGTGAATATTGATCCATGACAATTTGAGACGCTCTCACAGTCACTCCGTCCTACCCCTGTTGCGTAATCTTGCATCGATCATGCGAATCCCGCGGGCAAATTCGGGAAAGGATTGCCCCCCGATCGAGACGCGAAGCCCCGGGTGGCGGTCCGGCGGGCCGATGGCAAAGCTGGCTCCATTGGCCACGGCGACGCCGCTTTCGCGGATGGATTTGACCAGTTCGGCCTCTTCGTAGGTGTCGTGGCAGGGCAGCCAAAGATGCAGCCCGTTTGGGCTGGTGCGCATGTCGAGCCCGCGAAAGACGTTTGCGGCGAAATCGGCGCGGTCGCGCAGGGCTAGTTGCTGACGGTTGAGGAGAGTCTGGGCAGTGCCTTCTTCGATCCAGCGCCCGGCGATCTCGGTCATCATATTGGTGGCCATCCAATTGGTTACCATATGCCGGTTGCCCGCCGATGCCCCAAGGTGGTCCGGCACCACCAGATAACCGACCCGCAGCCCCGGCATCAGGCATTTGGTGAGGCTGGTGAAATAGAGCACCCGTTCTGGCGCCATGGCTGCCATCGGCGGTGGCGGCGCGTCTTGCAGCGGCCCCCATGATTGGTTTTCGATGATTAGCAAGTCATGGCGTCTTGCCACCTCGATCACCGCGGCGCGGCGGCTTTCGGTCATGGTAAAGGCCAGCGGGTTGGCCCCGTTGGGGATCAGGTAGACGGCTTTGACAGGTTCTTTCGCGCAGACCCGCTCCAGCGCCTCGGGGCAGATGCCGCCTGCGTCAACCGTTACCCCTTGCAGACGGACGCCCAAAAAACGGGCGAGGGGGCGAAGGGTGTGGTGGCCGATGTCTTCGCTTACAATCAGATCACCGGGTTGGGCCGCCGTCATCATCGCCACGGTCATCGCGCTGGTGCTGCCATTGGTCGGGATCACTGCCATCCCCTGCAGATCCAACCCACAGAGCGAGAGCCAGCGCCGCACCGCGCTGCTGCTGTCTCCGGCGCGGAGGTCTTGGCGAAACCCGCCCATCATCGCGCGGGGCAAGGAGCGTGCCAATGCGCGGAGCGTCTTTTGCATTGCCTCTTCATGAGCGTGATCCAGCACAGGTTTGAGGATCGACATATCCAGCAACCGTCCGGCGGCCTTGCGGCTGACGAAGGGCATGGAGATATCATCGCTCGCCGCGCGTACGAAAGTGCCGCGCCCTACCTCTCCGACGATCTTGCCCGCCTCAACCAGCTTGTCATAGGCGCGGCTGACGGTTTGCACGCTAAGCGACAGATCGAACGCCAGTTGGCGCTGCGTCGGCATCCGGTCTCCGGGTTTCAGCACGCCATTTTGAATCGCCGTTTCAATCGCCTGAACGAGTGATCGGTAGGCAGGTCGGGTCAGGGATCCGGGGTCTGGGCGCCATTTTGTCATGATCGGGATGATCACCACAATCATGACAATTGACAAGTCTGACCTGCGCTCTCATGAAACTGCCATGAGCTTTGTCAAACTGGATAAACGCGATATCGCGGTGCTTTCGATCCTCTCTCGCGAGGGGCGCATCGCCAAATCTGCGCTTGCCGACAAGGTTAATCTAAGTCCCACCGCCTGCGGCGAACGGCTGGCGCGGTTGGAGTCTGCGGGCATTATCACCGGCTATCAGGCCCATGTCGCCCTGCGCCGCATCGCCCCGCATGTCACCGTCTTTGTGCAGGCCGAACTGGGCAACCACCGGGCCGAGGCGTTTCAGCGGTTCGAAGCCGTGATCGCGCAGCATGATGAGATCGTGCAGTGCTGGGCTTTGGGCGGCGGGTTTGACTATCTGCTACAGGTCGTCACCCGCGACATCGACAGTTACCAACGTCTGATGGATGCGCTTTTGGATCAGCAGGCCGGGCTGAGCCGTTACTTTACCTATGTGGTAACCAAATCGGTCAAATCGGCACCGCTGCCGCTGTCGCTGCTCTTGCCCGAAGACGAAAGCTGAGCCGCCGTAGTTTTTGCGGCGGGCAGGGGGCCGCGCCGCAAAACCTCCTGCTGATGGGCTGATATTCGGTCAAACCCGCGCCGCATCCTGTCTTACCTTCGGGGCAATTCATCCCAAGGAGGTGCCCGATGACCAAAATGATCCCAACCCCCGCCGATGGTCTGCCCGCGCTGACGCGGGGCGAGCTGGCCCGTCATTTCGCCTATGTCGGCGGCGCATGGGTTGCTGGCGCGCAGAGCGACGACTTCAAGGTGACTGACCCGGCAAGCGGTGCGGTCTTGGGGTCGGTTGCCAAGCTTAACGCCGACGACAGCCGCGCCGCGGTGGATGCCGCCCATGCCGCTTTCCCCCATTGGGCCGGGCTGTTGCCGCAAGAGCGTGGCGCCATCCTGCGCCGCTGGCGCGATCTGATGTTGGAGAACCGCGAGGATCTAGCGCGGATCATGACCGCCGAACAGGGCAAACCCATCTCGGAATCGCGCGGAGAGATCGACTATGCCGCGTCTTTCTTTGAGTTCTATTCCGAAGAGGCGCGCCGCCCCAACATCGAAGGCGTCACCTCGCATCTGCCGGATGCCGAAGTCGAAATCTGGCGCGAGCCTGTGGGCGTGGCCGCACTCATCACGCCGTGGAACTTCCCCTCCGCCATGCTGACCCGCAAGGCAGGGGCCGCGCTGGCGGCGGGCTGCACCGTAGTGGCGCATCCTTCGGCAGAGACGCCGTTCTCGGCGCTGGCACTGGCCGAATTGGGCGAACAGGCGGGGCTGCCGAAAGGCGTGTTCAACGTCGTCACCGGGGAGGCCCCCGAGATCGTGAAGCCATGGATGGAAGACACCCGCGTGCGGGCGATCTCCTTCACCGGCTCCACCGAGATCGGCAAACTGCTGTATCGTCAAGCATCCGACAGCGTGAAACGCTTGGTGCTGGAACTCGGCGGCCATGCGCCTTTCATCATGTTCGATGATGCCGATATGGACCGCGCGGTCGAAGAGGCGATCAAGGCCAAGTTCGCCACCTCCGGTCAGGACTGCCTCGGCGCGAACCGCTTTTTCATTGCCCGCGACAGCTATGCCACCTTCTGCGCGCGGTTCACCGCAGCAACGCAGGCGCTGACCGTGGGTATCGGTGCGGATGATCCCGACATCGGCCCGTTGATGAACGAAAAGGCCGTGGCCAAACAAGAAGAACACGTCAAAGATGCGCTTGACCGTGGGGCGCGGCTGCTTTGTGGTGGCAAGCGTCACGCGGCGGGGCCGCTGTTCTTTGAGCCGACGGTGCTGGCGGATGTGCCTGCGGATGCGCTGATCATGCGCGAGGAAACCTTTGGCCCCGTGGCCGCCATCGCGGCCTTCGACAGCGAGGATGAGGCGATCCAGCGGGCCAATGACACGGAGTATGGGTTGGTGGCCTATGTCCACAGCCAAGACCCGCGCCGCATCTACCGCGCCAGCCGGGCGCTGTGTTTCGGCATGGTGGCCGTGAACCGCACCAAGGTGACCGGCGCGCCGATCCCCTTTGGCGGGACGAAACAATCGGGCATCGGACGCGAGGGATCGCGGCTGGGGCTCGAAGCCTTTACGGAAGTGAAATACGTCTGCCGTGACTGGGCCTAAGATTTGAAGATACGGCGCAAAGGCGCGTCGGAAGAAAGGAAAGACCAATGCTGAAGAACGATATGCTCGAACAATGGGACCGTGAAAATTTCTTTCACCCCTCCACCCATCTGGCGCAGCACGCGCGCGGCGAAAGCCCTACCCGTGTGATCAAGACCGCCAAGGGCAGTCATATCACTGACCGCGACGGCAACGAATTGCTCGACGCTTTTGCCGGCCTCTACTGCGTGAACGTGGGGTATGGCCGCACCGAGATTGCAGAGGCGATTGCCGAGCAGGCGCATGAACTGGCCTATTACCACTCCTACGTCGGCCATGGCACCGAGGCGAGCATCACCCTGTCCAAGATGATCCTCGACCGCGCGCCCGAAGGCATGAGCAAGGTCTATTTCGGCCTTGGCGGTTCGGACGCGAATGAGACCAACGTCAAGCTGATCTGGTACTACAACAACATCCTTGGCCGTCCTGAAAAGAAAAAGATCATCTCGCGCTGGCGTGGCTATCACGGCTCGGGTCTGGTGACCGGCTCGCTGACCGGGTTGGAGCTGTTCCACAAGAAATTCGACCTGCCGCTGGCGCAGGTGGTGCACACCGACGCGCCCTATTACTACCGCCGCCCCGACGCCAACATGAGCGAAGCAGAGTTCACCGCGCATCTGGTAGGTGAGCTTGAGGCGCTGATCGAACGCGAAGGTGCCGACACCATCGCCGCTTTCATCGGGGAGCCGGTTCTGGGCACCGGGGGCATCGTGCCGCCGCCCGAAGGCTATTGGGCCGCCGTGCAGGAGGTGCTGAACAAGCACGACATTCTGCTGGTCGCGGATGAGGTCGTTACCGGCTTTGGCCGTCTGGGCAGCATGTTCGGCTCGGATCACTACGGGATGAAGCCTGACCTCATCACCATCGCCAAGGGGCTGACCTCGGCCTATGCGCCGCTGTCGGGCTCCATTGTGGGTGACAAGATGTGGAAGGTGCTGGAGCGGGGCACCGATGAAAACGGCCCCATCGGCCATGGCTGGACCTATTCGGCCCACCCCATCGGCGCGGCAGCGGGGATCGCGAACCTCAAGCTGATCGACGATCTGAAGCTGATCGAGAATGCCTCGGACGTGGGCGGCTATCTGAATGCGCAGATGAAGGCCGCATTGGGCGACCACCCCAAGGTGGGCGACATTCGCGGCGAAGGGATGCTCTGCGCCGTAGAACTGGTTGAAGACCGCGATGGCCGTACGCAGTTTGATCCAGCGCGCAAAGTGGTGCCGACCATCGTTGGCGATATGCTCAAGGCCGGGGTCATTGCCCGCGCCATGCCCCAAGGCGACATCATCGGCTTTGCGCCGCCCTTCTGCCTGACCCGCGAAGAAGCGGACAAGGTTGTGGGTGCCACCGCTGACGCGATCAAGACAACCTTGGGCTAAGATTTGAAAACATCAAAGATCGAAGGGCCCGGCGGAAACGTCGGGCCATTTTCATTAGAAGAATCACAATTGAGTGAGGAGTGATCGGAAGTTCCTCAAAAAAAGAGATCAGGTAAAATTTGCGGATTAGTTTTGGAAAAAATGCATCGGACTGGAAACAGTACCCCGGTTTGTCGTCTATTTACTAAGGAATCGCCCAAATTAGGCCACACTTCACAGGGAAATTAGGAGAAAGCAGCGGCCCGTCCAGTTTGGGGCCCGAAGATTTTTATCTGTGGAGAGATGTAATGAGAATTCTGGCGGTGGATGACGATCCGATTATCCTCGAATTGCTTGGGCAATTCGTAGAGATCATCGGCGCGCATGAACTGACGACCGCCCCATCGGCTCTGCATGCGATTGATATGCTAGGCGATCCGAACCTAGGGCCGATTGATTGCTTCATGCTTGATATTCAGATGCCGGGGATGGATGGGATCGAACTGGCGCAGCACATTCGCAATTCCTCGCGCCATGCCGATACGCCGATCCTGATGCTGACCGCGATGTCCGATAAACGCTATATCGATGCGGCTTTTGCCGCCGGGGCCACCGACTATGTGACCAAACCGTTTGAGATTGCCGAACTGAAAGCACGCATCGGTCTGGTCGAAGGCATGGTGAAGGATCGCCAGCAGCGAACCAAGAAAATCTTTGCCGCCAAAACGATAGCTGACCAAGCCACCCATATGGAGCTGTTTGAGCCAATCCCGATCTATGACGTGGACAATGTGATCGACTACACCGTGATGGAAAACTACGTCGCGCAGTTGTCGCGCAGTGCGCTGTTCGGTTCTACCGCCTTTGCATTCACCATCCGCGAGGTCGACGCTTTCCACGCGACGATGACCTCTTTTGAGTTCTATAGCCTTGTGTCCGATGTGGCCGAGATCCTGTCCGATACGCTTGTCGATCATCAAGTGCTCATGTCTTACGCGGGTAACGGCACATTTGTGTGCATTACGGAAAGCGGCTGGCGCCCGAATATGGGCGGGTTGATGGATGCGGTTAACTTTGAGTTGTCTCAAACTGAATTGTTCGACAATAATGGCGAGCGCGTTCACCCGCGTGTCAGTTCGGGCGAGGCCGTGCGGCTGATTTGGAAGAGCGGCAACTCCGTCATGGACGCGCTGGGGCAGGCCCATGCAAGCGCAGAAGCCGCCAGTGTGGCACATACGAAATCGCTCAATGACTTTTGGCAGAATGATCAACAGGCATGACTAAAATGTTAGCTGAACTTCCCGGCATAGAGCGCATTCGCAAGCGCTTTGTCGAAATGTTGGCCGAGCGTCAGACGCAGATTGCAAGCCATGGGCTGGCGGCGTGGGACGCTACGACTGTGGAAGAGATCAAAGGTAATCTGGCAAGCGCACAGGCCATCCTGCACCAGATTGCTGGAAGTGCTGGATCCTTGGGGTTCGAAGAGCTGGGCCGTATGGCGCGTAAATGTGAGACGCAGATCGTGGACCATCTGGCCGGGCCAAGCGCCAACCGGGCGGATTGCCCTATCGAGATCATCTCGGAACTGGATGGTTTCGTTGCGCAGTGTCGTAAAGAAATCGACGCTCACGCCTAATGACGTGGCGGCCGTGCCCGGCGTGGCACGTCCTTATTCATTACAACTCACAACCAAGCCGACGAAATGGTAAACTGAGGGGGTGCTGGCTTAGGCGCCCTGCATCGCTGCTTTGACCTGATCGGCCAGGGCGATGGGATCAAACGGCTTGCTGATGACATCAGCCGCGCCCAGATCACGCAGTTCTTCAATTTCATTATGCTGGGCACGAGCGGTCATAAAGATCGCCGGCACATCGCGCAGGCTGTCCATTTCACGCATTTTTTCAAGGGTCTGGCGACCGGTCATGCCGGGCATCATCATATCGAGCAGGATAACATCGGGCGTGTAGGACTGAACCTGTTTCAGCGCCACTTCTCCGGTTTCGCATTGGACGACATCGAAATCGCCGCTCAGCTCAAGCGCCATCAGCGCGATTTCCCGAATATCCGCGTCATCCTCGACGTGCAGCAATTTGATCATTCCGTACTCTCTCTAGGAGGCTTCGCGCAGCAGCGAAGCCGGTTCCTCTGCCGCTACCAGAGAATTTTTCTTCGGCAGGGTAAAGTAAAATGTCGTACCAAATCCCTCGCGGCTGTCAAAACCTATTTTGCCACCAAGGTTTTCGACGATGGCCTTGCACACGCTAAGGCCAAGCCCCGTACCACCCTTTTCAGCGCGGCTTGAGTTGGACAGATCGGCGAAACGCTGGAACACTTTGTGCTCTTCAGACGCCGGAATGCCCGGCCCCCTGTCCGACACAGAAATGCGCAATTCATCGTCAGTCTCTTTGGCGCGGATGACGATCCGCTCACCGGGTTTCGAAAATTTGGCCGCGTTGGATAGAAAGTTTGTCAGCACCTGAATGACCCGGTTTGGATCCGTGACGACCTGCATCGGGGCATCCGCGCTTTCAACTTGAATGCGTACCCCGTGGCGCTGTTCAAGCGAGGCGTTGGCGGCACTCGTTTCCCGAAGAAGTTCAGATATATCAATCTGTTGAAGGTTGAACTCCAGCCGTCCATTCGAGATTTTTTCAAGATCAAGAATGTCATTGATGATCAATACCAAGCGGTCTGCATTGCGGTGCGATATCTCCAACAGGGCGCGTGCCTTGCTGGGCAGTTCACCCGCCGCACGCGACAAAAGCAGCCCCATCGACCCTTTGATCGAGGTGAGCGGCGAGCGCAGCTCATGGCTGACCATCGAGATGAACTCCGACTTCATCCGCTCTTCGTCGATGATGTCCGTAATGTCGTGCATCATGATCAAAAAGCGCCCCGCCGTGCCGCCGATGGGCAGCAGTTTGATCGTGACCTGAAAGTGATTGCCCATAATTTCTGTGTCGAACTGGGTCATCCCCTTGCCCGAAGCAGAAAGGTTGCGGCAGGCTTCAAGCACGGTTTGGTTGCCGCTTTTTTCGGCAAGGTCTTGAAGGGTGCGTTCTGAATATGAATCGTTGCGCCAGCCGGTACGGCTCATTGCGACGCGGTTCATATAGCTAAAGCGAAGCGTTTCGGCATCGACGATCCAGATGTCATCGCGCAGTTCATACAGCGTTTCCGCAGTGTCGCGCTCGGCCAAAAGCTCATTGGCGTGGGTCACATCTGTACGGGCCGAGATTGACCCGGCCCATGCCCCTTGTTGGTCAAAAAGCGGCATGACTGTGCATTGGGTTTGTATTACCCGACCATCGGCACAGCGCAGAGGGGTTTCGCCCTGCCACGTCTTGCCTTGCATCAAAGTGGCGCGCATTTCTGCAGCGAGTTCGCGAGACCGTTCGTTGTAAAGCATCGAAACGGGCTGACCTATCAGCTGGTCGCGGGCATAGCCGGTCAGTTCGATAAAGCGATCATTCACCTGTGTGAGGATGCCGCCTGTATCTAAGATGTTCACGATGGCATGGCTGTCAAAGGCTTTAAGCCGTTGCGCCATGTTATGGATTTCGAGAGGTTGATCGCTGCCTGAACGTAACGCGTTCATCGCAAAGGGTGTAATACCCGCAAGAACGATTGCGCCGACCACGGGCAGAACCTCCCCGATTTGGCCTGCGAACAGTGCAGAAGTTGCTGTGTACCAACTGCCTGAAATGGCGCTGCCCAGAAAAAATGTGGCGGCGGTACGTTTGTTAAATGACTTCGACGACACTCGTAAATCCTCGCCCAGAAGCGTGCATGCTGCAAACTATAGCATGACCTATGAGTTGTAATTTAATTAAACTGGCACACTATCTTGGCAATAATATGGCATGCAGCACTTTAGCGTCATGCCGTAGGGTTACCAGCTTTTAGGATGCGCGTGCGGTTGTTCCTGTAATTGAATTGACCACCGAGCTAATGCCGCTCCGTGATTTGATAAGATTAATCCCGACCCGCGGGTCGGGTTCGCGATTGTTGTCGGCAGAAAGGCTGATGATCTTGGCGGCGGGGTGCAGCCGCGTAATGTCTTCCAGCAAAGAGCGGGCATCACCATCGGGCAAGGACCAATCAAGGATCACGACATCGAGCTCCTCTTTGCCGATCAACTTTCGCGCTTGGGCAAGGTTGGTCACATTGGTCACATCCGCAACGCTGTCCAATCCTGTGCGGATGACCTCAGCAAAATCTAGATCGTCTTCGATGTGCAGCACACGAAGTTTTTCATCGCGCGCCGCAATTCGCATGTCTGGCAGGGTGGGCGTCTGTGTGGTCTCGGCATTGGCGATGGGGCAGGTGAACCAAAAGACGGTGACGCCATTCGGAATGCTTTCAAAGCCGATGGTTCCATCCTGACGTTTGATAATCTGCCGGGTGATGTTCAGCCCCAGCCCGGTACCGCCCTTGGCCCGGGTGTCTGATCCATCCGCCTGAGAGAAAGCTTGAAATATCCGGGGACGGAAATTCTCAGGCACGCCAGGGCCAGTGTTTTGAATAAAGACAATCGCCCGGTCGCCCAAACGCTCGGCACGGATTTGCACCTCAGATTCCGCGTCGGAATACTTGCAGGCGTTAGAGATCAGATTGGCCAGCACCTGCCGGGTGCGGCTTTCATCGACCCTGACCATCAGCGGGCTTTCGGGCAATTGCAGGCCCAAGGTGTTGTTATGGGTGGTCGCAAAGGGCGACATTTCATTCACGGAATCGCTGATCACGTCGTTCAAATCAACGTCATGAAAATCAAACTGAACCTCCCCAGATGAGATTTTTTCGAGGTCGAGGATATCGTTCACGATATGCGATAGCCGGTCGGCGTTGCTGCGCGCGATGTCGATCAGCCGAATATGTGCCGGAAGTAGGCGCGTGTTGTCCGTGGTGTCGATCAGGCCCAATGCCCCCTTGATCGAAGTGAGCGGAGTGCGCAACTCATGGCTGACGGTTGAGACAAATTCGCTTTTAATCTGCTCAAGCTTCTTTTGATCGGTAATGTCGTTGATCTGCACGATGAAGACATAGCTTCGGTTGTTCTTGTCGTATGTCCAAGAGACGTTGAACAGGCCCCAACGTTCATAGCCCAATTTATGCGTGATGCGGTATTCGGCCTGATACGTCTGCGAACTGTGGGATTCGACCAGCCCGCGAACCTCTCCGTAAAGTTTCTGCAAATCGCCATTGGGCATCAGATCGCCCAGTTTGGTGTTCGATAGCAGTTCATCTTCGCTATAGCCGCAGAGCGTACACAGCGCACTGTTGACGCTGTTAAAGACGCCGCCTTCGCCGAGAATGGCCATGCCCACCGGTGCGGCGGAAAGCACCTGCCGGAACCGCCGCTCGCTGGTTTCAAGAGCGTTACGCGCATGAACGACATCTGTCACATCAGTCTGGGTGCCGACCATCCGCAGGGCGGCGCCATTCTCATCACGTTCGGTCACCACCGCGTCAGAGCGCATCCAGCGCCATTCCCCGGTGCCCACCTTCAACCGATATTCGGTCACGGATCGCTTTTGCTGACCTGCAATGCAGGCTTGATCGGTCTGGGTGAGTAGGGGCAGATCATCGGGGTGAACCCGTTTCAGAAATTCCGCCTGCGGATCGGTAAGCCGCTCGTAATCCGCCATTCCCAAGATATGGCGCCAAGTGTCTGAAACCTCGGATTTGCCGCTGCGCAGGTCAATGTCGAAAACGCCAATCTGCGCGCCTTCAAGGGCTAGGTCATAAAGCGCCTTATTGCGCGCCAGTTCATCCTGTACCGCAAGTTCAGAGGTAAGATCGCGCACAATCGCCGTCACGCGCCGCTCGCCGGTGTGGGTGGTCCAATTGTTGCGTTGCAGGTCAAGTTTCAGCTCTTGGCCAAAGCAGGTCTTGCCCGCCGCATTGACTTGTTCATGGTCGTGATCATTGATCCGTTCGGTCACAAGATCGGCAAAGTCCATGCCTTCAAGCGCCTCGCGGCCATAGCCGAAACAGACCAGTGCCGCTTGGTTGGCGAAACGCACGCGATCCTTGCTGTCGAGCAGGAACACAGGCGTCACAGCGTTTTCGATGACCGAGCGGTTTTCCTCTTCATGGGCGTCGATCTGACGTTCGCGCAAGACGGCAAGCTGGCTGAGCGCTGCGCTGCGTTGGCGCAGGCTGCGGAAGGCCACAAAGAATAGGATCGCCAGCAAAATACCAGAGATAAGCAGGATTTCCGGCACGGCGCTGTGCATGGCGCTGTCGAAACCGGCTGTACTGACTTGGACGACCGTCCAAGGTCGTCCAAAGCGTTCGATTGTTTGTACGACGCTTTGGCGTCCGCCCTCGGCATTTTCGTTAGTGCTGTCAAAAATCAGGTTTTCTGGGGCTGTGGTCAGCCCATCGAATACCTTGATGTCATATGCCTCTCCCTGCGCGGAGGTCAGCTTGTTCAAGAGGTTTGCACCGACAAAGGGCGCATAGACCCAGCCGGAAAATTCCGTTGCTTCCTGCGTGCCCGCAGTAGCGGCATAGACCGGGCGGAGCAGGAGAAAACCGGGCTGCCGGGTCTTATCCTGCACCAACAGAATGCGCGGTGTTAGCTGTGGCTCTCCGGTTTCGCGGGCGCGCAGGGCAGCGCGGCGGCGGTCGTCGTTAAAACTGATGTCGAGGCCGACAGCCTCTGCATTTGGCCCTTGGGGGTAGATATATTGGATCACCAACTTCTCGGCGTTGCCGGTATCTGGGTGGATGCGGAAGTCCTTGATCCCAAGGGCGGTGACTTCTTCGACGAATGCGTCCTCTGTCCCTTTGGCCACCGACGCGACAAAACCGATGCCATTGATGCCGGGCAAGAAGCTGTCGATTTGCAGGGTGTCGACGTAATGCGCAAAATCGCGGGCAGTCACCTCGTCAGAGGCGTTCAAGAAAGCGGCGACGCCGTTGAGGCTTTGCAGGTAGGTACGAATACGCGCGTCGAGGCTTTGCAGGCTTTCCTCGGCTATCCGGTCAAAGGCCTGTTCGGCGGCGGCATCGTTGCTGCGGCTGCTGTAAAGAAACACCCCAAAAGTGATGGCAAGACATCCGAGGAACAATATAAATTCGGGTCGCCGCAACAGTTTCAACCTTCGTATCTAGCCACCGCGCGGCGATAAAATTCTCTTCGTTAAAGGAACAATCTAGCGCTTCGGGGCAGTATATCCAATCTGGCCATATTCACCTGTGGGTCAAAAAAAGCAACAAACGGATGCGATGCGGACGCTAAGCGCCGCAGATGTGGCTTTGGGGCAAAAGGTCGGCAGAGGGGGCGGTGCGCTTCATTTACGGCAGGGATTGTGACCTGTCGCCGGGCGCTCTACCAATATCGAGCCGGGAGGCGGCGCAGGCATATTGGGAAGGGATCACCATGCACGACGAGACACAGCTAGAGGGCCGCTATGATTACATCATCGTCGGCGCAGGCACCGCAGGCTGTGTACTTGCCAACCGTCTCAGTGCCGATCCGGCCAATAACGTCTTGCTGCTCGAGGCCGGGGGGGATGACAATTACCACTGGGTCAAGGTGCCGGTGGGCTATCTCTACTGCATTGGCAATCCGCGCACCGATTGGATGATGAAAACCGCCCCTGAGCCGGGGTTGAACGGGCGCTCTCTGACCTATCCGCGCGGCAAAGTGCTGGGCGGCTGTAGCTCCATCAACGGCATGATCTACATGCGCGGGCAGGCGGCGGATTATGACCACTGGCGGCAACTCGGCAACATCGGGTGGAGCTGGGACGACGTGCTGCCCTATTTCCTCAAGTCCGAAGATCACCACGCGGGCGATAATGACATGCACCGCGCGGGGGGCGAGTGGAAGGTCAGCAAACAGCGTCTGCGGTGGGACATTCTGGAGGCCGTGCAGGACGGCGCGCGGGAGTTCGGGATCGAACCGCGTGCCGATTTCAATGACGGCGACAACGAAGGGTCGGGCTTTTTCGAGGTGAACCAAAAGGACGGCGTGCGCTGGAACACCGCGCGTGGCTTCCTCCGCCCGGCGATGCAGCGGCCCAATCTTCGGGTGATGACCCATGCCCATACCAATGGGCTGATCCTTGAGGGCAAGCGTGTGACCGGCGTCCGTTTCACCCATAAGGGCCGCGCCCTTCGGGCCGTGGCCGAGGCGGAGGTGCTCTTGGCCGCCGGGGCGATCAACTCGCCGAAAATCTTGGAGCTGTCAGGTATTGGACAGAGCGAGCTTTTGAGCGGCATGGGGATCACCACGCTGCATGAACTGCCCGGCGTGGGGGAAAGCCTTCAGGACCATTTGCAGATCCGCACCGTTTATAAAGTTCAAAACACCAAGACGCTCAACACGATGACCCATTCGCTTTGGGGGAAGGGGCGGATGGGGCTGGAATATCTTCTGCGGCGCAGCGGCCCCTTGGCGATGGCGCCCAGCCAGTTCGGCATGTTCACCAAGTCCGACCCCGCGTTGGAGACGCCCGATCTGGAATACCACGTTCAGCCCCTGTCGACCGACAAGCTGGGCGATCCGCTTCATCCCTTCCCCGCGATCACCGTTTCGGTCTGTAACCTGCGGCCTGAGAGTATCGGCTCTTGCCATCTGACCAGCCGCGACAGCGCGGTGCAGCCCGACATCCGTCTGAACTATCTTTCCGCCGAGAGCGACAAGCGCATCGCGGTCGCGGCCATGAAACAGGCGCGACACATTATGACGGCCAAGGCGTTGCACCCCTATCAGCCCGAGGAAATCTTGCCCGGCCCTGCTGTGCAGAGCGACGAAGACCTGCTCGACAAGGCACGCGATATTGCCACGACGATTTTCCATCCCGTCGGCACCTGCAAGATGGGCAGCGACCCGATGGCGGTGGTCGATAGCGATCTGCGGGTGCATGGCTTAGGCGGTCTGCGTGTGGTGGATGCGTCGATCATGCCCAAGATCGTCTCGGGCAACACGGCTTCGCCGACGGTGATGATCGCCGAAAAGGCCGCTGACGCCATTCTGGCGGGGCGGTAGGCGATGCTGACCACGCGGCTGACCAAACGGCTGGGGATCGACCACCCGATTATCCAAGCGCCGATGGCCTTCGCCGCAGGCGGGCGGCTCGCGGCGGCGGTCTCAGGCGCGGGTGGTTTGGGGATGATCGGCGGGGCTTATGATGCCGGCGATTGGATCGCCGAGCAGATGGATGTGGCGGGCAACCAATCGGTCGGCTGCGGTTTTATCACTTGGAAACTGCGCGAGCATCCGCAGGCGTTGGAGCAGGTGCTCGCCCGCAATCCGGCGGCGGTCTTTCTTTCCTTCGGCGATCCGGCAGAGTTCGTCCCCGCGATCCAAGCGGCCAAAGTGCCGCTGATCTGTCAGGTGCAAACCCTGCGCGATGCCGCCCATGCGATCGATCTGGGGGCCGAGATCATCGTCGCCCAAGGGGCCGAAGCCGGTGGCCACGGCGAGAAACGCGCGACCTTTACGCTGGTGCCAGAGGTCGCCGATTACATTGCCCGCCACGCACCTGACACGCTGCTTTGTGCCGCAGGTGGCGTGGGCGATGGGCGCGGGCTGGCGGCGGCGCTAATGCTGGGGGCCGATGGGGTGGTCGTGGGCTCACGTTTCTGGGCGTCAGAAGAGGCGCTGGTGCATCCTGCTATGCTTGAGGCAGCGATCAAAGCGAGCGGCGATGACACGCTGCGCAGCACGGTGACCGACATCATGCGCGGCTATGACTGGCCCCAACGCTACACGGGCCGCGTGCTGCGTAATGAGTTCACCGACCGCTGGCATGATGACCCTGACGGGCTGCGCGCCGCTCTGGCGCAGGAGTTGCCGCGCTGGCAGGCGGCAGTGGCAGAAGGGGATGCCCGCACTGCCAATGCCTTTGTCGGAGAGGTCACAGGGCTGATCGGCGCGGTCAAACCCGCAGCCGATATCCTGCGCGATATTGTCCAAGGGGCCGAAGTGGCCTTGGGCCAGACCTTTACCCGGTGACGGGGCCGGGCAAAGCCCGATTAGCCATGATCTTCGACCTCTTCCCGGCCCGGCACATGTTCGCGGGCGGGAGCAGTTTCCCAATTGTCGATCACCTCCATCGCCTCATCCGCGCTTTCGACAAAGCGGAACAGGTCGAGGTCTTCGGCAGAGATCGTCCCAGCATCGGCCAGCGCGTCCCAGTTGATGATTTTTTTCCAGAACTCGCGCCCAAACAGCAAGAAGGGCACGCGATTCATCCGGCCGGTCTGGATCAGCGTCAGCGCCTCAAAAAGCTCGTCCATGGTGCCGAAACCACCGGGGAAAACACAGATCGCGCGGGCACGCATCAGGAAATGCATCTTGCGGATCGCGAAATAGTGGAAGTTAAAGCAAAGCTCCGGCGTGACATATTCGTTGGGCGCCTGCTCAAACGGCAGCACGATGTTCAGGCCGATGGAATGGCCACCTGCGTCCAACGCGCCGCGGTTGCCAGCCTCCATCACACCCGGGCCCCCGCCAGTGACGATGACGTTCTCCACGCCGCCGGTCTCCATCGACTTTTCGGTCATCAGGCGGGCAAAGGTGCGCGTTTCATCATAAAAACGCGACAGGTCGGCCAGCGTCTTGGTGCGGGCGGTGTGTTTATCGGCTGGCGCGGGAATGCGCGCACCGCCAAAAAGCACGATGGTCGATTGGATGCCGTGGGCATCCAGCAGCAACTCCGGCTTGAGCAGTTCCAGTTGCAGGCGCACCGGGCGCAACTCATCGCGGCACATGAAGTCATCGTCGGTAAAGGCCAGACGGTAGGCGGGCGCGCGGGTCTGTGGCGTGTCGGGGGCGTCTTGGGCCTTGGCGCGGTCAACATTGGCGCGGCGCAGGGGGTGGCGGTGTTCCTCGGTCATCCTCGGGTCTTTCCTTGGTCTAGGGCTTGGCTCAGGTGGCGCGATGGCCGTTCAGGTCAACATGCATTGTTGGTCGCAGAATGACCACGCCTCACTTTGCCCGGCAATTGCACCCTCGGCAGTGCGAGGCTATAGCCCTCAAAAGGCCTTTTCACATTCGGAGACTTGCCCCATGTCCAACGCCCAACTTGAAACCGCCATCGAAGCCGCTTGGGATACCCGCGACCAGATCACGTCCGCCACCACCGGCGAAGTGCGCGACGCCATCGAAGAGACGCTGAATGCGCTCGACAGCGGCAAGCTGCGCGTGGCGGAAAAGCAGGAAGACGGCAACTGGAAGGTTAACCAATGGGCCAAGAAGGCCGTGCTGCTGGGCTTCCGCATTAAGGATATGGAGCATCAAGAGGGCGGCCCGCAGGGCGCTGGCTGGTGGGACAAGGTCGACAGCAAATTCAAAGGCTGGGGCGATGCCGAGTGGAAAGAGGCCGGTTTCCGCGCCGTGCCGAACTGCGTTGTGCGCCGCTCGGCCTTTATCGCGCCCGGCGTGGTGCTGATGCCGTCCTTCGTGAACATCGGCGCCTATGTGGATAGTGGCACCATGGTTGACACATGGGCGACCGTCGGCAGCTGCGCGCAGATCGGCAAGAACGTTCACCTCTCGGGCGGCGTCGGCATTGGCGGCGTGTTGGAGCCGATGCAGGCAGGCCCGACCATCATCGAAGACAATTGCTTTATCGGCGCGCGCTCAGAAGTCGTCGAAGGCTGCATCGTGCGCGAAGGTTCGGTGCTGGGCATGGGTGTCTTCATCGGCCAGTCGACCAAGATCGTCGACCGCGAAACCGGTGAGATCATGTATGGCGAAGTCCCCGCAGGGTCGGTCGTTGTTGCAGGTACCATGCCGTCGAAAAACAACGTGAACCTTTATTGCGCTGTGATCGTCAAACGGGTGGATGCCAAGACCCGCTCCAAGACCTCGATCAACGAGTTGCTGCGCGACTGAGGGAACCAAATGCCCGGTCATGGCGTTGATCCCTGAATTTAAAGGAGATTAACAACATGACTGGTATTGGTTGGTTTGCCGCAATCATCGTAGGCGGCCTTGCAGGCTGGATCGCGGAAAAAATCATGAAGTCGGACATGGGTCTGATCATGAACATCATCCTTGGCATCGTTGGTGCCTTGGTCGCGAACTGGCTCTTGGTTCTGATCGTCGGCAGCACGCTGGGCGGTTGGTTGGGTCAACTCGTCGTCGGTGTGATCGGTGCATGTCTGTTGATCTGGGTCACCCGGATGGTGCGCGGCAAGTCATAACGGCGGGGGCTACGGCCCCTTTCCAAGTCTATGCGAAAAGGTTAGGGCTGCCGAAAGCAATCGGCGGCCCTTATCATGTCTGAACCTAAGAAAACCAAAAAACCTTCGCGCCAGCAGGTCTTTACCCTTTTGGTGCAGATCGGGCGCAAGGATGGTGACGGTTTGCCCGACAAGGCCACCGGTGCCGCGCTGATGTGTTTTGCATCTGGGATTGATGAAGCCGAAGCGGTTCGCGAAACCGTGGCGATCCTGAAACAAGCTGACACCAACCCGCTCGACGTGACCGGCTATGGCACGCTGGAAGAGCGCGAGGCCGAAGGTCAGGAGATCGACAGCGAAGAACGCGAACTCATGCAACGCGCTTTGGAAGAGAATTCGGTCATCGTCGCGCAGATGACGCCATTCTTCGACTGACATTTCAATCGTATTGCGACTTCAACGCTGATCCTCGCGGGGATTTGCGCTGGCCCCCCTTGGCATCTTAGGTTTTTCCCCACAAAAGTATCGGGAAACGCGAAATACCCTGAAAAGGAGCCGAAATGTCCGGTCTCGATCCTGCTGAACTCACCGCGAAACTGGTGCGCTGCGCCTCTGTGACCCCCATCAACGACGGCGCGCTTGAAGTGCTGGAGGAAGTTTTGGGTACCGCTGGGTTTGACTGCACGCGGGTTGACCGGGGCGGTGTTTGCAACCTCTTTGCTCGTTGGGGGAAGAAGGGCAACCACAAGTCCTTCGGCTTTAACGGGCACACCGACGTTGTGCCAATCGGAGACGAAGCGGATTGGTCCGTGCTGCCCTTTGGTGCCGAAGTGAAAGATGGCATCATGTATGGCCGTGGCACCACTGATATGAAATCGGGCGTGGCGGCCTTTGTCGCGGCGGCGGTGGATTTCGTGGGTGACACACTGGCAGATGGGTCTATCGTGCTGGCGATCACCGGGGATGAAGAGGGTGACGCCGTCGACGGAACGACGGCATTGCTGGATTACATGGCCGAAAACGGCGAGCGCATGGATGTCTGTCTGGTGGGCGAGCCGACCTGCCCAGAGACGATGGGCGACATGATCAAGATCGGGCGGCGCGGGTCGATGAATGCGCATTTCAAGGTGACGGGTAAACAGGGCCACGCGGCCTATCCGCACCGGGCCAACAACCCGCTGCCTGCGATGATGCGGCTGATGGACCGTTTGGCGAGCCATGAGTTGGATCAGGGCAGCGATCATTTTGATCCTTCCACGCTGGCGGTTGTAACGGTCGACACTGGCAACAAAGCCACCAATGTAATCCCGGCCCAATGTCGCGGTGCGGTAAATATTCGGTTCAACGACCACCATTCCGGCGACGGCCTAAGTGATTGGCTGCGCAGCGAGGCGGATAAAATCGCAGCCGAGTTTGGCGTGCAGGTGGATGTGCAAATTAAGATTTCGGGCGAAAGCTTTATCACGCCGCCGGGCGCGCTGTCTGATCTGATCTCAGGCGCGGTCGAGGCTGAGACGGGCGTAAAACCGGAGCTCTCGACCACGGGCGGCACCTCGGATGCGCGTTTCGTCAAGGCGCATTGCCCGGTGGTGGAGTTCGGTCTGGTCGGTCAATCCATGCACCAAGTCGATGAACATGTGCGGGTCGAGCATATCCACCAGCTTAAATCCATCTACGCGCGCGTGCTGCGGGATTATTTCACGTGAAACCAACGCTCATCGTTATGGTGAAAGAACCGCATCCCGGTCGGGTGAAAACCCGGCTGGGCCGTGACGTCGGCATGGTGGGCGCGGCATGGTGGTTTCGCCACCAGACGCGCCGCCTGCTGCGCCGCATCGAAGATCCGCGTTGGCAAGTGGTGCTGGCTGTCGCGCCGGATGTCGAAGGGCTGCAAAGCCGGGTTTGGCCCGCGCATTTGCCCCGCTGGCCGCAGGGCAGGGGCAATCTGGGCGACCGCATGGCACGGATGCTGCGCGCGGCACCGGGGCCGGCTTGCGTGATCGGGGCGGATATTCCGGGGGTTAACCGGGCTGAATTGGCTCGCGCGTTCAAAACGCTTGGCAGCCATGACGCGGTTTTTGGTCCTGCACCTGACGGCGGCTACTGGCTCGTTGGGCTAAAACACCCCCGCCGCGCGCCGCCCAGCCTGTTTGACGGGGTGCGCTGGTCCGGCCCCCATGCGCTGTCCGACAGCCGCGCGACCCTGCCGGGCTACCGCATCGCCGAAGTCTCCACCCTGCGCGACGTGGACGAAATTCACGATTTGCCATGACGACAGGGGGGCTGCGTGCTACCTGCTTAGGTATGAGCAAGATACCCAGCAAATCCGAGATCCTCGACTGGATCGAACAGAACCCCACGCTGACCGCCAAGCGCGACATCGCCAAAGCCTTTGGCATCAAAGGAGCGGCGCGGATCGATCTGAAGCGCGTACTGAAAGAGCTGGAGGCCGAAGGCCATCTGGAGAAGCGCAAGCGCAGCTATCAAGATCCGGATCGCTTGCCGCCGGTCTCGGTGCTGTTGGTCACGGGGCCGGACAAGGATGGCGATCTGTTTGCCAAGCCGATGGAATGGCTCGGTGAGGGGAAAGAGCCCGTCGTGCTGCTGATCCCGCGCGACAGCGACCCCGCCCTTGGCGAAGGCGACCGCATTCTGGCGCGGCTGACGCTGGTGAAGGGCGAAGACCACCATTATGAGGCGCGGCTGATCCGGCGCATTAGCAGCAACCCGAAAAAGGTGCTGGGCATCTTCCGCAAGGCTGCCGAGGGCGGGCGGATCGTGCCGATCGACAAGGGCGCAGACCGTGAATGGCGCGTCGGGGCGGACCATACCCACGGAGCCAAGGATGGCGAATTGGTCGAGGCCGAGCAGACCGGACCAAAGGGGCGCATGGGCTCTCCCCGTGCGCGAATTGTCGAGCGGTTGGGCGACCCATCAGAGCCGCGTGCAGTGTCACTTATCGCGATCCATCAGCACGGCATTCCCGATGACTTCCCCGATGCGGTGATCGCACAAGCCGATGCAGCGAAGCCACAGGGCCTTAAGGGCCGCGAAGACCTGCGTGATCTGCCATTAGTCACCATCGACCCGTCGGATGCGCGTGACCATGATGACGCCTGCTATGCCCATGCGGATGAAGACCCCAAGAACGAGGGTGGTCATGTCGTCTGGGTCGCCATCGCCGATGTGGCCGCCTATGTCACGCCCGGTTCGGCGCTGGATGTCGAGGCGCGCAAACGGGGCAACTCCACCTATTTCCCCGACCGCGTTGTGCCGATGCTGCCGGATCGCCTGTCGGGCGACCTGTGTTCATTGCACGAAGGTGTCCCGCGCGCCTGTATCGCCGTGCGTATGGTGCTGGACGCCAAGGGCAACAAGACCGGTCATACGTTCCATCGCGGGCTGATGCGCTCGCCCGCATCCTTGCATTACGAAGAGGTGCAGGACGCCATCGACGGCAATCCGAATGACCGCACCGGACCTCTGTTGGAGCCGGTGCTGAAGCCGCTCTACGCCGCTTATGGCGCGTTGAAGCTGGCCCGGGCCGAGCGCCAGCCGCTGGAATTGGACCTCCCCGAACGCCGCATCGAATTGGGCGACGACGGCAAGGTAAAATCGGTCAACTTCCGCGAAAGGCTCGACGCGCATAAGCTGATCGAAGAGTTCATGGTGCTGGCCAATGTCGCTGCCGCCGAGACCTTGCTGAAAAAGAAAACGCCGCTGCTGTTCCGCATCCACGAGGAGCCCTCACCGGAGAAACTGGAATCCCTGCGCGAGACGGCGCAGGCGGCCGGGCTGACGCTGGCCAAGGGGCAGGTGCTGATGACATCGCATCTGAACCGGCTGCTGGATCAGGCGGCGGGCACCGACGACGCCGAATTGATCAACATCAGCACCCTGCGCTCGCTGACGCAGGCCTATTACGGCCCTGCGCACATCGGGCACTTTGGCCTTGCGTTGCGGTCTTACGCGCATTTCACCTCCCCGATCCGGCGCTATGCCGACCTCATTGTCCACCGTGCGCTGATCACGGCGCATGGCTGGGGCAAAGACGGGCTGACGGTGGAAGAAATTGAAGGGCTGGAACAGACCGGCGCGCATATCTCGGACACCGAGCGGCGCTCAATGGTGGCGGAGCGGGACACGACCGACCGCTACCTCGCTGCCTTTCTGTCAGAACGTGTGGGCAATGAATTCACCGGGCGCATCAGCGGCATCGCGCGGTTCGGCGCGTTCGTGAAGCTGGACGAAACCGGCGCCGATGGGCTGGTGCCGATGCGCTCTTTGGGGCGCGAGTATTTCCACCACGACGCCGAGGCGCAGACGCTGATGGGCTCCGATACCGGCATGATCATCGGCATCGGCCAGCGCGTGACCGTGCGCTTGGCCGAGGCGGTCCCGGTGACAGGGGGCATCGCGCTGGAACTGCTTGAGATCGAAGATCAGAAGGTAAAACAAGGCGGGGGCGCTGGTCGGCGTAGCCCGGCGGGTCGCAACCCGCGCGGCAAGGCCGTGAAGGCCAAGCGCAAGAAAGACAAGATCAAACGCAAAGTGACCCGCACCCGCCGCTGAGGCGGCAAACCGGCGGAGCTTTGCGGATGCTTGTGCCCCTCCCTTCCCACCGGGGCGGGGCACGCATAGGATTTACCGCAACTTTATCAGGCGAGGCGTTTATGATCCGGCACTATGCGATGATTTCAAGCATTATGGCGACCGCGGGTATGGCGGTTCCGGCCTTCGGGTCCGGCCCGTCTGAATCCGCGCGCCCCGCGCCGCGTGCGTCTGAGGTTGTGCTCGTCTCCTCTACCCCGGCGGGTCAGGATGCACCTGTGGAAACCATGGGCGACGATGCGGGGCTTCGCGCTTGGGTAAAAGAATTCCGCCCCCGCGCCCTGCAAGAGAACATTGATCCAGATGTCTTTGACCGCGCGCTTGATACGGTAAGCTATGACCCTGAGGTGATCCGCCGCGACCGCAACCAGTCGGAATTTACCAAGACGATCTGGGATTACCTTGATACCGCGACCTCGGACCTGCGGGTGCAGAACGGGCAGAAGGCGCTGGCACAGTGGCAGCGTACGCTGGAAGATATCGAAGCGAAATACGGCGTCGAGAAAGAGATCGTCACTGCGATCTGGGGGTTAGAGAGCGCCTATGGCAGCTTCCGGGGCGGCGATAGTGTGCTGTCTTCGCTGGCCACCCTTGCCTATGACGCGCGGCGGGCCGAGTTTTTTGAGGGCGAATTAATCGATGCGCTGCGCATCCTTCAGGCGGGGGATACCGATGCTGAACAATTGCGCGGCTCTTGGGCGGGCGCGATGGGGCATACGCAGTTTATGCCGTCGTCCTTCCACGCCCATGCCGTTGACTGGGATGGTGACGGGCGGCGCGACATTTGGGGCGATAATCCCGGTGATGCGCTTGCGTCGACCGCAGCCTATCTCAAGCATTTCGGTTGGACCGAAGGTCAGCCTTGGGGCGTCGAAGTGGCCTTGCCCGAGGGGTTCGACTATTTGCTGGCCGATCGTGAGGTCACCAAAACCCCGGCGGAATGGGCGGCGCTTGGTGTGACCGCGCGGGACGGCTCTGCGGTGGCAGATCACGGTCCGGCGTCTGTGCTGCTGCCCGCCGGGGCGCAGGGCGCGGCCTTCATGATTTTCCCGAACTTCGAAGTGATCGAGCGTTACAACACCGCTGATGCCTATGTCATCGGCGTGGGCCATCTGGCGGATAGGATCGGTGGCGCGGAAGAGTTTCAGCAAGACTGGCCGCGTGAAGACCGCGCGCTGAGCTTTGATGAGCGGATCGAATTGCAGACCTTGCTGACCAAAGCCGGGTTTGACACGCAAAAGATCGACGCAAAAATAGGCCCGCTGACCGTCAACGCCGTGCGCAGCTTCCAACAAGCCGAGGGGATTGCGCCAGATGGCTATGCCTCTCCCCGGCTGCTGGAACGCCTACGCAAAGAGTAACGGGCCGCCCTACGTGGGGGCAGCCCGGTTGCTTAGGACGCTGCTTTCAACAGGTCTTTGTCTTTCAGGTCCGCATAAGTCGCATCCAGCGCCTTGGTGGCCCGTTCGGCGAAAATCTTGATCTCTTCGGGCGTGATGATCAACGGCGGAGAGATGATCATCCGGTCGCCCACATGGCGCATCACCAGATTATTGGCAAAGCAATGCTCCCGGCAGGTATACCCCGCCACGCCACCATCGGTGGCAAATTTGGCACGGCTTTCTTTATGCGGTGTCAGGGGCAAGGACGCCATAAGGCCAGAGACGTTAACCCCACCGACCAAGGGATGTTCACCCAGTTTTTCCAGCGCTTCTTTTAGCGCGGGGGCGGCGACGTCGCGCACATGGTCGATGATGTTCTCTTCTTGCATGATACGCAGGTTTTCCAGCGCCACGGCGGCGCAGACCGGGTGGCCGGAATATGTGTAGCCGTGGTTGAATTCGCAGGCGTTGATGACCTCAGCCACCTCGTCACAAACGATTGACCCGCCAATCGGTGCATAGCCAGAGCTGAGCCCCTTGGCGATGGTCATGATATGCGGCGTGATGCCCATGGTTTGCGAGCCGAACCAGTTGCCTGTCCGGCCAAAGCCGCAGATCACTTCGTCGGCGATCAGCAAGATGTCATGCTTTTCACAAATGCGCTGGATTTCAGGCCAGTAAGTGCTGGGCGGGATGACAACGCCACCGGCACCCTGCACGGGCTCACCAATGAACGCAGCGACCTTATCCGCGCCCAGTTCAAGGATTTTCTCCTCCAACTCACGTGCGCGGGCGAGGCCGAACTCCTCGGGGGATTGGTCGCCCCCTTCGGCGTACCAATCGGGTTGGCCGATATGATGGATGCCGGGGATCGGAAGACCACCCTGTTCGTGCATCGGCGTCATGCCCCCAAGGCTGGCCGATCCAACAGAGGACCCGTGATAGGCGTTCTTGCGGCTGATGATGTGGCTCTTTTCGGGTTTGCCCTTTTGCGCCCAATAGGTGCGAACCATGCGCAGGTTGGTGTCATTCGCCTCTGATCCGGAACCGGCGAAAAAGACGTGGTTCAGATCACCGGGGGCGAGGTCGGCCAGTTCCTTGGCCAGCGCGATGGCGGGCACATGAGTCGTTTGGAAGAAGGTGTTGTAATAGGGCAGTTCATTCATCTGCCGCGCGGCTACTTTGCCCATCTCTTCGCGGCCATAGCCAAGGTTCACACACCAAAGCCCCGCCATCGCGTCGAGGATTTCGTTGCCTTCGCTGTCGGTCAGATAGATGCCCTTGGCCCGCGTGATGATGCGCGCGCCCTTTTTACCCAAGTCGTCATTGGTGGTGAAAGGGTGCATGTGATGTGCCGCATCAAGGGCCTGAAGGTCTGCGGTGGGGAGGTGATTCGTGATTGGCGGCATGGGGACGCACCTTCTATCTGCGTGAAAATTAATCTTCGTCGGAGAATATGATCAAATTATAGCATGTCAATCGAATCAACGCGGAACGGGCAATCCATCAAGAGCTGCGCGGATTTGGCTCATTCCTTGGGCAACATCGCCTGCCATGACCTCCCCGGCGAGAATGACGTTGCCTGCAGAAAAGGCAGCCATAAGCTCTGCGTGTTTATCGGGCAGATTGCTGGTGCCATAGCGCCCACAGACCACCCGCAGCGAAGGGCCGAACCGCAGCCAAAGCCGATCTACCGTGGCGGCCATGATCGGCGCTTCGGCAAGGTCATAGATCATTGCGTGGAAGTTGTAGTTCTGCATCAAGTAGCCGCCAACATCGCCCCGGTCGATGGCAAGGTTCAGCGCGGTGTCGCACTCTTTCAGGGCGTCCATACGCCCTTTTGTCATGCGTTCCGCGGCCCGCCGTGTCAGCTCTGGCTCTAGCGTTTCACGCATGAAACCCAGTTCTTCAAGGCCCGTATGGGTGAGTTCTGGCACGGTAACCCGGCGGTTGCCCAAATGGGTTAACGCGCCTTCGGAAATCAAGCGGCGGATGGCCTCGCGAACGGGGGTCATGCCCGCGTCAAGCGCGGCTGTCAGGCCTTGGATCGTCACCCCCTGACCGGGGGCCAAATCGCCGAAAAGAATCATCTTGCGCAGACGTTCATATACATGCTGATGGATGGGTGTCTTGGCCGCCGCGTCGGCGGCGGGAAGCAGTCTCGAATCGGTTTTTTCTGAACCCATGGGAGCGGTCTTTCCATCTTGTTTCGCCGTAGCTTGCAGCATTTCCTTCTGCATGAAAGCATAAACCATCTTGCCCGAAGAGGCAAAACTTGATCAAATTGACGAAAGGTGGGGATCAACCCGACCTGTCTAACGGGAGTATGATATGAAACATGTGCTACTAAGCAGCGCCGCCGTTGCCACCTTGATGGCAGGTGCCGCTTCTGCCGAAACAGTTCGGGTCTACAACTGGTCCGACTACATCGATGAATCCCTGCTGGAGAAATTTGAAGAAGAGACCGGCATCGAACTGGTCTATGATGTGTTCGACAGCAACGAAATGCTGGAAACCAAAATGCTGTCCGGTGGGTCGGGCTATGACGTGGTTGTGCCCACGGGCACCTTCCTGCAGCGCCAGATCACTGCCGGGGCATTCCAGCCGCTGGACGCCTCCAAGCTGCCCAACTTGGAAAATATGTGGGACGTAGTCTCCTCGCGGACCGAACAATATGATCCCGACAACGCACATTCGATCAACTACATGTGGGGCACCACCGGGATCGGCGTAAACCTCGGCAAGGTCAAAGAGGTTTTGGGCGAAGACGCCCCGGTCGACTCCTGGGATCTGGTTTTCGACCCTGCCAATATGGAAAAACTGGCCGATTGTGGCGTGCATTTCCTCGATGCCCCGGCCGAGATGATTCCCGCAGCGCTGAACTACATCGGCGAAGACCCCAACAGCCATGACCCCGATGTCATCGCGAAGGCCGAAGACGTCTTCATGCCGATCCGCCCCTATATCCAGAAGTTCCACTCCTCGGAATATATCAATGCTCTAGCGAATGGTGACGTTTGCGTCGCAGTCGGCTGGTCCGGCGATATTCTGCAGGCCCGTGACCGCGCGGCCGAAGCTGAAAACGGCGTTGAAGTGGCCTATAATGCTCCCTCCGAAGGGGCGCAGATGTGGTTTGACCAAATGGCCATCCCGGCCGATGCGCCAAACCCCGAGGGCGCGCATAAGTTTCTTAACTTTATCATGGACGCCGAAAATATGGCGGCTGCGTCGAACTATGTTTACTACGCGAACGGCAATAAAGCCTCGCAAGAACATCTGGTCGAAGATGTGATCGGCGACCCCGCGATCTACCCTTCTGAGGCGGCGTTGGACAACCTGTTCACCACCACACCTTACCCGCCAAAAGTTCAGCGCGTGGTGACCCGGCTCTGGACTAAGATCAAGTCCGGTACCTGATCTGAGACAAGGGGTGCGGCCAGTCTGGTCGCGCCCCTTTTTCTTGCCCTCCGCGACCTGATCAAAGGATGTCTCAATCGTGAGCCCAACCGTTTTCGCCCCCTGGAACAACCCTGACGAAAAGCCGCTCATTCGCTTTAAGAATGTGACCAAGAAATTCGGTGAATTCGTCGCCATCGATGATCTGTCTTTGGACATCTACGCACAGGAATTCTTTGCCCTGCTTGGGCCTTCTGGCTGTGGCAAGACCACGATGATGAGGATGCTGGCGGGGTTTGAAAACCCGACATCGGGGCGGATCGAATTGGCAGGGCAAGACATCGCGCCGGTGCCGCCGAACAAACGTGCGGTGAACATGATGTTCCAGTCCTACGCGCTGTTCCCGCATCTAAGCATTTGGGACAATATCGCCTTCGGCCTGCGCCGCGATAAGATGAGCAAAGACGCGATTGAGGCCCGCGTGGCCGAGATGCTCAAGCTCACCCGCCTTGAGAAATTCGCTCGCCGTAAGCCCCATCAGATTTCCGGTGGCCAACGGCAGCGCGTGGCGCTTGCCCGGTCGCTTGCGAAAGCTCCGAAGCTTTTGTTGCTGGATGAACCCTTAGGCGCTCTCGACAAAAAGCTGCGCCAAGATACCCAGTTTGAACTGATGGACATTCAAGAATCCACCGGCACCACCTTTGTCATCGTGACCCACGACCAAGAAGAGGCGATGACCGTTGCCTCCCGCGTGGCGGTGATGGACGAGGGCCGCGTCATTCAGGTGGCCACCCCGGCCGAGATCTATGAGGCACCCAATTCTGTCTATGTGGCCGACTTCATCGGTGACGTGAACATCATCACGGCCAGCACCAAGGCCATCGGTCAAGATCAATACCATCTGAACTGGATCGAGGGGCAGCCGCCGCTGACCGCGACCTCCGCCTTGCCGTTCAGCGAGGGGCAGCAGGCCCATCTGGCGATCCGACCTGAGAAAATAAAAATCTCGACCGACCGGCCCGAGGACGCGCCCAACGCGCTACAGGGCAAAGTGCTCGATATCGCTTATCTGGGGAACCTCTCCACCTATCACGTCGAACTGCCCGGCGGGCAGGTGATTAAGGCGCAGACGGCCAACACCCGGCGCATCGCGCGGCGTGACATCACGTGGGAAGACCCGGTCTGGATTTCATGGAGCGCCACCGCAGGCGTTTTGTTGGCGCAATGAATATGCGTCGCTTTGCCCTGATCGCGGTCCCGTATTTCTGGCTGCTGGCGCTGTTTCTGGTACCTTTCCTGATCGTTTTCAAAATCTCGCTGTCCGACACGGCGCTGGCGATCCCGCCCTATACGCCGACCATCAAGGACGGCATCAGCGCGTTGATTGCGCAGCTGGATTTCGAGAATTTCGCCTTCCTCGCCTCTGACGATCTTTATTGGAAAGCCTACCTTAGTTCGCTGCGCATCGCGGTGATCTCTACCGCCTTTACGTTGCTGGTCGGCTATCCCATCGCCTACGGCATGGCCCGCGCCCCCGAAGAGTGGCGCGCCACATTGATGATGTTGGTGATCTTACCCTTCTGGACCTCCTTCTTGATCCGCGTCTATGCGTGGATGGGCATTCTCAGCAACGAAGGGCTGCTGAATCAATTGCTGATGTGGGTGGGTCTAACGGCAGAGCCTTTACAGATCCTTAATACCAACACGGCAGTCTATATCGGCATCGTCTATACCTACCTGCCGTTCATGATCTTGCCGATTTACGCTGCGCTGGACCGTCTGGATGAATCGCTAAACGAGGCGGCCGAGGATTTGGGCTGTTCGCGGCTGCAAGCCTTCTGGCTGGTGACGATTCCGCTGTCGCGCAATGGCATCGTGGCGGGCAGTTTTCTGGTCTTCATCCCCGCTTTGGGCGAATTCGTGATCCCCTCGCTTTTGGGCGGTTCGGGCACGCTGATGATCGGCAAAGTGCTCTGGGAAGAGTTCTTTAACAACCGCGACTGGCCGGTGGCGAGCGCCGTTGCCGTGATCTTGCTGCTGATCCTGATCATTCCGATCATCCTGTTCCAACGTAACCAGCAGAAACAGGCGGAGGCCGAACAATGAAGCGGATGACATGGTTCAACGTGACCTCGCTGACGCTGGGGTTTGCTTTTCTTTACCTGCCGATGATCATTCTGGTGATCTACAGCTTTAACGCCTCGAAACTGGTGACGGTCTGGGCTGGCTTTTCGACCCAGTGGTATGGCGAATTGCTGCAAAACGAGGCCTTCTTGAACGCCGCTTGGGTGACGATCAAAGTCGCCGTGGTGTCGTCTTCCATCGCCACTGTCTTGGGCACAATGGCCGCCTATGTGCTGGTGCGCGGCGGGCGGTTTATGGGGCGGACGCTGTTTTCGGGGATGATCTACGCGCCACTGGTGATGCCCGAAGTCATCACCGGCCTATCGCTGCTGCTCTTGTTCATCGGCATCGGGCTGGACCGGGGGGTGCTGACCATTGTGCTGGCGCATACGACCTTTTCGATGTGCTATGTCTCGGTCGTCGTGTCGTCGCGGTTGGTGTCCTTTGACCGCTCGCTAGAAGAGGCCGCGCTTGATCTGGGTTCGTCCCCTTGGGAAGCGTTCCGGCTTGTCACCCTGCCGATCATCGCGCCTGCGGTGATCTCAGGCTGGCTTTTGGCCTTCACGCTCAGCCTTGATGATCTGGTGATCGCCTCCTTCACCGCTGGGCCATCGGCCACAACGCTGCCGATCAAGATCTTCTCGGCAGTGCGGCTTGGCGTCTCGCCAGAGATCAATGCGCTCTCGACGATCATGATCGCCATCGTCACCGTGGGGGTCATCACCGCCTCGCTGGTCAGCAAGCGCTCAAGCCTACGCGCACAGGAGGAGACGCGTGCGGCGGAACGGCCTGCCACATGAGGCGCATCTACCCGGCCTTCGCCTATTCCGAAGCACCCCGCGCGGGCTGCTGGTGGGATGAAACCTGCGCCGCGCCGGATCGTCCGGCGCAGCACGGCGACGCGCAGGCCGATGTGGTGATCATCGGCGGCGGGTTCACCGGCCTCAACGCGGCGCTGCATCTGGCGCAGGCCGGGGTAGGGGCCACGGTGCTGGAGGCCGAGCGGGTGGGCTTTGGCGCTTCGGGCCGCAACGGGGGCTTTTGCTGCTTGGGCGGCGGGATGCTGGAAGACGCCATGCTTGATCGCAAGTTTGGGCGGGAGGGGCGGCTCGGTTGGCGGCAGGCCGAATTGGCCGCGGTCCGGCAAGTGGAGGATTTTATCACCACCCGCGGTGTCGATGTCGACCGGCATTCCCAAGGCGAAACCCAGCTTGCCCACCGCCCCCGCGATTTCGATGAGATGCGCGGCAAGCTGGACTATTACGCAGAGAATTACGGCGTCACGGTGCGGCTGACCGAAAGGACCGACCTTGCTGCCGAAGGGCTGAATGCGGATTTCGAAGGCGCGATCACCGTGCCGATTGGCTTTGGTCTCAACCCCCGAAAATACGTAACCGCCCTAGCGCAGGCCGCCGAAGAGGCGGGGGCGACGATCTATCACAACAGCCCAGCCCTCAACGTGACCCGGCGCGAGGGCGCATTCGACGTTACCACCCCCAAGGGCTCCATCCGCGCCGAGCGGGTGATCATCGCCACCAACGGCTATTCCTCCGAAGACCTGCCGCCGTGGCTTGCCGCGCGTTACATGCCGACGCAATCCAGCGTGATCGTGACCCGCCCGATGACCGAAGGCGAGCTGGCCGCGCAAGGCTGGACGAGCCAGCAAGCCAGCTATGACAGCCGCCACCTGCTTCATTACTTTCGCCTGATGCCCGACAATCGCATGTTGTTCGGCGTGCGCGGCGGGTTGCTGTCTAACCCGGCGTCCGAGGCGCGTGCCCTGCGCCGCGCACGGGCGGATTTCGAGGCGATGTTCCCCGCGTGGCGCAATGTTGAAACGCCGCATGGCTGGTCCGGCATGGTCTGTATCGCGCGCAACCGGATGCCCTTTGTGGGCGAGGTGCCGGATCAACCGGGCATGTTCGCGGGGCTGTGTTACCATGGCAATGGCGTGGCGATGGGCAGTTATTCCGGCGCGCTTTTGGCTGATCTGGTACGCGGCAAAACGCCAGAGCGGCCCTATCCCGCTCCCATGCGCGCCCCGCTAGCACGGTTCGAGTTGGGCCGCTTTCGCCGGGCGGTCATGCCTTTTGCCTATGCGGGGTTCGCGCTGTCGGATCGTTGATGGCTTTTAGCCCTGCTCCCGCGCGGCACGTTCTTTCGCCAACATGATCTGGCGCTGACGTTCGCGGAATCGTTCCTTGTCAGCCTCCGAAGTCTCTTCCGCACATTGATGACAGGAAACGCCAGCCTCATAGGCGGGGTGTTTCGTATCCTCAGGCAGGATCGGACGGCGGCACCCGTGACAGAGCATATGCGGCCCTTCGCGCAGCCCGTGGCCGACGCTGACGCGGTTGTCGAAGACAAAGCAATCGCCTTCCCACGTGCTTTCCTGTTCGGGCACCTCTTCGAGGTATTTCAGGATGCCGCCCTTAAGGTGAAAGACATCCTCAACGCCCTGACCAATGAGGTAATTGGTTGATTTCTCACAACGGATGCCGCCGGTACAGAACATCGCGATCTTCTTATTGTGGAAGCGGTCTTTGTTCGCCTCCCACCACGCGGGGAATTCGCCGAAGCTTTCGGTCTGCGGGTCGACCGCGCCTTCAAAGGTGCCGATGGCCACTTCGTAATTGTTGCGCGTGTCGATCACCGCCACATCGGGCGAGCGGATCAATTCGTTCCACTCTTTGGGGTCGACATAGTGCCCCACCTTGGCGCGCGGATCGACATCGGGCTGGCCCATAGTGACGATCTCGCGCTTGATGCGGACCTTCATCTTGCCAAAAGGCGGCTTGTCGCTCGTCGCCTCTTTCCACTCCAGATCCGCGCAGCCGGGCAGGGCGCGCAGATGGGCGATCACCGCGTCGATCCCGGCGCGCGGCCCGGCGATCGTGCCGTTCACCCCTTCGGGGGCCAAAAGCAACGTGCCCATGACCGATTGCGCCTCGCAAAGCGCGAGCAGCGCAGGCTTGAGCGCGGCGGGGTCCTCAAAGCGGGTGAAGTGATATAGGGCGGCAATGGTATACATGAGCGTCAAATAAGCGCTTCGGGCGCAAAGCTCAATCCGGGGCGTGCCATTGACCTACCCCATGCACAGCCCTACCCCTTTCGTTAAGGAGAATGCCCATGACCCATGCCCTGATCGTGATCGATGTCCAAAATGATTTCTGCCCCGGTGGCGCGCTGGAAGTGCCGCAAGGCGATGAGATTTTGCGCGGCATCAATGCGCTGATGCCCGAGTTTGACGCGGTTGTTCTGACGCAAGACTGGCACCCGGCGGGGCATTCGTCATTCGCTTCTTCGCATGACGGCAATGCGCCTTATGAAGTTGTCACCATGCCCTATGGCCCGCAGGTGCTCTGGCCCGATCACTGCATTCAAGGCAGCATCGGCGCGCAGTTCCATCCTGATCTGCAAACAGACCGGGCCGATCTGATCATTCGCAAAGGCTATAATCCAGACATCGACAGCTATTCGGCGTTTTTTGAGAATGACCACAGCACCCCCACGGGGCTTGAAGGTTACCTGCGCACCCGCGGGATTGAACGGCTGACGATGGTCGGGCTGGCACTGGATTTCTGCGTGAACTTCTCGGCAGTGGATGCGGCGAAACTTGGGTTCAAGGTCGATGTGCGCGAAGACCTGTGCCGCGCGATTGATTTGGACGGATCGCTTGGCCAATCCCGCGAAGGGATGCGCGCCGCCGGGGTCACGCTGGCCTGAGCCGCCGCTTTCCACTTGCCCATCTGCCCGCCCCCTTGGCATGAAGGGGCATGCAATAAGGAACCTCCCATGGTCGACATCGCCACCCGCGTCTATAACCACAAGTGGAAGATCGACCCCATCGTGCGGTCGCTGATCGACACGGATTTCTATAAGCTGCTGATGTGCCAATCGGTGTTTCGCAACAAGCCGGACACGCAGGTTACCTTTAGCCTGATCAACCGCTCCACCCACATCCCGCTGGCCAAGCTGATCGACGAGGGGGAGCTGCGCGAGCAACTCGATCATATTCGCTCGCTCAGCCTCAGCCGGGGCGAAAGCACTTGGCTGCGCGGCAATACCTTCTACGGCAAGCGCCAGATGTTCCGTCCCGATTTCATGGAGTGGTTCGAAGGCATGCGCCTGCCGCCCTACCATCTGGAGCGGAAGGGCGATCAATATGAGCTGACCTTTGAGGGCAAGTGGCACGAGGTCATGCTGTGGGAGATCCCCGCGCTGGCGGTGCTGATGGAGCTGCGCAGCCGCGCGGCGCTGGACCCGATGGGCAAGTTCGAGCTTCAGGTGCTTTACGCCCGCGCGATGACCCGCGTCTGGGAAAAGATCGAAGCGCTGCGCGAGGTGGATAACCTCTCGATTGCGGACTTTGGCACCCGGCGGCGGCATTCGTACCTCTGGCAAGACTGGTGCGTGCAGGCGATGCATGAGGGGCTGGGAAATGCGTTCACCGGCACCTCTAACTGTCGCATTGCCATGATGCGTGAGCTAGAGGCGATTGGTACGAACGCGCATGAGTTGCCGATGGTCTATGCTGCCTTGGCCGATGATGACGCCGAGCTTGCCCGCGCACCTTACGACGTGCTGTCGGACTGGCATGATGAACACGAAGGCAATCTGCGGATCATCTTGCCCGACACTTACGGCACCAAGGGTTTCCTTGATCACGCGCCCGACTGGCTAGCGGGCTGGACCGGTATCCGCGTCGACAGCGGTGATCCGGCCACGGCGGCGCAGACGGCCATCGACTGGTGGCGGGCGCGCGGCGAAGACCCGACGACCAAGCGGGTGATCTTTAGCGATGGGCTGGATGTCGACAAGATCAAGGAGTTGCACGCGCAGTTCGCGGGCAAGGCCAAGGTCTCCTTCGGCTGGGGCACCTTGCTGACCAATGACTTCCGCGGATTGGTGCCGAAGGATGCGCTGGCGCCGTTCAGCCTTGTCTGCAAAGCGGTCAGCGCCAACGGGCGGCCTACGGTCAAACTCTCGGACAACCCGAACAAGGCGATGGGCCCGGCGGATGAGATCGCGCGCTACAAGCGGGTCTTCGGGGTAGGAGAACAGACCGCGCAGCAGGTGATCGTCTAACGGTCAGCCGTCCGCCGTGGCGGTCATCGGGAATTCCGCCGTGGCGATCAATCCTTCGGGCTGCCAGTCATAATGCAAAGTGCCACCGACCGCGCGGGTCAGCGATTGGATGATCCGCGACCCGCTGTCGCGATCAGACTTGGTCACCTTCGGCCCCCCGATTTCCTGCCAAACGAAACGCAGACGTGCAGGCGCTTGAAGGATCGCGATGTGCAGCGATACCTGCCCGCTCTCCGTGCTGAGCGATCCATGTTTCACCGCGTTTGTCGCCAATTCATGCAGAGCCAGCGTCAGGGGTGAGACTAGCCGATGCGATATCAGCGGGTTGTCTCCAGAGAGGGTGATCTGCTCTTCGGTCGCCGAGGTATAGGCCCGCATGATCGGCCCCATCAACGTCTCGAAATCCACCTCTTGCTGGTCACTGCGGCCAATCGTGTCGAAATGCGCAGCACCCAAGGCTGACAGCCGGTCAATTACCTTGTCGGCAAAGGCTCCGGGCGTGGGCTCCTCTCGGGCGGTAATGCGGACCATGGCAGTCATAACATTAACGATATTACGCAGCCGGTGCAGCAGTTCATCGTCTGCCAGTTGGCGGTGTTCGCGCTCCACGCGGCGACGCTCAGAGACATCAAGCTGAGAGCCGAAGAAATAGATCAGCTTGCCGTCTTCATCATTGATCGGGCCAAGCTGCAGCGCGTTCACAAAGCGGCTGCCGTCTTTGCGGTAGTTCACGATTTCCACCGTATCAACCCGGCGGTCCAAGAGAATCTGGCGCACCGTCTCCACGCTTTCGGGTGTCGTGTCCGGGCCTTGCAGAAACCGGCAATTCTGACCGACGATCTCTTCCATGCGGTAGCCGGTAAGGTCGGTGAAAGCCTCGTTGACATAGACAATCGGATTGTCCGGCAGCGTCGGGTCGGTGATGCACAATGGCAAGCGGGCATAGCGCACGACCTTGCCAAGAACGTCATCGGTCAGGGTGGGGCGATCGGCGGAGACCGTCTTGTCGTTCATAAATTCCCGCCCTTCGCTTAAAACTGGCCGACAATGTGCCCTGAGCGTAGCTTTTGGGTCAACCCGCATACTGGGGTGCGACCCATATTTAGCTACTAGATGATGTATGCGCCATCGGGTTTTGCCAGGCTGAATAAATGCGGCTTGTCATGAAGGGTCGAAAATGCGTAATTGGACCCGCTTGGTGTCCCGAAAAGCGCCTTTGGGTGTGGGACCGAAAAGGGAATTCAGTAAGGGGTCGCAAGACCCCGAAGCCGAAGCCGCCCCCGCGACTGTAAGCGGTGAGCTAATGCCCCTCGTGCCACTTGTCCATTCGGACGGGGAAGGCGGGCAAAGGCCACGACCCGCGAGCCAGGAGACCTGCCAAGCGAGTGAAACGCTAGATGCCGTCGGGTGTGACGGTAAGGAGAATGAAGATGACGACAATGATTAAGACCGCCGGTGCCACGCGCAGCAAACTCGTACCGGCGCTGTTTGCCGCTGTATTGGGTGTGGCTCTGATGGCGCTGACCGGCCATGTGCAGGCCGCAGCTCTGCATGATGCCGCCCATGACGTGCGCCACGCGACAGGCTTTCCCTGCCACTAAGCGCCCGTGTTCGGTATCACAGGGGTCCGGGCTGCCATGCCGCAGTCCGGCTGTCTGTGATTCTGGCTTTCTTTCCATGCCCGCCTCTTGCCGTTTTGCCTGCGCCCGCCGTTCGCCGCGTCGGGAGGGCTTTGGCACATCTTGAGGCTGGGTAATGTCCTCGGCCCGCGTGTCGCGCGGCGCTGAGTATCATTTCGCATCCAAGGATCATTGCGATGTTTTCACGTTTTCTGACTTCCGCCCTCTTTGCAGGGGCCTCTGCCGGTTTGCTGACCGGCCTTCTGCAGCTCTATTTCGTGCAGCCCGTTCTGCTTCATGCCGAGCTTTATGAGACTGGCGCGCTAGTGCATTTTGGTGCGGACGCGGTCAGCGCGCACCCCGATCTGCCCGGTTTCGACGCCGTCCGCGATGGGCTGAGCCTGATTTTCACCATGCTGACCTATACCGCCTATGCGCTGATCCTTTTGGCCGCGATGAGCTTTGGCGAAGAGCGCGGCGCGGTGATTGATGGCCGCTGGGGCATCCTTTGGGGCGTGGCGGGTTTCGTCGCCTTCCACCTCGCGCCGGGCTTCAGCCTTGCGCCCGAGGTGCCCGGCGTGGCCGCTGCAGACATCACCGCACGGCAGATCTGGTGGTTCGCCACGGCGGGGGCGGCGCTGGTGGCGCTCTGGCTGCTGGCCTTTGGCAAGGGCTGGGGCGCGTGGATCGGGGCGGCGGTGTTGCTGATGGCCCCGCATGTCGTCGGTGCACCCGAGCCCGACAGCTTCAGCGGCCCGGTGCCCACCGAGATCGGCGCGCTGTTCGCTGCCCGCGCGCTTGGCATCGGCCTTGCCGCATGGGTGTTGCTGGGCAGTTTCGCCGGGTTCTTTTGGCAACGTGAAGGCGCGCAAAGCGCCTGAGGGAGGTCGAAATGGACAGATCACTGGCGCTTTTCGCCATTGGATTGGTCTTTGGCGGTGGCATCGGTTTTGCTATCGCTGCAAGCAACGGCGTGACCTTCGACGGCCATGATCACGGCGACCCTGCCGCCCATGGCGAGATGAACCACGGCGGCGCAGACCACGCGCGGATGCACGGCCAACCCATCGCCCTCGCCGCCGAAGACGCCCCCAGCCTCGCGATCCGCGTGACACCTGACCCAATGTCAGGCCATAACCTTTTCGTGGAAACCGACGGCTTCGCCTTTGCCCCGCAAAACGCCAGCGGGGACAACCAACCGGGCGAGGGCCATGCCCATGTCTATGTTAAAGGTGCGAAGATCGGGCGGCTCTACGGCCCATGGCTGCATCTGCCTGATCTGCCCAAGGGCGAGGTCACGGTTGAGGTCACGCTCAACGCCAATGACCACCGCCCCTTGGCGGTAAACGGTGCGCCGATTACCGCGCGCGAGGTGCTGACAGTTGAATAATCGCCTCGCTTCCCCTTTTCATAACGGGCCGGAGCGCATACCCGGCACGCATAACCCGATGGGACCAGATCGATGAGCACGACCCTACATGTCTGTATGACCTGCCGCGCGGGCGAGGTGCTGGAGGAAGACGCCCCGCGCCCCGGCGCGCAGCTTCACGCCGCCCTTGACGCCACAGGTGCGCCCGAGGGCGTAACAATCGTTCCGGTGCAATGTCTTTCCGCCTGTTCGCAGGGCGCCGCCGTGGCGCTCTCCGCCCCGGGCAAATGGTCCTATGTCTATGGCCGCCTGACCAAGGAAGACGCCGCCGACATCCTTGCCGGAGCCGCCGCCTATGCCGCCACCCAAGACGGGCTGGTGCCATGGCGCGAACGCCCGGTCATCTTTCGCAAGCAAAGCCTTGCGCGTATCCCCCCTTTGACCCTGCCGCAGGAGCCTTCCGCATGAGCGATCTCGCTAAAATTCCCGTAACCGTCATCACCGGCTTTCTCGGCGCTGGTAAAACCACGCTGATCCGCCACCTGATGACCAATGCAGGCGGGCGTCGCCTTGCCGTTTTGGTTAATGAGTTCGGGACCGTGGGAGTGGATGGCGACATCCTGAAATCCTGCGCCATCGAGGATTGCCCAGCCGAAAATATCGTCGAGCTGGCCAATGGCTGTATCTGCTGCACCGTGGCCGATGATTTCATCCCCACTATCGAAGCGTTGATGGCCCTGCCGACGCGCCCCGATCACATCCTGATCGAAACCTCTGGGCTGGCCCTGCCGAAACCGCTGCTCAAAGCCTTTGACTGGCCGGCGATCCGGTCCAAGATCACCGTCGACGGCGTCATCGCGCTGGCCGATGCAGAAGCCGTGGCCGCGGGCACTTTCGCCGCCGATGTAGCCGCCGTAGATGCGCAGCGTCTGGCCGACGACAGCCTCGACCACGAAACCCCGCTCTCTGAGGTATTCGAAGATCAAATCTCCTGCGCCGATATCATCTTGATGTCCAAGGCCGATCTTGCCGGTCCAGAAGGGCTCGCTAAAGCCCGCAAGGTGATCGAAGACGAAAGCCCGCGCGAAATTCCAATCCTTGAGATGACCGAAGGCGTGATCGACCCCAAGGTCGTACTGGGCCTCAACGCCGCTGCCGAAGACGATCTCGCCGCGCGCCCCTCGCACCACGATGGCCACGACGATCACGAGCATGACGATTTCGAAACCGTGGTGATTCCGATGCGGGAAGTGGCGGATGTCGATGCGCTGGTCGCCTCGATCGAGCGGCTCGCGCGGGAGCAGAACATCCTGCGCGTGAAGGGCTATGTCGCGGTCGAGGGCAAGCCGATGCGCCTGTTGGTACAGGCCGTGGGCGCGCGGGTGCGACAGCAGTTCGACCGCCCTTGGGGCAGCGACACGCGCGCCGGCCATCTGGTGGTGATCGCCGAGCATGACGACATCGACCTCGCCGCAATCCGCGAGACATTGGGAGCCTAACCGCGCATGCATGTCGTCTTTCGCGAAAGCCACGGGTTGGAGGATACCGACACCCCCTATGATCCGGGTCAAACGCCCGCCGATCTGGTGGTGCTGTCGTTTTCCGACAGTGACCTCGGCGCTTTCGCGGCAGGCTGGCATCGCGGCGGCGGCAAGGAGGGCAAGCTGCCCTCTCTGCGGCTGTGCAACCTTGTGGCGCTGCGCCACCCTGCGTCGGTCGACAACTACATCGAACAGACGCTGACCGGGGCCAAGGGCATCTTGATCCGCCTGATCGGGGGCGAGAATTACTGGCCTTACGGCATCATGCAGGTCCAAGATTTTGCCCGCCGGAATGACATCGCGCTGGCCGTGCTGCCCGCCGATGGGCGTGAAGACCCGGGGCTGGATGCGCATTCGACGTTGCCTGTTTCCACCCTGCGCCGGCTTGCGCATCTATGTGACGCGGGCGGGCCGGTGGCGGCGCAGGCCGCACTGGCGCAAATGGCGCTGGCGGCGGGGTTCTATGCTGGGCCGGTGATGGGCACGAAAACGGTGCCCGATTGTGGTTATTACGACCCCGATCAAGGCGTCGTGCCTTTCGCCGATGCGGCAGGCGATACCGTCGCTGTCACCTTTTACCGCAGCTACCTGCTGGCCGCCGATACCGCGCCCGTCGACGCGCTGATCCGCGCGCTGCGTGCGGCAGGGCTGAACGCCATCGGGCTTTTCGTACCCTCCCTCAAATCCGATCCCGCGCGGCGCTTTCTGGACGATGCGCTCGCGGTGATGAACCCCGTTTCCATTGTCAACGCCACCGCCTTCTCGGGGCGCGGGGATGACGGCACCTCCCCGCTCGACGCGCCGGGCTGCCCGGTGTTTCAGGTGGCACTCTCCACCGCGCGGCGGCGTGATTGGGACGCGAGCGAGCGCGGCCTTTCGCCCGCCGATCTGGCCATGCATGTGGTGCTGCCCGAGGTGGATGGCCGCATTTTCACCGGCGTCGTCAGTTTCAAGAGCCCCGGAAAGCGCGATCCCGATCTGCAATATTCCCGCTTTGCCCACCGCGCCGAGGATGCCCGCATCGCCGCCGTCGTGGCGCGTGTGCTGGGTTGGCAACGGCTGGCCCAAACCCCTGCGGCCACGCGCAAGCTGGCGCTGGTGCTCTCGACCTATCCGGGGCGGGACGATCAACTGGCCCACGCGGTCGGGCTCGACGCGCTGGCCAGTGTCGAAGACATGCTGATGCGTCTGGCGGGCGAGGGCTATAGCGTCACGCCGCAGATCGGCTTTGGCCGCAGCCTCACCGAGCAGCGCATTTCTTGGCCGCTGGCTGACTACCATGCCGCTCTGGCCAGCCTGCCGCAGGCGCTGCGCGATGACCTCGCGCAGGCATGGGGGCAGGCCGAGGATGACCCGCTGGTTCAAGACGGTGCCTTCCACTTCGCCGCGCAAACCTGCGGCAATGCGCTGGTCGCGCTGCAACCCGAGCGCGGAGATCTGCAAGACCGCGAAGACAGCTATCACGACCTTTCCCGCACCCCGCGCCACTCCTATGTGGCCTTCTACCTCTGGCTGCGCGCACAGGGGCACCACGCGTTGGTGCATATCGGCGCGCATGGCACGCTGGAATGGCTGCCGGGCAAGGCTGTGGCCCTGTCAAACGATTGCTGGCCTGAGGTGCTGACCGGCGATCTGCCGGTGATCTACCCGTTTATCGTCAACGATCCGGGGGAGGCGGCACAGGCCAAGCGGCGTATCGGCGCGGTGACGCTCGGCCATCTTCCACCCCCGTTGAAAGACAGCGAAACGCCCGAGGGGCTGTTGCGGTTGGAACGGCTGCTGGATGAATATTCCACCGCCGATGGGCTTGACCCCGCGCGCCGCGACCGTCTGGTCGACACGATCCGCGCCGAGGCGCAGGCGGCGGGGGTCGAAGATGACCTTGGCCTTGACGCCGCCAGTTCCTCGGCCGAGGCGCTGACCCGGATCGACGCCTTCGTTTGCGACATCAAAGAAAGCCAATACGGCGATGGCCTGCATGTCTTCGGCGCGGGAGAGGGCGAATGGGATGGGCTGCTGACCGCGCTTGCCGGGCGGCGCGTCACCTCTGGCCCTTCCGGTTCGCCCTATCGCGGGCGGTCGGATGTGCTGCCCACGGGGCGCAACCTCTATGCCGTCGATCCGCGCGGCGTGCCCAGCCGGGCCGCCCACGCGCAGGGCGTTAAGCTGGCCGAGGAACTGCTGCGTCGGCATCTGCAAGACAACGGCGATTGGCCGCGGGGGCTGGTGATTGATCTTTGGGGGTCGGCCACCATGCGCACGGCAGGCGAAGAGGTCGCCATGGCGATGCATCTCGCGGGGCTTGCGCCGAAATGGGACGAAGGCAGCGAGCGGGTTTCGGGCTTTGAGGTGTTGCCGCTGACCCTGTTGGACCGTCCGCGCATCGATGTGACGTTGCGCATCTCGGGCTTGTTCCGCGATGTGTTTCCGGGGCTGGGACAGATCTTTGAAGCCGGCTCAGCCGCGCTGGCTGATCGTGAAGAAGCGCCCGATATGAACCCCTACCGCACCCGCACGCCGCGCGTTTTTGGCCCCAAGCCGGGCCTTTATGGGGTGAACATGGAAGTGGCGTTGCAAGACTATTCCGACGCAGGCCGCGCGGCAGCGGGGGAGGCGTGGCTGAGCGGCTCCGAATGGGCAATCAACGCCCAAGGCGAAGCGCATCAAGACCGCGCCGCGCTGGAGGCGCAGTTGCACCGCGCCGATGGCTTTGCCCATGTGCAAGATTTGGCCGAAAGCGATATTCTGCTCGCGTCGGATTACGCCAGTCACGAGGGCGGTTTTGCCGCCGCGATGGCGCATCTCGGCGCGCAGAAACCGGCGATGTACCATCTGGACCATACCCGCGCTGGCAGCCCCCGCGCGCGGTCCATGCCCGAGGAAATCGCCCGTGTTGTGCGCGCCCGCGCCGCCAATCCCGGCTGGGCCAGCGGCATGATGCGCCACGGTTTTCGCGGCGCGGCAGAGGTGGCGGCGACGCTCGACAACCTCGCCGCCTTTGCGCATCTGACCCGCGAAGTGCCTGCGCATCTCTTTGACCTTTATTTCGACGCCACGCTGGGCCGCGACGATCTAGTGGCCTTTATGGAGGTCGAGAACCCCGCCGCCTTGCAGGCCATGCGCGACCGTTTTGCGGCGCTTCGGGACGCAGGGCTCTGGGTGACCCGCCGCAATTCGATCTCGGCCACATTGGACGGGGTGGAGTGAGCACGGCTCCCGTCATCAAGGGCTGGTGCCCCGGCGCGCTGCGGCCAATGCTGTCGGGCGATGGGCTGGTGGTCCGCCTCCGGGTGCCGCAGGGGCGGTTGACCCCGGCTCAAGCGCGGGGCGTGGCAGAGCTGTCGCTGCGCTATGGCAACGGGATGCTTGACCTGTCGAACCGGGGCAATCTACAACTGCGCGGGATTGATCCCGCACGGCATGAGGGGCTGATTGACGCGCTTCGTGCGCTGGCGCTGATCGACGCCGATGAGCACACCGAGCGGCGGCGCAACCTCATGGTGACGCCCTTCTGGCAAGCGGCTGATGATACGGATCATCTGACACAGCAGTTGACCGCCGCCGCGCAGAGCCACGCGCTGCCCGATGTCTCCAGCAAATTCGGCTATGCGGTCGATGCCGGGGCGCAGCCGGTGTTGCAGGCAGACCCCGCCGACATTCGCTTTGAGCGCTCGGCGGATGGGCAGCTTTTGCTTTGCGCCGAGGGGGCAGCATTGGGCAAACCGGTTTACCGCGATACCGCCGTGGCCGAGGCCATCGCTTTGGCCGCATGGGTTCGCGCGCAGGGTGCCACCCGCGCCGCACACACTTTGGAGGCGGGGGCGACCCTGCCGGCGGGTTTCGACCATCCCCGGCAAAGCGGGCTCAGCACTCCGACGCTCGGCCTCTATCCAGCAGGCGCGCTCGTCGCCTGCGCCTTTGGTCAGATGGACGCGGAAACGCTCACCGCCCTTGCCGACCTCGGCCCTTTGCGTCTGACTCCGTGGCGGATGGTGCTGATCGAAGGTGCCACCGAACTCCCCGACTTGCCCAGCCTCATCACCGATGCCGCCGACCCGCTCTTGCGCGTCGTCTCCTGTATCGGCGCACCCGGCTGCGCACAGGGCCGGGGTGAGACGCGCGGGCTGGCGCGGCACCTTGCTGCCGTGGTGCCAAAGGGGCAACGCCTGCATGTCTCCGGCTGCGCCAAGGGCTGCGCCGCGCCGCGCGCCACGGACCTCACCCTGACCGCCACCGCGCCGGACCAATATGACCTTATCCGCAACGGCCGCGCCGATGCGGCCCCTGATCTGCGCGGGCTACCCCCCGCCGCCATCGCCTCTCACTTTAGAAAGTCCGCCGATGCCCCATAGCTATATCACCGAAGGTGCCGAGATTTACCGCCAGTCCTTTGCCACCATCCGCGCCGAGGCGGCGCTGGCGCGCTTCACCCCCGAAGAGGAGATCGTCGCCGTGCGCATGATCCACGCCGCCGGCATGGTCGGGCTGGAGGAACACATCCGTTTTTCCGAAGGCATGGCCGTGGCCGCGCGGGCGGCGCTGGAAGACGGCGCGCCGATCCTGTGCGACGCCTATATGGTCAGCGAAGGCATCACCCGCAAACGCCTGCCACGCGAGAATGAGGTGATCTGCACCCTGCGCGACCCCTCGGTGCCGGATTTGGCTGCGAAGATGAGCAACACCCGCTCCGCCGCCGCGCTGGAACTGTGGCGGCCGCATCTGCAAGGCGCAGTAGTTGCCATCGGCAACGCGCCGACGGCGCTGTTTCACCTGCTCAACATGCTCGAAGACTCCGATTGCCCGCGCCCGGCGGCGATCATCGGCTGCCCGGTGGGCTTTATCGGTGCGGCGGAATCAAAAGAGGCGTTGATGCAGGATTTGCCAGTGCCTTCGATGATCGTGCATGGGCGTTTGGGCGGCTCGGCGATCACCGTGGCGGCGGTGAACGCGCTGGCAAGCAGGGTGGAATGAAGATGGGCAAGGTTATCTGCGCGGGTCTCGGCCCCGGCGACCCGGAACTGATGAGCGTGAAATCCGACCGTGCCATTCGCGGCGCGCGGCATCTGGCGTATTTCCGTAAGAAAGGCCGTGCGGGGCAGGCGCGCCGCATCGTTGAGGGGATGCTGCGCGACGATGTCGTGGAATATGCGATGGAATATCCCGTCACCACCGAGTTGCGCTTCGATTCGCCCGAGTATCGCGCCCAGATGGTTGCCTTTTACGAGGAATGGGCCGACCGGCTCGAAGCACTAGCACAGGATCACGAAGTGGTCGTGCTGTGTGAGGGTGACCCCTTCTTCTACGGCTCCTTCATGCATCTGCACACGCGGCTTCAGGGCCGCGCCGAGGTTGAGGTGCTGCCCGCGATCCCCGGCATGGTGGGCTGCTGGAACGCCCTGGATACCCCCTTCACTTGGGGCGATGACGTGATGACCGTGCTGATGGGCACTTTGCCTGAGGCCGAATTGACTGAGCATATGAAACGCGCCGATGCGCTGGTGGTGATGAAGACGGGCCGCAACCTGCCCACCGTGCGCCGTGCGCTGGCGGCGGCGGGCAAACTGGAGGACGCTTGGCTGGTCGAGCGGGGCACCATGCCGGATCAGCGGGTGGCGCGGCTCTCTGACGTGGCGGATGACGACTGCCCCTATTTCGCGATCGTCTTGGTCCATGGCCAAGGCCGCAGGCCGGAGGCGGAGGCATGAGCGGCATTCTTCATATCGCGGGCCTCGGCCCCGGTGACGACGCGCTGGTCACGCCCGAGGTGACCGAGGCGCTGGCGCAGGCCACCGATGTCATCGGCTATATTCCCTACGTCGCCCGCGTCGCCCCGCGCGACGGGCTGACCCTGCACCCCAGCGACAACCGGGTGGAGCTGGACCGCGCGACCCATGCGCTGCAACTGGCGCAAGCCGGCGCGCGGGTGGTGGTGGTGTCTTCGGGTGATCCGGGCGTTTTCGCCATGGCCTCAGCCGTGTTTGAGGCGGTGGAGCGTGACCCGGCGTTTGAGAGTGTCGACATTCGCGTCCTGCCCGGCATTACAGCGATGCTGGCAGCAGCGGCGCGGCTCGGTGCGCCCTTAGGCCATGATTTCTGTGCGATAAACCTCAGCGATAATCTCAAGCCGTGGACGATGGTGGAGCACCGTCTGCGGATGGCCGCGCGAGCGGATTTCGCCATGGCCTTCTACAACCCGCGCAGCAAGTCGCGCCCGCATCAATTCGCCGAAGCGCTGGAGATTCTGCGCGCCGAATGCGGGCCGGATCGGCTGATCACCTTCGCCCGCGCCGTGACCACACCCGAAGAGGCGTTCAATACCGTCACGCTGGGCGAAGCGACTCCTGAAATGGCAGATATGCGCACCGTTGTAATCGTCGGCAATTCAGCGACGCGCCGGGTCGGACGCTATGTCTATACGCCCCGCAGCGCGGTATGATGTAGCCAATGCATCACCTCGGTCACATCATTGGCGGCCAGCTCGCCCGGCAGTTTCGGCCGCTCGGCCAAGATCACCGGCAGGCCAAGGCTGCGGGCGGCATCCAGCTTGGCCCGCGCGCCGGAGCCGCCGGCGTTCTTGGCGACGACATGGGTGATCGCATGGGTCTGCATCAGCGCCGTATCCCCCGCCACATCGAAGGGCCCGCGCGCCAGCACGACCGTCGCCCGTGGCAGCGGCAGCGGGTCGCGTGGCGGATCGACGAGGCGCAGCAGGTAGCGATGCTGCGGTTTCGCGGCGAAAAGCGCCAGGTGCTGTTTGCCGATGGCCAGAAACACCCGCGCCGGGCTGTCGGGCAGGGCGGCGGGCAGCGCGGCGAGGTCAGGCACGAAGGTCCAGTTGTCCCCCTCCTGCGGCTCCCACGCGGGTCGCTCGAACCGCACCAGCGGCAGGTCTTGTCGGGCGCAGGCGACGAAGGCATTGTTGCTCATCCCCGCGGCGAAAGGATGGGTGGCGTCGACGACATGGGTGATCGCCTCGGCCTTGAGGTAGGTCACCAGCCCGGCCACGCCGCCAAAACCGCCCACGCGGGTGGGCAGGGGCTGGGCCACGGGGCTGTCGGTGCGCCCGGCATAGGAGAACACGGCGTCGATCTCGGCTTTGACCAAGGCGCGCGCAAGGGCGCTGGCTTCGGTGGTGCCACCCAAAAGAAGGACGCGCATGATGGGTGATCCTTGGCTCAGCATCATCGGAATGCCCGACGATAGCGCGGATGCATTGTCCCCGGCAAGTCGCGCGGCACTGGCAGAGGCCGAGGTGATCTTTGGCGGGCCGCGTCATCTGGAGCGGGCAGGCGCAGGCGCGCGCGGGCGGGCTTGGCCGGTGCCTTTCTCGGTCGAGCCGGTGCTGGCCGAGCGGGGCCGGCGCGTTGCGATGTTGGTCTCAGGCGATCCCTTTTGGTTTGGCGCGGGCGGCAGCATCGTCGGTGCGCTGGACCCCAGCGAATGGCGCAGCCTGCCCGCGCCCTCGACATTCTCGCTGGTGGCCAATGCGCTTGGCTGGCGGCTGGAGGAGGTCACTTGCCACGGTCTGCACGCGGCACCGCTGGCGCAATTGCGCGGTGTGTTGCGTCCCAAGGGGCGGATGATCTGCTTGCTGCGCGATGGCGATGCGCCTGCGGCATTGGCACGCTTCTTCTGCGAACAGGGCGCAGGTGCGGCGAGATTGCATGTGGCCGAACGGCTCGGCGGCCCAGATGCCCGGCTGCGGGCGGTGCAGGCCGATGGGTTTGATCTGACGGATGTGCAAGCCCCCGTGGGCGTTGGCGTAGACCTACCCGAAGGCATCGGCCTGCCGCGCACCCCCGGTCTGCCGGATGACAGCTTTGTCAGCGATGGCCAAATCACCAAAGCGCCGGTGCGGGCACTGACGCTGTCGGCGCTCGCCCCCCGGCAAGGCGACTTGCTGTGGGACATCGGCGCAGGCAGCGGCTCGGTCTCGGTTGAGTTCTGCCTCGCCGGTGGCCACGCCATCGCCTTTGAGCAGCACGCGGCGCGGGTGGAGAATATCACCCGCAACATCGCAGATTTTGGCCTGAACGCCCGGATGCAGGCCGCCCATGGCCGCGCACCGGAAGTCTGGGCGGGGCATCCCTTGCCTGATGTCGTCTTCGTCGGCGGTGGCGGGAACGCGGCGCTTTACGATGCCCTCCTACCTGCGCTACCAGCGGGCACGCGGCTGGTCGCTAATGGGGTGACACTCGAAACCGAAGCGCTTTTGGCGCAGCTTCACGCGGCGCATGGGGGCAGTCTTTTGCGGATCGAACTGGCGCAGGCCGCCCCGCTTGGCACAATGCGCGGCTGGCAGCCGCTGCGGCCCGTGGTACAATGGAGCGTAACACTATGAGGATGGCCGGGATCGGATTTCGGGGCGCGGCAAGCGTGGCGTCTCTGCGCGATGCGCTGGCACGGGCCAACCCCGACGGCCTTAAGATTGACGCGCTGGTGACCGAAGCCGCCAAGGCCCGTGCGACCGTGTTTCGCGACTTTGCGCAAGAGTTGGGTGTGCCGGGGCTGGGTATCACCACCGAGGATTTGGCCCGCATGATCACACCCACCCAATCAGCGCGGATCGAAGACCGCTTTGGCACCGGGTCGCTTTCCGAAGCCGCCGCACTGGCCGCTGCCGGGCCGGGGGCCGTATTAGTTGCCGAGCGCGTCGTTTCGGGCGATGCCATGGCAACTGCGGCGATTGCCGAGACGAAAGGAAAAACACCGTGACTGTACATTTTATCGGAGCGGGCCCGGGGGCGGCGGATCTCATTACCCTGCGCGGGCGCGACCTGATCGCGGCCTGCCCGGTCTGCCTCTATGCCGGATCGCTGGTGCCCGAAGCGCTGCTGAGCCACTGCCCCGAAGGCGCGCGGATCGTCAACACCGCGCGGCTGTCGCTGGACGACATCATGGAAGAGATCGCCGCCGCCGATGCCGCAGGACATGATGTGGCGCGATTGCATTCCGGTGATCTGTCGGTCTGGTCGGCGATGGGCGAACAGCTGCGCCGCTTGCGCGAGATGGGCATCCCTTATGACGTAACGCCGGGGGTGCCGTCCTTTGCCGCTGCCGCTGCCGAGCTCGGCGCCGAACTGACCCTGCCGGGCGTGGCGCAATCGGTCATCCTCACCCGCACCTCGGGACGCGCCACCGCGATGCCCGAAGGCGAAACGCTCGCCAATTTTGCCCGCACCGGGGCGACGTTGGCCATCCATCTGTCGGTCCATGTGCTCGATAAGGTCGTCGAAGACCTGACCCCGCATTACGGGGCCGACTGCCCGGTCGCCGTGGTCTGGCGCGCAAGCTGGCCCGATCAACGCATCGTCAAGGCGACGCTTGCGACCCTGCGCACCGAAGTTGGCGAAGAGATGGCCCGCACCGCGTTGATCCTCGTGGGCCATGCCCTTGGCGCTGAGGATTTCGGCGAAAGCCGTCTTTATGCTGCCGACTATGACCGCCGCTTCCGCCCCGTCGGGGCCGATCCGCGTTTCCCGGAGACCTCTTCATGATCCCCCCCGGCCTACTGATTTCCGCCCCCGCTTCCGGCACGGGCAAGACGACCTTGATGCTCGGCCTGCTGGCCGCGCTGCGTGCCGAAGGTGTCGCGGTGCAGCCGTTCAAAAGCGGCCCCGATTACATCGATCCGGCCTTTCACACGGCGGCCTCGGGGCGGGCGTCTTTCAACCTCGACAGTTGGTCGATGGACCGCGCGCGGATTGAAGGGCTGGTCGGCAATGCCGATGGCGCTGAATTGATCCTCGGCGAAGGGTCGATGGGGCTCTTTGACGGTGTGGCCAAACCGGGTGCCTGTGGCAATGGGGCGAGCGCGGATGTCGCGGCGCTGATGGGCTGGCCGGTGGTGCTGGTGCTCGACGTGTCGGGTGCGGCGCAGTCGGTCGCGGCCACGGCGCTTGGCTTTCGCGAGATGCGGCCCGATGTGGAACTGGCGGGCGTGGTGTTGAACCGGGTCGCCTCCCCCCGGCATGAGACCTTGGTCCGCGCTGGCATGGAGGCTGTCGGTATCAAAGTTTTCGGCGCGCTGCCGCGCCGGGTTGAGATCGAAATGCCAGAGCGGCACCTCGGGCTGGTGCAGGCCGGAGAGCAGGAAAACCTGCCCGATCTGCTGGGACAGGCAGCGGCTTTCGTGGCCGCGCATGTCGATATCCCGGCGTTTCGGGCCGCCGCGCGGGGTACCTTGCAGAACCCGCCCGCGCCCGCAAAGATCACCCCGCCCGGACAGCGCATTGCGCTGGCGCAGGACAACGCCTTTGCCTTTGTCTATCCACATCTTTTGGCCGGCTGGCGCGCGGCTGGGGCGGAGATTCTGCCCTTTTCTCCGCTGGCGGATCAGGCACCGGACGACAGCGCCGACTGCTGCTGGCTGCCCGGCGGCTATCCTGAACTCCACGCCGGCAAACTCGCCGCCGCTGCGCATTTCCGCAAAGGGCTGCGCGACTTCGCCGAGACGCGCCCCGTGCATGGCGAATGCGGGGGCTATATGGCGATGGGCGCAGGCATCATCGACAAAGAAGGCACGCGGCACGAAATGGCGGGGCTTCTGGGGCTGGAGACGTCCTTCGCCAAGCGCAAGATGCATCTGGGTTACCGTCAGGCCGACCTCAACGCGCCGATCCCCGGCCATTCGACGCGGGCCGAATTGCGGGGGCATGAGTTCCACTATGCCACGATCCTTGCAGAGCCGGACGCCCCGCTGGCTCGGATCACCGACGCCAATGATCTTGAGGTGCCTGAAACCGGCTCGGTACGCGAGTTCGCGGGCGGCGGACGCGCCACGGGGACGTTCTTTCACATGATTGCGGCGCTGTGATGGGGGGCTTCGTTTCCTTCGTCTCTTCCGGTCCCGGTGATCCGGACCTGCTGACCGTCAAGGCCGTGGCGCGGTTGCAAGCGGCTGATGTGGTGCTGTTTGACGACCTCAGCGCTGGCCCGATTCTAGAGCATGCGCGGCCCGATGCGGACCTAATCGGCGTGGGCAAACGGGCAGGGCGTGCGTCGCCAAAGCAAGACCATGTGAGCCGGGTCTTGGTCGATCATGCTCAGGCCGGGCTGAATGTTGTTCGGTTGAAATCGGGTGACAGCGGCATGTTCGGGCGGCTGGAGGAAGAGATCATCGCGCTGCGGGCAGCGGATATCCCTTTCGAGATCGTGCCGGGCGTGACCGCCGCCTCTGCCGCCGCCGCCACCGCAGGCATCCCGCTGACACGCCGCATGACCGCGCGGCGCGTGCAGTTCATCACCGGGGCGGATGTGACCGGAGAGTTGCCGCATGACGTGAACATGGCCGCTTTGGCCGATCCGATGGCGACCACCGTGGTCTATATGGGCAAACGCACCTTTGCTGGCCTCGCCGCGCGATTGATCGAACACGGGTTGCCCGGCACCACGCCCGCGCTGCTGGCGGAGGCTGTTTCGACTCCGGCAGAAAAGGTGCAGCGGTTCACCATTGAGACATTGGCGCGCCATTTGGAGACTGCCAGCAGCACCACGCCCGCGCTGATCTTTTACGGGCCTTTGGCCGAGTTCGAGGCGTGAAAGTCTTCGTTTGCACCTCTTGCACCGACGATGGCGGCTTTCTGGACGTGGTCCGCGCCGGATTGTCTGACGTGGCGGTCGAGGGCATCGACTGTATGTCAGGCTGCACAGGGGCGCAGACGGTTGCCTTTCGCGCGTCGGGCAAGGTGGCCTATCTGTTTGGCGAGATCACCGAAGCGGACATGGATGACCTGCGCCGTTTCGTAGCGCTCTATGCCGCCTCTGCCGATGGCACATTCCCCGACGCGCGGGTGCTCGGCGGGCTGCGTTTGAAGGCAATCGCGAGGATACCGGGATGACTGATCTGGAACTGACATTGATCGGCATCGGCACCGGCAACCCTGAGCATCTGACGCTACAGGCGATCCGGGCGATGAACGCGCAAGACCTGATCCTGATCCCGCAGAAGGGCGCGGGCAAGGATGATCTGGCGGGTGTTAGACGCAGTATCTGCGACGAGGTGCTGACCAATGAAGCAGTGCAGATCGTCGGCTTCGATCTGCCCGTGCGCGACCCGGCGATTGAGGATTACCGCGCCCGCGTCGACCACTGGCATGATGCGATTGCCGAGGCGTGGCGCGGGGCGATGGCCCAGCATCCAACGGCGCGGCGCGTGGCGCTGCTGGTTTGGGGGGATCCGTCGCTCTATGACAGCACCCTGCGGATTGCCGCGCGGCTAGAGCCTGCACCCCGTATGACGGTGATCCCCGGCATCACCTCGCTGCAAGGGCTGACAGCGTCGCATGCGATCCCGCTGAATGAAATCGGTGCTCCCTTCTTGGTGACCACCGGGCGGCAGTTGCGCGATCACGGCTGGCCCGAGGGGGTCGATACGTTGGTGATCATGCTTGATGGGGATTGCGCTTTTCAGACGCTGGACCCTGCGGGCGTGTCGATCTGGTGGGGCGCCTATGTCGGCATGGCCGAAGAGATCATCCGTCATGGCCCGCTGGCTGACGTCACCGAAGACATTATCGCCACACGCGCAGCGGCGCGGGCGGCGCATGGCTGGATCATGGACATCTATCTGCTGCGCCGGAATTAAGGCTCAGGTATTCGGATCAACCTTGCCGCGCATCGCCTTGACCTCGCCGCGTACCTTCTTGGCCTTAAGACGGCGTTTCTTCGATCCCAGCGTCGGGCGGGTCGCGATGCGGCGTTTTGGCGGGGTCAGGGCGGTGCGGATCAGCTCGGCCAGCCGCTCGCGCACCAAGTCGCGGTTGCGCGCCTGACTGCGGGTTTCGTCACATTGCAACACCAGCGCCCCTTCGGTGGTCCAGCGCCGCCCGGCCAAACGGCGCAAACGGTTCTTGACCGGCTGCGGCAGGGAGGGCGAGGTCGCCGCCTCGAACCGCAATTCCACTGCCGAGGAAACTTTGTTCACATTCTGCCCGCCGGGGCCGGAGGCGCGCATGAAGCTTTCGGTCAGCTCCCAATCTTGAATAGCGATGTCATCGTTGATGTGCAGCATGAACTCTCCTTGCCCCACAACATGCCAGCCCGCGCGGTGAGGGTGAAGGGGGAATGCGAAATGGGCCGCCCCTTGCGGAACGGCCCAATCGAATGGTTTCAGGAGGGGGATCGGTTAGACCGATGTCCACCAGGTGGTTGCACTGCCAGGGGCTGCCCTAGCAGGAAACCCCGCTGGCTGTTCCGACACCTCGCTCCAATACCTTTCTTGACACTGGATCACCTCCTTTACATTTGTTGAACTCACCCTGAGCGTTGCACAGGTTTTGAAATTCGCAAAGCGTTTTCTTGAAGGTGCGACGGCAAGGTGGTGGCCCCTTGCCGCCGGTCTTATGCGCGGGCTGTCAGCCGTGCTGTCAGCAGCCGGAAGGGGATCAGCGCAATCAGCGCGATGGCCAGTTTGACCGACCAATCCGCCACGGCGAGCGAGATCCAAAGCGGCGCAACGGGGCCCGCGCCCAACAGCGGCAAAGCCTCGGTCGCCCATGCCACATCGGTGGCGGGGTGGATGAACGACAGGCTGGCCGAAAAGGCGATGGAGAAGAACAGCGCGGTATCGATCGCGCTGCTGATCAGCGTGCTGACCAAGGGCGCGCGCCACCACGCGCCATCGCGGAAGCGGTTGAAGATAGTCACGTCAAGCAGTTGCGCGACGAGGAAGGCCGTGCCTGAGGCGACGGCGATGCGGATGGTCACCAGTAGGCCGAATTCGCCCATGATCTGGGTGCCGATCAGCGAGCAGATCAAGCCGACGACAAAGCCCACCAGCACAACCCGGCGGGCGGCGGAGGCCCCGTAAAGGCGGTTCATCACATCGGTGACGAGGAAAGCCAGCGGATAGGTGAAAGCGCCCCAGGTCAGCCATTGGCCAAAGAGGAACTGAACAAGGATATTCGAGGCCACGACGATGGCGGCCATGGCAAGAATGCCGGGGAGATAGGTGCGTGTCATATGTGAACCGTTTTGTGCAAGGGTGCGGCGACTTGGCCTGCGGGGATCGCAGACGGAACGGTCTTTAGTCTTCGGAACCCGGTTTGGCAAGGATCAGCTCAACGACCTCATTGCGCTGCACCGGGAAAAAATTATCGTCCGACAGCAAGGTAAGCCGCGTTTGCCCTCCCGGGTCTTGCCAAGTGCTGAGCGCTTCGAGGTTGTCATATTGACCGGGACCCGAGGTCAGCAGGGTGGTTTCGCCAAGGTTTGGTGCGGTGAGGTCGAAACTGCGAATGCGGCTGCGGAACCCCAGCGGCGTCACCGTGCGCTCCAAAAGGTATAGCGTGCCATCTTCGGCAAAGTCCGCATCCACAGGCAGAAAAGGGCCTCGGCGCGGGATCTCTCCGACAATCGACCATATCTTGCCGTCAAAGGCATAAAGCGGAAAGGGGCGGTCTTCGGCTCCGGAGCGTTCGGGCATGGTAAAGAGCCGCCCGTCAGGGTGGGCGGCCAGCGTCTCCATCCCCGCGTTCGGTTCGAACCGAGCGAAATCTTTGTGTTTGGGCAACGGCATGGTGACCCCGCTTTCAGGGTCGAGCCGGGCCACGTGATGGCTGTGTTCGAATGCCACATAAAGCTGCCCAGTGTCATCCTGCGCCAGCGCTTCAGCATCACGCATTTTATCACGCAAGGCGTTGCCTTTTGGCCCCTTGAGGGGTGCGTGTTTGTCAAGTTCGACAGCGACCAAACGGCCATCCTTGCGCAGCATGCGGGCCTGCACGACGCGCCCACGGTCAGAGACGGCGGTAAGCCGCGTGCCATCCGCGTTTACCTCAACACCCGAAAAACCGCCAAACCACGGGGCCGGGTGGGCCCATGTCAGCACGCTGTCCACCTGCACCACCGGCTGTGTCTGCGCGGCGGGGGCCGCGCAGGACATCAGCAAACAAAGCGGTAGGAAGGCGCGGATCAGTTTGCGTTCAAGACGGCGTTGCATTGCGCAGGCAGGTCCGCAAGCAGCAGTTCGCGCTTGGGCTTGGGGGTGGTCTTGGGCGTATTCGGATCGGGCTTTGGCGGGTTCAGGATGTTCGCCTGCCATTGCCGCGCATCGGCGCAGCCGTCACCGGGTGGGGGTGGCACCTGATCCACGCAGCCGCGCGCGCCTTTGGGGCAAGCGATGCGGATGTGGAAATGGTAGTGGTGCCCATACCAAGGACGGATCTTGCGCAGATAACTGCGGTCACCTTTCTCATCCGCGCACATTTGAACCTTGGCACCGGGGAAAACAAAGATGCGCGCGGTGCGGGGGTCTTGGGCCGCGGCCTTGATGACTTCGTGATGCGCAGGGGTCCAAGAGGAATTCACATAGGCCCCGCTGGAACGACGCATGGAGATCGACGAGATATTCTCACGTTGCGCCCGGCTGAGGTTCAGCGACTTTGGCGGCAGCATCCAGATATCAGCATCCAGCCCCATTTGGTGGCTGGCGTGGCCTGTCAACATAGGCCCCCCGCGCGGTTGGCTCATATCGCCGACATAGACGCCTTCCCAACCCGGTTGTTGTGCGGCTTTGCGGCTGAGCTTTTTGACCATATCGATCATCTCAGGATGTGCCCAGTTGCGGTTGCGCGATAGGCGCATGGCCTGCCATGTCGGCCCCGTTTCTGCCAGTTGTTCCGCCCCGGCAAGGCAGCCCTTGGAATAGCTGCCATAGGCGGCAGGCGATTGAGCGGAGGCGAAATTCTTGGCCCCGAACAGGCGCTTGGCCTCCACGTTGCTCAGCGCGCCGCCCGATGACCCGATGGTGGGCAGGGCGACTTTTTCGCCGCTGATATCGGTTTCGGTCCGGTCGCCCCCGCAAGAGGCGAGCGCAAAGGCCAGTGCCACGGAGGTCAGGGTGCGAAGCAGCGTCATGTGGCGAAATCTCCCTTGGGTTTGACCCAGGCTAACAGGATCAATCCAATGATGAAAAGCCCTACGACAGGGGTGATGCCAAGCCGTTGGCTGCCGGTGAGGTCACTTGTCAGTCCGATCAGCGCCGGGGCGAGGAAGGATGTGGCCTTGCCCGACAGCGCATAGAGGCCGAAAGCCTCGGTCATCCGCTCGGGGTTTCCTTGCCGTGTCAGCATGTTACGCGAAGACGCCTGCAGCGCACCGCCCGCCGCCCCGATGGAGGCACCAGCGACATAGAACAGGATATCGGGCAGGGCAGACCCCTCTGGCAAAGAAACGCCCATGACAGAATTCGGTCCCAGAGAGATGATCAGGCAGGCGGTGGCGATGAGGATGACGCAGCAGGCTACGATCACCGGCATCGGGCCGATGCGCCGGTCGATCCGCCCGCCCAGCACGCAGAACACCGCGCCGGAAATGGCGGCAAGGATGCCGAAGATGCCAATCTCTTGGATCGACCAATCCAGCACGCCAAGCGCATAGACCCCGCCGAAGGTGTACATCCCGTTCAGCGCATCGCGGTAGAACATGGAGGAGCCAAGATAGGCCAGCAATGAGGGATGCTTTGGCAGACCGCGCAGGGTGCGCAGCAGATCCGACAGACCCGCGCCCACACGATAGCGTACAGCACCAGGCTTCGGTGTGTCGCGTATGTAAAGAAAGAAGGGGATCATAAAAACAGCATACCAGATCGCCGCCATCGGGCCGACGATGCGTGTATCAGCCTTGGTTGATTGGTCCAATCCGAACAGCGGCGTAAGCCCTGCCATGGTGCGACCATTCGCGCCGCTTTGAAACAGGGCAATCATCGCAATCAGCGCCAGTACCCCACCTGCATATCCAAAGGCCCAGCCATCGCCCGAAATACGCCCCCGCTCATCCGCGTCGGGGTGCAACTCGGGCAGATAGGCGTTGGTAAAGATCGTGGCAAACTCCATCCCGATCAGGCCGATGCCAAAGAAAAACAGCGCCCAAAGCATTGAGAAATCTGCCGGGGCAGTCCACCACAGCGCACCTGCGCCCACCACATACATGACCGAGAAAAGCCAGATCCAAGGCATCCGCCGCCCGGAGGAATCCGCGACAGCCCCCAACACCGGGGCCAAAATCGCAATCGCAATGCCCGCAAGCGCCAGACCATAACCCCAATAAGCCTGCGCCTGCGCTTTGGCGGCGCTGAGGCCCATCCCACCTTCGACCAGCGCATTGGTTGCGGTCTGGGCGAAATAGGGGCCAAAGATGAAGGTAAGCAACAGGGTGTTATAGGGCTGGCTGGCCCAGTCGAAAAAGTACCATCCCCAGATGCGCTTGCGCCGCGTGATCTCTGCCATGATGCGCCCCTTCGCGGCCTGCCTCGGTTTGAGTTAGAGCAGGGCGCGGGACAAGGCGCAAGCGTGGCTTAACCGGCGGGGGCTTGAGGAGTGGTGCCTGCGTCCTGCATTGGCGGCCAAGGCCGGTGCGTATCGGCGCGGATCCATTCGGCCACCCAGCCGGGCACCTCTGGCGAAGGTTGTTGCCGTCCCATAGCCCCCAGCACCTTTTCCGGCGGGATTAGTCCGCTTTTATCCGTCACGGCAGAGCGATACAGTACATGGCTCGCGCATTCGCCGTTCTTCTTCCACATGGATTGCTCAAGATAGATGAACTTTTCATCCCAGCACAGCGTCCGGCTGCGCATCTCGAACTTTTCGAACATGCGGATGCGGCGGCGGAACCGGGTGCTGGAGCCTGCGATTGTGATCGCCCATTTGTTCTGCCGAAGCAGCGTAATCAACCCGGCACGCTGCGCCATGGCGGTGCGGCCCAGATCATAGAGCGACAGCGCCCGCCCGTTGTTCAGCTCCATCCAGATATCGAGGTCATGCGGCCAGCAGATGTGATGGCTGACATGGGTGTCGGTCAGGTTTTCCAGCGGCGCCTGCCGCGCGGCGACGATGACGTCTTTGGCCATGCGGATGATCGGGAACATGGGGCTTTCCTTTGTAAGATCAGCGTGGATTTGCGGCGAAAGGTCTGCGGGGTCAAGCATATACGTCGCGGCACTCTTGCCCTTTGCGGACGGGGCGCTTAACTGTCTTGCGTCACACCAAGGGGATATTCCATGACGTCACTGTTCCAGATCCTGATGCTGCTTTTGAACATCGTTTGGTTCATTGTCATCGCACATGTCATCATGTCTTGGTTGATCAACTTTCAGGTGCTGAATCTCCGCCAGCCCTTGGTTGCGCAAATCTGGGACGGGCTGAACCGCATTCTAGAGCCGGTTTATAGCCGTGTGCGCAATGTGATCCCGCCGATGGGTGGTTTGGATCTGGCACCGTTGATCGTGCTGATCGCCGTGGCCGTCGCGCGGATCGTGTTGACTAACAACGCCGCAGCCTTCTACTGACGCGCCGCTTGCGAGATTATACGGCGCGTATCTGGCCTTGTTCACGGTTTGTTAGTGTGGGAGTCTGCATGAAAAGAGCAGACAATCTTACAGGTTCCCTATGACAGGCGCTGCCACGCTTCTTCGTGATGTATTCGGTTTCGACGGGTTCCGCCCCGGCCAGCAAGAGATTGTGGAGGCGGTGACCGAGGGCGAGAACGTGCTCGCCATCATGCCCACGGGCGGCGGTAAATCCTTGTGTTTCCAACTGCCCGCCCTGATGCGCGAGGGGGTGACGGTGGTCATCTCCCCGCTGATCGCCCTGATGCGCGATCAGGTGCGCAGCCTGCAAGAAGCGGGCGTCGCGGCGGGTGCGCTGACCTCGGGCAACACAGCCGAAGAGACCGACGCGGTTTGGGAAGCGTTGGAGGCCGGCACGCTCAAATTGCTTTATATGGCACCGGAACGGCTCGCCGCAGGCTCGGCTATGGGCATGTTGCGGCGCGTCGGCGTCAATCTGATCGCCGTGGACGAGGCGCATTGCGTCAGCCAATGGGGCCATGACTTCCGCCCCGATTACCTGCGCATCGGTGAATTGCGTCGCACGCTCGGCGTGCCGCTGGCGGCCTTCACCGCCACGGCGGACGCCGAAACGCAGGTTGAGATTGTCGAAAAGCTGTTCGACGGGACGCCCCCGCGCGCTTTCCTGCGCGGCTTTGATCGGCCCAACATCCACCTCGCCTTTGCCGCTAAAAACAAACCACGCGATCAGATCCTGAACTTCGCCGCCGCGCGCAAGGGGCAGTCGGGCATCGTCTATTGCGGCACGCGGGCCAAGACCGAAGGGCTTGCCAAGGCGCTGCGCGATCAGGGGCAAACGGCACTGCATTACCACGGCGGGATGGAGGCCGAAGACCGCCGCATCGCTGAGCGGCGCTTTCAGCAGGAAGACGGGCTGATCGTCTGCGCCACGGTGGCCTTTGGCATGGGGGTCGACAAGCCGGACATCCGCTGGGTCGCCCATGCGGATCTGCCCAAGTCGATTGAGGCCTATTATCAGGAGATTGGCCGCGCCGGGCGTGATGGTGCCCCGGCTGAAACCTTGACCCTCTTTGGCCCCGACGACATCCGCCTGCGCCGGAGTCAGATCGACGAAGGCCTCGCCCCGCCCGAACGCCGCGCCGCCGATCACGGGCGGCTCAACGCGCTGCTCGGTTTGGCCGAGGCGTTGGAGTGTCGTCGCCAGACCTTGCTGGGCTATTTTGACGAGACCGAAATCACCTGCGGCCGTTGCGACCTCTGCGATACCCCGGCGGATGTGTTCGATGGCACCACGGCAGTGCGCAAGGCGCTCTCGGCCATGTTGCGCACTGATGAATGGTTCGGCGCGGGGCATCTGATCGACATCCTTTTGGGCAACGAGACCGACAAGGTCCGCCAGCGCGGCCACCAGTCTCTGCCGACCTACGGCGTGGGCGGTGAATACAGCCGCAACGAATGGCAGGCCGTGTTCCGTCAGATGATGGGCCATGACCTTGTGCGCCCCGATGCCGAACGCCACGGCGCGCTGCGGATGACCGATGCCGCCCTGCCGATCCTGCGCGGTGAGGCGTCGATCAACCTGCGGCGGGATACGATCAAGGCTGCAGGGGCCAATCGCCGACCCGCGGTCAAGGCGATGGTCAGCGATGAAGACGCGCCGCTGCTATCGGCGCTCAAGGCCAAACGCCGCGCATTGGCCGAGGCGGCGCACGTGCCTGCCTATATCATCTTCACCGACCGCACCCTGATCGAAATGGCCGAGGCGCGCCCGCAAAACCTAGATGCCATGGCCCGTATCGGCGGCGTGGGCGCGAAAAAGCTGGAAAACTACGGCGCCGCCTTCCTTGAGGTCATCAACGGCGAAGCGCAGCCGATGCATAAGGCCCGGCGTAAACTGGCGGGCCGCGATGCGGGCAATGTCTATGACCAGTTGTTGCAGGTGCAGGCCGATCTGGCGCGCGGCGAACAAGGCACCGAAAAGCCGCTGAGCTGTTCTGCCGCGATGCTGGCCAAGGTCGCACAACTGCGCAGCGCCGACAGCTCCGCGATTGAACGTTTGCTCGGCGACAAACGCGCCGAACGCTTTGGCCCCGCCTTTCTGGACGTTCTGCGCGACGCGGGCTAAATCACCCCCGACACGCCCCAAGGAGACTGCCATGCTCGTCGTTATTTCCCCCGCCAAACGCCTCGACTGGGCCGAACGCGATGTCGCGGTTACCCAGCCTGATTTTCAGGAAGATGCTGTGCGGCTGGCGACCACGGCGCGCAATCTCACCTTTGGCAACCTCAAAGACCTGATGGGGCTGAGCGACGATCTGGCGCGGCTCAACCGCGACCGGTTTCAGGCGTTCGAAGTCGAGCCCAGTGCCGAGGTCACCCGCCCCGCCGCGCTGGCCTTTGCCGGCGACACCTATCAAGGGCTGGAGGCCGCGAGCCTTGATGCCGATGAGATGACCTATGCCCAAGAGCATCTGCGCATCCTGTCGGGTCTCTATGGCGTGCTGCGCCCGCTCGACGCGATCCAAGCCTACCGGTTGGAGATGGGCAGCAAGCTGAAAACCCGCCGCGGTGGTAACCTCTATGACTATTGGCGCGACAGCTTGTCAAAGGCGCTGAACGCACAGGCCGAGGCGACCGGCAGCGATGTTCTGGTGAACTGCGCCAGTCAGGAATACTTTGGCGCGGTGGATCTCAAGGCGCTAAAACTGCGGGTGATCACCCCGCAGTTTATGGAAGACAAGGGCGACGGTAAGGGGCCGAAGATCGTCAGCTTCTTTGCCAAGAAGGCGCGCGGCGCCATGGCGCGGTATATCGTGCAGCACCGGGTGAATGATCCCGAGGGGCTTCAGGATTTCGACAGCGGCGGCTATGCCTATCAGCCCGATGCCTCGACCCCCGAGCGTCCGGTCTTTGTCCGGCCCTATCCGTCGACCTGATCTGGGGGCGGGGGGCAATGCGCGCGATCCCGCCATATGCCACCCGCCGGGCAATTGCCGCGCATGGCGAAGGGGGGTAGACCTAGCGCCATGAAATACCCGCTTGTTACCGCCGCCCTTCTTGCCTGCGCCACACCGCTTGGCGCGCATCCGCATATCTTTGTCGATACGGGGCTTGAGGTGATTGTCGATGCCGAGGGGCGGTTGACCCATCTGCGGATCACATGGGCCTATGACGAATTCTACTCTCTCTTGGTGACCGAGGATCGCGGCCTTGACCCCGATTACGACGGCGTGTTGACGCAGGCGGAAGTCGCCTCTCTCAACGGGTTCGACATGCAGTGGATCGAAGGGTTCAACGGCGATACGGTCTTGCTGGAGGGGGGCGAAGAGGTCGCGCTCTCGGGTCCGCAAGACGTGGAAACCCGCTTTGCCGACGGTCGGATCATCACCAGCCATCTGCGCGCGGTCGAAGACCCGGCGCCGGCGGCGGATGGGCTGGTCATCAAACCCTATGATCCGACCTATTACACCGCCTATGAGGTGACCCAGAAAGTGACCATCCAAGGCAGTGACACCTGCCGCGCGCGGGTCAAGATGCCGGATATGAATGCCGATCTGCGCGCCCTTCAGCAGGATCTGAGCGCGCTGGACGCCAATACCGATCCAAGCGATGTGGGCCTGCCGGAGATCGGCGAAGCCTTGGCCAATGAAGTGGTGATCACATGCGACGCATCATAGCACTGGCGGCATTGGCGACCCTTTTGGCGCTGGCGGCGCTGTGGTGGTCGGGCGGGTTCAACGCCCTTGCCCATTGGGCCGCGGGGCAGCAGCGCGGGTTTCAAAACAGCATCGCCAGCGGGCTGCGCGCCACGCGGGGCGGCGATACGGCGGCGTTCTGGACGGTGCTGCTGGCGTCTTTTGCCTACGGCGTGGTGCATGCGGCAGGGCCGGGGCATGGCAAGATCGTGATTGGTGGCTATGGGCTGGCGCGCTCTGTGCCCATGCTGCGGCTATCGCTGATCGCTCTGGCCGCCTCGCTGGGTCAAGCGGTGACGGCAGTGGTCTTGGTCTATGCGGGGATTCTGCTTTTGGGACTTGGGCGTGAGGCGCTGGTAGGCGTGACCGAAGACATCATGGCCCCGGCGAGCTATGCCGCGATTGCCCTGATCGGGCTTTGGCTGATCTGGCGCGGGTTGCGCCATGCGCGGCAGGAGAAGGCGGCGCATAGCGAAGCGGTCTGCGGCCATTGCGGCCATGCCCATGGGCCAAGCTTGGCCCAGGTCCAGCAGGCAGGCAGCCTGCGCGATGCGCTGCTTTTGATCGCCGGGATCGCCATCCGCCCCTGCACCGGGGCGCTTTTCGTGCTGGTGATCACTTGGCATATGGGGATCGGCGGGGTCGGCATCTTGGGGGCCTTTGCCATGGCCCTTGGCACCGGATTGATCACCATCGCCACCGGGCTTGCCGCTACGGGGTTGCGGGCGGGGGTGCTTGGTGGGCTCGCCGGATCGCCGCGCTTGGCGCAGGCCGCGGCGGTGGCAGAGCTAACGGCAGGGCTTATCGTCGTCACGCTTGCGGGCGGGCTGCTGCTTCGCGCGCTTTAACGGCGGCCTTCGCGCAGCCAAGCGGCAATGATGAACAGGGCCGAAAGCAACAGCACCAACCACCCCGGCAACAGCGGCGTTTGCCGCACATCGCGGGTCTCATAAGCACCACGGGGGGTCAGCCCCAGCCAACCGCGTCCGGCAGCCGGACGGCCAAGGCGCACGTCGCGCAGACGGGGGAGCCCATCCTCCACCCGCGCCACGCCACCACGCAGGGTGTCGATGGCTGGGCGCAGGGCTTCATCACTGGCAATCGTCTCAATAAACTCGCGCGGGGCGGCAGGGCCGAGGCCGATGACAGTCACCTCCTCCCCGTTTTCCAATCGGTAGAGGCCCATCTCTTCGCCTATGATTTCAGCCTCAAAACGGCCCGGACCAGCGGGGGAGAGGGGCACTTCGGTGGTGCTGCCATCGGGGGCGGTGATGGTGACGGGGGGCACGGTTTCATCCAAGGTGCGCCGGGTGATGCGCATGGTGCGGCCTTGGGCGGTGGCGGTTAACGCCTCTTCCTCAAGCTCAGGCTCTTTCATCATCCAATGGGCCAGACGGCGCAGTAGTTCCAACTGCGGGCCGCCGCCCTCATAGCCACGGTTCCATAGCCAAGCGTGATCTGAGGCCAGCAGCGCCACGCGGCCTTCGTCGACGCGGTCAAGCACCAGCAACGGGCGGTCGTCTGCGCCGCTCATCACCACATCGCCGCGCTCAGCCGTCACGTCGATCTGGCGCAGCCAGCGGCCCCAGTCGCCTTTGCCCGGCAGTTCGGCTGTCACGGGGTGGCGCTGACCGATGTCGGTCACGACGGGGGGGAAGGCTTCCTCCAGCACCCGCGCGGTGGGGGTGGCGGGCAGCACCGTGCCAAGCGGCGACCGGTAGAGGCTATCGGCACTGGCGAAATCCGGCCCCGCAGCAACCAGCACCGCGCCGCCCTTGCGCACATATTGCGCCACGTTGTCGAGGTAGAGCGCAGGTAGGATGCCACGCCGCTGATAGCGGTCAAAGATGATGAGGTCAAAGTCGTCGATCTTGTCCATGAACAATTCGCGCGTCGGAAAGGCGATCAGCGACAACTCGTTCACCGGCACGCCATCCTGTTTGTCGGGCGGGCGCAGAATCGTGAAATGCACCAGATCGACCGCGCTGTCGGACTTCAGCAGGTTGCGCCATGTGCGCCCCCCGGGATGCGGCTCGCCCGAGACCAGCAGCACGCGCAGCCTGTCGCGCACACCGTTCATCTGGATCAGCGCGGCGTTGTTGCGGTCGGTCAGTTCTCCATCGGCCTCGGGCAGGGAGAAACGGATCACATTGCGCCCCCCGTGGGGCAGGGCAACGGGCAGTTCGAGGTCTTGGCCAATGGGAACGTCAAAGCTTTGCGGGTCTTGCCCATCGACAGAGATATCAAGCCGGGTCAGCCCCCCGTCCTCAGGCGCGGCGCCCAGATCGTCGATGCGCAGGGTCAGGGTTACAGGCTCGCCGATGATGGCAAAGGCAGGGGCATTGCGTACGGTCAGGCGGCGGTCCCAATCCGCGGTCCGACCGGTTTGCAGCAGGTGCAGCGGCGCGGGCAGGTCAAGCGGCAGGTCCGCGTCATGCACCCGGCCATCGCTGACGGCCAAAATGCCCGCGATCCGCGAACGTGGCTCTTCTGCCAGTGCATCAGCCAAGGTGGTCATCAGCCGGGTGCCGGCATCCTCGGCCCCGTCGGGCACGGTGATCCGGCGCAGTTCAGTGTTGGGGCGTGCAGTGATGCGGGCGGCCATCGCCTCAGCGGCGGCATCGGTCTGATCGGCGCGGTCGGCCAGCCGCTGGCTGGCGCTTTCGTCTTCGAGCAGCAGGACGATGTCGCTCAGCGGCGCGCGGTCTTCGGTCTGGTAGGAGGGGCCAGCGAGCGCCGCCAAAACCACCGCTGCCGCCAATCCGCGCAGCGCCCAGCCTGACAGCCCACGCCAAAGCGCCAGCAGAATGCCAAAGGCGGCCAGCACCCCCAGCCCAATCAGCAGTGGCACCGGGATCAGCGGGTCGAAAAGCACGGTTCCGGTCATTGGCCCAACCTATCGAGTAGCGCAGGCACATGGACCTGATCGGATTTGTAGTTGCCCGTCAGCACATGCATCACAAGGTTCACGCCAAAGCGGTAAGCCAACTCGCGCTGCCGCTCTCCGGCATAGCCGCGCCCGATGGGCAGCAGCGGCGCCCCATCGCGGCGCACGGCCCAAGCGGCGGCCCAGTCGTTGCCCCCGATCACCACCGGCGTCACCCCGTCATTGAGGTTGCGGAACGGCATGCCTTCGATCCGTTCGGCATCGGGCGGCGCGGCCTCCACCCAGACATCGCGGCTGGTGTAGCGACCCGGGTAGTCCTGCAGCAGATAGAAGGTGCGGGTCAGCACATGGTCGCCGGGCAGCGGCTCAAGCGGTGGGATGTCGAGCGGGGCTGCCAATTCCTGCAGCTTGCGCCCGTTCGGGCTGGCGGCACCATAGCTCGCGATATCGGCATCGCGGGTATCAAACAGGATCAACCCGCCCGAGCGGAGATAGTCATTCAGCTTACCATAAGCCTCGGTCGAAGGTTGCGGCTGCTCAGGGGTGACAGGCCAATAGAGGATCGGGAAAAACGCCAGTTCGTCTTGCTCAAGATTAACGCCGGTGGGCAGGGCAGGTTCGACCGTGGTGCGGAAGTAAAGTGTATCTGACAGGCCGGTCAGCCCGGCGCGCGCGACTTCGTCAACATCCGGGTTGCCGGTCAACACATGAGCCAGTGTGACCTCGGAGGCCGAGCGGATTGCAAAGCTTTCAGGATCGGTTTCCTGCGCGTCCCCCATCTGTGGCAAGCCCAGCCCCAAGACCAGCGCCAAGGTCCCGGTCGAGCGCCGCAGCAACAGGCCCGAAAGGGCGAGGGAGGCCAGCACATCGGCGACCAGCAACAGGATCGCGAGGCTCAGAAGCGCTCCGGCCAGCAGTTGTTCCGGCGGCAGCGCAAGACCACGCAGCGGCACATCCGAGGGCCATGTGGCGGGGGTGAGCGTGGTCTCAGCAGTCAGCACATTGCGCGCCAGCCGTCGGTCTTCTGAGCCGTAGATGCCGGGGGGTAGGGCCGGGCCAGCGGGGGCCGAGATCAGCTCTGGCCCCGCGACACCGGGTAGATTCCCTGCATCCGACAGGGTGCCGAAACCGTCCATCACCCGCAGTGGGGTCCATGAGGTGCCGTCAAGGCTGTCGGCCTCGGGCGTGCTGGCGCCTGACGACACGGCCAGCCGCTCCATCATCTGCACGAAAAGACCCGACAGCGGCAGGGTCGACCATTCCGCCGTGGCGGTGACGTGGAAAAGTACGATCTGCCCCTGACCGACGGCCTTGCGCGTGACCAGCGGCGTGCCGTCACTCAGCGACGCAATCACCCGGTCGGCCAGTGTCGGGTCCGGTTGCGCCACGACCTGCGCGGAAACGGTCACGTCATCTGGCACCGGCAGGCCGAAGAAGGGAGAACCGTTGCGGAACGGGGCCAGCGCTTTAGGCTCCCCCCAAGACATCGCACCGCCCACGCTGCGCCCTCCGGCGCGCAGGCGCACGGGCATCAGCGGGTCTTCGTCGATGCGGCTCACGTCACTCGCCGCAATGCGCGGTCCGGCGAAGCGAATGAGCATGCCACCCGCGTCTATCCACTCTTGCAGCGGCTCTGCCTCGGCGGGGCTGAGGGTGGCCACATCGGCCAGCACGATCACATCGGGATTGGCGGGCAGCACGTCGGTCAGGGTGCCGTCGATCAGGTCTGCATTCGGGGCCAGCGCCTGTTCAATGTAATGCAGCGGCGAGAGCAGTTGCAGCCCCTCCTGCGCCCCGCGCCCGCTGATCAGCGCGACCTCACGGCGGCGCAGCCCGTCATCGACCAAGGTACGCGCCCCGGCAGAGCGCTGTCCTGCGATGTCGAAGGAGGTCAGTCGCGCGCGCATCTCGGCGGGCAGCGACAGGGAGGTGGTGGCCTCGGTCGCGCCCGCCTCGAAACTGGCATTGGCGGTGGCCAGCACGCGGGCATTGCCTGCGGGGTCGCGACCATGGGCCTGCACCACGGCCTCGCGCTCCGGGCCGGGAATGGCGCGGCGTAGGGTCAGGTCGATTGCGCCATCTTGGTAGACGGCGGGGGCGATGCCGATGACATTGCTCGCCGATTGATGCACCTCCACCGCGCCTTTGGATTGCAGCGCGGCGAGCAGGTCATCGCGGCCCGGATAGTCCAAGCCATCGCTGAACCACATCGCGTCGAAGGCAGGCAGCTCTGCTATGATTTCGGTCGCACGGGTGATTTCTGTCGGGGACGGCTGCCATGGCGCGGGGGAAAGCCCGGCAAGGCGGCTGCGCCACGCATCTGCTGATTGGAAAGTCGGCACCTGCGGGTCGGTCAGTGTCAGGATGCCCACCGTCCGCTCGGCCCGCCCGGCGCGGGTCAGTTGCGCGTCTACGGCGGCCAACTGGCGATCCCAGCCGCTGGCCCCGGCCCAAGAGCCATCGAGCACCATCAAAATTGGGCCACTGCCCTGTTCCGTCTCGGCCTGCGGGTTCAGCACCGGCCCGGCGAGGCCAACAATGATCGCAGCCACGGCCAGCATCCGCAGTAGCAGCAGCCACCACGGCGTGCGGTCCGTCGTGCTTTCGTCATCCGCCAGACCCAGGAGCAGCGCCACACCGGGAAAACGGCGGCGGATGGGTGCCGGGGGCACGGCACGCAGGATCAGCCACAGGATCGGCAGCGCCAGCAGGGCCAGCAGCAGCCAAGGCGCGGTGAAACCGATGCCGCCGAAAACGCTCATGCAGCACTCCCTTGTCGCGCGTCCAGCGCGCCAAAGAGCCACAGCAGCGCCGATTGCGCCGAGGCATCCGTGTGGTGCAACCCATAGCGCCAACCGGTGAGAGCGCAGAGTTGCTGCAACGCGTCTTTGCGCGCTGCCAGCCGGTCGAGATAGCGGTCGCGCAGGTCGTTCGCCTTGAGCGTCTCATGGCGCAGCGTGCCGCTGACGCTCTCAAAGATGGTACGGCCCGCGAAGGGGAAGGCCTCTTCGGCCGGGTCGAGCAGATGATACAGCACACCGCGCACGCCACGATCTGCGGCCTTGGTCAGCGCGGTACGGACGGGGTCGAGATCGCCCATGAAATCCGAAATAAAGATCGCCCGCGCATGGGGGATCATGCCGCGATGTTCGGGCGGGGCATACTCGCGATCATCCTCGCGGCAGAGCAATTCGGCCAGACGCAGGATCTGCGGGTTGCCGCGCCGGGGCGGCAGGGCAGTCCCGGTAAGGCCCACACGCTCGCCCCCGCGCAGCAGCAGGATCGACAGCGCCAACCCCAGCAACCGTGCGCGATCCGCCTTATCGGGCAGCCCTTTGTCAGAGGCAAAGCGCATCGACGCCCCCTGATCGACCCAGAGCATCACCGACTGGGCGATCTGCCATTCCCGCTCGCGCACGAACTCATGATCGCCCCGGGCAGAGCGGCGGTGATCGATCATGCGGCGGCTGTCGCCCATCTGCGCCGGACGGTATTGCCAAAAATCATCCCCAGACCCGGATCGGCGGCGGCCGTGGGCACCGGGCAACACGGCACCGGCCAGATGCTCGGCCCGCGCCAGAAGGGCGGGAAGCCGGGCCGCCTCGCCCTCGGCGTCGGCCCTAAGGGACAGGGGGGAATGGGTCACGCGGCGGCCTTTTTCCCGATCAATTGACCGGCGGTGGCGTCGATCAGCCCTTGCAGGCTTTCGCCGCGTGCGCGAGCGGCAAAGTTCAGCGCCATCCGGTGGCTTAGGGCCGGGCGGGCCATGGCCAGCACGTCTTCGGCAGAGGGGGCAAGCCGCCCATCCAGCAGCGCACGGGCGCGGACCGTCAACATCAGCGCCTGCGCGGCACGGGGGCCGGGGCCCCAAGCAACACTCTCGCGCACGGGCTGGGTGGCCTCGGGTTCATGGGGGCGGAAGGCGCGGACAAGGTCAAGGATCAGCTCCACCACGCTGTCGCCCACGGGCATCCGGCGCAGCAGGTTTTGTGCGGCCAGCAAGTCTTCGGTAGAGAAGACAGGGCGCACCGCGCCATCTTCGACGCCGGTTGTGGCGATCAGAATGTCCCGCTCCGTCGCGCGGTCGGGGTAGGCCACGTCGATCTGAACGAGGAACCGGTCAAGCTGCGCTTCGGGCAGCGGGTAGGTGCCTTCCTGTTCGATCGGGTTTTGGGTGGCGAGCACGTGGAAGGGCTGACCCAATGCGCGGTCTTGGCCCGCCACAGTCACCGTCTTTTCCTGCATCGCCTGCAAAAGTGCGGATTGCGTGCGCGGACTGGCGCGGTTGATCTCATCCGCCATCAGAAGCTGGCAAAAGATCGGCCCTTCGATAAAGCGAAAGGCGCGGCTGCCATCGGGCGCGGTATCAAGCACTTCGGAGCCCAGAATATCGGCGGGCATCAGATCGGGGGTGAATTGCACGCGGTTGCCGTGCAGGCCCATGACGGTGCTCAAGGTCTCGACCAGACGTGTCTTGCCCAAGCCCGGCAGGCCGATCAGCAGCCCGTGGCCACCGCAGAGCAGAGCCGTGAGGGCGAGGTCCACGACCTGCTCTTGCCCGACAAACCGCCCGGTGATCGACTGCTTGGCCTCGCCCAGTTTTTCGGTCAGCGCTTCGATTTGCGCGATCAGATCATCCGCTTCGGCCATGACATTTCTTTCCCCGGAGTTATATCTTTCAGGTGTAAGTGTATCGCGACCAAAGGGAATGGCAAAACCAATGAGCGGACAAAATACCGTGACACCCAGTGCAGACAGCCTGATCGAAGCCGCCAAGGCCGCAAAAACGCGCGGAACACCGCCACTTGAGAAGTGGAACCCGGAATTCTGCGGCGATCTGGACATGCAAATCAAACGCGACGGGACGTGGTTTTACCAAGGCACGCCAATTGGGCGGATCGAATTGGTCAAATTGTTCGCTTCGATTCTCTGGCGCGAGGGGGATGACTATTTCCTCAAGTCCCCGGTCGAGAAGGTGGGCATCACGGTCGAAGATGCGCCCTTTGTCGCCGTGGATTTTGAGGCCGAAGGCGCGGGCGAGGCGCAGCAGTTGCGGTTTATCACCAATCTGGGCGACGTGGCCGAAGCGGGGCCGGAGCATCCGATCCGCGTCGTGCGCGATGAGGAAACGGGTGAGCCGTCGCCCTATGTGCTGGTGCGCCGAAACCTTGAGGCGCTGATTGACCGCAAAAGCTTTTACCGCTTGGTCGATCTGGGTGTGCACTGCGGCGGTTGGTTTGGTGTCTGGTCCGGCGGAGAATTCTTTGGCATCATCCCATCGGAAGACCTGCCGTAAGTTGACCGAAAGACCCGAATGCCGATAACCCCCGCCGCTAATCTGTCGCTGCTCTGGTCAGAGCTGCCCTATCTGGACCGGTTCGACGCGGCGGCAGAGGCGGGGTTTGGCGCGGTCGAAGTGTTGTCTCCCTATGACATGCCCGCGAAAGAGACGCAGCGCGCCTTGCTGCGCAACGGGTTAACCCTTGCCCTAATCAATGCCCCACCGCCGAATTATACCGGCGGTCAGCCCGGTTTCGCGGCCATTCCGGGCGGGGAGGCACGCTTTGCCCATGATATGCGCCGCGTCTGGCGCTATGTCGACGCGCTGCGGCCCAAGATGGTGCATGTCATGGCCGGAGAGGCCGAAGGGCCAGCGGCGACAGAGACTTTTGTGGCGAACCTACGTCATGCCGCCGCCGAGGCGCCGCCGGGGGTCACGCTGATGATTGAGCCGCTCTGCCCGCAGGCCAAGCCGGGCTATTTCCTGAACGATTATGCGCAGGCGATAGAACTGCTCGTGGCGGTGGATGCGCCGAATGTGGCGCTGCAATTTGACAGTTTTCACGCGCAGATGATCCACGGCGATGCTGTCGCGGTGTTTGAGGAATACCGCCGCCTTATCCGCCATGTGCAGCTAGGTGATGCGCCAGAGCGCGGGGCGCCGGGCAGTGGCGAAGTCGATTTCGACGGGCTTTTTGCCGCGCTGCGAGCGGGCTATGACGGATTTGTCAGCGGGGAGTATATTCCGGATGTTGCGACAGAGCAGACGCTTGAATGGGTGGCCGCCTTAGGGGAATGACACCGGCGCATCGTCGGGCTGCCACTGGGGGTATTTGCTCATCACGCTTTCGAACCGGAGCGAGGCGAGGAACCGGTCGAGCCACCCTTGCAGATGCGGCCAATCCTGAGCGTCGAACCAGTCGCGGTCGATAAAGGCGAATTGCCGCACGAAGGGCAGGATCGCGTAATCTGCCAGCGTGGGACGGTCGAAAATCCAATCGTCCAGTTGCGCGTCGAGGTCTTGGAGAAAGGCGGCGGCCTTGGCGCGTTGTTCTTCGGGGTCCACATTGGGATAGCGGGTGGTGTATTTGGTGCGGTCCAGCGCGTCTTTGAACGGGCCGTCGGCGCGGGCGATCCAATCGTGCCCCTCGGGCGGCATGTCGCACCAGCCTTCGGGATCGTTCTGGGCCAGCGCCCATTTCATGATGTCGAGGCTTTCGTCGATAGGGCCCTCGTCCGTCACGAGGCAGGGCACGGTGGCGGTGGGCGAGGCGTCGAGGAAGGCGTGCGGTTTGTCCCGCAGGACGACTTCGCGCAGGTGAACGGGCGTTTGCGCGGCAGCAATGGCAAGGCGGGCGCGCATGGCATAGGGGCAGCGGCGGAAGGAGTAGAGGATTGGAGTCATGGTGTGTGAATAGCGGCAAAAGGTCCGAGATTCTATGCGCAGACGACGATCTATGCCATCCGGTCCGGAATCAAGCCGCAGGCGCCGGGCCATCGCCTGCCCGCCCGTCACGCCAAAGGCGTGCCGCTATATGATGGGCGCACCTCAAGTGCGACCGGGTAGGCGATTTGGCGAGGTTTGGCGCAACTTAGCTAAGTCACATCATGGCTGAACTATAAAGTGGCATGAACGAGCGTTGGGATCGCCGACCCGCGGGCAGGCGATGGCCCTCTCTCTCACTGAAACGGTGTCGGCGGAAGCCCCTTGCCGGCAAAGCGCGCCACGTCATCCACCCGCTTTGACCGCGCCGTCGTGGTCCGCGCCGCGTCGATCCATGCCAGCGCATCGGCGCGCAACTCATCGCTGTAGCCGTCCCAACCGGCCTGCGCGCCGGTCTCCTCCAGCGCTTGGGCGAGGTCTTCGGGGAGGTCTGTATGAGCCATCAATGCGCCTCGGCCCAATTCGCACCCACGCCCGCATCGACGATCAGCTTCACATCCAGCTTGACCACCGGATCATTGGCGTTCACCATCACTTCACGCGCGGCGGCGATCAGCGCGTCTTCGGCGCCCTTTTCGACCTCGAACAGCAGTTCATCGTGCACCTGCAGCAGCATCGTCGCGGGCAGATCGGCGATGGCCTCGGGCATCCGAACCATGGCGCGGCGGATCACGTCGGCGGCGGTGCCTTGGATCGGCGCGTTGATCGCGGCGCGGGCGGCGAAACCGGCTTGCGGCCCCTTGGCCCCGATGTTGGGCGTGTTGATCTTGCGACCGAACAGCGTCTGCACAAAGCCATGCTCTTTGGCGAAGGCTTTGGTGTCGTCCATATAGGTGCGGATGCCGGGGAAACGTTCGAAATAGCGGTCGATAAAGCCCTGCGCCTCGGCCCGTGGAATGCGCAGGTTGCGCGCAAGGCCGAACCCGGAGATGCCGTAGATCACGCCGAAGTTGATCGCCTTGGCGTTGCGGCGAATTTCCGGGGTCATCTGATCCATCGGCACGTCAAACATCTCGGACGCGGTCATGGCGTGGATGTCGTCACCGCGGGCAAAGGCTTCCTTCAGCGCGTCGATCTGTGCGATATGCGCCAGAATGCGCAACTCGATCTGGCTGTAGTCCAGTGCCACCAGCACCTTGCCCTCGGGGGCGACGAAAGCCTCGCGAATGCGGCGGCCTTCCTCGGAGCGGATCGGGATGTTTTGCAGGTTCGGATCGGTCGAGGCCAAACGCCCCGTCGCCGCCCCGGCGATAGAATAGCAGGTGTGTACCCGCCCCGTGTCGGCGTTCACATGGTCTTGCAGCGCGTCGGTATAGGTCGATTTCAGCTTGGACAGTTGCCGCCAATCCAGCACCCGGCGGGCGAGGTCATGCTCGGTGGCCAGATCCTCCAGTACATCCGCGCCGGTGGAGTATTTACCAGTCTTGCCCTTTTTGCCGCCCTCAAGCCCCATCTTGCCAAACAAGATTTCACCCAGCTGCGCGGGGGAGCCGACGTTGAACGTCTCTCCGGCCAGATCGTGAATATCAGCCTCTAGCCCCGCCATTTTCTGGGCAAAAGCGTTGGACATGCGGCTGAGCGTATCGCGATCGACGAGTATCCCCGAACGTTCCATCTGCGCCAGCACTGGCACCAGCGGGCGCTCAAGCGTTTCATAGACTTTGGTGACTTCGGCGCGGTGCAGCTGCGGCTTGAAGAGTTTCCACAGGCGCAGGGTGACATCGGCATCCTCGGCGGCATAGGGCACCGCGTCTTCCATTGGCACCTTGTCGAAAGTCACGGCGGATTTGCCGCTGCCGAGTAGCGGTTTAATCGGCAAGGGCGTGTGGCCGAGGTAACGTTCGGAAAGCGTGTCCATCCCATGCCCGTGCAGGCCTGCGTGCATCGCGTAGGACATCAGCATCGTGTCGTCGATGGGCGCGACAGTGATGCCCAGTTGGGCAAAGATCTTGCCATCGTATTTCATATTCTGCCCGATCTTGAGGATCGCAGGATCCTCCAGCATCGGGGTCAGCAGTTGCAGCGCTTCCTCAATCGGCATCTGGCCGGGCGCGAGGTCATCGGAGCCGAACAGATCATCACTGCGGCTGGCCTTGTGGGTCAGCGGGATGTAGCAGGCCTGCCCGGCCTCAACCGACAGCGACACGCCGACCAGTTCGGCGGTCATCTCGTTCAGGCCGGTGGTTTCGGTGTCGACCGCGACATAGCCGACCTCATAAATCCGGTCGAGCCAGACGCGCAGCGCTTCGGCGTCGCTGACCTGCTCATATTTGCTGTGATCGAAGGGCACATCCGCGACCTGCGGTGAGTCCGCCACGTCGGGCGCTGGCGCGTCGGGGATGGCGGGCGCTTCGCGGCCCAGCACTTCGGCTACACGCTTCGACAGGGTGCGGAACTCCATCTCGGACAGGAAGCCGAGCAGGCGGTCCGCATCGGGGTCGCGCACTTCGAGGTCGTCGATGGTGAAGTCGAGGGGGGTGTTTTCGTCTAGCAGGACGAGGCTGCGGCTCAGGCGAATTTGCTCGGCATGGTCGATCAGGGTCTGGCGGCGTTTGGGCTGTTTAATCTCTTCCGCGCGTTCCAGCAGCGCATCCAGATCGCCGTATTCGTTGATCAAAAGCGCGGCTGTCTTGATCCCGATGCCGGGTGCGCCGGGCACGTTGTCGACCGAATCGCCCGCCAGCGCCTGCACATCCACCACGCGGTCAGGGTAAACACCGAACTTCTCAAACACCCCATCGCGGTCGATGGTTTTGTTTTTCATAGCGTCGAGCATTTCCACCCCGTCGCCCACAAGCTGCATCAGATCTTTGTCGGAGCTAATGATCGTGCAGCGCCCCCCGGCGGCACGGGCCTGCACAGCCAGCGTGGCGATGATGTCATCGGCCTCATAGCCCTCAAGCTCTTTGCAGGCGATGTTGAACGCCTCGGTCGCGGTGCGGGTCAGCGGGATTTGCGGGCGCAGGTCTTCGGGCATGGCCTCGCGGTTGGCCTTGTACTGGTCGTACAAGTCGTTGCGGAAAGTGTGGCTGCCCTTGTCGAAGATCACGGCGACATGCGTGGGCGCATTGGGGCCGGTGTTGCCCTCAACATAGCGGTGCAGCATGTTGCAGAACCCGGCGACCGCGCCAATGGGCATGCCGTCGGATTTGCGCGTCAGCGGTGGCAGGGCGTGATAGGCGCGAAAGATGAAGGCAGAGCCGTCGATCAGATGCAGGTGGTGGCCTTTGCCGAATGTCATAGGAATGCTCCGCTGGGTTGGCGACCCTTTTGCCACGAAGCATGGCCCACGGCCAGACGCCAATGCGCCGCGCGGGCAGGTTCGTGCCGTCGGTTCAGATGTTCAGAGGGGGCCGGAAAGGCTCAGACTTTGCCTTCGAAATCCGCATGGACGAATTTACAGTCGCAATAGCCGCATTCGACCCAGCCGCGATCCTGGGGGATTTGCAGCCAGACGCGCGGGTGGCCAAGCGCGCCTTCGCTGCCGTCGCAGGCCACGCGCCAAGTGTTCACGATGCGGGTTTCGGGCGCTTGCAGGGTCATGGAGTTGGTCCTCGGCTCAGGCGAAAGTTGCCCCTCGTTATGACCAAAGCAGGCGCGCGGGGCAAGGCCTCTGCGCGGGAATGGGAGGCTTGTGCACAAAGTGGTTCAAGTGCCAGCCCACAAGGGGTAAAAGGCGCTGAACAGCCACCAAGCCGGAGCAAGCAGTCTGATGAGCGCCCCCAAACCTGTCGTATTGTGTATCCTTGACGGTTGGGGCCTCAGCGAGGTGCCGGAGGGCAACGCGCCCTTGCTGGCCAAGACGCCGAATTTCGACCGGATCATGCAGGCGGGGCCGAAGGCGCAGTTGATCACCCATGGCCCCGACGTAGGCCTGCCGCGCGGGCAGATGGGCAATTCCGAGGTCGGCCATACCAATATCGGCGCGGGCCGGGTGGTTGCGATGGATCTGGGGCAGATTGATCTCGCCATCGAAGAGGGCAGCTTTGCCGAGAATGAGCGCCTGCAAGATTTCATCGCCAAACTCAAGGAAACCGGCGGTACCGCGCATCTGATGGGCGTCGTCTCGGACGGGGGGGTGCATGGGCATCTGAGCCATATGATCGCCGCCGCCCGCGCGCTGGATGCGGCGGGACTGCCGGTGGTGATCCATGCGGTGACCGATGGGCGCGACGTGGCGCCGTCCTCTGCCCTTGGCTATTTCGAGACGCTGGAGGCGGCGCTGCCCGAGGCCGTGAAGATCGTCACCGTGACCGGGCGCTATTTCGCGATGGACCGTGACACTCGTTGGGACCGGGTGGGCAAGGCTTCGGCGGCAATTTTGCGCGGCGAAGGGCAGGCGTTTCCCAATGCCCGCGCAGCGGTGCAGGCCGCCTACGGGCGGGGCGAGACGGATGAGTTCTTTGCCGCTAGTGTGATCGACGGCTATGCGGGGGCGGCGACGGGCGACGGGCTCTTCTGCCTTAACTTCCGCGCCGACCGCGCGCGCGAAATCATGGCGGCCTTGGGCGATCCGGGGTTCGACGCCTATGACACCGGCCCGCGCCCCGATTGGGCGGCGCTGATGGGAATGGCGGAATATTCCAAAGATCACGCCGCCTATATGACCACGATGTATCCCAAGCCGGACATCAAAAACACGCTGGGGGACTGGGTGGCGCAGCAGGGGCTGCGGCAGTTCCGTTTGGCCGAGACTGAGAAATATCCCCATGTGACCTTCTTCCTTAACGGCGGGGTTGAGACTCCGGCCACGGGCGAAGACCGCAACATGCCCAAATCGCCCAATGTGGCGACCTATGACATGCAGCCCGAGATGTCGTCGGGCAAGGTGACGGATCAATTCGTGCAGGCGATCGAGGCGGGTTATGACCTCATCGTGGTGAATTACGCCAACCCCGATATGGTCGGCCATACCGGCGATCTGGAGGCGGCGATTGCGGCTTGCGAAGCGGTGGACGCGGGGCTCGGCCGGGTGCTCAAGGCGCTGGAGGCCGCAGGCGGCGCGATGATCGTCACGGCGGATCACGGCAATTGCGAGATGATGATCGATCCTGAGACCGGCGGCGCGCATACGGCGCATACGCTTAACCCGGTGCCGGTGATGCTGGTGGGCGCGCCCGAAGGGGCCGCCCTGCGCGATGGGCGGTTGGCCGATTTGGCGCCCACGGTGCTTGATCTGATGGGCCTGCCGCAGCCCGAAGAAATGACCGGGAAAAGCCTGCTTTCATGAAACATCTTGCCGCGGCTGTCCTATTTGCCTGTCTGCCCCTGATGGCACAGGCGCAGGCCGAAGAGGCCGCAGCAGAGGCGCGCGCGGCGGCGTCGGCGCTGGAGGCGGCGTCGACACGGCTCGATCAAGCCGATGGGGCGCGTGACCGGGTGCAGGCGCTGACCGAAACGATTCAAGCGTTTGAGGCGGGGCTCGCGGCAATGCGCGCGGGTCTGCGGCAGGCGGCGATCAACGAGGCACAGCTGAGCCGCAAGCTACAGGCGCGCGAGGGCGAGGTGGCGCAGTTCTTGGGCGTCTTGCAAAGCATCGGTGGTGATCCCTCGCCCGTGGTGCTGCTGCACCCCGATGGTCCGATGGGCACCGCCCGCGCGGGCATGTTGCTGGCTGAATTGACGCCCGCGCTCAACGCCCGCGCCGATGCGCTGCGGCAGGATTACGAAGACATCAAGACCCTGCGCGCGTTGCAAACCGATGCGGCGCAGCGTTTGCAAGAAGGGCTGACCGAGCTTCAGGCCGCGCGTACCGCGCTTAATCAGGCCATGGCCAACCGCACTGATCTGCCGATGCGCTTTACCGAAGACCCGGTGCGCACCGCGATCCTCATCGCCTCGACCGAGACGTTGGATGGTTTCGCCAGCGGCCTGTCCGAGATCACGACCGGCGCGGTGGAGCCTGCGCCGGTGAACCTCGACGGGCAGGTGGGCGATCTGCCCTTGCCTGCGCTGGGGCTGGTGATCCGCAAAGCCGGAGAGACGGATTCGGCGGGGGTGACGCGGCCCGGCATGATCCTTGCTACCCGCCCCCGCGCCATTGTCACCAGCCCCTCGGCGGCGACGATCCGTTACGTGGGGCCGCTGCTTGATCTGGGCAATGTCGTGATCCTTGAGCCGCAGGTCGACACGCTCTTTGTGCTGGCGGGGCTGGATATCGTTTACGGCCAAGCCGGGCAGGTGATTGCCGGTGGCACACCCATTGGGTTGATGGGCGGGCCGGAAAGCGGCACAAGTTCCCAAATGTCACCAAATGGTGAAGGCACTGGCACTGACCGCACAGAAACGCTCTATATAGAAGTCAGGCAAGACAATACACCTCAGGACCCGGCAGATTGGTTCCGCACCGACAAGGATGGATAGCAGATGAAGAAATTCGTGATGGCAGCCGTTGCAGGCACGGTCGCGGGGGTGGTGGCAACCACTCAGATCGCCGGACCGCTGTTGGCGCAAGAGGCTGAGAAGACGACAAACGTCTATGAACAGCTCGACCTCTTTGGCGATATTTTCGAACGCATCCGCGCGCAATATGTCGAAGATGTCGAACCCGGTGACCTGATCGAAGCCGCGATTAACGGCATGTTGACCTCGCTTGATCCGCATTCGTCATACCTCTCGCCCAAGGACGCCGAGAAGATGCGCGAGCAGACGCGCGGCGAATTTGGCGGTCTGGGCATTGAGGTCACCCAAGAAGAAGGTTTCGTCAAAGTCGTCTCACCCATCGACGAAACACCTGCCGCCGAAGCAGGGATTGAGGCCGGTGATTTCATTACCCACGTTGATGGCGAAAGCCTGCTGGGCCTTGGCCTTGATGACGCGGTCGAGATGATGCGCGGGCCGGTTGGGTCTGAGATCATCATCACCGTGGTGCGCGAAGGCGAGCCGGAGCCCTTTGACGTGTCCATCGTCCGCGACACGATCCAACTGACCGCCGTGCGCGCCCGCACCGTGGGCCAAACTGCCGTGCTGCGTCTGACCACATTTAATGAGCAGACCTATCCCAAGATGAAAGAGGGTCTGGAAGAGCAGATCGAAGATGCGGGGGGCATTGAGAATATCAACGGCATCGTAATCGACATGCGCAACAACCCCGGCGGTTTGCTTAATCAGGCGATTGCCGTCTCGGATGCCTTCCTCGAAGAAGGGGAGATCGTCAGCACCCGTGGCCGCGATATCGAGGATGGTGACCGCGTGAACGCCACGCCCGGTGATCTGGCCATGGGTAAACCGATCGTTGTGCTAATTAACGGTGGCTCTGCCTCTGCCTCGGAAATCGTCGCGGGGGCCTTGCAGGACCACCGCCGCGCCATCGTCATCGGCACCAAGAGCTTTGGCAAAGGGTCGGTCCAGACCGTCATGCCATTGCGCGGGGACGGGGCCATGCGCCTGACCACGGCGCGGTATTACACGCCATCGGGACGTTCGATCCAAGCGCTTGGCGTGTCACCTGACATCGTTGTGGCCCAGCCCCCAGCAGCACCGGAGACCGAGGAAGACGAGGCATTGTCCGCACGTCCCCTGCGCTCGGAAGCTGATCTGCGCGGGCGGTTGAACAATGACAGCCTGACCGACGATCAGATCAAACAGATCGAAGATGATCGGGAAAAGGCCCGCATCGCGGCCGAACTGCGCGAAGAGGATTACCAGTTGGCCTATGCCATCGACATCCTGAAGGGTCTGTCGGCTTTGGGTCCGAACGAGTAACGGGGTCTTTCCCGAAACGCGAAAAGCCCCGCTGGCAGCAGCGGGGCTTTTTGTTAGTCAAGCTGGCGTGGCCATTCGTCGAGAAACGCATCGCGGGTCAGATTGCCCGGAGACCCGTCTTGGCGATGCGTGGCTTGGGTGAGGGTGACAAAGACGACCTGCCGATCCGCCTTTTCGGCCCAGCCCAGATACCACCCCCAACCGCGGGCATAGTCAAAGCTGCGGTCCGCACGCCGGGGGAAGGCCGCGCCGGTTTTGCCCTTGATCTGCCATCCGCCCACGTCTCGCCGTTCGACAATCGCGCGGGCCTTTTGCATGGCAGCAGGAGATACGGGCAGGGCGTCGCGCAGCAGCGCGCGTAGAAAGACCGCTTGCTGGCGTGGGGAAACCTGTAGCGAAGAGGCGATCCAAGCGCGGTCTAATCCGTTGTCTTGGCCCGCATCGCCACTGAAATCCGCGTTGCCATAGCCAAAGCGCCGCGCATAGTGCGCGAGTCTGTCAGCACCCAATTCATGCGTCAGCCGGTGCGAGTACCACAGCACTGAATAGCGCAGCCAGTCGGTGGGAGACGTGTCCTGCCGCCACGGCGCACCGCCCCAGTCGGGATCGCCTGTTCGGTAGCTGAAAACCGGGGTTTCGGGGTCGATCAGAAGCCCCGTGTCATAGCCGATCACCGCCAGTGGCAGTTTGAAAGTCGATGCCGGAGTGACGGGTCGGTCACAGTCGCCCTCTTCCAACAGGGTCGCGCCGGTGGGGGCGTCGATCAACAGCGTACACAGTGTCTCGGCTGAGGCGGGCAAGGCCATGGCGAAGGACAAAAGCAAAGAGCGGAATGCGCGCATGGGGCAGCCTTTCGCCGGGTTTGATAGGGGGGTTAATCCGTCTCGCGGCAATGGCGACGAAATGCGCGTTTCAGCATGTCGAGTTCGGCGCGCAGCAGGTCCATCTCGGCGCGGATGTCATCACCAAGCGCCTCATCGGCGATCAGGGTCACATGCCCCAACGACATGCCGCTGGTCTGTTCGGTGATAAGCAGCGTTTGCACCCCATCGGCGATCACCTCAGCCGGGATGGGGATTGAGAGGTGCCATTCGCCCGCCGTCTCAGCAGCGGTCAACGTGACCCCAGCGAGTTCAGAGCCTTGGTGTGTCACGTTAACCTGCGGTGCCTCCGTCCCGCCCTTGGCAGTCAACACGCCCTGCCAGACGCCTTGGCGCAGCACGGTTTTGGTCAGGTCAAATCGGCTCATCACGGGAATCCTAGATTTGGGCGCGGGGGCGGCGGGAGAAGGTGAGGTCGCGCAGCACGACTTGGTTCATGTCCGGCCCCTCAAAAATCAGGTCGATCCATGCCGCCTCGATCCGTTTTTCGTTGAGGTTGGTATAGGCGAGATCAAACTCGATGCTGATGCTTTCCATGTCAGCGGGCAGTTCGCGAACAATCTGTTCGGTATTTGGACCGTGGCGAATGTTGAGCCGAGCAAAGATCTCAAGCGGATGCTCCAACTGCACGATCGCATCCATGCGGATCAGGTGGCGGCGCTTTAATCCGGAGACGGCATCATCTGGCAGGTCAATCACCAGCGATAGGAAAGATCCGTCGAATTCGAACACGTCGAGTTGCAGGCCATAGGGGGCGAGGTCAGCTTCGCGCAGATTGCGCAATTGGCGCAGGGTCAGTTCCGATTGTGCACAGTCGTGGAAAAGGGTCACTTCCGCGCCCAGCATCGATTTGGTTTCAACGGCCGAGATGCCGGGCGTCGGCAACGGCCCGCGCCAAAGCTCAGGCCGCCATGCCCAATCGGCGTTATGCGGTTTGGGGAATCCGGTGGCGCCAATGGCGGGCAGGGCCAGCCGTGCGTCGGCGCGTTGGATCAACTGATCGAGCTGGGCGCGCAGCAAGCGGGCGCGGCTGCGCTGGCGGCGTAGAGTGGCAAGGTCAACGGTGGCAGCTTTGCGCGCGGCGCGCGCCCAGCGTTGCAGCGCGCGGGCGTAAAACCTGCCCTCTAGATAACCGCTGCGAAAGTTGACCATGACTTGCGCCCCTTATTTCCCAGCAGCCTACGCAAGGCGAAGGTTTCGTTCAATTAAATAGCCTGCCGATTGTTTCCAGTGACGGGCAGTGTTGCCGATTTGGAAACAACGGGCCGGTCATGACCCGGCCCCAAGGCCTTCGCTTTTGGTTCGGCTTTGCTGGATAAGATCAGCCACCAATTCGCGCCCTTCTTCCGAAACTGCGCGGCTTTGTGGCGCACCATAAAGGGTGACGCTGGCGATATGGCCGCCGATCCGCGCCGTGCCGCGCCAGTGGCGGCCTGACATGCCTTCGGCGGGCACTGGCCCTTGGGCGACGAAAATTGTGGCCCCATCGGGGCTCCCGGTCTCTTGGACTTGTGTCAATCCGGCGGCTTTGGCCACCTGTTGCGGCGTCGGCAGCGGCGCGTCGGGTTCGGTTTCGATCAACGCAAGGGTCAGGATGCCCAGAGGTGCGGCGGTGACAACATCGGGTAGGCCAAGCGCATCGCAGCGGGCCATCAGGGCAAAGCGGCTTTTAAGGCTTTTGCGGTCGATGCAATAACCCTGCGGCGGGACGACTTGCACCGCCCCATCGGCAAGGATGGTTTGGCGCAGAGGTTCCTCTGCCGCCCCGGTACTGCCGCCAAGGGAAAAACCCTGACCGCCTTCGCAGGCGGACAGGGTAAGCAACGCAAGCGCCGCGAATGGGCTTTTAGAGGTCCATGTAATCATGGGTCTCGGCCTGAGCGCCCGGATGTGTCACAGCACCGAGGTAAGTGGGGCCAACGAGCTTGGCATATTTCCACAGCGCGCCGCTTTGGTAGTTCGTCTCACGGGGGCCAGCCCAATCTTTGCGACGCTCGGCCAGTTCATCATCGCTGAGATCAACACTGATGCTGCCGGTGATGGCATTGAGGGTGATCATGTCGCCGTTTTTCAGCAGGGCAATCGGCCCGCCGTGCGCGGCTTCGGGGCCAACGTGGCCCACGCAGAAACCACGTGTCGCACCCGAGAAGCGGCCATCGGTGATCAGAGCCACCTTCTTGCCCATGCCCTGACCCGAAAGTGCTGCCGTGGTCGCCAGCATTTCACGCATACCGGGGCCGCCTGCGGGGCCTTCGTTGCGGATGACGAAGACGTCGCCTTCCGAATAGGCGCGGTTTTGCACGGCTTCAAAGGCGTCTTGCTCGCATTCAAACACCAGCGCCGGGCCGGTGAAAACGATGTCTTCTTCCGACATGCCCGCGATTTTCACGATGGCGCCTTCGGGGGCGAGGTTGCCTTTCAGGCCCACGACACCGCCGGTCTTGCTGATCGGATTGGCGACCGAGTGGATCACCTTGCCGTCGGCTTCGCGGTCGATGCGGTCCAGTTCCTCACCGATGGAGCGGCCTGTGGCGGTCAGGCAGTCGGTGTGCAGCAGACCCGCTTTGCGCAATTCCTTCATGACCACCGGCACTCCGCCCGCATCGTAGAGATCCTTGGCCACATAAGCGCCGCCCGGCTTCATATCGACGAAGTAAGGCGTGTCGCGGAAGATTTCGCAGACGTCTTCAAGGTAGAATTCGATCCCGGCTTCATGGGCCATGGCGGGCAGGTGCAGGCCAGCATTGGTGGAGCCACCGGTGCAGGCGACGATGCGCGCCGCGTTCTCAAAGGCTTCGCGGGTGCAGATGTCGCGGGCGCGAATGTTTTTCTCGATCAGGTTCATCACCGCCGCGCCTGATGCCTCGGCATAGGCGTCGCGGCTCTCGTAGGGCGCTGGCATGCCCGAAGAGTTCGGCAGCGCAAGGCCGATGGCCTCTGACACGCAGGCCATTGTGTTGGCGGTGAACTGGCCCCCGCAAGCGCCAGCGGAGGGGCAAGCGACGCGCTCAAGCACATCCAATGCGGCCTGCGACATGGTGCCGTTTTGGAAGCGGCCCACGGCTTCGAACATGTCCTGCACGGTCAAATCACGGGTGGCGAAATCTTCGGGCACATCGGCCCCGGCGGGTGCTTTGCCCGGCAGGATCGACCCGCCATAAAGGAAGACCGACGGCACGTTCAGCCGCAGCATCGCCATCATCATCCCCGGCAGGGATTTGTCACAGCCCGCGAGACCCACGATGGCGTCATAGCAGTGGCCGCGCATGGTCAGCTCAACCGTGTCGGCAATCGCTTCGCGCGAAGCCAACGAGGAGCGCATGCCCTCATGGCCCATCGCAATGCCATCTGTGACGGTGATCGTGGTAAATTCGCGTGGCGTGCCCTGTTCGGAATGCACACCCACCTTTACGGCCTGCGCCTGACGGTTCAACGCGATGTTACAGGGCGCTGCTTCGTTCCAGCAGGTGGCGACGCCCACCAGCGGCTGGTGAATCTCTTCTTCGGTCATGCCCATGGCGTAGTAATAGGACCGGTGCGGCGCGCGGGCCGGGCCTTCGGTCACGTGGCGGCTGGGCAGCCGGGATTTGTCGAAGCGTGGGGTGGTGGACATCGGTGGGCTCCTTGAAACGTCTTGAATGGAATAGTCGGGCAGGGGCGGTGCTGCAAGGCTTTGGCGCATATGAGGCCGGGGAACTGTTGTATTGCAGCGTGTTAGGGCATAGGTTCTGACCTTCTGGCGCGGTCGGTTGGAGCCGCCCGCAAGCGTGAAGGTCCGGCATATGCTCTGCAACAACCACCCCCGATCTGACCTGCGCCGCTCATGACTTGGCGGCCCGATTACAGCACGCATGCGGAATTTGTCGCGCCCGCGCGCCCGGCATCGGCGCTTTGGCGGTTTTTTTTGGGGTTGTTCGTGGCGGTGGTGGCCTATGTCGCGCTGAACGAGTTTTACTTCCAGACGATCTATGCCTTCGCAGGAACATCGGCGGCATCGCTGCACGACAACTTGCTGAAGGGCGCCACGCCGCAGGCGATGTATCTGCTGCTGTTCAGCTTCGGTACAATGGCGATGGCCGTTGGTGTGACGGTGCGGATCGTGCACCAGCGCAATGCGAGCAGCCTGTTGGGCGTGCCAGGGCGGCTTTGGCCGAGTTTTCGCTCGGTGTCCCTCGCCATGCTGGCCCTTGGGGCGGTGCTGCTGATCCTGCCGCCGTGGGACATGGGCGGCGAACTGACGCCGAACCTGCCCTTGAACCGTTGGTTGCTGCTCTTACCGCTGTCGCTGCTTGCCGTGCTGGTGCAGGTCAGCGCCGAAGAGATTGTCTTTCGCGGCTATGTGCAGCAGCAACTGGCGGCACGGTTCAACTCTCCGTTGATCTGGATGGTGCTGCCCTCGGCGCTGTTTGCGCTTGGTCACTATCTGCCTGCCGAGGCGGGGGAGAATGCGCTGATGGTGGCGCTTTGGGCTGGGGTGTTCGGGATTTTGATGGCAGACCTCACTGCGCGTTCCGGCTCGCTTGGGCCTGCCATTGCCGTGCATCTTTGGAACAATGTCTCAGCCATTTTGATTGTCTCTTTGCCGGATGATCTTTCCGGGCTGGCGTTGTACCTGACGCCCTTTTCGATGGATGATGCAGCGGCGATCCGCACATGGTTGCCGGTTGATTTTGCGCTTATGCTGGTCTCATGGCTGGCGGCGCGACTGGCAATACGCCGCTGATTGCAATTTCCCGGTGCGGGGATTATCTGGGACGGAACCACAGCAGAGGCCTGCCAATGAACTGGATCACAAACTACGTCCGCCCGCGAATCAACTCGATCTTCTCGCGCCGCGAGACGCCGGACAATCTGTGGACCAAGTGTAATGAATGCGGCACTATGCTGTTTCACCGCGAGTTGTCGGACAATTTGAACGTCTGCACCAACTGCGGCCACCACATGCACATCAGCCCGCGTGCGCGGTTCAAAGCGCTGTTCGACGGTGGTATCTTTAGCGAGGTGAAGGTGCCTGCGCCGACACCCGACCCGCTGCATTTCAAAGACCAGAAACGCTATCCTGATCGGATGAAAGCCGCGCAAAAGCAGACGGGTGAGCATGAAGCCATGCTGGTCGTCACAGGTGAAATGGGCCGCACGCCGATCGTTGCCTGTGCGCAGGATTTCTCCTTCATGGGCGGTTCCATGGGCATGTATGTCGGGAATGCGATTATTGCCGCTGCCGAAGAGGCCGTGAAGCTGAAACGCCCGCTGGTCCTGTTCTCCGCCGCCGGTGGCGCGCGGATGCAAGAAGGTATCCTCAGCCTGATGCAGATGCCGCGCACCACGGTTGCTGTGCAGATGCTGAAAGAGGCCGGGCTGCCTTATATCGTCGTGTTGACACATCCGACCACGGGCGGCGTCACCGCGTCTTATGCGATGCTGGGCGACGTACATATCGCGGAGCCGAACGCGTTGATCTGTTTTGCTGGCCCGCGCGTCATCGAACAAACGATCCGCGAAAAGCTGCCCGAGGGTTTCCAGCGGGCCGAATACCTGCTCGACCACGGGATGCTTGACCGGGTGACCAAGCGGACGGAAATGCGCGATGAGTTAATTACCATCACGCGGATGTTGATGGGGCTGACGCCTGCGGTGCGGGGCGATCTGCCCGCCCCTGAAGAGGTCGAAGTGGCCGAGGCCGCTGCCGCCGTTCAAGCCAGTGCCGATCTGCCCGTCGAAACGCCCAAAAAGAAATGAGCACGCCTTCATCGGACGTCATCCTTGAACGGATGATGGCGCTGCACCCCAAAATCATCGACCTGACGTTGGACCGGATGTGGCGGCTGCTTGAGGCGTTGGGCAATCCCCAAAACGACCTGCCGCCGGTTATCCATATTGCCGGAACCAATGGCAAAGGGTCGACACAAGCCATGATCCGCGCGGGGTTAGAGGCAGCTGGCAAGACAGTTCATGCCTATACCTCGCCGCATTTGGCGCGGTTTCACGAGCGTATCCGGGTGGCGGGGCAGTTGATCTCAGAGCCTGATTTGGCTGCTGTGCTGGATGAATGTCACGCCGCAAACAACGGCGAAGAGATCACCTATTTCGAGATCACAACCTGTGCCGCGATCCTCGCCTTTTCGCGGGTGCCTGCCGATTACACGCTATTGGAAGTCGGGCTTGGCGGGCGGCTGGATGCAACCAATGTCGTTAATCCGGTGTTGACGGTAATCACACCCGTTTCGGTCGATCATCAGCAGTATCTAGGCGACACATTGGCAGAGATCGCAGGCGAGAAGGCCGGGATCATCAAGCGGCTGGTGCCCTGCGTGGTTGGCCCGCAGGAAGAGATCGCGCTTGAGGTCATCGAAGGCCGCGCCGCGAAACTTGGCGCACCGCTTTTGGCCTATGGGCAACAGTGGCATGTCGGCCCAGAAGCCGGGCGCATGGTCTATCAAGATGAGACCGGGTTACTTGATCTGCCGCGCCCTAATTTGCTGGGTGCGCATCAGATCCTGAACGCCGGTGCCGCGTTGGCTGCCCTACGGCACTTGGGCATCGGACCAGAGGCTTGTGAGGCTGCGGTAACTCAGGCACAATGGCCCGCACGGATGCAGCGTTTGTCTGACGGGCCGCTGGCGGGCAAAGCGCCCGAGGGCGAGCTTTGGCTGGATGGCGGACACAACCCCGCGGCGGGGCAGGCCTTGGCCGCTGCGTTGGCAGAGATGCCCAAGCGTCCTACGCATCTGATCTGTGGGATGTTGAACACCAAAGACATCGCCGGGTACCTGCGCCCCTTGGCTGCCGAGGCCGCGAGCCTTACTGCTGTTTCCATCCCCGGAGAAGCGGCAACTCTGCCCGCCCAAGCGACGGCGGACGCGGCCCGAGAGGTAGGGTTTGAGACGGCCGAAGCCGAAAGCGTCACCGCTGCGTTGGAAGCGATTATCGCCCGCGAACCCCATGCACGTGTGTTGATCTGTGGCTCACTCTACCTTGCCGGTAGCGTGTTGCGGGAAAGCGTCTAATTAACCATATTTGGTGGCCCGGCTGCTGTGTGATGCAGATATGGTGTATCTTGGTGAAAGGAAGTCTCCCCTTTCGAATTTGACCGAGGTGTCCCATGCGCAATTTTATTCAGTCGGCGCGTCACGATCAGGACGATGCACGGAAATATCAATTTATCTTCATGGCCATAGGTGTCGCAATTATCGCGGGCGGCCTGTGGTGGCTTTATGAGGTTGAACGGCCTTATCACCCCATCTTACAGGGCAACGACCTGCACATGCAGTCGGTCGGCGATTCCTGATTTAAGATTGGTGGGCGGTTAACGCCCCCAATCCTCACCTTGCATTTCGCGCAAACGTGACGCGGTGCGTTCAAATTCGAACGTGCCTTCGCCTTCAGTATAAAGCATTTCTGGGGCCGCTGCTGCAGAGCAGATCAACCGGACCTTCGCTTCGTAGAGCGCATCAATCAGGGTGACGAAACGCTTTGCTTCGTTAAAGTTTGAGCGGCCAAGGCTGGGGATATCGTCTAGCAGTAGCACACGCACATTCTGCGCCAGCGCAAGGTAATCCGCAGCCCCCAGCGGCTGTCCGCAAAGCGCGTGGAAACCGGCGCGGGCCATGCCGTTGTGAAAAGCGGGAATCACCACCTCGCGGCCTTTGACATGCAACGTCAGCGGCTCGCCCTTTGTTCCTGCCAGATCGTCCCAAACCGCATCCATCGCGGCGCGGCTTTCCGCGTTCACTGGGGTGAAATAGACCTGCGAGCCCGCCAGCCGGTCTTGGCGGTAGTCGGTGGGGCTGACCAATTCATGCACCACCATCCGCTCTTTGATCAACTCGATAAACGGCACAAAGACTTCGCGGTTGATGCCGTTTTTATACAAATCGTCGGGCAGGCGGTTGGAGGTCGTGACGACCACGACCCCAGCGGCGAAGAGTGCCTCAAACAGCCGGCCCACGATCATCGCGTCGGTGATGTCGGTGATCTGCATTTCGTCGAAAGCAAGCAGGCGCACGCTCTCGGCCACGTCGCGGGCAACGGGCGCGATGGCGTCATCCACCCCGGTCTTGCGGACCTCATGCATAGCGTTGTGGATTTCTTGCATGAAGGCGTGGAAATGCACCCGCCGTGCAGGGATGTCGGGCAGATGCGCCACAAACATATCCATCAGCATCGACTTACCGCGCCCCACGCCGCCCCAAAGGTACAGGCCCTTGGGCGGTTCGGGGGCTTTGCGGAAAAAGCTCTTCTTCGGCGGGTTGGCCAGAGCATCGCGGATGCGGTCAAACTCCGCCATCACGGTTTCTTGGGCCGGATCGGCCCTGAGTTTGCCCTCGGCGACAAGCTGGGCATAGGTCTCGCGCATATTTCTCATGGCGGGAGAGATAGCGTGCTGCTGGGGGATAGGAAAGGTGGACTTGTGGAGATGGCCCGGCGCCTGCGGCTTGATTCCGGGCCTGAGCGTTTACCAGTCCGTCGGACCCTTCTCGGCGAACTCATGCACCAGAAAGTCGATAAAGGCGCGGACCTTGGGCTGGGTGAACCGGCCCGGGGGATAGACGGCATAGATGCCTTGGGTCTCCAGCGGCAGTTCGGGGATTGCGTCTTCTACCAAGCCTTTTTCCATCGCCTCAGAGTACAGAAAGCTCGGCAAATAGGCGATGCCCAGCCCCGAAATCGCGGCGTTAAGCAGGCTTTGCCCGTCATTGACCGACAGCCATCCTGCGGTACGGACCTGCCGCTTTTCCCCCGAAGGCGCGGTCAGTTTCCAGACATTGCCCGAGGATTGGTTCGAGTAATGCAGCAGCTTGTGGTTGTTCAGATCGTCGATCTTTTCCGGGCGGCCATATTGCTCGAAATACTTCGGGCTGGCGATCATACGTTTGGTGGTCTCAGTCAGCTTGCGCGCGCGCAGGGTGCTGTCTTCCAATTCCCCAATGCGCACGGCCATGTCGAAGCCTTCTGAGATCAGTTCCACATAGCGGTTGTTCAGCACCATATTCACTGTGATGTCAGGGAAATCCGAGAGGAAATCCGACAGCGCGGGGGATAGATGATTCACGCCAAAGTCTGTTGCCACCGAAATCCGCAGCAGGCCCGAGGGTGCGGATTGCATCGAGGTGACAAGCGCATCGGCTTCGCCTGCGTCGTTCAGCACTCGGCGGGCGCGGTCATAGTACGCAAGGCCAATCTCGGTAGGTGAGACGCGGCGGGTTGTGCGGTTGAGCAGCCGCGCGCCAAGGCGGGCCTCTAGCGATGACACATGCTTTGAAACAGCGGATTTTGAGATCCCCATCTTCTTGGCAGCATCGGTAAAACCACCCTGATCCACAACTGTGGCAAACGCTTCCATTTCCGTAAGGCGGTCCATTGCCTGTCCCTTCGCATTAAACTTGTTGGGATCAGCTATGGGCTGCAATTCGGGCAGGATCGGGGCAGAGGCAAGACAGTCCCGTGGTCTTTGCGGGGATCGTTCATGGCATGGAAACGGCAGAACAATCGGTTTCCACTGGGTTCAGAGCCAGCGCAGCCATTTCAGAACCGCCAGCATAATCGCGGCAAGGCCGACCATGGCAAGGCACAGGATCGCAAAGGCACGCGGATCATCGACGCCCGGCATCCCGCCCACGTTCACGCCGAAGAGCCCGGTCAGAAATCCCAAGGGCAGGAAAACGGCAGCAGCGATGGACAGCACATAGCCATGCCGCGCTTGGCGTTGCGCCACTTGGTTGTCGTGCTCGTCTTGGACGGTAACGATGCGTTCTTGAAGGGCGTCCAACTCCTCCACCACGATGGCGGTGCGGTTGGCCAGTTCGCGCAGTTTCATCGAATCAACATCCGGCACCAAGGGCAGGTCCAACTGCGCGAGCCGCTCCAGCGCCGCACGCTGCGGGGCGAGGTAGCGCTCCAGTTTGATCGTGCTGCGGCGGGTGACTGGCAGGTCTTTCGGCGGCGGGGTGCTAAGGTCTTCGAGATCGGTCTCATAGAATGCCGTGCGGTCCGCCAGCCGGGCAACCTCGGTCTGGACCCGTGCGGTCAGCCTGGAGACCAGCGCCTCCAAAAAGGCAGAGGGCTGGCGTGGGGCATTGTTTTGGGTGGCAAGCGTGCGCAGCTCATCAATGGCAAAGACCCGGCGCATCCGCACCGTGATCACCACCGCATCCGTGACCCACATGCGGATTGAGACCATCTGATCGGCCTGCTGCCCTTCGTTCAGGTTGATGCCGCGCAGATTGAGGATCAGACCTTCCTCATACTCGTCACAGCGCGGTCGGGTTTCCGGTTGCAGCAGAGCGCCTGCCGGAATTTCCGGCAAATGTTCGGCCAGCCACGGTTCCAGCGCCGGATCGGCCATGTCGTAATGCCACCAACGGTAGCGCGCAGGCCCGGTTAGATGGCTATCTTCGGGCACCGAGGTGGTGCCGTCATCATATATGTCGAAGACGCAGAGGGGCATAATCACCTATGGGCTGGCAGACGCTGCGGTGATTTTGCGGGTTGCGCGCGCCGGGTGCAAGGGCGCGCGCACCAAGGGCTTAGAGGGCAGAGGCCAGGCGTGTGCCTTGATTGATCGCGCGTTTCGCGTCGAGTTCTGCGGCCACATCCGCACCTCCGATGACGTGACAGGGGGTGCCACGGGCCTCCAGCGTGTCGGCAAGGCTCCGGTCAGAGAGTTGCCCGGCGCAGAGGACGATGGTGTCGGCCTCGATCAGCGTCGGCTTCTCCCGCGTCTCGCCAAAGGAGATGTGCAGGCCGGCTTCGTCGATCTTCTCATAGTTCACACCTGCGATCATCTGCACGTTGCGCATGGTGAGTGAGGCGCGGTGGATCCAGCCTGTCGTCTTGCCCAAACCTTTGCCGGGTTTGCTGGTCTTGCGTTGCAGCATGGTGATCTGCCGCGCAGGCGCGGGGGGCTGTGGCCCTTCGGGGGCCAGCCCGCTGCGATGCTCGCCCGGATCGGTGACGCCCCATTCGCGCATCCATTCTGGCAGGTTCAGCGTGCTGCTCTCGCCATCGTGCACCAGATGTTCCGACACGTCAAAGCCGATCCCGCCCGCACCGATCACGGCGACGCGCTGGCCGACCTTTGCCGTGCCGTTCAGCACATCAATGTAGCTCACGACATTGCCGCCGTCTTGCCCCGGAATTTGCGGATCGCGAGGCACCACGCCGGTGGCGATGATCACCTCGTCAAAGCCGCTGAGCGCATCGGCGGTGGCTTCGGTCTCTAGCTGTACGGTCACGTCATGGACCTTGAGCATGGTGCGATACCAATCGACCAAGCCCCAGAACTCCTCTTTCCCCGCCACTTGCTTGGCGAGGTTGAGTTGCCCGCCGATCTCGCTCGCGCGGTCTATCAAGGTGACCTTATGGCCGCGTTCGGCAGCCGTGATTGCGGCGGACAGGCCAGCAGGGCCAGCGCCCACGACGGCCACAGATTTCGCCGCCGCTGCCGGTTCAATCCGCAACTCCGTCTCATAGCAGGCGCGTGGGTTCACAAGGCAGGTGGAGATCTTGCCGCCGAAAGTATGATCGAGGCAAGCTTGGTTGCAGGCGATGCAAGGGGCGATCTGGTCGGCCTTGCCTGCCTTGGCTTTGGCGAGGAAGTCGGCATCTGCCAGCATCGGGCGGGCGAGGGAGACCATATCGGCGCAACCTTCCGCCAGCACCTCTTCGGCGACCTCGGGTGTGTTGATCCGGTTGGAGGTAATGAGCGGGATGCCCACCTTGCCCATCAGCTTTTTCGTCACCCAAGAGAACGCCGCGCGGGGGACAGAGGTGGCGATGGTGGGGATGCGCGCCTCGTGCCAGCCGATGCCGGTGTTGATGATATTGGCGCCCGCCTTCTCGACCTCTTGGGCCAGTTGCACGACCTCCTCAAAGGTTGAGCCGTTGGGGATGAGGTCGATCATCGACAGCCGGTAGATCAGGATAAAATCTTCGCCCACCGTTTCGCGCACGCGGCGCACCACCTCCAGCGGCAGGCGCATGCGGTTTTCATAAGACCCGCCCCAGCGGTCCTCGCGCTTGTTGGTATGGGTGACGAGGAACTGGTTCAGGAAATACCCCTCTGACCCCATGATCTCGACCCCATCATAGCCCGCCTCCCGCGCGCGCAGGGCGCAGGCGGCGATGTCACTGATCTGTTTCTCGATGCCTTCTTCGTCGAGCTCCTTGGGCGCGAACATGGAGATGGGGGATTTGATCGCGCTCGGGGCCACGCATTCGGGGGTAAAGGCATAGCGGCCCGCATGCAGGATCTGCATGGCGATCTTGCCGCCCGCTTCATGCACCCGCTGGGTGATGATGCTGTGGTTGTCCACGTCCTTTTGGCTGACCATCATCGCCGCGCCATGGGCCACGGCACCTTCGCGGTTCGGGCCGATGCCACCGGTGACCATCAGCCCCACATCACCCCGCGCCCGTGCCGCATAGAACTCCGCCACGCGGTTCCAATCGCCGGTCTCTTCCAGCCCGGTGTGCATCGAGCCCATCAGCAACCGGTTCTTCAGCGTGGTAAAACCAAGGTCGAGCGGGGCAAGCAGGTGGGGATAGTCGGACATGGCTTTACCTTTCTGGGTGGGCTGGGTCACTGTGACACCATCGGAAACGGCAGGGCAAGTCACGCGAAACGCGGCGTCAACGATGCCGGTGCCGAAACGTCAAAGCCGCAATGTGACCGCTTTGAGCCGCGCCGTGGTCGTGCTAACTCCCTCGTGAACGCCATTCAGGAGACCTGCCCTCATGACCCCCGAAGAGATTGCCAAACTGCCCTACCGCCCTTGCGTCGGCGTGATGCTGGTGAATGCCGATGGCGAGGTCTTTGTCGGCCAGCGGCGCGACCGGGATCAGGACGCTTGGCAGATGCCCCAAGGCGGGGTCGACAAGGGCGAGGCCGCGCGCGATGCGGCCCTGCGCGAGTTGGAGGAAGAGACCGGCATTCCCCGCGATCTGGTGCGGATCGAAGCCGAGACCTCACGCTGGCTGCCCTATGAACTGCCCCATGAACTGGTGCCCAACATCTGGAAGGGCCGCTACCGGGGGCAGGAACAGAAATGGTTCCTCATGCGTTTTCTAGGGCAGGACGATCAGGTTAATATCCAGACGGCCGAGCCTGAATTCTCGGAATGGCGTTGGATGCCCGCAGATCAACTGGTCGCAAATATCGTGCCGTTCAAACGTGCGGTCTATGCGGCGGTTCTTGAAGAGTTTGAGGAGAAGTTATGACACGGATCATCGCCTGCGCCCTCGTCACTTTGGCCCCACTGCCTGCGCTTGCGCTCAGTTGCTTGCCCCACTCAGTCGAGGCGACCTATCAACGCGCGGCCAAGGCCGAGGAAAGCTATGTCGTGGTGCAGGGGCGTCTGACCTTTGACGCGAGCGCCCTGCCGAAGGGCGGCACCATCGGGATCAACCCGCCCGAAGAGACGCCGATCCGGGCACAGATCAGCGGCAAGGCGCTGTCGGAAGAGGGCTTTGACGTGCCCTTTGACCAGCCCTTGATGCTCAACGTTCTGTGTTTCGGCCCGTGGTGCGGCTCTGCCGAGGAAGGGGACGTTCTGGCCTTTCTCGAACGCAAACCGGATGGTGCCTATGCACTGGAAAGCAACCCCTGTGGGGGCGACCTTTTCGGCTCTCCGAAACCTGTTATGGTCGACAAGGTGATCGCCTGTTTCCAAGGGGCGGAGTGCACGCCGGTTCGGTGATCCGGCGGTAGTTTTACCCTTCGCTGTTCCTACCCTTCGATAAGTGGCACTTGCGGCGCCGCATCGCGCGGCAGCAGGCCGGTCAGGCGCGGATCATCGTCGATCTCGACTTGACGGCTGACGGGGGTGAAGCCTGAGCGCATATAAAAGCCAAGCGCCTGCGGGCTGTCGTTGGTGCAGGTGTGCAGGTGCAGCCGGTTGATTGGTTTTTCCCATGCCAGCGTGATCGCTTGGTTCATCAGATACCGCCCTGATCCGCTGCCGATCAGCGCCGAGGTCAGCCCGAAATAGGCCAGCTCGCAGCTGCCATCTTCGGCGAAGTTCAGCTCGAGCAGCGCCTCATCCTTGCCATCGCGGGTCAGCGTGTAGAAGTCTCGCGCCGGGTCTTGCAGCAGCGCAGAGAGGGCCGCGTCATCCAGTTTGAGCCGCCCGTACCAGAGCCAATCCATCCCGACGCGCCGGAAAATGTCGCGAAACCAGTCGAGTGTCGGTGTGACCTTTTGAAAGGTGACTCCCTCTGGCAGGGGCACCTCCCGCAGGCTGGGTTTGGCGTCCATTTCCAAATGGGTCACCACCACCGCAAATTTGCCGGGGGGAACATCGTGAAAGCCGCTTTCAATCATCAAACCAGCCCTTCGGCCTTGAACAGGGCCATGATGTCGGTCTGCGGGCGAGGGCCGATGTGGCGGATCACTTCGCCCGCGCAGATATTGCCCATGCGGCCACAGGTCTCCAGATCGCGGCCCGTGGCAAGACCATAGAGGAAGCCCGCCGCGAATTGGTCGCCCGCGCCCGTGGCATCTACCGGCACGACCTTTTCAACCGGCACGTCGACACGTTCCTCGCCCCGCACCAGCGTGACCCCGTCGCCCGACCGGGTGCAGACCACCAGCGGGCAAATCTCAGCGGTTTTGGCCAGTGCGGCTTCGGTGTCGTCGGTCTCCCAAAGGGCGCGAATCTCGGCTTCATTGCCGATCACATAGCCCAGATCGTTTTCGATCAGCGCGAGGAAGTCGTCGCGGTGACGCTCCACGCAGAAGGGATCGGAGATGGCGATGCCCGCCATGCCGCCACCCGCCGTCGCCGCGCGCGCGGCCTCACGGAACGCGGTTTTGCCGGCGTCATGGTCAAAAAGGTAGCCTTCGAGGAACATCAGCTTGGCTTTCTCCGTCACCGCCTGCGGCACATCGGCCGAGGTCAGCCCGGTCGAGATGCCGAGATAGGTGTTCAGTGACCGCTCCCCATCCGGCGTGACAAAGATCATGCAGCGCGAGGTGGGGTTCTCCCCCTCGGCCACGGGGGCATTCACGAAATCGATGCCGATATCGGTCATCGCCTTGGCATAGAACTGGCCCAACTCATCATCGCGCACCCGGCCGATGAAGGCGGTCTTGAGGCCCAGCGCGCCCGCGCCGGCGACGGTATTGGCGACTGAGCCGCCCGGCGTCTGCACCCGGTCTTGCATCGTGGCATAGAGGTCTTCGGCGCGGTCGCGTTCGATCAACTGCATGATGCCTTTTTCGATGCCGTTATCGGCAAGAAAATTGTCATCGGCATGGGAGATCACGTCGACGACGGCGTTGCCGATGCCAACCACTTCGTATTGGGTCATTCTGTCTTGTCCTCGTATTGGCACAGGTCTCGGATGATACAGGTGCGGCACAGCGGTTTGCGTGCCTTACAATGATAGCGGCCATGCAGGATCAGCCAGTGATGGGCATGGCGCTGGAAATCAGCGGGGATGTTGTCTTCGATAGCGCGCTCGACTGTGTCGACGGTTTTGCCCGGCGCGATGCCGGTGCGGTTGCCAACGCGGAAGATATGCGTGTCCACCGCCTGCGCGGGCTGGCCCCACCACATGTTGAGCACAACATTCGCCGTTTTGCGCCCCACCCCCGGCAGCGATTGCAGCGCCGCGCGAGAGTTCGGCACCTCGCCGTCGTAGTCATCAACAAGGATTTGGCTTAGTTTGATGACGTTCTTGGCTTTCTGGCGGTAGAGGCCGATGGTCTTGATATGCTCAATTAGCCCCTCAACCCCCAGATCCAGCATCTTCTGCGGGGTGTCGGCGATTTTGAAAAGCTCGCGCGTGGCTTTGTTGACGCCCGCATCGGTCGATTGCGCGCTCAGCGCCACGGCCACAACCAGCGTATAGACGTTCACATGCTCCAACTCGCCCTCGGGCTCAGGCTCTGCCTGTTGGAAGCGTGCGAAGATCTCGCGGATGGTATGATAATCAAGTTGGCGGGCCATGGCTCTGGGTATGCGATGAATGACGCGGCAGGGCAAGCGGGGGCGGGCTGCGATACATTGGCGCAAGAAACGGGTCGCGCGGGGGCAGGGGCGTGGCTAATCTAGGGGCATGACACAGATCGCACAGATATCCCCCGCGCCCGAAGATCAGGGTTACCACTATCAGGTGATGCGCCGCGCCATCGCCCTGATCGACGAGGCCGAAGATCCCAAGCAACTGGACTGGATCGCCGGGGAAATGGGCATGTCCGCCGCGCACTTCCAGCGGCTGTTCTCGCGCTGGGTGGGGGTGTCGCCCAAGCGCTACCAGCAATATCTGATGCTGGATCAGGCCAAGGTCATGCTGCGCGATCACTTCACCACATTGGCGGCGGCACATGAACTGGGGCTATCAGGCAGCGGGCGGTTGCATGACCTGTTCCTGCGCTGGGAGGCGATGAGCCCCGGTGAGTTCGCCCGCAAAGGCGCTGGGCTCACAATCCATTGGGGGTGGTTTGACAGCCCCTTCGGCCCGACACTGGTGATGGGCACCGACAAAGGCATCTGCGGCTTGGCCCTATCGTCGGAGGTGGGAGAGGACGCAGCGATGGAGGACCTTTGCAGCCGGTGGCCGCTGGCCGATTTCGTCGAAGCACCCGACCGGCTGCGCCCATGGGTCGACACCGCGTTTGGGATGCAGAAAGACCCCGAGGCCAAGGCACCGCTTTACCTCATCGGTGCGCCATTTCAGATCAAGGTCTGGGAGGCGCTGTTGAGCATCCCCTCGGGGCAGGTGACCACCTATTCCGAGATTGCGCAGACCGTCGGCAGCCCCCGTGCCGTGCGCGCTGTAGGGACCGCCGTAGGACGCAACCCGGTGAGTTGGTTAATCCCTTGCCACCGCGCATTGCGCAAAAGCGGGGGCTTGGGCGGCTATCACTGGGGGTTGCCGGTAAAACGGGCGATGCTGGCCTTTGAATCCGCGCGGGCAGAAGCACAAACTCCCCCATCTGGGCGGGTTTCTGCCGAATAACGGTTATATGTAATGTTCGCGGGAACATTGAGTGCCTATATTGCGTTCACGTCAAGATGCCCCGCCCGAACGGGGCCCGCAAACATGAAGGCAGTAGACATGATTTCTTCGAAGATGACTTTGGCCGCCGCACTGGCCGGCGCGATGACACTGGGTGCGTGTACGCAGCCACTGCAGCCCGGCAATGGCGATCCCAACCAGCGGACCAAGAATGGCGCTTTGATCGGTGCGGGCGTCGGGGCCCTTGCTGGCGCGATTTCTGAAGGTGACGGCAAAGGTGCCCTCAAAGGCGCATTGATCGGTGGCACCTTGGGCGCGGGCGTTGGTTACTCGCTCGACAAACAAGAGGCAGAGCTGCGCGCCGCGATGGACAGCCGTGTGGTTATCACCAACACTGGCGACCGTCTGATCGTGACTCTGCCGCAGGATATCCTGTTCGCGACCGACAGCACCAGCGTATCACCCGCATTGCGTGACGATCTGGCCGCATTGGCGCAGAACGTGAACATCTATCAGAACTCCACCCTGCAAGTTGTCGGCCACACCGACAGCGATGGTGAAGCGGCCTACAACCAGCAGCTTTCCGAGCGTCGTGCACAAGCCGTGGGTAGCATTCTGCTGTCCAACGGCGTGCCGCAGCAGCGTTTGCAGACATTCGGTCGCGGCGAAAGCCAGCCGGTGGCAAGCAACCTGAGTGCCGCAGGCAAAGCGCAGAACCGCCGGGTCGAGATCGTGATCCTGCCCAACGCGCGTTAAGCCGCGACCCTTTGGGAGCGGTATTGAACCCCGGTCACTGGCCGGGGTTTTTCTTTGGCCTAGAGGTTGTCTTCGACCCTAAAACCCTCGGGGATGGCATCGCGCCCTTCGAGCAGAAGATCGGCCATCACCTCTGCCACTTTGGGGGCCATGCCGAACCCGATTTTGAACCCGCCATTGGCGATATACTGCCCCGGCCTGCCGGGCCATGCGCCCAACATCGGCGCGCGGCTGCGGCTGCGGGGGCGCAGCCCGGCCCAGCGTTCGATCACCGGCGCGTCTTGCAAGGCGGGCACCGCCGCGCGGGCCTTGGCGATCACCACGTCAAGCTGTGCATCGGTGCTGTTGGGGGTGTCATATTCTCTCTCAGTCGTGCCGCCGACAGCCACCGTGCCGTCCAAATGCGGGATCACATGCACCCCATCGGCAAAAAGCTGCGCCGCGCCGCCTTGGTCGAGCTGCAAGAGCGCGGCTTGGCCCTTGATCCCTGCGCCAACCAGACGCGGGCGGCCCGCATTCAGCGTCTCCAGCCCCGCGACGCCGGTGGCCCAGAGGGTCTGGCCCGCCTCGGGGGCTTCGGCCACAATCTCAACGCCTCTCACCGCCAAGGCCGCCACCAGCGCCGCGCAGGCTTGGCGCGGGTGGACGAGGGCGCTCAGCGTATCGTGGATCAGCCAGCCGGTGGGGCTGTGCGGGGCCCAATCGCGATCCTCGGCGCGGATCAATTCCCAGCGGGCACGGCCCTGCCATAGCTCGGCTGCCGTGTCTTGCCGTTGCCGCGCCAGCGCGAGCGCCGCGTCATCCGCCACCGGCTGCAACCGCCCGCTGCGGATATAACCCGGGGCGTGACCGCCCACGGCCTCCACCTCGGTCCAGAAACCATCCGCGCTGAGCAGGCTTTCAAGCTGAAAGGCTTTCTTGGCGTTCCAATTCTCCGGCACATGCGGCGCCAGCGCGCCCACGATCCCGCCCGACGCGCCTGCTGCCGGACCTGCCGGATCGACCACCCGCACCGCCGCACCGCGCCGGACGCAGGCCCAAGCCACCGACAGGCCGAATATCCCGGCCCCTCTTACGGTTACATCCACCATTGCCATTCCCCGCCAGCTTGCGCAGTGTCTGCGCGACTTCTTCCCCCTCTAACAGGACGTACCGTGCCAGACCAGAATGCCCAGATCACGTGGCGCGCGGGCCAAGTGCCCGTATCGACCCAGTTCGATGATCCCTACTTCAGTCTAGAAGACGGCGCGGCGGAAACGGCCTATGTCTTTCTGGCGGGCAATGACCTGCCAGAGCGTTTTCGCCCCGGTTTTCACATTGCGGAGCTTGGCTTTGGCACCGGGCTGAACCTGCTGCTGGCGTGGGACGCATGGATGCGCGCGGGCCACCAAGGGCCGCTGCATTTCACCAGTTTCGAAGCCTACCCCATGCGGCCCGAGGATATGGCGCAGGCCCATGCGGCCTTTCCGGCGCTCGACGGGCGGCGCGATGCGCTGACGGCGGCGTGGGATGGCACGGGTGGCATGTTAGAGCTGCCCGGCCTGCGCGCCGAGATCATCATCGGGGACGCGCGGCAAGCCCTTCCCGTTTGGCAGGGGCGGGCCGATGCTTGGTTCCTCGACGGGTTCTCCCCTGCCAAGAACCCGGAATTATGGGGCGATAACCTGATGGCCGAGGTGGCGCGCCACACCGCGCCCGGTGGCACTGCCGCGACCTATACCGCTGCTGGCTTCGTTCGCCGTGCACTCAGCGCGGGTGGTTTCGAGGTGACCCGCTTCCCCGGCTATGGCCGCAAGCGCCACATGACCCGCGCGCAGATGCCAGTATGAGCCAGTCTAACAACATCCCGCTCGGCATCATGCTGATGATCGCCACGACGATGGTTTTTGCCGTCCAAGACGGCCTGTCGCGCCATCTGGCTGAGAATTACAATGTGCTGATGGTGGTGATGATCCGCTATTGGTTCTTTGCCGCTTTCGTCATCGCGCTGGCGCTGCGCAAGGCGGGTGGCATCCGCAAAGCCGCCGCGACCACCCAGCCTGCGGTGCAAATCCTGCGCGGCGTGCTGTTGTCGGCGCAGATTTGCACGATGGTGCTGGGGTTCACGATCCTTGGGCTGGTGGAAAGCCATGCTGTGTTCACCTGTTATCCACTGCTGGTGGCGGCGCTCTCGGGCCCGATCTTGGGTGAAAAGGTTGGCTGGCGACGTTGGGCCGCGATTGGTGTGGGGTTCATCGGGGTGCTGGTGATCCTGCAACCCGGGCTTCGGGTGGTGGACCCTGCCGCCGCGATCCCACTTGCGGGGGCGGCAATGTTCGCGGTCTACGGGCTGTTGACCCGCTATGTCGCGCGGCGTGACAATACGGCAACCAGCTTTTTCTGGACCGGTGTCACCGGCGCGGCTGTGATGACCGCTGTCGGCGTCTGGTTTTGGGAGCCGATGACGCCGGGCAACTGGCTGTTGATGGGCACGCTCTGCATCACCGGGGTCACGGGTCACTGGCTGCTGATCCGCTGTTATGAGGTGGCCGAGGCGAGCGCCGTGCAGCCCTTCGCCTATACGCAGCTGATCTTTACAGTGATCATCGGCCTGTCGGTCTTTAACGAAGTGCTGCGTCCCAGCGTGGTTCTGGGTGCAGGCATGATCGTGGCGGCGGGGCTGTTCACCCTATGGCGCGAACGCCTTCAGCGTCGACCCGGTTAACTCTTCGCTAAAGGGGATCGGCAGCGGGTCTTTGCCCAGACGGGCGCGGTAGACGGGCAGGCTTTCCGTCACCCGCATGACGTAGTTCTGCGTCTCGCGGAAGGGGATCATCTCAATCCAGTCGACGATGTCGATCTCGCCTTTGCGTGGATCGCCATAGGTCGACATCCAGCGGCGCGGGCGGCTGGGGCCTGCGTTATAGGCCGCCGACATCATGGAGACATTGCCGTCGAAAAGCCCGGCCATCTGCGACAGATAGGTCGCGCCTAGGCGGGCGTTGTAATCAGGATCGGCGATCAGACGATCTGTCGTGTGCTGGCTAGAGATGCCCAGATCGCGCGCCACGTCTTTTGCCGTGGCCGGCATGATCTGCATCAACCCACGCGCGCCGACACCGCTTTGCACGTTGGGATCAAACTCGCTTTCGCGGCGCGCGATGGCGAGGGTCATTTCGGTGGCCATCGGCAGGTCTTTCTCGACCAGACTGTGGAGCGCATAATAGGGGGCGGGCACTTCCAACCCACGCTGCGCCGCGCGTTTGCCGATCATCACGGCGATATGTGGCTGGCCCACGTCGATGGCGGCTTGGCCCAACAGGGCGAGGTCTTCGGGCACGAGTTGTTCTGCGAGGTGGGTCCAGAAACGCTCCGCCGTGGAAAGCTCGCCAGAGGCCTGCAACAATAGCCCGGCTTCGAACAACGGCGCGCGGGCCAGCGGTGAGGTCCGCCATTCCTGCGTAGGCGCAGTGCCTTTCAGGCTTTCGTCAAAAGGAATACCGCCCCGCTCAGCGGCCAGCAATCCGTAGAACGAAGTCTGGAACTTTGCCCCCATGGCATAGGCCCGGGCGGCCCCTTCGGCATCGCCCATCGCCTCCAGCGCGCGGCCCTGCCAGTATCCGGCGCGGCCTTGGCTGATGGGGGATTCCACCGCGCCATCATGCTTTTGGAAGTGGCCCAGAGCGGTCGTCGGGTCATCCAGAAAACGTAAGGCAATATAGCCTGAAAGCCATTCGAGATCGGCAAAGTCCGACCCGCTGGTTAGAAAATGCTGCGATGCGATCTGATAGGCGATTTTGGGGTCGCCATTGCGCATTTCATCGCGCGCCATGGCACGGCGACGGTTAGACCATTTGGGCGGCTGACCGAGGGCTGCGGCAGAGGTAGAGCGCTGTAGCAGCAGGGCTTTGGCATCATCGCCAAACCCTTTGCGGATACGCCATTCAAAGCGGTCATGCGCCAACCCCGGCGCGTCAGCTTTGGAGGCGGGCAGCGCGTCGATCTTGGCGTTCACATCGCTTTCCAGCTTTTGCAGGGCGATGCGGGTCTCGGCCAGTGCTTTGTCGGCGCTTGGGACCAGATCGAACATCTGCCGCGCTTCGGAATGCTCGCGCTGCCAGAGCATCTCTTCCAGCCGTGCCGCGTGATGCGGGGCCAGAAGGCTGCCATGGGCCCCGACAAACAACGCCTGACTGGTGGCGTTCATCGGCATGGTGCGCCACGCCAAAACGAGGTTCGCCTCGGCCTCGCCGCGCTGGCCGCTGTCGATTAGCGCCTTGGCATGGGCCAGCACCCCGCGCGGGGTCTGCGGAGCCATGGCCGAAAAGAACGCCAGTATGTCGCTGCCGGATTGCTCGATCACGGCCTCTTCGGTTTGCTTGCGCAGGTACTCTTCGCCCGGCCAATCGGGCCTGCGGGCGAGAAAATCTCGTGCCTCCGCATAGCTGCCCCGCCCGGCGCGGAGCCGGTGCCATTCGATAACGTCAACGGCGACCTGCCCATCCCGGGCGGCCAAGGCCGCAGCCGCGTCCCAATTGCCGCTGCGCATCGCATCCATCGCCCAGCCCAAAGGGCGCGGGCGCTGCGCTTCGGCAGGCACGGTCAGGACAAAAATACTTATGAGGATCGCCATCAGGCGCGTCATCGCTTGCATTTCCTACGTCTCCGGGGCTAGAGCCTTGCAACATATGGCTCGAGCGACGTTTATCAAACATTAGCGCCCGCGAAAGCCTTCATCCAGTCCGGTTTTCCGCCGGCCAGCACTTAAGGAGCGTGCACATGTTCAAAGGCTCTCTGCCTGCCCTCGTCACGCCGTTTCGCAACGGCGCGCTGGATCTGGATACGCTCAAGAAACTTATCGAATGGCACATCGGCGAAGGGTCGAGCGGGCTTGTCCCCGTCGGCACCACGGGCGAATCTCCGACGCTGAGCCATGCCGAGCATGAGACCGTCGTCGAAGAGGTGGTCAAAGCCGTCGCGGGCCGCATCCCGGTCATCGCCGGTGCCGGGTCGAACAACACGGTCGAAAGCATCCGCCTTGCCCGCCACGCCGAAAAGGTCGGCGCGGATGCGCTGCTGGTGGTGACGCCCTATTACAACAAGCCGACGCAACGCGGGCTGGTGGCGCATTTCACCGCCGTGCATGATTGCTGCGAATTGCCGATCATCATCTACAACATCCCCGGTCGTTCCGTCGTCGATATGATGCCCGAGACGATGGGCGAACTGGCCCAACTGCCGCGCATAGTCGGCGTCAAGGACGCCACCGGCGATCTGGCGCGCGTCTGCGATCAGCGCATCACCTGCGGCCCGGATTTCTGCCAGCTGTCCGGCGAGGACGCCACTGCGCATGGGTTCAACGCTCAAGGCGGCGTTGGTTGTATCTCGGTCACTGCCAATGTCGCACCGCGCCTTTCCGCTCAGATGCAGGCGGCCTGCCTTGAGGGTGATTACGCCAAGGCGCTGGAGCTTCAGGACCGTTTGATGCCGCTGCACAAGGCGATCTTTACCGAGCCGGGGTTGGTGGGCGTGAAATACGCCATGTCGCGGTTGGATCTCTGTTCCGACGAGGTGCGTCTGCCGCTCACGGAACTGACGGACCCGACCAAAGAACTGGTCGATGCGGGTCTGCGCCACGCGGGTTTGATGAACTAAGACTGCTTTTTAAGCTGTGAATTAGAATGCGAGAGGGGGTGGAGGCACCCCCTCTTTTGCGTTCAGCGTTTGCCGTAGTAAATCCCGACCACATGTTCCGCCTGCGCAAAGAACAGCCAGCGTGAGGTCAGCACCCCCGCCGCATGGCTGAGCACCGCGAGGGCAGCGGCAAGGTGGTGGAACACGGGCGACAAGAGCAGCAGAAGCGGCAGCAGCACCATAAGCGTAATCGCGATCACCCGCAGCTTCAGCGCGTGTTTGCGTCCGATTTGATAAACGAACTCTCGCAGCAGGTAATTGCTGCCAGTATGCGGCGGTTCAAAGGCGCGGACGCTGCCCTTGTCCCCCAGCCGCGTCGCTGTGGCGATATCACTGCCCGAGGCCGCAAGTGCGCGATCCCCGCGCCACCATGTGGCGATCTGCACCGCCCCCGCCAGCACCAGAAGCACCATCGCCGCCGTCACCTGTCCGGCCAGCACCGCGCCTCCTGCAATGCTGAGCGACAAGAAGTTCAGTGGCGTCATCACGCTGTGCCAGCGTGGCACAGTCTTCATCTGGGTATAGATCATCGCCGTGGTCAGAACCGTCAGCAATGACAGTGCCGCGCCTAGCAGCCCTAGCGGCCAAAGCCGCATGTCGTAGAACACCAGCCCCGCGCCATAGGCTGCCATGGTCAGCAGGGCCGCGACCGAGGCCCAAGCCTCCCGGCTGAGCCAACTGCTGCGCCACTGGGTAAAGGCCTTGAGCGCGCGTTCCGGATGGCCCAAGTGGAATGTCGATGCGATCAACCCGCCCACGGCCAAAAGGTAAGCCAGCGCGAAGAAAACGAAGGCCACCCAGCCGGTCACGGCAGGGAGGCCGATGCCGAGCCATGCAAGCAGGCCAAAGCCGAGCCCCGACAGGCTGCTGAACAGGATAACAGAAGGTGCCGGATGCATCAGAGCTTCTCCAGTGTGCGGTCAAGCCAGCCGAGGAAGCCTTTGGGGCCGCTGTCGATCGGGGCAAGGAAAGGCGCCAATATGTCAATCTCGCCACTGTCCTCCGGCCCTTGCAACTGATCGCGCGGGCGGGGCGGCAGGTATTTATTGACAGGTTTGGTGCCTTGCTCGGGCATAAGGTCCACACCGCCACGCTCGGCCACTAGTTGGCTCACAGCACTTTCGGGATCACCAAGATCACCAAAGTGCCGCGCGCCCGCCGGGCAGGTGCGCACGCAAGCGGGCTGGCGGTCTTCTTCGGGCAAGTTCTCGTTATAGATACGGTCGACGCAGAGGGTGCATTTCTTCATCACGCCCGCGGCCTGATCCATCTCACGCGCGCCGTAGGGACAGGCCCATGCGCAGAGGCCGCAACCGATGCAATCGCTTTCGTTGACCAGCACGATCCCGTCTTCGACGCGCTTGTAGCTCGCCCCCGTGGGGCAGACGGTCACGCAGGGCGCGTCATCGCAATGCAGGCAGGATTTCGGGAAATGCACGAGTTGCGCGGCACCGGCCTCGGGCTGAACCTCATAGCTGTGCACGCGGTTAAGAAAGGTGCCCGACGGGTCCGCGCCATAGGCGTCTTGGTCCGACAGCGGCGCGCCGTAGTTTTCGGTGTTCCAGCCTTTGCAGGAGATCACGCAGGCATGGCAGCCGACACAGGTATCAAGGTCGATCACAAGGCCGAGTTTGCGGTCGGTCTGTTGCGGGAGCGTGGTCATAGCTTGCGGTCCTGAAGGGTCATTTGCGCAGCGCGCGGGCGGGAAGCGGTCATTTGCCCACCTTCCACGCGATGTCGCGCGGCCCAGGCGGGACGGGAGAGCGCTGCGCCGGGATTTCTGGCTGTGCTTCGGCGGGGGCGTCGGTCTTTTCGATATGCACTTTAAGGTCGAACCACGCGGCCTGACCGGTGATCGGGTCGGAGTTCGACCACCGCAGACCGTCGCCCTTGGGCGGCAACAACTCGTGGATCAGATGGTTGAGCAAGAAGCCCTTGGTCGCCTCCGGCGCGTCGCGGTCCAGTGCCCATGCGCCTTTGCGTTTGCCGATGGCGTTCCATGTCCAGACCGTTTTGGGGTTCAGGGCCGCCATCTCCATCACCGGCACCGTGATCCCCCCATGGGGCGAGGTCACGCGCGCCCAATCGCCGTCTTGCAGCCCCTTGGCACGCATGATCGCCGTGGGTAGGTAGAGCGGATTGTGCCCGTGCAATTGCCGCAGCCAAGCGTTCTGACTGCCCCAAGAGTGGTACATCGCCATCGGGCGTTGGGTCAGCGCGTGGACGTCATAGCCCTCAGCGCCTTCTGGATCGCTTTCGTACCAGATCGGCAGCGGCGACATGGTCTGCTTGATCCGTTCACGCAGATGCTCAGGCGGCTGGCGGTCGCCGTGGCCTTCGGCGGCAAGCTGAAAGCGCCGCAGCGGCTCGACGTAGAGCGAAAACAGATAGGGCTGCGGCGCGTCGTAGATGCCCATGCCGACGGCCCAGTCTTGGTAGGCGGCGTTCCACGGCTTGTAGTAATTCGCGCCCTCGGGGATGTGATTGACGAAGAAACCGCCGTTTTCGATATAGCGGTCGATCTGCTCGGGGTTCGGCGCCCCGCGCCCCGCGTCTTTGCCATCCTCACCGCGGAACCCGGCCAGCGGGCCAATGCCCGGACGGCGTTCGTGGCTGGTGATGTAGTCGGCGTAGTCTTTGTATTTCTGGCTGCCATCCTCGTTCACGAACCCCGGCAGGCCAAGCTGCGCCCCCAGATCGCAGAGCGCCGATTGAAATCCCCGCACGTCGCGGTTGGGCTCCACCACGGGCCAACGGATCGCATCGGCGGCGGCGTCGGCCTCGCTGATTGGACGGTCGAGCAGTGAGATGCAGTCGTGCCGTTCAAGGTACGTCGTGTCGGGCAGGATCAGGTCCGCATAGGCCACCATCTCCGAGGAATAGGCATCGGAGTAGATGATCCGAGGGATGACGTAGTCACCGTTGTCATCGGTATCGGTCAGCATCCCCATCACCCCGCCGGGGTTCATCGACGAGTTCCACGACATATTCGCCATATACATGAACAGCGTGTCGATCTTATAGGGATCGCCTGCATGGGCGTTGGAGATCACCATATGCATCAGCCCATGGGCCGACATCGGGTTTTCCCATGTGAACGCCTTGTCGATCCGCGCCGGGCTGCCATCGGCGCATAGCGCCAGATCGTCGGGGCCATGCACGAAACCCAGATGCGGCCCGTCGAGCGGCCCGCCGGGCGTGGCCTTGCAATGCGGTTTGGGATGCGCCGTGGCGGGCTTGGGGTAGGGCGGCTTGAAACGGAAACCGCCGGGCACTTCGACGGTGCCAAGGATGATCTGCAACACATGCAGCGCGCGACAGGTCTGAAACCCATTGGCATGGGCCGAGATGCCGCGCATGGCGTGGAAAGAAACCGGGCGGCCTGTCATCGTCTTGTGATGCTCGCCCCGGAAGTCGGTCCATTCGTGCTCAAGCTCGAAAGCTTCGTCAAAGGCGACGCGGGCCAGTTCGGCGGCGATGGCGCGGATGCGCGGGGCGGGGATGCCACAGCGGTCGGCCACGGCCTCGGGGGTGTACTCTTCACCCAGATATTGCTCGGCCATCTGGTGAAAGACCGGGCGGTGCGTGATGCCTGCTGTGCGGTAGGTGGCGGCAAGGTCGGGGCGCACGCCGGGCTGATCGAAGGGGGTCAGCTTGCCGGTCTTGCGGTCAACCACCAGCGCCTTGCCGTCCTCATCGCGCAATTGCAGGCCATACTCCGGCGATTTCGGGTCGCTGTTCAGCAGCACTGGCGCGTCGGTGTAGCGCGCGAGGTAGTCCAAATCTATGCGTCCGGCCTTCATCAGGCAGTGGATCAGCGACAGAATGAACAGCCCATCAGTGCCGGGCGTGATGCCGACCCAATCATCGGCGATGGCGTTATACCCGGTGCGGATCGGGTTCACCCCGATGACCCGCGCGCCGCGTTTCTTCAGCTTGCCCAGACCCATCTTGATCGGATTGCTGTCATGGTCCTCGGCCACGCCAAACAGCATGAACAGCTTGGTATGGTCCCAATCGGGTTGACCAAACTCCCAGAACGCGCCGCCCATCGTGTAGATGCCAGCGGTGGCCATATTGACCGAGCAGAAACCGCCGTGGGCCGCGTAGTTCGGCGTGCCGAAAGCCTGCGCCCAAAGCGATGTGAAGCTCTGCGATTGGTCGCGCCCGGTGAAGAACGCGAGCTTTTCCGGCGCTTCGCGGCGCAGCGGCTCCAGCCAGTCGGTGGCAATTTGCAGCGCCTCGGTCCAACTGATGCTCTCAAACTCGCCGGAACCGCGCGGACCCACGCGCTTCATCGGGTTGCGCAGCCGCGCGGGAGAGTTGTGTTGCATGATCCCGGCCGAGCCTTTGGCGCAGAGCACCCCTTGGTTCACCGGGTGGTCGCGGTTGCCCTCGATGTAGGCGACCTTGCCCTTTTTCATATGCACGTCGATGCCGCATCGGCAGGCGCACATGTAGCAGGTGGTCTTGCGAACCTCGTCCGAGACCTTGGGCGACAGATCAAGCGGCGGCTGGGAATGCGTCATGGGCGGGCTGGGTCTTTCGGCAAGGCGAGCGCTTGGCGCGCGATATGTTTCTCTTCGGCGGATGTGAGGATCTAATTGGGAATATTTCCCGCCTAGCAGAGGTTTGCAAGAACCTTTTCCTCTGCCTTCCGATCATTCTCGCCGATGCCTGCGGTTGAAGGTGATGCGGTTGATCCGGTGCAACAGAAGCGTCACGAGGCGATCGAGCCGTATCAGCGCAGGCGGTCGATTTCTTGCGCGATCAGGCCGACCCCTTCGTTGATCCGTGCTGCAGGGATCGAGGAATAGGCCAATCGGTAGTAATTCTTGGCCTTCTCGTCACCTATGAAAAATGCATGGCCAGGTTCGAACAGCACATCGCGGGCGCGTAGGTTTTCGGCCAATTGCGCACTGTCCACGCTTTCGGGTGCACGCATCCAAAAGGATGACCCGCCATAGGCTCCGCGCCCTGAGACGCGCAGGCCATGCTGTTCCAGCGCCCCTTCCATAATGCGGCGGCGTTCGTGCAAGGCCAGCCCCATGCGGCGGATCTGGGCGTCGTAATGGCCCAATGACAGGAAATATGCGGCGGTGCGTTGGATATGCCCCGGCGGGTGGCGCAGCACCGATGCCCGCAGCGCGCGCGCCTCGCGGATAAATGGCTCAGACCCCACCAGATATCCCAGCCGCAGCCCTGGAAAAAGCGATTTGGAGAAGCTGCCGACATAGATCACTCGCCCCTCGTCATCGAGCGATTTCAGTGCGGGCGAGGCGGGCTTGAGGAAAGACATCTCAAATTCATAGTCATCCTCGACGATCAGCGCCTCAAGCGCGCGGGCGCGGGCCAAGAGCGCTCGGCGGCGGTCCATCGGCATGGTCGCATTGGTCGGGCATTGGTGGCTGGGCGTGGTGAAAATCACATCCGTGTCAGGGGGGATCGCCTCGGGGGGCAAGCCGTCTTGATCCACGCGGACGGGGGTTATGTGGCAGCGCGATTGGCTGAGGATGCCACTCAGCGCCGGGTAACACGGATCTTCTAATACGGCGCGGCGGCGTTGGGTCAGCAGAACTTGGGCGGTCAGCCACAGCGCGTTCTGCGCACCGAGGGTGATGAGAATCTGATCGGGCCGTGCCGAGACACCGCGCCGGGGCAGAATATTTCGCACAATGAACTCGATCAACTGCGGGTCGTCTTGGTCGTAGTAATCGGTGGTCATCGAGGTGAAATCACGTTGACCCAAAGCTTGGACCGCACAAAGCCGCCAGTTGGCGTGGTCAAAAAGCGTCGGATCGGCTTGCCCGTAGATGAACGGATAGCGGTAGCTGGCCCAATCTTGCGCTTTGCCCGACAGCCCGTTGCCGCTGAACCGTTGACCGATGGCACGCGACCAGTCGATGGCGTCGTCCACCTTGGCCATTGGGGCAAAGGCTGGGGGCGCAGGCGCGTTGTCAGAGACGAAATACCCCGACCGCCCGCGCGAACTGAGGTAATCATTTGCCAAAAGCTCGGTATAAGCGATGGTTACAGTGATCCGGCTGACGCCAAGATGCGCGGCGAGCTTTCGGGTGGAGGGCAGCTTCTCCCCCCGCTGAAACCGACCCGAGAGGATGCCTTGGGCGATCATCTGTTGGATCTGCTGTTGCAGGGTGCCTTGTGCATCGGGGCGCAGGAAAAAGGTTTCAACGGGCAGGGCCATTGCGCGAGGTTAGGCTGGCCTTAGTCAGAGTTCAATCTGGCATCATGGGCTGCCGACTTAACCTGCCGGTGCGGCGTGCACTTCCGTTCGCCCTGCCGCTCACGTAGAAATACAGCATGAAGATTTCTGCCCCTCTCTTGATCGCCGTGGACGGCGGCGGCACCGGTTGCCGCGTGGCTGTCGGCACGCGCCATGACGGTATCCTTGGCCGCGCCGCAGGGGGGCGTGCGAACATCGGCAACGAGCCAGAGCAGGCTTTGATGAATATCCGCCAGACGGTGGAGCGTGCCACGGTTGAGGCCGGGCTGCCCCTTTCGGCTTTGAAGGATGCGACGGCATTCGTGGGCTTGGCGGGGATGGACAAGGCGCGGGATGAGGCGCGTCTGCGCGCGGCACTGCCGTTCCAGCGGATCATCGCAGATGACGACCGCCCGGCCTGCGTTGTCGGCGCACTTGGTGAAGGGGGCGCAGGCTGGGTGCTGGCCATCGGCACGGGCACCATCGTCGCGGCAACCGATGGCGTGGCGTTTCGTTATGCCGGGAGTTGGGGGTTTCATCTGGCCGACCAAGGTTCGGGCGCATGGCTGGGCTGCAGGGCAATGAACCAAGCCCTTCAGTGCTATGATGGGCTGATGCCGCATAGTGATTTAACCCGGGCGGTGCTGGCAGAGTTTGGCGATGATCCATCGGCGCTGGTTGCGTTTAGCTTGACGGCAAAGCCGGGGGATTATGCGGCTTTCGCGCCCAAAGTGATCGCGGCAGCAAAAGCATCGGATCGCCATGCGCAGGCGTTGATGCAAGAGGGGGCCGCCTATTACATCCGCGCGTTAAAGGCGTTGGATTTCACACCAGGCGATCCACTTTGCCTGCTGGGTGGGATTGGCCCGCATTACGCGGACTTCCTGCCCAAAGATCATCTATCGGGACTGGTCAAACCACAGGGTGCGGCGCTGGACGGGGCGTTTCATCTGCTGTGCAAGGCCACGGCAGAAGAGGCGTTGCCATGACTGAGATCGTCAAGGTTTTCACCGGGGCCGACATTCACGATGGTACGCGGTTGCACCGCGGAAGTGTGCTGGCACAAATGCAGGACGGCAGCCGCCGTATCCTTAATCCGCTTGAGGTGCCGCAGGGAACACCGGCGACGGGGCTGGAGCGCGGTGTGCTTTGCCCCGGTTTCATAGATCTTCAGGTCAACGGCGGCGGCGGGGTGATGTTCAACGACACACCAGACGTGGCCACGTTGCGCCGGATCGCAAGGGCGCATCGCGGCACGGGGGTGGCAGGCTTCCTGCCCACACTGATCACCGACACGCCCGACAGAACCCAAGCCGCGATTGAGGCCACGGTAGACGCCATCGCCATTGGCGTGCCGGGCATCATCGGGCTGCATCTGGAAGGCCCGCATTTGTCACTTGCGCGCAAAGGGGCGCATGACGGAGCGTTGATCCGTCCGATGCAGGAAGCGGACCTTGCTTTGATCTTGCGCGCGGCCAAACGGCTGCCGAACCTCATGGTCACGGTCGCGCCGGAAAACACCACCAACACACAGATCAGCGCGATGGCTGAGGCGGGGGTGATTGTTTCACTGGGCCATAGCGATGAAGATTATGAGAGCTGCATGGCGGCCTTTGACGCGGGCGCGCGCTGTGTCACTCATCTGTTCAATGCAATGAGCCAGATGACCAGCCGCGCGCCGGGTTTGGTTGGTGCAGCACTTGCGCGGGGCGGGGTTCATGCAGGGCTGATCGCGGACGGCATCCATGTACACCCAGCCAGCATGCGCAATGCGCTAGCAGCCAAGGCGGAGGGGGTCTTCCTCGTTAGCGATGCGATGGCGACTGCGGGATCGGATATCACTTCCTTCATGCTGAATGGTCGCGAGGTGTACCGCAAAGAGGGGCGACTGACGTTGGCAGATGGCACATTGGCTGGCGCAGACCTTGAGATGGGGCGTGCGGTGCATACCCTGACCCACGCTGTGGGCATACCGCTTGAGGCCGCGCTGGCACAGGCGATCTCGGGTCCGTTGGCGTTGCTGCGTGACGCAAGAGGGCTGGGCCAAGTCGAGACCGCAGGCCAGCCATTGGTGCATTACGATCCTGAAAGTGGCGCGGTGCGCGTTCTGGCTTAGCCTGGTGAACAGCCGCCAGCAGAATGGCGCGACGATTGAGAATGCTGCGTTTGAAGATATCAGCAACCGCGCTATCGCTCAGGCTCGTCATATCCCCTTCCGCGCCAATCAGGCGTTAGATGCCCTGTTAGGTTCAATTCGCAAGGCAGCTAAGAATGGGCGGGCGGGTAGGATCGGTGCAGAAACAAAAAAGGGCTCCGACCCATGGTCGAAGCCCCCCCTTGGCGCGGAAACGCGCGATGTCAGCCGCTTATGGGCAAGCTGCGGTGTAGCGCTGACCATTGGAGTTTTGGTACACGCATTTGCCGGATTGTGTCTGGCCGATGTAGTTACCAGCAGCGGCACCAGCGAGACCACCAATGATCGCACCCTGCACTTTATCATCACCGCCTGAAACGGCAGCACCGGTGGCAGCACCGAGAGCCGCACCTGTCAAAGCACCTTGGTTGGAGGTGGTGCCATCACAAGCGGCGAGACCAGCGATCATCGGAATTGCGATAAGAAACTTCTTCATGTCTTTCTCCCAGTTTACTCATTTGCCAACGCGGGGGGATTGGAAGAGGTTCCCGCGAAAGCGATACATTTTCAGAAAAACTTCCAGCGCGGTAAAACGCAGTAATTTTTCGAGGCGACGTCATGTTCGGGCAAGACATGGGTTTAGATAGACGAAGGCAGCACCGGGTCAACCGATGCCGCCTGTCGCACGCCTGAAGGCGCGGTTTTACGCCGAAGCGAAGACCCGGCCCAATGCGCCATCCACCGCGGTGATGATCTCATCAATATCATCGCGTGAGGCGATCAGCGCCGGAGAGAAACACAGCGTGTTGTTCTTGCCCGGCAGCGAGCGGTTGGTGGCACCGATGATGACGCCTTGGGCCATGCAGTCACCCACGACGGCTTGAATGCGCTTTTCCTCAATGGGGGCGCGGCTGTCGCGGTCGGTGACCAGCTCCGCCCCAAGGAACAGCCCCTTGCCGCGCACATCGCCGATCGCTGCGTGTTTGTCGGCAAGCGCATGCAACTGATCCAACATGTAGTGGCCCATGTTGGTGGTGTTCTCCAACAGGTTCTCGCGTTCTATGATGTTCATATTCTCGATGCCCGCGGTCGGCCCCGCGGTGCAGCCACCAAAGGTCGAGATGTCGCGGAAGTAGTTCAACGGATCGCTGGCATCGTCCTTGAACATGTCAAACACGGCGTCGGTCGTGACCAGACAGGCGATGGCGGCATAGCCTGAGGCGACGCCCTTGGCCATGGTCACCATGTCTGGCTGGATGCCGTAGTGCTGATAGCCGAACCATGTGCCGGTGCGGCCGACGCCGCAGACGACCTCATCGATATGCAGAAGGATGTCATACTTGCGGCAAATCTCTTGTACCCGCTCCCAGTAGCCCTCGGGCGGGCAGATCACGCCGCCGCCTGCGGTCACCGGCTCTAGGCAAAGCGCGCCAACGGTTTCCGGCCCTTCGGCCAGGATCACCTTCTCGATCTGGTCGGCAGCCCAGACACCGTAGTTTTCCTGCGGCGCGCCGTCTTGTTCGAAGCTGCGATATTCCAGACAATGCGGCACCCGCACGAAACCCGGCGCGAAGGGGCCGTATTGTGCGTTGCGCTCGTCCTGCCCGCCCGCCGAGAGGCAGCCGAGGGTGGTGCCGTGGTAGTCGCGGTCGCGGTAGAGGATCTTGTGCTTCTTGCCGCCGTAGCGCTTGTGCGCGATCTGGCGGACCATTTTGAAGGCTTTCTCATTCGCCTCGGAGCCGGAGTTGCAATAGTAGACGCGGTCGAGACCGGGCATCTTGTCGAGCAGTTTCTCGGCGAAATGCGAGCCGGGGATCGACCCTGCGGACCCGGCGAAATAGTTCAGCTTGATCAGCTGGTCGCGCACGGCATTGGCGATGCTTTCGCGGCCATAGCCCACGTTGACCGTCCAGACACCACCGGACACGGCATCAAGGTGCTCTTTGCCCTTTTGGTCCCAGACACGCATGCCCTTGCCTTCGACAATGATGCGTGGGTCGGTCGTTTCATAGGGTTTGTGCTGGCTCAGGTGATGCCAGATATGCGCGCGGTCGGCTTCGACAACGCGGGAGATGTCGTTCTCGTTAAAATTGCCGTCCATGGGGCAAACCTTTCTGTGCGGGTGGGCGAACCCACGAATGAAGCCCGCGCAGAGGCGGGGAATGTGCGTAACACATCACCGCGAAATTCGCACCGCAAGTAGTGCCAGTTGGGTTTGTTCCTTAAGGCCAGCTGTGGGCGCCGATTTCTTTCAAAGAAATCGGGCCGGACTTTTTTAAAAAGTCCGGGGCCTTATGCAAAAACGCCGGGGTGATGCCCCGGCGTTTTGTCTTATTTCGATTTCGGGCCGCCCTTGCCGCCCTGCTTGCCGATCTTATTCGGCGGGGTGAAGCGTTTGGACGGGTCGGACGCCCGTTTGTACGACTTCTCTCCGCCGGGCGTGGTGGCCGAGGAGGTCGGCTTGCCCTTGCCTTTGCGCGGTGCGTCGCCTGCGGGCTTTTCTTTTTTCCACACCGCTTTCGCCTTGGGCTTGGCGGTGGTTTCGCCGCCAGACTTTGGCTTGGGCGTGGCGCCGGGCTTCATCGGGCTGCGCTCGGTCTTGTGGGACTTTGGCGGGCGTTCGCCTTTGGGTGCGCGCGGTTTGTCGAACTTGGGCTTGTCGTATTTCGGCTTGTCGAAAGACGCGGCACCGGGACCATCCGCCGCTTTGGCGCGTGGCTTGCGCGGGGCGGGCGCGGCGTCGGGATCGTAGTTGTCACGCGGGGGGCGCGGGCCACGGTCGGGGCGGTCGCCTTTGTAGCCGCCGCCGGGCTTGGGACCACGGTTGCCGCCAGGTTTCGGACCACGGGCCAGATCGGGGGCTTTGTCGAGCTGCGTCAACACCGCGCCTTCTTCGAGTTTCATGTCACCGCCGAGCGCAGCAAGCAGGCCGGGAACTGAGGTCTCCAGCACTTCGACAAAGCTGTGGCTGCCTTGCACACGGATCGCGCCGATGTCGTCTTTGGTCAGGTCGCCGCGACGGCAAAGCATCGGCAGCAGCGTGCGCGGCTCGGCCCCGTCGTTGCGGCCTGTCGAGATTGAGAACCAGACCGATTTGCCAAAGGCCGGGCGCGGCTTGTCATCGCCGGGGGCACCGGGTTCGGCCAGTTCTTCTGGCGCGGATTGACGCGCGCGGTAGAGGTTGACGAAGGCAGTGGCCAGTTGCTCTGCCGAGAATTGCTCGACCAGATTGGCAACGAAACCTTCGGCGTCTTCCGGGATCGGGTCGGACCATGCGGGATCGGCCAGCAGGCGGGCTTCGTCTGCGGCGTTGACTTCGGTGGCGGAGGGCGGTGCCGCCCATTCCACTTTCAGCTTCGCGCCGCCAATCAGACGGTTAGCCTTGCTGCGCAGTTTGGCAGGCACGATCAGCGCGGAAACACCCTTGCGCCCGGCGCGGCCTGTGCGGCCCGAACGGTGCAGCAGCGTGTCGGAGTTGCTGGGCAGATCGGCGTGGATCACCAACTCAAGGTTCGGCAGGTCGATGCCGCGTGCGGCAACATCGGTGGCGATACAGACCCGCGCACGTCCGTCACGTAGGGCTTGCAGCGCGTTGGTGCGCTCGGACTGCGTCAGCTCGCCCGAGAGCGCCACGACCGAGAAACCCCGGTTGGTAAAGCGCGTGGTCAGACGCGCCACGGCGGCGCGTGTGTTGCAGAACACGATGGCGTTCTTGGCCTCGTAGAAGCGCAGGACGTTGATGATCGCGTTTTCAGTGTCACGCGGGTGCACGTTCAGCGCGCGGTATTCGATATCGCTGTGCTGTTTGGCTTCGCTCACAGTGGTGATGCGCTGCGCATCGCGCTGGTAGGACTTCGCCAGTTTGGCGATGGCGGCGGGCACAGTGGCCGAGAACAGCAGCGTGCGGCGCTCTTCGGGGGATTCTGAGAGGATGAACTCAAGGTCTTCGCGGAAACCGAGGTCGAGCATCTCATCCGCTTCGTCCAGCACCACGGCGCGGATCGCGTCGAGGTTGATGTTGTTGCGTTTGATGTGGTCACACAGGCGGCCCGGCGTGGCGACGACGATATGCGCGCCACGGTCCAGCGCGCGTCGCTCGGTCCGGGTGTCCATGCCGCCGACGCAGGTGGTAACCACTGCGCCCGCTTTACCGTAAAGCCACGTCAGTTCGCGGCTGACCTGCATCGCCAATTCGCGTGTGGGCGCGATAATCAGCGCCAGCGGTGCGCCTGCTTGGCCGAAATGGGTGTCGTCGCCCAAAAGCGTCGGCGCGATGGCGAGGCCAAAGCCCACCGTCTTGCCCGACCCGGTTTGGGCCGAAACCAGAAGGTCTTGATCGTTCAGCGCGGGGTCTGTGACGGCCTCCTGAACGGCGGTAAGTGTTTCATAACCCTGTTGGGCAAGGGCATCGGCAATAGTCTGGATCACGAAGGCTGTCCTGTCTTGAACGTTTGTGCGGGGGGCGGGCACGTGGGGTGCTACCAGCCACGGCAAAGGAATCCGACCGTCGGTAGAGGGTCGGGGATGGAATGTACATGGGGGTTTTTGGGCGAATTGTCACCCTTTTTACCTGTTCGACGGCTTTCAGGGCATAAATGGGCGAGGAAGTGCCGTCTAATCTCTTGTCCGGCCCCCTCACATCTTGGTCAGGCCAATGGCGCGCCCGGGCGGGTTCGGTTAGCTATGACCGAGGCAAAAAGAGAGAGTGAGGCAATCTGGTGCAAAGCGATCTGCCCCTGACGCGGGATCTGGTGCTGGTGGGCGGTGGCCATGCCCATGCCCTCGTGCTGCGCAAATGGGGGATGGACCCGCTGCCCGGTGCGCGGCTGACGGTGATCAACCCCGGCCCCACCGCGCCCTATACCGGCATGCTGCCCGGCCATATAGCCGGGCATTACGGGCGGGATGAGTTGGAGATCGACCTGATGCGCCTGTGCCGCCACGCCGGGGCGCGGCTGATCTTTGGGGCGGCGACTGGCATCGACCGGGCGGCACGCGAGATCACGGTCGGAGGGCATGGAGCCGTGGCCTATGACGTGGCCTCGATCGACATAGGCATCACGGCCAAGATGGATCTGCAGGGGTTTGCTGACCACGCTGTCGGGGCCAAACCACTTGATGTCTACGCAGCGCGCTGGCGGGCGTTTTTGGCAGCGGTGAAGGCGGGCGAACAGCCGCCCGAGGTGGCGGTGATTGGCGGCGGTGTGGCGGGTTGTGAGCTTGCCATGGCGATGGCTTTTGCACTGCGTCAAGCGGATGTGCAGCCTGCCGTGACGGTGGTGGAACACGGGCCGCAGCTCTCGGGCATGGCCCCTCGGACCGAGGTGATGGTCCGACGCCGCATGGAGGAATTGGGGGTAGGTCTCACGCTCAATGCCAAAGTGGCGCGGATCACCGATAGGGCGGTCATCTTGGACGGGGCCGCGCCGATCCCAGCCGCGCTTTGTGTGGGCACTGCAGGGGCGGTGCCGCATGGCTGGCTCGCGCAGACTGATCTGCCGCTTCATCAGGGGTTCATCCGTGTCGGGACAGACTTGGGTGTCGTGGATGATGATGCACTCTTCGCCGTGGGCGACTGTGCGCATATGGAGGCCACGCCGCGCCCCAAGGCCGGGGTTTTTGCCGTGCGGGCAGCGCCGGTGCTGCATGATAACCTGCGCGCTGCGCTGAGTGGTGGTGCGCGGCGGGCGTTCAAACCGCAGAAACATTACCTCAAGCTGATCTCGCTGGGCGGAAAATCCGCCGTGGCTGAGCGAAACGGGCTGGCCCTTGGCGGCGCGTTGCTGTGGCAGTGGAAGGACTGGATCGACCGGAAGTTCATGGATCAGCTTGACGATCTGCCTGAGATGAAAGGCCCCGCGCTGACCGGTCCGACGGCCTCGGGCGTAGAGGAAGCGCTGGCAGGCAAGCCGCTCTGTGGTGGATGCGGGGCGAAGGTGGGAGGCGCGGTGTTGGGAGACCTTTTGGCCGAGGTGCAACCGCCGGTCTCTGGCGATGTCATCACTGGGGCGGGCGACGACGCGGCCATCCTGCGACAGCCCGGCCGCGGCTTTCAGGTGATGAGCACGGACCACCTGCGCGGCTTTATCGAAGACCCGGCGCTGATGACGCGGATCGCAGCGGTCCACGCCTTGGGCGATGTTTGGGCGATGGGAGCCAAACCGCAGGTGGCGCTGAGCTCGATCATCATCCCGCGCATGTCACCCACCTTGCAGGCTCGGACCTTGCGAGAGATCGCGGCGGCTGCGCGGGACGTGATGGCGGCGGCAGGTGCGCAGATCGTCGGCGGCCACACCACCATGGGCGCGGAACTGACCATTGGATTTATGGTCACAGGCACGCGGGAGGACATGCCCATCGGTGTCGGCGGCGCGCAGCCGGGGGATGTGTTGATGCTTACCCGGCCAATCGGATCGGGCGTGATCCTCGCGGGGCATATGGCAGGCAGCGCACCGGGGCGGGTGGTGGCCGACGCGCTTGGCGCGATGGCCACGCCGCAGGGGCGGGAGGCAGAACTTTTGGCAAACGCTCATGCGATGACAGATGTGACAGGCTTTGGCCTTGCCGGGCATGTGCAGGCGATTTGCCGCGCCTCGGGGCTGGCGGCAGAGCTTTGGGGCAAAGCGGTCCCGCTCTATCCCGGCGCGCAGGCGCTGTCGGATCGGGGGGTGGCATCGTCGCTGTTGCCGGTCAATCAGGCGGATGCTCCGATAGGCGCCGCAGGTCCGGTGAACCCGCTTTTTCACGACCCACAGACCGCTGGGGGGCTGCTGGCGGCCTTACCAGAGGCGGCGGCAAAAGTGGCGCAGACGCAGCTGGAAGAGGCGGGGCTCACGGGCCATATCATCGGTCGCCTAGAGGCCGGTGCCCCGACTATGCGCCTGCGCTGAAACGGGCGTTCAGCGCGGCGGCGGTCTCGGCCAAAGTGGTTTCGTTGAGGTCATCCAGCAGCAGCCGCTCTACCGGCTCGGGGTTGCGGCTGGCGGCTTTGGCATAGCGCGGGTCGTAATGTTGACCAATCAGACCTTCGGCAAGGGTGGCCCAATCGCCGGCGTGGGCTTGGGTCTGCCATTGGGCAATGGTCTCTGCGCTGTGATAGGGGCGCAGCTTGTCGATACGATCTTCAAGCAAAGCAGGGTCCGTCGTCAGGTCGTCATAGGCGCGACAGAGGAAGTCCGCCCGCGCGGCCAAGGGTGCGGCGATCTCGACCCGAGGTGCGGCGAGCATCGCAGCCCAGAGCGCGGGAGGCAGGGTAATGTCACCGATCTTGCTGCTTTCCGCCTCGACCCAAGTTACCCGTGCCGGATCAAGCGGGGCTAGCGCTTGAGCCAAACGCGTCTCAAACATCTTCTGATGCGGCTGGCCGCCATCCACCGCGCCAAACAGGGAACCGCGATGCTGCGCCAGCCCTTCAAGGTCCAGCACCTGCGCGCCTGTCTGAGCCAGATGGTGCAGCAGCCGCGTCTTGGCAGTGCCGGTGCCGCCTTCTATCAGCATCAAACGGTGTGGCAGGGGCGCGTCGTAAAGCGCTGCGACCACCAGACGGCGGTAGCTGCGATAGCCGCCGCGCAGGAGTTGCACACGCCAGCCGACCTGATCGAGAATTGTCGAGAACGCACCCGACCGCTGCCCACCGCGCCAGCAATAGACCAGCGGTTGCCAGCCGCCGTTTTTATCTGCCAGTGCCGTTTGTAAATGCCGCGCCGTGTTCTGCGCCACCAGCGCGCCGCCGATCTTGCGGGCGTCAAAGGGGCTGACTTGTTTGTAAATTGTGCCGACCTCGGCCCGCTCTGCATCCGACAGCACGGGCAGATTGATTGCGCCGGGCAGGTGATCTTCGGCAAACTCCGCAGGGGCGCGCACGTCGATGATCGTGTCGACGTTGAGCGTGGCGAGGTCCGACAGGGCGGTGAGGGTGCAGGGGGTCATCTGGAGTTCCGGCAAAGCCCCGCGCCCCGTGATAGGGCGCGGGGGCAATGGCTCAGGCCTTGGCCGCGATCACCAGCACTTCGACCAGATATTCTGGCGTGGCGAGTTTGGATTCGCCACAAGCGCGTGCGGGGGCGTTGCCTTCGGGCACCCAAGCGTCCCAAACGGCGTTCATCGCCGCGAAATCGGCCATGTCGGCCAGCCAGATGGTCGATTGCAGGATTCGGGTCTTGTCGCTGCCGACTTCGGCCAGCAGGGCGTCGACTTTATCGAGGCAATCTTGGGTCTGCTGGGCTACATCGGCACCCGCCGTGCCGACCTGACCGGCAAGGTAGATCACATCGCCATGCTCGACGATTTGGCTCATGCGGGTGTTGGTGTGATGGCGTTTGATCTCGGTCATTCTGTCTCTCCTTTGACGTTGCAAAACTTGTGGCAGCTTTGCGTGAGGGAGGCCAGATCAAAGGCCGCGTATCAGGACTTCTCGATAGGGCCGCCTGCTTTTTCCCAGCCGCCGAAACCGTCCTTCAGATGCGCCGCGTCAAAGCCCATGTCTTGCAATGTCGCGGCCGAGATGGCCGAGCGCCAGCCAGAGGCGCAGTGAAAGATGAACTTCTTGTCTTGGGCAAAGACCTCTTTGAAATAGGGGCTATCGGGGTCGACCCAAAACTCCAACATCCCGCGCGGGCAGTGGAACGCACCGGGGATGAACCCGGTACGCTCGCGTTCGCGGGGATCACGCAGGTCGACGAATTGCACATTCTTGTCGTCGAGCATGGCGATGGCCTCAGCGCTGCCGATCTCTTCGATCCGGGCACGGGCCTCGGCGACCATTTCGGCGGCGGTTTTCTTGAGGGCCATCGGGGTCTTCTCCTTACAGTTGGTTCAGCAGGTCAGGTGTGGGCCAGCCATCGATGGGGAGGCCGAGACGGGCCTGTTCCGAGCGTACGGCGGCGCGGGTGCCGGAGCCGAGGATGCCATCTACATCGCCCACATCATAGCCCATGGATTGAAGTTTGCGCTGAAGCGTTTTCATCGCGTCGCCGCTAAGCCCCGGTTGCGGATTGCCTGCGTCGAAAATCTGTGCACCTTCCAGCCGCGTGGCGAAATAGGCGGCGGTCATGACGTAGGTAAAGCTCTGGTTCCACTCAAAATAAACCCGGAAGTTCGGATAGGCGATGAAAGCAGGCCCGCCGCGCCCTTGTGGCAGCAGGACCGAGGCGGTCAGCCCTTCGGCCAGCGGCCCGTTGCGGGGAGAGACGCCCATCGCTTGCCATTCGCTGACGGGTTTGGTGGTCTCCAGCCCGCTTTGCGACCAGTCGAAGTCTTGGGGGAGAGAGACTTCGGTCAGCCAAGGCTCCCCCGCGCGCCAGCCGAGGCTTTGCAGCATTTTGGCACCCGACAGCAACGCATCGGGGGCTGAGGTTTTCAGCGAGACTTCGCCATCGCCGTCGCCATCCACGCCGTTTTCGATGATGTCGCGGGGTAGCATTTGCACCATGCCGATCTCGCCCGCCCAGGCGCCGGTGGTGGTGGCCGGGTCAAACTCGCCACGCTCGAAAAGCTCCAAAGCCGCAAAAAGCTGCGGGCGGAACAACTCGGGGCGGCGGCAGTCATGCGCCAGCGTGGCCAGCGCGTTGGCGGTGTTGAAGTCGCCTTGGATCGCGCCGTAGTCCGTCTCGAATGCCCAGAAGGCCAGCAGCACGCCACGGCTGACGCCATACTCGGATTCAACCCGGTCAAAGACCGCGTCGTATTTCTCACCATTGGCGCGGCCCCGGTTGATCCGGTTTTCCGAGATCAGGTGGCGCGAAAATTCGATGAAAGGCTTTTGGAACACGCCCTGCGCCTGATCAGCGCGCAAAACGGCGGGGTCTTGGCGCAGACCGGCAAAGAAGCGGTCGGCCTTGGCGGGGTCGGCGCCACCTGCCACGGCCTCGGCCTTGGCATCGGCGATGAAGCTGGAGAAATCACCGCCGCAGGCCGATTGCGCATAGGCGGTGGCGGGAAGGGTGAGCGCCGCGAGTGCGGCGGCAAGAAACGTGGGGCGCATGGATATCCTCTTGGTCACAGACAGGCCAGAACTAGGGCGATTGCCCACATCACCAACCATGCCTGCCAGAGGCGGGTGATGGCCGCATCGATCTCCTGAGGTCCGATGACGCGCGCCCCCGCGCCGTGCACCCAAGGAAACTGCTGCACCTGCCCATCATAGCTGCGCGGACCGGCAAGGGCCACACCTATGGCCCGCGCCATGGCGGCTTCCGGCCAACCGGCATTGGGCGAGCGGTGCAGCGCCGCGTCGGCCTTGATGTCGCGCCAGTGGTGTAGCACCCCGCTGGGGAGCGCGATCAGCAGCGCAGTCAGCCGTGCGGGGGCAAGGTTCAGAAGGTCGTCCATCCGCGCCGCGGCCCAGCCAAAATCGGCGTAGCGCGGGGTGCGGTAGCCGATCATACTGTCGGCGGTATTGACGATTTTATAGACCAGCAGCCCCGGCAGCCCACCCAACAGGAACCAAAAGGCAGGGGCGATGATGCCGTCGCTAAGGTTTTCCGCGCCGCTTTCGATGGCAGAGCGTGCCACGGCGTCTGACGGCATCGCAGCGGTGTCTCGGCTGACGATCATCGCCACGGCGCGGCGGCCAGCGGGCAGCGACTGGCGCAGGCCGTCGGCCACCGCGCGGAGGTGTTCGACGAGGGAGCGTTGCGCAAGTAGGATCGCGGCGATGATGACCTTGACGAGCGGACCAAGAAGGCTCAGCACCCAGCCAAGGCACGCCATCCCGATCATCAGCGCCAGCAGCAGTGCCACGCCTTTGGCTCGCCGCGAATGGCCGTGGTTCAGCCGACGATCCCCCCAGCCGATCAGCCGCCCCATCAGCACCGCCGGATGCGGCAAGCGCCGCCAGAGCCATTCCGGTTCTCCAAGGGCCGCGTCGAGCAGCATGGCCAGCGCAAGAACCGCCGCCGTGCTCATGCCAGCGCCCGCTCCAGCCGCGTCCAACCTATTGAGGGCGGCAGGCCAAGGCGCAGCCAGCGCGGGTTGTAGGGGAAGACGCGGCTCCAGATATGGTGCCTTGCGAGGCGGGTTTGCCAAGCCTGCGCGTCATCGACCTCATAGAGCCGGAAAAGCGGGGTGCCGCCGACGATCTGCGCGCCTGCTGTGGTCATCAGCCCGTCGATGCGCGTGGCATCAGTGCCCAGCCGCGCCCGCGTGGCCTCGGCCCATGTTTCATCGCGCAGCGCCGCCGCGCCGATATGCAGCGCGGGGCCGCTGACCGGCCACGGCCCCAGCATCTGTTCAAGCCGCGCCACCAAGGCCGGATCGCCGATCACGAACCCCAGCCGCAGCCCGGCCAGCCCCCAGAACTTGCCAAAGCTCTTGAGGATCAGCCCGCCGGGCACCGTGGCCTGCGCCATCAGGGTGGCATCGGGCGTGATGTCGCAAAAGCTTTCGTCGATGATGCTGAGCGGGGCTGTTGTCTCTGCCAAGGGCCACAACCGCCCGTCGGGGTTGTTGGGGTGGACGTGAACGGCGGCCTCGGTCTCGCCCGTCTCGACCACCTGCCAACCGTTCTCGGCAAAGCTTGCGGCATGTTCATTGTAGGTCGGGCCGGGGATGCGCACGCGGCCCTTCGGGGCGAGCGCCGGGATGCGGGCGATGGCCGAGGATGCTCCCGGCACGGCCAGCAGCGCAGCATCCGGTGGGACCTTCCAAAAGGCACGGGCGGCATCCACAAGCGCGGTTTGCGCCGCCGCATCGGGAAGCGCGTTCCACGCCTCAGCAGGCAGGGCGGGGACCTTGTAGGGCTGCGGATTGATCCCGGTCGACAGGTCGATCCACTCCGACCGCCGCCCGCCGAAACGCGCCGCTGCCGCATCGACACCGCCGCCGTGGTCGCGCTGATCTGGCTGTTGCATCATCGTCCCCCTGCCGTTCTTGCTGCGGTGAAAGCGCAAAAACGCTGCGCGATCAAGCGCCTTCCGCAAGGCGGGCAGGGAGAGGAGGGATCAGCCGCGCCCGTGCGGCGCGTCGAAATCCAGCACCGGATTGATCGGGATGATGCGGTGCGGGTTAATCGTGTCGTGGCTGTAGTGGTAGTGCCGCACGATATGGTCGAAGTTCACCGTCTCGGCCACGCCCGGCACCTGATAGAGTTCGCGCGTATAGGCCCAGAGGTTCGGGTAATCGACGATCCGGTTGCGGTTACACTTGAAGTGCAGGTGATAGACCTTGTCGAAGCGCACCAGCGTGGTGAAGAGCCGCCAGTCGGCCTCGGTCATCTTATCGCCCGCGAGGTAGCGGTTCTGCGACAGGATGTCTTCGATCCAATCCAATGTATCGAAGAGCGGATGCACGGCGGCGTCATAGGCCTCCTGCGTGGTGGCAAAACCGGCTTTGTAGACGCCATTGTTCAGCGTGTCATAGACGGGGGCGTTAATCTCTTCGATGCGGTCGTGCAGTGCGGCGGGGTAGTAGTCATCGCTATTGCCAGTGATCTCGTCAAAGGCGCTGTTGAACATGCGGATGATCTCGGCGCTCTCGTTGCTGACGATGGTCTCGCGCTCTTTGTCCCAGAGGATCGGCACGGTGACGCGGCCCGAGAAATTGGGATCGGCACGGGTATAGATGTCGCGGGCATAGGGCAGGCCGAAGAGCGTATCGCCGGTGGCATCGGGGAAATCCGTGTCAAAGGTCCAGCCTTCGCCCAGCATGTCGGGATGCACGACCGAGACGTCGATATGATCCTCTAGCCCCTTCAACTGGCGGAAGATCAGCGCGCGATGTGCCCATGGGCAGGCATAGCTGACGTAGAGGTGATAGCGGCCCGATTCTGCCTTGAACCCGCCCTCACCGCTGGGACCGGCGCTGCCGTCGGCGGTCACCCAGTTGCGAAACTGCGCTTCGCTGCGTTCAAATTTGCCGCCTGAGGATTTGGTATCATACCACTTGTCTTGCCATTTTCCGTCAACCAAAAGGCCCATCTTGTTCTCCTTTGCGCATTTGAGGGTATATCTAGGCCACACGCGCGGACTGCACATCTTCATGCGCGCGCAGTCGCCCTGCGCTGGCGCAGACTGCCGAAACGTCATCAATTCTTAACTTGAATTTCCTACGTTTTAGCCCAGCTTAGAAGGCATCAGCGGGGGAAGATCATGGAAGAATTTCTGACCAAGGAAATACAAGCGGGTCTTGATGCCGCGCGCATGGAAAGCCTGCGCAAAGGGTCACGCCTGCGGCTTGAGGTTGGCGGTGATGTCTACCGCGTGCTGCGCATGTGGAAGACCGGTTTTTCCGTTGATGCCGAAGACGCGCCCAAGCTGCGCGGGCTGGTCGATCTTTATGATGGCAGCCTGCATCTGTTCCAATGTCTGATCGTGGCGAGCGAGGAAGACGCAGGCGAAATGCAGTATGAGTTCAAGCGCGCGACCGCCGTGGCGGACCGTCCGCCGCTTGATTTTGAACGCGCCAGTGATGCACCGCTGGGTCTGATCGAAGACGGCCGCGCCTGAAGCAACGGCACGGCGGGTTAGCCCCGCCGCGCCGTCTTTCAATTACTGCAGATCGCTGAAAGCTTTGACGAGCCGGTCGCAAGCTTCTTCAACCCGTGCACGTGGCGTGGCGAGGTTGAAACGCATGAAGCTTTCGCCGCCGGTGCCAAATGTCGCGCCGTGGTTCGCAGCGATGGCGGCACTTTTCTCGACACGCTCCTGAAATTCCGCAGGCGCCATTCCGGTGCCAGAAAAGTCCACCCAAGCCAGATAGGTCGATTCCAGCGGCATAGAACTCAGCCCCGGAATCGCGTTCACCGCCTCGTCGAAGAGCCGCAGGTTTCCGTCCAGATAGGCGGTCAGCTCATCCACCCAAGCGGCCCCTTCGGGCGTATAGGCGGCGGTTGCCATAATCAGCCCAAAGGAGTTGGCCGACACGCCCAAGGCCGCCATGCGCCGGGCAAAGCGCTCGCGCAGCTTGGGGTCGTGGATGATGACGTTTCCGGTATGGCCGCCCGCGATGTTGAAGGTCTTGGTCGTGGCGGTCATCATCACCAGACGGTCTTCGATCCCGTCGATCTGTGCCATGGGGATATGCTTGTGCCCCGGCATCACCAGATCGTGGTGAATCTCATCCGAGACCAGCACCAGATCGTGCCGCTTGGCGAAGTCAGCCACGCCTTGCAGTTCTTCGCGGGTCCAGACACGCCCGCCAGGGTTATGCGGCGAGCAGAGGATCACCATTTTCTCATCCCCGGTCATCAGGGCGTCATAGGCGTCGAAATCCATCTCGTAGCGGCCCGAGGCATTGGTCAGCGGGCATTCCACCACGCGACGTTCGGCGGCGTTAATCACGCGGGCAAAGGCGTGATAGACCGGGGTGAACAGCACCACGCCATCACCGGGCTGGGTAAAGGCATCGACGCACATCGCGGTGCCGTTCACCAGACCGTGGGTGGTAAAGATCGCCTCGGCGTCGACCTTCCAACCGTGGCGGTTTTCCATCCACCATTGGATCGCGGCAAGGTATTCGCTGTCGTCGCCGAAATACCCGTGCACCCCGTGGTCGATCTGGGCCTGAAGCGCGTACTGCACCACTTGGGGCGGACGAAAATCCATATCGGCCACCCACATGGCGATGCCCGTGTCTGCAGGCACGCCATAGATCGCCTCCATCTTGTCCCATTTCGAACAATGGGTGCCGCGCCGGTCGATGATGTCGTCAAAGCTCATGCTGGTCTCTCCTGATATTGCGGCCAAGCTAACGGCTGCCACAGGCGCTGCAAGCCCCCGGTTGCGCGATGCACGGGCATGGCCTAAATGAGCGGGATGAAACGCCCGATCCTTTTGCACCCCGATCCACGGCTCAAGAAAGCCGCAGCCCCTGTCGCCGATCTCAGCGACGAGTTGCGCGTGCTGGGCGATGATATGTTGACCACCATGTATGACGCGCCGGGCATCGGCCTTGCCGCGCCGCAGATCGGCGTGCTGAGCCGGGTGATCGTGCTCGATTGCGTCAAGGAAGAGGGCGAAGCGCCGCGCCCGCTGTTGATGTTCAACCCTGAGATTGTGGCCTCTTCGGATGACCTCAGCACCTATGAGGAAGGCTGCCTCAGCATTCCTGAGCAATACGCGGATGTGACCCGCCCGGCTGAGGTTAAGGTCCGTTGGCTCGACCGCGACGGCAAAGAGCAGCAGGAGGCGTTTGATGGCCTCTGGGCGACCTGTGTGCAGCATGAGATCGACCACCTCGATGGGAAATTGTTTATCGATTACCTCAAGCCGCTGAAGCGCCAAATGATCACCCGCAAGATGGTGAAACTGAAGCGCGAGTTGGCACGCGGATGAGCGTGCTAGAGGTTCTTCGCTGGCCCGACCCGCGTCTGGCCGAGACCTGCGCGCCGATCGAAGAGATCACGCCAGAGATCGAGCGTCTCGCCGCCGATATGCTTGAGACGATGTATGCCGCACCGGGGCGAGGCCTTGCCGGGCCGCAGGTGGGCGCGATGCTGCGGATCTTCGTGATGGATGCCGGATGGAAAGAGGGCAAGTCCGACCCGCTGGTCTGCATCAACCCTATGTTTCAAAAGATCGGCGAAGAGCGCGTGACCAATACCGAAGGCTGCCTGAGCATTCCGGGCATCAGCACCGACATCTCGCGCCCGTCGCAGGTGCAGATGGTTTGGACCGGGCTGAACGGTGGCCGCTATGTGCAGAGTTTTGAAGGCGCCGCCGCGCTGATCGCGCAGCATGAGATGGACCACCTCGACGGTGTGGTGACATTCGATCACCTTGACACGGAAACCCGCGCCGCCAAGATTGCGGAGTTCAACGCCGAATGACCCTACGCCGCTACGTTGCATGGCCCGATAAACGCCTGCGCAGCCCCGCCGAACCCATTGAGGCGGTGACGGATGAAATCCGCACCCTTTGGGATGACATGATCGAGACGATGGACGCCATGCCCGGCGTCGGCCTTGCCGCGCCGCAGATCGGCGAGATGTTACAGGTTGCGGTGGTTGATGCCTCCGAGGCGCGTAACAAGCGCATCCGGCTGGCGAACCCGGTGATTATCGATGCCTCTGCCGTGCTGCATCCTTATGAGGAGGCCAGTCCGAACCTGCCCGGTTTCAGCGCCGTAATCCGCCGCCCCCGCGGCGTGAAGGTGCGGTTCCTTAATGAGACGGGGGCGGAGGTAGAGCGTGATTTCGTGGGGCTTGAGGCCGTCAGCGTGCAACACCAGATCGACCATCTGGCGGGCAAGATGTATTTCGACAACCTTAGCAAAACCAAGCGTGACATGCTGTTGCGCAAAGCACGTAAACAGAACGGCTGACAGCCCAAAAGGCGCTGTCCGTCAGGAGTGAACAGATGCGACTGATTTTCATGGGCACGCCCGATTTTTCGGTGCCGATCCTCGATGCACTGGTGCAGGCCGGGCATGACATCTGCGCCGTCTATTGCCAGCCGCCACGCCCCGCCGGGCGCGGCAAGAAACCCCGCCCCAGCCCGGTGCAGCAACGTGCCGAAGAGATTGGCCTCTTGGTGCGGCACCCGGCATCGCTCAAACACCCCGAGCCGCAAGAAGAATTCGCCGAGCTTGAGGCCGAGGCTGCGGTGGTCGTGGCCTATGGTCTTATCCTTCCGCAGATCATTCTGGACGCGCCGAAGCATGGCTGCCTGAACATCCACGCGAGCCTGCTGCCGCGCTGGCGCGGGGCTGCGCCCATTCACCGGGCGATCATGGCGGGGGACGAAAAGACCGGCGTTTGTATCATGCAGATGGAAGCGGGGTTGGACACCGGGCCGGTGCTGCTCTGCGAAGAGACCGAGATCGGTGCGGCGGAGACCACAGCGGAACTGCACGACCGTCTGAGCGCAATGGGCGCGGTGGCGATCAACAAGGCGCTGTCGCAATTGTTGCAGCTTACCCCGCAGCCCCAGCCCGAAGAAAGCGTCACCTATGCGGCCAAGATCGACAAGGCCGAGGCCAAGATCGACTGGACCCGCCCTGCGGTTGAGGTGGATCGGCTGATCCGTGGCCTTTCACCCTTTCCCGGGGCGTGGTTCGAGATTGACGGACAAAGGGTCAAAGTGCTGGGATCGGTGCTGGACGAAGGCACAGGTGCTGCGGGTGAGGTCTTGTCGGATGATCTGCGCATTGCCTGCGGCGAGGGTGCCGTGCGACTTACGCGCTTGCAGCGCGCGGGCAAGGGAGCGCAGGACGCGGATGTGTTTCAGCGCGGCGCGCAGATCGCGGTGGGGCGGCGCTTGGGCGAAGGCTGAGGCGTCAGCTTTTCGGCGGGGTGCTTTTGTAGACTGGCAAGTGCCAGCCGAAATACAGCGATCCGGCCCGAAGCACCCAAGTCGTCACGGCACAGGCCAGCAGTGGATAGAGCCTGCCGTCGAAATAGGGTGACAGCAGCACCGCCACCGCAGCGCCAGACAAGGCGGCCGTGGCGTAGAGCTCCCCTTGGGTCAGCACCAAAGGCAATTGGCCGACGACCACATCGCGCATCAGCCCGCCCATGCAGCCGGTGATCATGCCCATAACGATGATGATCGCGGCGGATTGCTCTTGAGACATGGCAACGCCGACCCCTGCCGCAACAGCGACCGCAAGCGCCAGACTGTCGAGCCAAATGAGCGTGCGAAATCGGCTTTCCAGCAAATGCGCGGTGAAAAACACCACCAGCGCCGCCACGATGGCCACGCCGAGCATACTGGGGGTTTCAATCCAGAAGATCGGGTTGCGGTCGAGCAAGAGGTCACGGATCGTGCCGCCGCCCACGGCGGTCAGGCAGGCGATAAAGGCAAAGCCCACGATATCAAGCTGCGCCCGGCTGGCGACCAGCGCGCCGGTGATGGCAAAGACCAGCACGGCGGCATAGTCAAGCAGGGCCAGCAGGCTCACTTCTTGCCGCCCGGCTTGAAGGGGGCCATGCCCGCGCGGGCCAATTCATCGGCGCGTTCGTTTTCGGGGTGGCCGGCATGGCCCTTGACCCATTTCCACGTCACATTATGCCGCGCGTTCGCCGCGTCCAGCCGTTGCCAAAGCTCGGCGTTTTTAACCGGCTTCTTGGCGGCGTTCTTCCAGCCGTTCTTTTTCCAACCAAAGATCCAGCCAGTGATGCCATTTTTGACGTAGTTGCTGTCGGTCACGATAGTGATCTCGGTCGCCCGGCTGAGCGATTCCAGCGCCGAGATCGCGGCCATCAGTTCCATGCGGTTGTTGGTGGTCTGGCCTTCGCCGCCCTTCAACTCGCGCTCTTTGACGATCTTGTCACCGTCCATCGCGCGCATCAGCACGCCCCAGCCGCCGGGGCCGGGATTGCCTGAGCAGGCTCCGTCTGTGTAGGCGTAAAGGTCTGGCATGTCGGCTCCCGTCGCGGTTTCAACGCGGTGTAGGCGGCTGGCGCGCGGCGGTCAATCAGGCGGGTTGGCGCAGGACCCGAGGCACCTTGAACTCAACGTTCTCCTGCGCGGTTTCGACCAGTTCAGTGGTCACGTCATAGCGGGCTTTGAAGGCGTCGATCACCTCGTTGATTAGCACTTCGGGGGCCGATGCGCCCGCCGTGATACCGATGCTGCCGATCCCATCCAACGCGCGCCAATCGATGTCGTCCGCGCGTTGCACCAGTTGCGCATAGGCGCAGCCCGCGCGGGCACCGACTTCGACCAGACGTTTGGAGTTCGACGAATTCGGTGCGCCGACCACCAGCATCGCGTCGCATTTGGGCGCCATGGCTTTGACAGCTTCCTGACGGTTGGTCGTGGCGTAGCAGATGTCTTCTTTATGCGGGCCGATGATGGCGGGGAAGCGTGCCTGTAGGGCCGCCACGATATCGGCGGTGTCGTCAACGCTGAGCGTGGTCTGGGTGACATAGGCCAGACGGGCCTCATCACGCACGGTGACATTGGCCACATCGTCGGGCGTTTCGACAAGCAGCACATCGCCATCGGGCAGTTGGCCCATGGTGCCGATCGTCTCAGGGTGGCCCGCGTGGCCGATCATAATGATTTGGAGCCCGGCATCGGCATGGCGCTGTGCTTCGATATGGACCTTGGAGACCAGCGGGCAGGTGGCATCGACATAGATCATATTGCGCGCCTGCGCGGCGGAGGGCACGGATTTCGGCACGCCATGTGCGGAGAAGATCACCGGGCGGTCGTCGGGGCATTCCGACAGTTCCTCGACAAAGACCGCGCCCTTGTCGCGCAGCCCGTCGACGACGAATTTGTTGTGCACGATCTCATGGCGCACATAGACTGGCGCGCCCCATTTTTCGAGCGCCATCTCGACGATCTTGATCGCCCGGTCCACGCCCGCGCAGAATCCGCGCGGCGCAGCGAGGTAGAGGGTCAGGGGCGTGTTGGTCATGGCGAAGTCTCCGAACGGCTTGGCGCAGAGGTAAGGGCTTGGGCGCGCTTCGTCCAGCCCGTCAGCCTTTCTTGGGCGCAGCCTCGCCTCCAGCCCCATGCACAAGTGCGGCGGCTTGGGCGCGGTTACGGATGCCCAGCTTGCGATAGCCGGATTTCGCGTAGTCCGACACGGTGTGAATCGACAGGTTGCAGTGATGTGCCGTTTGTTGGCGGCTATAACCATGCGCCAAAAGATTAACCACTTCGGCTTCGCGCGGGCTGAGCTTATCAAAAGCAGAGGGGCTATCCGGGAGGGGCAGTAGTTCTGCCCCGACAAGGTCTTCGATGCGCCGGTGCATCAGCAGGCAGAACAGGCGCAACTCTTCGGCGATGTCGTGGAAAGTTTGTTCAAACTCTTCCGCCGCCATTCCGTTGCCGATCACAAAGCCGCCAAAGCGTTCAGACCCTTGCAGACGCATCGGTACGGCAAAAGCAGCGTGAAGCCCCGCTCGCGCCGCACGCGCGATAAGGGAATGTTCGGAGGGCGTGACATCGGGGTAGAGATGTACAAAGGCCTGCCCGATCATCAACACCTCATAGCTGTTGCACGAGTGATGCAGAAACGGGTCATCTTCGGGCGGGAGGTTTTTATAGAGATCGGGGATGGTGCAAAGCAGCTGCGCATTTTTAAAGTCGGCGCCCACACTGATATGGAGTGCATGGGTGAAGCCGATTTCTCGGAGTGCCGCTACGATCCCATCCCAAAGTGTGTCGATATCTTGTAGTTTTTCCAGCCGTACTGCGACATCGACGAGCATCATCCCTCACTTTACCCCCCTATTTAGGGGGGTCGTCTACTTCTACGGGAACAAGTACTATTGGATCAAGGGGAACGCATGGGTTCATGTGCTGTATTGTATCTTCCCTGGGGTATTTTAGAAATTTCACAGGCCAGTGACGGCGACGTCTCTGGCCTGTTATTCGTATCCGCACTTTCCTGATAGAGAAACGCAGGAATTCAACCTCCGCGATCAGCGGAGCCGTTCAGGGCAACAAAAAGGCGATCTGCGGTCAGCTTTGTGGAGCCGGCATCGGATCACGTGGGGGGCGGCCAATGACATCGCGCAGGTCGTCAAGCTCAATGAAGTTGTCGGCTTGGCGGCGCAGATCATCGGAGATCATCGGCGGCTGACTGCGAATCGTCGACACGACAGAAACGCGCACGCCTTGGCGTTGCAGGCTTTCGACCAGCGGGCGGAAGTCGCCGTCGCCGGAAAAGATCACGATATGGTCGACACGCGGTGCCAGTTCCATCGCATCAACGGCCAGTTCGATGTCCATGTCGCCTTTGACCTTACGGCGGCCCATGCTGTCGGTGTATTCCTTGGCCGGTTTGGTGACCATGGAAAAGCCGTTGTAGTTCAGCCAATCAACAAGCGGGCGGATCGGCGAATACTCATCGTTTTCCAGCAATGCGGTATAGTAGAAGGCGCGCAGCAGCTTGCCGCGACGCATGAACTCTTGCCGCAGCAGCTTGTAGTCGATGTCGAAGCCCAGCGTCTTTGCCGCGGCATAGAGGTTGGAGCCATCTATAAAAAGCGCCAACCGCTCATCTTTGTAGAACATTAATCTATCCTTTCGGCAGGCTTCGCCGTATTCCCGGTTTGAACTGTAATCGCCACGAATTAATAAATCCGTGACCTCTGGCGATGCCCCCACATCAGGGTGCATAACTAAGGCTTTTTAACAATGTCGCAAGACCCCGAGGGTATGGAATTAAGCAGTAGAGAGCCTATACGAAAGTATAGTCTCCTGATTGCGCTTGGCGGGAACCTCGGCTCTTCTGTCGGTGCGCCGCAAGAAACCCTGAAGTCAGCTTTGAAGCTGTTGCAAACCTCCGGCGCGGTGATTCGCGCGACCAGTGCATTCTATCATACTCCGGCTTTTCCTGCAGGAGCGGGGCCCGATTATGTGAATGCCGCAGCACGTCTGGAGGCACCGTGGGATCCCGCCAAGGCGCTTGGCGTCCTGCATCGGATCGAGGCGCAGTTGGGTCGGGAGCGGGTGCAGCGTTGGGGCCAGCGCACATTGGATTTGGATTTGCTGGCCTGTGATGATATCGTGTTGCCAGACCGTAACACCCACAAGATGTGGCGTGATTTGCCGCTTGAGGCGCAGATTGGCCGCACGCCAGAGCAGTTGATCCTGCCGCATCCGCGCCTGCAAGACCGCGCTTTTGTGCTGGTGCCCCTGGCCGATGTGGCCCCCGATTGGGTGCATCCGCTGCTTGGGAAACCGGTCCGCGCGCTGCTTGAGGCTTTGCCTGAGCGGGATCGTGCCAGCGTGCGGCGTCTGTAATAACGGCTTGTAAATCTGCCCGAGGCGGCCTAAATACCGCACTTCTGGCAGCAAATGAGATATTGGAGGCTTCATGGCCCGCGTCACCGTCGAAGATTGTGTGGATAAGGTTCCGAACCGTTTCGAACTCGTCATGCTGGCCGCGCACCGCGCCCGCGAGATCTCTGCCGGATCGCCGCTGACCGTTGACCGCGACAACGACAAAAACCCTGTTGTCTCCCTGCGCGAGATTGCTGACGAAACACAGTCGGCTGACGATCTGCGTGAGCGTCTAATCGAGAGCAACCAGAGCCAGATCGAAGTCGATGAGCCCGAAGAAGATGCAATGGCGCTTTTGATGGGTGCCGAGCAGGACAAGCCCGAAGAAGACAGCATGTCCGAAGAAATGTTGCTGCGCCAGTTGATGGCCGCACAGGGGCAGGGGTAACCCCCGCGCCCCGGCCGGGGCTATGAGGCAGATGGCATGAACAGCGCCGACATTACTGCCGACGATCTGATCGCCCTTGTTCAGGGCTACAATCCCCGCACAAACGAGGCATTGATCCGCGCCGCCTTTGATTATGGCGCGCGGATGCATGAGGGGCAGTTTCGCCATTCGGGCGAGGCTTACTTTACACATCCCGTTGCTGTCGCTGCGATTCTTACGGAACAGCAGCTTGATGATGCGACGATCATCACCGCCCTTTTGCATGACACGATCGAAGACACCAAAGCGTCCTACGCCGAGGTGCAGAGCCTCTTTGGCGGTGAAGTCGCCGAATTGGTCGATGGTGTTACCAAGCTGACGAACCTTCAGCTCAACTCGACCGAAACCAAACAGGCCGAGAACTTTCGCAAGCTGTTCATGGCGATGTCCAAGGACCTGCGGGTCATCCTTGTGAAACTGGCGGACCGCCTGCACAACATGCGGACGATCAAATCCATGCGCCCCGACAAACAGGTCAAAAAGGCGCGGGAGACGATGGACATCTATGCGCCGCTGGCGGGCCGTATGGGCATGCAATGGATGCGCGAAGAGTTGGAAGACCTCGCGTTTCGCGTGCTTAACCCCGAGGCGCGCGCGTCGATCATCCGGCGTTTCATCACCCTGCAACGCGACACTGGCGATGTGATCCAGCGGATCACGGGCGACATGCGCGTGGAGTTGGAAAAGGCAGATATTGAAGCCGAAGTCTTTGGCCGGGCCAAGAAGCCCTATTCGATCTGGCGCAAGATGGAGGAGAAGGAGCAGAGCTTCTCTCGCCTGTCCGACATTTACGGTTTTCGCGTGATTACCGCCTCCGAGGAAGATTGCTATCGCACACTTGGCGCGATCCACCGGCGTTGGCGTGCGGTGCCGGGACGGTTCAAGGATTACATCAGTCAGCCCAAAAGCAACGGCTACCGATCTATCCACACCACCGTTTCGGGGCGGGATGGCAAGCGGGTTGAGGTGCAAATTCGGACCCGGCAGATGCATGATGTGGCCGAAACCGGCGTTGCAGCGCATTGGTCCTACCGCGATGGCGTGCGGAGCCGGAACCCCTTTGCTGTCGATCCCGCCAAGTGGATCAGCCAGTTGACCGAACAGTTCGACGCCGAGACCGACCATGAGGATTTCCTCGAAGCGGTGAAGCTTGAGATGTATGCCGACCAAGTCTTCTGCTTCACGCCCAAGGGCGATGTGGTGAAGTTGCCGCGCGGCGCGACCCCGATTGATTTCGCCTATGCGATCCATACGCGGATCGGCAATGCCTGCGTGGGGGCCAAGGTCGATGGGATGCGCGTGCCGCTCTGGACACGGATCAAGAACGGCCAGTCGATTGAGATCACCACCGCGCAGGGCCAGACACCGCAGGCCACTTGGCTCGACATCGCCACCACTGGCAAAGCTAAATCGGCGATCCGGCGCTCCCTGCGTGAGGTAGACCGCGAACGCTTTATCAAGCTGGGGCGGGAATTGGCGCGCTCGGCTTTCGCTCAGGTGGGCAAGAAGGTCACCGATAAGGTGCTGCACACTGTCGCTAAGAACATGCGGCTCAATGGCCCCGACGAGGTGCTTGCCCGGCTTGGCAGTTCCGAACTGACGGGCCGCGAAGTGGTCGAATCCGTCTATCCCGATCTTGCACCGCAAAAGGGCGAGCAGATCGACGTGCGCCGCGCCGTGGTCGGGCTGGAGCCGGGCCAGAGCTTTGACCGCGCGCCTTGCTGCACGCCGCTACCGGGCGAACGCATCGTTGGCATCACCTTCCGCGGCAAGGGGGTGACCGTTCACGCGATCGACTGTGACCGCTTGTCGGAATATGAAGACCAGCCCGATCGCTGGCTTGATCTGCGCTGGCATGATGGCAGCCATCCGGCGGATTATACATGCGCGCTGGACATCACCATTGGCAACGGCGCGGGCGTTTTGGGGCGGGTCTGTACCTTGATCGGCGAGGCCTCGGCCAATATCTCTGATTTGGAGTTTGTGGAGCGTAAGCCTGACTTTTACCGGTTGGTGGTCTATGTGGACCTAAGAGACGTGAGTCATCTGCATTCGCTGATGTCCACGCTCGAAGCCGAAAGTGAGGTCGCCGATGTCAGCAGACACCGCAATATGAGCATAGGAAAGACTGTCGAAAAGACCGCCTGACCCGCGCAGACGAAACGCCGATACTGGACCTGATTCTTGATTTTCAAACGCCGCGATCCGAAACCGACCCTGCGCGCGCTGGCCGAGTTTCTGTGGCCGCGCGGCGGTTGGACGCGCGCGTTTCACTATGTCAAACACCGGATGCGGCGGCTGCCTGACAGCCCAGAGCGTATCGCGCGGGGCATCTGGGCTGGGGTCTTTACGACCTTTACGCCGTTCTACGGGCTGCATTTTATCGTGGCGGCGCTAATCGGGCGGGTGATGCGTGCAAATATCCTCGCCGCGCTTATGGCCACCTTTTTCGGCAATCCGTTGACCTATGTTCCCATCGGCATCGCTGCCCTGCAAACCGGTCACTGGATCCTTGGTGCGCCCGTGGCCCCAACGGCGCATCGGTCATTTGGTGGCAAATTTCTTGATGCGGGGCGCGACCTTCAAGAGAACTTTTTCGCGATCTTTACAGATGCCAGCATGGATTGGTCGGGGCTGACGATCTTTTTCCATCAGGTGTTCTACCCCTATCTGATTGGGGGTGTCCTGCCGGGGATGATCTGCGCCACAATTGCCTATTACATTTCTGTTCCGGTGCTGCGCGCCTATCAAAAGCGGCGGCGCGGCATGATCAAGGCCAAGTTTGAGGCGTTAAAACACAAGGCTTCGCAGAAGGCCGAGGCCAAGCGCCACGCCGACTGAATCGCCGCCTTGCATCAATTTTTCGGAAAAAGGGCTTCTCCCTATGGGGTTGGCAAAAATTCCGACCTATGGTCGCGCCAATGATGCAAGAGGAAACAACATGGCTGACCAACCAAAGCTGAGATTGGGCGTGAACATCGACCACGTGGCGACCGTGCGCAACGCGCGGGGCGGGGCGTATCCTGACCCATTGCGCGCTGCCAAGATTGCGGAAAAGGCCGGGGCTGATGGCATCACCGCGCATCTGCGTGAAGACCGGCGGCATATCTCGGACGCCGATATCGAGGGGTTGATGGAGGTGCTTTCCGTCCCGCTCAACTTTGAGATGGCAGCCACCGACGAGATGCAAAAGATCGCCCTGCGGCACAAACCGCATGCCGTTTGCATCGTGCCGGAAAAACGCGAAGAACGCACAACCGAAGGCGGACTGGAAGTTGCGCGTGAGGAAAACAAACTGGCCCATTTTATCGCGCCGCTGCGCGAAGCGGGCAGCCGCGTGTCGATCTTCATTGCCGCAGAACCTGCCCAGATTGAAGCAGCCAACCGCATCGGGGCCGAGGTGATTGAGCTACATACCGGCGCCTATTGCGACGCCTTCGCCGAAGGCCGCTGGGACGAGGCCGATGTCGAGTTGAAGAAACTGCGCGACATGTCGACTTTTGCGGCTTCCTTGGGGCTTGAGGTTCACGCAGGCCACGGGCTGACCTATGACACCGTGACCCCCATCGCCGCCTTTCCGGAAGTGCGCGAACTCAACATCGGTCACTTCTTGATCGGAGAGGCGATCTTTCTTGGTTTGGAGCCTGCAATCGCCGAAATGCGCCGCCTGATGGATGACGCCCGCGATGGGTAACAGACGCTTGCCGGGGCGGCGGAAAGGCACTCATGCGCTGCCCTTGCTTGGACCCAGATCCGCTTTGCCGCGTTGTGCTGCCAGACTGGTTAACAAAACCTAGGAGGCACCAATGAGCGACCATATCGACACATTGAAAAAACTGCACACCCGCCTGATCGACAGCCGTGACGGCTATCGCGAATCCCGCAAAGAAGTCTCTGACGAGGCTGCTTTCGTCGGCTTCTTCGATCAGCGCATCGCTGAGCGCGAGAAGTTCCACACCGAGCTGCACCGCCAGTTGGGCGTCGATGGCGTGGATGTCTCTGAAGAGGGCTCCGTCGCCGCATCAGCGCACCGGGGCTGGGTCAAGCTGCGTGACGCTGTGACTGGCGACGACGAAGCCGTCTATAATGAGATCATCAACGGCGAATCCGCATTGGTCGAAAACTACGACGATGCGATCAAAGCCACCGCTGGCCGCCCCGGTTATGAGTTCCTGACTGAGCAGCGTGCCTCGGTTCAGCGCGCCATTGACGAAGCGAAAGCCGAGAAGGCCCGCCACGCCGTCGCATAAGCGCCGCGCCTTGCCATAAGTTAACGCCGTCCCGCCCCAGCGAGGCGGCGTTTTCTCGTCGTATTGCTGCTTTTCCTCGGCCCCGCCGCATGATCTATTGAGGGCAAAGGGCGCATCGGCCCCGTCACGCGATAAGAATGGCCCCAATGATCCTCGGCATCGGTACTGATCTGGCAAATATCGAGCGTATCCAAGGCACGCTCGACCGCTTTGGCGACCGCTTCCGCAATCGTGTTTTTACTGACGTGGAACAGCGCAAGGCCGAGCGCCGCCGCGATGTAGCGGGCACCTATGCCAAACGCTGGGCCGCGAAGGAGGCGTGTTCTAAGGCGCTTGGCACCGGGCTGCGCATGGGCATTGCGTGGCGCGACATGGCGGTCAGCAATCTGCGCACCGGCCAACCCGTAATGGAGGTGACAGGCTGGGCCGCCGACCGTCTGGCCGCGATGACCCCGCCGGGGCATGAGGCGATCATCCATGTTACCCTGACCGACGATCACCCTTGGGCGCAGGCTTTCGTGGTGATCGAAGCGCGCCCTCTTGCCGATCCGGCCAGTTAGACTGGCGCGCCCCGCCGTTTCGCGTCATATGCATGCGGGGCAGGCCGATCCGGCCCTGCTTCCCTTGACTTGGCCCGCACGGCCCCGCATGTAACCCCAAACCGATATGTCAGGAGCGCCGCATGGCCGCTAAGGAAAAAACCGGCAACGCCTTTGTCGAAACCATCAAGACAATCTTCTGGGCGCTGCTGATCGCCGGTGTCTTTCGGACCCTGTTCTTCCAGCCCTTCTGGATCCCCTCCGGCTCAATGAAAGAGACGCTGCTGATTGGCGATTTCCTTTTCGTGAACAAGATGGCTTACGGCTATTCCTATGCGTCTTGCCCCAGCCTGATGCTCCCCGGTGTCGGGATCGAGATTGACGCCAAGGATGTCTGCGGAGTGTTCGACGGCGATAATGAGCGTCTCTTCGGGTCCGAGCCTGAGCGCGGCGATGTGGTGGTCTTCCGTCATCCCGTGTCGGGCCGCGACTACATCAAGCGTCTGATCGGTCTGCCGGGGGACAAGGTGCAGATTCAAAACGGCGTCATCAGCCTGAACGGCACCCCGGTCAAAGTTGAGGATGCAGGCACCTTTGAAGAGGTCATGGCCCCCCAAGGTCCACAACAACTGCGTCCGCGCTGCGAAAACGGCCCCGTTGGGCAAGGCGGCACCTGCGTCAAAAGCCGCCAGATCGAAACGTTGCCCAATGGTGTTTCGCATCCGATCTTGAACATCACCAACCAACAGTCGGACAACACGGGCGTCTATACCGTGCCTGAGGGGCATTACTTCTTTATGGGCGACAACCGCGACAACTCTGCCGACAGCCGTCTGGCGCAGCGTGCGGGTGGCGTGGGTTTCGTGCCCTTCGAGAACCTCATCGGCCGTGCAGACCGCATTGTGTTCAGCTCTGCCGGGCGTTCGATGCTGTTCTTCTGGACATGGCGCAGCGACCGTTTCTTCGAAGCTGTCAGATGAAGCTAAGCGGAGACCTCAAAGCCTTCGAGGCGCGGATCGGCCATCACTTCGGCAAGCCGGAACTGCTGGTTCGCGCGGTGACCCATGCCTCCATGTCCTCGGCCAACCGCGACGACAACCAGCGGCTGGAGTTTCTGGGCGACCGGGTGCTGGGCCTTGTCATGGCCGAGGCGCTGCTGGCGCTGGATCCCGGCGCGACCGAGGGGCAGTTGGCCCCGCGGTTCAACGCATTGGTGCGCAAGGAAACCTGCGCCGATGTCGCGCGTGAGATTGATCTAGGCAAGGTGCTGAAATTGGGCCGGTCTGAGATGATTTCGGGCGGGCGGCGCAAGCAGGCGCTGTTGGGCGACGCTATCGAGGCGGTGATTGCCGCCGTTTATCTGGATGGCGGGTTTGACGCGGCCAGAGACCTCGTGTTGCGGCTGTGGGGCAACCGGCTGAAGACGGTTAAAGAAGACGCCCGCGACGCCAAAACCGCGTTGCAGGAATGGGCACAAGCACGCGGCCTGACCCCGCCGCGCTATGTCCAGACCGACCGCAGCGGCCCCGACCATGCGCCGGTCTTTACCATTACCGCGCGGCTGGACAACGGCGCCGAAGCCGCCGCCACCGCGCCCTCAAAACGTGCCGCCGAACAGGCCGCCGCCACCACGCTGTTGCGGCAATTGGAGAAGAACTCATGACCACCCGTGCCGGATTCGTCGCCCTGATCGGAGAGCCCAACGCGGGCAAATCCACGCTGTTGAATCGGATGGTGGGGGCCAAGGTCTCGATCGTGACCCATAAGGTCCAGACCACCCGCGCCCGCATCCGCGGCGTGGCGATGGAGGGCGACGCGCAGCTTGTCTTCGTCGACACGCCCGGCCTGTTCCAACCGCGCCGCCGGCTTGACCGTGCCATGGTCGCCGCCGCTTGGGGCGGGGCGGCGGATGCCGATGTGATCGTGCTTCTGATCGAAGCGCACCGTGGCATGACCGAGGGCGTTGAGCGTATCCTTGAGGAACTCGGCAACATCGCCAAGGGCCGCCGCGTGGCGCTGGCAATCAACAAGATCGACCGCGTTGAGGCACCTGTGTTGCTGGGCCTGACCGAGAAGATGAACGCAGCTTTCGATTTCACCGAGACGTTCATGATCTCCGCCGAACGCGGCCACGGTATCGACACGCTGCGCCAGTGGCTGGCCGGAGAGGTGCCGGAAGGCCCATGGCTCTACCCCGAAGACCAGATCGCCGATCTGCCGATGCGCAACATCGCGGCCGAGATCACCCGCGAGAAGCTGACCCTGCGCCTGCATCAGGAACTGCCCTATCAGCTCACCGTCGAAACCGAGAACTGGGAAGAGCGCAAGGACGGCTCCGCCCGGATCGACCAATTGGTCTATGTGATCCGCGATGGGCACAAGGGCATCGTGCTGGGCAATAAGGGCGAAACGATCAAGGCCGTGGGCAAAGCGGCGCGGGAAGAGCTTGAAGAGTTCTTGGGCCGCAAGGTGCATCTGTTCTTGCAGGTCAAGGTTCGCGCCAACTGGCTGGAAGAGGCCGAGCGCTATTCCGAGATGGGCTTGGATTTCAAAGATGGCAACGACTGAGCGTAAAGGCCAGCCATGCCCCGCCTGACCGCGCGTTTCTGGGTCGATGCCTATCTCACCCGGCTGCGGTTGCAGGACATTCCGGCTTTCGTCGTCGCCCATGGTGACGACACCGGCGGCGCGGTGCTGGTCAAGCTGGCAACGCTTGATGGCCGCGCCGTGCTGTTCCAGCGGTCCTTCGATCTGATGACCGGCGATAGGAAATGGATCGAATTGGCCGCAGGCGACGAGGCCGAGGTTGATGCCACCGTCACCCGCCAGCGCGGGTTCGATCCCGACCTTTGGGTGATCGAAGTTGAGGACCGTCAGGGTCGTCACCTGCTGGACGAGCCGGGGCTAAGCTGATGGAATGGCGCGATCAAGGCATATTGCTGAGCGCGCGGCGACATGGCGAAACCTCTGCCATCATTGAGGTCTTCACCCCCGAACAGGGCCGTCATGCCGGGATCGTCCGCGGCGGCACCAGCCGCAAGATCGCCCCCAGCCTGCAGCCCGGCGCGCAGCTTGATCTGGCATGGCGCGCGCGGTTGGAGGATCATATCGGCGCCTTCACCGTCGAGCCTCTGCGCAGCCGTGCCGCGGTAGCGATGCAAGACCGTCTGGCGCTGGCGGGGTTGAACGCGGTGACCGCGCTTTTGTCTTTTTGTCTGCCCGAACGCGAGCCGCATCCGGCACTCTACCGCCGCACCGAAGCGCTGCTTGACATGCTGGGGCAGGGGGAGGTCTGGCCGCTGGCCTATCTGAAATGGGAACTGCGTCTGTTGGAAGAGATGGGCTATGCGCTCGATCTGGAAAGCTGCGCGGTAACCGGGGTGAGCGAAGAGCTGATCTATGTTTCGCCCAAGTCGGGCCGCGCCGTTTCGGCCAAAGGCGCGGGGGAGTGGGCGAACCGGCTCTTGCCATTGCCGACAGTCCTACGCGGCGGCACGGGGAGCGATGCGGAGATTGCACAGGGGCTTGTCACGACGGGCCATTTCCTTTCGGCGCATCTGGCGCGCGATCTGGGTGGCAAACCTCTGCCGGAAGCCCGGGCGCGCTTTGTAGATGCCTTTAGTCGACGGCTTTGAAGATCAGTCGTTCGCCGCTCTCATCCGACAGAATCAGCGTGTCGCCCAATACATCCGAGATGGTCACCTCTCCTAAAGCATTCAGAAACGCCGTCTCTGCTGCGAGGTCCGGGCAGGCGCGGCGCGTGGCGGCGATATGGCCCGCGTCGAACCACGGGTAGGGCACCGTCATCGCGGCGCTATAGGCGTTGCAGGGCGCCTCTCCGGCAATCTTGCCGGTCTCTGGGAAGGTCAGCGTGGCGCGGGCGTCGAAGGGGGTGCCGTCCAGTTCCACCAAGGTCCATGTCTTGTCGCCCGCCCCGTAGGCGCGGACGGTTTCGTCGCTCTGACATTGCGGCAGGGCGCTGAGGGCGGCGAGGATCAAGAAGCTGCGCATGGGCTGTCCTTTGGCTGGAAACGCCGCCTATGTCTCTGACAGAAGCGGCGCTTGCAACCCCGGAGCGTCAGCCCAGAAGCCGCCGCGCGATAACCTGCGCTTGGATTTCCGCCGCTCCCTCAAAGATGTTCAGGATGCGCGCGTCGCAAAGCACCCGGCTGATCTTGTATTCCAGCGCGAATCCGTTGCCGCCGTGGATCTGCAGGCCGTTGTCCGCAGCGGCCCAAGCGACCCGCGCGCCAAGCAGTTTCGCCATGCCAGCCTCGACATCGCAACGACGGCCAGCGTCCTTTTCAAACGCGCTGTAATAGGTCAACTGCCGCGCAATCATCAGTTCCACCGCCATCATCGCCAGCTTGCCCGACACGCGGGGGAAGTTGATCAGCGCCTTACCGAACTGCTTGCGGTCTTGGGCATATTGCATTGAGATATCGAGCGCCGATTGCGCCACACCGATGGCACGCGCAGCGGTCTGGATGCGGGCGGACTCAAACGTCTCCATCAGTTGTTTGAACCCGCGCCCCTCTTCGCCGCCGAGAAGGTTCTCGCCCTTCACCTCGAACCCGTCAAAGCCCAGTTCGTATTCCTTCATCCCCCGATAGCCCAGCACCTCAATCTCTCCGCCGGTCATGCCAGGGGTGGGGAAGGGGTTGGCATCGTCGCCGGGGGTCTTTTCGGCCAAGAACATCGACAGGCCGCGGTGGTCTGTGGTTTCCGGATCGGTGCGCGCCAACAGTGTCATCACATGGGTGCGCGCCGCATGGGTGATCCATGTCTTGTTGCCGGTGACCTTGTAGTTGTCCCCGTCCTTTACCGCGCGGGTGCGCAGGCTGCCGAGGTCAGAGCCGGTGTTCGGCTCGGTAAAGACCGCCGTGGGCAGGGTTTCCGCGCTGGCAATGCGGGGCAGCCATTTTTCTTTCTGCTCTGTCGTACCGCCGCAGAGGATCAGTTCCGCCGCGATTTCCGACCGGGTGCCGAGGGAGCCGACGCCGATATAACCGCGAGAGAGTTCTTCGCTGACCACACACATCGACGCTTTGGTCAGGCCCAGCCCGCCGTATTCTTCGGGAATGGTCAGGCCAAAGACGCCCATTTCGGCCAGTTCTTCGATCACCTCAATGGGGATCAATTCGTCCTTCAGATGCCAGTCATGGGCATAGGGTTCGACCTTCTCAACCGCGTAGCGGCGGAATTGGTCGCGGATCATCTCAAGCTCTTCATCAAGGCCGCTGACGCCAAAGGTCACATCGGCGCTGCGCTCCTGCATGAGTTCAACCAAGCGGCTGCGCGCGGCCTGCGTGTTGCCGCTGCGGGTCAGAGTGGTGAGCGCCGGATCGTCAAGCGTGGCTTCGTCCTCAGCGCTCAGCCCCAGATCTTGCAGGCGCAGCATTTCGCCTTGGTTCATCTGGATGCCACCACGGATCTGGCAAAGGTATTCGCCAAAGGCGATCTGGTGTAGGAGTTCTTCGACCTCGCCAAAGCGCCCGTCACTCTGTAGGCGCTCGGCCCAAAGCTGCATCTGGCGTAGCGCCTGCACATAGGTGGCGAGCCACGCAAGCCCGTGCGCTGCGGTCTGGTTGGCCTCGATCAGCTTGGCCGAGACGCGATCCCCCTCGCTTACCTGCGCGCGGACGGCGGCAGTGGCTTTCTGGAGCAGCCGGTCCAGCGGCGGGAGCGCCGCGCCGGTCAGCCCGATCAGATCGTCGAGAATTACGCTATGCATCGTCATATCCTGACCGTCATGTGCCATGATCTGTCCTTTCTTGCTTGGGCCAGACATAGCGCCTTCGCAGTTGCAGCACAACAAAGATACGTTTCAATGCCTATTTTTGTTTTTATATTACGTAGAAAATTTGCTCGTGCGGCTGCCGTCCGGCCTGCTATGTAACGGCATGAACAGTATTTTCCCCTTTCTCACCCCGTTTGAGTTTTACGCAGCTTTGGCCATTGGTCTTTGCGGTGGTTTCGTTAAAGGCGTTGTCGGATTCGCCCTGCCGTTGGTTTTGATTTCCGGCCTAACGACCTTCATGGCGCCAGATTTGGCCCTTGCTGGTTTGATCCTGCCGACGGTTCTGGCCAATGCCTTTCAGGCCTTGCGCCAAGGTCCGAAGGCGGCGGCAGGTTCCATTCGATTGTTCTGGGTATTTCTGCTCTGCGGCGGCATCACACTGGTTCTTTCTGCCCAGATGGTACGGGTGATTCCCGAGGAGGCAATGCTGCTGGCCATTGGTGTTCCGATCGTCTTTTTTGCGCTGCTGCAATTGTCGAAGTATAAGTTTCATCTGGCGCAACGTTCCACGCGGGTCGAGGCATGTGTCGGCGCGTTTGCTGGTGCGGTCGGCGGCGTTTCCGGCGTTTGGGGGCCGCCAACGGTTGCGTATCTGACCGCGCTTGGCACCCCAAAGCACGATCAGATGCGGATTCAGGGGGTGATCTATGGGCTGGGCGCGGTGGCGCTGCTTGGGGCGCATATGGGTTCGGGTGTGCTGAACGCGCAGACTTGGCCATTCTCGGCGCTGTTGCTTGCGCCTGTGATGCTGGGCGTTTGGCTCGGCGGCATGGTGATGGATCGGGTCGATCCGGTCCTGTTTCGCAAGATGACGCTGCTGGTGCTGATGGTTGCAGGGCTGAATTTAATCCGACGCGCGTTGTTCTGAGCGGGTCTGGTCGTGAGCGTAAGGCGCGACCGGCTCTCATCTGCCTATCCCAATGGGTTTGCGATTTGGCAAGGTTTGGTGTGCCCTAGGCAATGCACATCATGAGCGCGGCATAGTGACAAGAGGCGAGACAGATCGCCGAGCATCGTTTGCAGTTGCGAGATAGCGTTGTATCGTTTGTATAGGCTGTTGCGCTACGCTCTCATCGCTTCTTCGAAGCGACTGTCGCGCGACGCCTTTTGCTTTGCAAAAGGCTTGGTGGAGCCTAGCGGGATCGAACCGTTGACTCAGAGTAGCCGCGAAGCGGATGCGCGTCAGTCAGCCCCTCTATCGAGCGCTACATGTCTTACATCAGAAAGGGGGTGATGGTGGAGCCTAGCGGGATCGAACCGCTGACTCAGAGTAGCCGCGAAGCGGATGCGCGTCAGTCAGCCCCTCTATCGAGCGCTACATATCTTACATCAAAAAGGGGTGTGATGGTGGAGCCTAGCGGGATCGAACCGCTGACCTCCTGCATGCCATGCAGGCGCTCTCCCAGCTGAGCTAAGGCCCCATCGTGGATCGTGTGATCCGGGTCGTTATGCGCCGCTAACTAGGCGCTGGCGGCGGCGGGATCAAGCGGAAAATTGAACCCGCCGCCGATTAATTAGTCTTCGTCGTCTGACGCGACTTCGGCGATATCGTCGAGGGGAACTGTATCCTCGTCGTCATCGTCGTCGTCCAGCAGATCGTCGTCGAGATCCACATCAACTGTATCGTCGTCATCCACGAGGGAATCGTCGTCTGCCTTATCGCCTTTCTTGGCTTTGGCTGTGACCGCATCCTCGGCATCTGCCGCGATCATGCGGGACTTGGAGTTGTCGACCGCGACCTCTTCGCCCGTATAGGGGCTGATGATCGGATTCTTGTTGAGGTCATAGAAGCGCTTGCCCGTAGTGGGGCACAGGCGCTTGGTTCCCCATTCTTCGTTGGGCATGAAACACCCCTTTATAATATTGCTGTTGCGTGTAGATGATTCCGGCCAAGTGCCATATGAGGGGGGCACTGTCAAAGGCTTTGGCCTCTATCTAGGGACGTTGCTCCGGTAATGAAAGACCCTGTGCTGCCCGGCAACCCGCCGATTCCGTTGATCTTGCGCCGTTCGGCCCGTGCCCGGCGCATCTCTTTACGCATTTCGCAGTTGGATGGGCGGGTGACGCTGACCATGCCCAAACGCTTGGCCGAGCGTGAAGCGCTGGCCTTTGCCGAGACCAAGCAAGACTGGATTCGCCAACACCTTGCCGCGCGGGGCGAAGACGTGATTGTCGCACCGGGGGCTGAGCTGCCTGTGGGCGGTAAGGTTCTTAAGGTGCGCAGCGGGCAGGGGCGCGGCGTGCGGATCGGTCCCGAAGAGATTCTCGTGCCCGGTCCGGACGACAGCATTGGCAGACGGCTTGCAGCACATCTGCGCGAAGTGGCGCGGGACCGGTTGGCTGGCGCCTGTGACGATTACGCGGCATTGCTGGGCAAGCCCTACAATCGGATCACCCTGCGCGATACGCGTTCCCGCTGGGGATCGTGCACCAGTGATGGTGGGCTGATGTTCTCATGGCGGCTGATCATGACACCGCCCGAAGTGCTGGATTACGTCGCCGCCCATGAGGTCGCCCATCTGGCGCAGATGAACCATTCCCCGGCGTTCTGGGCCGAGGTCACGCGGATTTACGGTGATTATCAGGCCCCCCGCCAATGGCTGCGCGACCATGGCGGGGGACTACATCGTTATCGGTTCTAGGGCAGGGTCGCGAACCGTGCCTTTAGCAACGCCTCGGCATATTCATCCTCGGCTGTGCTGTCATGCACTACACCACCACCTACATTCAGCCGCAGCCGTCCATCGGCGTGGCAGGTCGCTGTGCGAATCGCCACGTTGAACTGCATCGCTCCTGAGGGCGCAACCCAGCCAACAGCGCCGCAATAGGCATCGCGTGGAGCAGGTTCTAACGCGCGCAAGATCTGCATGGCGCGGATCTTGGGCGCACCGGTGATGGAGCCACAGGGAAAAAGCGCGTGGAAAATATTTGTCAGGCGCGTTTCGGGCAAAACCTGTGCCGTGATGCGCGAAGTCATCTGATGCAGGGTATCATAGGTCTCGATCTCGAACAGCTTCGGCACCTCAACGCTGCCCACCTCTGCAATCCGGCTTATGTCGTTGCGGAGCAGATCAACGATCATCAGGTTTTCCGCCATGTTCTTTTCCGAAGCGGCGAGGTCGGCGCGCAGCTTGGCATCCTCAACAGCATCTTGCCCGCGCCGCGCGGTGCCCTTCATCGGACGCGCGGTCAGGTGGCCATCGGCAGTCAGCGCAAAGAACAACTCGGGCGAGCGTGACAGCAACACCGGCCCCCCAAGGTCAACAAATGCGCCATGCTCAACCTGCTGGCGCTGGCGAAGTCGGGCATAAAGGGCGGCAGGCGTGCCACTATAGCGACCCTCCAACCCGAAGGTCAGATTGGCCTGATAAATATCCCCGGCAGTGATGAAATCCTGCACCTGCACAAAGGCGGCTTCATATTGGGCAAAGTCCCAATCCGGGGTTAGGGCCGATAGACTGGCCGCGCCCACGTCATCCTTAAAGCTATGCGGCTCCGGCCCATCAAACACCCCGAAGTGCAACAAGGGCTGCCCGCGCTTGGCAGGCATCAAATCACACAGTTTTGTCGACCCGAGGTAACCCAGCTCATAGCTTGCATAGCCCGCCAGCCACGCGCCCTCTGCCTGCACTTTTTCGAGCGCGGCAAAGGCTGCTGGCACGTCCTCGGGCGACTGCGCGCTGATGGTCCGCTGCGGCGCTCGAAAGGCCGTTCCTTGCCCCAGCGGGCCGGTGTCAAATAGGACGCAGGGGTCAGACATCTCGCGCCTTAAAAGTCCGCAGGCATGCGTATGTCGCGCAGGGGGCGCACGATGTCGATGGATTCTTGATAGATCGGATGCGCCTTATAGGCGGCAAGTGCTTCCGCATCGGGGAACTCGGCGTAAACCACCACATCCACGTCCCCTGACAGCGCATCAACACGGGTGTTCTCGCAGATTTCGAAAGTTGTTGAATGGGGGATATCGGCCAGTTTCCAAAGCCCCGCTACAATTGCGGGAATGTCTTTGGGGTCTTTGGCTGAGAAAAAGACCACGTGGCGGATGAAATTTCGTTTGGTCAAGGCGCATCTCCTTTAGCGGTTTGAACCCCGATAAATCGCCTCAGGGGCCGCGACAACGGGTGATTGGCCCGTGGTCTCAAAATGCCGCGCTTGACGGGTGGCTCATTTGTGATCACAAGCGCATCATGAACCTCAGCCCCCGCCCTGTCGAGGCCACGCCGCTGGCCCATGATCGTGTCTACCGCCGCCTACGCGCGCGGATCATGCATGGCGATCTGCCGCCCGGTCATGCGCTCACCCTGCGCGGTATTGGTAAGGAATATGAGGTCTCGATGACGCCCGCCCGCGAAGCGGTGCGGCGGCTCGCGGCTGAGGGGGCGCTGACGATGTCGACCTCGGGGCGCATTTCTACGCCCGAACTCAGCAACGAGCGGATTGAGGAATTGGCAGCGCTCAGGGCGTTGCTGGAGGTTGAACTGGCCTCGCGTGCCCTGCCACGCGCGCATATGGCGCTGATTGAACGGATGCAGACGATCAACACCAATATCGCCGAGGCAGTGGCGCACCGCGATGCGGTCAGCTACATCCGCACCAATCTGGAATTCCACCGAACGCTTTACCTGCGGGCTCAGGCGCCTGCGATGCTCGCCATGGTAGAGACCGTCTGGCTGCAACTCGGCCCCACCATGCGCGCGCTCTATGGCCGCCTGCGCCGGACAGAGCCGCCGCATTTCCATCGGTTGATCATCGCCGCCCTGCGCGCCGGGGATGAGCCGGGGCTGCGGCTGGCGGTGCGTTCGGATGTGACCCAAGGCCTGCGGATGCTGGCAAGCTAACCCAGGCTCAGCCTCCGCTTGACAGCCGGTCGGCACAAGCGCATGACATAGTCATGGAACAGACCTGCCTCAAAACAGTCTATTATCCCCGCTCCTAATCGGCGCGGCCCTTTTCCTATACCCCAAGCCGCCACAGCGCGGCTTTGCTTGTCTCCCTGTGGTAGCCACAAAGAGAGACAATATGCCCCCCATTCGACCTGCCGTTAAATCCGACTTACCAATGGTTCTTGATCTGGCCCATGCGCTGGCCGCCTACCACGGCGACACGGCCACGCTGACACTGGCCGCGCTGGAACGTGACTGCCTCGGCGAAGCCCCTTGGGTGACGCTGTTGGTGGCCGAAGGTGCGACGGGGCTGCATGGATATGCCGCGCTTTGCCCCCAGACGCAGTTGCAATTCGGCGCAAGGGGCATGGACCTGCACCATCTCTTTGTTTGCGACACCGCGCGTGGGCGCGGCATAGGCAAAGCGTTGGTGGCGGCCGCGCTGGAGCACGCTGAGGCGCAGGGGTGTAGCTATGTCACTGTAGGGACGGGTACGCAAAACCGGCGCGCGCAGAGTTTCTACCGCGCCGCCGGTTTTGACCAGATCACCCCTGATCCGCGTTTTCGGCGGCGGCTGGCCTAGGCCGCCAGTCCCTTGCGGCCCATCTCAAGGAACTTGCTCCGGCGGTCTTTGATCAGCGTTTTTCCATCTTTACCGTCAAGGTCTTTAAGCATCGTCTCAATCGCTTTGCCTACGGCCTTGATGGATTGCGCAGCGTGACGATGCGCGCCGCCCATGGGCTCAGGAATGATCTGATCAATCACGCCGAGCGTCTTGAGTTCTTCGGCGGTCAGGCGCATCTGCTCGGCGGCTTCGCGCATCTTTTCGCTGTCTTTCCACAGGATGGACGCACAGCCTTCGGGCGTGATGACGGAATAGACCGAATGCTCCAACATCGCGACGCGGTTCGCCGTGGCAAAAGCCACCGCCCCGCCAGAGCCACCCTCGCCGACGATCACGCTGATCAACGGTACACCGATCTGCAGGCATTTCTCGGTCGAACGGGCAATCGCTTCGGATTGGCCGCGCTCTTCGGCACCCTTGCCCGGGTAAGCACCCGGCGTGTCCACGATGGTGACAACGGGCAGATTAAACTTATCGGCCAATTCCATCAAACGCACCGCCTTGCGATAACCCTCAGGGCGGGCCATGCCAAAGTTTCGCTCGATCCGGCTTTTGGTATCATTGCCTTTCTCATGGCCGATAACCATGACCGGCTTGTCATTAAAACGTGCCAGCCCACCCATCACGGCCAGATCGTCAGCAAAGTTGCGATCCCCGGCCAGCGGTGTGAACTCAGTAAATAGCGCTTCGATGTAATCTCTGCAATGTGGACGTTCGGGGTGACGCGCCACTTGGCATTTGCGCCAAGGCGTCAGCGACCCATAGAGGTCTTCCAGCATCCCAGCGGCTTTTTTATCCAGCGCGCGGGCCTCGTCGGTGATGTCCATCTCTTCGTTGGACCGGGCCAGCGCCCGCAGCTCTTCCGCCTTGCCTTCAATCTCGGCCAGTGGTTTTTCGAAATCCAGATATTGGGTCATTGCATGCTCCGGCTAGTTGCTTTCGTATATGGAGCGCCGCGCGCCGGTTTGCAACGCGGGTTTGCCAAGCAGGCAAGCGCACGCCCTTACCACTTCATCCTTTTTCAAATACCCGCGGGGGTCCGGGGGCAGCGCCCCCGGCGGCTGGCCGCAGTCGCTCAGCCCCCGGCGATCATCTCGGACTGCCGCACCACAACCTCGGCCTGTTTAATGCTGGCGATGTCCACCAGACGCCCCTTATAGACGGTCGCCCCTTCGCCCTTCGCCTTGGCCTCTTCCATCGCGGCAAGGATTTCGCGCGCTTCGGTGACGGCTTCTTCCGAGGGTGTGAACACCTCGTTGCTCAACGCGACCTGTTTGGGGTGGATCGCCCATTTGCCCACCATGCCCAGCGTGGCCGAGCGCCGCGCCTGTGCGCGGAAGCCTTCGTCATCAGAGAAGTCGCCAAAAGGCCCGTCGACCGGCAGCACGCCATGGGTGCGGCAGGCGGCGACGATGGCGGCCTGCGCCCAGTGCCACGGGTCGGACCAGTGTTTCTGCTCGCCGCGCTGCATATAGTAATTCTCCTGCGTACCGCCGATCCCGGTGGTCTGCATGCCCATGGAGGCAGCGAAATCGGCGGCCCCCAGCGACATGGCTTGCAGGCGGGGTGAAGACGCAGCGATCTCTTCCACATGGGCGATACCGGCGGCGGATTCGATGATGACCTCAAAGCTGATCTTGTTCTCGCGCCCCTTGGCGGTCTCGACCGCCGTCACCAGCGCGTCGACGGCATAGACATCCGCCGCGCAGCCCACCTTGGGGATCATGATCTGGTCAAGCCGCGGCCCGGCCTGCTCCAGCAGGTCCACCACATCACGATACCAATAGGGCGTGTCCAACCCGTTGATCCGGACCGAAAGTGTCTTCTTGCCCCAGTCGATCTCGGAAATCGCCTTGATGATATTGGCGCGGGCGCTGTCTTTGTCCGAAGGTGCCACGCTGTCTTCGAGGTCGAGATTGATCACATCGGCATCCGACGCTGCCATCTTTTCAAAGATCGCCGGGCGGGAGCCGGGGCCGAACAACTGGCAGCGGTTCGGACGGGCAGGGGCGGCAGGCTGAATGCGGAAGCTCATGGGGCACCTATGGGTAATTTTGTTTCATCATCAGTCTCCATTCTGGTATGAAATTGCGCCGTCAATCGCAAGAAGGTTTTCGCAGTCGCAGCATTTCGATGTTTTTCGAGACAGGCCAAGGCGGCGCACGATTTTTGCGCAGTCAACGGTAATTTGCGGGAAATGCTGCGCATTTGCATGCAGATGCGTCGACAACGCCACGCACTTGCGTATTCTCGCGCGCAATATGCGGACAAATTCAATGCCGGAGGCTTGCCATGATCAAAACCCCCTATCTGCTCTTTCTGGGCGACGCGCCTGACTCTCTGTCCGCCAAGGTCGCCCAAGGCATCAAGGACTGGCGCCCCGACAACGCGGTCGGTCAGTTCCGCATGGAAGGCTGCAAGGCCGATCTCGGCTTGCAAGACATGACGCTGGCCGAAGCGCGTGAGGCGGGGGCCGAGACATTGGTCATCGGCGTCGCCAACCGTGGCGGCAAGATCAGCGCGGCTTGGAAAGAAGTGCTGATTGAGGCGCTGAACATGGGCTTCGACATTGCCTCGGGCCTACACAACCTGCTGCGCAACGAAGCCGATCTGGTCGCCGCCGCCAAGGCGAGCGGCACCACATTGCATGACGTGCGCGTGCCCAGCGTCGAATATCCCATCGCCGACGGTAAGAAACGCAGCGGCAAGCGGGTCTTGGCCGTGGGCACCGATTGCTCGGTCGGGAAAATGTACACGGCTTTGGCGCTGGATGAGGCGATGCGCGAAAAAGGCATGAAAAGCACTTTCCGCGCCACGGGCCAGACCGGCATCCTGATCACCGGCGAAGGCGTGCCGCTGGACGCCGTGATCGCCGATTTCATGGCCGGGTCGGTGGAATATCTCACCCCCGACAATGACGATGACCATTGGGACATCATCGAAGGGCAGGGCAGCCTGTTCCACGTCTCCTACTCAGGCGTGACCATGGCGCTAATCCACGGCGGCCAGCCCGACGCGCTGATCCTCTGCCATGAGCCCACGCGGACCCATATGCGCGGCCTGCCAGAATACTCCCTGCCCAGCATGGAGGCGGTCCGCGACGTGGCGCTGACACTGGCGCAGGTGGCCAACCCCGACTGCAAGGTCGTTGGTATCTCGGTCAACACCTACCACATGTCTGAGGCCGAGGCGGATGCCTATCTGGCCGAGGTTGAGGAGCGTCTTGGCCTGCCTGCGGTTGATCCCTTCCGCCAAGGGGCGGCGCGGCTGGCCGATGCACTGGCGGCGCTGTGACCATGCAGATCGACGTTACCGCAGATACATTCAAACTGGCCCAGGTCTTTACCATCAGCCGCGGTTCGCGGACCGAGGCCAAAGTGCTGACCGTCCGCGTGACCGAAGGTGGCGTGACTGGCTGGGGCGAATGCGTGCCCTACGCGCGTTACGACGAAACGCTCGAATCGGTCACGGCTGAGATTAACGGCTTGCCCGACAATTTCACCCGTGCCGCGCTTTATGATCTGCTGCCCGCCGGGGCGGCCCGCAACGCTGTCGATTGCGCGCTGTGGGATCTGGAAGCCAAACGCGCGGGCAAGCGCGTTTGGGAGCTGGCCGGGCTGACCGCGCCGGGGCCAGAGATCACGGCCTATACCCTCTCGCTCGACGAACCCGAGGCGATGCGCGCGCAGGCGGCGAAGCACAGCCATCGGCCACTGCTGAAGATCAAGCTCGGCACACCCGACGACATGCCCCGGCTCGAAGCCGTGCGCTCGGGTGCGCCCGATGCCACCATCATCATCGACGCCAATGAGGGCTGGTCGGCTGAGGTCTATGCTGACCTTGCGCCGCATCTGGTGCGCCTTGGCGTGGCATTGGTCGAACAACCCCTGCCCGCAGGGGACGACGATGCGCTTTTGGGCATGGATCGCCCCGTGCCCGTCTGCGCGGATGAAAGCTGCCATGACCGCGCCAGCCTGCCGGGCCTCAAGGGCAAATACGATGTGGTGAACATCAAGCTCGACAAGACCGGCGGGCTGACCGAAGCGCTGGCCCTGCGCGATGCGGCACTTGCCGAAGGCTTCGACGTGATGGTCGGCTGCATGGTCGGGTCGTCGCTGGCGATGGCCCCGGCAACGCTGGTCGCCCAAGGCGCGAAGGTCGTGGACCTTGACGGCCCGCTGCTTCTGGCCGAAGACCGCGACAATGCTTTGAAATTTGACGGCGCGGGCGTGCATCCCCCCGCCGCAGCGCTTTGGGGGTGACCATGCGGACTGTTTATGTAAACGGCGAATACCTGCCCGAGGATCAGGCCAAGATCTCGATCTTCGACCGGGGATTCCTGATGGCCGATGGGGTCTATGAGGTGACGAGCGTGCTGGATGGCAAGCTTATCGCTTTTGACGGCCATGCCGAGCGGTTGACCCGCTCGATGAACGAGCTCGACATGCGCGCGCCTGCCACCACTGAAGAGCTGCTGGAGATTCACCGCGAGTTGGTGCGTCTCAACGATATCAAAGACGGGCTGATTTACCTTCAGGTCACGCGCGGGTCGGATGGCGACCGTGATTTCGCCTTCCCCGACCCCGAGACCACTGCGCCGTCGCTGGTGCTGTTCACCCAGTCGAAACCGGGGCTGGCCGATAACCCTGCCGCCCGTGATGGCATCCGCGTCATCAGCATCGAAGACATCCGCTGGGGCCGTCGCGACATTAAAACGGTGCAGCTGCTCTACCCGTCGATGGGTAAGATGATGGCCAAGAAAGCCGGTGTCGAAGACGCGTGGATGGTCGAAGAGGGTTTCGTCACCGAGGGCACCTCGAACAACGCCTATATCGTCAAGGACGATAAGATCGTGACGCGCGAGACCTCGAACGACATTCTGCATGGCATCACCCGCAAGGCGGTGCTGGAACTGGCCCGCGAGGCGCAGATGCAGGTGGAAGAGCGGAACTTCACCATCGAAGAGGCGCAGCAGGCGGATGAGGCTTTCGTCACCTCGGCCAGCGCTTTCGTGACGCCGGTGGTTGAGATTGACGGCGCCAAGATCGGCAGCGGCACGCCGGGCAAGCTTGCGCCCCGTTTGCGTGAAATCTATCTCGAAGAAATGCGCAAAACCGCGATCTGAGTTTCAGAACCGCGATAGAACCAGCCCCGCCGCCACCAGCGCGGCGGCGGCAATGCGGGTGGGGGTGATGGCCTGCACGGTGAGCCCCAAGAGCCCCGTGGCATCGATCACCAGCGCCGCGCTCAACTGCCCAAGGATCAGCGCTGAGATCACGGTCAGCGCCCCCAGCGTCGGGATCGCCCAGAGCACCGACCAAACGTAGAACGCCCCCAGCACACCGCCCAGTAGCAAGACCGGCGACGCGGAAAACGCACGGGGCAAAGCCCCCAATTCGCCACGCAGCAGCAAAACCCCCAGCAGGATCGCGAAACCGACGCCAAAAGACACCGCCGCCGCAGCTACACCGCTGCCGATGTTGCGGCCCAGGGCAGCGTTGATCGGGGTTTGCAGGGCCACGGCGGCCCCTGCGACGGCCACGATGATAAGGGCGAGGATTGGGGTGTTCATGGAGGTCTCCGCTTTGGTTTCACCCAGCATGTAAGTTGGCCCGCCGGACGCAAGGGCTTTCGCCGGGCGGGGGATCGTGGCTAGGGTGGCGCTAAGCAGGAGACCGCAATGCGCAACGAGATTGACCGGGCAGAGATGGAAGCAGCCGTGGGCCGCGAATTAGGCGTCTCGCCGTGGTTCATGATGGATCAGGCGCGGATCGACGCCTTTGCCGATGTGACCGAAGATCATCAGTTTATTCATGTCGATCCCATCCGCGCAGCAGAAACCGATTTCGGTGGCACCGTGGCGCATGGGATGCTGACACTGTCGATGATGTCGGGCATGGCCTATGGCGCGCTGCCGGGGATGGCGGGGGCAAAGACGTCGATTAACTACGGGTTCGATAGCGTGCGTTTCATTGCCCCGGTGCATTCGGGCAAGCGGATCCGGGGGCGGTTTACTTTAACCGAAGCGCAGACGCGGGGGCGGGGCGATCTGATGACGCGCTTTGCTGCCACGGTTGAGATTGAAGGTGCCGCGCGCCCCGCGCTCAAGGCCGATTGGCTTGTGCTCTATCAGTTCTAGGCGGCGCTTAAATTAACCACCGAGATATCGGGAATATCCGCGTCGCCAAGACCTTGCAGAACGGCCAGCACATAGTCCGGCGTGGCGGCGACCACCGCGTCGTAGGAAGGATCATAGCGCAAGTCGACGGTTGCGTCGTATACGTCGGTGAAAGCCAGTAAATCCTCTTCGGTATCAAAATCGGTGATGATCACCGGCGCCATCGGCGAATCCCCCTCATTGTCGACCGCGAAGAGGTCATCGCCCTCGCCCCCGGTGACCAGATCGCCATAGTCTACGAAGAGGCGGTCGTCGCCTTCGCCGCCGTTAACGGTGTCTTCGCCAAGCCCGTCGTTGTCCAGCGCGCGGATCTCGTCATCTCCAGCCTCGCCGAAGAGAAGATTGGCCCCGCGCCCTTCGAGGATCAGATCGTCGCCTGCGCCGCCATAGACCGTATCGTCGCCAAAGCTCCGGTCGCCATAGGCCGCGCCGCTGTCGTCGCCCGCGCCCATGTAGATCAGATCGTCCCCGTATCCGCCTGTGACGGTATCGTCGCCCGCCCCTCCGCGCAGCAGATCATTGTCGTCCTCACCGCTGATGTGGTCCGCGCCCGCGCCGCCATCAATGGTGTCCTCGCCGACGCTGCCAATGCCCCGGTCGTCCCCGTCGCCGAGGTTGATAAGGTCATCCCCGCCATCGCCCCAAACCCGATCGTTCCCGCCACGGGCGTCGATCTCGTCATCGCCTTGGCGTCCGGCGATGTCGTCGCTGTTGTCACTTCCAGTTATCGTGTCGTCCCCCCGCAGGCCTGCGATAAAGCCGCCTTCGTCGCGGGCAATGATGGCGTCGTCGCCGGGGGTGCCGCGGAAGACCACAACATCGTCAGGCACTTCCAGCGGGTCGACGGTCGGTTCATCGGGATCGGGCGTGGGATCGTCGGGCGTATCCTCTGCGGTTTCTGTGTCATCGTCGATGACAAGAAACAAGCCAAGGCCAAGCAAGACGGGAAGGGCGAAGAGGGCTAGCATGAGGTACTCCTGATCGGCAGCGGCGCTATGATGCTCCGCGCAAAACGGCTTTCGATCAAGGTTTTTGGCCCGCCTCGCCCTCTTATTGTTTCCGTTTTGGTGGTGAATGCGCTTAAGATGCAAGCATTGTTTCGCCAAGTGCAACGCTAGGCGCTTACTCCTTTCCGACATTCTCCTCGAAGGCCGTCTTGAACGCCTCTTTCTGGCTGTCCTTCGCGTCGGTCTGATAATTGGCTTTCCAATCGTCCATGGTCATCCCGTAGAACAGTTCGCGCGCCTCGTCTTTGCCCATTTCGATGCCACGCTCGTTTGCGGCCTCTTGGTACCAGCGCGACAGGCAGTTGCGGCAAAATCCGGCGAGGTTCATCATGTCGATGTTTTGTACATCGGTCCGGTCTTCCATCAGGTGCTTTTGCAACCGGCGAAAGGCGGCGGCTTGCAGTTCGATCTCTTGTTGGCTGGGCATGGCAGCTCCTTTTCATAATGCTGGACGGCGCAGCGTTAGGCCGTCATTCTGATGAAACCTTTGACAGGCACACATCGGGACGGTAGGCCATCGACAAGTCGATGTTACCGTTAACATTCCCCGTGGGGCGACATAGATACGAAGGAACAGATATGAGACGTTTGCGCAATGTAAAGATCGTGGCCACTTTGGGGCCAGCCTCGGAAACACGCGAGGTGATCGGGGCATTGCACAACGCCGGTGCGGATGTTTTTCGGCTCAACATGAGCCACGGCAGCCACGACGAGATCCGTGAAAAACATCGTATCATCCGTGAGATTGAAAAAGAGACCGGCGGCGCGATCGGTATTTTGGCTGACCTTCAAGGGCCAAAACTGCGTGTAGGGGTCTTTGAGGGCGACGGGCCGACCTTGGAAGAGGGGGCGACTTTCCGGCTGGACCTTGATGAGGCACCGGGCGATGTGAACCGCGTTTGCCTGCCGCACCCTGAGATTTTCGCAGCGTTAGAGGCGGGCGCGAGTCTGTTGGTTAACGACGGCAAAATCCGTCTGAAGGTGCGCGACTGTGGCCCAGATTTCGCGAATTGCGAGGTGGTGACAGGCGGTGTGATTTCGAACCGTAAGGGCGTGAACGTGCCCGACGTGCTGCTGCCGCTGGCCGCCCTGTCGGAAAAAGATCGGGCAGATTTGGAATTCGTTTGTGAGTTGGGCGTCGATTGGCTTGCGCTGAGCTTTGTGCAGCGGCCCGAAGATGTGACCGAGGCGCGTGATCTGGTCAAAGGCCGGGCGGCGATCCTGTCCAAAATCGAAAAGCCCGCCGCGGTAGAGCGTTTTGAGGCGATCCTTGAGGTCAGCGATGGCATCATGGTGGCGCGCGGCGATCTGGGTGTGGAGCTGCCAGTGCAGAACGTGCCGCCGATCCAAAAGCGTCTGGTGCGCAAATGCCGCGCGGCAGCCAAGCCGGTGATCGTGGCGACACAGATGCTCGAATCGATGATCGAAAGCCCGATGCCGACCCGCGCCGAGGTGTCGGACGTGGCCACCGCGATCTATGAAGGCGCGGATGCGGTGATGCTGAGCGCGGAATCAGCCGCCGGTGATTATCCGTTAGAAGCCGTGGCGACGATGGACAATGTTGCGCAAGAGGTTGAGGCCGATCCAACCTATACGCAGATCATCGAATCCTCGCGCACAGCCGAACGCACGACCGTGGCAGACGGCATTGTCGCCGCCGCACGCGAGATTGCGGAGACGACGGACATCAAAGCGATTTGCTGCTTTACCCAATCCGGCACCACCGCGTTGCTGACCGCGCGCGAACGGCCCCGTGTGCCGATCATCGCGCTATCGCCGCTGGTGAATACCGCCCGCCGTCTGGCGCTAAGCTGGGGAACGAACTGCATCATCACCGATGGGCATGATCGGTTTAAACTCGCTGTCCTCAGCGCGGCACGCTCTGCTTTGTCAGAGGGTTACGCCGGACCAGAGGATCATATCGTCGTGACAGCAGGGGTGCCCTTCAACGTCCCGGGCAGCACCAACATCCTGCGCGTGGCTCCCTGCGACGAACGTTTGATTTACGCATCTGATCCAGAGTAACCTTTCCCGAACAAGGGGAGGGTGCGCATGAATTCTGATTTGGCGATGGTTGTCGGCATCGTTCTAGCGGTGTTGTCGATACCCTCGATACTCTCTGCGGTGACCGACCGTCGGTCGCCGCGCGTCTCGGCCATCACGATCATGATTGCCGGGGGACTAATCGTTTACGCGTTGCGGGAAAATCCGGGGCGCTATTCGTTTGAGAACCTGCCGGATGTCTTTGTTTCTGTCGCGGCAAACCTGTTACACTAGGTCCTTCGAGCGCCCCTCAAAACCTCTTGCATCCTTGTCCGAGCGCGCCTATACGGCGCATCTTAGCCTGCACGACCGGCCCAAAGTGGCATGCCGAGTCGTGTTTATACCGAACTCAAAAGACGGAGACGGAAATGCCCAAGATGAAGACGAAATCGAGCGCCAAAAAGCGCTTTAAGGTCTCGGCGACTGGTAAGGTCATCGGCAGCCAAGCTGGCAAACAGCACGGCATGATCAAACGGACCAACAAGTTCATCCGTAACGCACGCGGCACGACAGCACTGTCCGAGCCCGATGCAAAGATCATCAAGGGCTTCATGCCCTACGCCCGCTGATATAGGAGTACCGAGATGTCCCGAGTAAAAGGTGGTACAGTCACCCACGCGCGTCACAAAAAGATCATCAAAGCCGCAAAAGGCTATTATGGTCGGCGCAAGAACGTCTTCAAGGTCGCCACACAGGCGGTCGACAAGGCCAACCAATATGCAACCCGTGACCGCAAGAACCGCAAGCGCAACTTCCGCGCTCTGTGGATCCAGCGGATCAACGCCGCCGTGCGCAGCCACGACGAAGCGCTGACATACAGCCGCTTCATCAACGGTCTGTCGCTGGCCGGTATCGAAGTGGACCGGAAGGTTCTGGCCGATCTGGCCGTGCATGAGCCCGAAGCCTTTGGCGCGATCGTCAAACAGGCGCAGGACGCACTGGCAGCCTAAGCTGACATGTTATGACTTTGCGGAAGCCCTGCCATTTGGCGGGGCTTTTTGCGTTTCGGCGGGCATGATGTTTTAGTCTCCGCCTCAATCTTGCCTTAATAATCCCTTGTTTCGGTCATTCCCTTTCCCCAGCCCTGGGCAATGATAGCTTATTGACAGACCGCGACTCAGTGCATCTGGGTGAAGGGTCCGGCTATTGATGCTGATCAGTCGATAGGTAATTTATAAAAGGTGGGGAAGTTCATGCCCGCAATTACGATCAATAGGCTAGATGAGGATCCCCATGAGTCGGTTCATGGGATACGCGACGATACCAGTTCGCGCGGCGTCGATCTTGAGGGGGCTAGGGTTACGCTTAGCTATGCAGATGGCACCAGTGAAACGCTGACGTGGTATGCGACAGACCCTTACACAAACGGTGCAGCCGTAGGTGACAATGCCGAGATGTCTTTCGGTTTTGATTGGCACCATCTTGAGACCACCAAACCACTGGCATCCATGCAGATTGACCTACAGCCTGCCAGTTCTGTATTTGACACAACCACTGCGGCGGAGGACGCGCCAGACGGCGGTTCTACGCCCGGTTCTCTTGGTGGATTTCCCTTCCGGCTGGGCGAGGAATCTGAGGATTTAGCTGGCGATCTTGATGTAACCTATTCCGGTATCGTCAATCTGGCGGGCAGCCCGCCTGCGGGCGATCTGTTTACCACGATGACTGTTGATTTCTCGGACCTTCCCGAAGGCGGCCTGCTGGGACGCCTGAAATGGAATTCCGATATTGATACGATGCGCGAGGAGGGCGATCTCGTCTCTACGGGTGTCGCCTGTTTCACACGGGGTACATTGATCGCAACCTATATGGGCGGTCTTCCTGTAGAGGTTTTGACCCCGGGGATGCGTATTCTGACGCAAAGCGGCGAATATAAAGAGCTAGTCACCGCGCTGCGCCGCGGTGTCGATGCGTCCGAACTTGCAAAGAACCCCAAGCTTTACCCTATACGGATCACTGCCGGAGCGTTGGGGGCCGGACTGCCCAAACGTGATCTTATCGTTTCACGCCAGCACCGAATGATGGTGCAATCTGGTATTGTGGAGCGGATGTGCGGTGTTTCGACCGTGCTGGTCGCTGCGATCCGGCTTACCGAATTGCCCGGTATCTTTGTTGAAGAGAAGGTTGAGCGGGTAGAGTACTTTCATCTCATCTTTGAAAACCACGATGTCGTCTATGCAGAAGGCGCCCCGACCGAGAGTTTCCTGCTGAATGCGGACACCATCAAAACCATTGGCACAGCGCAACGTGAAGAATTTGAAGCTCTCTTTTCAGGACTGGTTGAAACCGCGACCTTCGGCGCGCACGCACATATGATCCCGCCCGGCGCAGTGCAAAAGAAACTTGTCCAACGACACAAAAAGAACGGGCGAAATCTGTTAACTGTCTAGGGTATTCGGGTCATAGGGATTAAGGCTGGCGGGCGTCAGTTTGATGCCCTCCTGCGACGATTTGTGAGATATCGCCTCTTCCGTGCGGCCCAGTTGCACCGCGATCACGCTGGTCGATGTACCTTCTGCCGCGAGGATGCGAAGCTGGTCGAGGTCTGTTTCGCTCCACGGTGCGCCGGTGGTGCGGTCATAGTCTGCCATATCGGAGGCTCCTTTCGGGAGTAAAACACGGCGCGTCCATCGGCGGTTCCCGTATAGGATAAAAGGGGGCACGCAATGCGCGCCCCCGGTGTCGTCACTTCTGTCTGGCGATCACTTCAACAGGGCCAGCATTTCTTTCGCCGCCTCTTCGGAAGAGGCGGGGTTCTGGCCGGTGACCAGCTTGCCGTCGACCAGCACGTAAGACGCCCAATCGTCGCCTTTACTATACTCGCCGCCGTTCTTCTTCAGCATGTCTTCGACCAAGAAGGGCACAACGTCGGTGAGGCCAACGCCCTCTTCCTCGGTGTTGGTAAAGCCGGTGACGCGCTTGCCCGAAACCAGCGGCTTGCCGTCGGCTTGGGTATCTTTGAACACCGCAGGCGCGTGGCAGACGGCACCCACGGGGCGGTCGGAGGCCCAGAAGGTCTCGATCAGGCGCTTGCTGTCGGCGTCATTGGCCAGATCCCACAGCGGGCCATGGCCGCCGGGGTAGAAGATCGCGTCGAAACCCTCCGCATCCACATCGCCCAGCACTTTGGTTGAGCTGAGGGCTTTCTGTGCCGCGTCGTCGTCTTTGAAACGGCGGGTGGCATCAGTCTGCGCGTCTTCGCTGTCGCTGTTGGGGTCAAGTGGCGGCTGGCCGCCCTTGGGCGAGGCGAGGGTCACATCCGCGCCCGCGTCTTTGAAAACGTAATAGGGGGCGGCGAATTCTTCGAGCCAGAAGCCGGTTTTGTTGCCGGTGTCGCCAAGCTCGTCATGCGATGTCAGAACCATCAGGATTTTCATAGGTCTCTCCTTTCGGGGGAGTTTGAGCGCGCCGCTGCCATGAGGGCGCGCCGGGGGATGCGGGCTAACGCTCAGCAGAGGTGGTGGTTCCCCCATGCCGTCACAACCCCTACGGCTTGCATTCGCGGGGCGGGAGGGCTAGCAGGACGGGGTATTATTCCAAGGGCCTGTCATGGACGATCTGAAGCAAAAGTACCTGAGCCAAATCGCCGATGCCGGTGACGAATCCGCATTGGAAGACATCCGGCTGGCTGCCGTCGGCAAGAAGGGCGAGGTCGCGCTGAAGATGCGCGAGCTGGGCAAGATGACCCCCGAAGAACGGCAGGTCGCGGGCCCCGCGCTGAACGCGCTGAAGGATGAGATCAACTCGGCGCTTGCCGCCAAGAAGGCAGCACTTGGCGATGCCGCGCTTGATGAGCGTCTGCGCAGCGAATGGCTCGACGTGACCCTGCCAACGCGGCACCAGCGTCAGGGCAGCATCCACCCGGTCAGCCAAGTGACCGAGGAGTTGACCGCGATCTTCGCCGAGATGGGTTTCTCGGTCGCCGAAGGCCCGCGCATCGACACCGATTGGTACAACTTCGACGCGCTGAACATCCCCGGCCACCACCCCGCCCGGGCAGAGATGGACACGTTTTACATGGCCCGTGCCGAGGGCGACGACCGCGCCCCCCACGTGCTGCGCACCCACACCTCGCCCGTGCAAATCCGCACCATGGAGGCCGAAGGCGCGCCCCTGCGCATCATCTGCCCGGGCGGTGTCTACCGCGCCGACTACGACCAGACCCACACGCCGATGTTCCATCAGGTCGAAGGTCTGGCGATCGACAAGGATATCTCGATGGCGAACCTCAAGTGGACGCTTGAGGAATTCTTTGCTGCCTTTTTCGAGATCGACGGCATCAAAACCCGCTTCCGCGCGTCGCACTTCCCCTTCACCGAGCCTTCGGCTGAGGTCGACATTCAATGTTCTTGGGTTGACGGTCAATTGCGTATTGGCGAGGGCGACGGCTGGCTGGAAGTGCTCGGCTCCGGCATGGTGCACCCCAAGGTGTTGCAGGCGGGCGGGATTGACCCGAATGAGTGGCAGGGCTTTGCCTTTGGCATGGGGATCGACCGGATCGCGATGCTGAAATACGGCATTCCGGATTTGCGGGCGTTCTTTGATTCAGATTTGCGGTGGTTGCGGCATTATGGGTTCGCGAGCTTGGATCAACCGAATTTGCATGGTGGGTTGTCGCGTTAAGCTACGCGTTCAGCGCGACACGGTCGCTATAGAAACCTCAGAAACTGCGTAACGCATCGCAACACAGGTCTAGAATGAAACTCTTTCGTCACGAAAACCGCGAGAATAGCGCTGGCTCCCGCGCGCTTTATGCGAAGTTCGAGATGGCCTACACCTTTGTGGATTTCTGCGCTGCGATCTGCTTTGTCGTAGGTTCGGCGCTGTTTTTCTTCGAGAGCACGCAGACCAGCGCGACGTGGCTCTTTTTGATTGGCTCGATCTTCTTTGCCGCCAAGCCGTGCCTGCGGGTGATCCGCGAAATCAAACTTTATCGGATGGGCGACATGGCCGATCTGGCCAAACGATACGAGAATTAGGGAACGATTATGAAATTCACCCTCTCCTGGCTCAAGGACCATCTCGACACCACAGCGTCGATTGATGAGATCACCTATGCCCTCACGGACCTCGGCCTCGAAGTTGAAGGCGTCGAGAACCCGGCGGCGAAGCTTGCCGACTTCACCCTCGGCTATGTGCAATCGGCCGAGAAACACCCCGATGCCGACCGGTTGAACGTCTGTCAGGTGGAAACCGACGAGGGCGTCATGCAGATCATCTGCGGCGCGCCGAATGCCCGCGCGGGCATCACCGTCGTCGTGGCCAAGCCGGGCGTCTATGTGCCGGGGATCGACACCACCATCGGCGTCGGCAAAATCCGCGGCGTGGAGAGCTTCGGCATGATGGCCTCCGAGCGCGAGATGGAACTCAGCGACGAGCATGACGGCATCATCGAGCTGCCCTCGGGCAAGCCCGGTGACCGTTTCATCGACTGGCTGGCCGAGAATGACCCGGCGAAAGTCGACCCGGTGATCGAAATCGCCATCACCCCCAACCGCCCCGATGCGCTCGGCGTGCGCGGCATTGCGCGCGACCTCGCCGCACGGGGGCTGGGCAAGCTGAAGCCGCGTGATTGCGATGCGGTGGAAGGCAGCTTTGCCTCGCCCATCAGCGTCAGCATCGACGAAGATACGCTGGACGGCTGTCCAGTATTCTATGGCCGCGTGATCCGGGGCGTGAAAAACGGCCCCAGCCCGCAGTGGTTGCAAGATTGCCTGCGCGCCATCGGGCTGCGTCCGATCTCGTTCCTCGTTGATGTGACCAACTTCTTCACCTTCGACCGCAACCGCCCGCTGCACGTCTTTGACGCGGATAAGGTCAAAGGCAACCTGCGCGTCCACCGTGCCAAGGGCGGCGAAGAGATCGTGGCACTGGACGAAAAGACTTACACCCTGCAAGCGCGGCAGATGGTCATTTCCGATGACAGCGGCGTGGAAAGCATTGCCGGTATCATGGGCGGTGAGGCCACAGGCGTGACCGAAGACACGGTGAACGTCTTTGTTGAAAGCGCTTATTGGGACCCGGTGCAGATCGCCTATGCGGGCCGCGCGCTCAAGATCAACTCCGACGCCCGTTATCGTTTCGAGCGCGGTGTGGACCCGGCGTGGACGCCCTATGGTATCGAACATGCCACGCGGATGATCTTGGATCACGCGGGCGGTGAGGCCTCCGAGGTCGAGGTCGCGGGCAAGGTGCCGGACACGTCGCGCGCTTACAAGTTGGACGCGGCCAAGGTGCAATCTCTGGTCGGCATGACGATCCCCGAGAGCGACCAGCGCCAGACGCTCACCGCGCTTGGTTTCCAACTCGACGGCGACATGGCACAGGTGCCAAGCTGGCGTCCTGACGTGCAGGGTGAGGCCGATCTGGTGGAGGAGGTTGCACGGATTGCGTCCCTCACCAAGCTCGAAGGCAAGCCGCTGCCGCGCCTGACGACGGGCGTGCCGCGCCCCGTGCTCTCGCCCATGCAGCGCCGCGTGGTGACTGCGCGGCGCACGGCGGCGGCGCTCGGCTACAACGAATGTGTGACCTACAGTTTCATCGACCAAGCCTCTGCTGCGCTCTTTGGTGGTGGCACGGATGAGACGCGTCTTGAAAACCCGATCTCGTCGGACATGAGCCACATGCGCCCCGATCTGCTGCCCGGTCTGCTGCAAGCTGCCGCCCGCAATCAGGCGCGCGGCTTTGCCGACATGGCGCTGTTTGAGATCGGCCCCGCGTTCAGCGGCGGTGAACCGGGCGAAGAGCAGATTATGGTCAGCGGCCTGCTGGTGGGTCGCACCGGTCCGCGTGATGTGCATGGCGCGGCGCGTGCGGTTGATGTGTTTGACGCCAAAGCCGATGCCGAGGCCGTGCTGGCCGCCATCGGCGCGCCCGCCAAGGTGCAGATCCTGCGGGGCGCTGACGAATGGTGGCATCCGGGCCGTCACGGCAAAATCTGCCTTGGCCCGAAAAAGGTGCTGGGCGTCTTTGGCGAAGTGCACCCGCGTGTGTTGGCTGCGATGGACGTGAAAGGCCCGGCAATGGCCTTCACCATCTGGCCCACCGAAGTGCCGCTGCCGCGCAAATCCGGTGCCACGCGCCCGGCGCTGCAGATCAGTGATCTTCAGGCGGTCGAGCGTGACTTTGCCTTTGTCGTCGACGCGGATGTAGAGGCGCTGACGCTGGTTAACGCGGCCAAAGGGGCCGACAAAGCTCTGATCGAAGACGTGCGTGTCTTTGATGAGTTCATCGGCGGCAGCGTTGGTGAAGGCAAAAAATCCCTCGCCATTACCGTGCGTTTGCAGCCGAGTGACAAGACGCTCAAAGATGCCGATATCGAAGCGGTTGGTGCTAAGGTCGTTGAGAAAGTCACCAAAGCCACCGGCGGCCTGCTGCGCGGCTGAACCAAAGGACAGAAGCGATGAAAGTCTACCTCTCTGGTGAAATCCATACCGACTGGCGCGAACAGATCATTACGGGGGCCCAAGGGCTCGACGTGACTTTCGCGGCGCCCATCACAGACCACGCCGCCAGCGACGATTGCGGCGTGGCGATCCTTGGCGCTGAGGAGGACAAGTTCTGGCACGACCGCAAAGGCGCGCAGATCAACGCGATCCGCACCCGCAAGGCAATTGCCGAGGCGGATGTGGTCGTGGTGCGCTTTGGCGATCAGTACAAACAGTGGAACGCGGCCTTTGATGCGGGCTATGCCGCTGCCTTGGGCAAGTCACTGATCATTCTACACAGCGCAGATCATGCGCATGCGCTCAAAGAGGTCGATGCAGCCGCTCTTGCCGTGGCCAGTGAGCCTGCGCAGGTGGTTGCGATTCTGCGCTATGTGTTGACCGGCGCGCTGGCTGGGTGACGCCGCAGCAGGGCTAGGCGCTTCGAAAATTAGCATTTATCAAGGCTACATGACCGAATCGATCCGGTCGAGTTGCTGGACGTCGGTGGTTTCTGAGCCAAGCCTGTAGATGCTGGGGGTTTTCGGCCCTGATCTGCCCCCACCGGCAGGCGATATCCGATCCGCGCCGCGGCTGCGCGGCGGGTCAAGACTGGAAGGAGAAGGCCCATTTTAGCTGACACGCCCTCGGAGCAGGACGAACGTCTAGAGACGCTGCATTCCTACAATGTCCTTGATACCGAAGCTGAAGCTGATTTTGACGATATCGTCGACCTTGCGTCGAAGATCTGCGAAACGCCTGTTTCTCTCATCAGTTTGGTGGATGAAAAGCGGCAATGGTTCAAAGCGCGCGTCGGGTTTGAGCCACATGAGACGACGCTGGATCAATCGGTTTGCTCTCATGCCATTCTCGATGGCGACTTTACCGAGATTCCGGACATGGGGGCCGATCCGCGAACGGTGGATAATCCCCTCTATGTCGGGGACCCACGGGTAAAGTTCTATGCAGGGGCCAAGCTGGTCGCGCCGAACGGCCAGCCGATTGGCACGCTTTGTGTGCTGGATACCAAGCCCCGCACCCTGACTGAATTTCAACGCCAGGCGCTGCAAACCCTGTCGCGTCACGTGATGATGCAACTTGAGTTGCGCAAGAAAATCCGCATCGAAGAGGCCCTGCGTGCCGAGATGGATCACCGGGTGAAAAACTCGTTTCAGACCATCGCCTCGCTGTTGCGGATGGCGACGCGCAAGGTGCAAGACCCGGACGCCAAGGATGTGCTTGCTCTTGTTGAACGCCGTTTCGGCGCGGTGGCGTCGCTGCATAGCGAACTGATGGGGCAGGGCGGCAAGAGCAAGGTGCAGACCGCCTCTTACCTTGAGCAGTTGAGCAAGCTGCTCGCCGCTGGCGCGCCAGGTCATGTAACCATCTTCTGCGAGGCCGATCCGGGCGAGTTGCAAGCGGCGCAGGCTTCGGCGGTTGGGATGATTGTCAGCGAATTTGTGGCCAACTCGATCAAACACGCATTTCCCGAAGACCGGGCAGGAGAGATCAAGATCTCTCTGCGCAGGCAGGTTGGGACGGATGGCTGGCTGTTAGAGTGTCGCGACAACGGCCGTGGGCATGGCGGTACGGTCGCAGGGGCCGACAGCACCGGGCTGGGGCGGATGCTGATGTCTACGGCGACAGAGCAGCTTAATGGGCGGCTCACGACCGATTTCGGCGCTGACGGTGCGCTGATGCGCGTTTGTTTTCGCGCTTAACACCGCAGAAAGCGGCAATTTTTCCGCTTCACGCTTAAATCAACGATTGACCGCCTTCTTTGTCAGCCCGCACTATTGGTCTATGGCGGCAGGACAGTCGGCTGGCTTAGAACAGGGACAGACACAATGATTCAAGAATTCAAAGACTTTATCGCCAAGGGCAATGTCATGGACATGGCTGTTGGTATCATCGTGGGTGCGGCCTTTACGGCGATTGTGTCATCCATGGTGGCTGATTTGATTAACCCGATCATCGGGCTTTTCACGGGCGGGGTGGATTTCACCAATAACTATGCTGTGCTGTCCGGGGATGTACCCGCCAATGCGTCGCTAGAGCAGGCGCGCGAAGCTGGGGCGTCGGTCTTTGCCTATGGCTCGTTCTTGATGGCCGTGATCAACTTTTTGATTATCGCCTTTGTCGTTTTCATGTTGGTGAAGATTGTGAACCGCGTGAAAGCTGCAGCGGAAAAGCCTGACGAAGTGGCACCTGAGGTTAAAACGGGGCCGTCGCAGCTTGATGTTTTGCTGGAAATTCGGGATGCATTGAAGACCCGCTAACCGGTATCTACGGAATGAAAAGGCCCGCCAGATTGGCGGGCCTTTTTGTATATATGGGGTTGGGCTTAGCCTGCGATGGCTTGATCGGCGGTGATGCCGTCGATCCCAAGCGCTTCGCCAACAGCGGCATAGGTCAGCTTGCCCGCGTGAACGTTAAGACCTGCCTTAAGGTGCGGATCATCTGCGCAGGCTTGCTTCCAACCTTTGTCTGCCAGCGCCAGCATGAAGGGCATGGTGGCATTGCCAAGCGCGATGGTTGAGGTGCGCGCCACGGCGCCGGGCATGTTAGCCACGCAGTAGTGCATGATGCCGTCGACCTCATAGACCGGGTCTTGGTGCGTCGTCGCCTTGGAGGTCTCGAAACAGCCGCCTTGGTCAATCGCCACATCCACCAGCGCCGCGCCGGGTTTGAGTTCGGAAAGCTGCGCGCGGCTGATCAGTTTGGGGGCCGCCGCGCCGGGGATCAGCACCGCACCGATGATCATATCGGCTTGGCGGGCCAGTTCGATGGTGTTGCCTGCGCTGGCATAGGCGGTCTTGAAGGTGCCGCCATAGATGTCATCGAGATAGCGCATCCGGGGGAGCGACCGATCAAGCACAGTCACATCCGCGCCCATACCAGCAGCGATCCGGGCCGCATGGGTGCCGACAACGCCGCCGCCGATGACCATAACTTTGGCGGGGCCGACGCCGGGCACGCCGCCCATCAACACGCCGCGTCCGCCATTGGCCTTTTGCAGTGTCCAAGCGCCGACCTGCGGTGCCAGACGGCCTGCAACCTCGGACATCGGCGCCAGAAGGGGCAGCCCGCCGTTGCGGTCGGTCACCGTCTCATAAGCAATCGCGGTACAGCCCGAGGCCAGCAGATCACGGGTTTGGTCAGGATCGGGGGCGAGGTGCAGATAGGTAAAGAGCAATTGCCCTTCGCGCAGCATCTTCCGTTCGCCCGCCTGTGGCTCCTTCACCTTGACGATCATATCGGCGCTGGCAAAGATTTCCTCGGCCGTGTCGATGATGGTGGCACCTGCGGCGGTGTAATCCGCATCTTCAAAGCCCGCGCCGACACCGGCCCCGGCTTGCACGATAACCTCATGCCCGTGGGCGATGGCTTCTTGTGCGGCATTGGGCGTCAGGCCGACGCGGAATTCCTGCGGTTTGATTTCTGTCGGGCATCCGATTTTCATGGGGGTCACTCCTCCTCCGTAGTGGGACAGAACTATCATATCTGCCTTGCATATCGTTGCGAATTTGGGGTCGCCAAGCCGGGCGGTAATCGAATATCATTGCGTAGAAATGAAATTTTACGCGAAAGTATTGCGCATATGGCCTTGGATGAGATTGATCGGCGTGTTCTGCGCGCTTTGCAGCGCGACGGGCGGATGTCCAATGCCGAATTGTCGGAAGTGGTGCATTTGTCGCCTTCGGCTTGTCATCGCCGTGTGCAGCGGTTGGAGAAAGAGGGCTATATCCGCGATTATGTGGCCCTGCTGGACCCGCGCAAACTGGACATGCCGACGACGGTGTTTGTGGAGATCACTCTGCAAGCGCAGGCTGAGGAAGTGTTGGAGGCCTTCGAGAAGTCGGTCTCGCGCATTCCCGATGTCTTGGAATGTCACCTGATGGCGGGGACGGCGGATTACCTGTTGAAGATCGTGGCGGAGAATACCGAAGATTTTGCCCGGATTCACCGTCAGCATTTGGCGCGGTTGCCAGGGGTGGCGCAGATGCAGTCGAGTTTCGCACTGCGGACGGTGTGCAAGACCACGGCGCTGCCCGTGTAGTTGGCTCCACACGATCTGCGCCGCCGCGCCACCAGCCCGGAATAAAGGGCGTATGCCCGCCGGGCAGCGCCAGACCGCCCGGACGGGCTGGCGCTTTTGCAGTCGGAGTGCTGTCCTGCGGACCCGGCGTATGGGCTGCTGCCATAAACTGCCCAATTGCCGAAGTTTCGAACGCCACCTCGCGGTCTGGCGTTGCCCGGCTCTGCTCCCCCCCACAAAACAAAACCCCCGCTGCCATCGGCACCGGGGGTTCTATATCTGTCGCGTGTCGCGGGAATGATTTACATCATACCTTCGCGTTGCGCTTTTTTGCGTGCCAGTTTACGGGCACGGCGGATCGCTTCAGCTTTCTCGCGCGCTTTTTTCTCGGACGGTTTCTCGAAATGTTGCTTGAGCTTCATTTCACGGAAAACGCCTTCGCGCTGTAGCTTTTTCTTCAGAGCCCGAAGGGCCTGATCGACGTTGTTGTCGCGAACACTAACCTGCATGTGGTTGTCACCACCTTTCTAGGATAAAGTTGCAAGGAATTGCAGGAAATGGGCCTATAACAGCCTATATCACGTTTGTCCACCCCATCATGCCCCGATAGGAGCCCGCCATGACACCGCCCAAGGCCGACCCAAAGGACCAATTGCTGGATGCCGCAATGATGCATGTGCCGTTTGACGGCTGGTCGCCAGCAACATTCAATGCCGCGATCAAGGACAGCGGTCTGGACCCGGCGTTGGCCCGTGCGGTTTGCCCCCGGGGGGCGGTCGATCTGGCCGTGACCTATCACCGGCGCGGCGATGCCAAGATGGTCGAAGGTTTGGCGCAGGCCGATCTGTCGGAGCTCCGGTTCAGGGATCGCATCGCCAAGGCCGTACGCCTACGGCTCGAAGCCGGGGATCGTGAGGCGATCCGCCGGGGCAGCACGCTTTTCGCCCTGCCGCATCACGCGCCCGAAGGGGCGGGCCTGATCTGGGAGACCAGCGATAAAATCTGGACTGTACTCGGCGATACCTCGGACGATGTGAACTGGTACAGCAAACGGGCCACACTGTCGGGCGTCTATTCCGCGACCCTGCTCTATTGGCTGGGCGATACCAGTGAGGGGCATCAGGCGACGTGGTCATTCCTTGATCGGCGCATTGATGATGTAATGCAGATCGAAAAGCTCAAGGCGCAGGTGCGCGACAGCCCGACGCTGAGCCGTCTGATGGCCGGGCCGAACTGGTTGCTGAGTCATATCAAAGCGCCGCGTGGGCAGCGTGACTCTGATCTGCCGGGGCGCTGGACGCCGCCTAGCTGAGGCAACCTGCAGGCTTTCCTGCCCGCGCAGCAGATGGTAGGGCGGGGCACTCGGTTTAACACAGGCGCCCGATGACCAGTCCGACCCCTCCGCTCATTGATATTGACAGGATCAGTTACACCCCCGCAGGCACGCCGGTGCTGCGCGACGTGAGCCTTAGGTCCGATGCATCGCGGATCGGGATTGTGGGGCGCAACGGGTCGGGTAAGACCTCTTTCGCGCGGGTTCTGTCTGGGTTGGTGGCCGCAGATGAGGGGCAGGTGCGGATCGGCGGGATCGACGTGGCCCGTGACCGCCGCCGCGCGATCGGCGCTGTGGGCATCCTTTTCCAGAACCCCGACCATCAGATCATCTTCCCAACTGTGGAAGAAGAAATCGCCTTTGGGCTCCTGCAAATGGGCCAGTCCAAGGCAGAGGCGGCGCGTGGCGTGGCCGCGATCCTCGGTCAGTTTGACAAGCGGCATTGGACGCAAGCATCGATCCACCAGCTCTCTCAAGGACAGCGGCAGTTGGTTTGCCTGATGGCGGTTTTGGCGATGCAACCGCGGGTGGTGGTGTTGGACGAACCCTTTGCCGGGCTCGACATCCCCACGCGGCTGCATCTTGAACGTGTTTTGGCCGGGCTCGACCTGACGCTGGTGCATATCACCCACGATCCGGCGGCGGTGGCAGCATACGATCACATCCTCTGGCTGGAGCGCGGCGAGGTCGTCCAGCAGGGCAGCGCCCGCCCGGTGCTGCGCGCTTTCGAGACACGGATGAAAGAACTGGGGGCGAGCGATGATCTCTCTGACCTCGCCGGTTGAGACCCGCGCCCACGGCTGGCCTGCGGGGGCCAAGCTGGGCGCGCTTTGTGTGGCAACGCTGCTGCTTTTCAGGGTGGAAGAACCGGGGTGGCAGGCAGCGTTTTGCGCCGGGATGCTGGTGCTCTATGCTCTGCCGGGGCAAGCTTTTCTAAAGACCGGGTTGGGGCGGCTGTGGATGCTCTGGCCCTTTGTTGCGTTGATCTTGCTGTGGCATGTGCTGACCCGCGATGCGGAGGCGGGTCTTGTCATTGTGTTACGGATGATCACCGCTGTGGGGCTGGCCAATCTTGTGACCATGACCACGAAACTCAGCGATATGATGGCGGTGGTGCGTTGGCTTGCCACGCCCCTGCGCCGCTTTGGGGTTCGGACCCGTAGCCTTGAACTGGCCGTGGCGCTGGTGGTGCGTTTCACCCCGGTACTGGCGGCCAAGGGGCAGATGCTATCGCTGGCGTGGCGCGCGCGGTCGCGCAGGCGGGCGGGCTGGCGGATCGTGATGCCCTTTACCGTGCTGGCCATCGATGACGCCGAACATGTGGCCGAGGCGCTGCGCGCGCGGGGCGGGCTGTGATTGCTTGACCGGGGAAGAGGGCTGGCCTAGGCATTGGAAACTTTAATTCAAGGACCCTCTCGATGGAACGCAATCTGACCATGATCGCCCTCTTCGCCGCGCTGATTGCGGCACTGGGCCTGATTCCGAAATTCACGCTTGGCTTCGGTGTGCCGATCACGGCGCAGTCGCTGGGCGTCATGCTTTGTGGCACGGTGCTGGGCGCATGGCGCGGTGGCCTTGCGGCGCTGCTGTTTGTGGCACTGGTTGCTCTTGGCTTGCCGCTTTTGGCCGGGGGCCGTGGCGGTCTGGGCGTCTTTGCCTCGCCAACCGTGGGTTTCCTCGTTGGTTTCCCGATCGGTGCTTTCGTAACGGGCTTTATCATGGACCAGTGGCGCAATGCGCCGGTAGGTTTGGCCGCCGGGGTTTCCGCTGTCTTGGGTGGTATCCTTGTGGTCTATGCCTTTGGCATCTTCGGCATGATGATGACGCTGAACAAAACCCTGCCTGAGGCGACCCTGCTGGTCCAAGCCTTCATCCCCGGTGACCTTATCAAGGCCGTGCTGGCGGGTTTCATCACCTCTGGTCTGGCCAAGGCGCGCCCTGCAAGCCTGCTGTCGCGCAGCTAATACAATCGGCCCGTTCACATCGGGGACGGGCCGCTACAGCCGCATCAATGCGGCACAGCCGATCCCCCCAGCCGCAGCAATCGCCGCCAGCCCTGTGCCTGCGCCCCGCGCCACCAATTCATGCCAGAGCCGCACCGCATTGATTGCCCCCGAAGCGCCAATGGGATGCCCTCGCGCCAGCGCCCCCCCGCCGAGGTTTGTGATCCCCGGCGCAATTCCTGCGCCAGTCACACAAGCGATGGCCTGCACGGCGTAGGCTTCCATGATCTCGGCCACATCAAGATTGCCCGCAGATAGCCCGCTTTGCCGCAACACATCATCAATCGCCATTAGCGGGGCCACCCCCGGCTCTTCGGGGGTGCCGCCCTTTGTAGCCGTGGCAAGAAGTTCAACCTTTGGTGCGGTGATGTCTCTCGTCACACGCTCTGACACCACGATGCAAAAGGCCGCCGCGTCGGCAGCAACGGCGGCATTGGCAGCGGTGATGTCCCCAGTCAGCACTCTGGCGCGGCGGCAGAGCGCGGGGGTAAGGCGGCGGGTGAATGTATCGTTTTCGGTCCCCGCCAGCGGCACCAGCTCTGTGTCCGCCGGCAGATGCGCGCGGGCTTTTGCATGGCTCTCTACCGCCCAATCATCCTGTGCTTGGCGGGTGATGCCTTGTGACAAACCAAGTTCTGCGGCGGCCTGCGCCATTTCGGGGTCGCGTTTTGGCCAGGGGGTAAAGGGCGCTTGGGTGTAGGCTTCGGGAGGGCGGCCATCGGGGAATGTACGATAGCGCAGTGGCTGGCGGGAATAGCTCTCAGCACCTCCGGCGACGACCACCTCTGCGGCACCGCTCAGGATCATTTGTCGTGCCAGCGCCAGCGCATCCAGCCCGCCCGCGCATTGCCGGTCAATGCTCAGGCCCGCCACATGCTGTGGCAGTCCCGCTGCCAGCGCAATGCTGCGCGCAGGGTTACCACCGGGGCCAATGGCGCTGCTGCAAATCACCTCGTCAACTTGTTCAAGCGTCAGCCCGGCGTGAGACAGTGCAGCCCGAAGCACTGGGGCGGCGAGGCCGGGCAGGGATAGATGCGACAGCGCCCCGTCGCGCGGTGCGACCGGACTGCGGCAGGCGGCGATGATGTAGGCGCGGGTCATGATTGTGTCTCCAGCCAAGTTGAGAGGGCGCGCAGGTCAGGCTTGCCGGAGGGGAGCAGCGGTAGCTCGGGGCGAAAATACACGCGCCGGGGGCTTGCCAATGGGCCGAGTTCCGCGCGGCATGTCTCAATGATCTTTTCGGCCTGTGCGCGGTTTTCTGCGCCTTCGACAACCGCCACCAGTTGCTGGCCGCGCATTGTGTCAACCCGCGGCAGAACGGCGCAGGCCGTGCCCTCCCGCGCGGCGATCATTGCCTCAACGGCTTCGGGGAAGACAAGCTGATCTGCGATCTGCACCATGCGCTGGCGCCGCCCCTTGATCCAAAGCTGTCCGTTGGCGTCAAACTCACCCATTTCGCCCACGGTTACGAAGCCATCGTGCCAGCGGGTGTCGGGGCTGTCGCCCAATGCATAACCGTCGAACAGATAGGGGCTGCGCACCCAGATTTCGCCTACACCAGATGTGGGGTGGCTCTTCTCATCCAACAGGCGCAGTTCTACACTTGGGTAGGGCTGGCCGACGGATCCTTTGGGGGTGTCGGCATCTGCAAGGGTGATAAAGCTCGTCTCGGCAGCGCCATAGAAAACATGGAGCGCCGCGTTGGGGCAGAGGGTCTTTACCGCAGCCCTAGTTGCCGCGTCCAGCGCACCGCCTCCGCAAAGCACCAGCCGAAGCGAAGGCAGCGGCGCGGCGGCCCCGCGTGCGAGCAGGCGCAGTTGGGTCGGTGTGGCGTAGATAAGGGTCGCGCCGACCTTCGAGATGCGCGCCGCCTGAGTGCGAGGGGAGTGCTGAGCCAAGACATGGGTATCAAGCCCCAAATGCAGCGCTTCCAAAACGGCATAAAGCGAGAGCGAATGGCTGAGCTGACCCAGCACCGCGACACTGTCGGTGCTGCGCAAGGCGAAACGATCGGCATTGACCGCGAAGCTGGCGGTCCACGATCTCTGACTGCGCCGGACTGCTTTGGGCAGGCCAGACGCCCCGCCAGTTAGGGTCAAAAAAACACCGGGCGGGCAGGTGAGGTCTTCCGGCAAGGGACGGTCACTTAGGCAGAAGGGTGCGCGTTGTGTGATGGCGGCGCCAAGGGCCGCGAGAGCGTCGGCCGTCGGCGTTGCGGGCAGGGGGCGGAAGGCGTCGCTGTTGCCCAGAGACGGGCGGAGCAGTTCCTGAACCCCGGCGAAAAGCCGCGCGCCTTCGGCCCAAGCAAATCTATCCTCTACAGCCATCTGACCCTCCCTCCGGTTCTGGGGTGGAAATTCCGGGTGCATGCCAACGGGGCGCCCGTTAGGCTGCGGCAAAACCAGACCCGAGGATACTTCAGACATGACACAGACCATGCGTGCAATCGAAATCACCGAACCCGGCGGTCCGGACGTTCTGCAAGGCACGACCCGCCCCCGGCCCCAACCGAGACACGGGCAGGTTATCATCAAGGTCGCCTATGCCGGGGTGAACCGTCCTGATGCGCTTCAGCGTGCGGGCAAATACGCGCCCCCCGCCACCGCCAGTGATCTGCCGGGGCTGGAGGCGTCGGGTGAGGTCGTCGAGGTCGGGCCCGGGGTGACGACACTGGCACCGGGGGATCTGGTCTGCGCGCTGTTGCCCGGTGGCGGCTATGCCGAGTATGTGGCGACGCCCGCCGCGCATTGCCTGCCGATCCCCGAAGGGATGGGGCTGAAAGAAGCCGCTTGTTTGCCTGAGACCTTCTTTACCGTCTGGTCCAACCTTTTCATGCGGGGCGGGCTCAAAGCCGGAGAGAAAGTGTTGATCCACGGCGGCTCTTCCGGGATCGGCACTACGGCGATTCAACTGGCGCGCATCTTGGGCGCGCGGGTGTTCGTGACCGCGGGCACGGATAGCAAATGCACCGCTTGCATGAAGTTGGGTGCCGAAGTGGCGATCAACTACCGGGATACGGATTTCGTTGACGTGCTGCAGGCCGAGGGCGGTGCGGATGTGATCCTCGACATGGTGGGCGGCAGCTATATCAACCGCAACCTCAAGGCTTTGGCCGAGGACGGCAGGCTGGTGCAGATCGCTTTTCTGCAGGGGGCCAAGCAAGAGGTAAACTTTGTCACGCTGATGACCCGTCGCCTGACCATGACCGGTTCGACCCTACGGCCCCAAAGTGACCTTGCCAAAGCGCGGATCGCTGAGGAATTGCTGCAAAACGTCTGGCCGCTGTTGGAGGCTGGGCGCGTGGCCCCGGTGATGGACAGCACCTATGATCTTTCAGGGGCAAACGACGCGCACCGCCGGATGGAGGCCAGTGGCCATATCGGCAAGATCGTCTTGACAGTGGGCGGAGAGCTGAGTGCCGAAGAAGATGAGTAAAGGTTGAGACAGTAACGAATTGTTAAGAAACTATTCGTTTACTTTAAGCACGGAATGGGACGCCATCACCCGTGTTGGAGAGAGAGCCGTAAGGCAATTGATAGCGGGGGAGGAAATTATGCCTCTCCCGCTTTCACATCAATAGCTGTCTCGATGCTTTAGCGCAGGGGGGTGAACAGAGCGTTATCAAGGCTACAATCGCGTCGCACATCCGGACCGCAAGGAATGAAGTCGAGACTGCGCGAGAGGCAGATGCGTGCCTCTTGAATATGATCTTGACTACAGGTGATGGTAATCCCTTGGTCGGTCAGATCGGGGTTTGCTTTCAAAAATGCTTGTTCGACAACTGCGGCTGGCAGGGCAACGGTACGGTCCAGCTTGCGAAACACCTCTGGGCGGTTGATGCGTGCGTAAGCCTCTCGGGAAAGGGCGAAATAATCCGCCGGGTCCAGTCCGCTGCAAGAGCCGTGTTTCTTCCATTGATGCCATGCCAAACCGCCAGTTCCCATGATATCGGTCATGGCCCCGGTTTGAGCGCGGCTGGGCGGGCGCCGACCGCTTTGACAGTAAGACGGATACCCGCGTGTGAACTGCGGCCAAAGCCCATGCAGGGTCCAGCCATGGTCCTTATCCGCATCGCATTGCGGGGACTGGCGCGCATCGCCGGTCAATTCGCACCAATTTGGTGACCAAGACAGAGACATGACATAGTAATCGAATTCGCCTGAGCGCTCCCCTTCGGCCAGCGTGGCGATGGGGGCAAGCAGCCCGAGGATCAGCAGACAGGCGCGCAGTGGCCGCATTGGGTCTTTCCTTATGAAGTTTGAGTTAGTATACAGCCGCCAACTTCCCCGACAATGAAGACCGTTCTGCCAGACAGGACAGCCTTTCAGGCGACGGGAAAATTGCGTTTTTAGGAGAGTGACATGGCAAAACCGATTATGGCCAAAGCCACCGCCGTTTGGCTCGTGGACAACACCACCATCAGCTTCAAGCAGATCGCCGATTTCGTCGGGATGCATGAGTTGGAAGTGCAGGGCATCGCCGATGGCGACGTTGCACAGGGTGTGAAAGGGTTTGACCCGGTTGCCAACAACCAGCTGACGCAAGAAGAAATTGACGCGGCGCAAGACAACCCGATGCACAAGCTGAAGCTCAAGTTCAACGCCGCCGCCGAGGGCGAAGAAAAACGCCGCGGCCCGCGCTACACACCGCTCAGCAAACGTCAGGACCGTCCGGCGTCGATCTTGTGGTTGGTCAAGTTCCACCCCGAACTCAGCGACGGTCAGGTCAGCAAGCTGGTGGGCACCACCAAGCCGACGATCCAAGCGATTCGCGAGCGCACGCACTGGAACATCTCCAACATCCAGCCAATCGATCCGGTTGCTCTTGGCCTGTGCAAACAATCCGAACTTGATGCTGCCGTGCAAAAGGCTGCCGCGAAAAAGGCCGCTGCGGGCGAAGTGATGAACGACGACGAGCGCCGCAAGCTGGTGTCGACAGAGCAGAGCCTTGGCATGGATAACGAGCCCAAGATCCCAACGGCCATCGAAGGTCTGGAAACATTCACCCTCTCCGGCAACAGCACGGACGACGATGAAGAAGATCACTCGAAGGGCGATTACTCAGATGCCGACAGCTTCTTCTCGCTGCCCGACAGCACCGAAGAAGATGACGACGCCGAGGATAAGGCCAAGGGTTAAGCCCCCTCAGAGCGGTGCGGCGGAAGGAACTTTCGCCACAAGGATGTGTTAAAGTGACAGGGCGTCGGTTTCTCCGACGCCCTGTTTTGTATTTGAGATAGGGGCGCATCGCGCTGGGGGATGAATTTGGAAACGGCATTGGATTGGGCAATTTGGGGAATGGCGGCGTTGCTGATCCTGTGCAGTCTTCTGCCCCTGAGCAAACTGCCGTTCGGTGCGATCCGGGGGCTGGCATTTCCCCGCGAGCAATTTCTAGATTTGGCATTGCTGCTGGCGGCAGCTTTTGCACTAACGCAGGGCGCGACGACCCCCTCCGGCATGGTGGGTATCGCGCTGATGCTGGGCGTGGCTGCGCTTCAGTCCCTATATATCATCAAATTCACCCCGATTTGGCACAAACAATCGTTGGCTGCGTCACCGGAATTGCGCAGAAAGACGGACCGCCAGTTCAGTCTGGTGGCTGCGAACGTCAAAAAATCCAACCGCGACTATGGCAAACTTATTGCCCTTGTTGAGGCACGCGTGCCGGATATCTTCATGGCTATCGAGGTGGATCAGGATTGGATTGACGCCTTAGACAACGGGCTGGGCAAAAATTATGATCAGCGCATCGATGTACCGCTCGATAATGGCTATGGGCTGTGTGTCATGTCTAAGCTGCCGCTGTCTGAGGTGGAGGTCCGTGAATTGGTAACGCGTGAGGTGCCGTCAATCCGCGCCCGGGTGCATCTGCCGATGGGGGAGGATTTTCGCCTCTATGTCGTGCACCCCGAACCGCCTGTGATCGAACATGACACAAAGGGCCGCGACAGCGAGATTGCGATGGTCGGTATCGAAGCTGAGAAAGACTCGCTGCCTGCCGTGGTGACAGGCGATCTGAATGACGTGGCGTGGTCCACGACGACGCGGCGGTTCCAGCGGCTTTCGGGCCTTTTGGATCCGCGCGTGGGGCGCGGCATGTACAATACCTTCAGCGCAACGATGCCTTGGATGCGCTGGCCGTTGGATCACCTGTTCCATGATCCGCAGTTTCGTCTGCTGGAAATGGACCGGCTTGATAAGATCGGCTCGGATCACTTCCCGATGTGGTTTGTGCTGGCCTTGGCCGAAACAGAAGCCGCTGAAAGCGATCCCGAAGGTGCCGACCGTGAGGAAGAAAAGAAAACTAAAGATATGATCAAAGAAGAACGAAAAAGGGACCGCGATCCCATCGGCAGTGACTGGGAAGACGAGCAAAACTAACAATCTGCATCAGGGGCAATTTTACCTCTTGTACGAATCCTAAAACGGCGTATGTGGCGCATTACAGACGCCAACGCACGCGCCTCTGGCCGGTCAGTTCCTACTCTGACTGACCCGCGTTTATGTAGCGACGGTAACGTCTCTTGAAACGACACGCGGGGAACGAGCCCCACCTGCTCTTTGGAGATGACCATGAATGCTACAGTCCCCGGCGCCCTGCGCGCCGCACCGTCCTTTCACGCCGACCCGGCTGCGGCCTATATCGCCGTCAACAGCTTTGACAAGCCAACGCTGGTGATCAGTCGCGACCGTGTGGCCGCGCAATATGACGCGCTGCACAAGGGCTTAGGCGACGCGCATATCCACTACGCGGTCAAGGCGAACCCGGCGCCGGAGATCATTCGTCTGCTGGTCAAGAAAGGCTCCGGCTTCGACGCGGCTTCGCGGGCCGAGATCGAACTGTGCCTGAGCCAAGGGGCGAAGCCCGAAAACATCTCTTTCGGCAACACCATCAAACGCGCTTCGGACATCGCCTTCGCCCATTCGGCGGGGGTGACCTTGTTCGCAGCCGACAGCGAAGCGGAGCTCGATAAGATCGCCGCCCATGCGCCCGGCGCGCGGGTCTACCTGCGCTTGATCGTTGAAAACTCCATGGCCGACTGGCCGCTCAGCCGGAAATTCGGCTGTGCCGGTTCGGCGCTGCCCGCGCTTCTGAACCATGCGGTGGCCGTGGGTCTTGTGCCATTTGGCCTGTCCTTTCACGTCGGCTCGCAGACCCGCAAGGCTGAGTTCTGGAACCCGGTGCTGGATCAGGTGGCACCTCTGTGGCACGCCGCTCGCGCGGACGGTCATGACCTGCAACTGCTGAACCTCGGCGGCGGTTTCCCCGCGTTCTACGGCGAGAATATCGAAGCGCCCCGCGCCTATGCCGCGGCCGTGATGCGCGCCGTCAAAGCCCGCTTTGGCGACGTGCCCCAGGTCATGGCAGAGCCGGGCCGTGGTCTGGTGGCCGAGGCTGGTCACATCGCTGCCGAAGTCATGCTGGTCAGCCGCAAGTCTGCGGATGATCTGCACCGCTGGGTCTATCTGGATATAGGTCGCTTCTCGGGACTGGCCGAGACCGAGGGCGAAGCGATTCGCTATCAGTTCGTCACCCCGCATGACGGCGAAGAGACCGGACCCTGCGTTTTGGCCGGCCCCTCCTGCGATTCGGCGGATATTCTCTACGAAAAACGCCCCATTCACCTGCCTTTGGCCCTGCGCGATGGCGATAAAGTGATGATTCGTGCTTGCGGAGCCTACACAAGCTCGTACAGTTCGGTTGGGTTCAACGGATTTCCGCCGCTTGATGTGATCGTGCTCTGACAGCACGATCTGCGTCGCCACGGAAAAGGGCCGTCTGCTTTGGGAGGAGCGGGCGGCCCGCTTTGATTCTGGGTAGGGTTAAATCGACTTACGCGCCTGCATTGCGGCGGTGATCGTCCCGTCGTCGAGGTAATCCAACTCCCCGCCAATCGGCACCCCTTGAGCGAGGGAGGTGAGCCGCACCCGGCCCTCCAACTGATCCGCGATGTAATGCGCCGTGGTCTGCCCGTCGATCGTGGCGTTGAGCGCGAGGATCACCTCGCTCACGCCTTCGGTGTCGATCCGGTCCACCAGACGCGGGATACGCAATTCCTGCGGGCCGATGGCATCCAGCGCCGAGAGCGTGCCGCCCAGCACATGATAGCGCCCCTTGAACACGCCGGACCGTTCCATCGCCCAAAGGTCGGCCACATCCTCGACCACGCAAAGCTCACCATTCGCGCGTTTTTCGGAGGTGCAGATATCACAGACATCAGCGGTGCCCACGTTGCCGCAGTTCAGACATTCCCGCGCCGTGACGGCGACGGTCTGCATCAGGTCAGACAGGGGGGTCAGCAGCAGCGCGCGCTTGCGGATCAGGTGCAGCACTGCGCGCCGGGCCGAGCGGGGGCCAAGGCCGGGCAATTTCGCCATCAGCTCAATCAGGGCGTCAATGTCGCGGGTAGAGCTCAAGAATGGCACCTGTGGGAAGAGGGAGGGGAGGGGCGTTTCCGCCCCAACCGTTTAGAAGGGCAGTTTCATACCTGCGGGCAGGCCCATGCCTTCGGTCAGCTTGCTCATCTCGGCCTGAGCGCGGTCCGAGGCTTTGCTCTGAGCATCCTTAATGGCGGCAAGGATCAGGTCTTCGACGACCTCTTTCTCGTCTTTGTTAAAGATCGACGGGTCGATATCGAGCCCCTTCAACTCACCCTTGGCGCTACAGGTCGCTTTGACGAGGCCCGCACCAGATTCACCCTCAACGGTGATGTTGTGCATCTCCTCTTGCAGTTCGGCCATTTTGCCCTGCATTTCCTGCGCTTTTTTCATCATCCCGGCCATATCGCCGAGGCCGCCTAATCCCTTGAGCATCTGGGGTCTCCTTGTTGTGTTGTCTTTTATATGTGGCGTGAGGGGGCGTGGATCAACCGTCCTCGAACGGATCCCATTCGTCTTCGACCTCTGGCAGCGCCTCTGCCGTGGCGGCGGCGGCGATGTCTTCGGGGGTCCGGATCGCGGTGATGCGGGCTTTGGGGAACTGTGCCAACACGGCCTGCATCATCGGATGTTCTTGGGCCTGTTTCTTCAGCGCCAGTTCGCGCGCGTCTCGGATCTGCGCGATGGTTTCGGCGCCGCCCTCATTGACCAGCGACACCGCCCAGCGGTTGCCGGTCCAGAGTTGCAGCTTTTGCCCCAGCCGTTGCGCCAGATCGCGCGGGGCGTCGTCGGTGGGGACGAATTCGATGCGACCGGGCTGATAGGCGGCCAGTTGCAGGCAGGTTTCGACCTCGACCAGCAGTTTTACATCGCGGTTCACGCGGATCAGCTCAACCACATGTTCGAATGTCGGGAAGCGGGCCAACGCGGCGTTCAGGTCTTGCGCCAAGGCGGTGGTCTGCCCCTGTGGACCGGGGTTCGATGCCATGCGCTGCTGGGCGTGTTGCACGGCCTGCGCGCCGGTGCTGCCTTGGGGCGCGCCATTGCCGCCGCCACCGGCACCACCGACGGGGCCGGGGGCCGGGGGTGGCGTGCTGTTTTGCAGCTTGCGTACCAGTTCCTCGGGCGAAGGCAGGTCGGCCACATGGGTCAGGCGGATCACGGCCATTTCGGCGGCCATCATCGCATTGGGCGCGGCGGCGACTTCGTCCAGCGCTTTCAGTAGCATTTGCCAGAGCCGCGTGAGCACCCGCATCGGCAGGGTCTCGGCCATTTGCTGACCGCGGGCACGTTCTTCGGGGGCGATTGTAGGGTCTTCGGCAGCGTCGGGGGTGATTTTCACAACCGACACCCAATGGGTGATCTCGGCCAGATCGCGCAGCACCGCCATCGGGTCGGCCCCATCGGCGTATTGCGCGGAAAGTTCGGTCAGCGCGGCACCGGCATCGCCGCGCAGCACCATGTCGAAAAGGTCCAGCACCCGACCACGGTCGGCCAGACCCAGCATCGCGCGGACCTGTTCGGCGCCGGTTTCGCCCGCGCCGTGGCTGATGGCCTGATCCAGCAGCGAGGTCGCGTCGCGGGCGGAGCCTTCGGCGGCGCGGGTGATGAGCGCCAGCGCGTCGTCGGTGATCTCGGCCCCCTCGGCTGTGGCGATTTTGCGCAGCAGAGCGATCATCACTTCGGGCTCGATCCGGCGCAGATCGAAGCGTTGGCAGCGCGACAGCACCGTCACCGGCACCTTGCGGATCTCGGTGGTCGCGAAGATGAATTTGACGTGTTCGGGTGGCTCTTCCAACGTCTTGAGCAGCGCGTTGAACGCGCCGGTTGAGAGCATGTGCACTTCGTCGATGATATAGACTTTGTAACGGGCCGAGGCCGCGCGGTAGTGTACCGAATCGATGATCTCGCGGATGTTGGCGACGCCAGTGTTCGAGGCCGCGTCCATCTCCATTACGTCGACGTGGCGGCCTTCCATGATGGCGGTGCAGTGCTCGCAGACGCCGCAGGGATCGGTCGTCGGCCCGCCGTTGCCGTCAGGCCCGATGCAGTTCATCCCCTTGGCGATGATCCGCGCCGTGGTGGTCTTACCGGTGCCGCGAATGCCCGTCATCACAAAAGCCTGCGCGATCCGGTCGGCTGCGAATGCGTTCTTGAGCGTGCGGACCATGGCATCTTGGCCGACGAGATCGGCGAAGGTTTCGGGCCGGTATTTGCGGGCCAGAACGCGGTAGGCGGATGTATCTGTCATGGTGCCCCAGATCGGATTCGGTCAAGGCCGTAAACTAGGCGCTCCGCGCCGTGGCGTCTACCGTGCTTGCGGAAGGCTCAGAGCATCCAGAGAATTGCGCCGACCCCGGCCGAGGCGAAAGCAAGGAGGATCGCCAAGATTTTCATGCGGCTGTTGGGTTGGGCATGGGCGTGATGGTCACTCAGCCGTTTTTGGGTTTTCGCCGCCGACGCCTGCGCGGCCCAATAGACATAGAGCGCGGCTATGATGAAGACCGATGCCACGGCTTTCGCCACCCATGTCGGCTCGAATTCTCCGAACACGGCGCGCAGACCGATCGCTACGGCCACGGCGGCCATGCCGGTGCGCAACCAGCCCGCAAAGGTGCGCTCATTGGCCAGAATCGTGCGATCCTCGGCCCAATCGGTGCGGTCTTCGGCTAGGTCATTCTTATCACTCATTGAACCAAACTGCGCTTTGCGCGTTCATGTGGCAATAAGCTTTGACATAGCGGGGACGATTTATGCGGTTGCGGGGAATTGGGCGGAGCAAGAATGTCATTCGCCGCAGCGGTGGGGCGGGCAAGGCAGGGGGGCTAGGTCTGGTCGGTGTGCTGGCGGTTTTGGCAATCGGCTATTTCACGGGCATTGACGTTACCCCGCTGCTGACCGGCCAAAGTGGCGGTCAGGTCCAACAGTCACGTCCGCTGAGCGACAGCGAAGATCCGCAGGTCGATTTTGCTGCCCGCGTGCTCACCACGACCGAGCAGGTTTGGAGCCGCGTCTTCCAAGAACAATTGGGGGAAACCTATACGCCGCCTCAACTCGTTGTGTTTGAGAATGTGACCCAAAGCGCCTGCGGTGGGGCCTCTGGCGCGACGGGGCCGTTCTACTGCCCGGCGGATAATATGGCCTATCTCGACACCGCGTTTTTCCGCACGTTGGACCAGCGCCTAGGTGCCGGAGGGGATTTCGCAGCAGCCTATGTGATCGCCCATGAGGTCGCGCACCACGTGCAGAATGAGATTGGCGTGCTGCCGCAGGTGGCACGGATGCGGCAGCAGTCCTCCGAGGTTGAGGCAAATGCCCTGACCGTGCGGCTTGAACTGATGGCTGATTGTTTCTCAGGGATCTGGGCGTCAAATGTCGAAGGGCTGATGGAGAAGGGCGACCTCGAAGAGGCGCTGAACGCGGCGCGGATGATCGGGGATGACCATTTGCAGCGTCAGGCCGGTCAGGTGCCGCAGCCACATACCTTTACCCACGGCACGTCAGAGCAGCGTGCGCGTTGGTTCGAGCGCGGCTATGAAAGCGGCGAGATGGCGCAGTGTGACACGTTTAAGGCGGACCAGTTGTGATGGGGTAAGGGGGAGCCCATCCCCATCGGGCCATCTACGTACAGCTGACCGCAAAAAGCGGCGTGCGCTTTATTGTGGCGAGCTGGAACATCATCCTGAGTGGGGGCAGTGTGAGGAAGTTTGGCTGCTTGCCCCTGTCATCGCTTCTGCGAAGCGACTACCGGGGCTCGCACCATTGCTGCGCAATAATGCTTGGGTGAGAGGCTGATAACGACCCAAGCGGGGCTCGTTACGGCTGCTTCCTTCCGGATCTGACCGGGTTGGCGAGGCGCCTGCCCGCACCAACCTCTCAATGCCCATATAGGAGAGAGAGGGCCAAAGTGCAAGCCTCACAGATGAAGCCGTATTTCTGCAAAACCTAAGGGCGTTGTTCCGCCGGGATTTGGGGAGAGATGCGCGATCTCTTTGATGAAGGGCAGCGCGTCGGGAGTGGTATGTAGGATTGCTTGTGCCTCCACAGCGCTGAAGCGCCATGGCGGGGCATCGGGCCAGAGGACGGCGCTTGGATCGGCGAGGGTGGTGATCAGCGCCTCCGACAATGGCATTGGATTGCGCAGCACCACAGTGGCCTTGGGCGCGCAATCGAATCCCCCCCCTCCGGCTGCGCGAAACTGGTTCGTGGCCAATAGATATTTCTGCTTTGCCGTCACTGGCACGCCTTGCCATGACAATGCGGTGATGCGGTCCCCCTGCGGGCGGCGCAGGTTGATCTCATAGGTTACACCGTGAATCGTATCAAAGTGGTAGGGCGGACGGTGTGGATCAATCAGCGGTCCCGCGACGGTCCCCAGCGGGGCAAAAACCTCTGCCGCAGTCTCCAACCACTGACGAAGGTCAGCACCCGTGACGCGCAGCGCCCAGACTTCGTTGCGATAGGGGACAAGTCCGGCGATATGGCGGCGCTGTACCGGTCCGGGCGGGATATGTAGAAAATGTCCCGGCCCAGCACGCCCCCCTGCCGTATGGGCGGCTGTTGCGACGAGGATGGGAAGATCGCCGTCGGGCGTACCGGCCACCCCTTCGCGTATCACCTTGGCCTGCGCGCGGGCGGTCAGTGCGTCAATGGCGGTGGGCATGGCAAGCGCGAAGAAGTTGTGCAGCGCCGTGTCGGTATGGCCGACGACCTCTTCCAATTGCGCACGGATTGCGGTGTGGTTTGGCCGTGCGGCACTCAGCACAACAGGGTCGGCTAGGGTGTTGACGGTGTTACAGCGCAGGCGGCTTTCGTGGCTCAATACGCTCCATCGTCCCTGCGCATTACGGTTAAGTGCAAGATCAAGAACAGCCAGATCAGACCCGCCAAAGCCCGGCATTGCAGCGGGTTTCCGTGAAAGCGTCCCGGCCTGCGCGTCCACACCGCTGCCTTCGGAATGATCTGGCCCTGGAAAGCGGCGGTGAGTGTGGCCGGTGATGACCGCGTCGATCCCGTCGACTTGAGCCAAGGCGCAGATGTCTTCTTCGACTTTGGCCTCGTCTTTATGTGCGATGCCCATATGGGCCAGCAGAACGATCAGATCAGCCCCCGCTGCCCGCAATTTTGGCACCGCGGACCGAAGGCTTTCCAACGCACAGGTGATTTGGGCTTGGCCTTCCAAAACATCACGGTTCCAAATTTTCGTCTTGATTGGCAGCACGGAAAGCAGGCCAATCTGTAGTGTTGCGGCCGTAGGGAGAGCCGCCATCGGCAGGGGGCAAGTGGCGATGGCCCAGTGACGTAATGGGCCGGGTTCGGTCAGATGCAGGTTGGTCGATACCAGCGGCATGTCGAGCGCGCCCGCAACCGCGCGGAGATACGGCAGCCCATGGTCGAGGTCATGATTGCCCAAGCCAATGGCGTCATACCGCAAGTGATTCAAACAGGCGATGACGGGGTGCGCGGGGGATACGGCCATCTGCGCCAGTTGGTCACCCATCGCATTGCCCTGCAGCAGATCACCGTTGTCCAGCAAAACGCAAGCGGCACCTTGGGCTGCGGCCTCTTGCCGGGCGGTCCGGATAAGCGTGGCGATGCCCGCCAGCCCATGATGCCCGACAGAACGGTCACTGACATAATCATGCCCAACAATTTGCATGTGTAAATCGGTGGTGGCGAGAATGCGTAGACGTGTTTCAGCCGGGGTGGTTCCTACAGGAGGATCGGCACCGGCCGAGGCATATGAGCAGCGTCTGTCCACCGAAAAAGTAATCACTCGTTAAAATCACACAACTTTAAGGTGTTTTTATATGAGCACAATACAACCTTTATGGCAAGTGGGGATGGGATTGCCAATATTGCGCGCGCTGTGGCATGGCTTGGCCCAAAGCGGAAAACCCGCGTCAGGAGAGCGCCATGCGTCATGCGGAAACGGTAACTTTTGGAGGCTCGGCGCTGGATCGTGCGGGCGAGCTGCGCGGCAATACCGATGCGCTGGAACAGCTCCGGGCCGACCCTGCGGCGCGGGCCATCGTTTTTTGGCGCGGCAAGCCTTTGATAGCGCCCGAACGTCCTGCCGCCTTGGTGCGGCTGCCTCTGGATCACCCGGCGTTGAAGGAGGCCGATGGCTCAGCGATCTTGCTGGGCCGCGAGGACGGAGCGGCGCGGTTTGCGGTCGATCTCTCCAACTGGCAACCTGCCGATCTGGATCAATCGCAACTGGGTGCCTTCCTTGACCCTAGCGAGCAGCGTCACCCGCTGTTGGGCGAAGACATGGCCTTTGCCGAATTGCGGCGGGTGATGACGTGGCTTGATCCGCGCGACGCGGAATTGGCCGCCAGCGGTAAAGCGATCCTTGGCTGGCATGAAACTCACCGCCATTGTGCTCGCTGCGGCTGCGCGACCGATCTGGCGCAGGGGGGGTGGCAGCGGGTCTGCCCAAGTTGCGGTGCCGCGCATTTCCCGCGCACTGACCCGGTGGTTATCATGCTAATCACGCACGGAAATTCCGTCCTCATGGGCCGTTCCCCGGGCTGGCCCGAAGGGATGTATTCGCTGCTTGCGGGCTTTGTTGAACCGGGCGAGACGGTCGAGGCTGCCGTACGTCGTGAGGTTTTTGAAGAAGCGGGCGTACAGGTCGGCGCGGTGGATTACCTATCTAGTCAGCCGTGGCCTTTCCCGGCGTCGTTGATGCTGGGCTGCGCTGGCGAAGCTCTCAGCCGTGAGTTGATCATCGACCCGGTTGAGATCGAAGACGCGCTTTGGGTTGCCCGAGAAGAAATGATGGACGTTTTTGACGGAAGCCATCCGCGCCTGATGCCTGCCCGGCGCGGGGCCATCGCGCATTTCTTGCTGGAAAACTGGCTTGCGGATACACTGCGTTAACAGGCCCCGCCGTCACTACGGTGTTGACGAACAATACGAGCAGAAGAATTGGAACGGACGTAATGAAATTCTCGACCAAAGAAGACGTCGAAGCGCCGATTGAAGCGGTATTTGACATGCTGTGCGATTTTGAGAGCTTTGAGCGGTCCGCCATGCGGCGCGGGGCCGAGGTGCAGCGCGTTGATACCATGCCCAAGGCCGGCGTTGGCATGACATGGAATGCGGTTTTCCCCCTGCGCGGCAAGCGTCGGGAGTTAACGCTTGAGATGGTCAGTTTTGACCGGCCCAACGAGATGGTGATCGACAGCATGTCGCAGGGTCTGGCCGGGCAGATGTCGTTTGAACTGATGTCCCTGTCGCGCAACAGCACGCGGGTGCTGGTGGCGCTAGAAATCAAACCTTTGAACCTCTCGTCGCGGCTATGGGTGCAATCGCTAAAGTTGGCCAAGACGACCTTGAACAAGAAATACAAAGAACGCGTGGCTGATTATGCACGGGGCATGGAAGAACGCCACGCCCGCGGCATTCAGGCCTAAATCCGCGCGTGTCACATCCCGGTCGGTGCACCCCGGTCGGGATGGGCGGGATAGACGCCTAGAATTTTCAGCATATTGGTAAAGTAGCCCAGTTCATCCAGCGCGCGTTTTACGGCCGGGTCTTCGGGGTGGCCTTCAATGTCGGCGTAGAACTGTGTTGCGGTGAAGGAACCGCCGACCATATAGCTTTCCAACTTGGTCATGTTTACACCGTTGGTCGCGAACCCGCCCATCGCTTTGTATAGGGCGGCGGGGATGTTGCGCACCTCAAAGACAAAGGTGGTCAGCATCCGCTCGGACCTGCGGCTGAGATCAATCTCGGGCGCCATCAGCAAAAAGCGGGTGGTGTTGTGGTCCATATCCTCAATGTCGCGGGCCAGCACATTGAGGCCGTTGATCTCTGCCGCGACCTCACCGGCCAGCACCCCATCGGTGCTGCCTTCGGTGGCGGCCAATTCGGTAGCGGCCCCGGCGGAATCAGCGGCTGGCTCGGACGTGATGCCGTGTTCTTGCAAGAAGCTGCGGGCCTGCGGCAGCAACACCAGATGCGCGCGAACATGTTTGATGTCTTCCAGTGCCACACCGGGGCGGGCCATCAAGGCGATGCGCACCCGCACAAAGGCCTCGCCGATGATATGCAGCCCGCTTTCGGGCAGCAGCCGGTGAATATCTGCCACGCGCCCGTATGTGGTGTTTTCCACGGGCAACATCGCCAGATCCGCACGACCCTCGCTGACCGCGCGAAAAACCCCTTCGAACGATTGGCACGGCACCGGTTCCATGTCGGGGCAAGCGCGAATGCAAGCCTCATGACTATAGGAGCCAAGGGCCCCCTGAAAGGCGATGCGGGGCGTGGTCTGGGGGGTCATGGATCGTATCCTGCTGCAAAAGGCGCGGGGAAGGGCAATTGGTCGCGGTAACTACACCTTGCCTGCGCCAAGGGAAAGCAATAGATACGCGGGCAACGATGCCAAGAACCATGGCCCGCCCATGGTACCAATACCAAGTGATGGACCCTGACGCATGTTCGATACAATGACCCTGACAAAAATCGCAGCCGGCGTATTCGGCGCCTGGTTGGTGCTTCTGCTGGGCAAATGGGCGGGTGAAGAGATTTACCATGCCGATGCTCATGGGGAAGCGTCCTATGTGATCGAAGTGGCGGACGCCGGCGGTGACGAAGGCGGCGAAGAGATCGATTTTGCTGCTGTCATGGCCGAAGCCGATGCCGACAGCGGCTCCAAAGTGTTCCGCAAATGCGCCGCCTGCCACAAGGTTGACGGGTCCAACGCAGTTGGTCCGCACCTTGACGGTGTGGTTGGCCGTGACATCGCCGCCGTTGGTGATTTCGGCTACTCCGGCGCGCTGACCTCGCTCGACGGAAGCTGGACCCCGGAAGAGCTGAGCGCCTTCCTTACGAGCCCCAAAGGCTATGCTCCGGGCACCACCATGGGTTTCGCCGGTCTGCGTAAAGTCGAAGACCGCGCTGACGTGATCGCCTACCTGCAAAGCGTTTCCAACTAAGTCCACGCTGCAATGCGTGAGTGAAAGCCGCCCCAAGGGGCGGCTTTTGCGTTTTTGGCGGGTGGAACGACTTCTTTTGGCAGGTGTTGGGCAATGAAACGTCCACACCGAAAGGAGACGCGCCATGCAAAGTCACACATCTACGGTCGATGGAATCGAAATGCGTTGGGAAGAGATGGGGGCGGGGGATCCTGTCATCCTGCTCCACGGTATTCCTACATGTCCCGCGCTTTGGCGTGATGTTGCGCGGAAAATTCAGGGCCGACGTGTTCTGGCTTGGGAAATGCCGGGCTATGGCGGGTCAATCCCGCAGGGCGAAGGGCGCGATATTTCGGTTTCAGCACAGGCGGATTACTTGGTCGCATGGATGCGCGACCAAGGCATTGACCGTGCGGTGCTTGCCGCCCATGACCTTGGCGGCGGCGTTGCGCAGATCGCAGCGGTGCGCCACCCTGAAATGGTAAGCGGGCTGCTGCTGACCAATGCGATCAGCTATGATTCATGGCCCGTACCTTTGGTCAGCGCGGTGGCCACAACCGGCAGCGTGACGAAACATGCGCCAGATGGTTCATTCCACAAACTGCTAAAAACGATGTTCTCGAAAGGCCATGTAACTGACGCTGCCGCAGAGGCCGCCTTTGACGCGCACGCCCCGCACTACGCACGTCACGGAGAGGCAGAGGCATTTGTGCGGCAGGCGCAGTCATTGGATGTGGAAGATACAAAGGCCATCGCAGACAAGCTTCCTACACTCAATATCCCGGCGCGGATCGTCTGGGGGGCGGCGGATGATTTCCAAAAGATCGAATATGGTGAGCGCTTGGCGAAAGACTTGAGCGCGCCGCTGCGCCGGATCGCGGAGGGTAAGCATTTCACCCCCAAAGATCACCCAGAGGTGCTGGCGGATGAGATCAACGCATTGATCCGCACAATCGACGGTAAATAACGCCGGGGGCGCATCGCGACATCCGCGACACACCGCCGCTGGACCCAAACCTTACATATTCGCAACTTGTATCTTGGCGCGTCACAGCGTTAGCCTACATGACGCTACGATCCGGACTATGCCACGCCAAGGAGTGCCCTATGCCCCGTGCCCAGACCCGCGCCGCGACCCGTCCATCGGCCCTTGCCCCCCTTCCACTATGGTTAACGACGATGACGATATCGGTGCTTGCTTTGTTGGCAGGTTCAGCAACGGCGCATGAGCAGAAGGTCATCAAAAGCCACGGTTATTCCTTTTACGGTGATCTGACATACCCGGAGAATTTTGAGCATTTCGACTATGTGAACCCCGATGCCCCCAAAGGGGGTGAAATTTCGCTGCCCTTCGTCGGCACGCTCGATTCTATGAACCCCTATTCCGGCAAGGGCCGTGCGCATTTGTTTTCGATCTTTGGCTTTGAGAGCCTTTTGGGCGAAGCGCCAAGCGGAGAGCCACTGCCCGCAGATGTCTATGGCGAGAGCTATTGTCTGCTGTGCGAAAGTCTTGAGTACCCTGAAGATAAATCATGGGTGATCTTCAACATGCGCCCCGAGGCGCAGTTTTCGGACGGCACCCCGGTCACCGCACATGACATCGTATTCTCGCACAACCTACTCTTGGACGAGGGGCTGAAATCCTATGCCGACGCGGTGCGCAAACGCATCCCCAAGGTCGAGGCGCTGGACGATCACACTGTCAAATTTACCTTTGCCGACGGCATCTCGCGCCGCAGCTTGATTGAGACGGTAGGCGGCGTGCCTGCATGGCCGAAAGCGTGGTTTGAAGAGACCGGCAATGGCCTGAAAGACAGCTGGATGGACCCGCCTCCCGGATCGGGTGCTTATATGGTGGAAAGCGTCGATCTGACCAAACGGATCGTACTGAAACGCAATCCCGACTATTGGGGGAAAGACCTGCCGATTAACCGCGGGCGCATGAATTTTGATCGTATCCGACTTGAGATCATCAGCGACGACACCTCGGCGTTTGAGGCGTTTAAGGCAGGCGAATACACCTTCCGGGCTGAGGGCGATTCCAAGAAATGGGCGACGGGATATGACTTTTCCAAGGTAACCGACGGCGATATCGTGAAAGCGGAACTGCCCGACGGCTCGCCCCCTACGCCCTCGGGAATTATCTTCAACCTTGGACGTGAGGCGCTGCAGGACCGTGCCGTGCGCGAAGCCGTGGCGCTGATGTTCAACTTTGAGTGGACGAACGAGTCGCTGCAATACGGGCTGTTCAACCACCGCGCCTCCTTTACCCAAGACACACCGCTTATGGCGCAAGGCGCACCCGAAGGGGCGGAGCTGGCGCTGCTGGAAAGCCTCGGTGATCTGGTGCCTGCTGAGATGCTGAGCGAGCCTGCCGTGGTGCCGCATACCTCCGATTCCAGTCGCCTGCTGGACCGTCGCAACGCGCGGCAAGCCTCCAAGCTCTTGGAAGAGGCGGGCTGGACCGTGCAGAACGGCATGCGCGTCAACGAGGCGGGCGAGCCGCTGCGACTGAACTTCCTAATGAACTCCTCCGGCTCTCCAACGATTTCTGCCGTGATTGAGAATTTCGTGGGCAATCTGACATCTATCGGCATCGACGCCCGGCTCGAGAAGGTGGACAGTTCGCAATACACTGCACGCGAGCGTGATCGCGACTACGACATGATCTACGATGCCTACGCGGCCTTCCTTGGCACCGGTACGGGGTTGTCGCAACGCTACGGGTCTGAGGCGGCTGAATTCTCGCTCTTTAACCCTTCTGGTCTGGCCAGCCCGATGGTGGACGCGATTATCGAAGCCTCACTAGACGCTGAAACAGCCGAGGAAGAGGACGCCGCCCTTATGGCGCTTGACCGGGCGCTGCGGCATGAATTTTTCATGATCCCGACGTGGTACAACGACAGCTATTGGGTCGCCTACTACGATCAATACGACCACCCCGAAGAGATTCCGGCCTATGCCTTGGGTTACCTTGATTTCTGGTGGTACGATAAAGAGGGCGCAGAACAATTGCGCGCCTCGGGCGCCTTGCGGTAAAGCGACCTAATGGGTGCATATATTCTCAGACGGCTGTTGCTGGTGATTCCGACGTTGCTTGGGATCATGTTGGTTAACTTTGCCTTGGTGCAATTCGTCCCCGGTGGCCCGGTAGAGCAGGCCATCGCCCGTATTCAGGGCGGCGGCGATGTATTTGGCGGCTTTGCCGGGGGCAACAATGACGCTGGGGTTGATACTATGGCGCGCGGGTCTGACAGCACCTATGTCGGCGCCCGCGGGCTACCGCCTGAGTTGATCGAGGAATTGGAGAAGGAATTCGGCTTCGACAAACCGCCCGTCGAGCGGTTCTTGCACATGCTGTGGAACTACGTGCGGCTGGATTTTGGCGAGAGTTATTTCCGCTCCATTGGGGTGATTGATCTGATCAAGGAAAAGCTGCCCGTGTCGATCACGCTGGGGCTGTGGTCGACGCTCATTGCACACTTGATCTCAATCCCGCTCGGCATCCGCAAAGCCGTGCGCGACGGCAGCCGCTTTGACACATGGACTTCGGGCGCGATCATCGCCGCCTATGCGATCCCCGGGTTTCTGTTCGCGATCCTGCTCTTGGTGCTTTTTGCTGGCGGGTCTTATTGGCAGGTATTCCCCCTACGCGGCCTGACCTCGGACAATTTCGATAGCCTCAGCCCCTTGGGCAAGGTGGCCGATTACTTCTGGCACATCACCCTGCCGGTGCTGGCCTCGACCATCTCGGCCTTCGCCACGCTGACGCTGCTGACCAAGAACAGCTTTCTGGATGAGATCAAAAAACAATATGTCATCACCGCCCGCGCCAAGGGACTGTCGGAGAACAAAGTTCTCTATGGCCATGTCTTCCGCAACGCGATGCTGATTGTGATCGCCAGTTTCCCGGCGGTATTCATCTCGGTCTTCTTCGGTGGTTCGATCATTATTGAGACGATCTTTAGCCTCGACGGCTTGGGGCGCTTGGGCTTTGAAGCCGCCGTGGCTCGGGACTATCCGATCGTCTTTGGCACGCTGTTCATCTTTGGTCTCATCGGCCTCGTCGTCGGCATCCTGTCTGACATGATGTATGTGCTCGTCGATCCGCGCATCGACTTTGAGAAGAGGGAAGGCTGATGGCGCTGTCCCCCCTGAACCAGCGCCGCTGGCGCAATTTCACTGCGAACCGGCGAGCCTATTGGTCGCTGTGGATTTTCGCGATCCTTTTCGGCATTTCGCTGTTTGCTGAATTTGTGGCCAACGACAAGCCGATCTTGGTGAGCTATCGCGGCGAGTATTACACGCCGATCTTTAACTTCTACCCAGAGACCGCCTTTGGCGGCGACTTCCAGACCGAGGCTGCCTATCGCGACCCAGAGGTGCGCTGCCTGATTACCACCGGTGGGTTGGATGCTTGTTTCGACGATCCCGAGGGCTATATCCTCGATGCGGAAGATGGCGAAGTTGAGGGCGAAGCGATCGACAAGGGCTGGGCGCTCTGGCCGGTCATTCCCTATTCCTTCAACACCGCCGTCGACCGCCCTGGCGCTGCCCCGCTGCCGCCCAATGGGCAGAACTGGCTGGGTACGGACGGCACCAAACGCGATGTCATGGCGCGGGTGATCCATGGTTTCCGATTGTCGGTGGTCTTCACGCTGATTGTCACAGGGGCGGCTTCAATCATCGGCATCCTCGCGGGCGCGGTGCAGGGCTTCTTCGGCGGTTGGCTCGATCTGATCTTCCAGCGCATCATTGAAATCTGGTCTTCGACCCCGTCGCTCTACGTCATCATCATCATGTTCGCGATACTGGGCCGAAGTTTCTGGCTTTTGGTGATCCTGCTGGTGCTCTTCTCATGGACCGCTCTGGTGGGCGTGGTGCGGGCCGAGTTCCTGCGGGCGCGCAACCTTGAATACGTCCGCGCCGCCCGTGCGCTTGGCGTGAGCAACGGCACGATCATGCTGCGCCACATGCTGCCCAATGCGATGGTGGCGACGCTCACGATGCTGCCCTTCATCATCACCGGCACGATCTCCACGCTGGCGACGCTCGACTTCCTTGGCTTTGGCCTGCCGTCCTCGGCCCCGTCGCTGGGCGAGTTGACGCTACAGGCCAAGCAGAACCTGCAAGCGCCTTGGTTGGCCTTTTCGGCCTTCTTTACCTTTGCCATCATGCTGTCGCTGCTGGTCTTCATCTTTGAAGGTATCCGCGACGCATTCGACCCCAGAAAGACCTTTTCGTGACCGCGCTATTGGACGTCAAAGACCTGCAAGTCTCCTTCCGGCAGGACGGTCAACTGGTTCCCGCCGTGCGCGGGGTGAGCTTTGCCGTGAACCGCGGTGAGACTGTGGCGCTGGTGGGCGAAAGCGGTTCGGGCAAGTCTGTCTCGGCGCTCTCTACCGTGTCGCTCTTGGGCGATAGCGCGCGGGTCAGTGGGTCGGTCACCTATGACGGGCAGCAGATGATCGGCGCGGATGATACGCTGCTGCGCAAGGTGCGCGGCAACGACATCTCCTTTATTTTCCAAGAACCGATGACCTCGCTCAATCCGCTGCACACAATCGAAAAGCAATTGGCGGAATCACTGGCGCTGCACCAAGGTCTCCAAGGCGCAGAAGCCCGTGCGCGGGTGCTAAGCTTGCTGGAACAGGTCGGGATCAACGACGCGGAAAGCCGCATGGGGGCCTATCCTCACCAACTCTCAGGCGGGCAACGGCAGCGCGTGATGATCGCCATGGCGCTGGCCAACAAGCCTGACATCCTGATCGCAGATGAGCCAACAACGGCGCTGGATGTGACCATTCAGGCGCAGATCCTTGATCTTTTGAAAGACCTTAAGGATCAGATGGGTATGGGGCTTTTGTTCATCACCCATGACCTTGGCATCGTGCGGCGCATCGCCGACCGCGTGTTTGTGATGCAAAAGGGCGTGGTGGTCGAGGAGGGCCCCACGGCTGAGATTTTTGATAACCCGCAGCACCCTTATACTCGCAAACTGCTGAGTGCCGAGCCGACGGGCTCTCCTGAGCCTGTAGCTGAGGATGCGCCCGAGGTGCTGCGCACCGACAACCTCAAGGTCTGGTTCCCGATCCAGAAGGGGCTGCTGCGCCGCACCGTGGGGCATGTACAGGCCGTCAATGACACCAGCTTTTCAGTTCGCGCGGGCGAGACGCTGGGCATTGTCGGCGAAAGCGGGTCTGGAAAGACCACGCTGGCGCTGGCGATCATGCGGCTCATCGGTTCGGAAGGGGAGGTGACCTTTCGCGGCGAGGATGTGCGTAAATGGTCCACCCGGCAACTGCGGAAGCTACGCGCGGATATGCAGATCGTGTTCCAAGATCCCTTTGGCTCACTCAGCCCGCGTATGACCTGTTTTCAGATCATCTCGGAAGGGCTGGCGATTCATAAGGTGGATAAGGGCCGCGACCGACGGGAGGTGGTGGCGGAAGTTATGCAGGAGGTTGGTCTCGACCCCTTGACGATGGACCGCTACCCGCATGAATTTTCAGGTGGGCAGCGCCAGCGGATTGCGATTGCCCGCGCGATGGTGCTGCGGCCCAAGCTGCTGGTGCTGGACGAGCCCACTTCGGCGCTGGACATGACGGTACAGGTGCAGATCGTCGATCTGTTGCGGCGTCTGCAGGTGAAATATGGGCTGGCCTATCTCTTCATCAGCCACGACCTCAAGGTCGTGCGTGCCATGTCACATAAGGTGATGGTGATGAAGCGCGGCGATGTGGTGGAATATGGCGATGTCGATGCGCTCTATGACAACCCGCAGACCGAATACACCCGGACTTTGTTGCAGGCCGCAGGATAAGCAGGTGTCGCTGATGGGGGAGGGGTAGCGGGGGCGCTGCCCCCATCGCGCCATCGGCGCGATTCCCCCGCGGGTATTTTTGAAAGAATGAAGATGGGTTGGGGCACTTGAGGGCGGCGGTGTGCTCCGCCTCAACCCTCGCTTGGCCCGATCATGAAGCAACTGACATTACGGGCAGCGAGACGGCGGCAGGCCAGATCGGCGCTTTCGCGGGACATGCCGAGGAAGTTGGCATCGAAACCCTGCGGGCGCTGTACCACTTTGCGCAGAGTGCCATCGAGCGTCGACATCTCGGCTAGCGCGGTCTTTAGCAGCACTTTTTCGGCAGCATAGCGACTGGGGAAACGGCCAACGTTCACTCCCCAATGGCGGCCGCCGGAGGTAGAGACACGGGTCACAATTTCCTGCTCAACCGCTTGCTGCACGGCCAACGTTACATCCTTTGGGCGCGGCTCGGGCCGGGCTGAGGCTTGGGCTGACGCTATGACGACTTCGGCGTCTTTACTTTCCGGTGTGGCAGCTGGTGCGGCGGGCGCAGTTTGCACGGCTTCACGTAAAGCTGCGGTGATATCGCTGTTGGAAACCACGCTCGTTGCCTCAGGCGCGGTTGCGGTCGCCACGACGACCACCTCACTGCGGGGGCGAAGCTGCGGGCGCTTGGAGGCTGTAACTGCCCCCACAAGGCGGATCGTCTTGCCTGCGGCACCGGGGGCGGCGGGCGCATATTCGACATCAGCGTAGACGGGCGGCACTGGCTTACTGAGGGGCGCGGAAGATGGCGCTCGGCGGAAGCCGAGGTCCATCAGTTCGGCCACTTTGGCGTTTCGCGATGCGGTGGATTTGCCGCCGAAAACGGTGACGATGATCCGTTCATTGCCTCGCTCAGCCGAGGCGGTCAGATTGAAGCCCGCCGCACGGGTATAGCCTGTTTTGATCCCGTCGGCCCCTTTGTAAGACCCCAGAAACCGGCGGTTGGTGTGGGAAACCTTGCGCACGCCTGCATCGGCAGTGATGCGCGAGAACAGGTTGTAGTACTGCGGGTAATCATAAAGCAAATGACGGCCCATGGCCGTCATGTCACGCGCGGTGGAGAGGTGGCCGTTTTCTGTCAGCCCGTGCATGTTTTTGAATGTGGTCCGTGTCATGCCAAGCTGTTTGGCGGTGCGGTTCATGCGGCGGGCAAAAGCAGCCTCAGAGCCTTCGATGGCCTCGCCAATTGCGGTGGCAGCATCGTTGGCAGATTTTACGGCGGCGGCGCGAATTAGGTAGCGTAGGGCGATCTTTTGGCCGGGACGCATGCCCAGTTTACTGGGCGGCTCCGAGGCGGCATTTTGAGAAATCGTGACTTGGGTGTCGAGGGAAAGTTCCCCCCGCTCTACCGCCTGAAAAGCGATGTAGAGGGTCATCATTTTGGTCAGGGAGGCAGGGTGCAACCGGGTGTCGGCGTTCTCTGCGTGGATTTCTTTGCCGGTGCGGGCATCAATGACATAAGCGGCGTAGGGGGCGGCGATCGCGCTGAGCGGTAAAATCACCAGAACCCAGATTGCTGCGAATAGAAATAGCCCGTAACGGGCCGGCTGAATGCGCCGAGCCTTCATTTTTGCCTGCCTTTTACTGCCTCAAGCCGTCGATTTTCGACTGACCATTTATTAATTGGTTTAAAGTTAGCACAGGACGGCGCTTCGCGGAAGCCGTCGAATCTATAGGACAGGCGGAAAAAGGGCGGATCTCCCCTCCAATATGTAGAGGCTGGTGCACGATCACCCACTATAAGCGGCATTAAGGCGAGAATAAGGCTCAATTTGGGCAGCAAGTTGGCGGCGATCACTGTGACCTAGAATCGCCCTTTTACGCCCTAATGAATCACCCAGATCTGATCCGATCCAATGTCTCCGAAAGGCCCGATAAATCTTCAATTTCGGCAAAACGCGGGGAATTGGTTGGCGGTTCGGCATGTTCCATCGCCCATGTCAGATCATGTGGCACATAGACACCCCAGCCGCCCGCATCGAGCATTGGACGCACGTCAGAAGCCAGTGAGTTGCCGACCATCAGCCCCTGCGCGGCGCCTTCGCCATGGTGCTTAAAAATGCGGCGATATGCGGCTTCGGTTTTGTGGGAGACGATTTCGACCGCGTCGAACAGGTCCCGCAGACCGGATTGCGCAAGCTTGCGTTCTTGGTCCAGTAGATCGCCTTTGGTCACCACGATCAGCCGGTATCGGCCTTGAAGACTTTGCAGCACCTCTTCCACGTGAGGCAGCAGTTCGATCGGATGGGCCAGCATCTCGCGCCCGGCGGCAAGCAAATCGTTAATCACTTCGGCGGGCACCTTGCCCTCTGTCACCTCGATCGCGGTCTCGATCATCGATAGGGTGAAGCCTTTGATCCCGTAACCGTAGTGCGGCAGGTTGCGCCGCTCGGCCTCAAGAAGGCGGGTCATCAGATGGTCGCGTTCACTATGTTCTGCCAAAAGGGCTGCAAAACGGTCATGGGAGAGTGCAAAGTAGCGCTCATTATGCCACAATGTGTCATCCGCATCGAAACCGATGGTGGTGAGTGCCCCGCCCATATGTGCTGCCTCTTTCCTAAATTGGTTCAGGGGTTATATAGACGGCTGCACGACGAACAAGCTCTACCCCCAGCCGCAGGAGCAGCAATGCACCGTGACGACGTGAAAGCAGATTGGACGACCCAAGCAACAGACCGGCCCGCGCCGGGCTGGCAGTTGATGGCGAATGGCCCGAAAGACGGTGACGACACCGAGTTGTTGACCAAGACCCGTCCCAAGACCAAACGCCCGCCGCTTTATAAAGTGATGTTGCTGAATGATGATTTCACCCCGATGGAGTTCGTCGTTCTGGTGCTTGAGCGGTTCTTTGGCCTGAACCACGCGCAGGCGTTTGAGATCATGCTGACCGTGCATAAGAAAGGGCTGGCCGTGGTCGGTGTCTTTAGCCACGAGATCGCCGAGACCAAGGTCGCGCAGGTGATGGATTTCGCCCGGCGTCATCAACATCCCCTACAATGTACTATGGAAAAAGAAGAATAACACGTGATTGATCCGCGACTGGAACTGGCCCTGAACGGCGGTGGGCTGGACCTGCCCGAAACAGGCGAAATCGCTGTATTTCAGCCCTCTGTTGACGCTGACTTGGCCGATTTGCCAGTGGACCGTTGCAAGATCATTCACGATTTCAAACCGGCATATGATGCATGGACCGCACGCGGCTATGACGCTGCGCATTCGGTCGAGGGGCGCTTTGCCGCCGCCATCGTCTGCCTGCCACGTGCCAAACACGAAGCGCGTGCGCTAATCGCCCAAGCCTGCGCGGTGAGCGATGGGCCGGTGGTGGTCGATGGGCAAAAGACCGATGGCGCAGATTCGATCCTGCGCGAAATGCGCGCGCGTGTGACAGTGCAAGGTCCGATCTCGAAGGCGCATGGAAAGCTTTACTGGATCGACGCAGGCTCAAGCGATTTCTTTACCGATTGGGAAGCGGGTCCAGCTCAGACCGAAGGCGGTTTTTGGACCGCGCCGGGGGTTTTCTCGGCGGATGGGGTTGATCTGGCCTCGGCGCTGCTGGTCGATGTGCTTCCTGACAACCTTGGGGCCGAGGTGGCCGATTTGGGTGCGGGCTGGGGCTTCCTCTCGGCGCATATCCTGACGCGGCCCAAGGTGAAGACCGTGCATTTGGTCGAGGCCGGGCATCTGGCGCTGGAATGCGCGCGCCACAACGTGACGGACAGCCGGGCAGTGTTTCACTGGGAGGACGCGACCCATTGGGAACCGCCACACCGGATGGATAGCGTGGTGATGAACCCGCCGTTCCACACAGGCCGCGCGGCAGAGCCGCAGATCGGGCAAGCATTCGTCGCTGCCGCCGCAAGGATGCTATCGGTGCAGGGCGACCTATGGATGGTTGCAAACCGGCATCTTCCCTATGAGGCGGAACTGAAAAAACGCTTTGCGCAGGTGGCGGAACTGGGGGGCGATGCGCGGTTCAAACTGTTCCATGCCACGCGCCCGCTGACCCGCCGCCGCTAAGCCTTTAGGGGGTATCCCGATGTCTTTCTCGATCTCTGGTAAAACAGCCATCATCACCGGCGCGGCAGACGGCATCGGCCTTGCCATTGCCCGGCATCTGGCCGACCGGGGCGCCAATGTAATGTGCGCCGACTCGAATGAGAAAAAGCTCATGGAAGAGTTGGGCGATACCCCTGATGAGGGCAACATCCGGGTCTTTGCCGGTGATCTGCGTCAGCGTTTGACCATTGCCAACCTCGTCTCTGCCACCATCGATGCCTTTGATGAAGTGGATATCCTTGTGAATGCCTCGCGGCAGGTGATGCCCACCGATCCGCTGGATATCGATGACAGTTCGGTGGAAACGCTGCTGCAGCAAAACCTGATGACGGCGCTGCAATTGTCGCAACAGGTGGCGCGGCGCATGATGAAACAGGCCGAAGGTCAGACCGAGGGACAGGTGGGGTCCATTATCAATCTCAGCTCCATCGCTGCGCGGCAGCACCAGCCGGATATGATGGGCTATTCCATCGCTTCGGCAGCGGTGCAGCAGATGACCCGTTCACTTGCGCTGGTTTTGGCACCGCATCGGATACGCGTGAACGCGATCTCTTTTGGATCGGTAATGAGCGCCTCTCTGCGCGCGGCTGTCGCGGAAAACCGTGACTGGCGCGATAACATCCGCGCCCATACGCCGCTTGGCCGGATCGCAGGCCCGAATGAGCTTTGCGAAGCGGTGCAGTTCCTTGCGGCGGAGAGTTCAGGTTTTATGACCGGCGAGATCATGACTATTGACGGCGGACGCACTCTGCTCGACGTGGTGTCGGCTCCGGCGCATTAAGACGGGGCGGCACTTTTCTTGGGCAAAAACGGAATGATCCGGTTTTCGCCCTTGACCCCAATGCGAAGCTGCCTTATCCGACGCGCCACGGCGTTATAGCTCAGTTGGTTAGAGCGAACGACTCATAATCGTTAGGTCCCTGGTTCAAATCCAGGTAACGCCACCATCCTCCTCCTTGTTTACAAAATGAATTCAGCATTTTGCGGCCGCATGGGCGTTGCTTCATCGGAGCAAGCCCGTGGGTTGCACGCAGGGCTGGAAGGGGTAGAACTGGCGCAACGCCCCAGCGGGCTTGAGCAGTTGAAAGCAGCCTTATGACCACGGAAAACTTCGTTCACGAGATCAACGTCACTTGGGGTGATTGTGACCCGGCGCAGATCGCCTATACGGCGCGGCTGCCCTATTTCGCGTTGGATGCGATCAACGCGTGGTGGGAGGCGCATTTCGATGGCGATGGTTGGTTCCAACTGCAGATCGACCGCAACATCGGCACGCCTTTCGTGAACCTTTCCATGGATTTCCGCAGCCCGGTCACGCCACGGCACAAGCTGATGTGCGAAACCTATCCGACGCGGCTCGGCAACAAATCCATCACCTTCGGCATGAAGGCGCGGCAGAACGGGGCGCTGTGTTTCGAAGGGTCGTTCACCTGCGTCTTTACCATCGCGGATGTGTTCAAAAGCCAATCCGCCCCCGAAGAGCTGGCCCGTGTGATTAAACCACTGGTCCGCGCCGACCTCGGCTGAGGCTATCGCCCCGCAAGCAGTTGAAGTTCCCCTGATTGCAGCGTCTTATCGCGCGGCATATCGAGGGAGACAGAGATGACGATCAGGACTGCGGTAATCGGATTGGGGATCATGGGGCGGCGCATGGCCGAGAACATGGTGCTGCACCCCGACTTCACGGTCACCACCATGTGGGATCCCGACCCCGCGGCCTGCGCCGCCGCGCAAGAGGTCGCGCCGAGTGCGACAGTGTCTGCCACGGCGTCCGAGGCGATGGCCGATGTCGATCTGGTCTACCTCGCCTGCCCCCCGGTGCCGCGCAAAGCCTATGCGCTTGAGGCCGCGGCAGCGGGCAAGGCGATCTTCCTCGAAAAACCGCTTGGCGTGGACATCGCGGAAAGTCGTGCGTTGGTGGCCGAGTTGCAGGCTGCAGGCGTCCCGGCGGCGGTGAATTTCACCCAAGCAGCAGGGGCGGCGCTGACCGATCTGACGCGGTCGATCAAAGAGGGTGCGCTAGGGGATCTCTGTGGTATCGACATCATCGTGACCTATCCGGCGTGGCCCCGCGCATGGCAGGTGGATGCGGATTGGCTGCGCTTTGCCGCTGAGGGGGGAATGACCCGCGAGGTGATCTCGCATTTCCTCTTCCTGAGCGAGCGGGTATTGGGGCCGTTGACCCTGCAATGGGCCCATGCGGAATACCCTGACGACAAGCTCTGCGAGACCCATGTGGCGGCGCGGCTGGTCAATGCAGAGGGCTTGCCGGTTTCGATCCTCGGCAGTATCGGCGGCGCGCAGCCGGACCGGCAGGAGGTAACGGTGAAAGGTGCGAAAGCCAGCCGCCGCATCTCGGAATTCTCCATCGACACCGTCTCGACCGGAGAGGCATTCGCGCCGACCAACAGCAGCCCCACCGACACCCGCGCCACCAGCCTCAAAGCGCAGCTTGACGACATGGCGCTTCTGATGCACGGCGGCCCGAGCCGACTGGCCACACCAGAGGAAGCACTGCGGGTGCAAGAGCTGATCGAAGGCATCTTGGCCAACCGGGGGGCGCAGTCATGACCGTCACGCTGCAGTCTTCACCCGAGACCTGCCATTGGGGCTATTTCGAGGCCAGCCGCCCGCCCGCGCTGACCATCCAAAGCGGCGAGGAGGTGGTGATCGAGACCGTCTCGGGCGCGCCCAACTGCCTGCCGCCTGAGGGCTTTCACGTTCCGCCCGAACTCTACGACATCCACAAGGCAGGCCCGCCGCCGATGCCGGGCCATATCCTGACGGGCCCGGTGGCCGTCGAAGGCGCGATGCCCGGGGATGTGCTGAAGGTCGAAATCCTCGGCGTCGCGCTGCGGCAGGACTGGGGGTATAACTTCATCCGCCCCTTGGCGGGCACGCTGCCGCAGGATTTCACCGAGACCTATCACAGCAACATCCCGCTCGACGCAGAGCGGGGCATCGCCCGCCTGCCTTGGGGGCTGGAACTGCCCTTGGCGCCGTTCTTTGGCGTCATGGCCGTGGCACCGCCGCCGGAATGGGGCCGGATCGCCACCATTGAGCCGCGCAAACATGGGGGCAATCTGGATAACAAGGAACTGGTGGCGGGCAGCACGCTTTACCTACCCATCTTCAACGAAGGGGCGCTGTTTTCCTGCGGGGATGGGCATGGCTCGCAGGGCGATGGCGAAGTCTGTGTCACGGCGATTGAAACGGCGCTACAGGGGCGCTTTCGTCTGACCGTGTTGAAGGACCGCACACTCAGCTATCCGCAGGCCGAGACGCCGACCCACGTTATAACCATGGGCATGGCCCCCGACCTTGACCGCTGCGCTGAGATGGCCTTGCGGGACATGATCGCATTGGTGTCTGAGCGCGCGGGGATCAGCCGTGAAGACGCCTATGTGCTCTGTTCGCTGGCCGGTGATCTGCGCATCACCCAGACGGTGAACCGCGAGAAGGGCGTGCATATGATGATGGCGAAAGAGTTGATTGGCGGGTAACTGCGCCGCCGCGCAAAGAAAAAGGGCCGCATCGCTGCGGCCCTTTCGCGTTTCTACCTAGTGGCAGATCACTCTTCTGCCCAGGCCATCCGCGCCGGGTGGTATTCAAACCCGATGTGGTGCGCGGCACCCACCAACCCTTCGCGGGTGTGGTTGTAGAGCGAGCGCCAGTAAGGCTGGATCGTGACGCCATCGTCTTGCAGCATCTTCTCACCCTTCGCCATGATCTCGCGGCGCGCGTCGACATCGGCTGTGGCCAGCGCCTCAGATAGCAGGGCGTCGAACTCAGGGTTGGCATAGCCAAACTCGTTCCACGCCTCGCCTGAGCGGTAGGCCAGCGCCCAGATTTGCACGCCCAGAGGCCGCGCGTTCCAGTTGGTGGAGGAGAAGGGATATTTCACCCAGTCGTTCCAGAACGTGGAGCCGGGCAGGATGGTGCGTTTGACCTTGATACCCGCGTCGCGCAGCTGTGCGGCCACGGCATCGGTCGTGTCCTTGCGCCACGCATCGTCGATCGAGAAGAGCTCATGCTCGTAATCCGCCATTCCGGCCTCTTCCATCAGCGCGCGGGCGGCTTCGGGGTCGGTCTTGGGCGGTTCAATCTCTGCATATTCGGGGTGCATCGGGCCGACATGGTGGTTTTCGGCCACAATCCCGCGCCCGGCATAGCCCAGTTCCAGCAGCACGGCATTGTCGACCGCCAGTTGCAGCGCGTTGCGCACGCGCTTGTCCTCGTAAGGCTTAATGCCGTCGATTTCGGCCAATTGGTTAGGGCGGATCACGATGGTCGCCGCGGTGGCAATCTCGTTCTCGATCCAACCGTCGAGCGTGCTCATCACGTCGATGTATTCGCCTTCCATGGAGTAGAAGGCGTCGACCTCTTCGGCCTCGGCGGCGGCGATCCATGCGGAAGGGTCGGTGCCGTAGTCGATGTATTCCAGACGGTCGATGTAGGGCCCGCCGAAGATTTCAGTGCCCCACCATGTGTGGTCTGGGTTCTTCACTAGAACGCTTTTCACGCCGACTTCCAGCGATTCCGGCAGGTAGGGGCCGGTACCCTTGGGGTTGTCCAACATGGTGTCGGGGTCGAACCCTTCGGGTGTGATCGCGGCCGGGTAGTCGGCCATGCCGGGGATCAGCGTGATGTCGGATTTGGGCAGCTTCAGCTTAACGGTGTGATCGTCGACCACCTCGATCGCGCCCTCGATGGCCTTGCCGGCTTCTTCGTCCACCAGCGTGGCGAAACGGCCCGCCATGGAGTTGCCTTCGAGCGATTTGTCGCACCAGCCTTCGATGTTGCGCGCCACGTCCTGCGCGGTGAAGGCGGTGCCGTCGTTCCATGCCACGCCCTTGCGGACGTTCAGCGTGTATTCGGTGGCATCGTCGTTGATCTCCCAGCTTTCCAGCAGGCCGGGGGTGAAGGTGCCGTCATTCTCCCAGATGGCGAGGTATTCCAGCCAGCCGCGGCTGAAGTTGGCGATTTGCGACCAGTCATAGGTGCGCGGGTCTTTCAGGGCACGCACCTCCATCTGCATCCGCACGGTGCCGCCTTCCTTGAGGTTGGCATGGGCCGCCGCACGCGCGGGCGCGGCCATGCCCAGCATCCCGTAAGCTGTGGCGGACGTGGCCCCGAACGCACTCGCAATCGCCAGAAACTCGCGTCTGCTGACGGGGTCTTTCTTGGCGTTCTCGGCTGATGTCAGCACGGATTGCGGCAGCGGTTTTCCGGTGCGTGTCAAAAATTCCATGATTTTCCTCTCTGTTGGTGCGCTGGCCGGGCCATCGCGAATCCCCACTTTTCACGGTGGGGCAGGTGATGCAGTTGACCTGCTTTCAACGCCTCTTGAGGTGGGCGCGGGGTGTTTAGTCTGCCGATCAGGCGCGTTGCGTCAAGCCTGCCGCGGGAAGTTGAGCAGCAAGCTAGCGCAGGAAAACGGCCCGGCAAGCGCAGGCATGGAGGAAAAGCGCGGTGAGGCTGGCGGGTTAGGCTAGATCGCGCGCAGCTTTGAAAAGCGCCGCAAGCCGCGTCGTGTCGCCGAGTTCATTGGCCAGCATCAGAACCAATCGGGCGTTGAGGGCGTGGCTTTCGGCCTCGCTCAGCCCTTCGTGCGCGGCCATGAGGGCGGCATAGACGCTGTCGCCCTCGGCGCCGAGGTTGTCTTCAAGGATCATGCGGTGGCTCCTTTCGCACGGTCAAAGGCGCGGGCAATCGCGGCGCTGTCGGGCTGGTCGAAGACGGCGCAGACATGGCCATCGGGGCGCAGCAGATAAAGGAACCCGCTGCCATAGCGCCGCTGCGCGTGGCCGTCCTTGCCTTGAAAACAGGGGTAGGCCTCCTGCGATTGATCGATACCGATCCGGGCAAGGCCTGGGAGGTCGGGGGCGGTGATCTCGCCCACGGCGAGGAGGGTGAACTGACCCTGAACCGCGCCCAGCAGCCAGCTATCCCCCGCAGGCCCCGTCAGCGGCGCGTCGATCAGTGCGCTGCCGGGGCGCAGGGGCGCGTCGCCTTCGGTTTGCAGCGGGCTATGGGCCAGCGTGCAGGGTTGTGACAGGCGGCCTGAGTTAATCAGTTTGCGGGCGAAAGGATGACGCGCGGCAAGGGTTAGCACCTCATTGCGAAACAGGGTCTCGATGGCGGATTTCGGCGTCATGAAATTGGTCGCGCGGGCGGAGTTGCGCATGTTCTCATCCGCGCCATGGCCGCGTTCGCTGTCATAGGTGTCGATCAGGCTTGGCGGCGCTTCGCCCTGCACCACAGCCGCCAGTTTCCAGCCAAGGTTGTCGACGTCCTGCACCCCGCCATTGCCGCCCCGCGCCCCGAAGGGGCTGACCACATGGGCGCTGTCGCCGACAAAGACGACGCGATCATGCACGAACCTCTCCAGCCGCGCGCAGCGGAACTTATAGACGCTCATCCAATCCAGCCGGAACGGCGCATCGCCCAGCATTTGGTTCAAGCGCGGTACAACCTTTTCTTCGGTCGCCTCGGCCTTCGGGTCGGTTTCTGGCCCCAGTTGCAGGTCGATGCGGTAGATATTGTCAGGCTGTTTGTGCAGCAACGCGGATTGGCCGTTGTGGAAGGGCGGGGCGAACCAGAACCAACGCTCGGGCGTGTCATGGTCGCCGAAGGGGGAGGTTTCCATCTCTACGTCTGCGATCAGGAAATGTTCGTCGAAGGTTTGGCCCTCGAAAGGCAGGTTCATGCGTTTGCGGGTGGCGGACCCCGCGCCATCGCAGGCGATGTACCAGTCGGTCTCAAGCCGGTAGGGGCCATCCGGCGTCTCGACCGTCAACTCAACATGGTCGGTATGGCCCTTGTGATCGGTCACCTTGTTGAGAAACCGCAGGTCGATCAGGTCGGGGAAATCTTGTGCGCGTTCAACAAGGTACTCTTCGACATAGTATTGCTGGAGGTTCACGAAGGCCGGGTATTTATGCCCCGGCTCGGGCAGCAGATCGAAGTTATAGACCTCCTGTTCCCCGTGAAACTGGCGGCCCACTTTCCATGTCACGCCTTTTTCCAGCATTCGCTCACCGATGCCCAATCGGTCAAAAATCTCCAACGTCCGTTTGGCCCAGCAGATCGCGCGTGAGCCGAGCGAGACGACGTTGTTATCGTCCAGTACCACGGATTTCACGCCCTTCAACGCCAGATCCACCGCCATAGACAGCCCGATGGGGCCGGCGCCGACGATCACCACTGGGTGCCGTGCCTCGGGTGCGGTCAGACCGGGCGGGGGGCTGTAGGGGAAGGGAGTATAGGCATAGGCCATGGTGGTATCCTCAGAGAAAGGCGCGCAAGAGCAGCAGGGCCAGCAAGGCCAGTGTCACCAACGCCACCCTTCGGCGCGCACCGCGGTACTCGGGCGCGCGCAGCATCTTTGTCCAAACCTGCGACGCATCGCGCAGCCCGGCGTAGGGCTGCCCGCTGCGGCGTGCCGCGTGGCGGCGGTGCTCCATCACTAGCGTGAAGACCAGATAGAACCAGAGTGCCAGCGCCAGGACGATCAGGGCAGGAAGAAGCGCAGGCAGGGACATCAGTCCGCCAGCGCCTCCCACATTTCCTTGTCGCGGGCCGCCGTCCAGATGCGCGGCGTGTCGATGTCGAGCGCCTCGTCATAGGCGCGGGCGACGTTGAAGGGCAGGCAGTGCTCATAGATCGCATAGTCCCCGAACTTGGGGTCGCATTCGGCGCGCACGGCGTCCCATGCCTCTTTCAAGGTGCCGCCGCGCAGGGCCACGCGGGCCGCCGGACGGTAGGTTGAGCGCACGAAGTCTGCAGTGCTGTCGATCGCCGCGTTGACCATCTCGCGGCCAATCAGCGCGTCGCCGCGACCGGGTGCAATGGCATCAAGGTCAAAGGCGCGGATGCGCTCCAGCGTGCCGGGCCAGTCGTGGAAATGCCCGTCGCCGCAGTAGCAGGCGGAGTGGTATTCGACGATGTCACCGGTGAACATGACGTTCTGATCGGGCACATAGATCACCGCATCCCCCGCCGTATGGGCGCGGCCCAGTTGCATAATGTCGACCCGACGCTTGCCGAGGTAAACGCTCATGCGGCCGTTAAAGGTGGTGGTGGGATAGGTCAGGCCGGGGATGCTTTCATGGCCTTCAAACAGGCGGGGGAAGCGTTCAAATTCGCTGTCCCAATCTTCTTGGCCGCGCTCGGCGACCATGGCACGTGCTTTCTCGGACATGATGATTTGCTGCGCGCCAAAGGCCGAGGCCCCCAACACGCGCACCGCGTGGTAGTGGGTCAGCACCACATGGCTGATCGGTTTGTCGGTGACGGAGCGAACGCATTCGATGACCTTATTCGCCAGACGCGGGGTGGCCTGCGCTTCGATTATCATCACGCTGTCGTCGCCGATGATGACGCCAGAGTTTGGATCGCCCTCGGCGGTGAAGGCGTAAAGTCCCTCGCCCACCTCGGTGAAGGAGATTTCCTTTTCGGTCATGTCGCCTTGGGATGCGAATTGCTTGGCCATGTGATGTCCTTCTGTCTTGGTTTGCCTGCGATGCCGCAGGGCGCGTTCATGTGTTCAGGAAAAGTCGATTGCCGGGCGAATTTTGCCGGTGCAACTGCCGAAACCCACGCGGAAGCCGTCGCCCTGCGCGTGGCCGGTAAGGGTTAGCGTGTCGCCGTCTTCGACAAAGCTGCGGCGGCTGCCGTCTGCGAGGGGGATCGGCTCCTTGCTGCCCCATGACAGTTCCAGCAGCGACCCGCGTTGTGATTTTTCGGGGCCGGAGATGGTGCCGGACCCGAGCAGATCGCCCGCGTTCATCGCGCAGCCTGAAGAGGCGTGATGGGTCAACTGCTGCGCGGCGGAATAGTACATCTCGCGGTAGTTCGTCCGCGCAATCTCCTCGGCCTCGCCGCCTTCGGGCTGGATCAGCACCGACAGGTCGATGTCATAAAGGCCGGGTTTACTCTCGCGCAGGTAGGGCAAAAGGTCTTTCTCCCTCTCAGGTGTCGAGGTGCGGAACGGCTCAAGCGCGTCGCGGGTCACGATCCAAGGAGAGATCGAGGTGGCGAAGGCTTTCGCCTGAAACGGGCCGAGGGGTTGGTATTCCCAAGCCTGAATGTCCCGCGCCGACCAATCGTTGAGCAGGACGTAGCCAAAGATCATCTCGTCTGCTTGGTCGATGGTGATGGGCTGGCCCATCTCGGTCGAGGTGCCGACGATCGCGCCCATCTCCAACTCAATGTCGAGTTTCTGGCAGGGACCGAAATGGGGCATCTCGGCGTCGGGAGCTTTCAACTGGCCATTGGGCCGCGTGATCTCGGTGCCTGAGACGACCACGGTGGAGGCGCGGCCATTATAGCCAATTGGAATGTGCAGCCAGTTCGGCGGCAGGGCATTCTCGGCCCCGCGAAACATCGTGCCGACATTGGTCGCGTGATGCTTGCCGGCGTAGAAATCCGTATATTCCGAGACCATCATGGGCATGTGCAGCCGCGCTTCGTCCATCGGCACCAGATGCGGTGCGACGGCGGCCTGATCCGGGGCATCGGCGCTGAGCAGCTCCACCAGCCGCGCACGCAACGACGCCCATGCCGCAGGGCCAAGGTCCATCACATCGTTCCAATAGGGCACATCGAACACCGGCTCTTCGGCGAGGGTAATCAGCCCCTCTTCCTCCAAAGCGGCCATGTCGAGGATCTGATCGCCAATCGCCACGCCACAGCGCGCTTCCAGCCGATTGGTCGTGAAAACGCCATAAGGCAGGTTGTTGAGGGGGAAATCGGTATCAGCGCTGTTGGCGCTTTCCACCCAAGAGTTCATCAGGGTCATGTCGGTCCTTTCAGGGGGCAGGCGGGTCACTTCTTGCCCGGTGTGCCGTCGAATTTCTTCTCAAGGCTCTCCCAGCAGTCGATGTAGTCATCCTGCAGGGGCGCTTCTTTGGCGGCGAATTCGGTCAGATGCTGCGGGAAGCGAGTCTCGAACATGAAGGACATCGTGTTGTCGAGCTTATGCGGAGCAAGCTCGGCGTTTGACGCCCCTTCGAAGGCATTCCGGTCCGGCCCATGCGGCAGCATCATATTGTGCAGAGACATCCCGCCGGGGATGAAACCCTTGGGCTTGGCGTCATACTGACCGTGGATATTGCCCATTAGCTCAGACATGATGTTCTTGTGGTACCACGGCGGGCGGAAGGTATCTTCGGCCACCATCCAACGGTCGCGGAACAGCACGAAGTCGATATTGGCAGTGCCTTCGACGCCCGAAGGCGCGGTCAGCACGGTGAAGATTGACGGGTCTGGGTGATCGAACAGCACGGCGCCCACGGGGCAATAGGTGTTCAGGTCGTATTTCACCGGCGCGTAATTGCCATGCCATGCCACCACGTCGAGCGGCGAATGCCCGATATGGGTCTCGTGGAACTGGCCGCACCATTTGATGATGACGGTGGAGGGCACCTCGCGGTCTTCAAAAGCCGCCACGGGAGTCTTGAAATCACGCGGGTTCGCCATGCAGTTGGCGCCGATCGGGCCGCGGGCTGGCAGGTGGAATTTCTGGCCGTAGTTCTCACAGACAAAGCCGCGCGCGGGGCCGTCCAGCACCTCGACACGGTAGACCAGCCCGCGCGGGATGATGGCGATCTCCTGCGGGGCGACGTCCATGACACCCAACTCGGTGCAAAAGCGCAAGCAGCCCTCCTGCGGGACGATCAAAAGCTCGCTGTCGGCAGAGTAGAAATAGCTGTCCACCATGCTCTCGGTCACCAGATAGATATGGCTTGCCATGCCGACTTGGGTGTTCACATCCCCCGCCGTGGTCATCGTGCGCATGCCGTTCAGCCAAGTCAGCGGCGTGTCGGAATGCGGCACCGGATCCCAGCGGTATTGGCCAAGGCTGGTCACATCCTGCGGCTGATGCGGCGCGGACTTCCAATAGCGCAGGTCGATCCGCGTGTAGCGCGACGAATGTTTGACCGAGGGCCGGATGCGGTAGCACCACGTACGCTCGTTCTGATGAGAGGGCGCGGTAAAAGCCGTGCCGGAAAGCTGTTCGCCATAGAGCCCGTAGTTGCATTTCTGCGGGGAGTTCATGCCCTGCGGCAGGGCGCCGGGCAGGGCTTCGGTTTCGAAATCATTGCCGAAACCGGGCATGTAGCCCGGATGCGTACCCGAGGTGGTGGCCGCGGTTGTCATCGTCGATGGCTTTGAATTGTTGGTCATCTGCACCCCCTTGCGGAATCTGTTGCAACTGTAATAGTTGTATTTGTAACTAACAAGCGGCGTGATATGAAAACTGACGAATTTCAATTGCAGCAATTCCTGCCCTATCTTCTAAACCAAGCGGCAGAGGCGTCCTCTCTGGAGTTTCAGCAGATCTATAAGGATCGCTACGGCATGCTGCGTACAGAGTGGCGGGTGCTGTTTCATCTTGGCCTCTATGGGCGTCTCACGGCGAGCGACATCGGCCAGCGTGCACGGATGCATAAAACCAAGATCAGCCGCGCCGTGCACCGTTTGAATGAGCGCCGCTTCGTTGACCGCACTCGCAATGAGGATGACCGCCGGGTTGAATATCTGTCGCTGACCCGGCAGGGCCAAGCCGCTTATGACGATCTGCGCGCAGTGGCACGGCGCTATGATGCGGCATTGATGGATGCACTTGATCCCGCCGAGGCCGAGGTGCTGCGGCGGGCGCTGCTCAAATTATCAGAGGCAGGTCCGGGGGGCTTTACTTAGGCGGCGGAAAACGCCACCGATGGCGCATGACCGATCAAACCAAAGGCCTCCTGCTCACCTTTCTCGGGGTGATGTGCATCGTTCCCGAAGCGCTTTTCGTGCGGGTCATCGATGCGCCTATGCTGACGCTGGCTTTTTGGAAGGTCACATTGGTGGGGCTGGCAATTGGCACGGGGCTGTTGTTGGCGCAGGGCACCGCCCCCTTCCGCGCTTTGCGGTGCGCCGGATGGGCCAGTGCGATCTATGTTGGCGGAGTCGCCTGCGCAGGCGTGGGGTTCGTGTTGGCGGTGCGGCTGACGTCGGTGGCGAATGTGGTGTTTATCCTTGCCTCCCTCCCAGTCTTTGCCGCGATCTACAGCAGGGTCTTTTTGGGGGAGCCGATCACCCGCCGCATGTTCTTTACCATTGCGGCGGTGCTCGCCGGGCTGGCAGTAATCGCTTTTGGATCAGGCGAGACCGAAAATGCGTCGCGCGCGGGCGATCTCTTGGCATTGGCGATCTCGGCAATCTTCGCGGGTGCGCTGACAGCGGCGCGGCATGCGCGGGCGGTCTCCATGGTGCCGGCGGTTGCGCTGGCCTATCTGCTGGCGGGGTTGGCGCTGCTTCCCGTGGCACAACCTTTGCAGATGCCGGTAGAGGAACTGCCGCAGATGCTGCTCTATGCTATCTTCATGGCGGCCAGTGCTGGGCTTATCGCGCTTGGCCCGCGTTATATTTCAAGCGCCGAAGTGGGCCTGCTGGTGCTTTTGGAATCCGTGCTTGCTCCGCTGCTCGTCTGGGCCGTGCTGGACGAAGACCCGGGCATCTATGCATTGATTGGCGGGGTGATTGTGGTGGGCGCTCTGTTTTTATCGAACCTCGTCGCCCTCGCGCGCCGCCGCCGCGTGGTGCCGCCGCTACCTCACCACTAACCTTAAAAGTCGGCGGTGACGCCCGGCAGATCCAGCGCTTTGATCAGATCGCGCAGTTCTTGCCGCGCGGCGATGTTTGAGATGTTCAACTGCTTCACCCCGATGTCTTTGAGGTCAAGCAGAGTCAACCCGCGCGGAAACAGCTCGCGGAAGATCACACGCTCATTGAACCCCGGCGCGGTGCGGAATCCGATCCGCTTGCTGAGGTTGCCAATCGCCCGCTCCATCTTTTCCTTGTTGACCATGCGCTGCGCACCCAAACGGTTGCGCACTACGACCCAGTCAATGGCAGTAAGCCCCGCCTGCGCACGCAATTGCCGCGCATTCCAGACCATTTCGGAATAAACAGACGGCCCGGTGATTTTTTCCCCATTGGCGTCGATATGAGCCAAAAGGTCAAAATCGATGAAACTGTCGTTTAGCGGCGTGATCAGCGTATCGGCGAGCGAATGAGCGACTTGGCTCAGGCGCGTGTGCGAACCAGGGCAGTCGATCAGGATGAAATCATTGTCCGGTTCCAGCTCCGCCACGGCGGCGCTCAGACGGTGATCATACATGTTCTCACCGGGGCGTAGGGTGCTGGCCTCTACATCCGGTAGCTCACACAATGTAGGGCTTGCCAGCGTCAGACCAGACTCGCGCATGAAATCGCGGCGGTTCTCAATATAGCGGCCAAAGGTCCGTTGCCGCAGGTCAAGGTCCAACCCGCTGACCTTATGCCCAAGTCGCGCCAGCGCCGTTGCCACATGCATGGAAACGGTCGATTTGCCTGCGCCGCCCTTTTCGTTACCGACGACGATGATATGCGCCATACTGCTGTCCCTTCGCGCCTGCCGTTCATGCAGAATATTGTTGAACCGCACTATATGTAGGGTTCACAACTTTGGAAAGTGGTGAGGCCGCGAGTTCGGCCCGACCGTGGCCGCACTGCCGCTTTTGGACATCACGTACATTTACGCTATTTTCAAGGTAGGACCGGCGGTGTACCACCGCTCTTCGCTGCCCCTCAGGGGTGGCCCCAAGCAAGCGTTAAGGCGAGGCACCCCATGGTAAAAAACACTCCCGGCAAACCAAGCGCCCCCAAAGCTGCCCCCGTCCGCGGCGTATTGCCCTCGCTGGGCGCGGTATTTGCTGAATTGGTGCTGGTCTGCGTTTTGGTGGCGCTGGTGCCGGTCACTGTCTACCTTGATACAGCGGTATGGGGCGAAGGTGTCACCGAAGACTCCCTGACCGAGCATCTGCACAATACCCTTTTGGCCATCGCCGCGGGCATTTTTGTGTTGGGTGCCTATCAAAACATTGCGATGCGGGGCTATCTTGCATTGGCGGCAACCCTCTTTGCCTGCATGTTTCTACGAGAGTATGACGCGGCGCTGGATCGAATCCGGCATGGTTTCTGGCTCTATCCCGCGCTTGCGACGCTGGCGGTCGGCACCTTCGTGGCTTGGTGCAACCGGGGCACCACGCTTCTGCCGATGCTGCATCATCTACAAACCCGTTCTGCCACCTTTGTCTATATTGGCGTGGTGCTGTTGCTGTTCTTCTCGCGCACTTTCGGTACCAGCACCTTGTGGGAAGCAGTGATGGGAGCGGCCTATGATCCGCAGGTCAAAACCACTGTCCAAGAAGGTACTGAACTTCTGGCCTATCTGCTGATTGCCTACGGCGCGGTGCTGTCCCATCTTCACGGCTTTGGTGCCCAAGCCGCCCTGCAAGAACGCCGCCTGTAACCCACGCAACCAAACACGCGCCTGCTTTATTCCGCACGCTGTCCCCCCTCCATTCATCCTTTCACAAATACCGTGCACAACCCTAGCCCCAAACGCCCGGTCTCGCCCCCATCCCAACAAGATCTTTAGAACGCAAAAGGCGCGACCCGCAGGGGCCGCGCCTTTGTTTTCGTAACGACGGAAAAGGTTTAGAAGCCCAGACCAGCGTATTTGTTCTTGAACTTCGACACGCGGCCGCCGGTGTCCATGATACGGCCAGTGCCGCCTGTCCACGCGGGGTGCACGGAGGGGTCGATGTCAAGCGACAGCTGGTCGCCTTCTTTGCCCCATGTCGATTTCATTTCCACAACAGTGCCGTCGGTCATTTTGACGTTGATGATGTGGTATTCGGGATGTGTATCGGCTTTCATCGACCTGTCCTTTAAGCTTTCGCGCCCGAGAGCGGCTTGTAGTGGGCGTTTTCGACAATACGTGCGGATTTGCCGCGACGGCTGCGCAGGTAGTACAGCTTGGCGCGACGCACGCGGCCACGGCGCACAACGGTGATGCTGTCGATGTTGGTCGAATGCAGCGGGAACACACGCTCCACGCCTTCGCCAAAGGAAATTTTGCGCACAGTGAAAGACCCGGCAATGCCGTGGCCGTTTTTGCGCGAAATGCAGACGCCTTCGTAGTTCTGCACACGGGTGCGGGTGCCTTCGGTGACTTTAAAGCCAACACGAATGGTATCACCGGCACGGAAGTCGGGGATCTCTTTCCCCAGTTCGGCGACTTGTTCCGCCTCGATCTCTGCGATCAGGTTCATCTGACCTATCTCCTATGATGTTCGCGGTATTCCACGAAATTATGTCGCGACCCAGAGCTTCGGGTTCTGTCGGGCAGCGCTGTGATCGTAAGATGACAGGGCCCCCGCCGGAGGTATCGTCGTCATTGCTTTATTCGCTTGCGCCGTAACGCAAAGCACCGGAGCCGCCAAAGCGATTCCGGATGCGCGGGGTATAGGGGGCAATCGTTAAAGGATCAAGGGGGCTCTCGCCGCCTTGATCCCCAGTTTTGAAGCTCAGCGCGTCAGGCCAGCGCAATCACGCCCAAGACAACGAGCAGGAAAAGCACCAACACGATGCCGATCAGCACTTTTGCTCCGGTCATCGCAGCCCCCGACACACGGCCAAAGCCCAAGAGAGCCGCCACAGCGGCGACAATCAGCAGAATGAGAATAAGTTCAAGCATTTGGTTTCTCCCTCCAATATGGGGGATCAACGCGCCGCGCGGGGGCGGGTTCCGCGTGCCTAGTCTTTGCTCTCACGCGCCGCCCACATGTCGGGACGGCGGCTGCGGGTCAGGTCTTCGGCCTGCGCCTGCCGCCATTTGGCGATCTCGCCATGGTTGCCAGACATCAGAACGGGGGGAATCTCGCGCCCCTCCCATTCGGCGGGGCGGGTGTATTGCGGGTGTTCCAGAAGTCCCGAGGCATGGCTTTCTTCTTCGATGCTCTCGGCATTGCCCAAAACGCCGGGCAAAAGGCGCACGGTGGCATCAATCATCGCTTGGGCTGCCAGTTCGCCGCCCGTCATGACGAAATCGCCCAAACTGACCTCGGTGATGCCGAAATGCTCGATCACCCGTTCGTCCACGCCCTCAAACCGCCCGCAGAGCATGGTGACACCTGCGCAATCGGCCAGATCGCGCGCCATTGCCTGATCGAACCGTCGCCCGCGCGGTGACATATAAAGGATCGGCCAGCGCCCATGCGCATGGCTTTGTGCGCGGGCCAAGGCCGGGCCAACCACATCAGCGCGCATCACCATGCCCGCCCCGCCGCCTGCGGGGGTGTCGTCGACATTGCGGTGCTTGCCAATGCCAAAATCACGCAGGTCATGGGTGTGCAGCTGCCAGCGCCCGTCTTGCAACGCCTTTCCGGTCAGACTGGCCCCCAGCACCCCGGGGAAGAGATCGGGAAACAGCGTGACGATCCGCGCCTGCCAGACATCAGCGTAATCGGGCGTATCTTGCAGCAGGGCACGAGGTTTCATGCTGGGGCGTGCGCTTTGGCGTCCGTGGGAGCGGGTGGGTTTCATGCGGTTCCTGCCTGTGTCAGTAGGGCGGTCTTGGCGCGGCGGCGCGCCTGAGGGTCATCGGCGTGTCGGCGGTTGGCGTCAAGCAGAGCCTGCAAAAGATCCGCAGGCAAGCGTTGGTTTGCGGGCGGTGGCAGGGTTAACTGCTTCAAAAGGTCTTGCGGTAGCTCACATAGGCCGAGGAGCGGAGTCGCAGGCCCGAGCGGCAGATCGCGGCAATCCTCCAGCCGTGTATGGTGCACCGGGCAGGGTAGGCGGTGGGTGATCTCTTGAACCATCGCGTTTAAGTCCGCCGCCGGGGCATAGCGGGCAGTAAAGTCAGCAAGGTTGAGCGTCATCGACGAGGCTTTGACATGCTCCCAATAGGCCGAGGCGATCCAGTCCGCCGGGGCTCGGGTGGAGAGGTAGACTATAATCTCGGCTTGGGGAAAACGCTGGCGCAGGCTGCGGATGAAGATCTCCAGCAACTCGGGTGCGGCGCTGTAATCGGCCAAATCGCCCCGACCCGGCAGGTGGCCCGCCAACTCCTCAGCCGAGAGGATCAACGTGCGGCCCAGCATCTGGGGCAGGCCGTCGATTAGGGTCTCGAACCGATGTTCGGCTTTCAACAGCGACAGCGGATCGCGCCATGTGGAATAGCCACGCGTGGCGTGCAGCAGGTCTTTCATATGCCAGCGCAAGCGCAGCGCGATATGGGGTTTCAAGGCGGTGCGGTTGGCGCGGAGGGTGGCCTGAAGGGAACTGGTCCCGGTCTTGTGAAAGCCGGGGTGCAGGATGATCCGGCGGGGCATCATCCGGCTCCGGTCTCAGCCATCCGTACCATCCGGCAACACGCCCAGGGGCGGGTCGGCGACGATACGGCCTGAGGCAAGATCAACAGTCGGCACGGCGGCCTTGGTGAAAGGCAGGAAGGTGGTGGCAGAGGTGCCCGCCAGTTGCAACTCCAACAGATCATCGGCACCGTGGTTCTGTACGGTCTTCACCCGCCCCAGCAGTGTGCCGCCAGTATCATAGACCTCAAGTCCGATCAGATCGGCGTGGTAGAATTCATCATCCGGCAGGCTTGGCAGTTGGTCGCGCGCCGCAAAGAGAGAGACACCGCGCATGTCGTCGGCCTCTTCCTTGGTGGTGATCTCGGCGATGCGGGCGGCAAAGCCGTTCTTGACCGGGTGCAGCAGAGCAAGGGTGAAGGTCCGGCTGCCATCCTCGGTGCTCAGCGGGCGGTAGTCTTCAATGTCTTCGGGCACAGCACAGTAGCTTTTTACGCGCACTTCGCCGCGCACGCCGTAAGCGCCCGCGATGGCACCGACGCAGATCAGGTCTTGGTCACTCATTGCAACAACTCCGAATTGACACAGATCGTCCCGGTCCATTCCCCGGCACCGGTTTTGCATTCGTCCTGCATTAACTGCCGGTCATAGCGGATGCCAAGGACAAAGCCGAGTACCAGCACGGTCACAAGGAACAGTAGTTTTCTCATCAACGGGTCTCGATCTTCAGGCTTGGGGCGCGGGTCTCCCAGCCCTTGGTTTCCAGTTCCGGCGTCAGGCTGTTGTCTTCGGGCCAGCCCATGCAAAGATAGGCCACCAGCGACCAGTCCCTTGGAACGGCAAGATCACGGTTCAGCCGCGCAGGGTCAAGCACGGAAACCCAGCCCAGCCCAAGGCCATGGGCGCGGGCGGTGAGCCATAGATAGTTGATCGCACCCACCACGGAATAGCGGCGCATCTCGGGCATTGTCCCGGCACCAAGGCCGCTGCCCTTGTCGGTGCTGTCATCACAGTAAACCGCCAATTGCTCGGGCGCATCGCTCATGCCCGAAAGCTTGAGCCCGGCATAAAGCGCGGCCTTCTCGCCGTCATATCCGGCAAGGGCGCGGGCATTGGCTGTCTCGAAATTCTCAAGCGCGGCTCGGCGCGCGGTGTCAGATTGCACGCGGATAATCCGCCATGGTTCCGACAGGCCCACAGAAGGGGCGAGGGTGCAGCTGTCGAGGCAGGTTTGCACCAGCGCCTCGTCCAGCGGGTCTGTGCGAAAGCGGCGCACGTCGCGCCGCCATCGCATCAGGTCGTGCAGCCCGGCACGGAAGTCTTCAGAGAATGCATCCATGCCGGGCGCTCGCGGCTTATTCTGCGGAAGCTTCTTCGGCAGGTGCGTTGGCAGCTTCGGCAGCGGCAGCGGCTTTGTCGGCTTTTTCCTGCACGCGCTCTTGGGCTTTCTTGCCCGGTGTGCCCTTTTTGGGGTTGTTACGCTCGGTCTTTTCGCGAACGCCAGCGGCTTCCAGCATGCGGACAACGCGCTCGGTCGGCTGTGCGCCCTTGGCGATCCATGCTTCGATCTTTTCAACGTCCATTTTCACGCGGTCTTCGCTGTCTTTGGGCAGCAGCGGGTTGTATGTGCCCAGCTTCTCGATGAAGCGGCCATCGCGCGGCATGCGGCTGTCAGCAGCAACGATACGGTAGAAGGGGCGCTTTTTGGAGCCGCCGCGGGCGAGACGAATTTTCATAGCCATGGTGAGTAATCCTTTAGGTTGGTTGGGGGGACGGGAGGCCGTCCTATTCTTGGTGGGTTTTGTGGTGCCGAATGACTTCGGCGATGATGAAGTTCAAGAACTTCTTGGCGAATGCGGGGTCTAGGTCCGCTGCTTCCGCCAAATCTTCGAGCCGCTCGATCTGGGCCGCTTCGCGGGCCGGATCGGACGGGGGAAGGTCGTGTGTAGCCTTGAGTTTCCCCACGGCCTGCGTGTGTTTGAACCGTTCGCCCAGCGTATAGACGAGGATCGCGTCGAGCCGGTCGATGCTTGCGCGATGCTCTTTCAATAGCTCGGCGGCGCGAGCGGCGGTATCCATATCGGTCGCGGTCATTTCTTTTTCCCGAAACCGCTGAGGCCGCCGGGCAGGCCCATGCCGCCGCCGCCCATGCCGCCCAGACCGCCGGGCAGCTTACCGCCCATCTGCTTGGCCGCTGCTTCGAGCGCCTTGGGGTCCATCTGGGAGGGGTCCATGCCGCCGGGCATGCCGCCCTTGCCCATCATGCCTTTCATGGCCTGCTTGAGCATGCCGCCTTTGCCCATTTTGCCCATCTTCTTCATCATGTCGGACATCTGGCGGTGCATCTTCATCAGCTTGTTGAGGTCGGAGACCTCCATGCCGGCACCCTTGGCGATACGCTTCTTGCGGCTGGCCTGCAGCAGGGCAGGGTTGGCGCGCTCTTTCTTGGTCATGGACTGAATGAGGGCGATCTGCTGCTTGAGGACCTTGTCGTCGAAACCGGCGTCTTCGACCTGTTTCGCCATTTTCCCCATGCCGGGCATCATGCCCATCATGCCCTGCATGCCGCCCATCTTGATCATCTGTTCAAGCTGCATCTTCAGGTCGTTCATGTTGAACTGACCCTTCGCCATGCGCTTCATCATCTTCTCGGCCTGTTCGGCCTCGATGGTTTCTTGGGCCTTCTCGACCAGCGCGACGATGTCGCCCATGCCAAGGATGCGGCCCGCGATGCGCTCGGGCTCGAAGGTTTCGAGCGCGTCCATCTTTTCGCCAAGGCCGACGAATTTGATCGGCTTGCCGGTGACGGCACGCATGGACAGCGCCGCACCGCCACGGCCATCGCCGTCCATCCGGGTCAGCACGACACCGGTGATGCCGATACGCTCGTCAAAGTTCTCGGCCGTGTGCACGGCGTCTTGGCCGGTCAGCCCATCGACGACCAGCAATGTTTCACGTGGATTGGCCACGTCGCGCACGGCCTTGACCTGCTGCATCAACTCTTCGTCGATAGACAGGCGGCCCGCGGTGTCGAGCATATAGACGTCATAGCCGCCCAAACCCGCCTGCGTCTTGGCGCGTTTGGCGATCTGCACCGGGGTCTCGCCCTTGACGATCGGCAGCGTGTCGACACCGATCTGCACGCCGAGAATCGCCAGCTGCTCCATTGCCGCCGGGCGGTTCACGTCGAGCGAGGCCATCAGAACGCGCTTGCCGTCACGCTCTTTCAAACGCTTGGCCAGTTTCGCGGTGGTGGTCGTCTTACCGCCACCCTGTAGGCCAACCATCAGGATCGGGGCGGGCGGGCTGTCGATCTTGAGCGCGCCGGGTTCGCCTTCGCCTTTCAGCGTGTCGATCAGCGCGTCATGGACGATCTTCACAACCTGCTGGCCGGGCGTGACCGATTTCGTCACCGCTTGGCCGGTCGCCTTGTCCTGCACTGCTTTAACAAAATCACGCGCCACGGGCAGCGAAACGTCAGCCTCCAGCAGGGCGACGCGCACTTCGCGCAGGGCGGTTTTGACATCTTCGTCGCTGAGCGCGCCTTGTTTGGTCAGGCGGTCAAAGACACCAGAGAGCCGTTCGCTGAGATTTTCAAACATGGGCACAGGGCCTTTCGGGTCGGTTGCACTTGCCCCTACTTAAGGACGCGCGCGAAAATGCACAAATGCCCCAGTGGGCGCAACGCGCTGACTGGGGGCGATCCCGACGCCATGCCGGGACCGGAAGGCAATGCTTCCGGAGATTGAGGGGCGTTTACGCGCTGGCGCGGCGCGAGTCAAGCCGGGCAGGGCGGGCGGCAAAAGCTAGCCCAAGCAAAAGCCGCGCCCCGGTGACGGAACGCGGCTGTTTCTGAGCGCGGGGCTGCTTAGGCCGCGTCGCGCAGCGCGTCGATCTGGGCGTTGGCGCGGGCGATGGTGCCTTCGGCGTCCATAGCCAATTGGTCAGCCGCGACAAAGGTCACATCGGTGATGCCCAAGAACCCCAGCACAAAGCGCAGGTAGCCGCTGGCGAAATCGGCGGCGGAATCGATGCCCGTCCCGCCAGAGGCGAAGGCGACGATCACGCGCTTGTTCTCCAGCAGGCCGACGGGGCCTTCTGCGGTGTAGTTAAAGGTCACGCCGACGCGGGCGATCAGGTCGATCCACGCTTTTAGCGACGCGGGAATGGTGAAGTTGTAGATCGGCGCGCTGATGACGATTGTATCGGCGGCCTGCACTTCGGCGACCAGTTCGTCTGACAGGGCGAGGGCTTCTTGATCCAGCGCTGTGCGCTCTTCGGCGGGCTTTACACGGGCGCTGGCCCATGTGGAATCGATCAGCGGCAGCGGTTCGGTGGCGATGTCGCGGGTCACCACGTCACTGTCGCCGAGCGTTGAAATGATGCGGTCTGTTAGCCTGCGGGTGACAGAGTTTTCGCGGTTCACGGAAGTTTCGATGCGCAGAGTGGCCATGGTGCTGGTCCTTGTTCCAAGGGTAAATCTGATGACATGGAATTGGCCATTGTGCTCGCGAACGCAACTGCCAGAATGAGCGTGACCATGTTCGTAAATGCACAAGTCGGGAAGGCAGGGTGAGTGAATGGACAATTGGGATGAGATCAGGACGGCCTATCAGGTTGCGCAGCTCGGCACGGTAAGCGGCGCGGCCGAGGTACTGGGAGTCCACCATGCGACGGTGATCCGTCATATCGACGCGCTGGAAGGGCGGCTGGGGGTCAAGCTGTTTCAGCGCCACGCCCGCGGCTACACGGCGACCGAGGCTGGCGAGGATCTGCTGCGGGTGGCGCGGGCCACGGACGATCAGTTCAGCCAGTTGGCCGGGCGGATCAAGGGGCGTGGCAGTGATGTGTCGGGCGAATTGGTGATTACATCGCTTGATTTCCTTGCCCCGCAACTGGCGCCATTGTTGACTGAGTTCCAGCGCCAGAACCCTGAGTTGGTCGTGCGTTACCTGATCGGGGATCGACTGTTTCGCCTTGAGTACGGCGAAGCGCATGTCGCCATCCGCGCAGGGGCCGCGCCGGACCAGCCGGACAATGTGGTGCAACCCTATGCCCAGCTTGCGGTGGGGGCCTATGCCAGCCGGGACTATGTGGCGCAATACGGCATCCCGAACGGGCCGGAGGACTACCACAAACACCGCTTCATCGCTGCCGATAACCGCGACAGCCGCGCGCCCTATCACAAGTGGCTCTGGGCCACGGTGCCAGAGGAAAGCGTGACGTGGCGCAGCACCAGCGGCGCAGCGATGGAGGCGGCGCTGCGGGCGGGGGCAGGAATCGGTGGCCTGCCCGCCGCCATGGGGCGCAATGATCCGCAGTTGGTCGAGATTCACGCCCCACGTCCAGATTGGAGCAGTGCCCTATGGCTGGTCACCCATGTCGATCTGCACCGGACCAGCAAGGTGCAGGCGGTGCTGCGTTTCCTCAAAGACCATGCCGAGGATGCCGTCACATGTCCCGACTGAGCGCTTCGGCGCAGGGACATCTGGCGATGCTGTGTTTTTCGGCGCTGGTGGCAGGGTCATTCTCGCTCGGGGCGCAGGTGGCGAATGAGATCACCCCGACGGCGCTGAATGCAGTGCGCTTTGCCTTGGCGACGGTATTGGTTGGCGCGCTGGCGTGGGGGCGGGGCGATATCAGCCGCGCGGGCTTTGTAGCACCTTGGCGGTATTTCGTGCTGGCGGGGCTGTTCACCCTCTATTTCGTGCTGATGTTTGAAGGGTTGAAGACCGCGCCCCCGGTGGCTGCGGCGGCTGTCTTTACCCTCGTCCCGATCATGGCGGCGGGCTTTGCATGGATTTTGATGCGGCAGATCATGACGCCGCGCATGGCGCTGGCACTTGCGATCGGCGGGGCCGGGGCGCTTTGGGTGATCTTTCGCGGCGACCTCCCGGCGCTTTTGGCATTCGATGTTGGACGGGGGGAGACGATCTATTTCGTCGGTTGCATCAGCCACGCGCTTTATACGCCGATGGTGCGGCGGCTAAACCGAGGTGAAAGTGCGGTGATGTTCACCTTTGGCACGCTGTTGGCGGGGACGGTACTGCTGGGGCTGTACGGTTGGCAGGATATCCGCGCAACGGATTGGAGTGCGCTGCGGCCTTTGGTTTGGATCACTATTCTATATGTCGCGGTCTTTGCCACTGCGGCCACGGTGGTTCTGTTGCAATTCGCGGCGCTGCGTCTGCCTTCGGCCAAGGTGATGGCCTATACCTATCTTACACCAAGCTGGGTGATCCTATGGGAATTTGGCTTTGGCAATGCTCTGCCGGGTGGAATGGTCTGGGGTGGCGTTCTACTGACCATTCTGGCGCTATACCTGCTGCTGCGCGACGATAGCGCGGAAAAAACACAAAATTTCAAAAAGATGCAGATTTGATGGAACCGGAGCGCGTGATCCCGCGTTGGGGCGTGAAATCAAAGTGAAGGACACAACCATGCGTAGTATTATTTACCTTATCGGGTTGATTGTAGTGGTATTGGCTATTTTACGTTTTGCATTCGGCGTCATCTGACCGTCGATTGATCCTCCCCTTGTCTTATTTACCTCGTGGCAAGGGGGGATCACTCTACTCTGACCCTGAGCGCGGCGCGCCTTCGCCCGCATCAGGCAATTCGATTTCTAAGAAACGTTCAAAGGCATCTAGGTTCACCGGCTCAAACTGCCCGAACCCCTGCATCCAGACCGACGCATTCCGCAGCGCATCCGGTTCAAGCTTGCACCATTTCACCCGCCCCCGCTTTTCCTGACTGATCAGCCCTGCCGCCGTCAGCACGCCCAAGTGTTTTGAGATCGCGGCAAGCGACATCTCAAATGGCTCGGCCACATCCGTCACGGCCATGTCATCCTCCAGCAACATGGCGAGGATGGCACGACGCGTGGGGTCGGCAAGGGCAGCAAACACCTGATCTAAGTCTTGGGTCATGAGCCTGCATAGCGCGGGCTATGGAAGGGGGGAAGCGGGCATTGTGCGTAACTTAACCATTGAGTTGAATAAGTCCGGGGCGCAGTTTTACTGGCATTTTAGCTCCGCATTACAAGTCACGCGCGGGGGGTATCCCTGTAAGGCATTGAATTCCATCTATAAGTCACGTTGTCCATCGCGGTTGACTCTAACCCGCCCTGACAGTAGCACCGCAGCAGATATTCCTAAGGGGATTTTGGTGTGACCAGCCCGGACCAACGGCAGCAGATGGAGCAGCTTGAGGCCAAACTGGCGGCTGCGAAACAACGCGGCGCACCTAAGCCCCGAGCGGATGAGCATTATTCTCAGGCCAATATGGCATGGCGGATGGTGATCGAACTTGTGGCCGGTCTTGGGATCGGTTTCGGCATCGGATACGGGCTTGATGTGCTCTTTGGCACGCTGCCCATCTTCATGGTGCTATTTGTAATGCTGGGCCTTGCGGCGGGGGTGAAGACGATGCTCCGCACCGCTGAGGAAATCCAGGGCAAACAACAGGCCGAACCGGCCGAACAGGATACGCCCCATTCGGGCAAGGACGAGGGAGCCTGAGATGGCAACAGAGACAAACGGCGCTGAAACAGGCGGTCTGGAATTCCACCCGATGGACCAGTTCATCGTATCGCCGCTCTTTAGCGATGATGCTTCCGTTGCTTGGTACACCATCACCAACGCGACCTTCTGGATGGCGCTGGCGGTTCTGGCCACTTTCGCGATGCTCGTTCTGGGCAGCGCGCGCCGCTCGGTCGTCCCGGGCCGGATGCAATCGGTTGCTGAGCTGGCTTACGGCTTCATCCACAAGATGGTCGAGGACATCTGCGGCAAAGAGGGGCTGAAGTTCTTCCCCTATATCATGACCCTGTTCATGTTCATCGTGATGGCCAACTTCCTCGGCCTGATCCCAACAGCCTTTACCCCCACCGCGCATTTCTCGGTGACTGTGGTTCTGGCGCTGGCGGTGTTCATCACCGTGACCGTTGTCGGCTTCGTCAAGAACGGCGCAGCTTTCCTGAGCCTCTTCTGGGTATCCTCGGCGCCTCTGGCGCTGCGCCCGGTGCTGGCGATCATCGAATTGATCAGCTACTTCGTGCGCCCGGTAAGCCACTCCATTCGTCTGGCGGGTAACGTCATGGCGGGCCACGCGGTTATCAAAGTTTTCGCCGGTTTCGCTGCCATCGCAGTGATCTCGCCGGTGTCGGTGCTCGCGATCACCGCGATGTACGGTCTCGAAGTGCTGGTGGCCTTCATTCAGGCCTATGTTTTTACCATTCTGACATGCGTGTACCTCAAGGACGCGCTGCACCCCGCACACTAACAACCCCAACAACGGCGGGGTTTCCCGCCAAAGTTTTAACTTCCAATCGTAAGGAGATACCCCCATGGAAGGTCAACTCGCACATATCGGCGCAGGCATTGCAGGTCTCGGCACGGGCATCGCAGCCCTGGGTGTCGGCAACGTTGCCGCCAACTTCCTGTCCGGCGCACTGCGCAACCCATCGGCAGCCGCAAGCCAGACAGCGACCCTGTTCATCGGCATCGCGTTTGCAGAAGCTCTGGGGATCTTCTCGTTCCTCGTCGCTCTGCTGCTGATGTTCGCTGTCTAAGCTCTCGGAACTGTAATCCTTACGAGCGGGCAGGCGCGCATCGCCGTGTCTGCCCGGCTGTAACGGCAAAGTTTCCAAGGAGAAGCCACGATGGCAACTGTAACAACCAGCGACGGGCTGGCCGACGCGACCGGCATTGCGACCCATGCTGCCGAAACGCCGGGCATGCCGCAGCTGAACTTCGATCACTGGGGCAACCAGATTTTCTGGCTGATCCTGGCACTGATCGCCACCTACCTGATCCTGTCGCGCGTGGCTCTGCCTCGTATCGGTGCGGTTCTGGCCGAGCGCCAAGGGACCATCACCAATGACATCGCGGCTGCCGAAGACCTGAAGGTCAAGGCACAGGAAGCCGAAGCCGCCTATGACAAGGCCCTGATCGACGCCCGTGCTGAGGCACAGCAGATCGTGGCCCAAGCCAAAGCGGACATGCAGGCTGATCTGGATGCCGAAATGGCCAAGGCCGATGCCGAGATTGCCGCGCAAGTGGCGGAATCGGAAAAAGCCATCGCCGAAATTCGCGCGGGCGCCATGGACAACGTACAAGCCGTTGCCAAGGACACCGCAGAAGCGCTTGTCGCCGCCCTTGGTGGCACGGCAGATGCTACAACCGTTGATGCCGCCGTCGATGCGCGGATGAAAGGATAAGCCATGACCAAATCCATGCGCCTGACACTTTCGACCCTGCTCGCTGGCATGGTGGCTTCGCCTGCTTTTGCGGCCACCGGACCTTTCTTCTCGCTGCGCAACACGGACTTCATCGTGCTGCTGGCCTTCCTGCTGTTCCTCGGGATCCTGATTTATTTCAAGGTGCCGACGCTGTTGATCGGCATGCTCGACAAACGCGCCGACGGCATCAAGACCGAGCTGGAAGAAGCCCGCGCCCTGCGTGAAGAAGCGCAGACTTTGCTCGCCTCCTATGAGCGCAAGCAGAAAGAGGTGCAGGACCAAGCGGACCGTATCGTGTCTTCCGCAAAGGAAGATGCCCGTCTTGCTGCCGAACAGGCGCGGGCGGATATGGCCAAATCGCTTGAGCGTCGCATGGCCGCCGCGAAGGACCAGATCAGCTCGGCCGAGGCCGCCGCTGTGAAGGAAGTCCGCGACCAAGCCGTGACCATTGCTGTGGCCGCTGCCCGCGACGTGATCGCCAAGCAGATGACCGCCGCACAGGGCAACAAGCTGATCGACGATGGCATCGCCCAAGTCGAAGCCAAGCTGCACTAAGCCAGCGCCCCATCGAATTTAGAAGGCCCCGGTTTTGCCGGGGCTTTTTTCGTTAGATGGTAGGGTTTTGTTAACTCTCTAACTGCAGGCTAAAGCCATGCGGTTCTTCTTGTTCATCACGATGCCTATCTGGCTGACGGCCTGCAATGCACCCAGCCGGGATTTTCGCGGCGTAGCCGCCCAACAGGTCACGGTTGATGGATCGGTTTTTGACGTGCGGATCCGTGGCGAACGGGCAGAGGCGATGCGCGTCAACGTGCAATATGCCCCGCGGTTTGGTCCGATCCGGGGGCGGGCAGGCCGGGCGATGGCCCTAGCCAGCGGTTGCGATGTCAAAGAGGTGCTGGGCGATCAGGCATTGGCAATTGGTGTGTTGGACTGTGATTAGGCCTTAGCTCGGTTTGGACGGCCTACGCCTTATGGCTCCGACAATATCTTGTGGATAACCGCTCATTGCCCCCCTTCCCTTGGGGCTTTTGATTGACTCGGACCCTCCCAAAACGGCAAGTTCGCCGCTCAGGCAAGAATCAATTACGGCAGGGCTAACTTGCGCTTTTCCAAACTCAGACTGACCGGCTTCAAAAGCTTCGTGGACCCGACCGACCTCGTCATCTCTGACGGGCTGACGGGCGTTGTGGGGCCGAACGGCTGTGGCAAATCCAACTTGCTTGAAGCACTGCGGTGGGTCATGGGTGAAAACCGCCCGACCGCAATGCGTGGCGGTGGTATGGAAGATGTGATCTTTGCCGGGGCCGCCTCGCGCCCGGCGCGCAATTTTGCCGAAGTCTCGCTGCATTTGGATAACAGCGATCGGTTGGCGCCTGCGGGCTTTAACGAACAAGACGCACTAGAGATCGTGCGCCGCATCACCCGCGATGTGGGCAGTGCGTATAAGGTGAATGGCAAAGACGTGCGGGCGCGTGATGTGCAAATGCTTTTCGCCGATGCGTCCACCGGCGCCCATAGCCCTGCGCTGGTGCGACAGGGGCAGATTGCTGAATTGATCAACGCCAAGCCCAAAAGCCGTCGCCGTATTTTGGAAGAGGCGGCTGGAATTTCTGGGCTTTATCAACGCCGGCATGAAGCCGAATTGAAGTTGAATGGCGCAGAACAGAACCTTGCTCGTGTCGATGATGTGATCGAACAGCTTGCCGCCCAATTGGCCACGCTGGCCCGCCAAGCCCGCCAAGCCGCGCGCTATCGCGAAATCGGCGAAGCACTGCGCCGTGCCGAGGGGCTGCTGCTTTACCACCGTTGGCGCGAAGCGGAGGATGCACGCGGCAAATCCGAAGAGGAATTGCGGGCCCGCGTCGCGTCCGCGGCCGAGGCCGAAGCGCAGGTGCGCCAGATCGCCAAAGGGCGCGAAGAGGCAGAAGCCGCTTTGCCCGCTTTGCGCGAAGAAGAGGCGATCTCTGCTGCCGTTCTTCAACGCCTTACCGCGCAACGCGACACATTGACCGAACAGGAATCCCGCGCTGCTGCGTTAATCGAAACGCTGTCCGGGCGGATCACGCAACTGACCCGCGATATCGACCGCGAAGATGGGTTGAACCGCGACGCCGAGGAAACGATTGAACGTCTCGAATTGGAAGCGCGGGAATTGGCCAAGGCGGGCGAAGGGCATGACAAGGCGCTAGAGGCTGCCGGAGAGGCCGCGCGTGAGGCCTCTTCCGTGTTGCAAATCCGCGAGGGGGATCTGGCCCAGCAAACCGAAGATGTCGCTCGGTTGTCGGCGCGTCACAGTTCGGCGGAACGTTTGCTACAGGACAGCCGAAAGACCCTACAAAAATCGGAAGCAGAGGCCGCAAAAGCCCGCGATGCAGTGGCCCAAAGCCAAGCGACGCTCGATCAGGCTGGATTGGATTTCGCAACGGCGCAGAAGGCAGAAGTTGCGGCCGTCGATGCCGCCGCGGCCGCGGATGCCGCCCTTTTGGCCGCCGAAGAAGCCCGCGCCGATACGCAGTCGCGCGAAGCCGACGCGCGCGCAGAGCGGTCAGAGGCGGAGGGCGAAACCAACGCCTTGCGGGCGGAAGCTGGAGCGCTGGCAAAGTTGGTGGAACGCGATACCGCCGAGGGCGGGCAGATCCTTGATCGGTTGCAGGTCGAACATGGCTTTGAGAAAGCGCTTGGGGCTGCTTTGGCAGACGATTTGCGCGCGCCTGAGGTTGATGCGGATGGGCCTTCCGGCTGGTCGGTGCTGCCGGGGTATCTGGAGGCGCAACCGCTGCCCGGGGGGGTGACCCCGCTGACGCAGCATGTGTCGGTGCCTGAGGTGCTTGAACGCCGTATGAGCCAGATCGGACTCGTCGATCCCGATGCGGGTACGCAGCTTCAGGCGCAGTTGTTGCCGGGGCAGCGTTTGGTTTCGCCCGAGGGTGATCTTTGGCGGTGGGACGGCTTCCGCGCTTGGGCCGAAGACGCGCCATCGGCAGCGGCCCTGCGCCTGCAGCAGTTGAACCGGCTTGAAGTGTTGAAGCAGGCTTTGGAGGAAGCAAGCCAACGTGCCGATGGCGCGCGGGCGGCTCACGAGACATTACAGCGCCAATTGGCAGAGCAGGCCGACGCCGACAAGCGTGCCCGTGAGGCGCGGCGCGATGCGGACAGGCAGGTCGCTGATGCGGGCCGCGCGCTGAGCCGTGCAGAGGCAGATCGAAATCTTGCGCAAAGCCGATTGGAATCCCTCGGCCTTGCGGTGAAACGCCACGAGGAGGCCGCGATCGCCGCCCGCGCAGAAGTGCTCGACGCCGAGCGTACTCTGGAAGGGTTGGACGACCTTTCTGCCGCGCGCGCTATGGTCGAAGAAATTCGCATGGCGGTCGAAGCTTCGCGGATCACCATGATGTCGCGCCGCTCCGCTCATGATGAGTTGCGCCGAGAGGGCGAATCCCGGGTCCGGCGCGCGCAGGAAGTGACGAAAGAGATAAGCGGTTGGCGGCACCGGCTAGAGACCGCAGGCAAGCGAACGGCGGAATTGGTCGAGCGCAAGACCGCCTCGGAGGTGGAACTTTCACAAGCAAGCGCCGCTCCCGCAGAGATTGCGGCCAAGCGCGAAGAGCTCATGGGCGCGATCACGGCTGCCGAAACGCGCCGTACCCGTGCGGTAGAAACGCTGGGCGCTGCGGAGAATGCGCTAAAGGCTGCGACAGAAGCTGAGCGTGACGCTGAACGTCAGGCCTCGGACGCGCGTGAAGCCCGTGCGCGGGCCGAAGCGCGCAGCGATGCCGCCCGTGAAACTGTGTCGCACGCCGCTGAACGCATTCAGGACGAGCGGCAGGTTACTCCCGAAGCACTACGTGATGCGCTTGACCTAGGTGCGGAGCAGCACCTCCAAGCCGAAGCATTGGAAGAAGAAGTAAACCGCCACAAACGCCAGCGGGATTCGCTGGGGGCGGTGAACCTGCGCGCTGAGGATGACGCGAAAGAGGTTCGCGAAGAGCATGACGCGCTTCTGGCCGAGAAGGCCGATCTGGAAGAGGCGATCAAGACCCTGCGAAGTGGTATCGCCGGGCTGAACCGCGAAGGGCGGGAAAGGCTACTGACGGCCTTCGAACAGGTGAACGCGAACTTCTCGATGTTGTTCACCCATCTCTTCGGTGGTGGCGAAGCGAACCTTGTGATGGTCGAAAGTGATGATCCGCTGGAAGCCGGGCTGGAGATCATGTGCCAGCCTCCGGGTAAGAAGCTCAGCACGCTGAGCCTCCTGTCGGGTGGGGAGCAGACATTGACCGCGATGGCACTGATCTTTGCAGTGTTCCTCGCGAATCCAGCGCCGATCTGTGTGCTGGATGAGGTCGATGCGCCGCTTGATGACGCAAATGTGACCAGATTCTGTGACCTCTTGGACGAGATGTGCCGTCAGACCGACACGCGCTTCCTCATCATCACGCACCACGCGGTGACGATGGCGCGGATGGATCGGCTCTTTGGGGTAACCATGGCAGAACAGGGTGTGAGCCAGTTGGTCTCCGTCGACCTTAAGAAAGCTGAAACGCTGGTGGCGTGAAGCCGCTTCGAAGCGAACACCGGAGTTGTTGCTTTGGTGACTGCTGCCTGCCGTGAAACCTGCGCCTTTCGTTGCCGCCTTCGGCGGGTGCGTCGGCGCGAGAAGCGGCAGCAGCCATCAGCCCCGGCGGGCGACCGTAACGCCTGACACGTCTTCAATAAACGTTAGAATACGGGCTCTTACGTTGTCATCCTTGATGGAGCCAATTGCGTTTACGATATCGAGCGCCGGGTCATTCTTGGTCTCTGGCGTATCATCATCAAGCCCTTCAAAGAAATATCCGGGGGTGACTTCGAGTATCCGAGCCAGCTCATGCAGGCGGCTGGCGGCGATCCGGTTGGAGCCGATCTCATACTTTTGGATTTGCTGAAACGAGAGTTTAAGTTCACGCGCAACGTCGGTTTGGGACTGCCGCCGCAGGGTGCGGGCTTGCTTGAGTCGCCGACCAACGTGAATGTCTACAGGATGGGACATGTGTAAATACCTCAGGTTGAGTACAATACATTCACTACCCTCAATGTATTGAGGATCAATTGCCTAGTTCTGACCCAATTGTGTTAACCAATTTACCTTAGGTGGATGGATTATGTTGCGTTGTTGGGTGATTCATGTACCATGCTTTGCCTATGAACCAACATATGTCCGATATTGCGCCGGTCGACGCCGCGCCAAAGCCCCGGCAAAAAGAGCCCGCGCCGGCGCTTTTGTTCGAAATGATCCGCTCGTTTGTAACGCTGGCGAGCACCTTGAATCTGAGCCATGCGGTCGCACAATTGTCCAGCACGCGTCAGACGGTTCGGCGGCATATTCAGCAACTGGAAGACACAATGGGCGCGGCGCTCTTTTCGATCGAGAACCGGCGCTATTCTCTGACCAAAGTCGGGATAGAGGCGCTGCCGGAAGCACGCGATATCCTTGATCGAGGCAAACTGTGGCTAGATGGTAAAACCCGCCATGCCGATGGAATGCTGCGTCTGTCTCATGAAGAGCCGAACGGTTGGTGCTTTCACCAGCAACAGCAGCCATTGTCGCTGATCTGGGACGGTGGGTCACCGATGTTGCAAGCCGCGCTTCAGGCTTGGACACAGAGCCAAGGGGAACTGGAAAGCGAAGCATTCCGCGCCATGCGCCCCTATATGCTGGTCTACCGCGATTCGCCCAACGGCTGGATTTGTACCGAGGTGGGGGAGAAATCGTTTTACACGCAGTGGTGGGGCTGGAGTAACGCGCGCAGCAGCATCGGGCGGCCGCTTAAGCTGTTTCCCGGCGGGCCGGAGTTTGAGAATATGTTGAACTTCCCCTTCCGTGAGGTTGAGGCGACCTATGGCGTTCGCCTGGACGAAGTGGTCACTCAGATCCCGCGAGAAGAGGGAGGAGCCCCCGTGCCTTTGGCCTATAAACGCTTGCTGATGGCGGGGCGCTATCCTGACAAGAGCTTTGCCTTGATCGCTGCGGTGGACCGTTCCGCATCAGTGAATATCGTTGGGGTGGATGAAACCTTCCTTCGGGAAATGCCGCTGGATGCGAAGGTGACTTTCGGTGGTTAGAGTATGCTGCGAGCAATGCAAAAAGGGCCGCCCATTGAGGCGGCCCTTGGTAATCCTGTTAAATTCGTAAAGCCTTAGCTAATTGCAGCGGCTTTCACATCTTCGTCGATATAGGGCAGATACTGCTCAAAGTTGTCCGAGAACATCTTGACCAGCTTGGCCGCCTGACGGTCATAGGACTCCGGATCGTCCCATGTGCGGCGCGGGTCAAGCAGGATGTCGGCGACGCCGTTCACCTCAACAGGGACATCGAAGCCGAAGTTCAGGTCTTTGCGGAACTCGGCATCGGCCAGACGGCCTTCAAGGGCGGCGCTCAGCAAAGCGCGGGTCGCCTTAATCGGCATCCGCGAGCCGGTGCCATAGGCCCCACCGGTCCAGCCGGTGTTAACCAGCCAGCAGGTGGCACCATGCTGGGCGATCTTTTCGCGTAGCAGGTTGCCGTAGACCTCCGGGCGGCGCGGCATGAAGGGTGCGCCGAAACAGGTGGAGAATGTGGGCTCAGGCTCGGTCACGCCACGCTCGGTGCCTGCGACCTTGGAGGTGAAGCCCGACAGGAAATGGTACATCGCCTGCGCCGGGCTCAGCCGCGCGATCGGAGGCAGAACGCCGAATGCATCGCAGGTCAGCATGATGATGTTCTTGGGGTGGCCGCCGACGGCTTTCTCGCTGGCGTTAGAGATATAGTGCAGCGGATAGGCCGCGCGCATGTTGGCGGTCAGCGAATCGTCGTCGAAGTCTAGCTCGAATGTGTTCGGGTCGAAGACCATGTTCTCGATCACCGTGCCAAACTTGGAGGTCGTCGCGTAGATCTCCGGCTCGGCTTCGGGGCTCAGGTTAATTGTCTTTGCATAGCAACCGCCTTCAAAGTTGAAGGTGCCGTTGTCGGACCAGCCGTGCTCGTCATCACCGATCAGCGTGCGCTCGGGGTCGGCGGAGAGGGTGGTTTTGCCAGTTCCCGACAGGCCAAAGAAAACAGCCGTATCAACGGGGTTTCCGGTGGCGTGGTTGGCCGAGCAGTGCATCGGCATGATGCCTTTTTCCGGCAATAGGTAGTTCAGCAGCGTGAAGACAGATTTCTTGTTCTCACCCGCGTATTCCGTGCCGCCGATGAGGATCATCTTGCGGTCGAAGTTCATCGCGATAACGGTTTCGCTGCGGCAGTTGTGCTTGGCCGGGGCAGCTTGGAAACTGGGGCAGTTGATGACGGTGAAATCGGCGGTGAAGTCCTGCAGCGCTTCGGCATCGGGGCGGCGCAGCATGGTGCGGATGAAAAGCCCGTGCCATGCCAGTTCTGTCACCATCCGCACATTGATCGCATGTTTGGGGTCGGCACCGCCAACGAGGTCTTGGACAAAGTAGTCTTTGCCCTGCATGTGCGCGACCATGTCTTTGTACAATGCGTCAAACCCTTCGGGCGACATCTCGGCGTTGTTTTCCCACCAGATGCTGTCGGCCACGCTGTCGGTTTTGACCACATGTTTGTCCTTGGGTGACCGGCCCGTGAACTTGCCCGTGGTAACAAGGAACGCACCGCCCTTGCCCAAATTACCTTCGCCCCGTTTCAACGCGGCCTCGACCAGCGCAGGCTCGGTCAGGTTGTAATAGACATCGCCAAGCCCGCTGATCTGTTGATCTTCGAGGCTGAACTGCGGGTTTACCCGTCCAAATGTCATGTGATGTCTCCTGTAGTAGCGCGTGAGCGGCGCAGAACGTGTCCGAGCGGGCGCAATTGCCCTGGGCATCGGGGGCCTTGAAAGCCTCTTAACACGGGCGTTTTAAGGTTGAACAGGCAGCTTTGTCACAGTTAGCGCCACCATCTAAAACTTTGTTTCGATGCGCATAGATCCCGACCCAATGCGACGACTGCAGAGCAGGGTTCAATCAATCTGTGAGGAATCAAAGTGCGGCAATTTAGCCATTCCTAACCAAATTATGACCGAATTGGTGCATCTCAATGGCACGATTCGCACTTAAGGATTGATTCGATCTCTAATATTGGGGATCACTGACTCCAAAAATAAGAACGAATTGAGCAGCATAAGGAAGCGGGCAATGTCAAAGATTGCATTGGTAGACGATGACAGGAACATCCTGACATCTGTTTCGATGACTCTTGAAGCTGAAGGCTTCGAAGTGGAAACCTACAACGACGGTCAGGCCGCGTTGGACGCATTCAACAAGAAACTGCCGGATATGGCGGTGCTGGACATCAAGATGCCCCGCATGGACGGCATGGATCTGCTGCAACGGTTGCGTCAGAAAACCGCGATGCCGGTCATTTTCCTGACATCCAAGGATGATGAGATCGACGAAGTGCTTGGCCTGCGTATGGGGGCAGACGATTACGTCAAAAAACCCTTCAGCCAGCGTCTGTTGGTCGAACGTATCCGCGCCCTTCTGCGCCGCCAAGACGCGGTGGAAACGAATGAGGTTGGGGATACAGAAGAAACCAAAGTGATGGAGCGCGGCGAACTGCGGATGGACCCGCTGCGCCACGCCGTCAGCTGGAAGGGCAAAGACGTGTCCCTGACCGTGACCGAATTCCTGCTGTTGCAAGCGCTCGCGCAGCGCCCCGGTTTTGTAAAATCGCGCGACCAGTTGATGGACGTAGCTTATGATGATCAGGTCTATGTGGATGACCGCACGATCGACAGCCACATCAAACGTCTGCGGAAAAAGATGCGCACCGCCGATGATGAATTCTCGGCGATCGAAACGCTTTATGGCATCGGCTATAGATACAACGAAGAGTAAACCCGGCGGTTAACGCTGGTCGAAAGGAAGCTTGTGCGGGACATGGCTGTGGGTAGGGACGGTGATGTTGTATTGGGGGATGATTGGGTCACCCCCGACAGCGCCGCGCCCGATGAGATTCTGGTCAAGCGCGAACGGCGAGGGCTGTTTTCGCTGCGTACCTCGCCGCTAACGCGCAAGATCATCACCTTTAACCTGATTGCGCTTAGCGTGTTGGTTGCGGGTATCCTTTACCTTAACTCTTCGCGTGACAGTCTGGCCATGCAGCGTGCCGCGGCGCTGGTGTCCGAAACTGAGCTGATTGCCGATGTGATCGAAGCGCAGCTTCCCGCAGGCGCGCCGGTGAACCTAACCACGGGCGATGGTGTCGATGTGGCCGCCACGCTTGATGGATTGGATTTGCGTGGCGGCATCGAAGTCTTTGTCTACGACCCTGCAGAAACGCTGGTGGCGCGCACCGCTGGCAGCCTCACAGTAGCCGAAGCGCTCGCCGCTTCAGAGGCAGGGGAGCGGACCCTGCTCAATGACGGCCTGAATTGGCTATGGGATCGCGTCTCTGCCCCCTTCAGTACTGAAGAAGTCGCTGCAACCCCACCGTTGGAAGAGCAATTCCGCAGCATGGTCGCGCCTAGCGTATCCGGCGGCACCCGGCTTGAAGGCACCCTCGCCATCGAAGGCGGCACATTGTTTAGCGTCGTGACGCCAATCATGCAGGGCGATACCCCGGTCGGCGTCGTCGCCGTGGCCAGCGCCGCAGGAGAGATTGACCGCCTGGTGCGCAGTGAACGTGAGCGCGTGTTGCAGATGTTCGTCATCGCGACGTTGGTCTCGATCGGGCTCAGCCTTGTGTTGGCGTCCACGATCGCCAATCCACTGGCTGACCTGTCGGCGGCTGCCGAGCTCGGCCGTGACAAAGACGCGCGCAAGATGAACCCAGGCCGCATCCGCATCCCCGATCTGACCGCACGCCCCGATGAGATCGGCCGCCTCTCCGGCGCGTTGCGCGGGATGGTTTCGGCGCTCTACAACCGTATCGATGGCAATGAACAATTCGCCGCCGATGTGGCCCATGAGATCAAGAACCCGCTCGCCTCTCTGCGGTCTGCTGTGGGAACCCTGCGCATGGTCAAACGCGATGATCAGCGCGAAAAGTTGCTTGATGTCATCGAACATGATGTACGGCGTCTGGACCGGTTGGTTAGCGATATTTCCAATGCTTCACGGCTTGATTCAGAATTGGTCAAGGAAGAGGAAGAGCCCTTCGATCTGCTGCAAATGCTGGGCAATCTTGGCCAGTATCTGGGTGAAGATGCGAAATCTAAGGGCATTGATTTCATAACCGATCTGCCTGCCGCGCCGATCACCGTTCATGGGCTTGAAGCGCGCCTTGCGCAGGTTTTCGTGAACCTTATCACCAACGCGATCTCCTTTTGCGAAGACGGCGATGCGATCCGCGTTTGGGCGCGTAAACGCGCCAATCGCGTGTTGATCGTGGTCGAAGACACCGGCCCCGGCATCCCCGAACAGGCCCTTGGCAAGATCTTCAAACGCTTCTATTCGCAGCGCCCGGAAGAGCATTTTGGCAATAACTCCGGTCTTGGCCTCGCAATCTCCAAACAGATTGTCGAAGCGCATGGCGGCGTGATCTGGGCCGAAAACATTCGCCCAACCGAAGCTGACATCACATCTGAGCCCCTAGGCGCACGTTTCGTTGTGGGCCTGCCGACCTAAACGCGGCTTGAGGCCGAGAAATGACCATTAAACGCGAGAACCTCCACGCAAGCTGCGTGGCCATCGGCGGGCGCGGGGTGCTGATCCTTGGCCCTTCGGGCGCTGGCAAATCGGCGCTTGCGTTGCAACTGATCGCCCTCGGTGCCAAGCTGGTGGCGGATGACCGCACCGATGTAATCCGCAGGGGGGATGACGTAATCGCGAGCGTTCCCGAAAATATTCGTGGCCTCATCGAGGCGCGCAACGTGGCAATTTTGCGGCTTGAGGATCACGGCCCGGTGCCCTTGGCCCTTGCTGTTGATCTTGCCCTTCCCGAAGAGCAACGCCTGCCCGAGGGCCATACCCACTTGATACAGGGTGTCACATTGCCCTGTTTTCACAAATGCGATAGCGCTCATTTTGCGGCAGCAATTCATCTGTATATGTCAGCTGTGAAAGAACCGAATTGATCAGTCAGACCCCCTCCACAGACCATGCGCCTCGGCGGCTGGTCCTTGTCACCGGCCCCTCGGGCGCCGGGCGTTCCTCTGCACTCAATGTGTTGGAAGACGCGGGGTTTGAGGCGATCGACAACCTACCATTGCGGCTGTTGCCTGCGCTGCTCGACCGACCCGGCGATGCGCAATCGGTGGCCTTGGGCATTGATGCGCGCAACCGTGATTTTTCAACCGAGGGCGTGCTGGAGCTGATGGGCCGCCTCTCTGCCGAGCCGGGGTGGAGCGCAGAACTGCTCTATCTCGACTGCGCGCCAGACGTACTGTTGCAGCGCTTTTCCGAAACGCGCCGCCGCCACCCGCTGGCCCCCGCCGATCGCCCCGCCGACGGCATCGCCCGAGAACAAGAATTGCTCCACGCAATTCGCGCCCGCGCGGACGTTCTGATCGACACGACAACGCTCAACGTACATGAGTTGCGCGCCGAGGTGGAGCAATGGTTCGCTCCTGGCGGCCAACGCCATCTTACCGTTTCGGTACAGAGCTTCTCTTACAAACGTGGTCTGCCCCGTGGTGTCGATGTGGTGCATGACTGCCGCTTTTTGCGAAACCCCTATTGGGTGCCTGAACTGCGCAGCGGCAATGGCCGGGACGCGGCTGTGGCGGCCCATGTGGCGGGCGATAAACGTTACACGGATTTCGCGGATAAAGTTCTCGATCTCAGTCTTTTACTGCTGCCCGCTTACCGCGAAGAGGGAAAATCCCATATCTCCATTGCCTTTGGCTGTACTGGCGGGCAACACCGCTCTGTCGCCATGGCGGAAGACCACGCTTTGCGCCTTGCAGAGCAGGGCTGGCAGGTGTCAATTAGGCACCGTGAACTGGACCGCCAGCATCGTGAAGGAAGCAAGCCGTGATCGGGATCGTCATCGTCGCACATGGGGGGCTGGCGCAAGAATATCTTGCCGCCATCGAACATGTCGTGGGATCCCAATTCGGCGTGCGCGCCATCGCGATTGAGGCAGACCACGACCGCGCCAATAAAGAACGCGAGATCTGCGCCGCCGCCGATGCGGTGGATCAAGGCGCAGGCGTTGTGGTCGTCACCGATCTTTTTGGTGGATCACCATCAAACCTCAGCCTCTTGGCATGCCGCCCCGAAAACCGGCGCATTATCTATGGCGCGAACCTGCCAATGCTGATCAAACTTGCCAAGTCACGGCAATTGGATGTGCCCGATGCCGTGCGCGCGGCACTCGAAGCTGGTAAGAAGTATATCGACAGCCAGAATGTCAGCGCAGGTTAAAAGGCCCCAAGACGTCATGCCCGAATTTTCTCTTAAGATCGTAAACGAAAAAGGCCTGCACGCGCGCGCCTCCGCCAAATTGGTTGAGGTGGTAGAAGCTTTCGATGCCCGCGCCGAGGTCAGCAAGGATGGTATGTCCGCTTCAGGCGACAGCATCATGGGGCTGTTGATGCTTGGCGCCTCGCGTGGCACCACGATTGAGGTGCAAACCTCTGGTCCCGATGCCGATGCCTTGGCCGACGCTTTGACTGCCCTGGTGGCGGATAAGTTCGGCGAGGGATACTAACCCCGCATCGCGGGAAAAAGGATCCTCCGATCAAATGGATGACGCGCAAAAGATGGCGGCCCATAAGGCTCAGACAGGCGACGGTACGGTGACTTTCACCAAATACGACCGCCGCAGCCTCTCCTATGCGTCAACCTTTGATGATCCCTGGAAAGCCCGGGTCATTTCCGCGATGGAACTGTTTACCGGAAAAATCAAAATCCTACGCTTGATCCGCAAGTTCGAGCAACGCGGCACACCATCGGGCCAAGCCTTCTGGCGCGCGGCGCTCGACACGATGGGGATCGACCTGACCACCCCGCAAGAGCAGTTGGACCGTATCCCCAAAAAGGGGCCGGTGGTCGTTGTGGCAAATCACCCTCACGGTATGGTCGACGGCATGATTTTTGCCGATCTAATCGGCCGCGTGCGCCCAGATTACCGCATTCTCACCCGGTCGCTGCTCACGTCTATCGACGAGGTGGCCGGCAGCTATATGATCCCGGTGCCTTTCCCGCATGACCCCGACGCACAGCGCAAGGGCGTGGAAATGCGGGCCAAGGCCATGGTCCACCTTAAAGAAGGCGGCGTAGTCGCGCTTTTTCCTTCAGGGGTTGTCGCCTCATCTGAACGCTTCTGGGGCCCGGCGGTCGAAGCTGAATGGAATGTCTTCACTGCCAAGATGATCCGCCGTTCTGGCGCGCAGGTCGTGCCGATGCGCTTTCCGGGCCAAAACAGCCGCGCTTACCAGATTGCAAACCAGATCAGCCCGATGCTGCGCCAAGGCCTGCTGCTACACGAAATTGCCCATGCCTGCGGCAAACCCCAAGGCCCAATTGTCGGCCATCCCCTCAGCCGGGAAGAGATCGACCGCTGGGCAGAGGACCCACGCGGGTTTATGGCGTGGCTGCGCGCCCATACTCTGGCACTGACCCACTAAGCTTCATTCTTTCAAAAATACCCGCGGGGGAATCGCGCCTTTGGCGCGATGGGGGCAGCGCCCCCATCAACGTTCCCGTTTAGCGCGTCGGTACCGGTTTCTCGCCGCGGTAATCATAGAACCCGCGCTGAGTCTTGCGACCCAGCCAACCGGCTTCGACATATTTGGTCAGCAGTGGGCAGGGGCGATATTTCGTATCCGCAAGCCCATCATGCAGCACATTCATAATCGCCAGACAGGTGTCCAAACCGATGAAATCCGCCAGTTCCAGCGGACCCATCGGATGGTTCGCGCCCAGTTTCATCGAACTGTCGATCGACTCTACATTACCGACCCCTTCATAAAGCGTATAGACCGCCTCGTTGATCATCGGCATCAGAATGCGGTTCACGATGAACGCAGGGAAATCCTCGGCCGAAGCGGCGGTTTTTCCCAAGCGGTCCACCACGGCTTTGCAGGCGTCATAGGTCTCCTTATCCGTGGCGATGCCGCGGATCAGTTCAACCAATTGCATCACCGGGACGGGGTTCATGAAGTGGAATCCCATGAATTTCTCAGGCCGGTCAGTGCGGCTGGCCAGACGGGTGATCGAGATCGAAGAGGTGTTCGAGGTCAGGATCGTCGTCGGTTTCAGATGCGGGATCAGGTCTTCGAAAATCGCCTGTTTCACCGTTTCTCGTTCCGTAGCGGCTTCGATCACCAGATCGCTCTGACCCAGATCGCTCAGCGTCTGGGTCGTGGTGATCCGCGCCATTGCGGCATCGCGGTCGGCGGCGGTGATTTTCTCGCGGCTGACTTGGCGGTCCATGTTGCCCGTGACGGTTTTCATCCCTTTAGCCAGCGCATCGGCGCTGACATCGTTCAGCAGCACATCATAGCCCGCCAGCGCCATGACATGGGCAATCCCGTTACCCATTTGCCCTGCGCCCACGATGCCGATTGTCTGGATATCCATGGCCTGTCCTTTACTTGAGTTCGGCGCACAATAGGGCGCGTCGCGGGGGTGCCGCAAGGGCACCTCTTTACGAAATCTATCGGCAAATTTGCCCGTTAAGAGAATCGCAGCCCCTCCTGTGCAATCTGGCTTTGGGTGAACAATAAAGGTGGGTTCAATGACCTATGATGCACCGGGGCCAGAGCCTCTGGATTATCTACCGTGCCGCTATGGCACTTCAAAGTTGATGTTTCGCGGCCCCCGCCGCCGGTTGGAGGCGCCTTACATCGCCTTTCTTGGCGGGACAGAAACCTATGGCAAATTCATAGAACAGCCTTTCCCGGCGCGGGTCGAGGCTGCGGTAGGAAAGACTTGTGTAAATTTCGGTTTTCCCAATGCAGGGATCGACGCATTCGCCCATGACCCCTTTGTCGCACAGGCGGCGTCGCAGGCGGATGTAACGGTGGTTCAGGTCATGGGGGCACAGAATATGACCAATCGGTTCTATTCGGTGCATCGGCGCCGGAATGATCGCTTCGTCGGCGCTTCGGCCCTGTTGCAGACAATTTACCGCGAGGTGGATTTTTCAGAATTTCACTTTAATCGCCACATGCTGACCCATTTAATGCAGGTTTCACCTGAGCGGTTCGAGGCGGTGCGTACCGAGTTGCAGCAGGCGTGGATGGCACGCATGCGGTTGATGTTGGGGCAAATCCGAGGACGGACGCTGCTGCTTTGGCTAGCCGACCGCCCGCCGGTGGCCACTGATGAACAGCCTGTGGGGGACTTGGGCTATGACCCGCTCTTCGTCACCCGGGAAATGTTCGAAGCGGTAGCCCAACATGCGACCGCTAAGATTGAAGTCGTTGCCCCCAAATGCCCGTCTGTCGCACCCACCGCTGGGATGGTGGTAAGCGAGATGGAGGTGCAGGCCGCGTCAGAGATGCTCGGCCCGATGGCCCATGCCTCCGCTGCCGCTGCTTTGGCCGATGCATTGCAAAACATGTCCTGAAAGACTGCGGGGTGGGAGCGTCCGTAACAAAAAAGGCCCGCCAAATCTGACGGGCCTTTGGTGTTTCACGTGAAGAACTTTACAGTTTTTCGATCAGCTCAGGCACGGCATCAAAGAGATCGGCAACCAGACCGTAGTCCGCCACTTGGAAGATTGGCGATTCTTCGTCTTTGTTGATCGCAACGATGATCTTGGAATCTTTCATCCCGGCAAGGTGCTGAATCGCACCCGAGATGCCAACCGCGACATAGAGGTCGGGGGCGACAACTTTGCCGGTCTGGCCAACCTGCCAATCGTTCGGCGCATAGCCCGAATCGACCGCCGCACGCGACGCGCCAACGGCAGCGCCCAGTTTGTCGGCCAGTTTTTCGATCAGCGCGAAGTCCTCTTCGGAGCCGACGCCACGACCACCGGAAACCACCACGCCAGCGCTTGTCAGCTCAGGACGGTCGGATTCGGCAACCTTGTCTTCGACCCATGTCGACAGGCCGGGATTTTCGGCAGCCGAGATGGTCTCGACCGAGGCAGAGCCCCCCTCACCGGCCGCATCGAAGGTCGATGTGCGGAAGGTGATGACTTTCTTGGCGTCGTTGGATTTCACGGTCTGAACCGCGTTACCGGCATAGATCGGGCGCTCGAATGTGTCGGCATCGACAACACCGGAAGCATCCGAGATCACCATGACGTCCAAAAGTGCTGCCACGCGGGGCATCACGTTTTTGGCGTCGGTGGTGGCCGGAGCGACGATATGCTCATAGTCACCCGCCAGCGATACGATCAGCGCTGCGGTGGCCTCGGCCAGTCGGTGGCCCAGCATCGGGTCTTCGGCGACCAGCACCTTGGACACGCCGTCGATCTTGGAGGCCGCTTCGCCTGCCGCCGCGGCAGAGCTGCCCGCCGCCAGAACGGTCACGTCGCCCAGAGCCTTGGCTGCGGTTACCGCCTTGGCGGTGGCATCCATGGACAATTCGCCATCGGAGATTTCGGCAATCAGAAGAACAGCCATTACACAGCCCCCACTTCTTTGAGTTTCGCCACAAGCTCGTCAACCGAACCGACCTTGATACCAGCGGCACGCTCGGCAGGCTCTACGGTTTTGACGATTTCCAACCGGTTGGAGACATCGACGCCGTAATCTTCGGCGGTCTTTTCGTCCAACGGCTTTTTCTTGGCTTTCATGATGTTCGGCAGCGAAGCGTAGCGCGGCTCGTTGAGGCGCAGGTCGACAGTGACGACTGTCGGCATGGTGACCTCGATGGTCTGCAAGCCGCCGTCGACTTCGCGGGTGACCTTCGCCTTGTCGCCTTCGATGGCGATTTCAGAGGCAAATGTCGCCTGCGACCAGCCCATCAGCGCCGACAGCATTTGGCCGGTAGCGTTCATGTCGTTGTCGATCGCCTGTTTGCCGCAGAGTACGAGGCCCGGCTGCTCTTCGTCGACGATGGCTTTGAGGATCTTTGCCACGGCCAGCGGCTCGATGTCCTTGTGTACATCGTCCGAGGCCACCACGAGGATCGCGCGGTCTGCACCCATGGCGAGCGCGGTGCGCAGGGTTTCCTGCGCTTGCTTCACACCGATGGAGACGGCGACGATCTCTTCAGCCTGACCGGCTTCTTTCAGACGAATCGCCTGTTCGACGGCGATTTCGTCGAAGGGGTTCATCGACATTTTCACATTGGCAAGATCAACACCCGTTCCGTCCGCTTTCACACGAACTTTCACGTTATAGTCGATCACGCGTTTGACAGGTACCAGTACCTTCATGAGCGGTCTCTCTCCTCAGTTTGCGACGCGGGCTGGTTGGCCCGGTCTCCCTAATTCTCTAGACGGGTGTAACGAAGCGGATCGGATCAAAACAGGCCAAAATCGGCAGATAGGCAGTTTTGAACGCGGCGTTTTCCCGGTTTTTCGTCTGTTAGCGCTATTTTCTTAACGGTTCGCGCCCGGCACCCACAACACGTCTTCTTGGCCCGCGTTGTTGGCCATACGCGCGGCGACAAAGAACCAGTCGCTTAGACGGTTTAGGTAGGTGACGGTAGCGGGGTTGATTGTGGTCTGTTCCGACAGCAGCACTGCCAGCCGTTCGGCGCGGCGGGCTACAGTGCGGCAGACATGCAGATGTGCGGCCAGCGCGCGGCCACCGGGCAGGATGAAGCTGCGCAGTGGCTCCAATTCGGTGTTCATTACGTCGATTTCGCGCTCAAGCCGGTCGACTTGTTCTTGGGTGACCCGCAGGGGCGGGTATTCCGCATCGCGATCAGCCGCCATATCAGGGCGGCAGAGGTCGGCACCGAGGTCGAACAGATCATTCTGGATGCGCGCCAGCGCTGCATCGGTGTCTTTCGTGGCCTCAAGTCGGGCCACGCCGACAAAGCAGTTCAACTCATCCGACGTGCCATAGGCTTCGACCCGCGCGTCGTGTTTGGCCACGCGATCACCGTTGCCAAGCGCGGTGGTGCCCTTATCCCCGGTGCGGGTGTAAATCTTGTTCAGTACAACCATCAGATCGTCCCCCCTCGGAAATAGACATAAGCAAGTATCAGCAGCACGGCGATAAACTGCGCGATGATCCGCCAACGCATCAACTTGTTGGCGTTACGCTTGTTGAACTTGCCCCCCGTAGCAAATCCACCGAGGCCCATCATAAGCACAACGGCAACCGCCACGACGGAAAGCAGGACGATCACGAAAAACGGATCATTTGGCATGGGCTGTCCTTTCGTTGCCCCGAGATGTAGCGGCGCGGCGCAGTCGCGCAACCAAAATCAGCGGCTGGTGACCCAATCCAGCGCCCGCGTCGGCAGGATGCGCCGCAAAACATTGGCGATGTGGGTGGGGGTTGTGACGAAATAGCGCGGACGGGGGCGAGGGGATTCCACGGCGTGAACCAATTTTGCCACCACCGCTTCGGGGGGCAGTTCAAACCGGTCTTTCTTGCCGCTGTTATCATAGAGCCGGGGGCGCATGGTCGCATCGTATTCCGCCGCGCGGGGGCTATTTTGCCAGTCGATCCAACGTTCGAACCGCGGAATTGCTTTGGCACGCAGTTTGGACGTGACCGGGCCGGGTTCGATCAGGATCAACTCAACCCCCGTGCCGCGCATCTCAAGCCGCAGGGTATCGGTCAGCCCCTCCAGCGCGAATTTAGTGGAGTTATACGCCCCGCGCCACGGCATCGCCACCATGCCAAGCACGGAGGAACATTGCACGATCCGCCCATGCCCCTGTGCGCGCATAACGGGGATCACCGCGCGGGTCAGGCTGTGCCAGCCAAAGAAATTCGCCTCGAATATCTCGCGCAGGGCATCTGTGGGCAGGTCTTCGACCAATCCGGGCGTGGCGTGGGCACCGTTGTTGAATACTGCATCAAGCGTACCGCCCGTCTGGTCCAGCACATGGGCGAGGGCAGATTGGATGCTGGCCTCATCGGTATAATCGATCCGGGGTGCGTCGAAACCTTCGGCGCTGAGGCGGTCGCAATCCTCCTGTTGCCGACAGGCTGCGAAAACCCGCCAGCCCCGTGTGCGCATGCCATGAGCGGCGGCGTAGCCGATGCCGCTGGAACAGCCAGTGATTAGGATGGAACGGGTCGCAGACATGCAAAGGGGCCCTTCGATTGAAAGGCCCTTCATCGCGCGATGCTATTGAATTGGCAAGTTAGCCATTGTTGAGCAGGAAGTCGGCCATCCAGCCAGTTTCCGTGCCATCCACGCTGCGGAACCGGACCCAACCTGCGCCGTTGTCTTCGATCACCTCAATGGCATCTCCTTGGCCTAGTTTGCCGACCACATCAAAACTGGTGCCGGGCCCACCGCGGACATTAACGCGGGTGCCGCTGACCGTGCGGATCTCAGCTTGCGTGGTGCTTACATAGGTTGCGGCGCTATCAGCGCCATCTATTAGGCTGGGGAGGATAACGGGCGTCTGCGTGGTTGTGACCGAATAGGATGCGTTTTGCACTATTTCGCCAGAAGTCTTCGCCGGCTTGGATTTAACGACCTTTGCACCGGCACGGTCAGCCGGTGAGGCAACAGCCTTTTGCACCACGGCGTCATTGGCCTGCGGCAGATCGCTCAATGTGGTCAGGTTCAACGCCACGCGGGTAGCTGCGTGTTCGGGCGCTGAGGATTTTGGGGCGAAGGGGGTGACCGGGCTTTCAGCTTTGCTTGCCGCGTTCGCGGCGGCAGCCGTAACAAGATCTGAAGAAGGTGCCGCAGCATTCGCGCTGGCAATGAGCGCCGAATCGCTGGCTTCGGCGCTTACCATTTGTGCGCCCGCGGGTGCGAAATCTGCGCCGCCGCTCATCTCATAGAAAGCCCAGCCCATGAAACCAAATGTCAAAAAGATGAACCGTTTCATTGTGCTGTTCCCCGTCTCTATCAAATCGTGTCTCTGTTGAAAGACCAACGCGAAACTTCGCGAATGGTTCAATTTCAATTGGCAAGAAACCGCATAGCACAAAAGTATTGCTTTTTTCTCTCTTGAAACCGTGCAAGCGGCATATTTCCAGAACTAGGCTTGCGGAATCTGTCGCTTGCTCGCCCTGCTAGGCTTGGCTAAAAGACCCGTCATGTCAGACACAACCACACCCCCAGAACTCGACCCGAATGACCTGTCCGAGCCGCTGCGCCGCGCCTTGGGGGAACGCTATCTGACCTATGCGCTGTCAACCATCATGCACCGTGCATTGCCAGACGCGCGTGATGGGCTGAAGCCGGTGCACCGCCGCATCCTGTTTGCGATGCGCGAACTGCGGCTGTCGTCCACAGGTGGTTTCCGTAAGTCCGCGAAGATTTCCGGTGACGTGATGGGTAACTATCACCCGCACGGTGATGCCGCGATTTATGATGCGATGGCGCGTTTGGCGCAGGATTTTAACGTTCGTTATCCGCTGGTCGACGGTCAGGGTAATTTTGGCAATATCGACGGCGATAATCCCGCTGCCTCGCGCTATACCGAAGCGCGGATGACCGCCGTGGCCGAGGCCATGCTGGAAGGGCTGAACGAAAACGCAGTCGACTATCGCGAGAACTATGACGGCACATTGACCGAGCCTGTCGTGCTGCCCGCGCAGTTTCCGAATCTGTTGGCCAATGGGTCTTCGGGGATCGCGGTGGGCATGGCGACCAATATTCCGCCGCATAACATTGCCGAGCTTTGCGATGCTTGCATTCACCTGATCAAGGTGCCGGATGCCCGCGACGATACGCTATTGAACTATGTGCCTGGCCCCGATTTTCCCACGGGCGGGATCATTGTCGAACCTGCGGAAAATATCGCCAATGCTTATCGCACGGGCCGTGGTTCATTCCGTCTGCGCTGCCGATGGGAGGTCGAGGACCTTGGCCGGGGCGCGTGGCAGATCGTGGTCACCGAGATTCCTTATCAGGTTCAGAAATCCAAGCTGATCGAAAAGATCGCCGAACTGATCCAGACCAAGAAGATACCGATTCTCGCAGACGTTCGCGATGAGTCTGCCGAAGACATTCGCATGATCATCGAGCCGCGCTCGAAGAACGTCGATCCGGCAGTGTTGATGGGGATGCTATTTCGCAACTCCGATCTTGAGGTGCGGTTCTCACTCAACATGAACGTGTTGATCGACGGGCAGACGCCCAAGGTCTGCTCGCTCAAGGAAGTGCTGCGCGCTTTCCTCGACCACCGGCGCGAGGTGCTGCAACGCCGCTCGCGGCACCGGATGGACAAGATCGATCACCGGCTTGAGGTGTTGCAGGGCCTGATCACGGCCTTCTTGAACCTCGACCGGGTAATTGAGATCATCCGTTATGACGACGATCCCAAAGCCGCCTTGATGTATGAGGACTGGAGCCGGGTGCATCAAGATACGCTGGCCCGTGCCATGGATGAGCGCGCCTATGTCTCGCCACTGGCGGGAGTCGACGTCTCCAAGCTGGCGGTGATCGCGGATGCCGAAGCACAGGCAACCGGTGTCTTGACCGAAAGCGGTGACACCCGTGCCGTGCCGCACAGCTATGCGGGCCGCGAAAACGGACTGTCCGATGTGCAGGCAGAGGCAATCCTTAACATGCGCCTGCGGTCATTGCGGCGTTTGGAAGAGGACGCGCTGGTACGTGAGCGCGACACGTTGATGTCGGAACGCGCGGGTCTAGAAGACCTGCTCGACAGTGAAGACCTGCAATGGACCACAATCGCCGACCAGTTGCGCGCGACGAAAAAGCAGTTCGGCAAGGACTGGGTGATCGACGGGGTCAAACGCGGCCAGCGACTGACGACCTTTGAGACTGCGGGAGAAGTCGAAGACGTGCCGATCGAGGCGATGATCGACCGCGAGCCTATCACGGTGGTCTGCTCTCAGATGGGCTGGATTCGTGCGATGACCGGCCATATCGACTTGAACCGCGAATTGAAGTTCAAAGACGGCGATGGCCCTCGTTTTATCTTCCACGCTGAGACGACGGATCGTTTGTTGGTCTTCGGCTCGAACGGGCGCTTTTACACCGTATCCGCCGCTAATTTGCCCGGTGGGCGTGGCATGGGAGAGCCGCTGCGTCTGATGGTCGATCTACCGAACGAGGTGCAGATCGTATCGCTCTTTATTCACAAGCCGGGGCGTAAGCTGCTGGTCGCATCCACAGCGGGTGATGGCTTTGTCGTGCTTGAGGATGAGGTCGTGGCGCAGACCCGCAGTGGTAAACAGGTGCTGAACGTGCGCGGCGAAGGTGTCGCGGCGCTGGTCTGTCATCCGGTGTCGGGTGACAGCGTGGCCACCGTGGGCGAGAACCGCAAAGTGCTGGTCTTTGGCCTTGATGAGCTGCCTGAAATGGGCCGCGGTAAGGGCGTTCGCCTGCAAAAGTACAAGGACGGCGGCCTTTCGGATGCCACCACCTTCGAACGTGCGGCGGGGCTAAGCTGGCAAGACCCCGCAGGGCGAACCCGCACAGAGGTCGACCTCGCGGAATGGACCGGCAAGCGCGCTGGTTCTGGCCGGATGGCGCCGCGTGGCTTCCCGCGCGACAACAAGTTCAACTGATTTGCTTGACCCCGCTTTGCGATGGGGTCAATCCAGCGGCTCTGCCGTCATCCAGACACCGCCCTCGGGGCGCAGGGTCAGGATCATCACAGGCTCAGGGTCTTTGCCCGGCACCGGGGTGAATTTGAACCGCCCGAGTAGCGTGGCAAGAACGATGACCGCTTCTTGCAACGCAAAGCTCGCCCCGATGCAGATGCGCGGGCCATCCCCAAAGGGCAGATAGGCATAGCGGTCAATCGCCTTGCGGTCGGCAAAACGCTCGGGCCGGAAGGCGTCGGGCGCGTCCCACAGCAGTTCGTTACGGCCAAGCGCGTAAATCGGGATCATCACTGTGTCGCCGGGGCGGATCTCGCGGTCGCAAAGCGTGTCGTGCTTTTGCGCCGTGCGTGAGATGATCCCGGCAGCCGGGTAGAGGCGCAGTGCTTCGTCGACGATCATTCGGATCAGGGGCAGTTGATCCACGTCCTCCCCGCTGCACGCGCGGCCCTGTAGCACCGATTGCACCTCTGCCCGCGCGCGGTCCTGTATGCCTTGGTCAAAACCCATCAAGTACATTGACCACGCCAGCGTCAGCGCGGTGGTCTCATGTCCCGCGACGATGAAGGTCAGCAGATTGTCACGTAGTTCTGCGGTATTCATCTTGCGCTTGGTCTTGGGATCAACACCTTCGAGCAGCAGATCCAGCAAGTCGGGCGTGCCTTCATGCCCACGCGCAACGCGTGCCTCGATGGCGCTGTCGGCCATGGCCTTCATCTGCTTTAACGCTTGGCCCGACATCATCCGCCCCGGTCGCGGCAGCCAGTCGGGAAAGCCCAAGATGTCGAACAGGCTGATTTTGCCAGCCTCGGCAATATAGTCGTCAATCGCAACGTGCACCTTATCGCGGTCAAAGGTGCCGTCGCCCGAAAAGGTCACGTCACCGATCACGTCAAAGGTTGTTGTCACCATCTCGTCGAGCATATTTACCGCGCGCGGGCCAGCAGCGGCGATCCGGTCGGCTGCGCGGGTCGCGGCATGAGACATCACCGGGGCAAGGTTGCGCACATTGCGTTGCGAAAATACCGGGGCGGCGGCGCGTCGTTGCCAGCGCCAATGCGCACCTTCGGCGATAAACAGCGATTCCCCGATGGCCGGGCGCAGCAGGTTCTTGGTCACGTCCGACTTGGGGTAATCCTCTAACCGGTCGAGCAGGATTTCCCGAATAGCACTGGGATCGATCACCATGTGCCAACGCTTGCCGGTTTTGCCCGAAACGATGGGCTGGGTCGTGGCGATCTTGGGGATGATACTCAGCACATTGCGCCGCGCCATTTGCAAGCTGCCAAGCAAGCCAACGGGCTGGGTGACAAGTGGTACGCGAACGGGCAGGGGGCCGGGCGATTGTTCTGGCTGGGTCATGATGATGTCCTCCCTCTTTGCCAAGGTAGGGCGGAGCGGCAGGGGCGCAACTGCGGCAAATGATTGCGCCGGCTCTGGCCATCGGCTACCCCTTTGCCGATATTAACGCCTTGGGGATGTGCCAATGATCCGTGTTCTTGCCGTGCTGATGACTGTTGCGACGCTGGCCGCCTGCAATGGCGCATCTGATTTGGGCGACGCGCCCACGCCGCTTGGCGATTTTAACCTGCACCACAATATCGTCGTCGCCCCCAAGGCTCAAAAAGGCCCGCTGAGCCGTGAGGTCAGTAAGGATGAATTGGCCGCCGCTGTTCAGGCCGCCACCGCCGAGCGGTTTGACCGCTATGATGGGGAGCGCTTCTATCATTTCGGCATCAGCGTCGAAGGCTATGTGTTGGCCCAACCCGGCGTCCCGCTGGTCTTTGCGCCGAAATCCATTCTGATCCTTAATCTGACCGTTTGGGATGATGCCAAGAACAAGAAGCTGAACCCCGAGCCGCATCAGATCACTGTGTTCGAATCCTTGGATCAGGGGCCGGTCGTTGGGTCGGGCTATACAAAGTCTGCCGAAGAACAGTTGAAAAATCTCAGCCAGAATGCTGCCAAGTCGATTGAGAATTACCTTGTGAAACAAAACCGCGAAGAGGGCTGGTTTAACGGCGGTAGGGCAGTGGCGTCCCCCTCGGAGCCAGAGGATAAATAACCCCGGTCACGGCGGTTTGAATTGGGCGGCAATCAAGGGGGAGCGGGTTTTAAGTGGCACCAAGGCACAAGTCCCGCTTGATTTTACCGCCCAGACCCAATACATCGCCCGCCAGATAGGGTTCGGGTCCCCGTTGGGTCCCCTCAAATAAAAGGGCGCCACCATGGCAAAGGCAAAGTTTGAACGTAACAAGCCACACGTCAACATCGGCACAATCGGCCACGTTGACCACGGTAAAACCACGCTGACCGCGGCGATCACCAAATACTTCGGTGACTTCCAAGCGTATGACCAGATCGACGGCGCGCCCGAAGAAAAGGCCCGCGGCATCACCATCTCGACCGCGCACGTTGAGTATGAAACCGAAGCACGTCACTACGCCCACGTCGACTGCCCCGGCCACGCTGACTATGTGAAAAACATGATCACCGGTGCGGCTCAGATGGACGGCGCGATCTTGGTTGTGAACGCGGCTGACGGCCCGATGCCCCAGACCCGTGAGCACATCCTGCTCGGCCGTCAGGTTGGCATTCCCGCCATGGTCGTCTTCATGAACAAAGTTGACCAGGTTGACGACGAAGAGCTGCTTGAGCTGGTTGAGATGGAAATCCGCGAGCTGCTGTCTTCCTACGACTACCCCGGCGACGACATCCCCGTTGTGCCCGGTTCCGCTCTGGCGGCGATGGAGGGCCGTGACGAAAACATCGGCGAGAACGCGATCCGCAAGCTGATGGAAGAAGTCGACAACTACATCCCGACACCTGAGCGTGCTGTTGACCAGCCGTTCCTGATGCCCGTCGAAGACGTGTTCTCGATCTCCGGTCGTGGTACCGTTGTGACCGGCCGTGTTGAGCGTGGCGTGATCAACGTTGGCGACGAAATCGAAATCGTCGGCATCCGCGACACCAAGAAAACCACCTGCACAGGTGTGGAAATGTTCCGCAAGCTGCTGGACCGTGGTGAAGCTGGCGACAACATCGGCGCGCTGCTGCGTGGCGTTGAGCGTGACGGCGTTGAGCGCGGTCAGGTTCTCTGCAAGCCCGGTTCCGTGAACCCGCACACCAAGTTCGAAGCCGAAGCCTACATCCTCACCAAAGAGGAAGGTGGCCGTCACACGCCGTTCTTCGCGAACTACCGTCCACAGTTCTACTTCCGTACAACTGACGTGACCGGCACCGTTCAGCTGGCAGAAGGCACCGAGATGGTCATGCCTGGCGACAACGTGTCCTTCGGCGTTGAGCTGATCGCACCGATCGCCATGGAAAATGGTCTGCGCTTCGCGATCCGCGAAGGTGGCCGTACGGTTGGCGCCGGCGTTGTGTCGAAGATCACTGAGTAATTATGGGCCGGGCCTTTGGGCCTGACTTGTAAGACTTTCGAAAGGCCGCAGCATTTGCTGCGGCCTTTTGCGTTTGCGGGGGATTTGTTGGGCAATCCCATGATAAGGGGGGCAGGCGGTTCTCGCCTTGGTCAAAGCCCTAAGAATAAAAAAGGCCGGCTCGTGTTGAGCCGGCCCGTGTTAATTCCTGCCAATAGTGCTTATGCCGCGTCAGCGTTCACACCACCTCTTGTCGCAATCTCAGTCATTCGGCGATCACCGTCATAGGTATGATCAAGTTGCTGCTGAAGTTGCGCACCGTCTTCATCCTCACCCAGACGGTTGGCAAAAGCCACCACACAGCCGTATCCGGCCAACGCGTAATGCACCATCCGCTGGTATTGCGTGATGATCATTGCATCGCGCGCATCGCTGTCGCCAAAGTCTTCCTCCAGCACATGTTTATGAGCCTCTTTCACAAGACCTTCCATGCCGTAACAATGCTCAGCATCTGGGTCCAAATCATGTTTGGCGCAGATGGATTTCAGTACATCCATGCCCTTGGAAATTCCATTGCTGCCATCAATCAGCGCTTCTGACAGTTCTTTATCTTCCGCCGCACGTCCCAATGCGTTGGTCGCCTCCAGCGATTGCTTGCAGGCCGAGTAAAGGTCTTGCAGTTGGTCGGTGTAGACATCTTTGAGGTTGTTCATGGTCATAGGTCGTCCTCCAATTTCGGGCTTGGTTCGACGGGAAAACGTGAGCCGGGCATGCAATGTTCCATTGATTGCAGAATATCGCCGGAAAGGTCAGATCTTGTCTTGATCCGGCGACCGTTTGCGACTACCCAGACCCCCGGCATAGGGGTTTAGCTCAGTTGGTAGAGCATCGGTCTCCAAAACCGAGGGTCGTGGGTTCGAGTCCCTCAGCCCCTGCCACATCCTTCCAGTGATCTGATGATGACTTACAGTGATCTGATGATGAACGCGCGTGCTTCTCGGATCGCGCTCCGCTAGGGCGCGTTCGCTGTTTGCGTTTCGGTTTTTGTGAAAGCAATGCAGGCTACGCCACGCGGGTCAGACTGGCGTGTACAGGCGCATCCTCTTGTTCGGCTCCTTCTCAGACCAGTTAGCGAGTCGATCAAGGCACTTCATTGTGATTCCGACTCAGGGTCTTGGTAAAACTGCGCTGAATCGGGTCTGTTTAACCCCCGTTGGATTCCATTGCATAGCAATTCTGAGGGGGCAGGTGACCTGCTCCAGCAGCTAACGCTCATCGAACTGCCTTATAAACAGTCCCTTACGCTGATGTTCCGTGAATTCTGATCTTTTCGTAATTTTCTGCTTGCGGGTTTGTGCGTCTAACCTTAGAACCCCCTCTACCGGCGGCGCAGAGATGCGGCGGCGGGGCGCCAGACGGGGCGGACGGGAGCGGCGACGCTAGGTTCGGTTTGGAAGGTGGATAAAAATTCGAGGTATTAGAGGCGGGGCGCGCCAAGGTTATAGGGCGCATCTCAGTTTCTTTTGTCTCAACGCTGTTTGAAAATTTGATATCTGAAGAGATATGTGGGCGGTTTGGTTCATTCGATGGATCAACGTCTGTATATCGCGCTCTTAGGCTTCGGCCGATGATAGAGTGTCAGCTTCACTGTTTGGACGGCTTTCGACTACTTTGTAGTCTCAAGCACAACAAACAGAGAATGGCTTGTATCTTTCAGTAAGGGATACAGGTCGATGTGCAGAGGTTCGACGTCAAGGATAAGCTAGCAATAGCTTTTCAACTTGAGAGTTTGATCCTGGCTCAGAACGAACGCTGGCGGCAGGCCTAACACATGCAAGTCGAGCGAGACCTTCGGGTCTAGCGGCGGACGGGTTAGTAACGCGTGGGAACGTGCCCTTCTCTGCGGAATAGCCACTGGAAACGGTGAGTAAT
>NZ_OZ282575.1:392500-1090000 GCF_965641895.1 Sulfitobacter sp. SH24
GGAACTGAAACATCTAAGTACCCGGAGGAAAGGAAATCAATATGATACTCCCCTAGTAGCGGCGAGCGAACGGGGACCAGCCGAGCCATGAGTGTGGTTAGAATGCGTTGGAATGCGCAACCAAAGTGGGTGATAGTCCCGTATAAGAAGCATGATTGGACGTATTAAGTAGGGCGGAACACGTGAAATTCTGTCTGAAGATCGGAGGACCACCTTCGAAGGCTAAGTACTCCTTACTGACCGATAGTGAACCAGTACCGTGAGGGAAAGGTGAAAAGCACCCCGACGAGGGGAGTGAAACAGTACCTGAAACCGAACGCCTACAAACAGTTGGAGGGACCTTGCGTCCTGACAGCGTACCTTTTGTATAATGGGTCATCGACTTGGTCTCACGAGCAAGCTTAAGCCGTTAGGTGTAGGCGTAGCGAAAGCGAGTCTTAATAGGGCGTTGAGTTCGTGGGATCAGACCCGAAACCGAGTGATCTAGGCATGGCCAGGTTGAAGATAAGGTAACACTTATTGGAGGACCGAACCCACATCTGTTGAAAAAGATCGGGATGAGCTGTGCCTAGGGGTGAAAGGCCAATCAAACTCGGAGATAGCTGGTTCTCTGCGAAATCTATTTAGGTAGAGCGTCGACCGAATACCCTCGGGGGTAGAGCACTGGATGGGTAATGGGGCCCCACAGGCTTACTGATCCTAACCAAACTCCGAATACCGAGGAGTACTAGTCGGCAGACACACGGCGAATGCTAACGTCCGTCGTGAAGAGGGAAACAACCCTAACCTCCAGCTAAGGCCCCTAATTCATGGCTAAGTGGGAAAGCAGGTGAGACGACCAAAACAACCAGGAGGTTGGCTTAGAAGCAGCCATCCTTTAAAGATAGCGTAACAGCTCACTGGTCTAAATAAGTTGTCTTGCGGCGAAGATGTAACGGGGCTCAAGCCATGAGCCGAAGCTGAGGATGCATTTATTGCATGGTAGCAGAGCGTAGTGTGACATAGTTCCATGTGTCCTTATCGTCCCTCGGGACGGGTTGGACACAAGGAGCTTTCTGTGAAGCTGGCGCGTGAGCGATCCGGTGGAGAGATCACTAGTGAGAATGATGACATGAGTAGCGACAAAGAGTGTGAGAGACACTCTCGCCGAAAGTCCAAGGGTTCCTGCTTAAAGCTAATCTGAGCAGGGTAAGCCGACCCCTAAGGCGAGGCCGAAAGGCGTAGTCGATGGGAACCAGGTTAATATTCCTGGGCCAGATGGAAGTGACGGATCTCGAGGGTAGTTCATCCTTATCGGATTGAATGGGCTGCTTAGAGGTCCCTGGAAATAGCTCCATCGCTAGATCGTACCCTAAACCGACACAGGTGGACAGGTAGAGAATACCAAGGCGCTTGAGAGAACTATGTTGAAGGAACTCGGCAAAATACCTCCGTAAGTTCGCGAGAAGGAGGCCCGGTTCCTAGGCAACTAGGGGCTGGGGGCACAAACCAGGGGGTGGCGACTGTTTATTAAAAACACAGGGCTCTGCGAAGTCGTAAGACGACGTATAGGGTCTGACGCCTGCCCGGTGCCTGAAGGTTAAAAGGAGGGGTGAGAGCTCTGAATTGAAGCCCAGGTAAACGGCGGCCGTAACTATAACGGTCCTAAGGTAGCGAAATTCCTTGTCGGGTAAGTTCCGACCTGCACGAATGGCGTAACGACTTCCCCGCTGTCTCCAACATAGACTCAGCGAAATTGAATTACCGGTCAAGATGCCGGTTACCCGCGGTTAGACGGAAAGACCCCGTGCACCTTTACTACAGCTTCACACTGGCATTAGGCCGAACATGTGCAGGATAGGTGGTGGGCTTTGAAACCGAGACGCCAGTCTCGGTGGAGCCTCCCTTGAGATACCACCCTTGTTCTGCTTGATGTCTAACCGCGGACCGTTATCCGGTTCCGGGACCCTGTGTGGCGGGTAGTTTGACTGGGGCGGTCGCCTCCTAAATCGTAACGGAGGCGCGCGAAGGTTGGCTCAGAGCGGTCGGAAATCGCTCGTTGAGTGCAATGGCAGAAGCCAGCCTGACTGCGAGACTGACAAGTCGAGCAGAGTCGAAAGACGGCCATAGTGATCCGGTGGTCCCAAGTGGGAGGGCCATCGCTCAACGGATAAAAGGTACGCCGGGGATAACAGGCTGATACTGCCCAAGAGTCCATATCGACGGCAGTGTTTGGCACCTCGATGTCGGCTCATCTCATCCTGGGGCTGGAGCAGGTCCCAAGGGTACGGCTGTTCGCCGTTTAAAGAGGTACGTGAGCTGGGTTTAGAACGTCGTGAGACAGTTCGGTCCCTATCTTCCGTGGGTGTAGGATACTTGAGAGGAGTTGCCCCTAGTACGAGAGGACCGGGGTGAACGATCCACTGGTGGACCAGTTGTTATGCCAATAGCAGTGCTGGGTAGCTATGATCGGACAGGATAACCGCTGAAGGCATCTAAGCGGGAAGCCCCCCTCAAAACAAGGTATCCCTGAGAGCCGAGGTAGACCACCTCGTCGATAGGCCAGAGATGTAAGCGTGGTAACACGTTCAGTTGACTGGTACTAATTGCTCGATAGGCTTGATTTGATCCAGTAGAAGCAAGACTTCGACTTATCAATCAAAAGCATACACATACAATCAGTGGTACATGACTTGGAACAAACAGCGCTCTGCCATGCAACAGCGACTGTGAGGACTTTATTTGGTTTGGTGATCATAGCGCGAGCAAAACACCTGGTCCCATCCCGAACCCAGCCGTTAAGTGCCGTAGCGCCGATGGTACTGCGTCTTAAGACGTGGGAGAGTAGGTCATCGCCAAACCTAATAAGGTCCTCAAAACAGTATCTCTCCACGATGACCAAAATTAAACAAAACCGCCGCAGCTCATAAAGCCGCGGCGGTTTTCCTTTGCGGGCGCAGAGCTATTACTGCGCGATTATGCCCCAAAACATCCCTCCAAATTTTTCGAGACGCAAATGGTACGGTCGCCGCGTAAAATCTCAAGAAAATTTTGAATTTTATGTGCGAATCTCCTTGCAGCACCTCCGTTATAAGTTTAGACACTACTTATTGGCGCGGGATGGAGCAGCCCGGTAGCTCGTCAGGCTCATAACCTGAAGGTCGTAGGTTCAAATCCTACTCCCGCAACCAAATCTAATGAAAGGGCTCTTCCAGTAAACCATCCCCAGCAATGACCTTTCTATGCTTACCTGCTTCCTCATTTTCCCTTAGAAACCCGGTCCGTAAAACGAGGCGTCCTTGGTAAGAATCAATACCGCGTTCAACGAACACGGCGTGACTCCTTCGTTGGCGCTTCTGGACCCATCCTCTTTGAGCGTTGGCGCGAGATCGGGAAAATGCTGGAAGTCGCAGGCCGGTCTGAAGATAGATCTAGGTTCGGTTAGTTCATAGCGGGCTACCTATGCTGCAGCAGATGTCGCCAAAGCTGTACCTCTGGAAGTGTCGCGGTTCGATGTCGCTTCTTTAATGGCATGCATTGCAACAAAGAATGCACGCTAGGGGGCTGAAACAGAAGGGCAAATTCCGCATGAGGCCGGTGCGGATCGTGCTTGCCAGTGGGCTTAGGCCAAAACAACTGGCTGGTGATCTGGGTGTCGGAATGTTGATGCTGGCTTGATGCGAACTTGAGGGTGGTGACGCTGCCTTGGCAGTGATCCCGGTTAGGAAGATGTTGGATTTCGAGCCTATCTGCGCCTGCATGAATGGTCGGTGGAATATGCGCCTGCTCATGTTCAACACATGCAGAAAACACTGATGCAAATGAACCTCCAACTGCATCATGTTGTGTCCGACATTAAGGGAATGAGGATCATCCGCGGCATTGTCGCCGGAGAAGGGGATTTGGACATGTTGGCCTCCTCCCGTGACGTGCGTTGCAAGGCTTCAACTGAGCCAATCAAAGCTGCACGTAATGAGAATGATCGTCCCGAAAACAACTTCGCGCTGTCCCTATCGCGCGCACTCTATGACTTCTACCAGGCCAAGACGCTGGAATGTGATCGTCATCTTGAGGCGTCCCTGGCGAGATCCAGACATGGACACTGAACATGATCCCAGCAAGTTGCTGCGCCCGCGCACCAAAGCCAATCAGGTCAGTACGCTTTTGTTTGACCTGCGGGCCGCACTATTTGGTGTTCAGGCGTTGATTTGAGACAAATCCGCGGGATGGGCCGATCTCTGTCACTCAAGTTAGTTGGCAAATGAGACGCTGATTTGCACGGCAATTCTATTGCCGACTAGCTGCGCGCGCGGTTGAAGCCAAAGCGGTCACAGCAACGGCGCGCGAGATTGTCAGAATAGCTCCGTCGCTTTCGAACGCAGGGTGGCTTAAAGGAGCACTAGACTCAGGACTCATAGCCAGTAGGTGACAGTGGCGGCGAGAGCGATGGCTGAGAGGAAGACCTTTGGGCATCGGTCGTAGCGAGTGACAACGCGCCGCTAGTCCTTGTGTCTGCCGAACATGATCTCGATCCGGTTGCTGCGTTTGTAGCGGCGCTTGTCATACTTCACCGTCGCCTTCTGCTGTTTTCGTCCAGGGATTCAGGCGTGTATCCCCTTGTCTTTTAATGCTTCTCGGAACCAGTCGGCGTCGTAGCCGCGATCGCCGAGCGGCCAATCGACATCCGGAAGACTATCGCAAAACGCTCGCGCACCTATGTAGTCGCTCGCCTGTCCTGCCGTTACGAACAGTTTGAGTGGGCGCCCCTGGCTATCTCAGATTGCATGAAGTTTGGTATTTATGCCGCCTTTGGTTCGTCCAATCAGACGTCCACGCCCCCCTTTTTTGACGCCTAAACTGGACGCTGTGCGATGAGCCTTCAGGTAGGTAGCATCGATCATCACGGTATTCTTTTCGCTGTGATCGGCGGCCAGTCCTACCATCATCTGTGCGAAGATGCCTTTATCGCTCCAAAGCTTCCAGCGGTTATAGAGCGTCTTGTGGGGGCCATACTCCTTAGGCGCATCTCGCCATCGCAAACCATTGCGATTGATGAAAGTAATCCCGCTCAAAACCCGCCGATCATCGACACGTGGTCTGCCATGGGGTTTCGGAAAGTAGGGCTCCAGCCGCGCCATCTGCGCATCGCTCAGCCAGAAAAAATCAGACATATCACCTCTCCGTTTTTGGACGGTGAATCATCCGGCTCCACGATAATCAATGAGTCCTGAGCCTAACTATTCCGACGGAATGGGCGAACTTTTGAGCAACTGGGAAGCCGCAGGTGGCAGTCTGTTTAATGCTTTTGTCGATGTCGGACGCTCCAGCAAATGGGGAAGCTGGGGGGCGCTGTGTCATTTAAATGATAAAGCCGCGCGCTATGAGCAACTGATGGCATTTAACAAAGCACACCCGCGCCGCTGGGATGAAGAACTGCAAAATAATCGCAACGGTTCAGATGAGCCCGCAAAGATGAAGGATTCAGAAGAGGCAAAATGAGCGTATCTTCCTTCACACCATAGAAAACAAAATTTAATCGAAGGCTGACATACGTGCTCTTTTGCGGTCTGCTGCGCCGTGGGGACAGCCCGGAAGACCCTAACAGCAGGACAACCCGAAGATGAACAAACCACGCGTACTTGTCATGGCAGAGGCTGCAAACCCTGAATTGGTAAGTGTGCCGCTGGTCGGCTGGTCCTTCGCCAATGCTCTGCGGAGCGTGGCGGATGTTCATATCGTCACGCAGGTTCGTAATCGCGATGCTTTCCTTCGGGCGGGGCTGAAAGAAGGGACAGATTTCACCAGCGTAGATACCGAGAAGGTCGCCGCACCGCTTTGGCGTTTTAGCAAACTTTTTGGTCCCGGCGCTTGGACTGCAAAACAAGCCCTCTCGGCCATCCCAGATGCGTATTTTGAGCGGATAGTCTGGCAACGGTTCGGCGCCAGCATTACGGCGGGCGAATGGGACATCGTCCATCGCGTTACGCCGCTTACGCCGACCAAACCCAGCTATGTAGCGCGCCAATGCGCAAAGGTTGGGGTACCTTTTGTATTGGGACCGCTCAATGGTGGTGTGCCTTGGCCAAAAGGGTTTGACAAAGAGCGCCGCCGCGAAGGGGAATGGCTGTCGTATGTGCGCAGTGCTTACAAGCTGCTCCCCATGCGGGGGGCTACGTTAACGGCGGCTTCTGCCATCATGGTGGGATCAAAATTTACCATGGGTGAAATCCCGCAGGTCCATTCTGCCAAGACAATATACCTTCCCGAAAATGGCATCGATGTAGCGCGCTTTCATTTACAGGCTGCGCCAGCGGCAGACGATGGCCCGTTGAGGGCTTGTTTCGTGGGGCGAATGGTGCCTTACAAGGGGGCCGATATGTTGATCGAGGCTGCTGCGCCCTTACTCAAAGTGGGCAAGTTGACACTTACGTTAATTGGCGATGGTCCTATGCTGCCGGAACTCAAGCAAAGCGTTGCGTCCTTAGGCCTTGATGGCACCGTTGAATTCTCTGGCTGGTTGGAGCACGCGCAAGTTCAACAGGTTATGGCATCCTGTGATTTGTTAGCCTTCCCTTCTATTCGTGAATTTGGGGGGGGAGTCGTTTTGGAGGCGATGGCCTTGGGCCTGCCGCCGTTGGTGGTGGATTATGCCGGCCCCGGGGAACTGGTGCAACCTGAGTGGGGGTACGCGATCCCAATCGGGCCGCGTGCGGACATCATAAGGGATCTGCGCGATGCTCTTGAGCAACTTATCATCGAACCGCAGGAACTGCTTCAGAAAGGAATGGCGGCCCGTGCCCGTGTTGAGGAAACCTTCACTTGGTCACAGAAAGCGATGCAAATCGCCCAAGTCTATGACTGGGTGCGCGCACCTGTAGGCCCGGCACCGACCCTTATTGATTGAGCGCTACGAGAAGTCTTAACCATGGCTCTGCGCGCAACCTTGACCGATTGCGTCCGATAAGCTGGTGAAGACGAACGGAAAGCTAAAGCCAACCCACAGCAGCCCATACACGAAACGCGCGATTTTCCTGCCCGGCGTGGGGTTATTGGCAGCAAACTCTTGACTTCCCGACCGTCAAACGGTGTACCTGCCCAAAACCTGAATTAGCCCTAGGAAGGGACCATCATGCACGCCTATCGCAGCCATACCTGTGCCGATCTGAGCCTTGAGAACAAGGGTGACAATGTGCGCCTGTCCGGCTGGGTGCACCGGGTACGGGATCACGGCGGCGTGCTGTTTCTCGATCTGCGCGACCATTACGGCATTACTCAAGTGATCTGCGACCCCGACAGCCCCGCCTTCGCCGAAATGGAGAAGGTCCGCGCGGAATGGTGCGTGCGCATCGACGGCACGGTAAAGGCGCGGGACGAAAGCTTGGTTAATCCCAAGCTGCCGACAGGCGCGATCGAAGTCTATGCGCGTGAAATCGAAGTGCTGGGCTCTGCTGCCGAACTGCCGCTGCAAGTGTTCGGCGATCAGGAATACCCTGAGGAAACGCGCCTGCGGTACCGTTACCTCGACCTGCGTCGTGAGAAGATGCAAAAGAACATGACACTGCGCTCGGACGTGGTGACCTCGATCCGCAAGCGCATGTGGGACCAGAACTTCCGTGAGTTCCAGACCCCAATCATCACCGCCTCTTCCCCTGAAGGGGCTCGCGACTTCCTCGTGCCGTCGCGCCTGCATCCGGGCAAGTTCTACGCGCTGCCGCAGGCGCCGCAGCAGTTCAAACAGCTGCTGATGGTCTCGGGCTTTGACAAATACTTCCAGATCGCGCCCTGTTTCCGCGACGAGGATCCGCGTGCCGATCGGTCGCCCACCGATTTCTACCAGCTCGACATGGAGATGTCCTTTGTCACCCAGCAGGATGTGTTCGACACGATCCAGCCGGTGATCGCGGGCATTTTTGAGGAGTTTGGCGGCGGCAAGAAGGTCGACGAGACTTGGGAGCAGATTTCCTATAAGGACGCGGCGCTGTGGTATGGCTCGGACAAGCCCGACCTGCGCAACCCGATTAAGATGCAGGTCGTGTCCGACCATTTCCGCGATTCCGGTTTCGCGATCTTTGCCAAGCTGCTGGAGCAGGACGGCACCGAGATTCGCGCAATCCCTGCGCCCACGGGCGGCAGCCGCAAGTTCTGTGACCGCATGAACGCCTTCGCTCAGAAGGAAGGTCTGCCCGGCATGGGCTATATCTTCTGGCGCGATCAGGGCAACGGGATGGAAGCTGCTGGTCCACTGGCCAAGAACATCGGCCCTGAGCGCACCGAGGCGATCCGCCAGCAGTTGGATCTGGGCGTTGGCGATGCAGCCTTCTTCCTTGGTGGCAAGCCGAAGTCTTTCGAGGCAGTCGCAGGCCGCGCGCGGAACGTGATCGGCGAGGAGTTGAACCTCACCGATAAGGACCGCTTTGCCTTTGCATGGATCGTGGATTTCCCGATCTACGAGCGGGACGAAGAGACCGGCAAGATCGACTTTGAACACAACCCTTTCTCCATGCCGCAGGGCGGGATGGAAGCGCTACAGGGCGATCCGCTGAAGGTGTTGGGCTATCAATATGACCTCGCCTGCAACGGCTATGAGTTGGTGTCGGGTGCTATCCGAAACCACAAGCCTGAGATCATGTTCAAAGCGTTTGAGATCGCGGGCTACGGCGAAGATGAGGTGCGCAAGCGCTTTGGCGGCATGGTCAACGCATTCCAATACGGCGCCCCGCCCCACGGTGGCTGCGCCGCGGGCATCGACCGCATCGTCATGCTGCTGGCCGAAGAGGCGAACATCCGCGAAGTCATTCTCTTCCCGATGAACCAGCGCGCCGAAGACCTGATGATGAATGCGCCGTCCGAGCCCACCAGCGATCAGCTGATGGAACTGGGCTTGCGGGTCATCCCGCAGGAGTGATCCTGTCTGAATGAAGTGTCATCCCCGGCTCAGTCGGGGGTGATATTGCCCGGTAGGATGCCCAGCACCAGAACCGGGCAGCCGCCGCTGCGCCCGGCGGCGATGCGGCTGATGAGCTTATGGGTGCCGGTTGTGCTGGCTCCGAATTTCGCGCTCACGGTTTTGTCGGTCTCATTGCCGAATTTATCCAAGCAATTTCCCAGTGATTTGAAAAAGTCGTTCGACAATTCGCGTGTCACGATGACCCCTACGTCAATGACGCCAGCTTCAAAAAAGCTCCGGAAGGCATAGAGATCGCGGTCGTAGGTCTGGTCTTTGCTGTTCCACTCATAGTCAAAGGCCACGCGCGCGCGCCAGAAGTCGACCATGTGGTTGTGAATGAAATCCTCGCGGATGATGCGGTCGACTTCGGGGGCACTGTCGCCCTTGCCGGCGGTCAGTTGCACCAATAGGTCGGCCTTGATCCTTACTTCCTCGTGGAAATTCTCGGCCGCCGCATATTGGGCGAACCGGGTCGTGGCCGACATGCGATTGCCCCCCGGTGCGCGGATTTCGCTGCGGCTGATGGTGAACTGACGCAGCACGCGCATGATTGCGGCCAGTTCTTCCGGCGCACGCTGTTGCAAGACGGCGGCTGCGCTGCGGTAGCTGGTGACGGAGTAGCGGTCGCGCAGATCGGCAGGCAGCAGGTCTTCGACAAGCCTGTCGCTGTCGAAAACCGCATCGTCGATGCGCCGCGCCAGATTACTCAGCCGCGACACTGGAATTGTAGCTGTAGGTCTTCCAATCGGGCTTGTAATCCGCCTCGGCTTGATTGCCCCAAACGGTCCAACCATCGCGCACACCGCGTCCGAACAGCTCGAGGTAGGGGCCCCAAGAGCAGCTTTCGATCAGATCATATTGCTCGTCCGGCTTGCGCGAATGCTCCCGCTTGCGGGTTTGCATCATGTTTACCTGACGCCGCCCGGCATCCAGCGTGCGGACGTTCTTGCCGCGCACGCCAAAAAGCAGAATTTCGGTCACATTGCGGAAATAGAACCCCACACCGCGCCCGTCACTGCCGCCATCTTTGCGGATTTTGTGCCAGATGATGTTGGATTTATACTCAAATCCCCACGCCTTAAGCACCTGAAGCCCTTCAGGCAGCAGCGCGTTGGGCACCCACATGTAGCAATGCGCGCGCTCTTCGAGGTGATCGGCCACCGGCAGGGCGCATATGTCATCTACCGTCATCGTGGGATAACGGGCCAAGCGCTTATGCTCTGGCGCGACCTTGCCGGTGCGGTTGGTAAAGCGCCACGGCGGGTCCGCCATGACGCAGCCAAACCGGTCTTTGCCCAGAAAGTCGCGTAGGTCTTGTGATGGATTATCGCTCATATCCAATATATTGCGTTTCCTCGGGCTTTCTTGCAACCGCTACCTGCCCGGAGGGGCCGGATATCCACAAGAACGTTAAGGGAACACATCTAGCAGGGAAGAGCGGCTTGGGTCAATCCTCAAGACTGTCTTCGCGCTTTTCATCGATGAGCTTGGCTTCCTTTTCCTTACGCTTCAGGAACTTGTCGCCAAATTCGTCGTTCTGCTCTTCACCAATGACCTTCTTGGCGCGGGTAAAAAGCTCGTCTTCTTCCTCATCCATATGATGTTCGTAATCATGCTTGAGCTTCTTGAAACGAGTCAGCCAAGCGGAAGAGGACATGTCGGTTTCGCGCAGTTCTTCCATAAGATCGTCAAGCTGCTGGTGCTCATGGACCGAATGACGCGCGTGATCTTGGCCCCATGTCTCTGACATCAGCTTGGAATAAAAGGTTTCTTCTTCGGCTGCGGCGTGGGATTTCACGTCGTTATAAAAACGGTCCCAGGCGTCGCGACGCTCTGCGCTGTCGCCTTCGGTATCGGCAATAGTGTTGAGCAGCGTACGGTGCTCATCGTGATCTTCTTTGATTGCGTCATAAATGGAGGGCATGGGAAATATCCTTCGATGTTACCTGTTTGGTAACGCCGAAGGGACGGGCGAGTTCCCGGCTTAAAAGATCGTGCCAGAAGCCGCTTGGCTTGCGATCTGTTTAAAGGGCCCATCAGCTTGGGCGTGGACCGCTGCTGCGAGAACAACCAAAAGCCCAAAGATATTAGCACCGACAACGATCCAATCGACCGGCTTTTCGGCCTTTGTTGTATGTCTGGTGTCTTTCAGGCTCATCTCACCCTCCTAGGGTGTCGGTTCGATCTATGCTTAATGCTGAAGGTTGAATGTGGCATGAATGTGTAAACAGGTGGCCGACAGAGGGGTCTGTGGCAATTAATTCAAGTTTATTCATCTTGGCGGGCTTGAGGGCGCAGTGCATAACTTAGCCCATGAACAGCAAACCAGCCGAACGCCCTGTTGGGGCCCCTGTCAAGAATTGGGTATCCCCCGCGCGACCCAGCGGTGAAACGCTGGCCGGACAGCATGTGCTGTTAGAGCCCCTTTCGGCAGAGCGTCATGCCGCGCTTTTGTACCGCGCCTATGCGGGAGAGGACCACGTTTGGGATTATCTGCCCTATGGGCCATTCTCTTCGGCCTCCCAATACCACCGCTGGGTGCGTGACAGTGAGGGGAAGGCCGATCCCTATTTCTTTGCCGTCAAAGGCCTTGCGCAAGAGCAATGGGTGGGGGTGGCAAGCTTCCTGCGGATCAATCCCGAAGCGGGGAGTATAGAGGTTGGTCACATCAATTTTAGTCCCGCCTTACAGCGCACTCCGGCGGCGACAGAGGCGATATTTCTGATGATGCAATGGGCCTTTCACGCAGGGTATCGGCGGTTCGAATGGAAGTGCGATGCGCTGAACGGTCCTTCTCGTCGTGCGGCGCAGCGGTTGGGGTTAAGCTACGAAGGTGTCTTTCGGCAGGCCACGATCGTAAAGGGGCGCAACCGCGACACGGCTTGGTTCGCCGCGATTGATGCAGAGTGGCCCGCGTTGAAAGAGGCGTTCGAGGCTTGGCTGTCCCCCCGTAATTTTGATGCGCATGGACAGCAAAAGGAACGTTTGGGCGATCTGACCCGCCTTGTGCGCGTCGCGAGCGACCCGACGCTTTAAGCGGCCCGTTCACCGACGGCGTTAAATTGCGATCCTTTCAGCCAACCGGTGCTGGATCATTCCCGCAATATTGGCAGTTTCCGGACCTACAGGTTTTCCAAGCGCGCGTTTATGGGCCAATGCCCGTGCCGCTTCTTCCAGTCGAAGGTCATTGGCCGAACGGGCCACACCGCAGAGAAATTGCGCGACATAGTCCAGCGTCTGATCATTGGGCTGGTCCCCCAGCACACCTGCAATATGGGCGATGTCATCTTGAAACCCAATTCGGTCAGGGGTGATATATTCATCAGGGAGGACACGTGGTCCAAGCGGGCGGCGCTCTTCGGATAGGGCAGCAAGAATGGCCTGCTGAAAGGACGAAAGCGATGTAATCGGCTTGGCCAAAAATCCATCCACACCAGCGGCGCGGGCGTCAGGTTCTTTATGGCTGTCGCCAGAAATGGCAATGATCGCCTCGACCCGCGGCGTGCTTTGTGTAAGCTCGGCGATCAAATCCAACCCGCAGCCATCCGGCAGGCCAAGGTCAACCAGCGCGACGGTGGGGCGGTAAACCTGCAAGTGCCGCCGCGCAGAGCGCAGGCAATCCGCACGCCTGATCCGCGCGCCGGAACGCAGGCACAGCAGGCGCATCGCCTCACAGGCAAAGCGGCTGTCCTCTACCACCAGAACGGTAAGGCCGAGCAATGGCCGCTCCGCCGTGGGGGTGAGGGTCGGTCTTTCAAAGGGGTCGGTATCGTCCATCATCGCCTCCAACAACAACTGCTGCGCCATCGTTACGCCGCGTTGGCTAACGACGCGTTAACGTGACGCATTGTTGTTCATCGGGTGTGCGGGCATAAAGCGGGCAAATCACGAGGAGCATTCAGGATGATCGGACGTCTTAACCATGTGGCCATCGCCGTGCCGGATCTCGAAGCGGCGGCGGATCAGTATCGCCACGCGCTTGGCGCCAAGGTCGGCGCGCCGCAGGCCGAACCGGATCACGGCGTGACCGTCATCTTCATCGAACTGCCTAACACCAAGATCGAATTGCTGCACCCTCTGGGCGACGACAGCCCGATCAACGGCTTTCTGGAAAAGAACCCGGCGGGCGGCATCCACCACATCTGCTATGAGGTCGAGGACATCATCGCGGCGCGGGACCATCTGAAATCCACCGGCGCGCGGGTCTTGGGCTCGGGCGAGCCCAAGATCGGGGCCCATGGCAAGCCGGTGCTGTTCCTGCATCCCAAAGACTTCAACGGCGCGCTTGTCGAGCTTGAGGAGGTTTGAGCATGGGTATCGTTTCTGGCCTCGTCCTTTTTGCCGTCATCTGGTCGATGACGTTCCTGATCGCCCTGCCAATCCGGGTGCAAACACAAGGGGACGCGGGCGAGGTGGTTCCGGGCACCCACGCGGGCGCGCCCGAGCAGCATCATTTGGGCCGCAAGGCGCTGTGGTCTACGTTGGTTGCTGCGATCATCTGGGCGATCTGCGCCACGATCATCCTGTCGGGCTGGGTCAGCGTGGCGGATATCGAAGGCTGGCTGCATCCGAATGCGGCGCCAACGCATGGTACAGGTGGGTAAAGGTCGCCGCTCCTAGGATCGGGATCAGCAGGTTCAGCAGCGGCACCGAAAGCGGCACCGCCATCAGCACCCCGGCCATCCAGATCGTGCCCGCATGACGGCGGCGCAGGCGCTTGGCCTCGTCCCGGCCATGGCGGCGCAGCGCGGCGAGGGTGAAATATTCGCGCCCCAGCAAGAACCCGTTCAGCCCCCAAAAAATGAACAGCGCCGCCGGGGCGAAGAGCAGGTATAGGATCAGCGCCAGCAGGTTTGCCCCCACCAGCACACCCATGAAGTTGACAGTATCGCGGATCGCATCGCCGATGCCGACACGGTGCGCCGGGGGCAGATGGGGGTAGTGCACCTCTTCCACCGCATCGGCCACATCATCCAGAAACATCGATGTAATCGCCGAGGCGACGGGCACCATTAGGAAGACCGAAAGGACCATCAGCAGGATCAGCGCGCTCCAGCTCAGCAGATCGTCGAGCCAATTCACCTCACCCAGTACTGGCAGCCAAGCGTCTTCGGGCGTGACCCAATCCACCAGATAGGCAAAGCCCGCCGTCGCCGCGACCAGCAGCGCCAGCGACAGGCCGACGCCGAGCAGCACCACCTTGCGAAAGCGCGCATCGCCCAATTGACCAAGTGCGCGGGTAAAGGACCGCAGGATCGCGCTTACAGCCATGTCGTGATCTCGTCGATGTCAGGGCGCGGGCGTTCTGGTGGGGCGGCGGTTTCGGTGCCGATATGGATGATCCCCGCGATACGCTCATGCGGGGCGAGGGCAAAGCCTTCCTCCATGAAGCCGCGGTCATGGGAAGGCCAACCGCTGAGCCAATTCGCGCCCCAGCCCGCGGCGAGGGCGGCGTTGAGCAGCGCAAGGCAGACGGCCCCGGCGGAATAGGTCTGCTCCAAGGGTGGGATCTTGGGCGAGGGCTTTTGCACTTCGATCACCGCCACGGCGAGGTTGCCTTGATCGAACTGGCCACGCCCCTTGGCGGTGTCCTCTGGCCCGAGGCCAAGGGCCGCGCCGCGTTGCTCAGCCACCTCCGCCAATCGCGCCATTGCTGCGCGGTCGATGACGATAAAGCGCCAAGGCTCCAGCTTCCCATGATCCGGCGTGCGCGCGGCAGCGGTCAGAAGCGGGCGCAGCGCCTCGGCATCGGGCACCGGAAGGCCGAGCGTCTTGGCCGGGCGCGAGCGCCGGTTTTGCAAAAAGGCGAGGGCGGAAGGATCAGCTACGGGCATCGGGGTCTCTTACAGGTCCAGTTGCTGCGCCATATCGTCAATCGACTGGCGCAGGAAGGCATCAAAGGCGGGCGAGGGTTGGCGGGCGTGCAGGGCGCGGGCCATTGGATCGGCCGCGTCGATCTTGCTGCCAGCCAAAGTTGCGATTGTGGCATGGCCGCAGAAGGGGACATAGGCCTCGGAATAGCCGCCCTCATGCACCAGCACCAACTTGCCATCGGTGACCCTATCGGCAGTATCGCGGATGCGCTTGGTCATTTCGGCAAAGGTGGCGGCGGTGGCCTGCATCCGTGCCAGCGGATCGACGATTGCCGCGTCATAGCCGCAGGCGACGATAATCATGTCGGGGGCGAAGGCCTCAATCGCGGGGATCACCACGCGGTCCATCGCGTGTAGGTAGGCGGTGTGGCCCGAGCCCGCGTGCATCGGCAGGTTGATGTTATAGCCTTCGCCAGCACCCCGCCCGCGATCTGCCAGAGCGCCCGTGTCGATGGGGTAATTCCCCTCTTGGTGCAGAGAGATCGTCAGCACGTCATCGCGGTCATAATAGATCGCCTCGGTCCCATTGCCGTGGTGCACGTCCCAGTCCAGCACGACCACGCGCTTGGCCAGCCCCTTGGCCTGTGCGGCCTCGATGGCGATGGCGACATTGGCCAGCAGGCAGAACCCATTGGGCAGATCGGGCAGGCAGTGATGCCCCGGTGGGCGGCTGAGGGCATAGGCATTGTCGAGATCGCCGCGTGCCACGGCGTCGACCGCGGCGATGGCCAGCCCGGCAGACAACGCGGCCAGCTCATAGCCGCCACGGGCGAAGGGGACCGCATGGCCCAATTCCCCACCCCCCGCGTCAGAGAGCCGCTTGAATTCATCGAGGTAGCTTGCGGGATGCACCCGTGCCAGCGCTTCGCGGCTGGCCGGGGCGGCGCTGCGGGTATCGAGTTCGTCGAAGAGCCCCGTTACCTCCATGAGGTTTTTCATGCGGCGCTTGGTCTCGGGGTTTTCCGGCAGGCCGCCGGCGGCGAGGGGCTGCACCAGCCCGCCGATCGGCATGGTAAAGGCGTAGTTCCCGCCTGCGTGCCAGAAGCAGCGTTCGTCCCAGAAAAAACCTGTGGTCATGGTCGTGTCCCCTTCATCCTTGCGGGGAAGGTGGCGCAGGGCAGCGGGATTGTCCATGGCGGGAAGGGTTCACACGGGCGGTGGTGCGTGGGGTGGGTGCGGGATTCGGTATTTGTAATAGGATGAAGGGGGAAGGGGAGCTCTTTGAGCGGCATTGCGGTCAGTTTGCCTCGGCCAGTAGGGCGGCGACATCAAGGGGGGAGTTGACCATTTTGAGATCGCCTTGTGCATCGCGGGGCCAGTCGGCTTGGGGCCGGTCCCGGTACAACTCGACACCGTTGTTGTCGGGATCGCGCAGGTAGACCGCTTCGCTGACACCGTGATCGGCGGCGCCGTCCAATGTGATGCCAGCCTCAAGCACCCGGCGCAGGGCGCGCGCCAACTGCTGCCGGTCGGGGTAGAGAAAGGCGCTGTGATAGAGGCCCGTATGGCCCGGCGGCGGCGGGGTGGCGCCCGCGCTTTCCCATGTGTTCAGCCCGATGTGGTGATGATAGCCGCCCGCGCCTAGAAAAGCCGCCTGATCGCCGTAGCGTTGGGTCACGGCAAAACCCAGCAAGTCGCTGTAAAAATGGATGGCGCGGTCAAGGTCGGCGACCTTGAGGTGAACATGGCCGATGGTGGGGTGGGTCATCGCTTGGTCCTTTCGCTCTTCATTTAAGATGGCAGCGAGAGGGGGCAGGCGCAATTGCGTAGGAGAGCAGGGGGGCTGTGCGGCATTGCGGACAGCCCCGGTCTGTCAGCCGACCATGCCGACGATCTCATAGGTGCGTTTGAGGATCGGGGCGGTGATTTCGCGGGCCTGTTCCGCGCCCCGGGCGAGGATGCGGTCGATCTCGGTCTCATCGGCCATCAGGCGCTGCATTTCGGCGGTGATCGGGCCCAGTTTGGAGACAGCCAGTTCCGCCAGCGCGGGTTTGAAAGTGCCGAATTGCTGGCCGCCTACTTCGGCTAAGACCTGATCGATGGTCTGGTCGCTGAGCGCGGCGTAGATGTTCACGAGGTTGCGCGCTTCGGGGCGGTCTTTCAGGCCCTCGGCCTCGGACGGCAGCGCGTCGGGGTCGGTTTTGGCCTTGCGGAACTTCTTGGCGATTGTGTCGGCGTCGTCGGTCAGGTTGATGCGGCTGGCGGGCGAAGGATCGGACTTCGACATTTTCTTGGATCCGTCGCGCAGGGACATGACGCGGGTGGCCGCGCCTTCGATCACCGGTTCGGTGAGGGGGAAGAAATCGACGCCATAGTCGTGGTTGAACTTGGCCGCGATGTCGCGGGTCAATTCAAGATGCTGTTTCTGATCCTCGCCCACTGGCACATGGGTGGCGTGGTAGATCAGGATGTCGGCGGCCATCAGCGCGGGGTAGGCGAAAAGGCCGAGCGATGCGGCCTCGGCGTTCTTACCGGCCTTGTCTTTCCATTGGGTCATACGGCCCATCCAGCCCATGCGGGCGACACAGTTGAAAATCCAAGCTAGTTGCGCGTGTTCGGGCACTTGGCTTTGGTTGATCAGGATTGATTTCTCAGGGTCGATGCCAGAGGCGATGAAGCCAGCGCAAAGTTCGCGGGTGCTGCGCTTGAGGTCGTCGGGCTTTTGCGGGACGGTGATCGCGTGCAGGTCGACCATGCAATAGATCGACTGAACGCCTTGTTCTTGCGCATCGGCAAAGCGTTTGAGCGCGCCCAGATAGTTGCCCAGATGCAGGTCGCCCGAGGGCTGAATGCCGGAAAACACGCGCGGGGTGAATTGGGTCTCGGACATCGGGCGGCACCTCTGGGCTGGAAAGTCTTGCGCGGCAGGCTTACTTCTGGCCGCGAACCCCGTCAAGGAGCGCCCATGCAAGACCCTGATTTCCAACCCCCTGTGAACCCACTGCCGCCAGCGGTTATCGTGCTGTTTTTGGCCATCACTGGCGTTGAGGTGGTGTTGTCCTTGGCCGAGGCTGGGCTGGTCGGTGGCCCCGCTGCCGTAGGCTGGCGGCTGGCGCTGGTGCGCGACTTTGGCTTTTCGGGGCTGATTTTTGACGCGATGATCGGGGCGGGCCAGTATCCGATTGAGCATATCTGGCGGGTGGTGACCTATCCGTTCATTCATCTGGGCTTTACCCATGCGATCTTTGCCGTCGTGCTGCTGTTGGCGCTGGGCAAGTTGGTGGCTGAGGCGATGGGGCAGGTGGCTTTTTTGGTGATCTTCGTGCTGTCGGGCATTGGCGGAGCGCTTGTCTATGGGGCGCTGCTCAACGATCCGGTCTGGTTGGCGGGCGCCTATCCCAATGTTTATGGGCTGATCGGGGGCTATAGTTTCGTAATGTGGCGGCGGCTGCTTGGCTCAGGCGGGCCGCAGTATCAGGCGTTCACGCTGATCGCCCTACTGATGGGGCTACAGCTTTTCTGGGGCATCTTTTTTGAGACCGGCTTTTTGTGGGTCGCCGAGTTGGCCGGGTTCTTCTGCGGCTTCGGTCTGAGCTTCTTGGTCGCGCCCGGTGAATGGGCGCGACTGAGGGCGCGGTTGCAGCAGCGTTAACCGCGCCGAACCGCGCGTTTGAACTCGGACAGGCGGAAGGCGCCGATCAACTGGCCGATGCCAAAGTAGCTGACCGCGCCGATGGCGATGAGCAGCACCAGCGCCAGACCGCGCCACCATGGCAGGCCCAGCATCGGTTGCAGGGCGGCGTTGCCCAACCAGAGGGCGACGCCCATCGCGGCGGAGGCGATGAGGATGCGCCAGATACGCTTGTGGAACCGCGCGTCGAACTTAGCCGCATCGCCAAACCGCCGCGCGCCGATGGCGAGGCAGGCAAACATCGTCCAGCCCGCCAGCGTGGTCGCAACGGCCGGGGCGATCCAGCCAATGAAGGGGGCAAGACCAACCGCGAGGGCCGCATTCACCACCATGGCGACCACGGCGAAATAGAAGGGGCGGCGGGTGTCTTCGCGGGCGAAATAGACCGGTTGCAGGATCTTTTGCAGCACGAAGGACGGCAGGCCGAGGCCGTAGATCATCACCGCTGTGGCAATCGCTGCGGTGTCATCGACGCCAGAGGCGCCGCGTTGGAACAATACGGTAACCAATGCGAAGGGCACCACCATCAGCGCCACTGCCGAAGGGATCGTCAGGGCCAGCGAAATCTCGGCGGCACGGCTGAGCGCAGTTTGCGCGCCGTCGTTGTCCCCGGCGCGCAGGCGGCGCGAAAGGTCGGGCAGCAAGACGATGCCAACGGCGATGCCCACGACGCCCAAGGGCAGCTGATAGAGACGGTCTGCGGCAAAGAGCCATGAGACGGCCTTGTCATATTGGCTGGCGACCAATTGCCCGACCACGAGGTTGATCTGCATAACGCCGGAGGCCAGCGCGGCGGGCAGGGCGATGACGATCATCGCGCGCATGTCGGGGGTCCAGCGGGGCCGCGAGGGGCGCAGTGGATAGCCCGCTTGGGCGGCAGCGCGCCATGTCAGCGCAAGCTGCGCCACACCGGCCAGCGGGATCGACCAGATCAACCAAAGCGCCACGTCGCCCCCAGTGAGGGCGGCAAAGGTCATGGCGGCGATGACGAAGATATTCAGCAGCACTGGTGCTGCGGCGGCCACGGCAAAGCGCCCCGTGGCATTGAGAATGCCCGAGAACAGCGCCGAGAGTGACATGCACAGGATATAGGGAAAGGCGATGCGGCCAAATTCGACCGTCATATCGAAGCGGGCGTCGCCCACGAAACCCTCAGCCGTCAGCCAGACCAGCCCGGGCATGAACACCATGCCCAGAGCAGTCAGCGCCAGCACGACCAGCGACAACCCGTTGAAGGCGTCGCGGGCGAATTTGCCAGCACCTTCCTCGCCCTCCAGCTTTTTGGCGAACATCGGCACGAAGGCGGCGTTGAACGCACCTTCGGCAAAGAAACGGCGGAACATATTGGGCAGGCGGAAGGCAGCAACGAAAGCGTCCATCACCGGGCCGGGGCCGATGAGCGACAGCAACAGCACCTCACGTAGGAAGCCAAGCACACGGCTGAGCAGGGTCCAGACCCCAACGGTAAAGAAGCCGGACATAAGACGTATAGGTTTCATCGGGGGAGCCTTAAGTTGCGCTGGGGGGATCCCTAGCGCGGGCGCTCACCCTGTGCAATCGGGGTGAATGGCCTTCAAAGGCCACTCAGCCTGCTTTGGCGGTGCGGCGCTTATCCCCCGGTGGGGTAGATAAAGCCGTTGATGGGATAGGTGCTGCCAAAGGCGCCCGGCTGGCTTTCCAATCGCACGGCGGACCAGTCATTGTTTTCTGATACGTCTATCACTGCCATCTTGAGCGAGACTTCGTTGCGCTTCCAATTGGCGTGATCTACCCGAATTTCGCGCGGCGAGACCACATCGGAAACCACAGCGATATGCCCCATTGGCATCGACCCGGTGGCGCTAAAGGCCATTACAGCACCGACGACAGGATCATTGCCCCGCGGATAAAGCCCTTTGGCTTTGCCCCACCATGTTTCTGCGTTGCCGCGAATTTGAATGCCGCTGACATTGCGGGCAAAGGGCACACACCAAACACGTTGGCCCTTAGCGCGCATTTCCTTGGCAGTCTGGACGGCCATAAAGTGACGCTCGGGGTTCAGGCCGCCAAAGTCAAAACTTTCAGGGACATCAGGCGCTTTAGCACAAGCTGCCGTCAGTAACAGAGTGGCGCAGAGAGCCATAAGGCCCCGGTTCGGCAGTGCGGCGCGTGTGACGCTCATATGTCCCTCATTCATGGAATCCCGCGCTGGTGCCGGGTTGCTTGGGATTTTGAGGATCCGACGTCAAAAGCAAAGCGCGGAAATGCCGGTTGGCAAGAAACTGCCGGTTGGCCAGGACCAAAGGAACTCACCCCTCGGCCCGCTGAACCCCGGCGGCAATTGCTTCGCGCAGACGTTTCTCTAGGGTGCGCTGCTTGGCTTCGGTATAGTATTTCAGGCCGAACATGTCTTTGACGTAGAAGGTATCGACCACTTGCTCGCCAAAGGTCGCGATCACGGCGTTGGCAATATAGACGTTAGAGGCGGCCAAGGTGCGGGTCAGATCATAGAGAAGGCCGGGGCGATCCCGGGTATCGACTTCAATGATCGTATAGATTTCGGACCCTTCATTGTCGAAAGTGATATGCGTTGGCACCTTGAAAGCGCGTTCGCGTTTCTTGACCTTATCGCGGGATTTCAACGCATCGCGGGCGACGATCTCCCCCCGCAGGGTCTTTTCAATTGTGTCGCGCAGGCGGGGCAGGCGCGAGGCTTCATAAGCGTTGCCTTCGCTGTCTTGTATCCAAAAGGCATCGGTCACGAAGCCGTCTTTGGTGGTATAGCTGCGCGCGTCGACGACATTGGCCCCCACCAGCGCGAGCGCCCCCGCAAGCCGTGCAAAGATGCCCGGATGGTCTGCCATGACGAAGCTGGCACGGGTCGCGCCGCGGTCTTCGTCAGGGTGCAGGTCAATGCGGATGTCGTCGTCGCCCATGCCGCGTAGCAGTTCGGCAAAGGCAACATGCGCCGTGACGTGCAAGCCCTGCCAATAGGGCGGGTAATGCCGTGCCGTTTCTTGCTGCAATGCTTTGCGGGGCCATTCGGAAAGCGCGGCCCTCAAGGCTTTCTTGGCCTCAGCCCCCCGGTTTTCGCGGTTGAGGTCTTCTAGCCCGGTTTCCAGCGCCCGTTCTGTCTGACGATAGAGCGCCCGGATCAGCACTGCTTTCCAGTTGTTCCACGTGTTTGGCCCAACGCCGCGTATGTCGCAGACCGTCAGCACACAAAGCAGATCGAGCCGTTTGACCGTTTGCACCGCCTTGGCAAAATCGCGCACCGTGCGCGGATCGGCGATGTCGCGTTTCTGGGCCATGTCCGACATTAGCAGGTGATAGCGCACCAGCCATTCCACCGTGTCGACCTCATCGCGTTTCAACCCTAACCGTGGGCCGATCCGACGAGCGAGCTTGGCCCCGATGATTGAGTGATCCTCGGGCCGCCCTTTGCCGATGTCATGCAGGAGTAGCGCCACATAAAGCACCTTGCGATTGACCCCGCGTTTCAGGATCGAGGACGCGACGGGTAGCTCTTCCTCCAACTCGCCTTTTTCGATCCGCGCGAGGTTGGCGATACATTGGATGATGTGTTCGTCCACCGTGTAGGAGTGGTACATGTTGAACTGCATCATCGCGACGATCGGCTCAAACTCGGGGATGAAGGCGCCCAAGACGCCTAATTCATTCATCCGCCGCAGGGCGCGTTCGGGATTGCCGTGTTTGAGCAGCAGATCAAGAAAGATGCGCCGCGCTTCGGGGGTGCGCCGCATGTCGTCGTCAATCAGCGCCAGATTTGCCTTGATCAGCCGCATGGCGTCGGGGTGGATTAACATCCCCGTGCGCAGCGCCTCTTCAAAGATGCGCAGCAGGTTCAGTTTGTCTTGCAGAAATTCGTGGTCATCCTTCACCGCAATGCGGTTGTGCACCACTTGAAACCCTTCGCGCATCTTCGGGCGGCGGCGAAAGATGCGTTCAAGCAGCGGTTCGGCCTTCATATGTGAGGCTTCCAACCCGCTGACAAAAATACGGGTCAGATCGCCGACCGCCGTGGCATGCCGGAAATAGGCCTGCATAAAGATCTCGACGCCGCGCCGCCCGCCGATGTCTTGATAGCCCATCGCCTGTGCGACCTGCACCTGCATGTCGAAGGTCAATTGCTCTGTCGCACGGCCTGCCAACAGGTGAAGGTGCCCTCGCACCGCCCAGAGAAAGGCCTCGGCATCGCGGAATGTGTCGTATTCATCTGCACGGAAAACGCCCAAATCAACCAGATCGGCGACCCGGTCGACATCATGGATGAACTTGGCGATCCAGAACAGTGAATGCAGGTCGCGCAGCCCGCCTTTGCCTTCTTTGACGTTGGGCTCCACCACATAGCGCTCACCCTGTTTTAGGTGGCGGTTGTCGCGCTCTTCTAGCTTGGCTTCGATGAAATCTTTCCCTGCACCAGAGAAGAGGTCATTCTTGAGCCGCTCCGAAAGCTCCTCGGCGAGGAGCACATCGCCGTCGATAAAGCGGTTTTCCAAAAGCGCGGTCTGAATGGTGTAATCATCGGCCCCAAGCCGCAGACAGTCTTCGATCGTGCGGGTGGCATGGCCGACCTTCAGTTTCAGATCCCACAGGATATAGAGCATCGATTCAATGACGCTCTCTGACCAAGCGGTGGCCTTGTAGGGGATGAGGAACAGCAGATCGACGTCGGAATGTGGTGCCATCTCACCCCGGCCATAGCCGCCCACGCCAATCATGGCGAGCCGTTCACCGTCGGTCGGGTTCGGATTGGGATGCAGCACTTGCGTGGCGATCTGCAAAACGCAGCGCAGCAATTGGTCGGTAAGATAGGTGTAGGAAGATGTCATCGCCCGCGCGTCAAACGGCGATTCAGCAAAGCTCATGGCGATGGCCTTGCGGCCTGCCTCTTGTGCGTCGCGGATCAGAGGGACGATCTCGCCCCGCAGCGCGGCCCCTTCGAGTGTGCTATCAAGTTGTGAGAGCGCCTGCCAAATGGCCGCGTCATCAAAGATTTGTTCGGGCGCGCAAATCAGGCGCGGGTGTCTACGCGCGCCTGATGTTGTTGTCGGTTTTGCCAGGTCCAATTCAGAAACCAGCCCCACCAAAGCCACGCGGTGCCGGGTCTAGCACAACGACACGGCTGTTGCGGATGGTGGCCACGGCCAAGGCACGTTCATTGGTGCCGTCGCGGCGCAGGCGGAAAATGCCACTGGCCCCTTGGAACCCAGCTCCTTGGGTCAGTGAAGCACCGGAAAGCGCATTGGATTTACCACCCTTTACCAAAGAGCCGACCGCCGCGATTCCGTCAAAGGAAAGCCCAGCCAGCGGATGTGGCTCGCTACCATAGGCGGACTTGTAGCGGTTGGAGAAGGCGCTGCTGGCGGCCGCATCAGGCAGAGCAAACCATCCGCCCTGCACACCGGATAGGTCCAGCGTCTGCTGCGGGATATCCCAGCGGGTTAGACCCACATACTGTGTGGTGGCAGTTTGAATACCTGCTTCGGGAAGAAGCTCTGCGAACAGCGGCAGAGCGCTGGCCGAGGACGTCGTGAGAAACAGCGCATTCGCACCGCTGCTTTCGACCGTCGCTTTGACCCGTGGCACGGCAGCCACAACCGATTCTTGGCTTAGCGCATAATCAACGGTGCCGGCCAGCGTTGCGCCATTGGCACTGATCGCCTGCATAATCGCATCACGGCCCAGTTGGCCGGCAACATCCTGACCATGCAGGATGACCATTTTGTCTTTGCCATTGCGCTTGGCAAAGTTCACCAAACGGTTGGCCGTGTTGGCAAAGGTTGGCCCAAGCACAAAGACGTTGCCACCCGCGATGGTCGGATTGTTCGAGAACGAGATCACGTTGACGCCAGAAGAGGCCACAGCCACGCCTGCCGCATTCGCCGCCTCGCCGTAGACCGGCCCAAGGATGATCTTGGCCCCTTCATTCACAGCCTGTGAGGCAACGGCGGCCGCCTTGCTGGCATTGCCAGCAGTGCCATAGACGCGCAGGTCAATTTCGACACCATCAAGATCGCGCATCGCAAGGCGTGCGGCGTTTTCAAGGTTTGTAGCCAGCAGTTCGTCGCTGGCGGACCCGCCGCGCGGCACCAAAAGCGCCACGGGAACGGGCGCAGATGTATCAATCTTTGGGCCGCCCGAATTGGCGCCAGACATGGCGACGGGCTGACAGGCTGCCAAAATGACCGCAAAGAGAGGCAGCAATAGCAGGTGCATCTTCTTGCGGAAGGCTCGGAAACAGGCAATCATTTGTATTCACTCCCCGGTGGTGGCAAGACGACGACGGTCGCCGGAATATGGCCGCGATCATAGTCACTGCGAAAGGCGGGTCCAGCGTTGAAATTCCTCAAGACAGAGCTAGCCCCGGGACTGTATTTCGTGGGCGTCCCAATCGGCACGGCGCGCGATATCACGCTGCGCGCGCTGGACACGCTCGCCTCGGCGGATCTGCTGGCGGCAGAAGACACGCGCAGCCTGCGCCGATTGATGGAAATTCACGGAGTGCCACTTGCAGGCCGCAAGGTTCTAGCCCTGCACGACCATAGTGGCACATCCGTGCAAGAGCGGCTTATTGCAGCAATCCAAGAGGGCAAATCGGTCGCCTATGCGTCGGAGGCAGGGATGCCGCTAATCGCCGATCCGGGCTTTGAATTGGGGCGTGCCGCCGCCGCCGCCGGGGTGATGCTGACTTGCGCTCCGGGCCCCTCAGCGGTGTTGACGGCGTTGGCGCTGGGCGGTTTGCCCACAGATGCATTTTTCTTTGCAGGCTTCCTACCCAATAGCAAATCTGCGCGTATTGCCGCCCTGGAAAAGCTGCGCGATGTGCCGGGGACTTTGGTTTTTTACGAATCACCAAAGCGGCTCGGGGCGATGCTACGCGATGCTGCAACCGCGCTGGGCGCAGAGCGACAGGCCGCTATGTGCCGGGAATTGACCAAGAAGTTTGAAGAGGTTCAACGCGATACGCTCGAAAACCTAGCAGAGTTTTATCAAGCGAAGGCACCGAAAGGCGAAGTGGTCGTGCTTATTGATCGTGGTCGTTCAGATTCTGTTAAACAAGTTGACCTAGAAACAGACTTGCAACGGGCGCTGAAGGAACTGTCGATGCGCGACGCTGTCGATTTGGTGGCGCAGGCGCATGGTCTGCCCCGGCGGCAGGTCTATCAGGCGGCATTGGCGCTCGGCAAAGATTAGGAATTTGTCGGAGTAATAAAAATATGGCGCAGGATGATATAGCTACGGCACGATCTGCCGCCAAATGCCACCGGGGGCGCATGGCCTATCATGCCGGGATCGCTGCCGAGAATAGGATCGCGCAAGACTATGAACGACGTGGCTTTGCCATTGCCCGTCGTCGCTGGCGTGGCCGCGCCGGAGAGATTGATTTGATCCTGCGCGATGGGTCCGCCTTGATCTTTGTTGAGGTTAAGCAAAGCCGGAGTTTCGCACGCGCGGCGGAAAGCCTTTCATCCCGGCAGATGCGGCGTATCTACCGCTCTGCCGAAGAATTTCTTGCCGGTGAACCTGCTGGCAGCCTGACCGAAGTGCGCTTTGATGTGGCACTCGTCGACGGGCAGGGGGCCACCGAAATCATCGAAAACGCCTTTGGTCACGGCTGACCCATTGCGCATAGGCCACTGCTGCGCCATCTAGGAAATGATCCCTCAAGCCTGCACCGCTGGTCCGGGTTGGGTCATGACCATGGTAAGCAGCAGGGAGACTCCGATGAAGATCGCCTTTCAGATGGACCCGATCGGGGACGTGAATATTAATGCCGACAGCAGCTTTCGGCTGGCCGAAGAAGCGCAGGCGCGGGGGCATGAACTGTTTTTCTACACGCCTGATCATTTAGCCTATCAGGAAGGGCGGATCACGGCGCGGGGGTATGATTTTACCGTGCAGCGCGTGCAGGGCGACCACGCCCATTTCGGAGAGGAGCGAGAGGTCGATCTGGCCGACTTTGACGTGGTGTGGTTGCGTCAAGACCCGCCGTTCGACATGCATTACATCACGTCTACCCATCTATTGGACCGGCTGAAAGAGACCACACTGGTGGTTAACGATCCCTTCTGGGTGCGGAACTACCCAGAGAAACTGATGGTGCTCGACTTCCCGCAACTGGCGCCTCCGACCACGATCGCGCGTGATCTCTCTACGATCAAAGCCTTCAAGGCCAAGCATGGCGATGTGATCCTAAAGCCGCTTTACGGCAATGGCGGGGCTGGGGTGTTCCGGCTTGATGCCAATGACCGCAATCTGACCTCTTTGCATGAACTCTTTACCGGATTTTCCCGAGAGCCGCTGATCGTGCAAAAATTCCTGCCTGCCGTGTCGAAGGGGGACAAGCGTGTCATCCTTGTGGACGGAGAGGCCGTGGGCGCAATCAACCGTGTTCCAGCAGAAGGTGAAACGCGGTCGAACATGCATGTGGGCGGGCGGCCAGAGAAGGTCGGGCTAACCGAACGTGATCTAGAAATCTGCGCGGCCATTGGGCCCTTGCTGAAAGAAAAGGGTCAGGTTTTCGTTGGCATCGATGTGATCGGCGACTACCTGACAGAGATTAACGTGACCTCTCCCACCGGCATTCAGGAACTGGAACGGTTTGACGGTGTGAACATTGCCGGCAAGATCTGGGAGGCAATCGAGGCCCGCCGCGGGTGAGCCTGCGTCAGCATTTGTTGAACCGTTGCCTGCGCCTGACTGAGAAACCTTTTCTGGCGCGGGCAAACCCTCAAATTTTGCGGGCCACGATGGAGAAGCAAGCGCGGCTCTTTTTCAGGGGGCCGCGTGGCGTGCGGGCGGATTGGCGGGATTTGCCGGGCGCAGGGTCTGCGCTTTGGCTTACGCCGTCGCGAATTTTAGAAAGCCGCGTCATTCTTTACGTCCATGGCGGTGGATTTGTCTTTGGCAGCCCTGAGACCCACCGCGCCATGGTTGCGAGATTGGCCTTGTTAACCGGTGCGCGGGCAGTGCTGCCGCGCTATGGGCGGGTGCCCGATGCTGTGTTCCCCAAACCTGCGGAAGATGTCCGTGCGGCTTGGGATGCGCTGCGCCAAATGGGCATTGCTCCACAGGATATCGTGATCGGCGGCGATAGCGCAGGGGGTGCCTTGGTCTTTGATCTACTGGCGCAGCTTTGTGGTGAAGGGGCCGCGCTGCCTGTTGGGGTCTCTGCGTTTTCACCTTTGCTGGATATGACATTTTCAGGCGACAGTTTTTCAAAAAATGCCGAAAGCGACGTGCTTTTGCCAGCGGTCCGCGCAGCAGAGATGGCGCGACTTTACCTTCAGGGGCAAAGCGCGACCAGCCCGCGCGCCAGCCCGCTTTTCGCTGATTTCAACAACGCCCCGCCAGTTTGGCTAACCGTAAGCGACAGCGAGATTCTGCGCGATGACAGCCAGCGTTTCGCCGCGCGACTGCAAGAGGCGGGCGTGTCCGTTACATTTGAAGAGGCCCATGATTTGCCCCATGTCTGGCCCTTGTTTCAGAACCATCTGCCAGAAGCGCGAGCAACTCTTGCCTCGCTCGCCGATTGGATCAACGCCCTGCCGCGGGATCGGGCAGACGAAAACTGATCGCTTCCGCCATATGCGGGCGGCGCACCTCCGCCGCACCCTCCAGATCCGCGATGGTGCGTGCCACACGCATCACCCGGTGATAGCCACGCGCAGAAAGCCGGAAACGTTCTGCGGCGCGGATCAGCAGGTTGCGGGCTTCGGTGTCGGGGCTCACGATTGCTTCTAGCATGTCCCCCGAAACATCGGCGTTGGCCGACATCCCGTCCTGCCCGGAATAGCGCGTGAGTTGTCGTGCCCGGGCGGCGGCGACCCTTGTGGCGACCTCGGCAGAGCCTTCGGAGCTTGGGGGCAGGTTAAGGTCTGTATAGCTGACCGGTGGCACGTCGACGCGCAGATCAAAACGGTCCATCAGCGGGCCCGAAATGCGGCCCATGTAGTCTTCGCCACAAGCCGGAACACGGGCGCAGGCTCGAGCCGGGTCAGGTAGATAGCCGCATTTACAAGGGTTTGCCGCGGCCACCAGCATGAAACGACAGGGGTATTTCACATGGGCGTTGGCGCGCGCGATCATCACCTCGCCCGTCTCAATCGGCTGGCGCAGGGTTTCGAGCACCGTTCGAGTAAACTCGGGGAACTCATCCATGAACAATACGCCGTTGTGGGCCAGAGACACCTCGCCGGGACGCGCGTGGCGCCCACCGCCAATGATCGCGGCCATGGACGCGGTGTGATGCGGCTCGCGGAATGGGCGGCTGCGGGAGATGCCGCCTTCGTCCAGCAGCCCAGCAAGTGAGTGGATCATCGAAGTCTCAAGCGCCTCGGACGCGGTGAGTGGGGGCAGGATGCTGGGCAGTCGCGCCGCCAGCATAGATTTGCCCGATCCCGGTGTGCCGACGAGCATCAGATGGTGTCGCCCTGCCGCCGCGATTTCCAGCGCACGTTTGGCGCGCTCCTGGCCTTTGACTTCGCGCAGATCGCGCCCTGCCGCGATCAGGGGAACCTCGCCCGGTTCTGCCGGGGTGATCGGCACTTGCCCGGTGTAATGGCGGACCACATCACCTAGGTTAGCGGCGGCGATGACCTGCGTTTTGCCCACCCATGCAGCCTCTGCCCCTGACCCTGCGGGGCAAAGCAGGCTGCGGTCATGGGTGGCGGCGGCCATTGCGGCGGGTAGGGCGCCGACAACGGGCATCAGCGTCCCGTCGAGCGAAAGTTCCCCCAAGGCCACGATGTTTTGGGTGATGTCATCAGGCAGGATATCAAGCGCCGAAAGAAGCGCCAGTGCGATGGGCAGGTCGAAATGACTGCCTTCTTTGGGCAGGTCAGCGGGGGAGAGATTGACGGTGATGCGCTTTGACGGCAGCGCGATTGCCATGGCGCCTAGGGCCGTGCGCACGCGGTCGCGTGCTTCTGACACCGCCTTGTCAGCCAGTCCCACGATGGAAAAGCCGGGCAAGCCTGCTGTCATCGCGCATTGCACTTCGACAAGTCGCGCTTCTACCCCCTGAAATGCGACCGTATAGGCCCGCGATACCATCGTCCGTTCTCCCGCCTTGCTATGGTTAATCGGTAGGCAAGACGGGTTTAGGAATGGTTAACGCAGGTCTTAGTCAGGAGACCGGCCAGTTCCGTTTGGGCAGACCAAGCTCATAGGGGAACGGGTCATATTTGGCTTCCAACCCGGCGGCGCGCCATGCCCTAAAGACTGGATCGTTGATCGTAGTTTCGCAATACGTCCGTGCCTCAGCCGAGACGGGCAGGTCATAACCGATGATCCGCGCGGCGACCGGCGCATAGAATACATCGGCCAACGAATAGTCACCAAAAAGCCATGGCCCACCGCTCTGGGGCTGGCTGCGGGCGTGGCGCCAGAGGTCTTCGATACGCTCTAGGTCTTGCCGGGTGTTGGCATCTGGGTCAAACCTCTCCCACACATGTTGCAACTGCATCGGGCAGGCCCCGCGCAGCGCGCCAAAGCCTGAGGCCATGGCGGCACATAGCCAACGTGCGGTCGCGCGTGCGGCAGGATCGGCGGGCCATAGCCCGGCGTCGGGATGACGTTCGGCCAGTGTTTCTGCCATGGCTAGGCTTTCGCCCACTACCGTGCCATCAGACAGACGAAGCACCGGTACCTGTCGCGCGGGCGCAAGCGCGGCGAGATCATCCACCATGGTCCCGCTGTAGAGGCCCACAAGATGCGTGCGGTACGGCAGATTGAATTTTTCAAGCATCAGCCAGCCCCGGAGGGACCAGCTAGAGAAGGTGCGATCGCCGATATAAAGATCATATGTCATAGGCGGAAAATACTCGGAAGCAGGCGGTCAAGCAAAGCGCTTTGTACGGTCCAAGCTTGCTATGGCGTGTGATTGACCGCTTTGATCTGCCAATTGCCGCTATCATGCACCAAACGCGTGACGGAGAGATTGTCGATTTTATGGGCCATCGCCTCAAGAGGACCGCCGCCTTGAGCTTGCTGAACTTGCGTCAGGATCACGCCAAAATGTGCCACGGCAATCACATGCGCTTGCGGGTAGGCGGCGTTGATCCTTGCGACCACCCGATCGACGCGGGCTTTGGTCTGGTTCCAGCTTTCGCCCTCCGGCGCGACGACATCACCGGGCGTTTCCCAATAGGCACGGCTGAGGTCAGGGTCGCGGGCGGCAACTTCGGAAAAATGCATCCCGTCCCATGCACCGAAATGCAATTCGCGTAGATCAGGTTCATGGGGCAGGCGGCGGCGCGCGGGCTGTTCTAAGGCATCCGCAGTATGGGCGGCGCGGATCAGATCAGAGGACAGCAGGAGCGCGTCATCAGGTAAATGCAAATTCAGCCGCGCCAGTCGCGGCGCATCAGACAGGTCAGCGGGCACATCGCGCCAGCCGACGAAGTTTTTCTCATGTGTTGGCCCGTGGCGCACCCAGTGCCAAGTGGTCATGGCATTTCGCCTTTCAACAGTTGTGGCAAGCCGACAACGACCTGTACGACCGTCTCTGCCTCTGCGGCCAATGCGATGTTCAATCGGCCCTGTGCCTCGCGGAATTGGCGGGCCATGGCGTTATCGGGCACGATCCCCTGACCGACCTCGTTAGAGACGATGACCCAATGCGCCGAACAGTCGCGCAAGGCCGCCAAAAGCGCCGCCTGGGCCGCATCCAAATCGCTGCCTTCCATCAAATGATTGCTAAGCCACATGGTTGCACAGTCAATCAGCGCGATTTCGCCAGCAGGCAGTTTCGCCAAGGGTTCCGTCAGATCAAGCGGGCATTCGACAGTGCGCCACCCTGCATCTCGTCTTGATTGATGCTTGTTCACACGTTCTTGAACTTCGTCATCCCAGATGCGCCCGGTGGCGAAGTAAGTCTTTGGAAGACCACACGAATTTACAAGCTCTTCTGCCCATTCTGACTTCCCCGAAGCCGCGCCGCCTAGGGCAAAGGTATTTCTTGGCAACATCTTCTCACCAAATATTTGAACCAAATGGCATAGCTCTGCGTATCTCTCTCAACGGCGCATAACAAGCCAAGCCATGCTCTTAGGGGGATATCCAAAATGTCATTGCAAACCGCACGCGAATTCTCACTTACCCGCACCGCTATGAAGGCCGAGTTGCTCGATGCCGATACAGAGCTTCGATTGGCCTATGCGTGGCGTGACCAGCGGGACGAGGCCGCGCTGCACCGTTTGATTACCGCCTACATGCGCCTTGCCATTTCCATGGCCGGCAAATTCAAGCGCTACGGTGCCCCGATGAACGACCTGATCCAAGAGGCGGGTCTGGGCCTGATGAAGGCCGCCGATAAATTCGACCCCGACCGGGGAGTGCGTTTCTCGACCTATGCGGTTTGGTGGATCAAGGCGAGCATTCAGGATCATGTGATGCGCAATTGGTCGATGGTGCGGACCGGCTCGACCTCCTCGCAAAAGTCGCTGTTTTTCAACATGCGCCGGGTGCAGGCCCGTCTTGAGCGTGAGGCTTCTGCTGTGGGTGAGACGCTGGACAAGCACCAGCTGCGCCAGATGATTTCCACCGAAATTGGCGTGCCGTTGCACGATGTCGAAATGATGGAAGGGCGTCTGTCGGGTTCTGATTATTCGCTGAACGCGACCCAATCTGCCGAAGATGAAGGCCGCGAGTGGATCGAAGCGCTGGCCGATGAAAGCGCACAGGCAGCTGAGCGTGTTGAGGAAGAGCACGACACAGCCCAATTGCGGAACTGGTTGCTGACGGCGATGCAGGGGCTTTCGGAGCGTGAGCAGTTCATCGTCCGCGAACGCAAACTGCGTGATCCTTCGCGCACCTTGGAAAGCCTTGGTGATGAGTTGAGCCTCAGCAAAGAGCGGGTGCGTCAGTTAGAAGCTGCCGCCTTTGGCAAGATGCGCAAGTCGCTGGAAATGCAATCGCGTGAGGTCTTTGCTTTCTTGGCCTGAGCCGCAGCTCTGACACCACTGGGGCTGGCAGATTGCTGCTGGCCGGATTAAGGTCTCCCGAATGCAATCGGGGGGCCTTTATGCTGTCGGGCAAACATATTTTGCTGATCATCGGGGGCGGCATCGCCGCCTATAAATCACTCGATCTGATCCGCCGCCTGCGGGAGCGTGGGGCGAAAGTGACCCCGGTGTTGACCCGCGCAGGCGAAGAGTTCGTGACTCCGCTGTCGGTTTCCGCGCTGACTGGCGTGAAGGTGTTTCGCGATCTTTTTGACCTCGGGGATGAGGCCGAAATGGGCCATATCCAACTCAGCCGCGCTGCTGATCTGTTGGTCGTGGCCCCGGCCACCGCCGATCTGATAGCTAAGATGGCGCAGGGGTCAGCGAATGATCTGGCGTCTACGCTACTCCTCGCCACTGACACGCCCGTTCTGCTTGCGCCTGCGATGAACGTGCGCATGTGGCAGCACCCCGCGACGCAGCGCAACATTGCTACCTTGCGGGGCGATGGCATTGCGATGGTCGGCCCAAATGATGGCGATATGGCCTGCGGTGAATTTGGCCCGGGACGCATGGCCGAACCGCTTGAGATTGTCAGCGCAGTTGAGGCGCATCTGGCGGACGGGCCGCTGAAGGGCAAGCGCATCGTCGTCACGTCGGGCCCCACGCATGAGCCAATTGATCCAGTGCGCTATATCGCCAACCGCTCTTCCGGCGCGCAGGGCACGGCGATCGCAAGGGCGCTGGCGGCAATGGGGGCCGAGGTGGTGTTTGTCACCGGACCGGCAGAGGTGCCTCCGCCGGAAGGCGTCAAAGTGGTGCTAATCCAAACGGCACAAGAGATGATGGAAGCGGTCGAGGCTGCCTTGCCTGCCGATGCCGGTGTTTTTGCAGCAGCGGTGGCTGATTGGCACGTTGAAGGGACAAGCGACCGCAAGCTCAAGAAATCCAAGGACGGGTTGCCGACGTTGTCCTTCGCTGAAAACCCCGACATCCTAAAAACCATAAGCCAACGCACCGAAGGTCGTCCGGCGCTTGTGGTCGGCTTCGCCGCCGAGACCAATGACGTGCTGGCCCATGCCACCGCCAAACGCGCGCGCAAAGGTTGCGATTGGATCGTGGCCAATGACGTTTCTCCCGGCACCGGGATCATGGGCGGGACTGAGAATGCCGTGACGCTTATCACCGATGACGGTGCCGAGGATTGGCCGCGTATGGGAAAAGATGCGGTGGCCGCGCGGTTGGCCAAACGTATCGCCGCCGCGCTGGCCTGAGGAGAGATTATGACCACGATCAAACTTCGCTGGGCCGAAGACGCAGACCAAAACTTGCCGCTGCCCAGCTATGAAAGCGCTGGCGCTGCGGGGGCCGATCTACGCGCGAACCTGCCCGGCGGCGCAGTTACGTTGGCCCCCGGCGCGCGTGCGCTGATTTCAACCGGTTTGCATATGGCAATCCCGCAGGGGTTTGAGGTGCAGGTCCGGCCCCGCTCTGGGCTGGCGCTGAAACATGGGATCACGCTGATCAACAGCCCCGGCACCATCGATAGTGATTATCGCGGTGTGGTTGGGGTGATCCTTGGCAACACGGGGACTGAGGCATTCACGGTGGAACATGGGGCGCGTGTGGCGCAGATGGTGGTTGCACCGGTGGTGCAAGCGGGGTTCGATTTGGTTGATAACCTCACTGCAACATCCCGTGGTGCGGGCGGTTTCGGCTCCACCGGGGTGGCCTGATGTTGGCGGTTCTGATTATTGCCTCCGCCCTTTGGTTCGGTGGCGGCGTGCTGGGCATTCCGCGCGGGCTGCGTGCGGGGCTGATCGCGGTGATGTATGTGGCCTTGGTGGCGCTGCATCTGGTCTTCCCAGCAGATCACCCGTTGCGACTGTCCACGGGCGGCAGCGCCGCACCTTGGCTGCTGCTGGGGGGCTTTGCGGTCTTGGTGGTTCTTTATCGGCAGGGGCTGAACACCCTGCGCGCCCGTGCCAATCCGGAACCTGAGACCCCAGCCACGGATAGTTTTTCCGACAGTGAACTCAACCGCTATGCGCGTCATATCGTATTGCGTGAGGTTGGCGGCGCCGGGCAGAAGGCATTGAAGAACGCCAAGGTGCTGGTTGTCGGGGCAGGCGGGCTTGGTGCGCCTGCGCTGCAATATCTTGCTGCGGCGGGTGTTGGCACCATCGGGGTGATCGACGATGACGAAGTGGAAAACGCCAATCTGCAACGGCAGGTAATCCACAAGGACGCAGCCATCGGCACGCCCAAGGTGTTCTCGGCCCAAGCAGAGATGACCGCCCAAAACCCGCATATTACCGTGCGCCCTTATCACCGCCGCCTGACTGACGAGATCGCCGCCGAACTGGTGGCCGACTATGACCTAGTGCTCGACGGCACCGACAATTTCGACACCCGCTACCGCGTCAACGCCGCTTGCGTCGCGGCAGGCGTGCCGTTGATATCAGGCGCGCTGAGCCAATGGGAAGGGCAGCTTAGCGTCTTTGATCCCGCGCGCGGCGCGCCTTGCTATCGTTGTATCTTCCCTAAGGCCCCTGCCGCCCATCTGGCCCCCTCTTGTGCCGAGGCCGGGGTAATCGGTCCGCTGCCGGGTGTGATCGGCACGATGATGGCACTAGAGGCGGTTAAGGTGATTACCGGTGCGGGTAGCGTGCTGCGCGGGCAGATGATGATCTATGACGGGCTGTACGGGGAGAACCGCCAGATTGCCCTTACCCGGCGCGAGGGCTGCGAAACCTGCGGCGGGTGATTGCAAGTCTCTCAGGCTCCCCCCATTTAGGGTGGAAAGGAGACTTTCATGACAAATCCGCTGCTCGCCGAGTGGGATACACCCTTCGGCATCGCCCCCTTTGACCGTATTTCCGATGACGATTTTACCTCCGCATTGCAAGAGGCGCTGGCCGCCCATCGGGCCGAGATCGACGCCATCGCCAGCAACCCCGACGCGCCCACCTTCGCCAATACGGTTGAGGCGTTAGAGGTCTCGGGCCAAGCGCTCGACAAGGTGCTGAGTGTGTTCTTCACCGTCGCAGGGGCCGATAGCAACCCGGCGCGCGAGGCGTTGCAGCGTGATTTCTCGCCCGAACTGGCTGCGCATCAATCTGCCATCTCTGGCAATGAGGCGCTGTTCGCGCGGATCGCGGCCGTCTGGGAGGCGCGGGACGCGCTAGACCTGACCCAAGAACAGGCGCGGGTTTTGATGCTGTCCCACCGTGGCTTTGTCCGCGCCGGTGCGGCGCTGACAGGCGATGCTGCGGAACGCATGAAAGAGATCAAGGCGCGGCTTGCGGTATTGGGTACGCAGTTCACGCAAAACCTGTTGGCGGATGAGCGCGCATGGTTCATGCCGCTGGATGAGGGCGACCTCACCGGCCTGCCTGACTTTGTGATCGACACCGCCCGCGCGGCGGGGGAGGAAAAGGGCGCAGACGGCCCGGTGGTCACGCTCTCGCGCTCGCTGATTGTGCCTTTCTTGCAGTTCTCTGACCGGCGTGATCTGCGCGAGAAGGCGTTTCGCGCATGGGAGGCGCGCGGGGCCAATGGTGGTGAGACCGACAACCGCGCCATCGCGGCTGAGACTTTGGCGCTACGCAAAGAACGCGCAACCTTGCTCGGCTATGACAACTTCGCGTCCTACAAGCTGGAAACGGAAATGGCTAAGACGCCAGCGGCAGTGCGCGATCTGCTGATGTCGGTCTGGAAACCCGCCAAGGCGCAAGCCGACGCCGATGCCGAGGTGCTGACTGCGCTGATGCGTGAGGACGGGGTGAATGGCGCGTTGGAACCGTGGGACTGGCGCTACTACGCCGAGAAACGCCGCGCGGCAGAGCATGACCTCGATGAGGCGGCGCTGAAACCCTATTTTCAGCTCGACCGGATGATCGACGCGGCCTTCGACTGTGCCAACCGGTTGTTCGGGCTGGAGTTCGCAGCCCTCGACGTGCCGCTCTACCACCCTGATTGCCGGGCATGGGAGGTGACCCGGAACGGCAAGCATGTGGCGGTTTTCATCGGGGATTATTTCGCGCGCGGCTCTAAGCGCTCGGGCGCATGGTGTTCGGCGATGCGGGCTCAGGCGAAGTTCCCCCGCGAACAGGCACCTGTGGTCATCAACGTCTGCAATTTCGCCAAGGGCGACCCGGCGCTCTTGTCCTATGACGACGCGCGGACGTTGTTTCATGAGTTCGGCCACGCGTTGCACCAGATGTTGTCGGACGTGACCTATGAAAGCGTCAGCGGTACCTCGGTCGCACGGGACTTCGTGGAACTGCCAAGCCAGCTTTACGAGCATTGGCTGGATCAGCCCGAAGTGCTGGAGAAATTCGCCACTCACGCCCGCACGGGCGAGGCGATGCCGCGTGAGATGTTGGAGAAGGTGTTGGCCGCCGCGACATTCGACATGGGGTTCCAGACAGTTGAATATATCGCCTCGGCGCTGGTCGATCTGGAGTTTCACGATGGCGAGGCACCGGCTGATCCGATGGCGCGACAGGCCGAGGTGCTCAGCAGCATCGGCATGCCGCAAGCGATCCGGATGCGCCACGCCACGCCGCAGTTCGCGCATGTCTTCGCCGGAGACGGCTATTCCAGCGCCTACTACAGCTACATGTGGTCTGAGGTGATGGACGCCGACGCTTTCGCCGCCTTCGAGGAAGCGGGTGGCGCCTTCGATGCCGAGCGCGCTGAGGCGTTGGAAACCCACATCCTCTCGACCGGCGGCAGCCGTGATCCGGCAGAGCTTTACACGGCGTTCCGGGGGCGTTTGCCGGGAATCGAAGCGCTGCTCAAAGGACGTGGGCTGGCCGCCTAGAGCGAAAACCGGGGCCGGGGGTCAGTACCCCCGGTCGCGGTCCACGACATGCAGCAGCGGCTCACCAGCCTCGCTGCGGCGAATGTTTTCGGCAATCACCTCCGAGGCCGTATCATTGCGCGTCGCGGCGGCGATATGCGGGGTCACGGTAACATGCGGATGCGCCCAATAGGGGTGATCCTCGGGCAGCGGCTCTATCCGGAAGACATCAAGCGTCGCATGGGCGATCTGGCCGCTATCAAGCGCGTCAAGCAGGGCGTCATCGTCAATCAGCGGCCCGCGACCGGGGTTGATGATGAAAGCCCCCTTGGGCATCTGCGCCAGTGTTTCGGCGTTCAGCACGTTCTGCGTGGCGGGGGTATCGGGCATCAGCAGCACGGCGATCTCGGCGCCCTTCAATGCCTCGGTCAGACCATCATCACCATGCAGGCAGCGGACGCCCTCAATCTGCTTCTCACTGCGCGACCAGCCGGTCACGTCAAAGCCCAGTCCCACCAACGCCTCGGCCACGGCCTGCCCAAGCGCACCGATGCCCAGCACCGCGACGCTGCGCTCGCGCGCCAAGGGCGGGGTGCGCGGCTCCCATTTGGTATCTCCGCGCAGGATGTCGGTATCCATCCCCAGATGGTGGCGCAGCACATGGCCCGTGCACCATTCGACCATGCCGTGGGTCAGGCCGAAGTCAACCATCCGCGTCAGCGGGATTTTCAATGTCTCGTTGCCGGTGATCGCCTCTACCCCGGCCCAGAGGTTCAGCACTGCCTTGGCGCGAGTGTAGGGGATGAAGTCCTGCAAGTCGCTATTGGGGGCGTAGACGATATAGTCGACCTCTTCGGGCGGCAGGTCAGTGGCCAGCGTGAAATCCTGCCCCGGCAGTGCCTTGCGCAGCGCTTCGTTCAAAGGCTGTTCATAGCCGTCCCAGCGTTCGGCTTTGGCGGCGAAGAGAATGTTGATCGTCATGAGTTACCTCGGTCTATGAACATGCGCCGACTGAACAAAGCCGAAGGCCAAGAGCAGCACCAGCATGGCAGAACCACCATAGCTGACCATCGGTAGCGGCACGCCCACCACCGGGGCAAGCCCCATAACCATCGACATGTTAACGGCGAAAAAGAGAAAGAAATTAAGCGCGATGCCCAAGGTCAGCAGGCTTGCAAAACGGTCCTTGTTCTTGACCGCAGAGACCACGCAGAACAGGATGATCAGCGCATAAAGACACAAGAGCGATACGCCCCCGACAAAGCCGAATTCTTCGGCCAATGTGGTAAAGATAAAGTCGGTATGTTTTTCGGGCAGGAAGTTCAGCCGCGACTGCGTGCCCTGCATATAACCGCGCCCCGACCAACCGCCAGAGCCAAGCGCGATCTTAGATTGTGTGATGTGATACCCCGCCCCGAGCGGATCCTGACTGGGATCAAGGAACGTATCAATGCGGCGGTATTGGTAATCTTTCAGCAATTGCCACGGCGTGCCGCGCGATTGAAAGACGGCTGTGACCAACCCAATGGCCGCCGTAATGACGGCAGCGAAATAGGCCCAGTGCACTCCGGCGAGAAACATCAGCCCGCCCCCCGCCGTAAGCAGCAGGATCGACGTGCCCAGATCGGGCTGCTTTAGTACCAGCGCGGTTGGCACGACGATGATCAAGATCGGCAACAGCACCCAGAAAGGGCGTGACACCTTTTTAACCGGCAGCCAGTCGTAATAGGCGGCCAGAAACACCACCAACGTGATTTTCATCAACTCCGAAGGTTGCAGCCGCATAAAGCCGATGTCGATCCAGCGCTGTGCGCCCATGCCGACAGAGCCAAATAATTCCACCGCGACGAGCAGCACCAGCGTCGCTCCATAGGCTACCCCCGATAGGTTGCGCCAGAGCCAGATCGGCACCATCGCCACGGTGAACATGATTGCCATGCCAATGCCAAACCGCTTCATCTGCGGCTCAGCCCAAGGGTTGAAGGAACCGCCCGCGACTGAGTAGAGCATCAAAAAACCAACGCCCGCGACACTGGCCAACAGGATCGCCAGCGGCCAGTTCATAAACAGGATTTTGCGCAGGCCCGTGGGGACGGATTTGACCGTATGTTCAAGATAGCTCATGCCTGATCATCCCCTTCCGCGCTGGCGGCGGTTTCTGGGGCGGTATTGCGCAGCTCTTCTTGTTGGGTGGCGATGCGGCCCCGGTCAGACTTGGGGTAGGCTTCCAGCGGCGGCTCGCCCCCGGCCATGGCCTGCAACATCACATCGCGGGCAATCGGCGCCGCCGCGGTCGAGCCGCCGCCGCCGTGCTCCACCAACACGCAGGCCGCGTATTTGGGTTTGTCATAGGGCGCAAAGCACACAAAAAGCGCGTGGTCGCGGCGTTCCCACGGCAGGTCGGCGTTGCTGGTCACGCCTCGGGCGCGCTCGGCGGCGGTGATGTTGCGCACCTGACTGGTGCCAGTCTTGCCCGCCATGCGCATGGTGTCGTCGATAATCCGGCTGCGATAGCCGGTGCCGCGGCGGTCGTTGACCACGTCGTACATCGCCTTGCGCAATTGACGCAGGTTGTTCTCGTTCAGGCCCATTGGCTCGCCCGCGCCGCTGGGCTGCTCCACCCCGTCGATGGATTTAATCAGCCGCGGCGTCACCGCGCGCCCCGTGGCAATCCGCGCGCTCATCACTGCCAGTTGCAGCGGGGAGGACAGGGTGAAACCCTGCCCGATAGAGGCGTTGACTGTGTCGCCCACGACCCAATCTTCACCCCGGGCCGAGCGTTTCCACTGTTTTGTGGGCGCAAGCCCGCCCGCAACCGAAGACAGCGCCAGATCATGTTTAATCCCCAAGCCAAAGCGGTTCGCCATGGCGGTGATCTTTTCAATCCCGACCTTCACCGCGAGGTCATAGTAATAAACGTCGCATGAGTGTTTGAGCGAGTCTTGCAGATCGACCCAGCCGTGGCCTGCACGCTTCCAGCAGTGGAAACGCCGCCCCGCGACCTCAAGATGGCCGGGGCAATAGGCCGTGTCTTCAGGGGTGACGATACCGTCTTCGATGGCGGCAAGCGCTACGATCATTTTGAAGGTCGAGCCCGGCGGATAAGTGCCCTGCACGGGTTTGTTCACCAAGGGCCGGTATTTGGAATTCAGCAGCGGGTTGTAGTCCGCCGATGAAATGCCGCCGATAAAGAGGTTCGGATCATAGCTGGGCGCCGAGGCCAGCGCTGCCAGATCGCCGTTTTCACAGTCAATAATTACCACGGCAGCGCTTTCGTCACCCAAACGGGCCTGCACATAGCGTTGCAGGTTGGCATCCACGGTCAGTTGTAGGTCCGCCCCGGCCTGACCTTCGCGGCGCTCAAGTTCGCGCATCACCCGGCCAGTGGCGTTCACCTCGACATGTTTTGTCCCCGCAGAGCCGCGCAGCAGGCTTTCGGCGCGGGCCTCGACATTGATCTTGCCGATCTGGAAACGGGGAATGCGCAGCACCTGATCGGGGTCTTCCAGCGCATCAAGGTCCGCTTGGCTTACCCGGCCCACGCGGCCCACCACATGCGCAAAATCAGCACCGCGCGGGTAGACGCGGGTTAAGCCCACTTCGGGCGTGACACCGGGCAGGGCAGGGGCGTTGACGCTGACCTTGCTCACGACCTCCCAACTGACGTCATCAACGATGGTGACCGGCAGGAACGGGGCAGAGCGGGCCATTTCGGCCATCGCACGCTCGCGGGTCTCGTCGTCGATCTCAATGACTTGGGCCAAACGCTCCATCACCGCCGCCACGTCGCCTGCATCTTCGCGCACCATGACGATGCGGTATGAGGGGACGTTATCGGCAAGCTGCACGCCGTTGCGGTCAAATATCTCGCCCCGGGCCGGCGGGATCAGGCGGATGTTGATTCGGTTCTCTTCTGCCAGCAGGCGGAACTGGTCGGCTTGATCGACCTGCAAATAGCGCATTCGGGCGGCCAGTCCGCCCATGAACAGCAGTTGTGCGCCCCCCAACAGGGCAGCGCGGCGGGTCAAGCGCGTGTGGTTTGCATCATTGTCGGCGCGGTTGCGTCTCATCTTATCGGCCTCCGATCACACCCGTTTCCCATGCGCATCAAGATCGCCCGGTGCGGTCTTGCGCACGCCCATGATACCATGTGTCACCGCCACAAGCAGCGGATAAGCGAGCGTTGTCAGTGCCAATTCCGTGAGGCTGAGAGTCATAGCAGGCGTGGGGATAAGGGCGAGACTCAGAAGGATGCGATTGGCAAAGATGATCATGGTTAGAATCACGGCCACGGTCAGCCATTCGGCGGCAAAGCTTGCATCGCGCAGGTGTCGCCCCCGCGATTTAAGGTTTTCAACCCCGATTAGCGCCAAGACGGCCCAAAGGCCCGGCGGGCGTTGGAGCAGTAGGTCCGCCAGCAGAAAGACCAGCGCCAGAAACAGGGCAGGCACATATTCAGGTCGCCGCAGCCCCCATGCGCAGGCAAAGCCAAGCAGCAGGTCCGGCCCGGCCCAGCCACGCGGTGTCGTCTCTAGCGGCAGCAGGTGAAAGAACAAGATCACCAACCCCAAGGCGACAAAGCCCATGCGCATAAGCCACAGGCGGCTGCGCGACAGATCGGTCATTGATCTAGTCCCACGGGGGCGGCCGGTTCGGCCAAGGGACCATCAGAGGTGATAACATGCGCGGTATCAGGCACGGCTTCGTTGCCGTGGTGGCGCAGAACCCGCAGGAACTCCAGCCGCTCGTAATCCGCAGCAAGCCGTACCCGCAGCCGCCCACCGGGGTCTGCGGCAACTTGGCCAATCAGGATGCCCGCCGGAAAAACCCCGCCATCGCCCGAACTGATGACACGATCACCGGGGCGCACCAACTCGCGGTTCTCGATGAAATCCAGCGGCGGCGCAGCGCTGTTGTCTCCCGCCACAATGGCACGTTGGCCCGAAGGCTGGATCGTCGCCGGAATGCGGCTGGAAGCGTCGGTTAGGAGGATCACGCGGGCGGTGTTCTTGCCCACGCCCGCGATGCGGCCCACAAGCCCGATGCCATCCATCGTCGCCCATCCCTCGACCAGCCCGTCGCGCGCGCCGACGTTCAGCAGCACAGATTGGCGATAGGGCGAGCCGCTGTCGGCCAGCACGGTGCCGGTGATGAAGGTAAGCCGCGGGTCAAGCCGCACGTTGTTAAGGTCCAGCAGGCGGGCGTTCTCTTGCTCAAGCTGAAGGGCCGCCTCTTTCCACGCCTGCATCTGACGCAATTCCGAGCGCAGCTCTCGGTTCTGCTCGCTCAGACGTTGGTAGCTCTGGAAATCGCGCAGCAGGTTAATCGTGCCGGTCACTGGGGCCATGGCCCAGTCGAGGTTGGGCACGAAACGATCCGTCACCTGCGCGCGGAAGCGTTCAACGCGGGGGCTGTCGATCCGCCAGAGCAGGAAAATTCCGATCAGCGCCAGCACCAGCACAGACAGCAGCAACCGGCGCAAGGGGCCGGTGAAATCGCTGGAACTGGAACGGTCTTTGGGCATCTGTGCCGAAACTCCCACCCGGTCAGGCGGGGCGGTGTCGCCGCGTGCCGGGTCTGGCTAACTTGCCAGTGTTAACTGTCGTAGTCGATCGCGTGGCGCAGCTGTTTCTCGTATTCCAGCGCCTTGCCGGTGCCGAGGGCCACGCAGTTGAGCGGCTCATCCGCGACCGAGATCGCAAGGCCCGTCTGTTCACGCAGCGCTAGATCAAGATCACCCAGCAGCGCACCGCCGCCCGTGAGCATGACGCCCCGGTCGACGATGTCGGCGGCCAGATCCGGCGGGGTGGTTTCCAGCGCGGTCATCACCGCTTCGCAAATTTGCTGCACCGGCTCGGCCAGCGCCTCGGCAATCTGGGCCTGGGTGACTTCGATCTCTTTCGGGACACCATTCAGCAGGTCACGGCCCCGGATCTGCATTGAGGTGCCGCGCCCGTCGTCGGGCATCCGCGCGGTGCCGATAGAGGTTTTCACCCGCTCGGCAGTCGTCTCACCGATCAGCAGGTTCTGCTGGCGGCGCAGGTAGCTGATGATGCCTTCGTCCATGCGGTCACCGCCGACGCGGACAGAGCGGGCATAGACGATGTCGCCCAGAGACAGCACCGCCACCTCGGTGGTACCGCCGCCGATGTCGACGACCATGTTACCGGTTGGATCGGTGATCGGCATCCCCGCACCGATGGCAGCGGCGATGGGCTCCGCGATCAGTCCGGCGCGGCGCGCGCCGGCCGAGAGCACCGACTGGCGGATCGCGCGTTTTTCCACTGGGGTCGCGCCATGGGGCACGCAAACGATGATCTTAGGCTTCGAGAAAGTCGAGCGCTTGTGCACCTTACGGATGAAGTGCTTGATCATCTCTTCGGCGGTGTCGAAGTCAGCAATGACACCCTCGCGCATTGGGCGGATCGCCTCAATGCTGCCTGGTGTCCGGCCCAGCATCAGCTTGGCGTCTTCGCCCACGGCCAGCACTTTCTTGACGCCATCCTTGACGTGATAGGCGACAACCGAAGGTTCGCTCAGCACGATGCCCTTGCCCTTGACGTATACCAGCGTGTTCGCGGTGCCGAGGTCGATCGCCATATCGGAGGAGAACAGGCCGCGGAATTGATCGAGGATGGACATAACAGTAGCGGAGCCTTGCAAATATTCGAACAGGCCCGCCAGCATGGGTCCACGCGCGGGCTACTGGCTCTTATAGGGCGCACGGGGTCAGGGTGAAAGGGGCAAGACCGCAAAGGTGGCGCGATATTGCCGCCGCGCTATTATAGAGTGGTCCTTTCAGGGCGCGGTTCAGACAAAGGTGGGCGATATCATGCAGAAAATCCAGACACTCGGGGTGCATCACATCACTCTTACCGGGGCCGACCGGCAAAGCTCGATCGACTTTTGGGAAGGGGTTTTGGGAATGCCTTTCATCTTTGATCAGCCCAATCTGGATGACCCGGATGAAGGGCATTTGTATTTCGATCCCGGCGATGGGCGGCTGATCACGATCTTTACGAATGAGAACCGCAAGCGGGTGCACAACCGCACGCCGATGGACCCGGGCTGCGTGCATCATCTGGCCTTTGAGGTGGATCGCGCGATGTTCGATCAGGTGCCAGCGCGGTTGGAGGTGCGGGGCATCGGGCATTCGGGGGTCAAGGATCGCGGCTTCATGCATTCGATCTATTTCAAGGATCCGTTGGGGCAGTTGATTGAACTGGCCTGCTACACCTTTATCCCGCCGCGTGGGTCGAGCCATGCCGAGGTGATGCTGGAGGCGCACAAGTTGCGCGTGGCGGCGGGGGATGATCATATTCAGCGGCAGCATCTGGCGGATGCGGTCGTGAAGATCGTGGAGCGGGGGCAGGCGTCGCTGAGCACGGATCGCGGGGCGAAGAACCCTTATTGAAGTGACACCGGGCCCGGAATCAAGCCGCAGGCGCCGGGCCATCGCCTGCCCGCCCGGACGGGTAGGCGATTTGGTAAGGCTGGGTGTGACCTAGAGGACGCACATCACGGCTGCACCATAAAGTGGCACCAACGTAGCGTTGGATCGCCGACCCGCGGGCAGGCGCTGGCCCTCGATCTACAGCTTTAGCCGTTCAATGAGGCGAAGGTTTGGGGTAATACCCCTCCGCAAATAAAAAGGGCGGGGTTTCCCCCGCCCTCCGCATCAACTCACATCTTTATAATTGATCTCGCGCTTGTCGGTGCCGCCCTTCTCACGCCGCACCAACAGACGGTTCAACGCATGGATATACGCCCGCACACTCGCCACCACGGTATCGGTATCCGCCGACTGACCGGTCACGATCCGGCCCTCTTCCTCCATCCGCACGGAAACCGTCGCCTGCGCATCGGTGCCCTCGGTCACCGCATGCACCTGATAAAGCTGCAAGCGCGCGGAATGCGGCACCAGCGCCTTGATGCAGTTGAACGCCGCATCGACGGGGCCATCGCCCGTTTGGTTGGTGGTCTGCTCCGCACCATCGATCTCCAGCACCATATCGGCGGTCTGTGGGCCATCGGTGCCGCAAACGACCTTGAGGGATTTCAGGCGAATGCGGTCTTCTTCAGGGTCGGTCGCGGTGCGCATCAGCGCGATCAGGTCATCCTCGTAGATTTCCTTTTTACGGTCGGCCAATTCCTTGAACCGCACGAAAACGTCCTTGAGCTGGTTATCGCCTAGTTCAAACCCGAGGTCTTCGAGCTTGGAACGCAGCGCGGCGCGGCCCGAATGCTTGCCCATGACGATATTGGTCTCGGTGAGACCCACGTCCTCGGGGCGCATGATCTCGAAGGTCTCGGCGTTCTTCAGCATGCCGTCTTGGTGGATGCCGCTCTCATGGGCAAAGGCGTTCTTGCCGACGATGGCCTTGTTGAATTGTACCGCGAAGCCCGAGACAGCAGCGACCCGGCGCGAGATGTTCATGATCTTGCGGCTGTCGATGCGCGTCTCGTAAGGCATGATGTCATTGCGCACCTTGAGCGCCATGACGACCTCTTCGAGCGCCGTGTTGCCCGCGCGTTCCCCCAGACCGTTGATGGTGCATTCCACCTGGCGCGCCCCGGCCTCGACAGCGGCAAGGCTGTTGGCCGTCGCCATGCCGAGGTCGTTGTGGCAGTGGGTGGCAAAGATGATCTCATCCGCGCCGGGCACGTTTTCGAGCAGTTTGGCGATCAGATCGGCGCTTTCGCGCGGGGCGGTGTAGCCCACGGTATCGGGGATGTTGATCGTAGTGGCCCCGGCTTTGATGGCGATCTCGACCACGCGGTAGAGGTAATCAAGCTCGGTCCGCGTGGCATCCATTGGCGACCATTGCACGTTGTCACAGAGGTTGCGCGCATGGGTCACGGTCTCATGGATACGGTCGGCCATCTCATCCTGTGTCAGGTTCGGAATGGCGCGGTGCAGGGGCGAGGTGCCGATGAAGGTGTGGATGCGCGGTTGGCGGGCGTGTTTCACGGCCTCCCAACAGCGGTCGATATCGCCCAATTGCGCGCGGGCAAGGCCACAGATCACAGCGTTCTGGCTCTGGCGGGCGATCTCGCTCACCGCGTTGAAATCGCCTTCGGAAGCGATGGGGAAGCCTGCTTCGATGATGTCGACGCCCATCTCATCCAAAAGCTGCGCGATCTCCAGCTTTTCGGCATGGGTCATCGTCGCCCCGGGGGACTGTTCGCCATCCCGCAAGGTGGTGTCAAAAATCAGCACACGGTCCTGTTTCGTCATATCGGTCATCCTGGGTTCTTTCTTTGCTGGTATCCTTGGCGCGCGACACATCCCTCTGAGCGGGCGCGCCGAAGGGCACGCTCAGAGGCGAATTAGGTGCAGCAAGTTGGCACACAGCAGGCCCGCGCAGCAGCGCGGCAGGGTCGGGATATGGACGGCCTGTGTCATGCGGATAGTTATACGCACCCGTTTTCAAATGGAAAGGGGGTGTTGCGGCTTTTGTTTGCCCCCGCGTCAGCGCCGCCTATCTGCCTATGAGCAAGGGAGTTCAGGATGCAGTACAAAGCGATACCGCAGGACGCGGCGGCGTGAGTGCGCGGGTGCTTGTGATCGGGGCCAGCGGCGGGATCGGCGCGGCGCTGAGCGAGGCTTTGCGGGCGCGGGATGCGGAAGTGACCACGCTGTCGCGCGCGGCGGATGGGTTTGACGTAACGGATGAGGCTTCGGTCAATTCCGCGCTGGAGGGGCTTACCGGCCCCTTCGACGCGGTGATCGTCGCCACCGGCGCTTTGGAGATTGACGGGGCAGCCCCGGAAAAGTCGCTGCGGACCATCACGCAAAAGGCGATGCTGGATCAATTCGCGCTCAACGCGGTCGGCCCGGCGCTGGTGCTGCGCCATGCGGGGCGGCTCTTGCCCCGCGACAGGCGGGCGGTTTTCGCCGTGCTCTCGGCGCGAGTCGGCTCCATCGGGGACAACCGTTTGGGCGGCTGGATCAGCTACCGTAGCGCCAAGGCGGCGGTGAACCAAATCGTGCATACCGCCGCGATCGAACTCAGCCGCAGCCATCCGCAAAGCATCTGCGTCGCGCTGCATCCCGGCACCGTGGAAACACCCTTTACCGAGAAGTATCTTGGCCGCCATCCGGCAGTGCCGCCGGGTGAGGCCGCGGGCAACCTTCTACGGGTAATCGACGGGCTGACTCCGGACGACAGCGGCGGGTTCTTCGACTGGGCCGGAAAGGCGGTGCCGTGGTGACCCGTCTGGTTCTGGTCTTGGGGGATCAACTTTCCCTCAACCTATCCTCGTTGCGCGAAGCCGATAAGGCGCGCGATGTGGTGGTCATGGCCGAGGTGGCGCAGGAGGCGGAATATGTCCGTCACCACCCCAAGAAAATCGCACTGGTCTTTGCCGCGATGCGCAAATTTGCCCGCAAGTTGGAGGATGACGGTTGGAGCTTGCGCTATACCCGGCTGGATGATCCCGAAAACGCGGGCTCTCTCGTCGGCGAGCTGCTCCGCCGGGCGGAGGAGACCGGCGCGGGCGAGATAATCGCGACCGAGCCGGGGGAGTGGCGGCTGCTCAACACGCTGACCGATGCGCCGATCCCCACACGGCTTGTGCCGGATGACCGTTTTATCGCCAGCCGAAAACGGTTCGAGGATTGGGCCGCAGGGCGCAAAGCGCTGCGGATGGAGTATTTCTATCGCGAGATGCGCCGCGAAACCGGGTTGCTGATGGAGGGTGATGACCCTGCTGGCGGTAAGTGGAATTTTGACCACGACAACCGCAAACCACCAAAAGAAGGGCTGGACGTCCCCGAGCCGCTCAGCTTTGCGCCTGATGCTGAGACCCAAGCGGTGCTTGACCTTGTAGAGACGCGCTATGGTGACAATTTTGGTGATCTCTATCCCTTTGACTTTGCCACAACGCGCGAGGAGGCCCTGCAGGTCTTGGTGCATTTCATCGCCCACGCCCTGCCATGGTTCGGCGATTACCAAGACGCGATGTTGCAGGATCAGCCCTATCTCTTTCACGCGCTGATCTCCCCGTACCTTAACCTCGGCCTGTTAGACCCGTTGGAGGTCTGCCGGGCCGCCGAAAAGGCGTGGCAGGAGGGCGCTGTGCCGATCAACGCCGCCGAAGGGTTCATCCGCCAGATCCTCGGATGGCGGGAATACGTCCGGGGCATCTATTTCCTTGAAGGACCGGAGTATGTAGAGCGCAATGTGCTGCGCCATGACCGCGACTTGCCCGCCTTTTACTGGGGCGCCGATACTCAGATGAATTGCCTGCGTCAGGCCATCGGGCAGACCCAGAAATACGCCTATGCCCACCATATTCAGCGATTGATGGTGACGGGCAATTTCGCCCTGCTGGCGGGGATCGACCCGCATCAGGTGCATGAATGGTATCTGGAGGTCTACGCGGATGCCTATGAGTGGGTCGAAGCGCCCAACACGGTGGGCATGAGCCAATTCGCAGATGGCGGAGTCATCGCCTCGAAACCCTATGTCTCGTCGGGTGCTTACATCAATCGCATGTCGGACTACTGCAAAGGGTGCAGCTATAGCGTCAGCGCGAAGGCGGGAAAGAAAGCCTGCCCCTTCAACCTGCTTTATTGGCACTTCCTTGACCGTCACCGCGAGCGGTTTCAAAGCAATGCACGCATGAGAAATATGTACGCGACATGGGACCGCATGGATGCAGAACGTCGTGAGGCGATCTTGCGCGATGCGGGCAACTGGTTGCAGCGGTTAGAGGCCGGAGAGACGGTCTAGGCCCGGTTAGCCCTCGGCTACAGGCCGTGGCGGATGGATATCCTGACTGTCCTGTGGTGCCTCTGCGCGGTCGAACATGCCATAGTCACGGATCACATGGGCAATGCGCAGGTGATAGTCGGTGAAGATTCCCTCGCGCCCTGCCGCCTGCGCGCCGCGATGCGCGGTCAGCTTGCGCCAGTTCTTAACCGCTTCTTCATCGCGGAAAAAAGAGAGCGACAGTAGCTTTTCGGGGTTGGTCAGGCTTTGGAAGCGCTCGACCGAAATGAAGCCGTCGACCTCATCCAACAGGGGGCGCATCTTGGCTGCAATATCGAGGTATTCCGCACGGCGGTCGGGATGGGGGAAGACTTCGAAAATGACGGCGATCATGATGGCTCCCGGCGGTTGCTGCCCCATGCTTGCCCCAGACACAGGGCAAAGAAAAGGCCCGGAGATTAATCTCCGGGCTTATGAGGTCGCGCACTGCTATGCTATCGGACCAAACGCGCATAATGCAGAGACTGCGTCGGTGGTACTGATGTCTTTACGTCTTAATCAATCAGTGCCTTGACTAGGAGCGTTGCCGCTGCGGCGAGGTAGATGCTGTCGTCATGCGCGATGTAAACTTCGTCGCGGCGAGGTTGGGGAAGGCCCCGTGTGCGCCAGTTGTTGATAACGACTACTTCTTTTTTGCTGAAATGGTGGCCGATATCATGTTGATGGTGCCGTTTCGTGACCTTCTTGGTGTTCTGTTTCACCACCTTGGCCTTGTGGCTTTGCTTCTCTACCTTAGCCTTGGCGTTTTGGTTTACCGTCTTTGTCTTGTAGTAGTGACCGTCGTTTTCTTGAGCGACAGCTCTTTGCGCCATGGCCGTTTGCGGCAGGGCGGTCATCGCGGTGACCGCTAAAGCAAAAATAGTCATGCATCGTTTTATGAAGGTCTGCATTGGGTCCATCCTTGTTGTTCAGTCCTTCTTGAACGTTTCAACAAGATATTTCCGTCGGTCGCCAGACGGGTGGCAATGCTAGGCTTTCCAAAAGGGCGCACGCACAGCCGTGAGCCGTGGGCCGGGGGCGGACCGGTTGTTCTGTGACGGACGGGTGGCAATTTGCGCTGCGACCTCTTCTGCGGTCTGCCCTTCGTAACCGGCCGCTACGCAATCATCCACGCTGCCGTTATCATCCAGAAGAATCCGCAGGATACCGTCCAGAGCGCTATCTTTCGGGCTGAGTTCCAACACAGGCAATGCTGCATCTGCGGGCCCTTGCATCCAATCGCGGTGGGTTTCATTGCGCCAGTGACAAAGCGCCTGAACCTCGGACTGGTAGAGGTCTTTGACAGGATTGAAATCGTCCCTCGGGACAGGCGCGGGCCCCATCGTCGCGACGGTTTTATTCTGTGGAGTGATCAACAGTGCCCCCGCATCATCCGCCAAGACCTGCAGCATCATACCGCGTAGACTGGGCGCGAAAGCATCTGTGCTTACCCCCGCCCCAAGCGCGGCCAGACTGTCGTGCAGCGTGGAATGAACGCGCCCCTCTTCAGGGATCGCAATCCGGCGAACATTCTCTGGCCCCAAAGCATCCAGCGCAATGGCCGTTGCCAGCGCGGCGTCATTCCCTTCGGCCTGTTCGATAAGCACCTGAGTGGAGCCCGTTTTCGCAACATGGTCCCGCAGGCCCACGACCATCGCGCGGTAGTCTCGTTCAGGCGCGTCTGGTTGGGGCGCGAAGCTGCCTGCCGCGATTTGCCAGCCCTCTGGGCCGCGCTCTAGATTGACATGGGCGATGGCGTCGTCAAATGCGGGCAGTTGCAGCGCCAGCCTGCCGCCGGGGTTCAGCGCGAATGAAGCACCATCAAACACCTGCTCTTCCCGTCCGCCGGTCATATTGAGGTAGATCAGCGGCAGCTCAGTCTCAATCACCCGCGCGACCATATGGTTCAGCCGCCGGTCCATCGCACCGCGTAGATGGGGTGCGGCATTTGGGATCAAAAGGAACTCGGCCCCGGTCTCGGCTTGTGTTTCGGCCACATCGCTTTCCCAGCCATCCGCGCCGATGGGAGAGCCGATCCGCAGCCCGTTCACCATATAGGGGCCGCTGATCGGGCCAGCGTCAAAGTGAGAGCGCGGCGCGAGGCTGTGTTGAAGCACCCGCTGGGCGATCTTGCCGCCCTGCAAAATCAGGTAGGCGTTATAGACCTGCATGCCCTCGACCCACGGTGCGCCGAGTGCCAGTGCAGGGCCATCTGCGCAGTGCTCAGCAAGCGTTTTCAAATGAGTCAGTACATCACGTTGAAAGGCAGGGTTGTGATGCAGCCTTTCGGCATCATGCCCGGTCAGGAACATCTCAGGCAGAGCAACCATCTGCGCGCCCGCGTCGCGGCCCGCTTCCCACGTTTTGCGTGCCAGTGCCGCATTTCCCGACAAATCACCGACAGTCGGGTTCAATTGCCCAAGGGTGAGGCGAAAGCGGTGTGTCATAGCATGGCTCCGGGCTGGCTGGCGTTTGTCGGATGTAGCAGATCGGCGCAGGGGCGAAACCCCCGTGCGCCTGCGTGCCGCAGCGCATGCTCCGCGTTGGATCGGCCGAAACCGGCGTGCCAGTCCTGCAAACACGTTGCCTCTGTCCTCTATCACCCGTAACCTCAGGGCAAATGACACCTAACGAGATCGGGAAATTCCGCCCATGTTGCACCGCAGCCTGCCCCTCTGTCTGATCGCCCTTCTGGCCTCGCCGCTCGCGGCGCAGGACGGGCAGGTGCTGACCAAGGAATATGACGACGGTGGCATCTATGAAGGCACCTTTCAGGGCGGCCTTCAACATGGCAGCGGCACCTATAAGCTCCCCAATGGTTATGAATATTCCGGTGAGTGGGTCGAGGGCGAGATCAAGGGCGAAGGCGTCGCACGTTTTCCAAACGGATCGGTCTATGAGGGTAACTTTGCCAAGGGCAAGCCCGAAGGTCTGGGCAAGATCACCTTTGCCGATGGCGGCACCTATGAGGGCGAATGGGAAGCCGGCGCAATCATGGGCCAAGGCGTGGCGATCTATGCCAATGGCGTGCGCTATGAGGGTGAGTTCCGCAACGCCAAACACCACGGCAAGGGCGTGATGCAAAGCCCCGGTGGCTATGAATACAAAGGCGATTGGGTCGATGGCGTCAAACAGGGCGTTGGTACGATCACCTATCCCGATGGCGCGGTCTATGAAGGCGAGATCGAAGCCGGCAAACGCAGCGGCGAAGGCACGCTGACCATGCCCGACGGTCTGATTTATGTCGGCCTGTGGAAAGACGGCCAGATCGACGGCACCGGCACGCTGACCCAGCCTAATGGCGATGTTTACGAAGGCACGTTGGTGGCGGGCCGCCGTGAGGGCAAGGGCAAGGTCACCTATGAGAATGGCGATGTCTATGAGGGCGACTTCAAAGACGACCGCCGCGACGGGCAGGGCACGTTTACCGGCACCGATGGCTATGTCTACACCGGCTCATGGGTGGCCGGGCAGATCGAAGGCGAGGGGCAGGTGACCTATCCCGACGGCTCGGTCTATGTCGGCACCTTCCGCAATGACTTGGCCGATGGCACGGGCAAGATCACCTACCCCGATGGCTCTACCTATGAAGGCGCATGGGTCGCCGGTGTGATCGAAGGCGAAGGTATCGCGACCTATACTAACGGTGTGGTCTATGAAGGCGCGTTTAAAGACGCCCGCAACCACGGCCAGGGGGTGATGACCTATGCCGACGGCTATCGCTATGAAGGCGGCTGGCAGGACGGTCAGCGCCATGGGCAGGGCAAGGCGACCTATCCCGATGGGACTGTCTATGAGGGCGAGTTTGCCGAAGGCCAGCGCCATGGCAAAGGCAAGATCACCATGGCCAGCGGCTTTGTCTACGAAGGTGACTGGACCGACGGGGAGATCGAAGGGCAGGGCGTGGCGACCTATGCCAATGGCGATGTCTATGAAGGCACCTTTAAAGCAGGCAAACGTCAAGGCAACGGCACCATGCGCTATGCCAGCGGCGAGGAAGCCTCGGGCGATTGGGAGAACGGCGCGTTGAGCGATGGGGCTGCTGAGGCAGCGCCGGAAGCCGAGGCAGAAGCACCCGAGGAACAGACGCTGTCTGCGGATGAGACCCCGGCGGAAACTGCCGGTGGAGAAGGAGCCGCCGCAGAAGAGGCCCCTGAGCAAAGTGTCGAGGAAGACACCTCAGAGGTCGTGCCCGCGCCGACCGGCACCCCGGCAGACGGCGGCTGACCCCCGCCTTTACTGGACAACGCCCGCGCCCTGTGGCAAGCCCGCGCGCAACAGGAGTACGCCAGATGTCCAACCCCACCGTTACCCGTTTCGCCCCGTCCCCCACTGGCTATATCCACGTGGGCAACCTGCGCACTGCGCTGATGAACTACCTCATCGCGCGCAAGGCAGGCGGCACTTTTATCCTGCGCATTGACGACACCGATCCCGAGCGCAGCAAGGAAGAATATGTCGACGGCATTAAGCAAGACCTGACGTGGCTTGGCTTGGAATGGGACCGGGTTGAGCGGCAGTCCGAGCGGCTGGACCGCTACCACGCCGCCGCCGAAGACCTGCGCGAAAAGGGCCGTTTCTATGAGGCTTTCGAGACGCCGACGGAGCTGGACCTCAAGCGGAAAAAGCAGCTCAATATGGGCAAGCCGCCGGTCTACGACCGCGCTGCGCTGAAACTCAGCGACGAAGAGAAAAACGCCCTGCGTGCTGAGCGGGGTGATGGTGTCTGGCGTTTCAAGCTCGACCACCAACGGATCGAGTGGGACGACGGTATTCTAGGCGATATCTCGATCGACGCGGCCTCGGTCAGCGATCCGGTGCTGATCCGCGGCGATGGGCAAATCCTTTATACGCTGGCGAGCGTCGTGGATGACACCGATATGGGCGTAACCCATGTCGTGCGCGGCTCGGACCATGTGACCAACACTGCGACGCAAATTCAGATCATGCAGGCCTTGGGCAATGGCGCCGTGCCGTCCTTTGCGCATCACTCACTGCTGACCGGTCCGCAGGGCGAGGCGCTGAGCAAACGCCTGGGCACACTGGCCCTGCGCGATCTGCGTGAGCAGGGGGTGCAGCCCTTCGCGCTCTTGAGCCTGATGGCGCGGTTGGGGTCGTCGGATCCGGTGGAATTGCGCAACGACATGGCGCAATTGATCGAGGGGTTTGATATCAACCGCTTTGGCTCGGCTCCGACCAAGTTCGACGTGCAGGACCTCTTCCCGCTGACGGGGCGCTACCTACAGCAACTGCCGCTTGAGGCCGTGGCCGATGATATCGCCGCGATTGGCGTGCCGGAGGATAAAGCCGCGCAGTTCTGGGCGGTCACCCGTGAGAATATCTCGACGTTAAACGATCTGGGCCCATGGTGGGCCATGTTCCGCGACGGGGCGGAGCCGGTGATTGCCGAGGAAGACCGCGAGTTTGTGGCGCAGGCGATGCTGCTGCTGCCGGAAATGCCGTTTGATGAGACCACATGGTCAAGTTGGACCGCCGCGGTCAAAGAGGCCACGGGCCGCAAGGGGCGCGGGTTGTTCCGGCCCCTGCGTTTGGCGCTGACGGGGCAAGAACACGGGCCGGAGATGGCGCAGGTGATGCCGTTGCTGCAGAACGTGAAGGCGCGCGGCTGAGCAGACCGAGTGACCGGGGGCTCTGCCCCCGGACCCCCGCGGGTATTTGAAAAAGGATGAAGGAGGTTTGGGGGCTGTGCTTGCGGCCCTCAGAAGTTCCTTGCTGCGAAGGTGGTTTCTTCGCGTTGTTTGATTTGCACCGACAGGCGGTTCATATGCTGGTCGACCACGGTGGTTTCCGCCTCCGTCAGCGTTTGGTGACGCGGGTAGATCGGCGCGGCGCGGTCGTTGAGAATGGGTGTGTCCCAGCCATCGGTCGTATCGAAGAAGCGTGCCGCGCCATCGGTGCCGAATTCGCGCAGGAAGCCTTGAACCACCACGTCGAGGTAGCTCAGCAGGATGACGTGATCGCCGTGGTCTACCGCGATGTCGGCGGGGATGGCGTAGTGGGCGATGTCGGGGGCGGGGGCCAGATCATGCACCACCGCGCCGCCTGAGGCGTGGCGCTCGTAGCTGTATTCGCGCTTGTCCAGTGCGGCCCAGTCTGCACCCGGCACCGCAGCGATCAGCCCGTCGATGCGGGTGGCGGGGTTTTGCACCACTGAGAGATAGACGATATCGCGGCCCTCGGTTCGGACCCATTGCCGCCGCCAACCGTCAAGCTGCGCCGGGCGGGCGTCCGGGTAGCTGTGGGTGTTGCGGTTCACAAGGCTGCCGTAGCCAAAGAAATAGGGGGTCATGCGGGGTGCTTTCCGTTTGCCATGTCGGGCGCAACAAAACATGTGTCGCATCTGCCTACAAGCACGCTTGACGCAGAGGTATGCGGCAGCATACGAAAGGCCAAATCGTCACGGGAGAATCGGTTAACACCGATGCCGAAGGAGCAACCGCCCCGGAAACTCTCAGGCCCCAGGACCGTGACGTGACCAAGACTCTGGAGAGATGCGCGGATGCGCACGCCGAAGGGATAACGATCTCAGGCGGAAGGACAGAGGGGGCATCATGCGCGGCAGCAGCGGCGCTAAGGTGCCGGCATGGTCAAAAGGTCATCCGGAAGCGACAGGAAAGGCGAACCGGATGAGCGATCTCAAGCAGACGGCATTGCATGATTTGCATGTGGAACTGGGGGCCAAGATGGTGCCCTTCGCGGGCTATTCCATGCCCGTGCAATACCCTCTTGGCGTGATGAAAGAACATCTGCACACCCGCGCCGCCGCCGGGTTGTTTGATGTGAGCCATATGGGGCAGGTCGTCGTCCGGGCGAAGTCTGGCAGCTATGAGGATGCGGCCTTGGCGATGGAGAGCCTCGTGCCGGTCGATGTTCTGGGCCTCGGTGAGATGCGCCAGCGCTACGCGATGTTCACCGATCCTAATGGCGGCATTTTGGACGATTTGATGTTGGCCAATCTGGGCGATCATCTGTTTGTTGTCGTGAATGCTGGGTGCAAGGATGACGATATTGCTTTGATGCGGGAGGCCCTGTCGGACAGTTGCGAGGTCGAAGTGCTGGACGACCGTGCGTTGCTGGCCCTTCAGGGGCCGAAAGCCGAAGCAGCGCTGACGCGGTTACAGCCGTCGGTGGCGGATATGAAATTTATGGATGTTGCCAAGGATGTCGACATTGACGGTATCACCGTCACCCTGTCGCGCTCGGGCTATACGGGCGAGGACGGCTACGAGATTTCGGTCGCGAATGACGATGCCGTGGCCTTGGCGCGCAAGCTCTTGGCGCTGGAAGAGGTCGAGCCCATTGGTCTGGGCGCGCGTGACAGTCTGCGGTTGGAGGGCGGGTTGTGCCTTTATGGTCATGACATCGACACCACCACCACACCGGTCGAGGCGGCACTGAACTGGGCAATCCAGAAGGTGCGCCGCAATGATGGTGAGCGTGCGGGCGGTTTCCCCGGTGCCGGCGTGATCTTGCAACAACTGGCCGACGGCGCTCCGCGCAAGCGGGTGGGGCTGCTGCCCGAGGGCCGGGCGCCGATGCGCGAAGGTGTGGCGATTTTCGATGCAGCCGAGGGCGGCAATGAGGTTGGCACAGTGACCTCTGGCGGCTTTGGTCCGACGGTTGGCGGCCCGGTTGCCATGGGCTATGTCAGCGCCGAGCATGCGAAGGTCGATACGCCGCTTTGGGGCGAGGTACGCGGCAAGCGCTTGCCATTGACTGTCACGAAAATGCCGTTCGTCGCGGCGAACTTCAAACGCTGAATCTACACAGGGAAATCTGATATGAAATTTACCGAAGAACATGAATGGCTGCGCGTCGAGGGTGACGAAGTTGTCGTGGGCATCACCACACATGCCGCCGAGCAACTGGGCGACGTGGTCTTTGTCGAACTGCCCGAGGAAGGCACCGTCGTTAGCAAGGATGACGAGGTGGTCGTGATCGAATCCGTCAAGGCGGCGTCGGACATTCTGGCCCCCATTGACGGTGAAATCACCGAGGTGAACTCTGCGCTGACCGACAACCCCAGCATGGTGAATGATGATCCGCAGGGCGAGGCGTGGTTCTTTAAGCTGAAGTTCACCGATGCCAGCCAGATGGACGACTTCATGGACGAAGCAACCTATCAAAAATTTATCGGCTAAACGGCTTTGATGTCGGCAGGTCCGGCATCTTGAACTGATCTATTGCGTCGCCTTTGGGCGGCGCACCACAAATAGGGGGCGCCGCTGCCGCGCCGTGACGAGGAACCCGATATGAGCTTTAAGCCCACCGACTATTTGCCATATGACTTCGCCAACCGGCGTCACATTGGCCCGTCCCCTTCCGAGATGTCGCAGATGCTTGACACCGTGGGCGCCGAAAGCCTCGACGCGCTGATCGACGACACGATGCCCAAGGCGATCCGCGCCAAAGAACCGCTCGATTTCGGCAAGGCGATGAGCGAGCGCGAAGTGCTGGAGCACATGCGGTCCATTGCGGGCAAGAACAAGGTGCTCACCAGCCTGATCGGGCAGGGGTATCATGGCACCGTCACGCCCCCGGCGATCCAGCGCAACATTTTGGAAAACCCCGCTTGGTACACGGCCTATACGCCCTACCAGCCCGAGATTTCGCAGGGCCGTCTTGAGGCGCTGCTGAACTTCCAGACCATGGTTAGCGACCTGACCGGGCTGGAGGTCGCCAATGCCTCGCTGCTGGATGAAGCCACCGCCTGTGCCGAAGCGATGACCATGGCGCTGCGTGGGTCGAAATCCAAGGCGATGGCGTTCTTTGTGGACCGTGACTGCCACCCGCAGAACATCGCCGTGATGAAAACCCGCGCCGAGCCTTTGGGCATTGAGATCATAATCGGTGACCCTGACAAGATGGAGGCCGACAAGGTCTTTGGCGCGATCTTCCAATACCCCGGCACCTATGGCCATGTGCGCGATTTCACCGATCACATGACCGCCCTGCATGAGGCCAAGGCCATCGGCATCGTCACCGCCGACCCGCTGGCGCTGACCCTGTTGAAAGAGCCGGGCGCGATGGGCGCTGACATTGCCGTGGGCTCGACCCAGCGGTTCGGTGTGCCCGAAGGTTACGGGGGGCCCCATGCCGCCTATATGGCCTGCCGCGATGCGATGAAGCGTTCCATGCCGGGCCGGATTGTCGGTGTGTCGATCGACGCTCATGGCAACCGCGCTTACCGCCTGTCCTTGCAGACCCGCGAGCAGCACATTCGCCGCGAGAAGGCGACCTCGAACGTCTGCACCGCGCAAGCGCTGCTGGCAGTTATGGCGTCCATGTACGCCGTGTTCCATGGGCCGGAGGGGCTGAAAGCGATCGCGCAGCGTATCCACCGCAAGACCGTGCGTCTGGCCAAAGGGCTGGAGGCGGCGGGCTTCAAGGTCGATCCGAAAGCCTATTTCGACACGATCACCGTTGACGTTGGCCCGTTGCAGGCCGCGGTGATGAAATCCGCTGTGGATGAGGGCATCAACCTGCGCCGCGTGGGCGAGACCCGCGTCGGCATTTCCTTGGATGAGCGCACCCGGCCCGATACCATCGAAGCCGTTTGGCGCGCCTTCGGCATCCGACAGGCGGATGACGACTTCACGCCCGAGTACCGCTTGCCCGACGCGATGGTGCGCACCAGCGACTACATGACCCACCCGATCTTCCACATGAATCGGGCCGAGACCGAGATGATGCGCTACATGCGCCGCCTCGCGGACCGTGATTTGGCACTGGACCGTGCGATGATCCCGCTCGGCTCTTGCACGATGAAGCTGAACTCGGCGGCTGAGATGATGCCGGTGACTTGGCGGGAATTCTCGCTCATCCACCCCTTTGTGCCCGCCGATCAGGCGCTCGGCTACAAGGAAATGATCGACGACCTTTCCGACAAGCTCTGCGACATTACCGGTTATGACGCGATCTCCATGCAGCCGAACTCCGGCGCGCAGGGCGAATATGCGGGTCTGCTAACCATTGCCGCCTACCACCGCGAACAAGGGCAGGGGCACCGGAACATTTGCCTCATTCCGATGAGCGCGCATGGCACCAACCCGGCCTCCGCCCAGATGGTGGGCTGGAAGGTTGTGGTCATCAAGACGGCGGCCAACGGCGACATCGACCTCGACGATTTCCGCGCCAAGGCGGAGCAGCACAGCGAGAACCTCGCCGGTTGCATGATCACCTATCCCTCGACCCACGGCGTGTTTGAGGAAACCGTGCATGAGGTGACCAAAATCACCCATGACCACGGCGGTCAGGTCTATATCGATGGGGCCAATATGAATGCCATGGTGGGCCTGTCGCGCCCCGGCGATCTGGGCGGCGACGTGAGCCACCTGAACCTGCACAAGACCTTCTGCATCCCGCATGGCGGCGGTGGCCCCGGCATGGGGCCGATCGGTGTGAAATCGCACCTGATCCCGCATCTGCCGGGCCATCCGAATGAGGAAGGCACAGCGGTCTCGGCGGCCCCCTACGGCTCGCCGTCGCTGCTGCCGATCTCTTGGTCCTACTGCCTGATGATGGGCGGCGAAGGGCTGACACAGGCCACACGGGTCGCGATCCTGAACGCCAACTACATCGCGAAGCGCCTCGAAGGGGCTTACGACGTGCTCTACAAAGGCCCCACAGGCCGAGTTGCGCATGAGTGCATCATCGATGTGCGCCCCTATGAAGAAACCGCCGGCGTGACCAACGAAGACGTCGCCAAACGTCTGGTCGATTGCGGCTTCCACGCGCCGACGATGTCTTGGCCGGTGGCGGGCACGCTGATGGTTGAGCCGACGGAGTCTGAGACCAAGGCCGAGCTGGACCGTTTCTGCGACGCGATGCTGGCGATCCGCGAAGAAATTCGCGAGATCGAAGAGGGCCGCATGGACCGCACCAACAACCCGCTGAAAAACGCGCCGCATACGGTGGAAGACCTGGTGGTGGAATGGGGCGACCGGCCCTACAGCCGTGAGCAGGGCTGCTTCCCCCCGGGCGCCTTCCGCGTCGACAAATACTGGCCGCCGGTCAACCGCGTCGACAACGTGCATGGCGACCGCAACCTGATCTGCACCTGCCCACCGTTGGAAGACTACGCCGAAGCGGCAGAGTAATCAGGGCACAAAGAAAGCCAAAGGGCGCGGGTTCATTCCTGCGCCCTTAGCATATCCGCGGGGCGCGCGTTCAGCGCCTTCAGCGCAAAGCCCAAGCCCGCCAGTACCGTCGCCAACACGCCGCCCGCGATGATCATCAGCGCATTGGGCCAGACCACGGCGAAATCGGTCTCCATGACATAGTGGCTCACCGCCCAGCCACCGGTGATCCCGGCCAGCAGCGCCACCGCACCGGCAAAGAGACCGAGCAAGCCCGCCCGCAGCACAAAGCTGGTGGCGATGGCTCGGCGTGATGCGCCCATGGTCTTGAGCAGCGCCGCCTCATAACTGCGCGCCCCGGTGCCCGCTGCTGCTGCGCCGATCAGCACCATGAAGCCGGTAGCGAGCGTCGCCAGTGCGCCAAAGGAGATGGCCGAGGCCAGCCCGGCAAGCACCGCTGCCACGCGGTCGATGGCGTCCCGCACCCGGATCGCGGTGATGTTGGGATACTCGCCGGCAAGGTCACGCAGGATCGCCGCTTCGGCCTCAGGCTCGGCATAGACGGTTGAGATGAAGCTATGCGGTGCACCCGATAGGGCAGCGGGATTCATCGTCAGGACAAAACCGATCCCAGCGGTGGAGAAATCGACCTCGCGGAAGCTGGTGATCGTACCGGTGATGTCGCGGCCAAGGATGTTGACAGTAAGAGTGTCACCCAACTCCACCCCGATCTCTTCGGCCTCTTCGGCGGCAAAGCTGATGAGCGGCGGGCCGTTGTAATTTTCGGGCCACCATTCGCCTTCGGTGATCCGCGTGTCTTCGCCCGGCAGAGCGGCATAGGTCACGCCCCTGTCACCACGCACGACCCAATGATCGCCCGCGACTTCGCGGGCAGGGCGGCCATTGATCTCGGTTATAACCCCGCGCAGCATCGGCGCGCTTTCGATGCGCGAGACCGCCGGATCGCCTTCCAGCCGTGCGGTGTATCCCGGCATCTGATCCTTCTGGATGTCGACAAAGAAGTAGGAAGGCGCCACATCCGGTAGGTTGCCCGCAATCGCGCGGCGCAGGTTGCCGTCAATCTGTCCGACAGCGGCGAGAACCGACAGGCCGAGGCCGAGCGCCAGCACGACTGCCGTGGCCCCTTCGCCCGGCCCGCCAATCGCGGCCAGCGCCCACCGCAGCCGCGGATGCCCGCGTGCGCGTCGGGCCGCGGCGCGGGAAATCAGGCGCAACAGGGCAGCGGCGAGCGCCAGAACGGCCAGCGTCGCGGCCAGCCCGCCAAGTGTCCAAAGCGTGAGGGACCATGACCCGTTGAACCAGCCCGCGAGCGCCAGCAGCGCCGCCAAAAGCGCGGCAATGGCGATGAGATAGGGCACAGCAGGCCAGGGCGATTGGCGCTGCCAGTCGTCGCGGAACAGGGTCGCGGCACGCACGTCAGCGCTGCGGGCAAGCGGCCAAAGGGTGAAGAGCGCGGCAGTTAGGAGGCCATAGAGCGCGGCTTCGATCAGGGGCATGGGATAGATTGCGAAACGGGCGGGCAGGGGCAAGCTGGCCTCGATCAGCGGCGACAGCAGCAGCGGCAGTCCCGCGCCGATCAGCAGGCCAAGCGCCACGCCCATCACGGCCAGTATACCCACTTGGATGAAATAGGTCTGAAAGATCGTCGCCCGCGTTGCCCCCATTGCGCGGAACGTGGCGATCACGGCGGTCTTGCGTTGCAGATAGGCGCGCACAGCTGCGGCCACACCGACGCCTCCAACCGCCAGCCCGGAAAGCCCCACCAGCACCAGAAACGCGCTGAGCCGTTCGACAAACCGCGCCACGCCGGGCGCGCCGTTGCGGGCATCGGTCCAGCGCATCCCGGCATCGGAAAAGCGCTCTTTCGCCTCGGCCTCGAGCGGGTCAAGGGCGGTGCCCTCGGGCAGCTCTAGTCTGTATTTGCTGTTGAACAGCGTACCAGAAGCCAGCAGCCCCGACCCTTCGAGTGCATCGCGCAGAACCAGTGTGCGCGGGCCGAGAGAAAAGCCGCTGGCGGCGGAATCCGGTTCGCGTTGGATCAGAGCAGAGAGGGTGAATTCAGCCTCACCAAGAGCGAAAGTATCACCGGGAACGAGTGCGAGGCGGTCGGCCAGCGCACGCTCCATCACCGCGCCGGGCAGGCCCGTGGCGTCAGGCCCAAGGGCGTCGGCAAGGGGCATGGCGGGGTCCAGTACCATCTGCCCAATCAGCGGATAGAGATCATCAACAGCTTTGACCTGCGTCAGCGCGCGCTCGGATGTGTCGCCTCGGCCTTTCACGGCCATTGAACGGAATTCGACAATCTCGGACACGCGCGTCGCCCGTGCGGCCATCCAGTCACGCTCATCCGCACTGGCAAAACGATAGGTGAAATCAAGCTCGGCATCGCCGCCCAAAAGTGCGGCTCCTTCGGCTTCCAACCCTGCTTCGATCGCCGCGCGGACGGTCCCGACAGCGGCCAGCGCGGCCACGCCGAGCGCAAGACAGGCCAGCAGCAGGCGAAAGCCGCGCAACCCGCCGCGCATTTCCCGGCGGGCGAAACGGGCGGCAAGACGTAGGCTCATACGATGCGCCCATCGGCCAGTTGCACCACTCGGTCGCAGCGTTGCGCCAGATCATCGGCATGGGTCACCAGCACCAGCGTTGCACCATGGCGGTCGCGCAACTCAAACAGCAGGTCCATGATCGCGGCCCCGTTGCGGCTGTCGAGGCTCCCTGTCGGTTCATCCGCCAACAGAATCGCCGGGCGTGGTGCTGCGGCGCGGGCCAGCGCCACGCGCTGTTGCTCGCCGCCCGACATCTGCGCGGGATATTGGTTGATCCGGTGGCCCAGCCCCACGGCCTCAAGCTCGGCCCGGGCGCGGTCAAAGGCGTCGTCCGCCCCCGAAAGCTCCAGCGGCGTGGCAACGTTTTCCAGCGCGGTCATTGTGGGGATGAGGTGGAAAGACTGAAAGACGATCCCCATGCGCCCCTGACGGAACCGGGCCAACCCATCCTCGCGCAGCGCGCTCAGATCATGGCCGAGGGCGGTGACCTTGCCGCCGGTGGCGCGCTCTAGCCCGCCCATGACCATCAGAAGCGAGGATTTGCCCGACCCGGAGGCGCCGGTTAGCGCAATGCTCTCGCCCTGCTGGACCTGCAGCGAAATGCCGCGCAGGATATCGACGGTCCCGGCATTGCCCTTGAGGCTTAGCGTGACATCTTGAAGGTCATAGACAGGGTTGCTCATCAGGCCGCCTTTGTTCTGAGTATCAGTTGGATATGGAGGTCCGCGAAGGATGCGCAAGGTATTGATCTGTTTTGCCTTTATTTTAGGCAACGCTGCACAGGCCAAGGAGGTGGTGATCGCGGCTCTTGGCGATAGCCTGACCCAAGGCTATGGCTTGCCTGCCGAGGAAGGTTTTGTTCCGCAATTGCAGGCATGGCTCGACGCCGAAGGTGTCGAAGCGACGGTCGTGAACGCGGGCGTTTCGGGCGACACGACAGCGGGCGGCCTTGCGCGGGTTGATTGGACACTGACGCCTGAGGTTGACGCGATGATCGTGACGCTTGGCGGGAACGATATGCTGCGCGGGCTGGACCCGGCGCAGGCGCGCGGCAATATCGACGGTATCCTGACTGCGGCCAAAAATGCGGAGGTTGAGGTGTTGCTGGTCGGTATGTCGGCGCCGGGAAACTACGGGGCGGAGTACAAAGCGGATTTCGAAGGGCTGTACCCTGAATTGGCCGAAGAGCATGAGACGCTGCTCTACCCCGACTTCTTTACCGGGCTTCTTGCTGAGGAAGCGGGGACGGCCTCGGCGCGGAGCGAGACGATCCGCCGGTATTTCCAAGGCGATGGCATCCATCCCAATGCCGAAGGTGTGGCGTTGATCGTAAAAGATATCGGTCCCTCGGTCGCCAAGCTTGCCGAGCAAGTCGCCGATAAGCCCTAACAAAAAACGGACGCCGCAGCGTCCGTTTCAACCCTAAACAGTGGCCCGGTCAGGCCAGCGCGATGTTGCTCGCGCTTTCGCGGCCATCGCGGCCCGCTTCGACATCAAAGGTGACCTTTTGATTGTCGGCCAGCCCGGTGAGGCCTGCGCGTTCAACAGCGGAAATATGAACGAAAATGTCTTTGCCGCCGCTATCGGGCGCGATGAAGCCGTAGCCTTTTGTCGTGTTAAACCATTTTACGGTGCCAGTAGCCATGACCCGTGTCTCCCTCTGTCTGATCTGCCCGCAACATGCGGCAGCGCGGCTCGGTCGAATTCGTGATCGCTGGAGCCTTAGGGCAGCCGGGTCGAAAAGTCTTCGCGTCGCAGTTGTGATATTGGAACCCCTATTTTTAAAATCAAGGATTTTTACGGGCGCTTAGGCTCCGAGCAAGGAAGCGCCCATGAAATATAACCTGCCTGTTACAAAACTGGCAGTGCTGCGGGGTTTGTGCAGTAAGGCTCATTTTCAAAAATTTACCAGTTGATAAAAAAATGATTCCATGTGAGCATTTTCAAAATACCAAGAAAACGACAGGGATTTTGATATGGCACATGATGTCTTTGAGCCGGGGATCGTTCCGGGGCGGCTGGCGCCGCAGAACTACAACGAGGGGTTTTCGGACCTGCATCCGCCTTTGGATGAACATGAGGCTCTGGTCGCGGCGGACCGCTGTTACTTCTGCCATGATGCGCCTTGCATGACGGCCTGTCCGACCGACATCGACATTCCGCTGTTCATCCGCCAGATCGCCACCGGCACGCCGGATGCGGCGGCCAAGACGATCCTGAGCCAGAACATCCTTGGCGGCATGTGCGCACGGGTCTGCCCGACCGAAACGCTCTGCGAGGAGGTCTGTGTGCGCGAGGTGGCCGAGGGCAAGCCGGTGTTGATCGGGCAGTTGCAGCGCTATGCGACGGACCATCTGCAACAACAGGGCAAACATCCGTTTGAGCGTGCGGCCCCTACGGGCAAGCGCGTTGCCGTCGTCGGCGCAGGCCCGGCGGGCCTGTCCTGTGCGCACCGTCTGGCGATGCTGGGCCACGATGTTGAGATCATCGACGCGCGGCCCAAGCCCGGCGGGCTGAACGAATATGGCATCGCGGCCTACAAGACCCCCAATGGCTTCGCGCAGGCCGAGGTGGATTGGCTGATGCAGATAGGCGGGATCACCTTCCGCCATGAGGTTGCCGTGGGCCGGGATGTCACCCTCGAAGAGTTGCAGGCCGATTACGATGCGGTTTTCCTTGGCATGGGGCTGGTCGGCGTCAATGCCCTCGGGGCCGAGGGCGAGGATAAGGCCGGGGTCGCCAATGCGGTCGATTTCATTTCGGAGCTGCGTCAATCGGGCGATCTCTCCGGCGTGCCGATTGGCCGCGACGTGGTGGTCATCGGCGGCGGCATGACGGCAGTCGATGCCGCGGTGCAGGCGAAACTGCTCGGCGCGCTCAATGTGACGCTGGTCTATCGCCGCGGGCGCGACCGGATGAACGCGAGTGTGTTCGAGCAAGACCTTGCTGCCTCCAAAGGGGTGCGGATCGTGACCCATGCGGTGCCGATCGCGGTGCATGGCAATGGCTCGGTGCGCGAGATCGAGTTTGAATATGTCGATGAGGCGATGAAGGGCACGGGCCAGACCCTGCGCTTGCAGGCGGATCAGGTGTTCAAGGCCATCGGTCAGACGCTGTTGGGGGACGGGCTGCCCGAACTCGACGGGCGCAAGATCAAGGTTGATGGCACCGGGCGCACCAGCCTTGCTGGTGTTTGGGCGGGTGGCGACTGCGCCAGCGGCGGCGATGATCTGACCGTGACCGCCGTGGCCGAGGGCCGCGATGCCGCGATGGACATTCACACCACATTGATGGGGGCGGCGGGCTGAGGCCGCGCCGAGAGGGAGACATAACATGGCTGATCTGAGAAGCGAATTCATCGGGATCAAATCCCCCAACCCGTTCTGGCTGGCCTCCGCCCCGCCGACGGATAAGGAATACAACGTGCGCCGCGCCTATGAGGCGGGCTGGGGCGGGGTGGTCTGGAAGACCCTCGGCATGGAAGGCCCGCCGGTGGTTAACGTCAACGGCCCGCGCTATGGCGCGATCTATGGGGCCGACCGACGTTTGCTGGGGCTCAACAACATTGAGCTCATCACCGACCGCCCGCTGGAGGTAAACCTGCGCGAGATGAAGGCGGTGAAACGCGACTATCCTGATCGGGCGCTGATTGCCTCGATCATGGTGCCTTGCGAGGAGGAAGCGTGGAAAGCGATCCTGCCGCATGTGGAGGAAACCGGGGCCGACGGGATTGAGCTGAACTTCGGTTGTCCGCATGGCATGGCCGAGCGCGGCATGGGGTCCGCCGTGGGGCAGGTGCCGGAATATATCGAAATGGTCACCCGCTGGTGCAAGATGTACACGCGGATGCCGGTGATCGTGAAGCTGACGCCGAACATCACCAATGTGCTCTACCCCGCCGAGGCCGCCAAACGCGGTGGTGCGGATGCGGTCAGCCTAATCAACACGATCAACTCGATCACCTCGGTCGATCTGGACCTCTTTGCGCCAGAACCGATGATCGACGGCAAGGGCACCCATGGCGGCTATTGCGGCCCGGCGGTGAAGCCGATCGCGCTCAACATGGTGGCCGAGATTGCGCGTAATCCTGAGACCCACGGCCTGCCGATCAGCGGCATCGGTGGCGTCACCACATGGCGCGACGCGGCGGAGTTTCTGGCCCTTGGCGCGGGCAACGTGCAGGTCTGCACGGCGGCGATGACCTATGGCTTCAAGGTGGTCCAAGAGATGATCTCGGGCCTGTCGGAGTATATGGACGAGAAGGGCATGACCTCGGTCGATGAGCTTGTGGGCCGCGCGGTGCCGAATGTTACCGACTGGAACCAGTTGAACCTGAACTATGTCGCCAAGGCGAAGATCGATCAGGATTTGTGCATCTCTTGTGGCCGCTGTTTTGCCGCCTGCGAGGATACCAGCCACCAAGCCATCGCCATGTCGGAGGATCGCACCTTTACCGTGATCGAAGAGGAATGCGTGGCCTGCAACCTTTGCGTCAATGTGTGTCCTGTCGAAGACTGTATCTCAATGGAAGAATTGGCCGTGGGTGCCACCGACCTGCGCACGGGCAAGACGGTGACGCCAGACTATGCCAACTGGACCACGCACCCCAACAACCCCTCTGCCAAAGCGGTTGAACCGGCAGAGTAAGTCAAGGCCGCCGCCCTGCGTTCAGGAGTTTCTGCGCGACGGGGCGGTAGTTTCGGCAGATGGCTGCGGGACCATCCGTGCCAGATCGCGCCGCGCCGCAATCACTGCCATGGCCGCATCCCGCGCCATCTCTTCGCGCGGGATCGGTCGCGTGATCGCCGCTTCATCAGACCCCTTTGCATTCAGTCCCTTCGCATTCCGCGCAGCCCCTGCGCCGTTAAAATCGCCTACATTCATCACTGCCCCTCTAACTACTAAGGAGCCCACACCCGTAGGCAGATTGCGGCGGAAATGTTAATGGAGGATTAAACGCGGTCCATCTCTGGCGGCTATGGTTAACCGTTTGCCGATGGCTCCGGCAGGTCCAATAGCGCGCCAAACATCGCCTGAAGATGCGCCTGCGCGCGGGGGCGGGGATCGGTGTCGGGTCCGAGCAGAATTTGCGCCTGCGCCTCGAAATCCGCGTAGTGCTGCGTTGTGGCCCAGATGGAGAAAATCAGATGTTGCGGGTCCAGCGGGGGCAGTTTGCCCGCTGCCACCCAGCCCGCGATCACGGCGCATTTCTCGTCGAACAGGGGTTTGAGATGGCTGTGCAACTCCGGCTCGATCCGCGGCGCGCCTTGCAGGATTTCATTGGCGAAAAGACGGCTTTCGCGCGGCAGTTCGCGCGACATGGTCAGCTTGCGTTCGACATAGTCCAAAATCTCGCGCCGGGGGTCGCCTTCGGGGTCCAGTTCCACCAGCGGGTCGAGCCATGTTTCCATCAGCTGCGACAGCAAAGTGACGTGAATGTCTTCTTTGCCATTGAAGTAATAGAGAATATTCGGTTTGCTCAGCCCAGCCTCGGCGGCGATCTGATCCAGCGTGGCACCCCGGTAGCCATGTTTGGAAAAGACTTCGAGCGCGGCATCCAGAATCACCCGGCGGTTGCGTCGTTGGATGCGGCTGGGTTTCTTGGCGGTGCTTTCGGGCAAGGCAATGATCCTTGGTGCTGCTAAAAAAGGCGTTTGCCGGGTCGGCGGTGGGTTGTTTCAAACCAGTTCTTGACAGAGCCTAACCTAATCGCAATCGTGGATTTACCAAATGGTAAAAAAACAACACGGCCCAAGCCGATGACAGAGGAGTGACCTATGCCCGCGCCCGGAGAGAACCTCAAGATTGATCCCGACCGTCTGTGGGATTCCTTGATGGAAATGGCCAAGATCGGCCCCGGCGTGGCGGGAGGCAACAACCGCCAGACGCTGACGGATGAAGACGCCGAGGGCCGCGCCCTGTTCCAGAAATGGTGCGAAGAGGCGGGCTGTACCATGGGGCTCGACCAGATGGGCAATATGTTCGCCCAACGCGACGGCACCGACCCCGAGGCGTTGCCAGTCTATGTGGGCAGCCACCTCGACACCCAGCCGACGGGCGGGAAATACGATGGTATCCTCGGCGTGCTCGGCGGGTTGGAGATCATCCGCACGATGAACGATTTGGGCATCAAGACCAAACACCCGATCGTCGTGACCAACTTTACCAACGAAGAAGGCACCCGCTACGCCCCCGCGATGCTGTCATCGGGGGTTTTTGCTGGCATTCACACCCAGGATTGGGCTTACGAGCGCACCGATGCGGAAGGCAAAACCTTTGGTGATGAGTTGCAGCGCATCGGCTGGAAGGGCGACGAGGAAGTGGGCACGCGCAAGATGCATGCTTTCTTCGAGTTGCACATCGAACAGGGCCCGATTTTGGAAGCCGAGGGCAAGGACATCGGCGTTGTCACCCACGGGCAGGGGCTTAGCTGGACCCAAGTGACGATCACCGGCAAGGACAGCCACACCGGCTCCACCCCCATGCCGATGCGCCGCGATGCGGGGCTAGGCATGGCGCGGGTGCTCGAAAAGGTGAACGAGATCGCGCTCAGCCACGCGCCTCATGCGGTGGGGGCGGCGGGCCATATCGAGGTTTATCCCAATTCGCGCAACGTGATCCCCGGCAAGACGGTCTTTACCGTCGATTTCCGGTCGCCCGAACTGTCGGTGATCGAGGATATGGAGGCCCGTCTGCGCGACGAAGGCCAAAAGATCGCCGATGATATGGAGATACAGATCGAGTTTGAAAAGGTCGGCGGCTTTGATCCCGTGGCTTTTGACGAGGGCTGCGTCACGGCTGTGCGCAACGCCGCCGAGCGGTTGGGCTATAGCCATATGAACCTGATCTCAGGCGCGGGCCACGATGCCTGTTGGATTAACCGCGTGGCACCGACTGCGATGGTGATGTGCCCCTGTGTTGATGGTCTTAGCCATAATGAGGCAGAAGAGATCACCAAGGATTGGGCCAAGGCGGGGGCGGACGTGTTGCTCCATGCGGTGCTGGAGACAGCGGAAATCGAAGGCTGAACACGCGGGCGGCGGACTGGGGCGCTGCCCCGGCCCCCCGACGTGGATTGCCATAAAAGATGGGGAGAAGACAATGAGCAAGGTAATCAAAGGTGGCATGGTCTGCACGGCGGACCGCACATGGAAAGCCGATGTGTTGATCGAAGGAGAGAAGATCAAGCAAATCGGCGAAGACCTGAAGGGCGATGAATATATCGACGCGGAAGGGGCCTATGTGATCCCTGGCGGGATCGATCCGCATACGCATCTTGAAATGCCCTTCATGGGGACGACTGCCGCCGAAACGTTTGAGAGCGGCACATGGGCGGCGGCCTGTGGTGGCACGACAATGGTGGTGGATTTCTGTCTGCCGGGCGCGGATGGCTCGATTAAAAACGCGATCAATGAATGGCACCGTAAATCGGCGCCGCAGATTTGCAGCGACATCGGCTATCACATGGCGATCACCGGCTGGGATGAGACCGTCTTTAACGAGATGAAAGACGCCGTCGACATGGGGGTGAACAGCTTCAAGCACTTCATGGCCTACAAGGGCGCGCTAATGATTGAGGATGATGAGATGTTCGCCTCCTTCAAACGCTGCGCCGAACTGGGTGCGCTGCCGATGGTCCATGCCGAGAACGGCGATCTGGTGGCCGAGCTGCAGCAGAAGTATTTCGATCAGGGCATCACCGGGCCAGAGGGCCACGCCTATTCCCGCCCGCCTGAGCTGGAAGGCGAGGCCGCCAACCGCGCCATTACCATCGCAGACACGGCAGGCGTGCCGCTTTATATCGTGCATGTCTCCTGCGAGCAGACGCATGAGGCGATCCGCCGGGCACGGCAGAAGGGGATGCGGGTTTACGGCGAGCCATTGATCCAATTCCTGACGCTGGACGAGTCCGAGTACTTCAACAAAGATTGGGACCATGCCGCACGGCGTGTCATGTCGCCTCCGTTCCGCTCGAAGGATCACCAAGACAGTCTCTGGGCCGGGTTGCAGGCAGGCAGTTTGCAAGTGGTGGCAACGGACCATGCGGCCTTCTCGACCGAACAGAAACGCGCAGGCCGCGATGATTTCCGGATCATTCCTAATGGCTCCAACGGGTTGGAAGAACGGCTTGCCGTGCTTTGGACCGAAGGGGTGGAAACAGGGCGGCTCACGCCGAACGAATTCGTCGCCGCGACCTCGACCAATATCGCCAAGATTCTCAACATCTACCCGCAGAAGGGCGCAATCGTCGAGGGGGCGGATGCCGATATCGTGGTCTGGGATCCGAAGATCACCAAGACGATCAGCCCCGCCAATCATCATTCGGTGTTGGACTACAACGTCTTCGAGGGTTTCGAAGTCAAGGCGCAGAGCCGCTATACGCTCAGCCGTGGCGAGGTGATCTGGGCTTGGGGTCAGAACAGCCAGCCGCAACCGGGACGCGGGCGGTTTGTGCCGCGACCCGCTTTTCCCAGTGCCAATGTCGCGCTGAGCAAGTGGAAAGAGCTGAACAGCCCCAAGATGATCAAGCGTGATCCACTGAACATTCCGGCGGGGATTTAAGCGATGTAGAACCGCGCCGACAATTCGGTAAAGTGCCGCGCTAAAAGCGGCCGACCAACAGGGAAGTAAAATTTGTGAATGACAGCCAGAGCGTGATCAGCGCCAGCAATCTAGATCTGACCTTTCAGACCAACGACGGGCCGGTTCATGCGTTGAAAGACGTGAACCTTGAGATCCACAAGGGAGATTTCGTTAGCTTTATCGGCCCCTCGGGCTGCGGCAAGACGACCTTTCTGCGGGTCATGGCCGACCTTGAGCAGCCCACCGGCGGGCAGGTCACCATCAACGGTGTCTCGCCCGAGGAGGCGCGCAAATCGCGGGCTTACGGCTATGTGTTTCAGGCGGCGGGGCTCTATCCGTGGCGCACCATCGGTGGCAACATCCGCCTGCCGCTTGAGATCATGGGCATCCCCCGCGCAGAGCAGGCCGAGCGGGTGCAGCGCGTGCTGGAACTGGTGGAACTCAGCGGGTTTGAGAAGAAGTTCCCTTGGCAATTGTCGGGGGGGATGCAGCAACGGGCCTCTATCGCGCGGGCGTTGTCGTTCGATGCCGACATCTTGCTGATGGACGAACCCTTCGGCGCGTTGGATGAGATCGTGCGGGACCACTTGAATGAGCAACTACTGAAGCTCTGGGCCCGGACGGAAAAGACCATCGCCTTCGTCACCCATTCGATCCCCGAGGCGGTGTATCTGTCGACCAAGATCGTTGTGATGAGCCCGCGCCCCGGCAGGATCGCCGATGTGATCGAAAGCCCGCTGCCGCGTGAACGGCCCTTGGAAATCCGCGAGACGCCAGAGTTTCTTGAGATCGCGCATCGCGTCCGTGAGGGGCTGCGCGCCGGGCATGGGGACGATTGATGCGTAACATTATCCCCGTTCTCACGGTGGTGGGGCTGTTGATCGTCGTTTGGTATGGCGCCGCTGTCGCGCTCAACGCGCAATGGGCGCGGGATGTGGCGGCGCGGGCGGACAAGACGCTGACATTCTCGGAATTGGTGGCCGATACGTGGTCGCAGGACAAGCCCAAGCTGCCCGCACCGCATCAGGTGGGGGCCGAACTGTGGGAGACCACGGTGATGAAGAAGGTCACGTCGAAACGCTCGCTGGTCTATCACACATGGGTGACGTTCAGCGCGACCTTCCTTGGTTTTGTCATGGGCACAGCACTTGGCACGCTGTTGGCGGTTGGGATCGTGTTTAACCGCACCATGGACATGTCGGTGATGCCTTGGGTGATCGCCAGCCAGACCATCCCGATTTTGGCGATCGCGCCAATGATCATCGTGGTTTTGAATGCTGTGGGCCTCTCGGGACTGCTCCCCAAGGCGATCATCAGCATGTATCTGTCGTTCTTCCCGGTGGTCGTGGGCATGGTCAAAGGACTCCGCAGCCCGGATCAGATGCAGTTGGACCAGATGCGCACTTGGCACGCGAGCGGTTGGCAGACTTTCTGGAAACTGCGGCTGCCGTCTTCGATGCCGTACTTCTTTACCTCTCTGAAAGTCGGTGTCGCGGCCTCTCTGGTCGGTGCCATTGTTGGCGAGATGCCGACGGGGGCGGTCGCGGGCCTTGGGGCGCGGTTGCTGGCGGGCAGCTACTACGGTCAGACCGTCCAGATCTGGAGCGCGCTTTTGATGGCGGCGGCCCTTGCGGCGGCCATGGTCGGGCTCATCGGGCTGATCCAGCGGCTGACCCTGAAACGGATGGGGATGGCATGATGGGCTGGATTGTTTTCGCCATTCTCGCATGGATCGCTGGCTTGTCGCTGAACGTCTGGCTGGCGCGGCAGCGGCCCTCGCGGGGGGCGTCGCTGGCGGCACCACTGGTCTTCGGCATTACGCTCATCGCCGTTTGGGAAGGGGTGGTGCGTGGTTTCGACATCAACCAAGTGCTTCTGCCTGCCCCTTCGGTCATTGCGGCGCGCATGGCAACGTCGCTCGACATCCTCTGGGTCGACTTTGTGCAGACCGTCATCAAAGGCGCGCTGAGTGGTTATATCATCGGCTGCGGCGCGGCGTTCCTGACGGCGCTGGCGATTGACCGCTTTCCTTTCCTGCAACGCGGGTTGCTGCCCGTGGGCAATTTCGTCGCGGCCCTGCCGATCATCGGCATGGCACCGATCATGGTGATGTGGTTCGGTTTTGGTTGGCAATCCAAGGCGGCGATTGTTGTGGTGATGGTGTTCTTTCCGATGCTGGTGAACACGGTGCAGGGCTTGCAAGCCAGCGACGCCATGCAGCGCGACTTGATGCGCACCTATGCGGCGGGCTATTGGCGAACGCTGCTGAAACTGCGTCTGCCTGCGGCGATGCCCTTTGTCTTCAACGGGTTGAAGATCGGCACCACCCTTGCCCTGATCGGCGCCATCGTTGCTGAATTCTTCGGCTCTCCGGTGCTTGGCATGGGGTTCCGTATCTCTACTTCGGTCGGACAGCTTGCCCTAGACCTCGTCTGGGCCGAGATTGTCGTGGCGGCGATCGCCGGATCGGCGTTCTATGGTATTATGGCCCTGGTCGAGGGCCGGGTGACCTTCTGGCACCCCAGTCAACGAAGCTGAACAACGACCAACCAAGAGGGAGAATAATGATGAAGAATATCACGAAGATCACCGCAGGGGTCGCCTTGGGCCTTTGGGGCGGGATGGCGCAGGCGGCGGATGACCTGACCCTGCAACTTAAATGGGTCACGCAGGCTCAGTTCGGGGGCTATTATGTGGCCAAGGACAAAGGGTTCTATGAGGAAGAAGGGTTGAACGTTACGATCAAGCCGGGCGGCCCCGATATCGCGCCGGTTCAGGTGCTGCTGGGCGGTGGTGCGGATGTGATGGTTGATTGGCTGCCCTCGGCATTGGCTGCGCGGGAAAAGGGCGCACCGATTGTGAACATCGCGCAGCCCTTCGCGAAATCTGGCCTGATGCTGACCTGCCTGAAAGAGCACGGTATCGAGAGCCCCGAAGACTTCCCCGGCAACACGCTCGGTACATGGTTCTTTGGCAATGAGATTCCGCTGCTAAGCTGGATGGGCAAGCTGGGCTATTCGACTGATGGCTCGGACGGTGGTGTGACCATCCAAAAGATCAACTTCAACGTCGACCCGCTGCTGCAAAAGCAGGTCGAATGCGCCACCACCATGACCTACAACGAATATTGGCAGGTGATCGACGCTGGGCTGACGCCTGAAGATTTGGTGGTCTTCAAATATGAGGACGAGGGCATTTCGACGCTGGAAGATGGTCTTTATACCACCGAAGAGAGCCTTGCGGACCCTGAGATGGTCGACAAGCTGGCGCGTTTCGTGCGGGCCTCGATGAAGGGCTGGAAATACGCCGAGGAAAATGTCGAAGAAGCCGCCGAAATCGTGTTGGAGAATGACCAGACCGGCGCGCAGACTGAAAAGCATCAGACTCGGATGATGGGCGAGATCGCCAAGCTGACCGAGGGCAGCGATGGGCGCTTGGACGAAGCGGCCTTTGACCGGAGCGCGGAAATCACCATGGAAGGTGGGATGATCACCAAGGCCCCCGAGGGGGCTTGGACCCACAACATCACCGACAAAGCGCTTCAGTAAATCTGAATGCTCTTGAAATGGAAGGGGCCCGCGCTTTGCGCTGGCTCCTTTCTTGTTTGCACGGAGGGTCAGCGCCTGCTCGCGGGTCGGCGGTCCAACGTTGCATCGCGCCACTTTATGGCTCAACCTTGACGTGCCTTCGCAAAGTCACGCCCAGCTTGACGATATCGCCTACCCGGAGGCGGGCAGGCGATGGCCCGGTGCCTGCGGCTTGATTCCGGGCCGGGTGCCTTACAGCACGGTAACCTTCGTCCCAATCGGCACGCGTTGGTACAGATCGACCACATGTTCGTTCAACATGCGAATACAACCGTTGGAGACCGAACGCCCGATTGAGTTCGGCTGCGTTGTGCCGTGAATGCGGAAGTATGTGTCTCGCCCGTTCTGGAACAGATAAAGCGCCCGCGCGCCGAGTGGGTTGCCGGGGCCGCCGGGCTGGGCGTCGGTATTGCCGATGAAGCGTTTGTAGGCCTGCGGCTCGCGCTCGATCATTTCATTGGTCGGCCGCCATGTGGGCCATTCTTTTTTCACGTCAATGGTCGCCGTGCCTGTGAACTCTAGTCCTGCCTTGCCTACACCCACGCCATAGCGCATCGCCTGACCGGGGGCCGTCACGAAATAAAGGTAATGGCTGCGCGGTAGGATCAGTAACTGGCCCGGCGCATATTGGCTCTTAACCGGTACGATCTGCGGCTTTGGATCATAGGCGGCGGTGCGGGCCTGCGCCATGAGGGGGAGGGTGGCGGCTGCCACGGTGCTGGTCAGAAAGGTACGGCGGCGCATGGCAGGCTCCATTTTGGGATCACAGTTTTGCCGTGCATTTTGCCACGGAGGCATATTTTAGCAAGGCTGGACATAAAAAAACCGACCTGCCGTTGCCAGCAGGTCGGTTAAAATTCTTGGGTCAGGGCCGAAGCCCCCGGCCATTAGGCCAGCGCGATGTTTGTCGCGGACTCGCGGCCGTCACGGCCTGCTTCGATGTCGAAGGTCACTTTCTGGTTGTCGGCCAGGCCGGTCAGGCCAGCGCGCTCAACAGCGGAAATGTGAACGAAAACGTCTTTGCTGCCGCCATCGGGAGCAATAAAGCCGAAGCCTTTAGTTGTGTTGAACCATTTTACGGTGCCAGTGGCCATATCCGTAGTCTCCATATTTATGCCATCCGCTTAAGTGCGATGGCCCGGCGTTGTTGGTCTGGATCGATAGACTGAGCGCCGTATGAGGGAGACAGTGGGTCGAAAAAGATAACGTCTGCACTGCCTATATTGCATTGGGAGGGGATTCGTTCAAGGGGCAACACGTATCTGGCTGTAATGGCGGTAAAAGCGTCTCAGTTATCGGCAAATTCCTGCCACGAAATTTCATGATCTCCATATTTTATTGGGAATAGGTTGAAAATGCCCGTCTCGAGTTTGCCTAAAACCCGTCTCATTGCTGCCCGGACTAGGTGGTTTTCTGCCGGAAAGCCCCAAGAGCGCCTGCCAGCGCCCCCTCATGCGGAGTAATTGAGACATGATGCGTATCCTTGCTGTAGACGATGACCCGGTCATCCTTGACCTCCTTACGGGATGTCTGACTGAAAATGACAATTACGAGTTGACCTGCTGCGAAAGCTCGGAAGATGCGCTTGAAATCATGCAGCAGAGCAACCAGCCGTTCGACTCCTTCCTGTTGGACATCATGATGCCGGGCATCAACGGGATCAGCCTGTGTGAGATGATCCGCGATGTGCCATCCTATCGGGCTGTGCCGATCATTATGATCACCGCCAGCAAAGAGCCTGCGATGATGCAGCGGGCCTTTGATGCGGGGGCGACGGATTTCCTGTGCAAACCGCTGGACGGGGTTGAGCTGAGCGCGCGGATCAATGCTGCAAGCATGTTGAATGCCTCGCTTCTGCGCGAACGTGAGGCGCAACATACGCTGTCCGAGCTGGCGCAGATGATGAAGATCCGCTTTGACGAAGATTTTGAGCTTGATGTTTCGTCCTGTAGCAATGTTTCCGCGTTGGAGAATTACCTGCTGCGGCTGCCCAGCGGTTGTTTCTCGATGAGCCTGTTCTCTATCTCTGTTGAGGGCGCGCGCGGTATCTATCGCGCGGTCAAGGCACCTGCCTTCCGCCGTCAAATGGAACAGGTGGCCCGTGCGTCGGTTCATTCGCTGGAAGGTATGCGTTTTCATCTGGCCTATGCAGGCAGTGGCCGTTTCATCGGTGTGGTGATGAGCCGCGCACGTTTGAACACCGCCACCATGGCCGAGCGGATGCTTGAGCATTTGGAGAGCAGTTGGGATGGCAAAGGCATGAACGGTGGGCTGGCCCCGTCGTTGCAGGTGCATTCCGTGACCGAGCAGCGCCTCTGGTCGGGTCTTTCCGCCAGCAACAAGCTGCGCGAATATCTGCAAAGCTGGGACCCGCTCCATGGTCTGGCACGGCACGACGAAGACAATCTCTTTGCCCAGTTGGAAACCGCAATCGACGACGATCGCTGAGGGCTCTGCTCGTTCTCAGGGATGCTAGGCCCGTCCGCTTTGCGGGCGGGCTTTTGCGTTGGGGGAACGGGGGATGCTTGTAGTGCCCTAGGTTGGTAGGCCAACATATAACGCACAAAAAAAGGGACGACGGTCAACCGTCGCCCCTTTCTCATGCCAGTCGCGCTGTTTAGCGCGCGAATTTTTTGTGCTTCAGGCGCTTGGGCTCAAGCGCATCGGCACCCAGACGGCGCTTTTTGTCTTCTTCGTAATCTTCGAAGTTGCCTTCGAACCATTCCACATGCGCTTCGCCTTCGAAGGCCATGATATGGGTACAAATACGGTCAAGGAAAAAGCGGTCGTGCGAAATCACCACGGCACAGCCTGCGAAATCGACCAGCGCATCTTCGAGCGCACGGAGGGTTTCGACGTCAAGATCGTTGGTCGGTTCATCGAGCAGCAGCACGTTGCCGCCTTCTTTGAGCAGACGCGCCATGTGCACGCGGTTACGTTCACCGCCCGACAGCAGACCAACTTTCTTTTGCTGGTCGCCGCCCTTAAAGTTGAACGACGAGCAATAGGCGCGGGAGTTCACCTCGGCGTCACCCAGCTTGATGATCTCGGCCCCGCCGGTGATCGCCTGCCAAACGGTGTCGTCGTGGTTCAGATCATCGCGGCTTTGGTCGACATAGCTGAGATCGACCGTATCACCGTATTCGATGGTGCCTTCGTCCGGTGTTTCATGCCCGGTGAGCATTTTGAACAGTGTCGATTTACCCGCGCCGTTGGGGCCAATCACACCAACGATACCGCCGGGCGGCAGCGAGAAATCGAGCCCGTCGATCAACTGCTTATCGCCCATGTGCTTCTTCAGGCCCTCGACCTCGATCACCTTGTTGCCAAGGCGCGGGCCATTGGGGATGACAATCTGGGCGCGGCTGAGTTTTTCGCGCTCGGAAGTTTCGGCCATTTCGTTATAGGCGGCGATACGCGCTTTGGATTTCGCCTGACGGGCTTTGGCACCTTGGCGCATCCACTCAAGTTCGCGCTCAAGCGTCTTTTGCTTGGATTTGTCTTCGCGGGCCTCTTGGCTCAGACGCTTGGCCTTTTGCTCCAGCCAGTCGGAGTAGTTGCCCTCATAGGGGATGCCGCGGCCACGGTCCAATTCGAGAATCCAGCTGGTAATGTCATCAAGGAAGTAACGGTCGTGGGTGACGGCAAGGATCGTGCCTTTGTACTCGATCAGGTGCTGTTGCAGCCATGCGATGGTCTCGGCGTCGAGGTGGTTGGTCGGTTCGTCCAAGAGCAGCATGTCGGGCGCTTCGAGCAGCAGTTTGCACAGCGCCACGCGGCGCGCTTCACCGCCCGAGAGGTTTTCCGGCATCGCGTCATCGGGCGGGCAGCGCAGAGCTTCCATCGACACGTCGATCTGACTGTCGAGGTCCCACAGGTCTTGGGCGTCGATGTCGTCTTGCAGCTTGGCCATCTCTTCAGCGGTCTCGTCGCTGTAGTTCATCGCCAGTTCATTGTAGCGGTCCAGAATGGCCTTCTTCTCGGCCACGCCTTCCATGACGTTCTCGCGCACGGTCTTGGTCGGGTCGAGCTTGGGTTCCTGCGGCAGGTAGCCGACCTTGGCGCCTTCGGCGGCCCATGCTTCGCCGGTGAAATCCTTGTCGAGCCCGGCCATGATCTTGAGCAGGGTGGATTTACCCGCGCCGTTGACGCCAACGACACCGATCTTCACGCCGGGCAAGAAGTTCAGGTGGATGTTTTCGAATGTCTTCTTGCCCCCGGGGTAGGTCTTGGAGACGCCGGACATGTGATAGACGTATTGATAGGCAGCCATTTGGAGAATCCTCGAAACGCGATTTGGGGTTTGCAGTGCAATATCGTCCGTGCGGGGCAATATCAAACACTCTGTATATCCTGAGCCAATCGCCCGGCGGAGCCTTGCGAAATCTGCCCCGTGGTTGACCCCATGACGCAGGGCAGAGGGCGATTGGACGGTTTTACAATGGTTTGGCGGGCGATCTGCAAAGCCAGAAAGCGAAATTCAGTCGACTTTTCTGCGGTTTTCGCGCTAACATTTCTACAATCTGTGATTGGGCGGCGATTTCTGGCCAGCGCAGAGTAGGAAGACTGAGAGCGGAGTTCACCTTTCGCGGGCGTCGACTTTCAGCACAGCAACAGGGAATTACTCATGTCAAAATCCACAATCGTTGTGGGTCTGGACGGGTCAGAGGCCGGCGCGCGTGCTTTGGCCTTTGCTCAGGCTCAGGCTAAACAGATCGGGGATTGTTCGATCACGGTTTGCTTTGTGATCGAATGGTCGCCTTTCACCTTTCAGACCAAGGAAGAGAACGAGCAGCGCCATATGCGGCGCGAGCAGGAGTTGCAGCGCGCGCATGACGTGGTGCTTGATCCGGCGGTGGCAGAAGCCAAAGCCTCGGGCATCGAGGTTGAGGGCATCGTGCGGCACGGCGACGTGGCCGATATCCTTGAAGGTGTCGCCAAAAAGCGCGGAGCGATTCAGATCGTTGTTGGCCGCGTCGGTGAGCGGGGCCTCAAGCGGCTCTTTGGTGGGGTGACGGGCCGTTTGGTCGCAGGCTCCAGTGTGCCGGTCACGATCATTCCCTGAAAGGATAAGCCATGAACAAGCTGTTTACCTATGTGATGGCCGTTTTCGCGTCATTGCTGCCGAGCCTTGCCGCTGCGCAAGAGGCTGTCGGCGTCGACGAACGTATTAACCAGATTTTTGCCGATTACACCGGTTGGTATGTTTCCTTCATTTTCGCCCCGCTGCCGGGCACGAATTTTTCTTGGATCGCGCTGTGGTTGGTTGTGGGGGCGGTGGTTTTCACCGTTTATTTCGGGGCCATCCAGCTCAAAGGGTTTTGGCATTCGATCCAGCTGGTGCGGGGCGATTATTCCGACCCCGACGATGCGGGCGAGGTAAGCCACTTTCAGGCGCTGGCGACCGCGCTGTCGGGCACCGTGGGTCTGGGCAATATCGCGGGCGTTGCGGTGGCGGTCAGCATCGGCGGGCCGGGTGCGACATTCTGGATGGTGGTTGCCGGTCTCTTCGGCATGGCAACCAAGTTCACCGAATGTACGTTGGGCGTGAAATACCGTAATGAGTTTCCCGATGGCCATGTCTCAGGCGGGCCGATGTATTACATCGTCAAAGGCTTTTCTGAGCGCGGCCTGCCGCTGGGTGGCTTCATGGCGGTGCTGTTCTCGATCTTTACCATCCTCGGCGCGCTCGGCGGGGGCAATATGTTCCAAGCCAACCAAGCTCATGCGCAGCTTGCGGGCGTTTTGGGTGACTATCCGGGTTGGATCACGGGCGTTATCCTTGCCGGTGTCACCTTTGCCGTGATCGCGGGTGGTCTGAAATCCATCGCGCGGGTGACGGAAAAGATCGTGCCCTTCATGGGCGTCTTCTATGTGCTGGTGTCGATCCTGATCCTGATCATCAACTGGGATATGATCGGTTGGGCCTTTGGTCAGATTTTCATGGGCGCCTTCACCGGTCTGGGCGTTGTCGGCGGCTTTACCGGCGCGCTGATCCAAGGCTTCCGCCGTGCGGCGTTCTCAAACGAAGCGGGCATCGGCTCGGCTGCCATTGCCCACTCGGCGGTGCGCACCAAAGAGCCGGTGACCGAGGGCTACGTCGCGCTGTTGGAGCCCTTCATCGACACGGTGGTGATCTGCACGATGACCGCCTTGGTGATCGTTATCAGCGGCGTGTTGAACCAAGACCCTGCAACCGGGCTTTATATCTGGAACGAAGAAGCGGGCCGGATCGCGACAGAAGGTGACGTGAGCGGCGTGGCCCTGACCTCGGCTGCCTATGCGCGGGCGTTCTCGTGGTTCCCGATCTTGTTGATGATCGCGGTGGTGCTCTTTGCCTTCTCGACGATGATCAGTTGGTCCTACTATGGCCTCAAGGCTTGGACCTATCTCTTCGGCGAGGGGCCAGCAAAGGAACTGACCTTTAAGGTAATCTTCTGCGTCTTCATCGTGATCGGTGCAGCGGCGAGCCTTGGGCCGGTGATCGACTTCTCCGATGCGATGCTCTTCTCCATGGCGATCGTGAACATCATCGCGCTCTACTTCCTGATGCCGATCGTGAAGCGCGAGCTGAACAGCTATGTCGCGCGGCTGCGCTCGGGCGAGATCGTGAAGCACAAGTAAGCGCTTCGCATTGACAATGGGCTGCAATGCCCCTCCTTTGGCCCCTGATTTCGGATCGGGGGCCATTTTCTTGCGCAATACCATGCCATTCGCGACCAAGGGGCAGGTCGTCGGCCTGTTGGGCGGGTCGTTTGACCCGGCACATGAGGGGCATGCGCATATCACGCGCGAGGCGTTGAAGCGGTTCGGGCTGGATCGCGTCTGGTGGCTGCTCAGCCCCGGCAACCCGCTGAAAGAACACGGGCCAGCGCCGATGGCGCAGCGCAAAGCGCGGGCGCAGGCGGTGATGGATCACCCGCGGGTCGAGATCACGGACATTGAGGCGCAGCTTGGCACTCGTTACACGGCGCAGACGCTTGAGGCCCTACGGCGGCGCTATCCCGGCGTGCGGTTCGTCTGGCTAATGGGGGCCGATAACCTTGCGCAGTTTCATCTGTGGCAAGACTGGCGGCAGATCATGGAGACAGTGCCGGTCGGTGTGCTTGCACGACCCGGGCAACGTATTTCGGCCCGGATGAGCCGGGCGGCGGCGCTGTATGCGCCCTACCGGATCGCGGGGCGGAACAGTCAACTGCTGTCCCATGCCACAGCGCCCGCGTGGTGTTTTGTGAATGTGCCGATGGTCGATGTGTCGTCAACCGCGCTGCGGGCCGCCGGGGGCTGGCGCTCAGCGTAGCCGGGCAGAGGTGATGCCTGCGGTGATGATCACCGCAAGCCCCGCCCATGTCAGCGCATCGGGCAGGGTGCTGAACAGGAACAGACCCAGCAGTACCGCCGCGATCAGTTGGAAATAGACCAAAGGTGCCAGCCGCGTCGCAGGCGCGCGGCGATAGGCGTAGAGTAGCAGCAGATTGCCCAGCATGGAGAACAGCGCGCTGGCCGTCGCCAGACCGGCCACAGGCAGGGTGGCTTGGGGCAGGTTCATCAGGCCCAAGGGCAGCAGCATCACCGTACTCATCGCCAGTTGGGTAAAGGTCAGCGCGAGCGGCGGGGCGAGGTCAGACAGCCAGCGCGACATGGTGAGAAAGACGCCGTAGAACAGCCCCGCCGCCACAGCGAAGAGCAGCCCCGGCCCGCCCGTGCCACCCCCCATGCCGGGGCGTACGACCAGCAGCACACCGCAGAATCCCAGCAGGATCAGCGCACTGCGTAGCAGGGTGATGCGTTCGCGCAAGAAAAGTGCGGCCAATAGGTAGCTAACCATCGGCCCGATAAAGAAGGCGGCAAAGACAGTGGCGATAGCTTCGGTTTGTAGAGCGGTTTGAATGCAAGTGATCCCCGCCGCCAGCGTTGCCGCCCGTAGCCACAACCGCCAGTCGCGCATCAGCCCCCAAGTGCCGCGCGGCAGGAACGGCAGCACCATCAGCGCGCCAATGGCAAACCGCGACCACGCAACGAAAATCGGTGCCACGCCCATGCCCGAGGTCAGAATCTTGCCCGCGCTGTCCCCTGCGGGGATCAGTGACATGGCGATAAACATGATCGGAATAGCGCGTTGCATGACGCGGGGTTAGCAGGTCGGCGGTTTTGTGCAACCGCGAAAGGGGGGCAGGCGTCAGACAGGTTGTGGCCGAACGCCGCATGGGGTTTATATCAAGCCCATGAGCCAGAGATTTACACGACGCATTTTCCTTGGAACGGCTGCTGCCGCGATGGCCGCAGCTTCCGCTTGGGCCGAGCCACCGACCACATCATTGCGCCCCGTCGGGCGCGATGCCGATCTGTACAAACAGGCCATTCCAAATGTGTCAGAGATCATCGCCGACAGCGGGATCACAGGCACGGTCGCCTTTGCCGTGATCGACGTCGACAGCGGTATCTGGCTGGAAGCATCAAATGCCACCGATGGCATCCCGCCCGCCAGCAGTATCAAAGCGATCACCGCGCTTTATGCCCTGGATCAACTTGGGCCGGATCATGTTTTTGAAACGCGGTTGCTGGCAACCGGTGGCGTGGTCGATGGGGAAGTGCAGGGCGATCTGATCCTTGTCGGCGGGGGCGACCCGACGCTCGACAGTGACAACCTTGGCCAGATGGCCGAGGAGTTGAAAGAGGCGGGCATCATCGGGGTGAAGGGCAAATTCAAGGTCTATGAAGGTTCTTTGCCCTCGACCTTTGCGATCGATCCCGAACAGCCCGATCATGTGGGATATAACCCCGGCGTTTCAGGCATCGCGCTGAACTACAACCGCGTGCATTTCGAATGGAAACGCGACGGAAACGGTTATGACGTGACGATGGAGGGCCGCTCGGCGCGTTATGCGCCAGCGGTGCGTGCCGCCACGATGGAGGTCGTGGACCGCAGCGGGCCGGTCTATACCTACGAGAACCGCCCCGACCGCGATGTCTGGACCGTGGCGAAGTCTGCCTTGGGCTCTGGCGGTGCGCGTTGGTTGCCGATCCGGCGGCCCGGCGTTTACGCGGGCGATATCTTCGCAACGATTGCCCGGAGCCACGGTATCAAGTTGGGCGATGCGGAACTGGCCGAAACACTGCCCGAAGGGGAAACCCTCGTTACCCATCGCAGCGCCGAGTTGCGGCCGATTCTGAAGGACATGCTGGAATATTCCACCAACCTCACGGCAGAGATGGTCGGCTTGGCCGCCAGCGCCAAGCGGCTGGGAGCGGTGCCGAGTTTGCGTGCCTCCGCCGCCGAGATGAACAAATGGGCGATTGAGGAGCTGGGCATGGAAAACCCGGCGATGATCGACCATTCGGGTCTTGGCGACGACAGCAAGATGACCGTGCATGACATGGCCGGAGGGTTGGCGCGTATTCATGGTACGGGGCTGCGACCCCTGCTGAAACCTGTGTATCTGCGCGATGATAGTGGCCGACCGGAGCGCGATAATCCCATTGAGATTGACGCCAAGACGGGCACATTGAACTTTGTCTCGGCGCTGGCCGGGTTCCTGACCACGCCCGAAGATCGTGTGTTGGCCTTTGCAATCCTGGCGGCGAACACCGATGAGCGGGCGAAAATCACACGTGCTGAGCGTGAGCGCCCGCCGGGGGCGCGGACATGGAATGGGCGGGCCAAACGTGTGCAGCGTGGTCTGCTTGAGCGTTGGGGGCTGCTTTATAACGCGGCGGTTAAGCCAGAGGCAGAAACGGCCCCGGCGCCTGAGGTTACATTTGAGGAAGCACCGGAGCCTGAAGCCGTTCTGGAGGAATCCTGAAGTCTGCTCAGGTCAGATGCCGCGCCCGCGCGCCGCGCTCAATCGCGGCGGCGTGGAGCCGGTCGATGTTGAGCTCATAGCGGATTTCTTCGAGCAGACGCAGTTCGGCTTCGTCCAGCGTACCATCGGCTGCGGCCACGTCGCAGGCCAGCGCATAGGCTGTTTCATGCAGGCGTTCGGGCAGGGCTTCGCGGATCAGGCCAAAGAGAGCATCCAACCCGTCTTCCTGCTCAAAGAGGTCAAACACCGTCTTGCTGATCGTTGCCACGCGGTCATTGTCATAGCCGGAAAACACCGGCAGCAGGTTCAGTGCGGATTCAATTTTAACCAGTTCGGCGGTGCGGATGTCTTCGTCCGAGGCCGAGACCGCGATCATTAGCGCGACAAGGCAGTCTTGGGCGCTGAGCGAGAGGGAAGATGTGTCGGGCATCGGGAAATCCTTTGAACAGGTATGTTGCAGCGCAGAATATTGACCCTCAGGGTGCGAAGCAATAGGAACGGGCGACCCCGTGCGCATTGGGCGCAGGGGCGCCAAAAGATGGATGATCCGACATGTCCGAGACCCGAGACGCGGCACTTAGCAGCAAAGCATGGCCCTTTGAAGAAGCGCGCCGGGTGCTCAAACGGTACGCCAAGAAACCGCCAGAGAAGGGCTATGTGCTGTTCGAGACGGGCTATGGCCCCTCTGGCTTGCCGCATATCGGCACCTTTGGCGAGGTGCTGCGCACCACGATGATCAAGCGCGCCTTCGAAGAGATTAGCGATATTCCGACCAAGCTGGTGTGCTTCTCGGACGATCTGGATGGCATGCGCAAAGTGCCGGGCAACGTGCCACAGCAAGAAATGCTGGCCGAGCATATGCACAAGCCGCTGACCGTGGTGCCAGACCCGTTCGGCACGCATGAGAGCTTTGGCCACCACAACAACGCCATGCTGCGCCGCTTCCTCGACACCTTCGGCTTCGAGTACGAGTTCTATTCCGCGCGCGAATTCTACCGCTCGGGCCAGTTCGACGAGGTGCTGCTGCGCGCCTGCGAGAAGTACGACGAGATCATGGCGGTGATGCTGAAGTCGCTGCGCGAAGAGCGCCGCCAGACCTATTCGATATTCCTGCCGATCCACCCCGAGACGGGCCGCGTGATGTATGTGCCGATGAAGGAGGTCAACGCCAAGGATGGCACGATCACCTTCGACGACGAGGACGGCACCGAGATGACCCTGCCGGTCACCGGGGGCAACGTGAAGCTGCAATGGAAGCCTGACTTTGGCGCGCGTTGGGCAGCGCTGGATGTCGACTTTGAGATGTACGGCAAGGAACATGCGACCAACACGGCGATCTATGATCGGATCTGCGAGATCCTCGGTGGTAAGAAGCCTGAGCATTTCAGCTATGAGCTGTTCCTCGACGAAAATGGGCAGAAAATTTCCAAGTCCTCGGGCAACGGCATTTCGATCGACCAGTGGCTGACCTATGCTAGCACCGAAAGCCTGTCGTATTTCATGTTCCAAAAGCCCAAGACGGCCAAGCGCATGCATTTTGACGTGATCCCCAAGGCGGTTGATGAATACCACCAGCAGCTTCGGGCCTATGAGACGCAAGACGTGAAGGCGCGGCTGAACAACCCGGTCTGGCACATCCACGGGGGCGATGTGCCGAAGTCCGATATGGTCGTGCCCTTCTCGATGCTGCTGAACCTTGCGAGCGTGTCGAGCGCCGAGGATAAGTCGCAGCTTTGGGGCTTTATCCAGCGCTATGCGCCTGACGCCACACCGGAAAACAACCCTGGCATGGATCAGGCGGCGGGCCATGCGGTGCGCTATTTCAACGACTTCGTGAAGCCGCAGAAGGTGTTCCGCGCGCCTACGGAGTTGGAACGCGAAGCGTTGGAAGACCTGCGCGAGCGGTTGAATAAGTACATGCCCACAAAGAATCTACCTTCGGACTTTGAACTTCCGAAACCAGCGGGTCCGAAAGTGGTAGCGGGTGAATCGGTTCGCGGCTTTGCAAGCCCTGAAGAACTGCAACAGATAGTTTTCGACGTAGGCCGTGAACGTTTCGACCCGCTCCGCGACTGGTTCACCGCGCTTTACGAAGTGTTGCTGGGCGCCAGCCAAGGGCCGCGCTTTGGCGGGTTCATCGCGCTTTATGGTGTGAATGAGACCGTGGCGCTGATCGACGACGCGCTGGCGGGCAAGCTGACGACCGCGTGAAACTTTTGCCTCTTGCCCTGCGTGACTTAAATCATTCAGCAAGGGTAAGGGGGAAAGGCGATGCGCAACGCGGTATTTACATTTTTCGGAGGGCTGGTGCTGTCAGCCCTCCTGAGCTTTGGCGCTATGGCGCAGCAGGCCGAGATCGAAGAGACGATCAACAGCCAGTTCGACGCCTTTCGGGCGGATGATTTCGTCGCGGCTTTGGAGTTCGCCACGCCGAACTTGCAGCGCTATTTCCAGACCCCCGAGAACTTTCGCAGTATGGTCAGCAATGGCTATCCAATGGTGCAGAACCCTGCTGAGGTGCGGTTTCTGGATCGCCGTGCGGATGGCACACGGTTTTTCCAAGTAGTGCAGGTCGTTGACCCCAAGGGCTTCACGCATCTGCTGGGTTATTTGATGGAGCAGACCGAGGAAGGCTGGCGCATTGGCGCGGTGCAAATCCTCGATGCGCCGGGCGCGAATGTGTGAGGTCTGTTGCGGCCCATACGCGCGGTGATCACAGTCACGATTAACACATCGTTGATACTTCCCTGACCTCGCGGTTCGGCCTGTCCGAGCCAGAGCAGTTGAGCGGCGCGCCTTGGTGAGAGGTGCGGGCCGGGGAAAGGAAATGCGATGAACAAGGCGATTACCGACGGTTTGGTGCTGATGCCGACACCCTTTGCGGCGGGTCTGGATGTCTGGTCGAGCGGCGACGGCACGCCGGGGTCAGACACCTATGAGAATGCCTCAAACGCGGCCTTTGTCCCAGCAGATCAGGATTTTGGTGGGGCGCTGGAATTGCTGAAGACACAGGCCACGCAGCGGCTGCGGTACATGGGCCAGACCACGCTTCTACCGGGCTGCTATCTGCGCGTGACGGCGCGGGTCAAGGCCGTGAGCGGCAACCTACCATCGGTGCGCATTGCAGGCTATCCGGCGCAATCAGGCGGGGGCAAAGTAGGCGGCGTGCCGGAGTTCGGACCGGCCACCACGCTTACCAGCTACGGCGAGGTGGTTGAGGTCAGCGCGATCATCGGCAGTGGCGACCGTGGCGGGGTCGATATGGTTTGGGGCACGCGGGCGGCCTATGGCCATTTCGGGCTGGACCTGATCGGGCCGACGGGCGGTGTGGTGCGGATCGACGATATCGAGATCGAAGATGTAACCTCTGTTTTTCTACGGGACATGTTGGCGCAGGTTGATGTGCGCGACTTTGGTGCGGTGGGTAACGGGGTGACCGACGACACCGCCGCTTTTGAAGCTGCCAATGTCGCTGCCGATGGGCGCACGGTTCTGGTGCCTACGGGGAATTATCTGCTGAACGGCGATGTCACTTTCGACACGCCGGTAAAATTTGAGGGCCATGTTACCATGCCCGTGGCGGCGATCCTGCTGCTACGCCGCAACTTTGACCTGCCCAGCTATATTGAGGCATTTGAGAACGAAGAGGTCGCGTTCCTCAAGGCGTTTCAGGCGCTGCTGAACAACGCGGACCACGATTCGCTCGATATGGGTGGGCGCAAGGTGAATGTGACCGGACCACTGGATATGCAGGCGGCGGTGCCTGACAAGACGAGCTATGCCACGCGCCGGGTGATCCGCAACGGCCAGCTTGAGGCGGCATCGAGCAGCAATTGGGACACGGTGGTGGTGACCTCGCAGGCGAGCTACTCAACCTCGGATAGTCGCAAGCTGACCAATGTGACCAACATCGCCAATGTGCCCGTGGGCGCGCTGGTCGAAGGCACCGGCGTGGGGCGTGAGATTTATGTGCGATCCAAGAATATCGCGACGCAGGAGGTCACCCTGAATGCGCCGCTATACGACGCAGCGGGCACCCAGAATTTTACCTTTCGCAAATTTCAATACATGGTGGATTTTAGTGGCTTTGCATCGCTGTCGAAATTCGTGATGGCGGATGTCGAATTCCAGTGCAACAACCGCTGCAGCGCGATCAATCTTGCTCCCTCGGGGCTGATCTTTCATCTGCGCGATTGCTTCATCAGCCGGCCCAAAGACCGGGGTGTTACCTCGACCGGGGTGGGTTGTCAGGGCATGCTAATTGACCGCTGTCAGTTCCTTTCCGCTGAAGATGCGCTGACCGTGCCGAACCGCAGTAGCATCGCGCTGAACACCAACGCCAACGATGTAAAGCTACGCGATTGCCGCGCGACGAAGTTCCGCCATTTCGCGTTGTTGGCAGGGGGCAATAGCATCGTAACGGGCAACCACTTCTTCCAAGGCGACTCGGTTGAGAGTGGTGTGCGTTCGGCGGGGTTGATCCTTGCCTCGGCCCATACAAGTGCGGTGGTGACGGGGAATTACGTCGACAATTGCTTTATCGAATGGACGAACGAGCAAGACCCGAGCCCGGCCTTCACCACTGGCTATTCGTTCAGCGCGCTTTGTATTAGCGACAATATCTTCCTGTCGGGCGAGGTCGCGCCGTGGTTCAGCTATATTGTGGTCAAGCCGCATGGGGCAGGGCATTTCCTGAGCGGGGTGAACATTTCGGGCAATCGGTTCCGAAGCTTGATTGGCGGTATTGACCGGGTCGAGCGTGTGGATACGACATTTGCCGATCTTGATCTCTCGCGTTGCAAGAATGTGGTGATGAAGGGCAATTCCTTTCACGCCGTCTCGGCGCAGGTCGAGAATATGGCCGAGATCGAATTTACCCAAACCACACCGTCAAACACATGGGTAATTGATACCTCTGGTCATCTGCCTTTTGGTGGGCAGGCCCTGAATACCGATGCGGTGGTGGCCCATGGTGCGATCCGCAACGGTAACAATGTGGCACAGTTCGATATGCCTTATGTCACCCATGCCGAAGGGCCTGACCGGGATCAGATCCATGTGGTCTGGCCGTCGGCAGTGCGGGGCAAAGTCTCGGTGATGGTGCGAATGGACAACCGTTAATCCTCGGTTCGGGGCGATACGTTGAATGGTCCTGCGGAAATGGTGGGGCCATTTGCGTTAGAATTCGCGCCAAAGGCTGACGGTAAGGGCCGAGTTTTCAGGCGCATCAAAGGGCACTTCGCTGCCCAGTTGGACGCGGAATTTGCTAAAGCTTGGCGATAGAACGATTGAGGGGGCGAATTTGGCATAGGTTTCGCCCCCGGTGTAGGTAACGAAAACCTGCGTCATACCAGTGACGACTTCGGTGAAATCGAACCCCGCGGTGGTGTCGAGTTTGATGACCTCTTGCGAGAATCCAAACTCCCATTTTGCGGAGGCATCGACGGTCAGCCAGCCATTGCGTTCGCCGAACGTAAAGCCACGGCCCCATGACAGCCCGGCACGGAGATGCGGCGAGATGAGCACATCTGTCCAGCTTGCCCCTGCACCAAGATCGTAGGCCCAGCGGCCCCGCTCGGTCGGCTCTCCCAAAGGGAAACGCAGGAAAACGGTGGCGCTGCCGTTTTGCAGTCCGAAACGGCTTTGGCCTGTATTGAGGTCAAAGCCAAGGGTCAGGTTCTCGCGCAGTCCGTATTCGATGTAGGTGCTTTGGGTGAGATCGTAAAAGTAAGTTGCCGAGAATGATGTCGAAAGGAAGCTTGTCCCTTCTTCGCGCAGCCACGGCCCAGCGTGGGCGACTGCGGCGCTGAACTGGTAGGCCACAAGAGTAAGGCAAAGGGCAAATCGCATAGCAGGCTCCTGCAGCGATCTTGGTTAATAGCGGTTAATAAATCGTTTCTGCGGGTGGTCGAACGTAGAAACCCGGAGCCAAGGGCACCGGGTTTCTAAGTCGTCTATGTAAGTTGTATCACACGTGGGCTTTGTTGCCGCGTGGGCCTGCAATCAGCCAGACGATGAAGCCCAGCACTGGCAGGATGATGATCCCCAATACCCAAGCAATCTTGGCCGCGCCCGAGGCGCTTGAGGTGATGACCTGATAGATGGCGTAGATGTCGGCGATGAGGACGATAAGCCCTAAAAGTCCATATTCCATTCTGTGTCTCCTCTTGAAAGCGTGAATTTCCTATTGAATGCTCAACCCAGCTACGGCCTCTTTGGTTCCGGGGGCCTGTCTTTGACTGAATGAGCCAGAACCCGCCAGCTTGCCCGCTATGCGGGAACCGGCGGTGCCTGCCTTGGGTTTTGTTTCTACATCAACCAAGAAAGGAACAGGCCATGACTGACACCACAGCACCCGCATCGCTGGTTTCTTCGGACAATGTGAACGGCACCGCCGTTTTCAGCGCGGATGGGACCGAAATCGGCCATATCGACCATCTGATGATCGATAAGAAATCCGGCAAAGTCGCTTACGCCGTTATGGGTTTCGGCGGCTTTCTGGGCATAGGCGAAGAACACTATCCCGTGCCATGGAACGCGCTGGACTATGACCCAGCCCGCGATGGTTTCATGACAAACATTGACGAGACGACAGTAAAAGGCGCACCAGAGCGTACCGACAGTTGGTACAGCGACCGCGCATGGCAAGAACGTACCTTTGATCACTACGGGGTGCCTTATTACTGGCTCTGACCGCTCACACTAGGCATCTGGAGGGAGGCCGCGGCGCCTCCCTTTTTGCTGCGCGGTTCATCGCGCAGCCCATTGTTTTTGAAGCGCAGATCGGGTCTCATGACGAAGGCTGACTGTTAGCCGCGTTTATTAAAAGGGGCCGCCGATGCGCTGTTTGATCGTTATGGGTATGATGCTCACCCTTGCAGGGTGCGGCGTGCCATTCATCCCGCTGATTTAATCGGGCCATTCGCCCAAATTTATAGGAGACCCGTTGATGGAAGCCTTTCTTGATACGCTTGGCGCGGTGGCGCTAATTGCGCTTGTAGTTGTGGGGCTTGCCGCCGGGGCGATTGCCGGGGCTGTCGCAGGCCGGAACCGTCTGTTGTACCTTATTCTGGGGGTGATTGGCGCGGTGGCGCTGCCTTTCATCCTTGCAGCACTCGGTGTGACGGTCGTGGCGGCAGGGGGCTTACTGTTGCTGCTGGTTGTTGCGGCAATTGGTGCAGCGCTGGTACTGGCGCTTGTCGCAGCACTTCGGCGATAGCAGAGCATAGTTTTTCGAGTGAGATGCGCGGGCCACCCCAAAAGGGCGGCCCGATGCGTTTACCGTTTGCGCCGTTTCACGTTGCCGCCACGCATGCCGCCTCGGCCAGAGGTGCTGCGCCCCGACGCTTTTTGAGCGGCATCGACAGCGCGGTCCACCGCTTGTTGGCGGGCCATCGGATCGTCGGCCACAGCCAGATCGACTGCCTCCAGCCGCTTGACCTCATCGCGCAGCCTTGCGGCTTCTTCGAACTCAAGGTTCTCGGCAGCTTTGCGCATGTCGACCCTCAGCCCATCAAGCACAGTTTGAAGGTTGCCGCCCGCTAGGGGGTTGTCGACCTTGGCAGTGACCCGGTTCATATCGACATCACCTTTGTAAAGGCCGGCCAGAATGTCATCGACGTTCTTTTTGACCGTGGCGGGCGTGATGCCGTGTTCTTCGTTATAGGCCAGCTGCTTGGCGCGGCGGCGGTCGGTTTCGCCCATCGCCCGTTCCATACTGCCGGTGATGCGGTCGGCATACATGATTACGCGGCCTTCGGCGTTTCGCGCGGCCCGGCCAATGGTCTGGATGAGCGAGGTTTCAGAGCGCAGGAAGCCCTCCTTGTCCGCGTCCAGAATGGCCACCAGCCCACATTCGGGGATGTCCAGCCCCTCCCGCAATAGGTTGATCCCGATCAGCACGTCAAAGGCGCCCAAACGCAAGTCGCGCAGAATTTCGATCCGCTCGATCGTGTCGATGTCACTGTGCATGTAGCGCACGCGGATGCCCTGTTCGTGCATATATTCGGTCAGGTCTTCGGCCATCCGCTTGGTTAGCACGGTACACAGGGTCCGGTAGCCATCGGCGGCGACTTTGCGCACCTCATCAAGCAGATCGTCGACCTGCATTTCAATCGGGCGGATCTCAATTTGCGGGTCGATCAGACCTGTCGGTCGAATGATTTGTTCGGTGAATACGCCGCCTGTTTGCTCGATCTCCCACGCCGCTGGCGTGGCCGAGACAAAGACCGACTGCGGGCGCATGGCGTCCCATTCCTCGAACTTAAGGGGTCGGTTGTCCATGCAGGACGGCAGGCGGAAACCGTGCTCGGCCAGCGTGAATTTGCGCCGATAGTCGCCCTTGTACATGCCGCCGATCTGCGGGACCGAGACGTGGCTCTCATCGGCAAAGACGATGGCGTTATCGGGGATGAATTCGAAGAGGGTGGGGGGCGGCTCACCCGGAGCGCGGCCCGTAAGATAGCGCGAATAGTTCTCGATCCCGTTGCAGACGCCGGTGGCCTCTAGCATCTCAATGTCGAAATTGGTGCGCTGTTCCAGCCGCTGCGCTTCCAGCAGTTTGCCATCGGCGACCAGTTGATCGAGCCGGGTGCGCAACTCTTTCTTAATGCCGATGATGGCTTGGGACATCGTCGGTTTCGGCGTGACGTAGTGGCTGTTGGCGTAGACGCGGATCTGGTCGAACGTGTCCGTCTTCTCACCCGTCAGCGGGTCGAACTCGGTGATGCTTTCCAATTCCTCGCCAAAGAAGCTGAGCCGCCATGCGCGGTCATCAAGGTGGGCGGGGAAGATTTCAAGGCTATCGCCGCGCACACGGAAAGAGCCGCGCTGGAATGCCGCGTCGTTGCGCTTGTACTGCTGGGCGACCAGATCGGCGATCACCTTGCGCTGGTCGTACATGCCGCCCGCTTTCAAGTCTTGCGTCATCGCGCCGTAGGTCTCGACGCTACCGATGCCGTAGATGCAGGAAACCGAGGCCACGATGATCACATCGTCACGCTCCAACAGCGCGCGGGTGGCAGAGTGGCGCATCCGGTCGATCTGTTCGTTGATCTGGCTTTCCTTCTCGATGAAGGTATCGGACCGCGCGACATAGGCTTCGGGCTGGTAGTAGTCGTAGTATGAGACGAAATATTCCACCGCGTTGTCGGGGAAGAAGCCCTTGAATTCGCCGTAAAGCTGCGCCGCCAGCGTCTTGTTGGGCGCAAGGATGATCGCTGGGCGCTGCGTTTCCTCGATCACCTTGGCCATGGTGAAAGTCTTGCCCGTGCCGGTCGCGCCCAGAAGCACCTGATCGCGCTCGCCCGAGTTCACCCCTTCGGTCAATTCCTTGATCGCGGTGGGCTGGTCGCCCGCCGGAGCGAACTCGGTCACCAGCTTGAACTTATGGCCGCCCTCCAGCTTGGGGCGGCTGCGCACGTCTGGCGCGGGGTTTGCCAGCATCGGCATCCCCTCGGATTTGTCGGAATGGGCATAGGGCATCGCGGGTATCCTTCGTCAAGCTTCCCATAGGTGCCCTCTTTCACGCGGGGTTCAAGGGGCAGGGGGTCGCGAAGGGCGCTTTTGCCGCTACTTCATCAATCGTTTACGATTCTGTCGCACCTTGCGGGCAAGGGGCGCAAGCGAGGCGTTCATGACCTGATCGGGGCTTTTGCCCAGCATCATCGCCTGCGTCCCGGCGCTGAAGGCTTTGACCATGGCGGGGCCTTTCTCGGCGACCATGCGGTTATTTTCACCGGGGCGCGCGGGAAGGGCACCGGCCATGGCCAGAATGCGCAATGACATGACGATCTGGGTTTCAAAGGCCAGCGAGGCAAGCTGGCTCTGCATGGCAAAAATGGCGAAGGGGTTCATGTGGAAGGCTCCAATGGGGTTCTACTCATGTAGTCTCTGCACTGCAGCATGGTAGGGTCTATTTGCATTGTCTTGCATTCCCTTGCTCCTTTGCGTGGAATATTAGATAAAGCGCGTGGTTCCTGAAGCGAGAGTCCCGAAATGCGTGCACGTATCTACCAACCCGCCCGTACAGCGATGTCCTCCGGCACGGCCAAGACCCGTGTCTGGCTGCTTGAGTTTTCGCCAGCGGAAGCACGCAGCGTTGATCCTTTGATGGGGTGGACATCGTCGGATGACACGCAAAGCCAAGTGCGCTTGCAGTTCGACACCCGCGAAGCTGCCGAAGAATACGCCCGCGATCACGGTATCGATGCGCAGGTGCAACTGCCGAACAAGCGCAAACCTAACATCCGCGCGGGTGGCTACGGTGAGAATTTCGCGACCGGGCGTCGTGGGGCTTGGACGCACTGAAGGCTGTTGTAACGTAGCTTTCTAGCATTAGCAGTATTCAGCGTTTTTCTTGTCGCGTGTTTTACGCGCCCCTGCACCCATTACGCTGGGACGGGTCAAGCTCGTCTAGCTGGTTGCTCATAGGGCGCCAGTCTACTGGATGGAGAATCGCGCGTCACCTCTCGACAGTCGGGCACCAAAGCACATATCGAATAGGGATAGCTACATAGGCCCGTTTGTTTTGCCCGACCGCATTTCTCCACTGATCCTTTTCCGCAACCAGACCTTCCGCTCTCTCTGGATCGCCGCGCTGGCGTCGAACTTTGGCGGGCTGGTGCAGGCGGTGGGGGCCGCGTGGCTTATGACCTCGCTGTCGGACTCGCAGAATATGGTGGCGCTGGTGCAGGGCTCGGTGGCGCTGCCAATCATGATCTTCTCGTTATTGGCGGGCGTCTTCGCCGACAATTTTGACCGCCGCCGGGTCATGTTGATCGCGCAAAGCTTTATGTTCGGCGTCTCGATCTTGCTGACCTTTATGGCATTTGAGGGCTGGCTAACGCCTTGGTTGCTTCTGGCCTTCACCTTTTCCATCGGCTGTGGCACGGCACTGCACAATCCGTCTTGGCAGGCCACCATGGGTGATATTGTCAGCCGAGAGGAACTGCCCTCGGCAGTGTCGCTGAACTCCATGGGGTTCAATCTGATGCGCAGCATCGGGCCAGCCGCGGGCGGGGCGATTGTTGCGATTGCGGGGGCGGCGGCGGCCTTTGCCGTCAATGCGCTGAGCTATGTGGCGATCATTCTTGCCTTGCTGCGGTGGAAAGCGCCTCTGCGCGATACGCATTTGCCGCGTGAGCCGATGGGCAGCGCCTTCTCCGCTGGGCTGCGTTATGTGGCTATGTCACCCAATCTGATGCGGGTCATCTTGCGCGGATTTTGGTTCGGACTGTCGGCTATCGCACTACTGGCGCTGTTGCCGGTCGTGGTGCGCGAGACATTGCAAGCGACGGCCTTTGTCTATGGGATCATGCTGGGTTGTTTCGGCATGGGGGCGGTGTTTGGCGCATTGGCGAACGCGGGGCTCCGGGCGCGGTTTCGCAATGAGATGATCGCGCGTGGCGGTTTTGTTGGGTTCGCCCTGAGTTGCGCCGTGCTGGCGGTGAGCGCGCAGCCCGTTTTGTCGGGGGCCGCGCTGATGCTCGCTGGCGCGTGCTGGGTGTTGTCGTTGTCGATGTTCAATGTGACGATCCAGCTTTCAACGCCGCGATGGGTCGTGGGCCGGGTAATCGCGCTTTATCAGACCGGCACCTTCGGGGGCATGGCGGCGGGCAGTCTGATCTGGGGGATCGTCGCCGACCGGGGCGGGCCGGAAACCGCGCTCGCCGGGGCCAGTGTGATGCTGCTGATTGGTGCGCTAATCGGTCTGCGGCTGCCGTTGCCGGAGTTTAGCGGGCTCGATCTTGACCCCCTCAACCGTTTCAAAGAGCCCGACACGCGGTTTGATCTTAGCTATCGCAGCGGGCCGGTGATGGTCATGGTCGATTATGAGATCGCTCAGGCGGATGTGCCGGAGTTTCTAACTGCGATGAGCCTCCGGCGTCGGGTGCGCATCCGCGATGGTGCGCAGCAATGGGCGCTATTGCGTGATCTGCACCGACCAGAGCATTGGAGCGAAAGTTATCATGTGCCCACGTGGGGTGAATACGTCCGTCATAACGAGCGGCGGACCAATGCGGATGCAGAGCTATCGGATCAGATCAGGCGGCTACATCGAGGGGACACCCCGCCCGAAGTGCACCGCATGATCGAGCGCCAAACCGTGCCCCTGCGCGACGACATGCTGCAAAAAGAGACGTAAGTGGCGCGGTAGTGCAGGGGCCGTATTTCAGCGGTTCTTGCCCCGCAGCAGCTTCTGAGCTTGGCCGGCGATTTGACCCGCCGATGATGGCTGTACCCGGCTCACGATGAAGCGGGGCTGGAGCAGCGCGCGCTTTACGCTCCCACAGGCCGGATTGAAATGGTCGATCCGGTCGCGCGGCGCGCTTGAGCCCCACACGTATGGCAAAGCTGATATGGTCAAGCTTTGCGGGCAGCCACAGGAGGAAACGGGTTTGCCCCGGCCGGTTTAAGGGACAAAGCCCCGCAATAGCAGCGGCAGAACGAACAAAACCCGCATCGATCAAGAATGTTATGCGGCCATAAAAATGCACAACAATCTTGCTCTCGATGAGTCCCTGACGGACAATTCTTGCCAAATGAGATCATTCGGTTAGTCTCTGATCTCGGGTCGTCCGACCAAAAGCGTATTTTAAAGTAAGCAAACGGGCGATCACTCTGGGAGGAGGAAACATGACTGACACTAAAAAGTTCAACCGACGTTCGTTCCTGACGAAGTCCGCACTTGCTGGGGGGGCCGCTACTGGGAGCATGCTGGCCGCACCGGCGGTGTTGGCCCAAGCGCCGATCGTCATCAAGATGCAGACGTCGTGGAACGACGCCAACATCTGGCAAGACTTTGCCCGCGATTACGCGACACGGGTGGAGGAGATGTCGGGCGGGCGTCTGAAGGTCGACGTGCTGCCCGCCGGCGCGGTTGTCGCTGCGTTCCAAGTGCTTGATGCGGTGAACGACGGTTTGATCGACGCGGCACATTCGGTGCCCGTCTATTGGTACGGCAAGAACAAGGCCGCATCGCTCTTTGGCACCGGCCCGGTTTTCGGCGGCTCTGCCACCACCATGCTGTCGTGGTTCTACCAAGGCGGCGGTCAGGAGCTTTATAACGAGCTGACGCAGGATATCATGGGCCTCGACGTTGTCGGCTACATGGGCTTCCCGATGTTCGCCCAGCCCTTCGGCTGGTTCAAGAACGAGGTTAATACGGTCGATGACCTGCAAGGCTTCAAATACCGCACCGTGGGTCTGGCGGCCGATCTGATGGCCAAGCTGGGCATGTCGGTCGCACAGTTGCCGGGCGGGGAGATCGTGCCCGCGATGGAGCGCGGAGTGATCGACGCTTTCGAGTTCAACAACCCCTCGTCGGACAAGGACTTCGGCGCGCAGGACGTGGCGAAGAACTACTACCTGTCGTCCTATCACCAAGCCTCCGAGAGCTTTGAATTCTTGTTCTCGAAGTTGTTCCTTGAGGATCTCGACCCCGATCTTCAGGCGATCCTGAAATACGCTGTCGAGGCAGCCTCGACCGCGAATACGGCGAAGGCGATGGACCGCTACTCGGCTGACCTGCAGTTCCTGCAGAATGAAGCAGGGGTGAACGTGCGGCGGACGTCGAAAGAGATCCTCGATGCGCAGCTTAAAGCATGGGATGAACTGATCCCCGAGCTGGAATCCGATCCCTTCATGAAAAAGACCCTCGACAGCCAACGCGAATGGGTCGACCGCGTGGCCTATTACGAGTTGATGAACTCGCCGGACTACGGGCTTGCTTATGAGCATTACTTCCCCGGCAAGATCAAAATGTGATCACGCATACCCGCAAGTAATGAGGCCCCCGGCGCCACCATGCGCCGGGGGCTCTACGAGACACTGGGGGCATCATGATATCTTTCATTCGGTTCGCCGATAACCTTTCCGCATGGTTCGGCAAGGCCTTCGCTTGGCTCATTCTGCTGATGTCCATCGGCACGGGCTACGAAGTTTTTGTGCGCTATGTGCTGAACAACCCCACCGCTTGGGCGCTGGACGTGTCCTTCATCATGTATGGCACGCTCTTTATGATGGGCGGGGCTTATACGCTGTCGCGCGGGGGGCATGTGCGAGGGGATTTCCTCTACCGGCTGTTCCAGCCGCGCACCCAAGGCATGATCGACCTCGTGCTCTATATCATCTTCTTTTTCCCCGGGGTCACGGCGCTGATCCTTGCGGGGTGGAAATACGCCGCCCGGTCTTGGTCATATGGCGAAGTGTCGGTCAACAGCCCGGCGGGCGTGCCGATCTATCAATTCAAGGCGATCATCGTGGCGGCGGGAATCCTGCTGTTCATCCAAGGCATTGCGCAGGTCTGCCGCTGTCTTATCGCCATACGTTCCAACTACTGGCTCGAAGCCGAGGAAGACGTCTTTGAGACCGAAGACCTCATGATGCGCGAAGCCAATAAGGCCGAAAAGGGCCATCTCACATGACCGATCCGCAAATCGCCCTGATGATGCTTGGGCTGTTCATCGTCTTTGTTTTCCTAGGGTTCCCAATTGCCTTCACGCTGATGGCGATGGGCATCGGCTTTGGCTACTACGCCTATTTTGACGCGCGCCGCATGTGGCGCAGCTTTGACCGGCTGGAGGAAACCGCCGGCCCCTGGGAGCAATGGTCGACGTGGTTCGAGGGGTTATTCAACAACCGAATATTCGACCTCTTCGTGAACCAGACCTTTACGGTGATGTCGAACGAAGTGCTGACCGCCGTGCCGTTATTCTTGTTCATGGGCTATATCGTCGAGCGGTCGAACATTGTGGACCGTCTGTTCACCACGCTCAACATCGCGTCCAAGAACATCCCCGGTTCGATGGGGGTCGCGGCGCTGATCACCTGTGCACTGTTCGCCACCGCCACCGGGATCGTCGGTGCCGTAGTGACGCTGATGGGCCTCTTGGCGCTGCCCGCGATGCTGAAGGCACGCTATGATCCGTCCTTCGCGGCAGGCATCATCTGTGCGGGCGGGACGCTGGGCATCCTGATCCCGCCCTCGATCATGCTGATCGTCTATGCGGCGGCAACGAACGTCTCCATCGTGCGGCTCTATGCGGCAGCGCTGCTGCCGGGGCTGACGCTGGTCGGGCTCTATCTGGTCTATATCATCGGGCGGTCGCTCTTGCAGCCATCCTCCGCGCCACGCCCGACGGCGGATGAGGTGCCGGACATGCCGATGGGCAAGCTCTTGTTGATGATCGCCACCTCCTTCCTGCCACTCGCCTTCCTGATCTTCGCGGTGCTGGGGTCGATCCTTTTCGGCCTTGCAACCCCGACTGAGGCGGCCTCGATCGGTGCATTGGGCGGCATCTTCCTCGCCTTCATCTATCGCGCGATGACATGGCAGCGGATGCGCGAAAGCGTGTACCTCACGGTGCGCACCACGGCGATGGTCTGCTGGCTTTTTGTCGGCTCCTATACTTTCTCGGCAGTCTTCTCCTACCTCGGGGGCGAGCATGTGATCTCCGAGTTCGTTCAATCGCTGAACCTCTCGCCAATCATGTTCCTGATCCTCGCGCAGCTCATCATCTTCCTGCTAGGCTGGCCGCTGGAATGGTCAGAGATCATCATCATCTTCGTGCCGATCTTCCTGCCGCTGCTGGCGGTGTTTGAGATCGACCCGCTGTTCTTTGGCATCCTCGTGGCGCTGAACTTGCAGACCAGTTTCTTAACGCCACCGATGGCCATGTCGGCCTATTACCTCAAGGGGATCGCCCCTCCCGAGTTACGGCTCACGCAGATCTTTGCGGGGGTTATGCCGTTCCTGTTCTGCGTGATCCTGTCGATGGTGCTGATGTATGTTTTCCCGCAGATCGTCTTCTACCTGCCGGAGCTGTTCTATGGGGGCTGAGGCAAGGATGACCGCCGCAGCAGCGCTTGGCGTGGTCGAATTGCGGGACCGTTTGGCGAGCGGCGCATTGGACGCGCTGGCGCTGGTGGAAAGTTACATCGCGCGGATCGAAGCGCGCGAGGAAGTCGTGGGCGCTTGGGCGTGGTTCGATCCCGAGTTCGCCCGCGCACAGGCCCGCACGCGCGACAGTTATCGTCGGGCGGGCAGGCCGCTTGGGCGGTTGCATGGGCTGCCTGTCGGGCTGAAAGACGTCATCGACACCCGCAGCATCCCGACTGAGAACGGCGCGGCCCAAGACAAGGGGCGCGTGCCGCTGCGCGATGCTTTCATCGTGGAGCGGCTCAAGGCCGAGGGCGCGATCATCATGGGCAAGACGGTCACGACCGAGCTTGCCTTCATGCATCCGGGCAAGACCGCCAATCCGCATAATCCGGCGCATAGCCCCGGCGGCTCGTCCCAAGGCTCGGCGGCGGCGGTGGCGGATGGAATGGTGCCGCTGGCCATCGGCACGCAGACCGGCGGCTCGGTGATCCGGCCTGCGTCCTATTGTGGGGTCACCGGGTTCAAACCGACTTTCGGCGCGATCCCGCGCCGGGGGGTGCTGACGCAATCGCCCTCGCTCGACACCATCGGCGTCTTTGCCAGCGATCCCGCCGGTGCAGCGCTGCTGGCCGAGGTGCTATTCGGCCATGACCCCGAAGACAGCGCCACCATCCTTGCCCCCACGCCCGCGCTGTTGGCGCAGACCACCACCGCGCCGCCGATCCCGCCGGTCTTTGGTTTCGTTCGCCCGCCGGGGTGGGAGGACGCAGATCCCCAGCTTCACGCGGGTTTCGAAGAATTGGTCGCAGCACTTGGCGATCAGGCGTTTGAGCTGCCCCTGCCGTCGGTCTTCGACGGGGCGGCAGAGGCGCGCAAACGCATCAACTTTGCCGAGATGGCCTATCACTATTACCCCTATTTGCGAGATGGGACCGACCTGCTGTCACCCGCGACTCGAGAGGCGATGGAGGCGGGCAACAAGGTACTGGCCCGCGATTATCAATCGGCCCGCGACCTGCCCAAGGTGCTGACCGCCGCGCTGGAAGAGTTGCTGACCCGTTGCGATGCGATCCTTTGTCCGTCGGCCACCGGCCCCGCACCGCGCGGGCTGGAGACGACCGGCGATCCGATTTTCAATGGTCTGTGGACGCTCTGCGGCAGCCCCTGTGTGAACGTGCCCTTGATGGCCTCGGAAGAAGGGTTGCCGATGGGCGTGCAACTGGTCGGCGGGCACGGCCAAGACGGACGATTGATGCGCAGCGCCCAGTGGCTTTTCGACTGGGCCGATGGTGCAACTGAATGAGGATTGAAACATGAACCGTTTACTTGCTCTCTTCGCCTTTACCGCGATTGCGATCTTTTTGCTGATCCTTGCTGTTGAGGTGCCCAGCATCGACCTGATTATCATCGTCGCGGTGACACTGGCCTTCGTGGCCTATGATTTCTTTACCTCCAGTCGGAAGGATCGGGACTGACCCATGGGCAAGCCTGTCATCTGGATCACCCGGCAGCTTTCTGACGCCACGCTCGACCGGGCGCAGCGTGACTATGAGGTGATCTGGGATCCCGCCGACGAACCCGGCAGCGCCGAAGACATCATTGCGATGAGCGCGCGGGTGGATGGGATGATCCCCTGCCATTCCGAGCATTTCAGCGCGGAGGTCGTGGCGCAACTTGACCCTCGGCTCAAGATCATCGCCAACCACTCAGTCGGCGTGGATCACTGCGAACTGCCCAGCCTCAAGGCGCGGGGAATTGTCGTGACAAACACGCCCGGCGTTCTGTCGGATGCCACCGCCGAGCTGGCGCTCATGTTGATGTTGGGTGCTGCCCGGCACGCGGTGGCGGGTGATCGGCTCGTGCGCAGCGGACAGTGGCAGTCATGGTCGCCTGCGATGCTGGTGGGCAAACAGGTCTCTGGTGCGCGGCTGGGGATTATCGGAATGGGCGGCGTGGGGCGGGCCTTTGCCCGCAAGGCGCGGGGGTTGGATATGGAGATCCACTACCACAACCGCCGTCGCCTAACCGCCGAAGAAGAGGCGGGCGCGACTTATCACGCCGATTTGGACGCGCTGCTGGCGGTATCGGATTTCTTGTCACTGCATTGCCCGGCCACGCCGGAAACCATTGGCCTCATGAATGCCGTGCGTTTGGCGCAGATGCCCAAGGGCTGTGTGATCGTAAATACTGCGCGGGGCAGTCTGGTGGATGAGGCAGCGTTGCTTGATGCGCTGTCTTCGGGCCATGTGGGGGCGGCGGGGTTGGATTGCTTTGTCACCGAACCGGGCGGCAATCCGGCCTTTGCGGGCCATGACAACGTGATGATGATGCCCCATGTTGGCAGCGCCACCGTGGCGACCCGTGATGCGATGGGCTTCAAGGCGCTTGATAACCTCGACCATTTTTTTCGAGGTGAGACGCCGCCCGACCAATTGTAAATGCGGTGGTTGGCCGCCGCATGCCCGTCAGGCCACGCCCGGCGGTTGTGCGGGTTCACCACGGCGAAGCCATGACGGCAGGGGCAGGGTGATGATTGCAAGGCAGCCAATCACCAGCGCCACGCCGATCCAGCCTAGTGGGGGAAGGCGTTCTTTGACGATCAGCACGGCCAGTATCGCCGCGACCACAGGCTCAAAAAGGGTGATCACCGTCGCCGTGCTTGCCTCAACCCGTGCAAGGCCAAAGCCAAAGCTGATGTAGCCCAGAAACATCGGCACCGCAGCCATGTAGAGACCCACGGCGGCGTTCGTCCATGATGCCAGAAAAGGCCCGCCGGAAAGCAGCAGCACCGGCATCAACATCAGCCCCCCAAGACCAAAGGTCGCGCCCATGGCGACCGACGACCGCGTGCCTTGAAGCATCATCTTCCGCGCGCTCCATGAATAAAGCGCGTAGGTAAAGCCGCCGATCAGCCCAAGGAAAACCCCCGCCGGTACGGATGTTCCGCCCGCCATCTCGACGTGCCCGGCCCCTTCGGCAAGGCAGATAAGGCCCATACCCAACAGTCCGACCGTAGCGCCGATACTCCAGCGCAGAGACAGGCGGCGCCGGTCTAGCAGATACTCAATCAGCGCTGAAAGAAGCGGGGCAGACCCGATGGTGATGACCGTGCCCACCGTCACCCCGGCCAGCCGCATAGAGCCATAAAATGCCAACGGATAGATCGCCACGGATATCGCGCCGATTGCCAAAAGGCGGCGTTGGTCCCAGAGCTGCGTGCGGTGGCGCAGAATGCCGCGCCCGGCTAAAAGCGCCTGCGCGATGCCGCCCACGCCCATAGCTGCCGCGCCGATGGCGGCGGCGCTGACATCGGGGGCAAAGGTGGCGGCGGTCCCGGTTGTGCCCCAGACCACGGCGGCGAAAAGAATGGCGATAACACCCCAGCGGTGGCCTTCTATCATGTCAATGCTTTCAGCATATCATCGGCCATCGCCCGTGCGGCCAGAACCCGTGCGCTGTTGCCCTCTAGTCCCGCACGCGCCATCGCCCCTTCAAGCAGGAAAGCAATATGCGCAGCAAGCGGGGCGGCACGTTCTGGCGCGTCGGGGAAAAGCTCGGTCAGGTGTTTTGCCAAGATGCTTTCAACCTCTTCTTTATGCCGCCGCACCGCCGCGCGTCCGATGTCGCCTGCCTCTAGCTCGGCCGCCGCGTTCAACAGGCCGCAGCCACGAAAGCCGCGTTCATAGGCAAATTCCGCGTGATCTTGATAAGCGTCGAAAACGGCCAAGATGCGGGCCTGCGGGGTCTCTGCCGACGCCGCCCGCGCGTCATAAAGTGCCAGCCATTCCGCATGGCGCGCCTCTAGGTAGTGGCTCACCAAGTCCGCCTTGGAGGTGAAATTATTGTAGAGGCTTTTCTTGGCCACACCTGCGCGTTCGACGATGGCGTCAATGCCCGTGCCGTTGATGCCGTGGTTATAGAACAGCACCATCGCGGCCTGCATCAGCCTATCATAGGCGGGGCGTTTGGGTGGGGTCTCGGACATGGTTGCTCCTATAAATAGGTAGATCGGTATACCTACTTCCTTTGCAGAGCAAGGCCCGTTTTAATCAGCGCGGTGCATGCAGTGCCTTGCTCACCCATTTCGCAGCAGTAACGGCAGCCTCCCCGTGAAGTGGCCAAGTCTGTGTCAGCCCTTCGATAATCACCAGCAGCTCGGTCTCCGCGCCTTCCAGCGCCGTGGCGGCAGCGGCTTTGGCTGCAACTTCTTGTTTATGACGGATCAGCAACGCACGCAGGCTTTCGCTCCCCGGATCAGCGGCGACGGCGGCGTGAAACAGACAGCCATGCGAGGTTTCGGTTTCCATCCAATGCCCAACGCGAGACAGTATCACCTCCAGCGCGTCTGCTGGATCATCCGGCAAGTCACTAAAAACCAACGCCAAATAACGCTGCTGCCGATTCTCCAGGGCTGCCAATACCATCTCGGCCCGCGAGGGTGTGTATTTGTATAGCGTGCGAAGACTTACCCCCGCCGCATCGCGCAGGTCTTCGACACTGGGTTCGGCAAAGCCTCGGCTGGCGAAAGCACGTTCAAGCCCGGCGGCGATCTTGTTCTTTGTATTCGTCATGCTTGACGATGTAGAGTGGTCCCTCTACCTGTGCAAGTAGAGTAACCATTCTACATGTAAGGACCCCATGCAATGACCCTACCGACAACGATGAAAGCGATTGTGCTGACCGGCCACGGCGGTTTGGACAAGTTGGAGTTGCGCGAAGATATGCCCGTGCCACAGCCCTCAGCGGGGGAGGTGTTGGTCCGTGTCGGTGCTTCGGCGGTGAATAACACTGACATCAACACGCGCACGGGCTGGTATTCAAAGGCAGTGCGCGGCGATACTGGATCAGCGGCAACCGAAGGCTATGGCGGGGCATCGGACGCCGATGGCGCGTGGTCTGGCGCGCTCAGCTTTCCGCGTATCCAAGGTGCGGACTGTTGCGGAGAGATCGTTGCCGTGGGCGAAGGCGTTGATGCCGGGCGGATCGGCGAGCGGGTTTTGCTGCGCCCCATGTATGGCCCGATGGCGGCCGGACCTGACGCATTAATCACCTTCGGGTCAGAGCGGGACGGCGGATTTGCTGAATATACCACAGCCGAGGCCACCAATGCGCTTGTGATTGACAGTACACTTTCTGATCTTGAACTTGCGTCCTTTCCCTGCGCCTTTTCCACCGCCGAAGGCATGATCCAGCGCGCGGGTTTGGGTGCGGAACGGGTGTTGATTACGGGGGCATCAGGCGGGGTCGGCTCGGCTGCGGTGCAGCTTGCCAAGCGGCGCGGTGCGCATGTGACGGCTCAAACGAGCCCAGCCAAGATAGACACGCTAAAGGCGCTCGGCGCGGACGAGGCGCTGGACCGTGATGCCACATTGCCCGAGGATGCATTCGACGTGGTGCTTGACCTCGTGGGCGGCGGGCGCTGGCCCAAGCTGCTGGATGCGCTGGTGACGCGCGGGCGCTATGTGACCTCGGGGGCGATTGCCGGGCCGATTGTCGAGTTGGACCTGCGTACGCTCTATCTCAAAGATCTGACACTGATCGGCAGCACACGGCAGGAACCGGCGGTATTTAGCGATCTTGTGGGGTATATTGAACGCGGCGAAATCAGGCCCTTGCTGGCGGAGAGTTACCCCCTGAAAAACCTACGCCGCGCGCAGGAGGCGTTTTTGGAGAAATCCCATATGGGTAAGATTGGCATTCAGGTGGCTTCGTAAAACAATCCTAGGCCGCACGCATAACGCGGGCGGCCATTCCCGTTGTCAATAAATAAATCAGATTGATTTATTTATTGACTCAGAGCCGCTCATTTGGGATTTGTGCTGACGAAGGAGCGCAGAAACCGGAGGGGAGGCCAGTTTGCAACACGTCCAGACTTTGGCCGACCAAACCGCGCGCGGCTCAAACCAAAGCGGGATGCGGGTGCATAACGAACGGCTTGTCCTGTCGCTTATCCGCCGTAGTGGTCCGACCTCAAAGGCTGAGATCGCCCGTCTGACCGGCCTTTCCGCGCAGACGGTTTCTGTCATTATGCGGGCGCTCGAAGCGGATGGGCTTCTGAGAAAAGGCGCGCGAGTGCGGGGTCGGGTTGGGCAGCCTTCGGTGCCGATCAGTCTTAATCCAGAGGGGGCGTTTTTTTTGGGATTAAAGCTGGGGAGGCGTAGCGTAGAGCTGATCCTGACCGATTTTCAGGGCCAAGTGACGCGCCACAGCAGCGAGGTTTATGACCATCCAAGCCCCGCCGCCGTGATGGAATTTGCAACGCTTGCCTTGCGGAACACGCTTGCGTCGCTGAGCGCGGATCAACTGGCGCGCGTTGCGGGTTTGGGTGTCGCGCTACCCTTTGGCATGTGGGAGTGGAGGGTCGCCAGCGGCGATCTAAGCGCTTGGCGTGATTTTGATATCGCAGCGGCTTTGGCTGAGGTGGTTAAGATGCCGATCTACCTGTGTAATGACACCTCTGCCGCTTGCGGGGCGGAATTGGTCTTTGGTGCACAGGACAAGCCACGCGATTTTTTGTATTTTTACATCGGCTATTTCGTTGGCGGCGGACTTGTGTTGGACAGCAAGCTTTACACTGGCAAAAGCGGCAATGCGGGGGCGCTTGGCTCCATGCCGCTGGCCGGAGCCGCAGGGCCGCAGTTGGTTGACGTTGCCTCTTTGGCGACATTAGAGGCGATGCTGGACGATGCTGGAGAGACGCGCCGCGGCAGTTGGAGCGACCCGGCGGCTTGGAGCTTTTCCGAGAATATTTTTGAACAATGGCTCGATGGCGCCGCCGAAGCCTTGGGGCAGGCGATCCGTGCAGCTGCTTGTCTGATTGATTTCGATACAGTGATGATTGACGGTTCTTTGCCTGCAACGGTCCGCGCGGCCATCGTTGCGCGCTGCCGTCGCTATCTTGCCACGCAGCCCCTACCGGGGGTGACCCTTCCCGAGTTGCGCGAAGGGACCGTCGGCAGTGACGCCCGCGCGCTTGGCGCGGCAAGCCTGCCGCTTTCTGATCGTTTCCTCGTCGACCGCGACGCATTTTTGAAAGGCTGACAGATGATCCTTTGCTGCGGAGAAGCCCTGATCGATATGATCCCAACCCCAATCCCAACCCCAACCACCGCAGGCCCCGACGGCTTTGTGCCTCATGCGGGCGGGGCGGTCTTTAACACGGCCATCGCCTTGGGGCGACTCGGGGCGCAGGTGGGGATGCTGTCGGGCCTGTCGTCTGACATGTTCGGGCGGCAGTTGGTCGATGGGCTGAAGGCCAGCCATGTGGATGTCTCGCATCTGGTGGTGTCCGACCGTCCGACGACGCTGGCCTTTGTTCGGCTGGTCGGCGGCCATGCAACCTATGATTTCTATGACGAAAACTCGGCCGGGCGCATGATCACGCCGGGGGATATGCCCGCGCTCTCGGCTGAGGTCTCGGCGCTGTATTTCGGCGGGATCAGTTTGGCTTGCGAGCCGGGCGCGGATGCCTATGCAGACCTGCTGGCGCGCAACGCCGAAGGCCGTGCGGTGATGATCGACCCCAACATCCGCCCCGGTTTCATCAAGGATATCGAGCGTTACCGTCAAAGGCTCGACCGGATGCTCGCGCTGTCGGACATCGTGAAGGTCTCGGACGAGGATCTGAACTGGATCAACCCCGCGTCCTTGTCCCTGCGCGATAAGGTGGCCGAGTTGTTGGCCAAGGGCCCTTCGGTTGTCATCCTGACCCGCGGGGGCGAGGGGGCAACGGGCTATCTGGCCAATGGTGAAGAGGTGCAAGTCCCCGCCGTGAAAGCCGAAGTCGTCGATACGGTCGGCGCGGGCGATACGTTCAATGCTGGCGTTCTGGCCAAGATGTCCGAGCTGGGGCAGCTTCATAAATCCGCTCTCGGCACCCTTACGTCTGAGGTGTTGTCCGAAGCGCTGGCCTATGGCGCGCGCGTCGCCGCCGTAACCGTTTCGCGCGCCGGGGCGAACGCGCCTTGGGTAGAGGAAATATGAAATGTTGAAGAACCGCCTATCTTTTCCGCTCAGATATGTTAGCGCTACCAGTGGCCGCCCTGAGGAGGCCGCAGGAGGGATGGCGATGGCTTTGAGTAATCGAAAACATGGTGCCGCCGCGCATCAACGCAGGCAGGAGGGCTGACCCCATGGTATCGCGCGTAATCCCCGTTGATCCTTTCGACCTCGTCATTTTCGGCGCGACCGGCGACCTTGCTCGGCGCAAGATCCTGCCCGGTCTGTTCCACCGTTTCACCGTCGGCCAGATGCCCGAAGGCGCACGGATCGTCGGCGCGGCCCGCTCCGAGCTTGATGCCGACAGTTTCCGCAAGATGATCCGCGACAGCCTTTTGGAGTTTGCCCCGAAGCTGGCGCAAGAGAGCGCCGCCTTGGAGCAGTTCCTTGCCATGGTGCACTACATGCGCGTGGATGCGGCGGGCGATGCGGGCTGGTCGGGCCTGAAGGACCTGATGCGTGATGATGTCGTGCGGGCCTTCTACCTCTCGGTCTCGCCGTCGCTCTTCGGCACGATTGGTGGCAAGCTGCATGACCACGGCATCGCCACAGCCGAGAGCCGCATCGTCGTCGAAAAGCCCTTTGGCCATGATTTGGAAACCGCGCAGGTACTGAACGCCGATCTGCGCGCCAATTTCGACGAAAGCCAGATTTACCGGATCGACCATTACCTTGGCAAAGAGACGGTGCAGAACCTCATGGCGCTGCGTTTCGCCAATGCCCTGTGGGAGCCGCTGTGGAATTCCACCCATATCGACCATGTTCAGATTACGGTCTCCGAGAGCCTCGGCGTCGAAGGGCGGGGGGAATATTACGATAAATCCGGTGCCATGCGCGACATGGTGCAGAACCACCTGATGCAGCTTTTGTGTCTGACGGCGATGGAGCCGCCCTCGCGTTTTGACCCCAACGCGGTGCGCGATGAGAAGGTGAAGGTGATCGAGGCGTTGGAGCCGGTGGTCCAGAAGGACATCGCCCGCGGCCAATACCGCGCCGCGCAGGGCGAGGGCAGCTACTGCGATCATGCGGGCGATCCCGACAGCCGCACCGAAAGCTTCGTCGCCATGAAGGTCAAAATTGCCAATTGGCGGTGGGCGGGCACGCCGTTTTACCTGCGCACGGGCAAAAAGCTGCGTGGGCGCAGTTCCGAGATCGCGGTGATCTTCCGCGACCCGCCGCATATGATCTTCCCCGCGATGGAGGGGCACAAAGGCAACGCCCTGATCATCCGCCTGCAGCCGGACGAAGGCATCACCCTGCGCAACACGATCAAAGACCCCGGCCCCGGCGGCATGCGTCTGGCCGAAGTGTCCCTGGATATGACCTTTGCCGATGCCTTGGGCGAACAGGCCACCCCGCAAGACGCCTATGAACGGCTAATCATGGACGTGATCCGTGGCGATCAGACCCTGTTCATGCGCGGGGACGAGGTCGAAGCCGCCTGGGCTTGGGCCGATCCGATCATTCACGGCTGGGAAGAGACCCGGCAACCCCCGTACCCCTATGACCCCGGCAGCTCAGGCCCCGAAGAAGCGCTGATGCTGATGCACCGCGACGGCCGTCGCTGGCGCGAGATCACACGAAAGGACGAGACATGACCCTGCATTCCACGATTGACCGCGTCACCGACCGTATCATCGCCCGCAGCGAGGCGACCCGGCGGCCCTATCTGGATCGGATGGAAGCCGCCCGTGCCAAAGGGCCTGCGCGGGCACATTTGTCGTGCAGCGGGCAAGCCCATGCCTATGCCGCCTCCGGCGAAGACAAGGACCGGCTGGCGACCACCAGCGCAGGCAACCTCGGCATTGTGACGACCTATAACGACATGCTCTCGGCGCATCAGCCGTTTGAGCGTTACCCCGAACTGATCCGCGACGCGGTACGTGCAGCAGGCGGCACTGCGCAGGTCGCGGGCGGTGTCCCGGCGATGTGTGACGGGGTGACCCAAGGGGAGGCGGGGATGGAGCTGTCGCTGTTTTCGCGCGATGTGATCGCCTTGGCGGCGTCGGTGGGACTCAGCCACAACACTTTTGACGCGGCGGTTTTCCTTGGGGTCTGCGACAAGATTGTGCCGGGGCTGGTCATTGCGGCGCAGGCGTTCGGGCATCTGCCTGCCGTCTTCCTGCCTGCCGGGCCGATGGAAAGCGGGCTGTCGAATGATGAAAAAGCCAAGGTGCGCCAGCAGTTCGCCGCAGGCGAGGTCGGGCGCGACGCGCTGATGGCCGCCGAGATGGCCGCCTATCACGGGCCGGGCACCTGCACATTCTACGGCACCGCCAACACCAACCAGATGTTGATGGAGTTCATGGGTCTGCACCTGCCGGGCGCCAGTTTCGTGCCGCCGAACGGATTGCTGCGCGATGCGCTGACCCAAGAGGGCGCGAAAAGGGCGCTGGCGCTGAGCGCTCTGGGCAATGATTACACGCCCGTCGCTTCGGTTCTGGATGAAAAGGCCTTTGTGAACGGCATCGTCGGGCTCAACGCCACGGGCGGGTCGACCAATCTGCTGATCCACCTTATCGCCATGGCGCGGGCCGGGGGGATCATTCTGGATTGGGAGGATTTCTCGGACATCTCCGACATCACGCCGCTGCTGGCGCGGGTCTATCCCAACGGTCTGGCCGATGTGAACCATTTTCACGCGGCGGGCGGCCTTGGCTATATGATCGGCGAATTGCTCAACTCCGGCCATCTGCACCCCGACACCCATACCGTCGCCGGACAGGGGTTGGAGCATTACACCTCCGAGCCAAAGCTCAAGGTCGATGGCTTGGTATGGGAAAAGGGTGCGGGCGAAAGCCTGAACGAAAAGATCCTCCGCCCCGCCAGCGATCCCTTCCAGCCCACCGGCGGGCTGCGCCGCATGGCCGGATCGCTCGGCACCGCTTGCATGAAAGTCTCTGCCGTCGCGCCCGAACACCACATCATCGAAGCCCCGGCGCGGGTCTTTGCGGATCAGAACGAGGTGAAAGCCGCCTTCAAAGCGGGCGAGTTGACCGACGATGTGATCGTCGTGGTCCGCTTCCAAGGGCCTAAGGCCAATGGCATGCCCGAGTTGCACAGCCTGACGCCGCTTCTGTCGATCCTTCAAGGGCGCGGTCAGAAGGTCGCGCTGATCACCGATGGGCGCATGTCGGGGGCGTCGGGCAAGGTGCCCGCAGCGATCCACGTCAGCCCCGAAGCGGTCGATGGCGGCCCCATAGCGCGGGTGCAGGATGGCGATATGCTGCGGGTTGACGCAGTTGCAGGGACGCTTGACGTGCTGGCCGAAGGGTTCGATGACCGTCCCAACGTCACCGCTGACCTTTCTGCTTACCATGCCGGGACGGGGCGCGAGTTGTTCGCTATGTTCCGCGACACAGTCGGTTCTGCTACCACCGGCGCAACCATTTTTGGAGGCTGATCCATGACTCTTACCGCAAAAGACGCCAGCCGTCGCACCCGTGAAATCTGCGCGCTCGCCCCAATCGTGCCTGTTCTGGTGATTGAATACGTCGCACACGCCCGGCCATTGGCTGAGGCGCTGGTCGCCGGGGGGCTGCCCGCGTTGGAAGTGACCCTGCGCACGCCTGCCGCGCTGGATGCGATTGCGGCCATGGCTGAGGTCGCGGGCGGGCATGTGGGGGCGGGCACGTTGATCACCCCCGAAGACGTGCGCGCGGCGAAACGGGCGGGGGCGACCTTTGGCGTCTCGCCCGGTGCCACAGATGCGCTGATCGCTGCCTGCGAGGAAGAAGATCTGCCGCTACTGCCCGGCGCTGCCACAGCGAGCGAAGCGATGCGTCTGTTGGAACTTGGCTATGACATGCTCAAGTTTTTCCCCGCCGAAGCTTCTGGCGGGGCACCCGCACTCAAAGCCATCGGCGCACCGCTGCCGCAGATCACCTTTTGCCCGACCGGCGGCGTCAGCCCAGAGAATGTGGAAAGCTACCTGAGTCTGCCCAATGTGCTTTGCGCGGGCGGCAGTTGGGTGGCCCCGAAAAAGCTGATCGACGCGCAGGATTGGGCAGGGATCGAAGCGCTGGCACGTGCAGCAGCGGAATCCGGGCAAAAAGGCTGATTTCCATTCGGACCGAAGGCTTTCCGCCGAGGTTGAAAATGCCGCGGAAAGCCCAACACCATCAGACCCTTGCTGGCTGACCGAACTTATCTCTATATTGACTTGAGTTTACGCGCGATGCGTTTCGTCAAGGGAGGGTTAAGATGGGCCAGCAAAAGATCCGCAATATGGAAGAGTTCGCCGCTGTCAGTGGCATTTCTCGGCCCACGCTGTCAAAATACTTTAACGACGCCGACAGCGTGCGCCGCTCTACCCGGGAGCGGATCGAAGCGGCCCTTAGTCAGTATGACTACCGCCCCAACGTCTATGCGGTGAACCAAAACCGCCGCAAAACCCGCAACATCGGCGTGGTAGTGCCCAACCTTGCGGACCCGTTCTTTTCTGAGATTGGTCGTGAGGTGGAACTGGCCTGTCTGGCGGCAGGCTATAGCCCTATCCTGCTTAGTTCACACGGCAAGCCAGCGCAGGAGCGGGCCAATCTCGACTCGCTTCGGGCGCTGAAGCCTGCGGGCGTGCTTTTGGCACCTTTCGGCAAGGCCTCGGACCGAGGGGCGATTGAGCGTTTTTGCAAAGACGTGCCGGTCGTGACCTTTGATGCGAATGTTGAAGGGGTGTGTGAGGCCTTCGTGGGTACAGATAACTTCCAAAGTGTGGAGTTGATCGTCGAATACCTCTGCCGCAGTGGCGAACCGCCTTGTTTCTTTGAGATGAAGACTCCCAGCAACCCGAACGCCAACAAGCGCCGCCAAGCCTATCTGGAAGCGATGGAACGTCACGGCTTTGCCCCGAAGATCCATCAGGTGCCGGGCGAGGGATGGAACTTTGAAGAGATCGGCGCAACCGAAGGCGGGCGGTTGATCTCAGCTGGGGCATTCGAGACGGACACGGTTCTGTGCTCAAACGACCGTCTGGCGATTGGGATGCTCTCGGCTGCTTATGAACTGGGTGTGCGGGTCGGTCACGGTAAAGATTGCGTCATGCGGATCGCGGGGCAGGACGACCACCCGTTCTCGCGCTACACCTGTCCGCCGCTGACCACCATCGCACAGGATTATGGCGCCATCGCGAATCGCGCGGCGAGCACTTTGTTCCGCATTATCGAAAGCGAAACCAGACTGGCCGAACGCGAAGAGACCGTGTTCGATGGCAAATTGGTGATGCGCGCCTCGGCCTAAGTCATTGAGTTCGCAAGTTGCTCAGAAAATAGTTATCGCGCGTAAAATTTAATTTGACTGCGCGTTATGTGGGCCGTTAGTCTCGTTCCATCATCTGTAGAGGGAGGAACTATCGATGTTCTCGAATAAATCATTGCACGCTGCGACGGCCCTGTCCTTGGTCATGGGCGGCGGCGCTTTTGCTGAGACGATCACCATCGCCACCGTGAACAACGGCGACATGATCCGCATGCAAGGCTACACCGACAAATTCACCGAAGAGACCGGCCACGAAGTGGAGTGGGTCACGTTGGAAGAGAACGTGCTGCGCCAGCGCGTCACCACCGACATCTCGACCAAGGGCGGCTCTTTCGACATCATGACCATCGGCATGTATGAAACGCCGATCTGGGGGGCGAACGGCTGGCTTGTACCGCTGGATGACCTCAGCGAAGAATACGACGCGGACGATATCCTACCCGCGATGGCCGGTGGTCTGAGCCACGAAGGCACGCTCTACGCCGCACCGTTCTATGGCGAAAGCTCCATGATCATGTACCGCACAGATCTTATGGAAAAAGCCGGCATGGAAATGCCGAAAGACCCGACTTGGGAATTTATCCGCGAAGCCGCCGCCGCCATGACCGATCGCGACAACGACATCAATGGCATCTGCCTGCGCGGCAAGGCCGGTTGGGGCGAGGGCGGCGCGCTGATCACGGCGATGTCCAACTCCTTTGGCGCACGCTGGTTCGACGAAGACTGGAACGCCCAGTTCGACACCGAGGCTTGGGCCAACACCATCAACTTCTACAAAGACCTGATGGATGAAAGCGGCCCTGCGGGCTATGCCTCCAACGGCTTCAACGAGAACCTCTCGCTGTTCCAGCAGGGCAAATGCGGCATGTGGATCGACGCCACCGTGGCGGCATCCTTCGTGACCAACCCCGACGATTCCACCGTGGCCGACAAGGTTGGTTTTGCGCTGGCACCGGATACGGGCCTCGGCAAACGCTCCAACTGGCTCTGGGCATGGGCGCTGGCAATCCCGGCGGGCACTCAGAAAGAAGATGCCGCGAAAGAGTTCATCGAATGGGCCACCTCGAAAGACTACATCGAGATGGTTGCCGAGAACGAAGGTTGGGCCAACGTTCCTCCCGGCGCGCGTAAGTCGCTCTATGAGAACCCCGAGTACCAGAAAGTGCCCTTCGCACAGATGACGCTCGACTCGATCCTGTCGGCTGATCCTGAGAACTCCACCGTCGATCCGACGCCTTACGTCGGTGTTCAGTTCGCCGCGATCCCAGAGTTTGCAGGCATCGCGACCGACGTGAGCCAAGAGTTCTCTGCCGCCTATGCCGGTCAGCAGACCGTCGAAGAGGCACTTGAGAAGGCACAGGACCTGACCAACGACGCAATGGAAGCTGCTGGCTACCGCTAAGCCGCCGCTTCTCCGGCACAAAGGGCGGCGGACACCGCCGCCCTTTTCCGCCCCACCACCTGATATGATACCCTTCACCTAAACGCGGCATCCGCCGCCTGCAGAGGAGATGTGCCCGATGGCTACCCAACATTCCCGATCAGCGGCACGCCTGATGATGGCCCCTGCGGTGGTCTTGCTCCTTGGATGGATGCTCATCCCGCTGACCATGACGCTCTATTTTTCCTTCAAGAAATACCTGCCGATGCGCGGCGGTGATCTGGGCTGGGTGGGGTTTGACAACTACGTACGCTTCGTCACCTCGAGCGCCTTCTGGCCCTCGGTGATGACCACGCTGATCATCGTCGGCGGTGTGCTGGCGATCACGGTGGGCTTGGGCATCTTGCTCGCCATCCTTTTGAACCAGCCGATGTGGGGGCAGGGCTTTGTCCGCATCCTCGTCATCGCGCCCTTCTTTGTTATGCCCACCGTTTCGGCGCTGGTGTGGAAGAACATGTTCATGGACCCGAACTATGGTCTCTTCGCGCATCTGTGGGAGTTTTTCGGCGCGACCCCGGTGCAATGGATGAGCCAAGCCTCGCTGTCGTCAATCGTAATCATCGTGTCATGGCAGTGGCTGCCCTTTGCGACGCTGATCCTTCTGACCGCGATCCAGTCGCTTGACCGCGAGCAGCTTGACGCCGCCGAGATGGACGGCGCCCCCGCCACCAAACGTTTCGCCTATATCACCCTGCCGCATCTGGGCCGCGCGATCACCGTGGTGATCTTGATCCAGACGATCTTTCTGCTGTCGATCTTTGCGGAGATTTTCGTGACCACGGGCGGTGCCTTTGGGACCAAAACACTGACCTATCTCATCTTCCAGCGGGTGCTGGAAAGCCAGAACATCGGCCTCGGATCGGCAGGCGGTGTCTATGCAATCATTCTCGCCAATATCGTTGCCATCTTCCTGATGCGCATCGTCGGCAAGAACCTGGACGCCTGAGGAGGAGACATCATGGCACGCGCAGTCACCAGACAACGCAAGATCGTCAACACGGCCCTCGCATGGGGCATCGGTTTCCTGATCTTCTTCCCCATCCTTTGGACCATCCTCACCAGCTTCAAGACCGAAGCGCAGGCCATCGCCGATCCGCCGATCTTCCTCGGCTTTGATTGGACGCTGGCCAACTACGAGGCGGTTCTGGAGCGGTCCAACTACGGGCGCTTTCTGTGGAACTCGATCATCATCGCCGGGGGCTCGACCGTGCTTGGCATCCTGATCGCAGTGCCCGCCGCATGGTCGATGGCCTTTGTGCCCGGCAAGCGGACCAAGGATATCCTGCTCTGGATGCTCTCGACCAAGATGCTGCCAGCAGTTGGTGTGCTCTATCCGATCTATCTGCTCTGCATCCAGTTCGGTGTGCTCGACAGCAAGATCGCTTTGGTCATCATCTTGATGCTCATCAACCTGCCGATCATCGTCTGGATGCTTTATACCTACTTCCGCGAAATTCCCGGCGAGATCTTGGAAGCGGCACGGATGGATGGGGCAAGCCTGCGTGAAGAGGTGCTTTATGTCCTCACGCCCATGGCGATCCCCGGCATTGCCTCCACCTTGCTGCTGAACTTCATCCTCGCATGGAACGAAGCCTTCTGGACACTCAACCTCACCGCGGCCAAAGCGGCACCGCTCACGGCCTTCATCGCGAGCTATTCCAGCCCCGAGGGCCTTTTCTACGCCAAGCTCAGCGCGGCCTCCACCATGGCCATCGCGCCAATCCTCATCCTCGGCTGGTTCAGCCAGAAACAACTCGTCAGCGGCCTGACTTTCGGCGCAGTCAAGTAAGCAAGGGACAGTCACATGGGACAAATTAAACTCAATCAGGTTTCCAAAAGCTTCGGCGATGTGGAAGTCATTCCGCCCCTTGATCTGACCATCGAAGATGGCGAGTTCACGGTCTTCGTCGGCCCCTCGGGCTGCGGGAAATCCACACTGCTGCGGCTGATCGCGGGGCTAGAGGATATCACCTCGGGCCATATCGACATCGACGGCACGGATGCGACCCATGTGCCGCCCGCGAAACGCGGTCTGGCGATGGTGTTCCAATCCTACGCGCTTTATCCGCATATGTCGGTGCGCAAGAACATCGCCTTTCCGATGAAGATGGCGGGTGTTCCGGCGGAGGAACAGCAGCGCCGGATCGAAGCGGCTGCCAAAGCGCTGAACCTGACCGACTACCTTGATCGCCGTCCGGGCCAACTGTCTGGCGGTCAGCGCCAGCGGGTCGCTATTGGCCGTGCCATTGTGCGGGAGCCTTCGGCGTTCCTGTTCGATGAGCCGCTGTCGAACCTCGACGCCGCGCTGCGGGTGGGGATGCGTCTCGAAATCAGTGAGCTTCACAAGCGGCTGGCCACGACGATGATCTACGTGACCCACGATCAGGTCGAAGCGATGACCATGGCCGACAAAATCGTCGTGCTGCGTGCGGGCTATATCGAACAGGTCGGCACCCCGCTTGAGCTTTACTACAAGCCGCGCAACGAATTTGTCGCGGGGTTCATCGGCTCGCCCAAGATGAACCTCATCAAAGGGCCCGAAGCCGAAGCCCGCGGCGCGCCGACGATCGGCATCCGCCCCGAGCATTTCGACGTCTCCACCACCGAGGGCGCTTGGGAAGGCACCATCGGTGTGGCCGAGCATCTGGGCTCTGACACCTTTTTGCACATCCACGGTGTCGCGGGCTGTGACCCGATGACCGTGCGTGTAGATGGGGAGTTATCGGTCAAACATGGCGACCGGATTTTTCTGACCCCGCAGGCAGACAAGCTGCACCGGTTCGATGCGCAGGGCCTTCGGGTCGAGTGATGCAAGCGACAGGAATGACAGGCCGACCCCCGCACCCTTTCCCCGGTGCGCGGCCCTACAAGGATGTGGATCATGGATAATTTGGTAGACCTCTCGAACGCGACGCTTGGCGATCTTGATATCGCGCGGCCCACCTATGACCGCAGCGCCCTGACCCCCGGTATCGTGCATGTTGGCGTCGGCAACTTCCACCGCGCGCACCAGGCGTGGTATCTGCACCGTTTGATGCAGAACGGCCAGGCGCATGACTGGGCGATCCTCGGCGCGGGCGTGCGCCCCTATGATGCGGCGATGCGCGAGAAGCTCCTGGCACAGGACTGTCTGACGACGCTGATCGAACTCGACCCCGCGCAGACCTCGGCTGAGGTTGTGGGCTCTATGATCGACTACCTGCCGATCGAAGAGGGCAACGGCGCCCTGATCCGCGCCATGGCCGATCCGGCCATCCGCATCGTCGGGCTGACGGTCACGGAAAGCGGCTATTACATCGACCCCGTCAGCAAGAGGTTCGACGCGGCTCACGCCGATATCGTCCATGACGCGGCGAACCCTGACACTCCGCGCACCGCCTTTGGGGCCATTGTCGCGGCCCTGCGGCTGCGCCGCGATGCGGGGCAGGGGCCGTTCACGGGGCTGAGTTGTGATAACCTGCAAGGCAATGGCGATATCCTGCGCCAGGCGGTCGTGTCGCTGGCGCGCATGTCCGACCCGGCGCTGGCCGATTGGATCGAGGCAAACGCCAGCTTCCCCAACTCCATGGTCGATTGCATCGCCCCGGCTACTGGCCCTGCCGAGATCGCGCAGGCGCGGGAGTTCGGCGTGAACGACGCCGCCCCCGTCACGCATGAAGCCTTCCGCCAGTGGGTGATCGAAGACGACTTCTGCGCAGGCCGCCCGGATTGGGATCAGGTGGGGGCCACCTTCTCGGACGATGTGCATGCCTATGAAAAGATGAAGATCCGCATCCTCAATGCGGGCCATCAGGTCTTGGCGAACGTCGGTGAGGTGCTGGGGATCGAGACGATTTCGGCCACCATGGCGCATCCGGCGATCCGCGCGATGTTCCACCGCGTGCAGGCCGAAGAGATCACCCAGACGGTCGCCCCGGTGCCCGGCATGACGCCGCTGGCCTATCTTGAGCTGATCGAACAGCGTTTCTCGAATCCGCGCATCGTCGACACCACCCGCCGTGTCGCCTTTGATGGCTCGGCGCGGCACACCGGGTTCGTCCTGCCGATCCTGCGGGATCAACTGGCGGCAGGGCGTTCGGTCAGTGGTTTGGCCTTGGTTGAGGCGCTTTGGGCGCGAATGTGTGCGGGCACGCGGGAGGATGGCAGCGAGATCGTGGCGAATGATCCGATCTGGGAGGCTTTGAAAGAGGCGGCGCAGGCCGCGCGGACGCGGCCCGAGGCATGGTTGGCGCAAGACCGTCTTTATGGCGATCTGGCGCAGGCAGAAGCGTTCCGCGACGCTTTTGTTGCTTGGCTCTCGCTCATTTGGGATGAGGGGGCCGTCGCGGCGATGAATGCCTATACGCAGGTCGATGAGAGCAATGGCCGCGCGAGCAAAGCAAGCTAACGGTTAGCCTTGGTCGGGTTTCAAGAACCCGACCAGCAGCGCCGACAGGGCCACCATGATCGCCGCCGCCCCCAGCATCAGGGGCAGGCCGCCGATCTGATAGCTCAGCCCCGACAGCAGCGTGCCCAACAGTCGCCCCGCAGCATTGGCCATGTAGTAGAACCCCACATCCATCGTCACCCGTTCGGCCTTGGTGAATGATAGGATGAGGTAGGAATGTAGGGACGAGTTCACCGCAAAGACCGCGCCAAAGGCCAACAGGCCGATTACAAGGGTCACGGTGAGCCATGTCTGCGGCCCGTCGCTGAACAGCGCCGCCAGCGTCAGCGCCGCAGGCACGGCGGCGAGCGACCATGCCCCGCCCTTCGCGGCTGAGATCAGGTCTTCCGCCGGGCGGGATTTCGCGCGGAGTAGGCGCGGGGCGTAGATCTGCACCATGCCGTAGAGGATCACCCAGACCGCCATAAAGGTGCCGATCATGAAGAAGGCCGCGCGGTTGCTTTCCTCCGTGCCGTCCGAGAGGACCGCGTAGAAATAGATCGGGATGCCCACCACAAACCAAACATCCCGCGCGCCGAACAGAAACACCCGCGCCGCGCTCAGCCAGTTCACGTTGGGGGATTTAGAGAAGATTTCGGAGAATTTCGCCCCCTTGCGCCCTTTGGGCAGGCCGGGCGGCATGGCGGTCAGCACGGCGAGCAGGATCAGCGCAAGGATCGCCGCCATGCCGAGCACCGCCCAGACGAAGCCTAGCGTCGCCAGCAACGCCGCGCCGAGCAGAAAGCCCAGACCCTTAACCATGTTCTTGGAGCCGGTCAGCAACGCGACCCAGCGGAACAACCCGCCATCCTCAGCCGGGGCGAGCAGTTTGACGGCGGATTTCGACGACATCTTGGCCAGATCCTTGGCCACACCGCTGGCCCCCTGCACCAGCATCACGAAGACGACCGAGGCGCCAACCGCCCAAGACGGATCAAGCTGCGCCAGCGCCAGCAGCGCCACGATCTGCAACCCCAGCCCCGCATAGAGCGTCGAGGCCAGCCCGAACCGCGCCGCGATCCAGCCCGCGCAGAGGTTGGTGACAACGCCCGCGATCTCATACAGCACAAAGAGATAGGCCAGTTGCACCGGCGAAAAGCCCAGCCGGTGGAAATGCAGCAACACCAACATGCGCAACGCGCCATCGGTCAGCATGAAGGCCCAATAGGCCGCCGTGACCGCGATATAGGCCGATAGCCCCTCAGGGCGGGTCGCGCTCTGGCTCACAAGCTTGCCCCGACCATCAGCGCCACATCGACCAAACGGTGCGCATAGCCCATCTCATTGTCGTACCACGCATAGATTTTCACCTGTGTCCCATTCACCACCATGGTGGAGGGCGCATCGACGATGCTGGACCGCGTGTCATTGGTGTAATCGGTCGAGACGAGCGGGCGCTCCTCATAGCCTAGGATATCTTTCAATTCCCCTTCAGCGGCGGCTTTGAACAGGGCGTTTACCTCTTCCACCGTCGTCTCGCGCTCTACTTCAAACACGCAATCGGTCAGCGAGGCATTCAGCAGTGGCACCCGCACGGCGTGACCGTTCAAGCGGCCTTTGAGTTCGGGGTAGATCAGCGTGATCGCCGTGGCGCTGCCGGTGGTCGTCGGAATCAGGGAGTTCAGGGCCGAACGCGCGCGGCGCAGGTCTTTGGCAGGGCGGTCGACGATGGTTTGCGTGTTGGTCACGTCATGGATTGTGGTGATGGAGCCGTGTTTGATCTTCATTGCCTCATGGATCACCTTCACCACCGGGGCGAGGCAATTGGTCGTGCAGCTTGCCGCCGTGACGATCCGGTGCCGTGCGGGATCATAGACGTCATCGTTGACGCCGTAGACGATATTCGCCGCATCGCCGTCTTTCACCGGAGCCGAGATCACCACCTTCTTCACCCCTGCATCGAAATAGGGGGCGAGTTTGGCCTCGGTTTTGAAGGCCCCGGTACAGTCGATCACCACATCCACCCCGTCGAGCGGCAGCGCGCTGAGGTCGCGGGTGCCGATGAAGGGCAGGCGGGTGCCGTTGATCGTCACGCTGTCTGCGTCATGGGTGAAATCGGCCTGCCAGCGCCCGTGCACCGTGTCGAACTCCAGCAGATGCGCGTGCATCTCCGGGTCGCCCACCGCGTCGTTGATCCATGCGATTTCTGCGCCCTGATCCAGCAGGGGCTTCAAGGCGAGCTTGCCGATGCGGCCAAGGCCGTTGATGGCATAGACGGTCATGCGGAGAATCCTTCTTTGTCGGTTTGGCCCGCGTCATCGAGCGCTTTTTGCAGCGAAACACGGTCGAGCGAGGTCAGCGGTAGGCTGGTAAAGCCCAGCATTCGGTTGCGCAGCGTGCCATAGGCTTGTTGAAAGGCGAGGCTCTTTTCGGCGTCGGATCCTTCGACCTTGACCGGATCGGGCAGGCCCCAATGCGCGGTGATCGGCTGGCCGGGCCATGTGGGGCATTCTTCGTTGGCCGCCTGATTGCAGACGGTAAACACAAAATCGAATGCCGGGGCGTCCTCAGCTTGGAATTCTGACACGCTTTTTGAGCGCAGTTGCGATACGTCATGGCCCTTCTGCTTAAGGACTTCCACCGCGAAGGGGTTCAACTGTGATTGCGGCCGGGTGCCTGCGGAATACACATTGAAACGGTCCTCAGCGAGATCGCGTAAGATGCTTTCGGCAAAGATCGAACGGGCAGAATTGCCGGTGCAGATGAACAGGACATTGAATTTTCTGTCAGTCATGAGAGCATTTCCATGTATGGAGGGGGTGGTGTTGGGGGTGCAAATCTCGGGCCGTCCACGGCAGCAGTCGATCAGTAGATAGTTGATCGTGTCACGGGCGGCAGTCAGATCAACCGCATAGCGCAGGGAGGTCCCGACACGTTCCTGAGTGACCAATCCAACCTGCATAAGCGCGCCGACATAGGTTGAGAGGGTGTTGGGTTTCAGCCCAAGCGCCTGTGCCAGTTCGGTTGCGGGAACGCGGTCGGGATAGCGGCGCATAAGCAGCCGAAACAGCGCGAGCCGCTGTGGGTGGCCAAGGGTGGCAAGGCGATGGGGGATCACTTGTTCCATAATTCACGAATTATGGAATTAGTCGCAATTTTGCAAGTGAAGTTTTTGTAACGGGGATGTTCGGCATAGTGGGCGTAACGCTGGGGCGTCGCGTCGATTCACCGGACCCTATAATTTCTACCAGCTTTACAAATGCGACCCGCCGCGATCAGTCAAGATATGCGAAAAATTTAATCAAACTATAACAAATGCTTGGGGTTCTGATGCGCGAATCTTGTTATTCGGGTTTGTGGCTGCCTTGAATGGAAGCCACATAAGACCTGCGTGCTACGGCTGACGCGACCTTTTGACAGGGTCTGCCATTTGGCTCTGTTCCGGCCCTCGCTTGAGGAAGCCGCGCCCCTGTCCGCTGTGTTGGACGACTGTGTTTTTGTAAGGGGTGTATCGGTTTTCCGGCGGGGGCCGCTTTATGCCCTGCAGGGTGCTGGGAAAAGGTCCGGTCATCTGCCGGGCGTCCTTGCGCTTGACCTTTGGTCACCGGGGCAAAAATGCAACGTTTTGGTCCGATTCCCCTATACCGAGAAATCATTCGCCGTGGGCCATGTTCCCTCACTGGTTGAGGTGCCTTAAAATATTGCTCAGTATTTAAACACATGAGCTTTTGAACGCCGCCCTATGGTGACCCCGCTTTCCGACCGCTACCTCGCTTTGAAAGAGCAACGACCAGATATCAAGCCTGCTGAAATATTGCAGGTTTTGGCGCAGGATATGGGGCTGAACAACCTGTCCTATCTGGGGTTTCACAAAACCACTTCGGGCGGGAGTGATCCAGTTATTCACTCGACCTATGATCCCGCTTGGCTGACGCGCTACCAAGAAGAAAACTATCACCTGATCGACCCGGTGGTCGACAAATCCCTCGAAGGCACCCTGCCGGTGGATTGGAGCGAATTGCCTAAGGTCGACCGGACCACGCGCAACTTTTTCGGGGAGGCAATGGAGTTTGGCGTGCGCCAGAACGGTGTGTCGATTCCCATTCGGGACCATGCGCATGGCAAGGCGGTGCTGACGTTGAACTCTGACCTGCGGATTCACGAATGGCGCAAATACAAGCGCGGGATCATTGCCGATGCGATCTATCTGGGCTGCCTGATTCAAAGCGATATGGTGGCCAGTATCGGCAAGGGGCAGCCCGCACCGAGGCTAAGCAATCGCGAGAAAGAAGTGCTGAAATGGGCGGCGGTGGGCAAAACCGCGTGGGAGACGGCACAGGTAATGACTGTGTCCAACAGCACCGTGAATCACCACCTCTATAACGCCTGCGCCAAACTGGACGTGACCAATAAAACCCATGCGGTCGCCAAGGCGATCCGGGCGCAGATCATTACGATCTGACCGCAGCGTGTCTTTGCATCAAACCGCCCTTCGCGGTAAGCCGCCGCCAGCATAGGAGAGCAATATGGAACTGCGCGACAAACGTATTTTGGTTACCGGCGGCAGCGACGGGATTGGGCGGCACATTTGCCTCAAACTGGCAGGGACTGGTGCGCGGCTGGCCATTCTGGGCCGCGATGAGGTTCGGCTGCAAGCTGTCGCCGATGCCTGCAAAGCCGCAGGCGCGCCGGATGCGGTGGGGCTGATGTGCGATCTAAAAGACCCGTCTGCTATTGCCCGAACCGCCTCAGAGGTGGTGGCGCGCTTTGGCGGGCTCGATATCCTGATCAACAACGCAGGGATTTGGCACAAGGCAGGCCCGCTCGACACGATCGCGCCCGAAATGCTGCAAGCCACGGTCCAGACCAATTTGACGGGGTTGATGCAGATGACGCATGCCACGCTGCCCGCGCTGCGCGACAATGATGAGGCGATTATTCTGAATGTCGTGTCAAAATCCGGTGTCGTGGCGCAGGCGGGGCAGTCGGTCTACACGGCCACGAAATACGGCGTGCGTGGCTTTACCGAAGTGCTAAAGGCAGATGAGGAGGGCACCGGCGTGCGGGTTGGCGGGCTTTATCAGTCAGGCACCAATACCGGCATGTTCGCCAAAGCGGGTGAGGATGTGCCGAACCACATTTTTACTGAGCCGGATGATCTGGCCGATGTGGTGGTCTTTGTCCTGTCACGCCCGCCGAAACTGTGGATTCACGACATCCGTATTGAACTGTAGGCGGGGCAGGGGCCGTCAGGCCGTTTGTTGCAGCGTGTCTTCGTCACCTTGGGGCGTGGGGTTGCTTGCGGCCCCAAGGCCAAACTCTACATGAAAGGTTGATCCGACGCCGACTTCGCTTTCGTAAAATAGGTCTCCCGCCATCTGCCGCGCCAGTTGGCGAGAGATATGCAGCCCAAGTCCGGACCCTTGAGTTGATTTTTGACCGTCGTCATCAAGCTGCCCAAAGCGGCCAAAGACCCGTTCTTCCATCCCCTCAGGAATGCCGCGCCCCTTGTCAGTGATAGAGATCCGCACGCGGCCATTATTCGTGGTCAACGTACCCTCAACAGTGGCGCCCACATTCGAGAACTTCACTGCATTGGAAACCAGATTATCGACCACTTGCCGGATGGCAAAGGCATCGCCCAAGATCACGGCGGGCTGGCCCAGTTCGCCGATATCAAGCCGCACGCCGCGCTCATGGGCGTACATGCGGTTTTCCTCAATGCTCTCTTTCAGCAGGGCAGGTAGATCGACGGGCAGCCATTCAAGCGACAACGCCTGTACCTCAAGTTTCTGCACCAATAGGATATTGTCCACCAGCCGTGACAGCCGCACCCCATTGCGATGGGCGATATCCAAGGACGACCGCAGCGGCCCTTTGACCTCGCCCAACTTCCCGCTCAGCGCCAATGCCAATCCCCCCTTCAACGAGGTCAACGGCGTGCGCAGTTCATGGCTGACGACAGAGATGAATTCGTCCTTGGCGCGGTTGGCTTCATCGGCTTCTTTCAAGGCTTGCTCAAGCGCTGTTGTGGTGGCGATCTGTTCGGTTACATCGACAAAAGTAACACTCCATCCGATGCCCGGGCCAGCGGGAGCGAGTGGGTTTTCGATGGGGTGAACGCGCGGCTCATAAAGGCGTTCATTGCAGGCGATATGGGGGGCATCGGCGTCGTTAATCTGCGCTTCGATTCCGGCGATTAGGTCCGTTGCGAATTCCGGTTCAGACAATAGCCCGCTGCGTTTCGCCGCCGCGTTCGAGCGGACGATATGGCGCCGCGCATCAAGCAGGATCAGCGGCTCGCTCATCGTGTCAAACAGTGTCGATTGCCCTACCGAGGGCATGTCCATGGTCTTGTTCGTCACCAGCAGCCACGAGAAGGCCAATATCCCCAAGGTGAACATGAAGGACGTCGGGTCCAGCCCCAACACCGTGAAACCAAAGAAGGCATAGGCCGCGTTTGCTGCCAATGGGGTGAGCGTGATGGCCAGCAGCATCGTCAACAATGGCCAAGCGGCCCGCTTGGCCCGGGAAAATGCGCGGCCCAGCCAGACCAAGGTCGCCATGACAAAGCAGTAAAGCACGGCTAGGATCAGGAAATATCCCGGTCCATGCAAAAAGGTGATCTGATCCCCATCCGGCGGGATCGCCGTTTCTGCCGTATAGACCAGATGATGCCAGTCATTCGTCGCCGCGAGGCCAAATGCACCCAGCGGTATAGCGATAAGGGCCAAAAGGCTCAGCCGTCCCCGCGCGCGGTTCGAAGGACCGACATAATCGAAGATAAAGAATGACCATGCGACCGGAACTAAACCATGGCCCAACCAAGCCAATTGCGCTTGCCGCATCTGGCATTGATAGGGTGTTGTCGCGGCTTCGGCCCCAACCATCATCAGGGTCCAGATCATGCCGACGAATGTCAGCGCATAGTAGACCTTGGCTTGGAATTTTTGGAACTTAAGCGTCCAAAGCGCGACTGCTGCAGCGATCGAGCTAACGGCGAGCACGGTCCAGTAGACCGGGTCAAGCATCAGCCCTTGAAAACACGTTAGCATGGCGAAAACACCTATAAGCTAAATACAATGTGCGCAGATCAGCATGGAAATGCGGCGCAAGTTTGGCAATCTAGTGCCGTATTATGGCAGAGCAATGCAACCCTTGGATGTGAATCAAGGGGGTTGGCGTGGGATTTGGCTGCGGTGACGTCCTTATAGGACGGTTGGACGCGGGCATTCGCGACGTTCTTGAGGAGGGGCGCAAGAGTTTCCGGTGTTGCGGCAACGCAAGCCTATGAGGGCTTAGAAAACGCATGGGCGTTTAGCAAAGGTGCTGGGTGAATCAATGTCCACAGCCCCGGCCGGAGTAGCAGTGCGCTGTGCGGGCCGAGCGAAAACCAATACACGCACTGGTTATGTAAGGTGAAAATACCGTTAAAAGGAGCGGTCTTTGACAACGTTTTGCCGCATTCCTTTAGCAACACTACCTTGATTATTTTGAGGTTAAAAAATGCTTACAGTCGCTCATTCTATGCATAGTGACCACGACATGATGCTGGTTCTGCTGGCTGCGCTTTTGTGTGTTTTCGGCAGTTGGGTGTTCACAAACCTTTACCGGCATGCGCTAAAGCAGACGCCGCGACAGGCCTTGCTGTGGTATTTTATGACCGCTGTCACCTCTGGTATCGCCATTTGGTGCACACATTTCATCGCCATTCTTGCCTATCAGCCTGACGCTCCGGTAAGCTTTGATCTGGGTTTGACGTTCGCATCCCTGCTGATCGCGATCCTTGGGTGTACACTCGGCATTCTGATCGCTGGGATGTTCCGCTTTTGGATTACAACCATTATCGGCGGGGTGATCTTGGGGCTGGCGATCTCGGCCATGCACTACACTGGGATGGTCGCCTATCGGGTTGAAGTGATGATCCATTGGGACGAGAATTACCTCATCGCCTCAGTTGTATTTGCCATGCTGTTTGCGACCTTCACGTTGTTCTTTGGCGCGCAGAACGGGAAGTTCACCACGCTCAACATGACCCTGACCTTTGCGGCGGCGATCATTGGGCTTCATTTTACCGGGATGGCCGCCTTTCATGTGACTCCCACGAATTTGATGGCCGGGCACAGCAACCCTGCTGAGTTCAAGCTGCTGGCGCTTGTCATCGCAGGAACGGCGGCGCTAATCGTTCTTGGTGGGCTGTTCACCTATTTTATCGAAAACCGCACGCGGATGGAGAATATCGACGAGTTGCGCCAGGCGCGGGATGAAGCGCGCAATGCCAGCCGTGCCAAATCAGAATTCATGAGCGTTCTAAGCCACGAGCTGCGCACGCCGCTGACGATTATCAACGGTTACGCCAGCTTTTTGACGAACCTCAAAGGACATACGATAGCCAAGTTGAAACCGAATGAGCCGATCACCAAGGTCCACTTTGATGATTTGGGCGATCAGACAGAGCGTTACGGGGGCCGCATTAAATCGGCAGGCGATCACCTGCTAACGATCATCAACGAGCTTCTGGATTACACAAGTATTGAACTTAACTCGATCAAACTGAACAGAACCTCCTTTCAAGCTGGTGATTTGCTGGCCGAGCTGCAGGAGCAGTTTCAGGGCCTGGCGAGAGAGAAACAGTCGTCATTGGAAATTGAGTTTGATGAGTTCAACGTTTTCGCCGACCGTGGGCGCTGCAAGCAAATCTTGATTAACCTGCTTGGCAACGCGCTGAAGTTTTCATCGGCCTCAAGCATACGAATGCGCGCCAGAATGATCGACGATACCTGCCGACTTGAGGTTGAGGACAACGGCTGCGGGATGCCGGCAGAAGACTTGGAGCGGATTTTCCAAGCCTTTATTCAAGCTGAAACAGCGACCAGAAGCGCCGAAGGGGGCACCGGTCTGGGCCTTGCGATCAGTAAAAAGCTAGCCGCGGCACATGATGGCGACATCGGCGTGGAAAGCACCGTTGGTGTTGGGACAAAGTTCACCGTTGATCTCCCGGAATGCGCTTCGGTTATCGTTGCCGAAAAAGCGCTCGCTGCGGCTTGATTGATCCAATCGGTCGATGTTTGGGCCGATGAATTTCGGCCCTGACGGATTGGGCTTCACAATCAGGTTGATAAGGCAGTTTGTGAAGATGCTGCCAGCCAGTGAAGGCACAGTTCGGCGAAAGCCGCGGCACAGGGTGGTGCCTAGGGAAATAGGTTTGCCCCCTCGGCAGCTTTATGAAAAATGGCGCTCCCTGAAGGATTCGAACCCTCGGCCTGCCGATTAGAAGTCGGCTGCTCTATCCAGCTGAGCTAAGGGAGCACTCGCCTGCTTATAGGGGTAAGCCTTAGCGCGCATCAAGAGGAACCCGACGCGGGCCGGGTGGGTTGGGCTATCATCTGATATAGAACCCAACGGAGGAAAGCCATGTATCTGCGCACTATCCTAATCGGGGCCACTCTGGCCGCCACTGGCGCCGCAGCGGTGCAGGCCGAAGGCCATATGCAAACGGCAGCAACCGCTCAGGTGGCCGGCAATTCTGATGATATTTCAGGCAGTGTTACGCTAAACACGACCGCTTCGGGTCGGACATTGGTCAAGATCGATGTGACGGGCGTTCCGGCTGGAACTCATGGCGTCCATCTCCATGAGACTGGCGATTGTTCTGCGGAGGATTTCAAATCGGCAGGCGGTCATATCGCGGGCGATCATCAGCATGGCGTGCTTGTCGAAGGTGGACCGCATCCGGGTGACATGCCGAATATGACTGTCGGTGATGATGGCGTGTTGAAGGCCGAAGTCTTTCTTGATCTGTTAGAAATTGACAGCATGATCAAAGACGATGACGGCGCGGCTTTTGTTATACACGACGGCTCGGATGATTATACATCTCAGCCAGCGGGTGACGCAGGATCACGTATTGCTTGCGGTGTGTTTGAAGCATCTTGATTCGACTTGAAGCGTAGAAAACACCACGCCTTGCCCCATGATTGGGGCAGGGTGGTTGAAGTTGACGTTCGAGATGTTGCTGGGCTTAGTAGGTTTCCCCGGTACCATTTCCCGAAGAAACTCTGCCTTCGCAAAACTGAGGGTGAAGAAGGACTTATCTGAAAAAGGTAAGGGTCCACAGTATTGCTGAAGAGAATCGATCTTTCGCACTCAGAGTGACGCGCAGCGACGGGCGTAAGTCGAGAGATCATCGCCAGCGCGACGAGTGTCTTATATGACGAAGTGTGGGGTTCATGGTGCTGCTGGAGAGAATTGAACTCTCGACCTCTCCCTTACCAAGGGAGTGCTCTACCTCTGAGCTACAGCAGCGCCGTGGGCGGGTGATTAGCCGCAATCGAAATGGGGCGCAACCCCTGATCTGGACGCTTCGTGCACCCTGCGCTAGATAGGCGGCATGGCAAAGCAAAACGTCCCAGAAAAGACCGCCAAAACGCCGAGCGTGCGCGACGCGCGGTTGAAGGCTGCGCTCAAGGCCAATATGGCCCGGCGCAAGGCGCAAGCGCGTGCGCGGGCCGAGGATGTGGCGCAGGATACAGGCAATGACCCCCAAGGGTCGGAAAAGGACAGCTGAACGATGGATTCTATTCTGGTCAGGGGCGGCGGTGAGCTGAACGGGCAAATTCCCATCGCGGGGGCCAAGAACGCCTGTCTGGCGCTGATGCCGGCGACGTTGCTGAGCGAAGAGCCGCTGACGCTGACCAACGCGCCGCGCCTGAGTGACATCCGCACGATGACCGAGCTTTTGCGCTCTCTGGGTGCCGAAGTGGCCTCGATGCAAGACGGCAAGGTCATCACAATGGCCAGCCATGGTGAGATCAACACCCGCGCGGAATACGACATCGTGCGCAAGATGCGGGCGTCTAACCTGGTGCTGGGTCCGCTGCTGGCCCGTGAAGGCCATGCCGAAGTTTCCCTCCCCGGTGGCTGCGCTATTGGCGCGCGGCCGATGGACATCCACACCGATGGGCTGGCGAAGATGGGCGCGGAAATCGATCTGCGTGACGGCTATCTTTACGCCAAGGCTGAGGGTGGCAAGCTTAAGGGCGCCGTGATCGATTTCCCCTTTGCCTCTGTCGGGGCGACCGAGAATATCCTGATGGCCGCGACGCTGGCCAAGGGGACCACCGTTATCAACAACGCCGCGCGGGAGCCTGAGATCGTCGATCTCGCGGACTGTCTGCGGGCCATGGGCGCGCAGATTGAGGGTGACGGCACACCGAGCATCACCATTCAGGGCGTCGACAGCCTGCATGGCGCGACCCACAAGGTGGTAACCGACCGTATTGAGCTTGGCACCTACATGCTTGCGCCAGCCTTTTGCGGCGGCGAAGTGGAACTGCTGGGCGGGCGGATCGACTTGCTGCAGGCGTTCTGTGAAAAGCTCGATGCGGCAGGGATTGAAGTGACTGAGACCGAAGCAGGCCTCAAGGTCGCGCGGCGCAACGGGCGCATCTCGGCGGTGGATGTCACGACCGAGCCTTTCCCCGGCTTCCCGACCGACCTTCAGGCGCAGATGATGGCCCTGCTCTGCACGGCGGAAGGGACCTCCGTGTTGGAGGAAAAGATTTTCGAGAATCGCTTTATGCATGCGCCGGAACTGATCCGCATGGGAGCAAAGATTGACGTGCATGGCGGCACGGCCAAGGTCACCGGGGTTGAAAAGCTCAAAGGTGCGCCGGTGATGGCGACCGATCTTCGGGCCTCCATCTCCCTGATCCTTGCCGGGCTGGCCGCCACCGGAGAGACCACGGTAAGCCGGGTCTACCACCTTGATCGTGGCTATGAGCATGTGGTGTCGAAACTGCGCGGCGTGGGTGCGGATATCGAAAGGATCAGCGGCAAATGACCGAAGATGCACGTTTTGAAGATGGCCGCGAAGCACCCCTGAACCTCGGCGCATTGGATGCCGAGGATCTGACGGTGATCGCCTCGCTGACCCAAGACGCGGTCTTTCCCGCCTCTGAAATGCGCTGGCATCGCACCGGGGCGCGCTTTGCCTTGCTGCTGAACCGCTTGCGGCACGAAGACACGGGCGCTGCACGGCACGCGCCTGAACGTGTGCAATCAATACTGATGTTCAACAATGTGCAGCGTGTGGCGAGCCAAGGCGTGCCCAAGGGCGATGCCGATACGATCCTATCGCTGCTCGACATCACCTTTGAGGAAAGCGACGCACCTTCAGGCCATGTCACCCTGACATTGGCCGGGGATGGCGCGATCCGATTGGAAGTCGAAGCGCTTGAAGTGACGCTTAAGGACGTGACCCGTCCCTATGTCGCCCCCTCCAAGAAACGGCCCGTTCACCCCGAGTGACATCCCGTCACGGTGGCAAGGATCGCGAGATGCCTGAACTTAAACAGAATAGATTTACCCGGGGGCGCGTTGCGGCCCTCATGACCGAGGCCACCGGCTGGGCGCTTTTGCTGCTTGGGGTGGCGCTGGCGGTGCGGCATCTGTTGGGCACGGTCACATTACCGGGGCTTTTGGCTCCTGCAGCGGCGATCGCTGGCGGGCTGTTTGCCATTCTGGCAGCCCATGTCGCCCGCGCCGTTTTCGACAACGCCCAAGACACCCGCGCCATGCGTCTCGCGCAGCGCTCCGCCCCCAGTGCTGCCGTTAAAACCTCGGGTCTGCGTGCCGAACCCAGTCTGCGCCGTCCTTCCGCGCCTTGATACCTTTGGGCCAACCCCTCGCGGCGGCCCCCTTTTTCGAAAGCCTGCACCCATGCCCGTCACGCTCGATGCCACCGCACCCGATTTTGAAGCCGCTTTTGACAAGCTGCTGAATGCCAAGCGCGAGGATAGCCCCGATGTAGATGCCGTGGTGGCCGAGATCATCGCCGACGTCCGCGCCCGTGGCGACGCCGCCGTGATCGAACTATCGCAAAAATTCGACCGCGTGACCCTGACGCCTGAGACCCTGCGCATCACCGCCGCAGAGGTCGACGCCGCCGTGGCCCAGGTCTCCCCCGAAGACCGCAAGGCGCTGGAACTCGCCGCCGACCGCATCCGCGCCTACCACGTCCGCCAATTGCCCGAAGACGCCGAATGGACCGACCCCGAAGGCGCCACTCTCGGCTGGCGCTGGACGCCGGTGTCAGCGGCAGGCCTCTATGTCCCCGGCGGGTTGGCAAGCTACCCGTCCTCGGTGCTGATGAACGCGGTTCCGGCCAAGGTGGCGGGGGTCGAGCGTTTGGCCATGGTCGTGCCCACGCCCGATGGCGTGCTGAACCCGCTGGTCCTGCTCGCCGCCCGCATCGCCGGGGTGGACGAGATCTACCGCATCGGTGGCGCGCAGGCCGTGGCGGCGCTGGCCTATGGCACCGATACGATCCGCCCAGTGGACAAGATCACCGGCCCCGGCAACGCCTTTGTCGCCGCCGCCAAACGGCGCGTTTTCGGCAAAGTCGGCATCGACATGATCGCGGGGCCATCCGAGATCCTCGTCATCGCCGATGGTGACAATGACCCCGATTTCATCGCCCTCGATCTGCTCAGCCAAGCCGAACATGACGAGAGCGCGCAGAGCATTCTGATCACCACCGACCCCGCCTTTGCCCGCGCGGTGGAAGAGGCGGTCGAGAAACGCCTGCTCACCCTTGAGCGTCGCGCCATCGCGGGCGCAAGCTGGCGCGACAACGGGGCGATCATCACCGTGCCGGACCTCGACGCCGCCGCGGCCCTCAGCAACCGCATCGCGCCCGAACACCTCGAGCTGTGCGTCGCGGACCCCAAAGCGCTCTCGGCCAAGATCACCCATGCGGGCGCGATCTTCCTCGGCCAATGGACGCCTGAGGCGATTGGCGACTATGTCGGCGGCCCGAACCACGTTCTGCCCACAGCCCGCTCGGCACGCTTCTCCTCTGGCCTCTCGGTGCTGGATTTCATGAAGCGGACCACGCTGGCACAGATGTCTCCCGAGGCGCTCAAGACGATCGGCCCAGCAGCAGAGCGGCTGGCCCAGTCAGAGAGCCTTGAGGCGCACGGCCTTTCGGTCACCGCGCGCCTGCGCAAACTGAACGACTAGGGCAGGAGGCTGCTCGCTGAGCCAACCGGGCGCGACATTCGCCATAGGGTGTGCTCTCGCGCATTGCCCCCTCCCCACCGCTGCGCTATCCACGAAAGGGTATCGCCAGCAAAAAGGATGCGTTCATGACCCGCATCACCCATATCGCGCTTGATGACGCGAACATGCCGCCCCCCACGCCTGAGATTGATCAGGAGCGTAAGGTGGCTATGTTCGACCTGCTGGAAGAGAACAGCTTTGTCCTGCCCGAACGGGAGAAGGGCCCAGTGCCGGAAGGGCCCTATCACTTATCTTTGTCGATCCGCGATAAGCGGCTGGTCTTTGATGTGGAGACCGAAGCGGCTGAGAAGGCAGCGGAATTCCACCTCTCCCTCGGCCCGTTCCGGCAGGTGGTGAAGGATTACTTCCAAATCTGCGAAAGCTATTTCGAGGCGGTCAAGAAACTGCCCCCCAGTCAGATCGAGACGATCGACATGGCCCGGCGCGGCATTCACAACGAAGGCTCCCGGGTGCTGCAAGAGCGCCTGTCGGGCAAGGCCGAGATCGACACCGATACCGCGCGGCGGCTCTTTACCCTGATCTGCGTTTTGCATTTCGGCGGATAAATGAAGCAGGTGCTGCCTCAGTCCGTTCTCTTCTGCTGCGACCACAATGCCGTCCGTTCGCCGATGGCCGAAGGCTTGATGAAGAAATTCTACGGCACCGGCACCTATGTGCAGTCCGTGGGCGTCAAGAACGACATGGAGATCGACGGTTTTTCCATCGCTGTGTGCAGTGAATTGGATGTGGAGTTGGACCGGCATCGCAGCCGCAGTTTCGATGAGATGGAAGAATGGGGCGACGATCTGGGGTCATTCGACCTTGTGATCGCGCTCAGCCCCGCCAGCCAGCGCCGGGCGCTGGAACTGACGCGGTTTTATCATCTCGACGTGGAATATTGGCCAATCCTCGACCCAACCGGGCTGGGAGAGGGGCGCGAGGCCAAGCTCACCCAGTTTCGCGCCGCCCGCGATCAGATCGTCGGACGGCTGATTGACCGGTTCGGACCGCCGCTGAACGAAAGCTGAACGGTTAGGTGTTGGAGCAAGCCGCTGCAGCGCTTTGCCCAAATGCTTTCCATGTGCTCCAGAAAGCGTTGTGGCTCTTGTTGTCGGACTGACGCATTTCCTGCAAACGGTGCGGGTCGCGGAAAATCTTGGCGCCTTGGCGCTGGTCTGAGCGGGACAGCGTTTGATCCGCCACCGCCTGTACGCATCCGCAACGCGCATGGCTCGAGCCGCGACGCCCATCGGCCAGACAGGCCTTTTGGATCGGTCCTGTGGCGAAAAGCACCGGAGACGGAGCGAAACGCCCCACGGCCGCATCGCTGGAATACCGCGACCCACCACAGCCCGCCAAGACGACAAGCGCCATCAAACTTACAACTGTACGCATTGATTTGCCCTATTGTTTTGGACCGTGGGGTTTTCCCCTTGTCGGCCCGATCTGCTCTGACGAGCATTATGCCGCAAAAAGGGGCTTCGTGCAATTCTCCTTTGGAGGGGTGCTGGCTCTCAGCCCGCGATAAAGCGCCGTGAAGGGCGGGCAGGGGGCACAGGAGCGTTCATGGCCAATTGACGCAGGCGCGGCACTGCGCCATATCCCCTTGCATGACACCGCTTGAAAACATCCGCAATTTCTCCATCGTGGCGCATATCGACCACGGCAAATCCACGCTGGCCGACCGGTTGATCCAACTCACCGGCACGGTCGCCGAACGCGACATGCAAAGCCAGCTTCTGGACAACATGGATATCGAGCGGGAGCGGGGCATCACCATCAAGGCCAACACCGTCCGCATCGAATACCCTGCCAAGGACGGCAAGACCTATGTGCTGAACCTGATCGACACGCCCGGACACGTCGACTTCGCCTATGAGGTCGCGCGCTCCATGCATGCGGTCGAAGGTTCGCTGCTGGTGGTCGACGCCACCCAAGGCGTCGAGGCGCAGACGCTGGCCAATGTTTATACCGCCATCGATGCGGATCATGAGATCGTGCCGGTGTTGAACAAGGTCGACCTGCCCGCCTCTGACCCCGACCGCGTGCGCGAACAGATCGAGGACGTGATCGGCATCGACGCCTCCGAGGCCTGTCTGATCTCAGCCAAAACCGGCGTCGGCATCCCCGACGTGTTGGAAGCGATCGTCAATAAATTGCCCGCGCCCAAGGGCGGCGACCCCGATGCGCCGCTCAAAGCGATGCTGGTGGACAGTAAATATGACCAATACCTCGGCGTCATCTGTATCGTCCGGATCATCGACGGCACCCTGAAAAAGGGCGACCGCATTCGCATGATTAAGACCGGCGGCACCTATGACGTGGATGATGTGGGCGTTTACCGGCCCAAGATGGTCGGCGTCGAGAGCCTCGGCCCCGGCGAGATCGGTTATCTGAACGCCTCGATCAAACAGGTCCGCGACACCCGCGTCGGCGACACGATCACCCATGAGAAGCGCAAGTGCGAAACCCCACTGCCGGGCTTTAAGCCCTCGGTGCCGGTGGTTTTCTGTGGTCTCTTCCCGGTCGACGCCAATGATTTCGAAGACATGCGCGATGCGATCGAAAAGCTTGCCCTGAACGATGCCTCCTTCACCTATGAGATGGAAACCTCTGCCGCGCTTGGCTTTGGCTTCCGCTGCGGCTTCCTTGGCCTGCTGCACCTCGAAGTGATCCGCGACCGGCTTGAGCGTGAGTATGACATCGACCTGATCACCACCGCCCCTTCGGTGATCTATCACGTCCACATGAAGGACGGCGAGATGCAGGAGCTGCACAACCCCGCCGACATGCCGGACATGACGTTGGTGGACCACATGCAAGAGCCGCGGATCAAGGCGACGATCCTCGTGCCCGATGATTACCTCGGCGACGTGCTGAAACTCTGCCAAGACCGCCGCGGCATTCAGGAAGACCTGACCTATGCCGGTTCGCGGGCGATGGTCGTCTATGACCTGCCGCTGAACGAGGTGGTGTTTGATTTCTACGACCGGCTGAAGTCGGTCACCAAGGGCTACGCCAGCTTCGACTACCAGATGATCGGCTACCGTCAGGACAATCTGGTCAAGATGCAGATCCTCGTGAACGACGAGCCGGTGGATGCGCTCTCGACCATGGTGCACCGCGACCGCGCCGAGATGCGCGGCCGGGCGATGGTGGAAAAGCTCAAAGACTTGATCCCGCGCCACATGTTCAAGATCCCGATCCAAGCGGCCATCGGCGGCAAGGTGATTGCGCGGGAGACACTCTCCGCGATGCGCAAGGACGTGACGGCGAAGTGCTATGGTGGTGACGCCACGCGGAAGAAGAAGCTGCTGGAGAAGCAGAAGGCCGGTAAGAAGAAAATGCGCCAGTTCGGGAAAGTGGACATCCCGCAGGAGGCGTTTATTTCCGCTCTAAAAATGGACAGCTAAAAGCTGGCCATTTTTAGAGCGCGCGGGGGGCAGCGTATTGCAAAGCAATGCGCGTTCCCGCTCGGTTGTGTTTGGGGGCATTGGTTCACGCTGGAAGCTCTTGGGCTTTCTTGAGGGTGAGCGGGGGCTTCACTTCCCCGCTAGCACCACCTTCCACTTCCCAATAGTGTACACCGCCCCCGCCATATGCGACCCTGCGCATCAAACACTACAGGACCCCACCCATGACCACCCCCTGCATTCTCTGCGTCGCCATCACCGGCTCCGTGCCCACCAAAGCCGCGAACCCCGCCGTGCCGATCTCGATCACCGAGCAGGTCGAGTCGACACACGCAGCCTTCGAGGCCGGGGCCTCGATCTGCCACGCCCATGTGCGCAACGATGATGAGACCCCGTCCTCCGACCCCGATAAGTTCGCGCGGCTGATGGAGGGCGTGCAAAAGCATTGCCCCGGCATGATCATCCAGTTCTCCACCGGCGGGCGCTCGGGCGCGGGGCGGGAGCGGGGTGGAATGCTCTCGCTCAGGCCCGACATGGCCTCGCTCTCGGTCGGGTCCAACAACTTCCCGACGCGGGTTTATGAGAACCCGCCGGAACTGGTCGATTGGCTGGCCTCGGAAATGAAAACCCACGCGGTCAAACCCGAGATTGAGGCCTTTGACCTGAGCCACATCCACAAGGCCGCCGAGATGAACCGTGACGGGCGCATCCCCGGCCAGCTTTATGTGCAATTCGTCATGGGCGTGAAAAACGCCATGCCGGTGGACCGTGAGACCTTTGATTTCTACATCCAGACGCTCAACCGTTTGGCACCCGATGCGCAGTGGTGTGCTGCCGGGATTGGGCCGAACCAGATTGTGCTGAACGAATGGGCCATCGCGGCGGGCGGTCATACCCGCGCGGGGCTGGAAGACAACGTGCGGCTGGACCGCGACAGGCTGGCGCCGTCGAACGCCGCGCTGATCCAGCGGGCGGCGGATCTCTGCGCAAAATACGAGCGTCCGGTCGCCACGGCTGCACAAGCGCGTGAGATTCTGGGTCTGCGCCCGGCATAGGCTTGCCGCAAGAAGGGCGCTGCGTTGAAATGCGGGACGGGACAGCTATGTCCCGTTCCAGCAACCAACAGGAGCCTGAGATGTCCCAGACCCGCCGCCATTTCCTTGCCACCTCCGCCGCCGCCGCTGGCATCGTAACCCTGCTGCCCTTCGCCGCCCGTGCCGCCGCGCATAGTGGTGACACATTCGACACCAGCGCAGGGCCGATCACGGTGCATCCCGTCGATCACGCCTCTATCGTGTTGGAGACGCCCGCGGGCGTGATCTATGTCGATCCGGTGGGCGAGCCCGCGCAGTACAGCGACTTCCCCGCCGCCGATCTGATCCTTATCACCCATGAGCATGGCGACCACTATAATGCCGATACGCTGGCCGCGCTGGCAGGCGATGACGTGCAGATCATCACCAACCCCGCCGTCTTCGACTTGCTGCCCGAGGCGCTGGCCGCCAAGGCCAGTAAGATTGCCAATGGCGAGAATACCGAATTTAACGGCCTGCCGGTCAACGCGATCCCGGCTTATAACACCACCGAAGAGCGCAAGAAGTTCCACCCTGAGGGCCGCGACAATGGGTATATCCTTGGGTTTGAAGGGTTCCGCGTCTACATCTCGGGGGACACCGAAGATACGCCAGAGATGCGCAGCCTGACCGACATCTCTCTGGCCTTTGTCTGTATGAACTTGCCGTTCACCATGGATTCCAACGCCGCTGCTTCCGCCGTGGCAGAGTTCAAACCGACCTATGTTTATCCCTATCACTTCCGGGGCAAAGACGGCGGCACGCAAGATCCAGAAGAGTTCGCCAAGCGCGTCGGCACCGATGTCGAGGTTAAAATCGGCGGCTGGTACGAAAGCTAAAGCCCTGCGGCCACGCCCATTGGGGTGTGGCCGACCCTTTCGACGGTTCCCGCACAGGTCGCAACGGGAGCCGCTTCCAAATTCCCTGTATTATCTTCTTATACAATGAATTCAGTGCTCTAGGCACTCTCCCTTCCCAAGTCAGAAGTTTTGCTTGATCGCCCCAAGCTCGCGGACTAGCGTGACCTGCGACAGATGTGAAACAATGGTTCACATTGCGAAACAAGTCTCTGGGAGGAGCCGACATGACAATTTTCAAACACCTGAGCTGCGCCGCAGCTCTGGCGCTGGCTGGCGGCGCGGTGAGCGCCGAAACCGTTTTGATTCACGGTGAAGCAGGGCCCAACCGCGGCGCGCGCGCCGATGCGTTGCAGTGGTTCGCCGATCAAGTTGCCGAACGCTCGGACGGCGATATCCGATTCGACATTCAGTGGGGCGGCGCGCTGTTCAAAGCCAACGCAGCCGTGCAATCCATCGCCGATGGCGTGGCGGACACAGGCTCGGTCATCGCCGTGTACTATCCGCAGGAAATGGCGGGCTACGGCATCGCTGACCTGCCGGTAAACAACCCTGACGCTTGGGTCGGTATGCGCGCCACGGATGAGTTGATGCGCTCCAGCCAAGCGATCCAAGACGATCTGGCCGACAAGAACCTCGTCTACATCGGCACTTGGACCACCAGCCAGGTAAACATCGGCTGCAAGGGCGGCGCGATCAAATCCGTGGCGGATATCTCGGGCAAGAAGGTCCGCGGCGTGGGCGCCTACGGCAAGGTCTTTGGCGAGCAGGGCGCGAACATGGTCAACATGTCGATCTATGACGCCTACCAAGGGCTCGACACCGGGCTGATCGACTGTTCGCAGGGCTACAGCTATGCCGTCGCAGCGCTGAAGCAGGCCGAGGTGATGGACAGCTACACGATCCTCGACTGGGGTCAGGTCGGCGGCCTTGGCATCTTCATGAATAAAGACATGCACGACAGTCTGACGCCCGAGCAGCAGGAAACGCTGGCTTCCGTGGGGTCGGACATGGCGGATGAATTTGGCCGTATGATCACAGAGGCCAACGACAACGCCATCGCATCGATGAAAGAGCAGGGCGTCGAAGTCATCTCCCTCCCCGAAGAAGATCGCGCTCAACTGGTCGAAGCGGGTCAGAAGTTCCTCGACGAATGGCAGCAGACGGCCGATTCTGCGGGCCTGCCCGGAGAGCAACTGCTGGAAGAGTATAAAGGCCTCATCGCCAAATACACCGAGCAGCGCGACGCGGATGGTTATCCTTGGGAAGCCAAAAGCAACTAAGCGCAAAATTAGGGGAGGGGCAGCATATGTTGGTAAATCTGGAGAAAATTCTGTTGGGATTGGGCGCTTTGGCGGTGATCGCTTTGGGGGTGCTGATCACCTCCAACGTGATCGCTCGCGCGCTCTTTGCCAGTCAGGTGCCCGATAGCGTGACCATGGTGCGAGAGCTCATGGTCGCCGCCATCCTGCTGCCCCTCGCCGCTGCGACCGCAGCCCGTGCGCATGTCTCCGTGGCCTTCGTGACGGACCGGTTTCCCGACCGCGCCCGTTCGGTGTTGATCGTTGCGGGCTCTGCCATCGGGATGCTGGCACTGGCGCCGCTGATTTATTCCGGCGGGCGCGAATTCTTTGCCGTGGTCGAAAAGGGCAGCTTTTTCTACGGCGACCTCAATCTGCCGAAATGGCCCGGGCGGCTGCTGTTCCTGATCGGAATGATCGCGACCTTCCTGCGACTGGCCGAACTGACGTGGCGCGATGGGCGCACCGTGCTGGCGGGTGGCGTGGTCTCTGACGAACAACACCATGCGGCCGACCTTCTGGCCGAGAAGGACGTGCTGTAATGGATGCTTCGACCATCGGAATGATCGCCTTTGCCGCAGTGCTGATCCTGCTTGCCCTGCGCGTGCCAATCGCCTTTACGCTGGCCGCCGTGGCGACCGTTGCTACCTTCTTTATCTTCGCCTTCCGTACCGGGACCTTCATGCCCGAACGTGCGATCAAGGCGACCACCTCGATGGTGTTTTCAAACTCCTTCGACCTCATTCACTCTTACGATCTGTCGATGATCCCGCTTTTCGTGGCGCTTGGTCACATCGCGTATCGCGCGGATATCACGACCAAGATTTATCACGCCGCCAAAGTCTGGCTGACCCGCCTGCCGGGTGGTGTCGCCATGGCAAGTGTTATGGGCTGCGGCGGGTTCTCCGCGATCACCGGTTCATCCATCGCCTGCGCCTCGACCATGGGTAAGATCTGTACGCCCGAGATGCTGCGCATGGGCTATGACCCGCGTTTGGCCACGGCTTCGGTCGCGGCGGGGGGCACATTGGGCTCGCTCATTCCGCCATCGGTTCTGTTCATCATCTACGGCATTTTCACCGAGACTTCGATCTCGTCGTTGTTCCTTGCGGGTGTTCTGCCGGGGTTGCTGACGCTGGCGGGTTTTGTGCTGGTCATCGCCGTCTGGGTCTGGCGCGATCCGGCGGTAGCACCCTCGACCGACCAACGCTACACCGGGGGTGAGCGTTGGCAGGCGGCCCTTGATAGCTGGCCCGCGATCTTGCTGTTCGTGCTGATCATCGGCGGCATCTACGGCGGTATCTTTACCGCGACCGAGGCCGCCGCCGTCTGCGTCGTTTCCGCCACGCTGATCGGTTTCGCGCAGCGCAAACTGGATTGGGCGGGCCTTTGGGAGGCGGTAAAAGAAACCTGTGTTCAGACTTCTGCTATCTTCCTGATTGCTGCCAGTGCCAAGATTTTTGTGGCTTTTGTTGCGCTGACTGGCGTCGCGGGCACCATCGTTGGTTTCGTGTCCGACGCGCAGATGTCGCTGGTTGTGCTGATGCTCTGCATTGCGCTGATTTACCTTCTGCTCGGCATGTTCCTCGATCCCATTGGCATCATGGTGCTGACCCTGCCGCTGATGATCCCGCTGGTGGAAAGCTATGACCTCAACCTCATCTGGTTCGGCGTCGTGGTCATCAAACTGCTGGAGATCGGCCTGATTACACCGCCTGTGGGCTTGAACGTCTTTGTCATCGCCAATGTGGTGGGCCGCGAGGCACCGATCGACAAGATTTTCGCAGGCATCACACGGTTCCTCAGCGTAGATTTCATCGTGCTGATCCTCATCATGTCCTTCCCGATGATCTCGCTTTTGATCCCGATGGCGGCGCGATGAAGGACCGCGACGAAACGACAACTGACCGCAAGTTCGCCAATACGCTGGCGCGGGGTCTCGGGATTCTGCGTGCCTTCCGTGCCAGTGACAGCGGGCTGAGCCACGCGCAGATCGCCGAGCGGACGGGCCTGCCGAAACCTACCGTTTCGCGGCTAACTTATACACTGTGCGAACTGGGCTATCTGGCGCATGGCGGGCGCAACGACAAGTTTCGGCTAGGGCCTGCGGCGATTGCGCTCGGCTCGGTCGCCTCGGTCGCGGTCAGTTTCGTCGATATGGCGTCGGACGTGATGCAGCAATTGGCCGACGAGACCCGCACGCTGGCGCTGATCGCGGTGAGGGATGGCGACCGGATGATGCTGGTGCGCACATGGCGTCCGCATACCGCCTCGACCATCTGGCTAGAGCCGGGTCACCGCATCCCGGTCTATGGCTCTTCTTCCGGTCTCGCCACGCTGGCCAGTCTGGACGAGAACCGTTTTGACGCGCTTGAGCCAGATGAGCGGCTACGCAATTTCCGCCGCGAGGGGTATGAGCAATTGCTGGCGCAGGGCTTTGTCCTCGCCCCGCCCGAGACGCGTTATGCCCGCAGCATCAACGCTGTGAGCGTGCCTTATTACGCAGGGGAATTCGGCGAACCCGTCGCCTTCACCTGCGGCGCTTTGCCGGGTGACTTGCCCGACTGCCGCATTCTGTCACAAGTGGGGCCAGCGCTGCGTGACGTGGTCAGCGGCATCGAACAACGCACCGGACGGGCACCGGCCCTATCCCGGCGCGGATAGATCAAGGAGTTTAACATGACCGACAAGATTGCCTATTCCCGCCATGACGACATCGTCGTGCTGCGCATTCAAAACCCGCCCGTCAACGCGCTGAGCCAAGCCGTGCGGCAGGGGCTGGCCGACGGCATGGACCGTGCCGAGGCTGAAGACGGCGTGCGCGCCGTGATGATCGTGGGCGAGGGCCGCGCCTTCATCGCGGGGGCTGATATCACCGAATTCGGCAAGCCGCCGATGGAGCCGTTCCTGCCTGACCTGTGCAACCGGATCGAAGCCTCGCCGCTTCTGGTCGTGGCGTCCATGCATGGCGTGAGCCTTGGCGGCGGTCTCGAAGTGGCCCTCTCGGCGCATTACCGCATCGCTCAGCCTTCGGCACGTGTGGGTCTGCCGGAAGTCCACCTTGGCCTGATCCCCGGCGCAGGCGGCACCCAGCGTCTGCCGCGCCTTATCGGCGTGGAACCCGCGCTCGACGCGATCACCACGGGCCGCCATATTAAGGCACCGCAGGCGCTGGAGATGGGCATCGTCGACCGCGTGGAGGAGGGCGATCCGCAGGAGGTCGGTCTCGCCTACGTCCGCGAATTGCTCGACAGCGGTGCCGAGCGTCGCCCGATCTGCGAGATGCCCGCGCCTGCGCCGATCGACTGGGATGCCGCCTATGAAGTGACGCTGAAGAAAGGCCGCGGCCAGATTTCCCCCGCTGAGGCCGTCCGCGCCGTGCAGGCAGGTGTCGAGAAACCCTTCGAAGAGGGCATGAAAGCCGAGCGCCGTATCTTCTCGGAACTGATGAACACCGACCAGCGGCAGGGCATGATCCACGCCTTCTTCTCCGAACGCGCGGTCAGCAACCTGCCCGAGCTGAAAGGCGTCGAGCCGCGCGAACTGAAAGCCATCGGTGTCATCGGTGGCGGCACCATGGGGGCGGGGATCGCTACCGCAGCACTGCTGTCGGGCTCCTCGGTCGTGCTGATCGAGATGAAGGAAGAGGCCGCCAAGGCCGCGCATGAGCGTATCTCGGGCAACCTTCAAGGCGCGCTGAAACGTGGCAAAATCGATCAGGCGAAATTCGATCACCTGACCGGCACGGCGCTCACCGTCTCCACCGAATACGACAGCCTCTCGGACGTCGATCTGGTGGTCGAAGCGGTCTTCGAGGACATGGACGTCAAAAAGCAGGTCTTCGGCAAGCTCGACGCGGTTTGCAAGCCGGGCTGCGTGCTGGCCTCCAACACCTCTTATCTCGACGTGAACGAGATCGCCGCCTCCACCAAGCGCCCCGAGGACGTGATCGGGCTGCACTTCTTCTCGCCCGCGCATGTGATGAAACTGCTTGAGGTCGTCGTCGCCGACAAGACCGCGAAAGATGTTGTCGCCACGGGCTTTGCCCTTGGCAAGGCGCTCGGCAAGATCAGCGTGCGCGCGGGCGTCTGCGATGGCTTCATTGGCAACCGCATCCTCGCCACCTACCGCACCGCGGCGGACCACATGGTGCTGGACGGCGCCAGCCCCTACAAGATCGACGCGGCACTTGAGAAATTCGGCTTTGCCATGGGCCCCTTCGCCGTGGCCGATCTCGCTGGGCTCGACATTGGCTGGGCCACGCGCAAGCGCAAGGCCGCGACGCGCCACCCCGAGGAGCGGGTGCCGACTTATATCGACCGTCTGTGCGAGCAGGGACACTTCGGCCAGAAGACCGGCCAAGGCTACTACCTTTACGAGAAGGGTAAACGCGGCGGCACGCCGAACCCTGAGATCACCCGCCTGATCGAGGAAGAGCAAAAGGAACGCGGCATCACCCCGCGTGAATTCACCGAGGCCGAGATCGTGCGCCGCTACATGTGCGCCATGGTCAACGAGGCCGCCAAGGTGCTGGAAGAGGGCATCGCAAAACGCCCGCTCGACATCGATATGACGCTGCTTTTCGGCTATGGCTTCCCGCGCTACTGGGGCGGCCCGATGAAATGGGCCGATATTCAGGGCTTGCCCAATGTCCTCGCCGCGATCGAAGGCTTTGCCGAAAAAGACCCTTGGTTCTGGAAACCAGCGCCGCTGCTGGTCGATCTGGTCAAGACCAACCGCACTTTTGATGATCTGAACAAGGAAGCTGCCAAATGAAACAGGCTGTCATCGTCTCTGCCGTCCGCACCGGGCTGGCCAAATCCTTCCGCGGGTCGTTCAACATGACCCACGGTGCCACCATGGGCGGCCATGTCGTCGCCGAAGCCGTGAAACGCTCGGGCGTCGATCCGTCGGCCATCGAAGACGTCATGATCGGCTGCGGCTACCCCGAGGGGGCGACCGGCTCGAACATCGCGCGGCAGATCGCCCTGCGCGCGGGTCTGCCGGTCACTGCATCCGGCGTGACCGTGAACCGCTTCTGTTCGTCCGGCCTGCAGACCGTTGCCATGGCCGCCAATGCGATCTGCATGGAGGGCGCAGGCCCGATGGTCGCGGGCGGGGTCGAGAGCATTTCGCTGATCCAGCCGGATGTGAAATCGGTGAAAGAGGCTTGGCTTATGGAGCAAAAGCCCGAGGTCTATATGGCGATGATTGACACAGCCGACATCGTGGCCAAACGCTACAACATCAGCCGCGAGGATCAGGACGCCTATGGCCTGCGCAGCCAGCAGTTGATTGCCGCAGCGCAAGAGGCCGGTCTCTTTGATGACGAGATCGTGCCGATGCAGACCACCATGGGCGTGCAGGACAAGGAAACCAAGGAGATCTCCACCCGCGAGGTCACTGTGGACCGCGACGAATGCAACCGGCCCGGCACCACGCTCGAAGGGCTTGCGGGCCTGACGCCCGTGCGCGGCGAGGGGGCCTTTATCACCGCGGGCAACGCCAGCCAGCTTTCCGATGGGGCCGCGGCCCTCGTGCTGATGGACAGCAAAGAGGCCGAGCAGCAGGGCCTGCAAGCCATGGGCGCGTTCCGCGGCTTCGCCGTCGCAGGCTGCGAGCCCGACGAGATGGGCATCGGCCCGGTCTTTGCCGTGCCGCGCTTGCTGGAACGCCATGGCCTCAGCGTCGATGACATTGACATCTGGGAGTTGAACGAAGCCTTCGCGAGCCAAGCGCTCTACTGCCGCGACAAACTCGGCATCGACCCCGACAAATGCAACGTGAACGGGGGATCCATCGCCATCGGCCACCCCTTCGGCATGACCGGGGCGCGGATGACCGGGCACATCCTGCGCGAAGGCCACCGCCGCGGCGCGAAACTCGGCGTCGTGACGATGTGCATCGGCGGCGGCATGGGGGCGGCTGGCCTCTTCGAAATCTACTAAAGGGGGCCGAGATGGACCTGAGCTATACAGACGAAGAACGCGCCTTTCGCGAGGAGGTGCGTCAATTCCTCGCCGAGAAACTGTCCAAGGAACTCTCCGAGAAGGTGCGCCGCGGGCGGGAGCTGACGAAGGACGATCACGAACGCTGGCACGCCATCCTGAACGATCAAGGCTGGCTGGCCACCAACTGGCCCAAGGAATTCGGCGGGGCCGCGTGGAATGCCGTGCAGCGCCACATCTTCGAGGAAGAAGCCGCCGCCCATCACGCTCCGCGCATCGTGCCCTTTGGCCTGTCGATGCTGGCGCCCGTCTTGCAGAAGTTCGGCTCGAAGGAGCAGCAGGACTACTGGCTACCGCGCATCCTCTCGGGTGAAGACTGGTGGTGTCAGGGCTATTCCGAGCCGGGCGCCGGGTCGGACCTCGCCTCGCTGAAAACCACAGCGGTGAAGGACGGCGACCACTACATCGTCAACGGTCAAAAGACTTGGACCACGCTGGGCCAGCACGCCAACATGATCTTCTGCCTCGTGCGCACCGACAAGGACGTGAAACAGCAAGAGGGCATCTCCTTCGTGCTGATCGACATGGGCACGCCGGGCATCACCGTGCGCCCGATCATCCTGCTGGATGGCGGCGCCGAGGTGAACGAGGTATTCTTTGACAACGTGAAAGTGCCCGCCGAGAACCTTGTAGGCGAAGAGAACAAGGGCTGGACCTACGCCAAGTACCTGCTGACCCATGAGCGCACAAACATCGCGGGCGTGGGCTTCTCCCAAGCCGGTCTTCAGGCCGTGAAACGCATCGCCAAATCCGAAATGGCCGGGGGCCGCCCGCTGATCGAGAACCCGCATTTCGCCGCCCGTGTGGCGCAGGCAGAGATTGATCTGATGGCGATGGCCACGACCAACCTGCGCATCATCTCCAAGGCCGCCGCAGGGCAGGCACCGGGGGTGGAAAGCTCCATGCTCAAGGTCAAAGGCACGATCATCCGTCAGGAAATCAACGATCTGGCGCGCCGTGCGGCTGGCGTCTATGCCATGCCCTTCGCCTCGGAAGCGGTGGCAGGCAGCAACGACGCGCTGCCCGATCCGAACGAGGCCGGCCCGGTGGCCGCGCAGTATTTTAACAACCGTAAGCTGTCGATCTTTGGCGGTTCTAACGAAATCCAGCGGCAGATCATCGCCAAGACAACGCTGGGAGGTGCAAAATGAATTTCGACCTGACCGAAGAACGCCAGATGCTGCAAGACAGCCTGCGCCGTTTCCTGCGGGATAAATACGACACCGCCACGCGCAACGGCATTCTGGAAAGCGAAGCAGGCTTCTCTGCTGATATCTGGAACGGCTTGGCCGAATTGGGCGTCATCGGCGCGCTGTTCACCGAAGAGCAGGGCGGCTTTGGCGGCGCGGGTTTCGACATCGCAGTGGTGTTCGAAGAACTGGGCCGCGCCGGTGTGGTCGAGCCGCTGCTCGACAGCGCCGTGCTGGCTGGGGGCTTGATTGCCGATCTGGGCAGTGAAGCGCAGCAGGAGCATATTGAGGCACTGATCGGCGGCGCGTTGCAATTGGCCTTTGCCCATGGCGAGCCGACCAGCCGCTATGACCTTGAGCGCGTCACCACCACTGCGTCGCAAAACGGCGGTGACATCGTGTTGAACGGTCGCAAAGCCGTCGTCGCCAATGCCGAGGCTGCCGATATGCTCGTCGTCTCTGCCCGCGAAAGCGGAGAGGCTGGCGATCAGGCAGGCATTTCGCTGTTCCTTGTGCCAGCGGATACCAAAGGGCTCACCGTCACGGGCTACGCCCTGCTGGCCGGTGGCCGCGCCGCCGAAGTCACGCTGGACGATGTGACTCTGCCCGAAAGCGCCCGCTTGGGCGAGGCTGGCAAGGCGTTTGACGCCATCGAGGCCCGTGTGGCCGTGGCGACCACCGCGCTCTGCGCGGAAACGCTGGGCGCGATGGAAACCGCCTGCGATCTGACCCGCGAATACCTCGGCACCCGCAAGCAGTTTGGCCGCCCGATCGGCAGCTTCCAAGCGCTGGCGCACCGCATGTCGGACCTGCTGATTGACCTCGAACAGGCCCGCTCTGCCGTGATCAATGCCGCAGGCCATCTGGCTGACGACCGCGCCAGCCGCGAGCGTCACGTCTCAGCCGCAAAGAACCTGATGGGCCGCGTGGGCCGTCTGGTGGCCGAAGACACGATCCAGATGCACGGCGGCATCGCCATGACGCAGGAGTACGAACTGGCCCATATCGCCAAGCGCATCACCATGGCGGATCACCGCTTTGGCGACATTGACTATCATCTGGAGCGGTTCATTGCACTATCCGCCGCATGAGGCACCGACCAGCGGGGTTCAACAGCTGATCGGGTTTCAACCCGACCTGTCGAACCCCGATGGCAGCACCCGCGTGACGCTCGATATCGGCCCACAGCACCTGAATGTCTCGGGCGTGCTGCACGGGGGGCTGCATACGTTGCTCTTGGATGTGGCCACGGGCTTTGCCTGCGCGCGGCACTGTGCGATGAGCGGGCCTTTCGTGCCGATGCTGACCCTGTCGCTGACCACCGATTACATCTTGGCGGTGCGCGAGGGGCGGGTTGTGGCGACAGGCCGTGTCACCGGTGGAGGCTTCAAGATACTCTATGCCGAGGCGCAGTTGCATGATGCCGAGGGCAAGCTGCTGTCGCGCGCGACAGGCGTATTCAAAAGGGCAAAAACATGAGCGCACGTATCGAAGATCGCGGTGATCGGTTGATCGTCTGGAACGGCAATGCCGAGAAGCGCGGTGCACTGACGCCAGAGCTTTATGAGGCGATTGCAGAGGCGATGCGGATGGCCGAAGACCCGCGCATCCGCGCGGTGATCCTCACTTCTGAGGGGCGCTTTTTCTGTGCGGGGGGCGACCTTAACGTGCTGATCGAACGTCGCAAATTGACCGAGGCCGAACGCCGCGAGCGGGTGGACGGTCTGCATGATCTTGTCCGCGCCATGCGCGCCTGCCCGGTGCCTGTGATTGCGGCTATCGAAGGCGGTGCTGCTGGCGCTGGCCTGTCTCTGGCGCTGGCCTGCGACATGATCGTGGCTTGCGAAGAGGCGCAGTTTACTGCCGCCTATGTGAAGGCTGGTCTGGTGCCTGACGCGGGGCTTACCGCGTCGCTTGCCCGGCTATTGCCGCGGCCCTTGTCGATGGAGATGTGCCTTTTGGGCCGTCCTGTCATGGCGATGCGCTTTGCGGAACTGGGCGCGGTGAACCGCATCTGCGCCAACGGCAAAGCCTTGGACGAAGCGCTGATGCTGGCCGATACGCTGGCCGCTGGCCCGCGTGCGGCGCAAGCTGTGATCCGACAGTTGGTGGCGCAAGCCTATGAGACCGAAGAGGCCGATCAGCTTGATGCTGAGCGCAACGCCATGGCGCATGCCGCCGGCGGGGATGAGGCCGCCGAAGGGATCGCGGCCTTTTTGGATAAACGTAAGCCCCGGTTTTAAACCGGGCGGCGACACTCGGAGGAGGGCGTCGCAGATAGGCAGGAGGAGACACCCATGAATGCCAGGGTACAGGATTTTCTAGCTGAGCAATTGGCGACCCGACCAGAGGCACCCGCGCTGAGCGATCCCAGCGGTGCCGCGTGGAGCTACGCCGATCTGGACCGTGCGCGCGTGGCATTGGCCGCTGAGTTGCGCAGCGCGGGTGTGCAGGCGGGCGACCGCGTGCTTTTGATGGTGGAAAACTGTGTTTCCGCCGTTGCCGGCCTCTATGCCGCGTGGGAGTTGAACGCGGTGGCGATCCCCGTCAATGCCCGCCAGACCGAGGCCGAAGTCACCCGCATCATCGATCACGCCACCCCGGCAGCGGTGCTGCTGACCTGCGATGTCTCGCCCGAAGCGGCGGCCCACGCGGCGCGGCTGAATGCGCGCGAGATTGCGGGCGATTTCGGCAGCTTGCATTTGGCCACGCCACTGCCCAGCAGCCCGGACGCCGATCTGCATGATGTGGCCGTGCTGCTTTATACCACCGGCACCACGGGCGATCCTAAGGGCGTGATGCTGACCCATTCCAACCTGCGTTTCGGCGCGCGGGCCTCGGCAGATTTGCGGCAGATGCTGCCCGGCGATGTGGTCTATGGCGTCTTGCCGATGACCCATGTTTTCGGGTTGGTTTCTGTGTTGATGGCGGCAGTGAGCGCGGGGGCAAAGGTGCGGCAGGAGTCGCGTTTCTCGGCGGCGAAGCTCCACGCGGCGACCCACGAAGACGTGACGATCCTGCCAGCGGTGCCGCAGATGCACGCGCTGGTGATGCAATACTCCCGCGAGGGTGGCATGGCGAAACTGGCCAGCCCCACGCTGCGCTATGTTTCATCAGGCGGTGCACCGCTGGACCCGGCGTGGAAACGCAAGGCCGAGGCGTTCTACGAACTACCTCTACAAAACGGCTTTGGCATGACCGAGACATGCTCGGGCGCCTCCGCCACCACCAACGCGCTTGGCTCGCCCGACACGTCGGTCGGACCGGTCACGCCGGGCACCGAATGCAAGATCGACGACCAAGCCCCCGGCGGCAATGGCGCGGGCGAAGGTGAGGTGCTGGTGCGCGGCCCGCATGTGATGAAAGGCTACTACCGGAACCCGACCGAAACCGACAAAGCCATCGACGCCGAGGGCTGGCTGCACACCGGCGATCTGGGCAAGCTCGATGAGAATGGGCGGTTGCACATCCTCGGGCGCAGCAAGGAATTGATCATCCACGGCGGTTTCAACGTTTATCCACCCGAGGTCGAAGCCGCGTTGAACGATCACCCGCGCGTGGTGCAATCGGCCGTGGTCGGACGGCGGCGCGAAGGCGACGAAGAGGTGCTGGCCTTCGTGCAGGTGGCACCGGGGGACGAGGTGACCGCAGAAGAGTTGCGCAGTTTCGTCAAAGAGCGGCTGACCGGCTACAAACGCCCGTCGCAGATTATCGTGGCGACCGATTTGCCCGCAGCGCCCACCGGCAAGATCCTGAAGCACCGCCTGCTGACGGCTTTCGCCGATCAACTGGCGTGACAGCGCGGGGCGCAGAGGCGCCCCGCATTTCTATCAGACGTAGGTGCCTTCGGCGGCGGCGCGGATCGCGCGGATGTTCTCGCCGTAAGGCGCGGGGTCGCTGACCGAGCCGCCCTTGAAAACGGCGGATCCCGCCACCAGCACATCGGCTCCGGCCTGCGCCACCAGCGGCGCGGTCTTGGGGTCGACGCCGCCGTCGATCTCAATATGCACGGGCCGGTCGCCGATCAACGCGCGCAATTCGCGGATTTTGGCTGTCATGTCGATGAACTTCTGCCCGCCGAAGCCGGGGTTCACGGTCATCACACAGATCAGGTCGACCATGTCGAGCAGTTCGGCCACCGCGCTGGCTGGCGTGCCGGGGTTGAGTGCCACACCCGCTTTCGCGCCCGCGCCGCGGATCGCCTGAAGCGTGCGGTGGATATGGGGGGTGGCCTCGGCATGGGCGGTGATCACATCGGCGCCCGCCTTGGCGAAGGCTTCGATATAGGGATCGACCGGAGCAATCATCAGATGCACGTCCATCACGCCCTTGATGTGGGGCCGGATCGCCGCGCAGGTGGCGGGGCCGAAGGTGATGTTGGGCACGAAATGCCCGTCCATCACGTCCACATGCACCCAGTCCGCGCCTTGGGCCTCAATGGCTTCGCATTCGGCACCGAAGTTGGCGAAATCGGCGGCGAGGATGGAGGGGGCGATCTTGATCGAACGGTCGAAACTCATGGGGGCAGCCCTTTGTTGCAGAGGTTGGCCTCTCTTAACGGCTGCGCGCTTTTTGCGAAAGGGGTTAGAGATCGAGTTCCAGTACGCCGCCTGCCTCTGCCGCGCGGGACTGGCAGAGGATGATCGCGCCTTCGCGTTGCTTGGCGGAGAGCACGAAGTCGCGGTGTTCGACCGCGCCGCCCCGCAGGCCGCATTTACAGACGCCGCAGATGCCATCGCTGCATTTCAGATCCACCGGCACCCCCGCCGCGATCAGCGCGTCGGCGGCGGTTTCTTCGGCTGAGACGGCGATTTCACGGCCAGAGCTGAGTTTCAGCGTGAAGGGGTGATTGACGTAATCCGGCACCTCGGGGGTTGAGAAATATTCCAGATGCCGCGCGTCTTCGGGGATGCCCGCGGCCTCAGCGGCGGCCATGACAGATTGCATGTAGGCGTCCGCGCCACAGGTGTAGACATGGGTGCCCGGTACGGCGTGATCCATGATGGCAGGCAGGTCGGCGCGGGTGCTCTCGGACGAGATATGCAGGTGCACGCGGTCGGCCCAAGGAGCCTGCGCCAGTTCTTCGGCAAAGGCGGCGGCTTCGCGGTCAGAGGCCGAGTAGTGCAGATCAAAGGGCCGCCCAAGGACGTGCAGGCGATGGGCAAAGGCGATCATCGGCGTGATGCCGATACCGCCGCCCATGAGCAGGCTATGCGGCGCGTCCTCGACCAGTTCAAAATGGTTCACCGGCTTGCCGACAAAGATCCGCCGTCCCTTGGTGAAGACCCGGTGGAGCAGGGCTGATCCGCCCCGGCCCGCGTCCTCGCGCAGTACCGCGATGCGGTAGCGTTTGCGGTCAGTTGGATCACCCAGCAGGGAATAGGGGCGCAGGAATTCGGGCGCGACGACCAGATCGAGATGCGCGCCAGCGGTCCATTCGGGCAGGTCGTGGCCTTCGGGGTGGGCGATGTCATAAAGCGCCGTGGTCGCGTTCAGGTGGGTGACTTGCGTGATGCGCAGATCAAGCACGGGGGTGTCGCTGCCGACCTTGTAAAGATGCAAATGATCGGTCTCGCCCGCTGCGGTTTTGCGGCGGTGCTCATCGGCGCTCAGCAGGGCCGCATGGGCAGCAATCCCGGCCTCGCGGTTCATCGGATCGGGGTAGGGCCATGGGTGCGGGGCCAGCGGGGCGGGGTAGACGGCGAGGGTTTGATCCTCGAACTTGAGATCAAGATCGGGCTGCAGGTCACGTGCGTTAACGGGCTGGGCAGGCGTGTCGAACTGGCCCGAGGGTTTGCGTTCGATGTCCCACCACCACTTTTTGACCGGGTTCAGGCGGCCTTTGCCGACCTTGTCATCCAGCTTGGCCAGCAGTGGTGCGGCGGCGGGGATGTTGGAGGCGGCCCAGCGGAAGGGGGCCTCGGCGAAGAGCCCTTCAAGGTTCCACGGACAGGTCTTCATGCAACGCCCGCACATCGCGCCGCCTTGGTTGGTGATCCGGTAGGTAGCGCATTTCTGGCTGTCAGATTTCCAGATTTCATAGCCGTTGAACATGCGTTTCGGCCCGGCGGTGATCGCCCCCGAGGGGCACTCGCGGGCGCATTTGTTGCAGGCTTCGCAGAACTTTTGCAGGCCAAAGTCGATGGGCTTGTCATGGGCAACGGGCAGGGTGGTGGTGACCACGCCGGATTTCAGGCGCGGGCCGAGGAAGGGGTTCAGGATCACTTCGCCGATGCGAGAGACTTCGCCCAAGCCCGCGAGCAACAGCAGCGGCGGCTGCAGCACGTCGCCATCCATCACCGTATGCGCTTTGGCGGAATGGCCGAGGTTGCGCAGATGCTGGGCCATCACGCCACCCAGCATCGAGAACCGCAGATAGGCCCGCATGGATTGCGACACGGCGATCCAGTCGTCGCCCGAGGAACCTTCCATCGTGTCGAAGCCTTGGTCGATGATAAGGCTCAGCGCTTGGTCATGCGGCGGGGTGATCGGGGTGCCGGTGGCGTCGTGGCTGTACCATGTCCAATCGGGGCAGGCAGAGAGGCCCGCAGCATCGGCCCCCAGAAAGTAGCTTGCCGCTTTAAGGTTCGCGGCATTTCGGGCGCTGTCCGCCATAGCGGGTGCGGCGTCGTTCACCGGGCCATCTTGCAGCAGGATCAACGCCCCCAGCAGACGGCGCTGCGCGGCGGAGGGGGCGGATTTCACCACATGGTGCCCGCCTTTCATGGCGTTCTGCACCTTTGGCCCCATGTCGCCGAACTGCCCGCGTGCGAAAAGATCCCCGCGTTTCGGCACGCGCGGCACGTTCGGCGCGTCGATATAGGTGGTCGGCTCGTCCACCCGCTTCAAAGTCTCGAATGGATGCGGCCCTGCGGCATAGTCGCGCCGCGCGTAGGGGTCGGCATCGCGGGCGCTGACGCCGCCATGGGTGCCCAACTGCCAATGCGGGCCTTTGAGCACAGACCACGGCTGATCGGCCAGCGGGGCAAGCGGCATATCGGGCGCGAGATCCATGTCGGTGGTAACAACCGCCAACCCGAAACGCGCGCCCACCCACGGAGCTTGCAGTGTGTTGTCTTCCCAAACCGCCAACCCCGCCGCCACGGCCAGTTGTCCAAGGTTCACATCGGCGGTGGTGCCTGAATGAACCTTGGCCGCGAAGCCCAGCTGCCGGATGTATTCGGCCAGCACGGTGGCGTTTTCGGTGCCGCGTAGGCAGGCGCGCTCGGCTTGGGCGTCGATGATCCAATCGCTGCCCAATTCATCCTCGCGCGGATCGCGGGGATAGGCGGTGAGGACCACCAGCGCGTGGCTGTGAGTATTGATCGAGGTTTCGGGCGCGTCCACCGCATCGCGCAGGTTCGCCATGATGACATCCACTCCGGCGGCGAGCGTCTTGGTCTGGCGGCTGCGCAGTCCTTCGGCCAATTGCGCAGTGCCCTCGCTTCGGCGGGGCGTGGCTAGAAGCGCCTCTTGCGGCAGAGCGCAGACGCCCATCATCGAGGCATCGTTGTAATAGCCAAAAGATTTGAGGTGGTTGGCGCGTTCCACCGGGCCGTCGGGGATCACCGCGCCCGCCGTATTGATCGGCCCGTCGCGCAGCACGTCCATCATCGCTTGGAAGGGCGCCATGGCGTTGCATATGCTTTGGGGCGTCTCGGGCCGCTCAAAACGCAGCACCGGCATGGGCGCGCCCGGCAGTTGGTCATGGGGCGCATGCAGCCGGCGCAGCCGCTCCAAGGGGAAGGGGCCGAGGTGCATGGGGCGGGTCTTGGATGAAAAGAGCTTCATGGCAAATCGATGCCATGCTTTGAAATGATATGCCAGTCCCGGTTGTGGCCGCTGAGGGCGCTCTCGCTTGACTTTCGGTCTGGCCGCCGACCATGCTGCGGCAAAATTGGAGGAGTGAGATCATGACCCTGTTCAACCGCCGTCAGGCCATCGCAACCTTGGGTGCCGCAACCGCTGTGGGGCTGGCGGCTCCGGCGCTGGCGCAAAACCGCAAGATCACCGTAGGCGCGCTGCGTTTCACCAGCCACGCGGGCAGCTTTGTCGGCTTTGAGCGGGGCTATTTCAAAGAGGCCGGGCTGGACGTTGAACTGCGCTTTTTCGAGGCCGCGCAGCCGATGGCCGTGGCGATTGCCAGTGGCGATGTGGACTATGCGATCACCGCGATTTCGGGCGGCTTGGTGTCCTTGGCGCAAAAGGGCGCGGTCAAGGTTATCGGCGGCGGTCTGCAAGAAGAGCCGGGCATCGACGGACAGAAGTTCCTCGTCTCCGACGCGGCTTATCAAGCGGGCATCACCGCGCCGGGCATGTTGGATGGCAAAAGCTTTGGCATGACGCAGGCGGGATCGTCCTTCCACTACATGGGCTCCAAAATGGCCGAGGCGGAGGGGATTGAGCTGAAGTTCAAGCCGCTGCAAAAGGTTGGCGCGGTGATTGGTGCGCTGAAGTCTGGCCAGATCGATGCGTGGTCGATCGTGCCGCATATCGCCAAGCCGCTGGCCGGGTCGGGTGCCGTGCATATCATCGGCGATGTGGCGACATATCTGCCGGATTATCAGGTGACGACCGTCTTCACCTCGTCCAAGAACGCCAGCGATGAGCAGGAGATGACCAAGAATTTCCTTACGGGCTATTCCAAAGGTGTCGCCGACTATAACGCCGCTATGATCGCCAAGGACGGCGGCGATGCGGGCGTGGATGAGATGGTCGATCTGATCCATAAATACGTCTACACCGACCGCCCGCGCGACAAGGCGGCGCCGTCGATCATCAACGGCACCATGCGTCTGAACGAAGGTGCCAAGCTGAACGTCGCCTCTGTGCGCGACCAGTTGGAGTGGTTCCAGTCCGAAGGGCTGGTCGACAGCGACATCTCCTTGGAGACGCTGGTCGACACATCTTATGTCGAGACGGCGGGCAGCTAAGTGCGCCACTGGAGTTTTGTAGTCATTCTAAAAGGCGCGTCCGAAATGGGCGCGCCTTTGTTTTTGGCCGCGCGCAGGGGCGATTTTGGGCGGGCGTGACTGGCAATGCCGCCCCGTAAAGATACCTTTGAAGCTGATACAGGGCCAAGCCCCTGACCAGTAGACGGAAACGTTCAGTGAGCGACGGCAGTTTTTTCACCCTAGACGGCTATCATTTCGCCTTGGGGGCCGTCGGGGCGGTTGTCATCCTTGCTCATTGGCTGCCGCGATTTGTCAGCCGACGCGAGCCTGCGGCATCGGGGCTTTTGATCCTTTTGGGCATGGGTATTTTCGCCCTTGTCCCCGGTATGCCGATATTCCCCGACCCCCGCATCTATCCCTTCCCGTGGGAGATGGTGTCAGAGCTTTGCGTGATCGTCGCCTTATTCGCGACGGGGCTGCGCATTGATAAACTCTCGGATTGGTCCCGCTGGGGGCCGACGGCGCGGCTCTTGGCGCTGACCATGCCACTGACGATCCTATCGGTCGCGCTGATGGGATGGGCCTTTGCGGGGATGACCGCGGCGGGCGCGATCCTCTTGGGCGCGGTGATGGCCCCGACCGATCCGGTTCTGGCCGCCGATGTGCAGGTCGGCCCGCCGCATGAGGGGGGCGAGCATCCGGTGCGTTTCGCGCTGACGACCGAGGCGGCGCTGAACGACGGCTTGGCCTTTCCCTTTGTCTATCTCGGGATTTTGGTCGCGGCTGAGGGCTTGGCCCCTGCGGCTTGGGGTGTGGAGTGGCTGGCGCGCGATGTCTTTTGGCGCATTGCTGTCGGCACCGCCATGGGTGCTGCGGGCGGTTGGGCCTTGGGGCAGGTGTTGTTCGTCGTGCCGCGCAAGGCGGTTCTGGCGGATACCTCCTCGGGCGTGGTGGCCTTGGCAGGGGTGCTTTTGTGTTATGGCACGACGGAATTGGTTGAAGGCTATGGCTTTATCGCCGTGGCGGTGGCCGGTCTGGTGATCCGACGGGTTGAGGCAGACCACGAATTCCACCGCCGTTTGCATGATTTCACCGCTGCTGTTGAGCACGCCCTAACGGCGCTGCTGCTGGTGGCGATTGGCGCGGTGCTGCCTGCCTTGCTGGCTGGTTTGACCCTCTCCGGTGGGGTGATCGTGCTGGCATTGATCTTTGTCGTGCGTCCCTTGGCGGGGTGGCTGGCGCTTTTGGGATCGTCGATTGAGGCGCGCCCCCGCTGGGTCGTGGCGCTCTATGGCATTCGGGGGATCGGGTCGATCTACTACCTCGCCTATGCGGCGGGGAAGGTGGAATTTCTGGACGAAGAGCCGCTTTGGGCGATGGTGGGGTTCGCGATCCTTGTGTCGACTTTAGTGCATGGGTTTACCGCCGGGATCGCGGTGGATGGGCTGCGCGGGAAAGAGGGTGAGCAGCCTTAAGCGCGTCACCGGCGGCGGACGGCTGTCCTAGTGTGCGGATCGTACATTGCGTGCGCAGCGTTTTTGCTGAAAAAGGACGGCATGGACCTCAAGCTTTCCTCCGTCAGCCATTATTATGGCGATACCCAAGTGCTGCGTGATATCACGCTCGACATTCCCTCTGGCCAGATCGTTTGCATCGTTGGCCCCTCCGGCTGTGGCAAATCCACTCTGCTGCGCATGCTGGGCGGGTTGGAGCGGCCCAGCGAAGGCCGCGTGCTGCAAATGGGCGATGCGCCCGAGGGCTGTCTGAACCCGCTGACCTATATCTTTCAGGATTTCGCCCTGCTGCCGTGGCGCACGGTGCGCGGCAATGTGGCGCTGGTGCTGGAGGATCACGGGCTGGGCAAGGCGCAGCGCGAGGCGATCATCGCCGATGTGCTGGCGCGGACCAAGTTGACCGATTTTGCAGATGCCCTGCCCAAACAGCTTTCTGGCGGGATGAAACAGCGGGTGGCGATTGCCCGGGCGCTGGCGGTGAACCCCGCTGTGATGCTGATGGATGAGCCGCTGAGCGCGCTCGACAGCCAGACCCGCGAATTGCTGATGGATGACCTCGTGGCGCTTTGGACGCGGCAGCCTTTCACGGCGGTCTATGTGACCCACAACCTCGCCGAGGCCGTGCGGCTGGGGCATAAGATCGTCGTCCTGTCGCGCCGTCCGGGTGAGCTGCGTGAGGTGGTGGAGTTGGACATGCCACTGGTCGAGCGGCGCCACGGCGACCCGGTATTGGAGGCGCAGCAGCAGCACCTTTGGGGCTTGATGCGTGATGAGGCCGCGGCGGCGGATGCGGAGTTGATCGATGGCTGAAATGACGGATGCAAATGCCCGCGAGGTCACTTTTCGCGGCGGTGGTTTCCAGCCCGGCACGCGGCGGGGCGTGGGGCTTGCGGTCTTCGTGGTGCTGATCCTGCTGGCGGAATGGGGCACGCGCAGCGGCTTTATCTCGGCCCTGACGCTGCCTCGGCCCAGCGATGTGTTGCTAACGTTTCAAGAGCTTTATCAGTCGGGGATGTTGTTCAAACACCTCGGCCCCTCGTTGACCCGACTGGCCGTGGGCGCGCTGATCGGTGCCTCGCTGGGGATCGGGATTGGCGTGTTGATCGGGCTGTTTTCCTTGGCCCGCGCGGGTCTGGTGCCGCTGGTGGCGGCGATTTTCCCCATTCCCAAGATCGCGCTGTTGCCGCTGTTTGTGATTTGGTTCGGCATTGATGAGGCGAGTAAATACGCGCTCATCGCCTTTGGCACCTTCACGCCCACGGTGGTTGCGACCTATGCGGCGGTGGACAATGTGGACCGGGTGCTGATCCGCATGGGGCAGAGTTTCGGCCTCGGCTGGTGGTCGATTGTTTCGAAAATCGTGGTGCCCGGCGCGATGCCGGGGATCCTCTCGGGGCTGCGGATTTCGCTGACGATTGCGATTATTCTGTTGGTGGCGGCTGAGATGCTGGGCGCGGAATATGGGATCGGGGCGTATATTTTGCAGGCGGGGAGTCTGTATGATTTGGAGCGCCTGTTTGCAGGCGTGGTGATCCTGTCGCTGCTGGGCGTTGCGGTGTCTTCCGTGGTGGCTTTCGTTGAACGGCGTGTGTTGAACTGGCGGGTCTGAGGGTTTCGGAAGGGCCAGCGCCTACCCGGTCGCACCAAAGGTGCGCCAATATAGGCTGGCACGCCTCCGGCGTGACGTGCGGGCAGGCGATGGCCCGGCGCCTGCGGCTTGATTCCGGGCCCGGGGTGGCAACATCCATCCATTTGCGTATCAATGCTGCAACCGCCCTCACAAACGGACCCCACCATGACCGACCACACCACCACCCACGCAGCAGACGAAGACGCCCGCAACCGCGACATCAAGATCTACGTCAATGGCGACATCGTCCACCGGGATGAGGCCAAGGTCTCGGTCTATGACGCGGGCTTCATGCTGGGCGACGGCATTTGGGAGGGCATGCGCCTCTATAACGGGACATGGGCCTTCTTCGATGAGCATATGGACCGCTTCTTCAACTCCTGCAAAGCGATCTCGCTCGACGTGGGCATGGATAAGGCCGGCATCGCCGAAGCGCTGCGCCGCACGGCAGAGGCGAACGATATGCACGAGGACGTGCACTGCCGCCTGATGCTGACCCGCGGGATCAAGGACAAACCCTTCCAGCACCCCTCGCTCAGCACCACCGGGCCGACGCTGGTGATCATCATGGAGCATTCCAAGCCCGTGGACCGGCTGCAGTCCAAGGGCATTCGTCTGGCTTCGGTCCCGCAGGTCCGGGGCCTGCCGCACAGCCAAGACCCCAAGCTCAACAGCCATTCCAAGCTCAACTGCATCATCGCCTGCCTTCAGGCCGAGGAAGCGGGCGCGGATGAGGCGCTGATGCTCGACCCGCATGGTTTTGTGAACACCACCAACGCCTGCAACTTCTTCATCGTGCGCCGGGGCGAGGTTTGGACTTCGACCGGGGATTACTGCATGAACGGGGTGACGCGGCAGAAGGTGATCGACCTGTGCCATGAAAACGGCATTCCGATGCGGGAGAAGAACTTCGCGCTCTACGAGGCTTATGGCGCGGATGAGGCCTTTCTCACTGGCACCTTTGGGGCGCAGACCCCGGTGGCAGAGATTGACGGCAAGACCATCGGCAGCGGAGAACGGCCCGTCACCAAACGCATTCAGGCGCTTTATAAAGAACTGATCAAACAGCACACGGCCTGAGGGCCGCGAGGGTGCCCGCCCCCGCAAAGGGGCGGGCGGCATTTCAGGACACCATGCGTTTCAGCGCTGGAATACGGCGCAGCAGCAGCCAATCCAGCAGCCCGACGACCAGCAGGGTGATCCCCGCCATGGGAAAGGCCAGCGCCACGGCCAGTCCGACCACAACCGCGCCTTTCCACAGCGTCATGTTGCGCGGCGCAGGCGGGGCCGAAAGCCAGCCTGCCCGATTTGCCGGGCGGCGTTTCCACCACATCACCACGCCAGAGACGCAGAGAAAGATCACCGACAGACAAAACAGCGTATTGGCCAGAACGCTCGGCCAGCCCAGCGTGCCCATATGCAGCGCGATGCCCACGGCCATCGCCTTGCCCGCCAGCGAGTAATCCGCATAGCGCACATCGGCGAGGATATTGCCCGTGTGCTGATCAATATGCACCGTGCGGTCGCTGGTGGGGTCGGTCGCATCGGTGTTCATCGTATCCCGGCTCAGGCTCCAGACACCCTCTTCGCCCTGCGGCAGGTTCATCTGATAGCGCGCATCAAAGCCGATCTGCCGTGCCAGCGCATCGATTGTGTCAAGCGTGGCAGGCGTGCCTTCGGCGAGTCCTGCGACACCGGCATCACTGCCAGAGGCGGGCATTGGTGTCTGCTCCAACGCCCAAGGCACTTCTTTCGGGCCGTGGTTCATCTTGGCGTGGATGTCATCAGACAGCGGGGCATCCCACTTCTCTGCTGGGAATTGGCTCCATGCCTGGACCATTTTCTCCCCCCAGACACCGGCCCATGACAGGCCCGAGATCAGGAAGAAGAACAACACGACCGACACCCAAAGACCGATCGCCCCGTGCAGAGATTTCCACAAGGTACGACCACGGCTCAGTCGCGGCAGCAGCGCTGCGCGCCAGCCGGTGTCGCGCGGCCACCACAGGTAGAGCCCGGTCGCAATCAGCACCATCCCAAGCGAGGCCGCAATCTCGATCATGCGGTCGCCTGTGACGCCAAGCAGCAGGTTGGCGTGGATGTTATCGGCCATGTCATACCAGCCACTGCGGCGCGGGAAACTGGCGAGAATCTCGGCGGTATAGGGATCGACGGCGACCATCGTCGCCACATCATTCACATCCACCCGAAAGATCGCGGCCAAGTCGTCGGCGCGGGGGGCGACATATTGGACGAGCGTGCCGCCCTCTATGCTGGCCTGTGCAGCGGCCGCCTGTTCCGAGACAGCAAGCGGTGCGTCTTGGGGCATCACAGAGATACGCTCCCCATCACGCCCGCCGACAAAAGCGATCCAAAGCATCACCAACCCGGTGAGGGCCAGCATTATGAAAAAAGGGATGACGTAGAGCCCAGCGTAGAAGTGCCAGCGCCAAGCGGCGCGGTAGAAACTGTTCGTGCGTTGCGTATTGTCGTTTTGCAGGGCCGCGGCGCCTGCGGGATCGATAGAAACCATTAAATTGGTCCTCTGACTGAATTGATTTGTAAGGTGGACGTCAGAGGGTTTTTGGCGGCGCACGCGCGCGTTTGCTTGCGCTGGGGCGCGGTTTTGGCTGTGTGATCACGGCCGGCGGTAGGGCAGGGGCCGGGTAAAAGTTGACGGTTCGAGGCTGCAATTCCAGCGCTGTCCGAACCTCGGCAACGAGGTGCTGGTTCCAGTCGCAGGGCTTATGCTCAGGCGTGATCGGTTCGCCGTCGGGGCCGATGGTCACGGTCTTCACCCCGTAACCGGTGCACAAGACTATGGTCAGCCCGCCTTGCTGGCGATCTGGCATGGTTCCCGGCGCAAGCGCCGAGAACGCCCCGAAAAACAGCACCAAAGCCCAGAGGCAGAGGTGCTGAAGGGGGCCGGTCAACGCCCTACGGCGCATTTTCGGTATTTTCAGGGTTTAGTTTTCGTGCGCGTGCGAGGAATGTTCCATATCGCCGGCGCTATGACCCCGGCGGCTTTCGACGTTGAAGGTCACGTCCAGCGTCCCGGCTTTTTCAAAGGTCAGGGTGGCAGGAATTTTCTCACCTTCCTCGAAAGGGTCGCCATCTAGGCCCATGAACATGACGTGCAGACCGCCGGGCTTAAGCGTGACGGTCTCACCCGCAGGCAGGTTGATCCCCTCGACATGCGACATGCGCGCCACGCCCATGTCATCGGTCGTTGTCTCATGGAGGGAAACTTCGTCGAAACCTTCAGCGCTTACTGCGAGCAGGCGGTCGGATGTATCGCCATTGTTGGTGATGGTGAGATACCCTCCGCCAACGCGGGCTGTCTTGGGGGTTTCAAAGGCCATGGGGTGATCAACGACGATACCGCCCGCGTTGTATTCATGTGCGGCGGCAGGCAGGGCGAAAAGGGCAGCCAAGGCTGCTATAATGATGGTTTTCATGTGATGTTCCATTGTCTGATAAATTGCTTAACGGGCGATTAATCAGACAAAGGGCGGCCCGCGGACCGGGGGCGGTGCCCCGGCTGGACTGCGCGGCGCACCAAGGGCGCGAGCCGCACGGGGCGCGGCAATGCCCATCTTTTCAGCGGGAAGTAAGACATTGGCCAAAGTCGGCAGCATCAACGCGCTGACGATCCGGCAGGCTTCGCAATCCAGCGCTGCATGGCCTTGGCCGTCCAACGGCCCATCGCAAAGGTCGCTTAGCGTGCCGCCCGCTTGGATAAAGGCGATAAACGCAGGGTCTTGCTGAGTTTGCGCGGTGGAACGATGCGCAAATGGCAGGCTGGCGAAGGCCAAAACCAGCAAAAGGGTCAGGGTGACCCGAAGCGAAGATATGCGCGAAGCGGCGGACATAGGGCGTGATAACGCGAAGGGCTGCGCAAGGCTATAGCGCGGAGCAATCTGCGACGTGTTGTCGTAGGGCGGGGTGCTGCGCGGTGGGTCTTGGGGAAGCAGTGTTGGTTTGGTTAGCCGTCGGAAAGATATGGTCGACATTGCCGGCTCAACGCGAAGCGGGCCTCATCAAACTGCCACCACCACTTTATCACCGATATGGTGGACGCTGGCGGAGGTGCCGTAGACCTCCAAAAGCATCGCTTCGGTTACGACTTCGACCGCTGCGCCTTGATGCGTAATTCGCCCGTCTTTCATCGCGACGATCTGATCTGCATAGGCGGCGGCATAGTTGATGTCATGGAGCACGATGACGATGGTCCGTCCATGATTGCGCGCGAGGTCTTGCAATGTGCGCATGAGGTTGCGCGAGGCGGCGATATCGAGATTGTTCAACGGCTCATCCAGCAGGATATAGTCGGTCTCCTGTGCGAAAGTCATGGCCACCTGCGCGCGCTGCCGTTGCCCGCCTGACAGGGTATCAAGCCGCCGCTCTGCAAGGGGCAGCAGATCAAAGGTCGCCAGCGCGGCCTCTACCTTTTCGTCGTCTTCTGCTGTGGGGCGACCCTTGTGATAGGGATAGCGGCCAAATCCCACCAATTCGCGCACCGTCAGCAGCGGCGCGGCATCGCTGGCCTGCGGCAAGATAGCGAGCCGCCGAGCTAGTACATCATTCGCGCAGACGCCAATTTGCAGATCGTCGACCATGATCTGCCCCTGCTGCAAAGGAATCAGCCGCGCGATCAACGATAGAAGTGTCGATTTCCCAGCTCCGTTCGGCCCAATAAGCGCGGTTACACCGCCCGATTGCAGCGTCAGGTCAATCTCGCGCAGGGTCGGTTTGCCGTCTCGGTCGTGGTTCAGGTCACGGATGGCGATCATCTGGGTTTTCTCCGCAACAGGAGGGTCAGGAAAACAAGGCCGCCGAGCACATCAACGATTACGATCAGCGGCATTGTGGATTGTAGGGCGCGCTCCAACACCATTTGCCCACCGACCAAAGTGATCGCTGAGACCAAGCCCGCGGAGGGCAGCAAGATACGATGCGATATCACCGGTGTAATTTGCCGCGCAACGCTTACCACCAACAAGCCAAGGAACGCCATCGGACCAACAAGGGCCGTCGAAACTGAGACGAGGATCGACACAAGGACCAGCACCTGAAACATGCCGCTCTTTGGAGCCTCGCCAAGGTTGATGGCGCTTTCATCGCCCAGCGACAGCACGTCAAGCCGGTGCCGCATGCGCCAAGCCGCAAATAGCGCAGCGCCGGTCAACGCGGCAGCGAGGGTTAACAGCTCGGTGTCGACCCTGCCGAACCGCGCAAAGGAATTCGCCTGAACGACCATGAATTCATTGGGATCAATGATGCGTTGCAAGAAACTGGTGACTGAACGAAACAACCCCGCAAAGATGATGCCGGTCAGGATCATGCGGAAAAGGTCATGTCCGCCACGGCGCAAAAGCGTGCCAAAAAGCGCCAGCGCCGCTCCCATCAACAGCAACGTATTCACGATGAACTGTGCGATCTCGGGGAGTTGCGTGAAGCTTTGACCGCCAAGAATAAAGATCAGCACAGTAAGGGTCAGCAGATAGAGTGCGTCAAACCCCATGACCGAAGGCGTCAGGATGTGGTTGCGGGTGATCGTCTGGAACAGCACGGTGGCCGTCGAGACCGAGATGGCGAGCAGCAGCAAGGCGATCAATTTGTTGGCGCGAAACGACAGCACAAAACCCCAATTACCCCGCGCGCCCAGCCCGAGGTAAAGTGCGATGCAAAGGCAAAGCACCGCCAGAAGCCACCACAGACGCTTAGGATACATGGCGTTTGGGTCCGTGCAGCAGCCACAAGAACAGCAAGGCGCCGACCACGCCAAAGACTGTGCCAACCGGAATTTCGTAAGGGTAGCGGATCAAACGTCCAAGAATGTCACAGAGCAAAACGAGGGTGGCACCGGTCATTGCAGTGAGCGGCAAGCTGCGGCGCAGATTGTCACCGGCCAGCCGCGCGACGATGTTGGGCACCACAAGCCCCACAAAGGGGATCAGTCCCACCGTGACAACCGTCAACGCGGTGACGATAGAAATGGCCAGCAGCCCCAGCACCATGGTCTGCCTATAGTTCAAGCCAAGATTGATGCTGGCGGTACGCCCCATGCCAATGATCGCGAATTGATCCGCGGCGAGATAGGCAAGCGCCGCCACCAGCGCCACCAGCCAGAGCAGCTCATACCGGCCCTGCAAAACGCCGGAGAATTCTCCATTCATCCAGATTTCGACATATTGCAGCAGGTCTGCTTGATAAGCGATGAAGGTGACCGCCGCGCCAAGTATGCCACCGTAGATCAGCCCGACAAGCGCCACCAGCAAGGGCTGTGTTGGCGGAAGGCGTTGCACAATCGCCAGAAACCCCGCGCTCGCCCCAAGGGCGGTTAGCGAGGCGAGGACCATTTTCACAAGGATAGACGCGCCCGGTGCAAATAGCGTGACCAACAGAATGCCAAGGGCCGCGCCCTGACCTGTCCCGGCGGTCATCGGTTCCACGAAACGGTTGCGCACCAGCATTTGCATGATCGCACCGCTGACCGCCAATGCACCGCCTGAAATGATGACGGCGATGGTCCGTGGTGCCCGGCTGACCACAAGCAGTTCCACGGCACCCGGATCGCTCCAGAGGGCTGCCCACGACAGGTCAATCACCCCGACAAAAAGCGAGGTGATCGACAAAATCACAAGAAGACATGCCAGGGCCAGCGCCACGGGATTTACTGCTCTGCCAAGGCGGCGTTGATTTCATCCAGCGTGAGGTTCATCGACTGAATGCCGCCACCAGCGATGTAGATTGGTGCTGCACTCAAATGCACAACTTGGCCGGATTTCCATGCGGAGGTCTCATGCACCAAAGCATTGTCCAGCGTCGCGTGCGCACCTTCGCTTTCTTGACCGATGGCGGCCATACGGTCGATCACCAGCAGGATGTCGGGGTTGGCCTCGCGGATAAATTCAAAGCTGATCGCCTCGCCATGGTCGGTCATTTGGACGTCTTCCACGGCCTCGGGCAGGCCAAGCGCCTCATGCAGCCAACCAAAACGCCCGCCCGTGCCGTATGCACTGATCTTGGGGCCATTCGTCATCACGATCAGAGCGGTGCCTTTGCCCGCCAGCGCCTCTTTGGTCTCGGACAATTTGGTTTGAAAATCAGCGGCGAGGGCTGCGGCCTGTTCTTCTTTGTCAAAGATTTCGCCATAGGTGGCAAGCCGGGCAAGTCCTTCGCCGATGGTGTCCTCCCAGATGGTCATATCGAGTGTCGGCGCGATGCGGGCAAGCTCGGGCACCTGTTCAGAGCTGCGGCCACCGGCGATGATCAGGTCGGGGTTCAACGCAAAAAGCGCCTCGAAGTCCGGCTCGAAAAGGGAGCCGACAACATCGGTGCCAGCGGCGGCGGCCTCAAGATAAGACAGGTAGACTGGGCGCACCATTCCTTGCGGTTTCACGCCAAGCGCAGTGAGGCTGTCAAGCGCGGCCAAATCAAATACCGCGACCGTTTCGGGGGAATGGGGCGCGTCCACAGGGCCTCGGGCGGTCTCAACCGACCTTGTTTCTGCAAAGGCGGGCGGGGCAAGCAGAAGGGCAATCAGGGCTAGGGGTTTTATCATAGCGGTAGGGCTTTCGTGAGAGAGAGAACGGGGGGAGGGCCGGTGTTTACCATCCCAATGGCGCGTCGTAGGACTTGCAGACAACTTGAATCTGGAGAGCGCGCTATGCCGACGACAACGGGGTTTTACGAGACCGAAAACGGCTCGAAATACTTGCAGCAGCTGTGCAAACACTTTGGCCATAAGGTCGAGACATCCTTTGATCCGCATAAGGGCTGGGTGGCGTTTGAGATGGGCACCGCGTATCTGAGCGCCACTGATGGCGGTCTCACCGTGACCGCGACAGTAGAAGACGCGAAAGCGGTGCAAATGGTGCATGATGTCATTGACCGTCACTTGGAGAAATTTGCCTTTCGCGAACCAGAGAAAACGATGGTTTGGACGGTCGAATAGGTCGACTTTAATAGCAATACCCGGCGCCAATTGTGGCGCCGGGAGCGGATCAAAGCGTCGTTTGACCAACGATTAAGAGTAGATCAAAAGACGATCTCGGCGCTTACACGGATGGAGCGGCCCGGTTCGGTCAGCGGCTCCACTTCGCCTACAAACTCTTGCCCATAGGTGGCGCGGCTGGTGTATTGCTCATCAAAGAGGTTATTCACCTCGGCCCGCAGGGTCAGATTGTCCATACGCTTGGGCGTGTATTCGGCAAAGACGTTGGCGATTGTATAGCCATCAAGCTCTGCTCCACGTCCACCCGTATCCGAGTCGTAAGTATCGTCAAAGTCGAAGGCGACTTGGACATCGCCGCCCAAAAGAACGCCGTTGTTAAGACGGTGCGCAACTTGGAAGGTCAGGAAATCTCCCATCGGCATCGTCAGGTAGTTGCCGACATAGGAGTCCGAAGAACGGCCGTTGATTTCGGTATCGATGCGGGCGAAACCGGCGCGGAAGAAGCCATCCTCCCATGCGGTGCCGAGACCAAGCTCAAAGCCACGGGATTGCACGTCTGCCGACAAGGCAGGACCACCGCCCCAAGTGGCAGCGCGAGCATTGTCAATGTTGGTGGCAAAGATCTTACCGTCAACGATCCATGCTCCCAAGGCGTAGTTTGCCGCGATGTAAAGGTTGTCGGCGGTGACTTCTTCGATGTCGGATGTAGAGTAGTCCCAAGCAGGGTTGAGAATGTAGTTCTCTGCCAGTTCTAGACCGCCCCAAACATGGGAGTAGCCCGCGCTGACGGTCAGCTCGTTCGAGATATCGTATTCGCCCGAGATATTGCCCGACAGACCGGATTCAGACTGCGAAGAACCATCGGTGCCTTCGAAATCCTGAAAATCAGCCCGCGCGCCGAAAGAAAGCCGCGCATTGCTGCTGGGCTCCATCCGCGCTTGGGCAAAAAGGCCGATGTTGTTTAGTTTTTCACGAGCCGTCTCACGCGCGCCGGACGCAATGGCGAGATAGTCCAGATCGGCTTCGTCAGCGTAGAAATCCAAACCTGTGTTCAGTTCACCCCAGCTAAGTTCAAAACGGTTCGAGAGTTCGCCGTTCAGGCTTACGGTCTCACCTTGGGTGACCGAATTGGTTGACAGGTCCGTCTCGTCATTGACCAATTCCGTGCCGCTATAGGCCAGCCGCGCGGTAGGGTTCCACATGGCCGTCGGCGTGGTGTCGCTATAGCTCAAGACAATGTTGGTCCGCTCCAGATCATAGGGACGCTCTGCCGGGAGGGGGCGGCCACCAAAGATGGTGCCGATATTGGCGCGATAGGGGCGGATTTCATCGTCGACCACACGCTCGTAGGATAGCTCGACCCGGTCGCCAGTTTGGGCTTCGTAGGCCAGTTTTCCAAGCCCGCTAAGAAGATCGGTGCCAGAGCCGATGATATCGTCGCCGTTGCCATCTTCACGCAGGCCGCCATCAGCTACCTTTGCAAAGCCAAGGTATTCAAACCCCCCTTCGCGGCCGTACAGCGTTAGACTGTTCGAAAAGATGTCGCCATTGCTATCATATTCAAACTTGTAGCGTCCGCCAAACGTCTCGTCCGCAGCCAGCAGATCGCTGGCGTCTTTAGTTTCATAGGCCAGCGCGCCACCCAAAGCACCGGGTCCGGCATCTGCGGGGGCCACACCGGGATCGACACGGGCGGCTTTCAACAGGGCGGGGTCGATCAGCGTGGTTGTGTTGTGGTGGAAAACCTTGTTGTTCTGCCGCGCCCCGTCGATAGAGATGGCGAGGTTGTTCTCTTCAATGCCGTTCACATAGACCTTCTGTGACATCGGAATGGAGCTGCCCACAGCAATGGTGGGCTCGGCTACAAAAAGCTCTGACAGGTCGGCAGGGTTGCTCAGCGCCAAGCCCTCGCTTGAGACTGAAATGGTGTCTTCTTCCATCCCTGGCACGGATGGCATTTCCAAAACGATAGTTCCCAAAAATGCTTCTTCACTGTTGCTCTGCGCCTGACCTGCGGCGGGTATCATCCCTGCGGCGAGGCAAGCAAATGCGTGTGTTGTCTTCATTAGTTTCCCCTTAATAAAAAGGCTTACAGCCGGCCAATCAACCAACTGAAGCTGCTATTTAGGCGATTCCTTATAGAAACTGTCAGGAATCTCAAGGGGGATAGTCAGGTCATCAAAGTGTTTAGCTATTTTGACTGATTCTGTGCCTTTACAGACATAGTCCGGAGGGAAAGGAGCGCGAGTTCCGCGGGCTTGCGGCAGGTCGCAGCTACTCGTGCTTGCCCATCCCCCGGACGGACTTGTTGTACGGGCTCTGTGATGGGGCTGCTAAGAACGGTGTAGCGATTGAGCATTGCGACGCTGGCCAGGGTCTCTGTAACCGCAACAAACTTTCCACCAATCCGATCGCCTGCCAAACGGGCACTCCGAACTGCACCTTCAGGGTGAGACAGGTCGAGATCAGAATATTACTGAGTTAGCACTGGCGACCACACCTGCCTGTCGGCGATGGCGTGCAGATCATCCGGATTCATGAAGTGATCCCAGCATGGACTTGTGCGGCGAAGCCCAAGGGCGAGTAGTTGATTTTTAAGGTGTGTTGGCTGGGATGGTAGGATTCGAACCTACGGTACACTGTACCAAAAACAGTTGCCTTACCACTTGGCTACATCCCAACACAGGGCGCTAATTAGAGTTCTCTGGCCCGGGGTGCAAGACCCGTTTTTGATAAATTAGCCTATTCTTCGGCTGCATCAACAGAGAGCAGGTCTTCACGGGGCAATTCGGCACGTTCCTGCGCTACGATGCGGGTCAATTCACGGTCAGCCTGCGCTTCAACTGGCTGTACGGGGGCGGGATTGGCTCTCTCCGTTGGCGATTGAGGCGAATCTTTCCGCTCGGTGCTGGACGATTCGCTTTGCGTTATCAATCGGTAGGCCGGAGGCTGTGCGGTAAGCCCTGCCGCGTCGAAGGCGGTCAATGTCAGGCGAATCGCTTCGCTGCGCGCGGCGGCCAGATCGGTGGTCTCTTGGTTGATCCAAGCGGCGAATTGCATGTTGATCCAGTGATCGGCCACCTCTTCAACCCATGCGGCGGCTTCGGGGGAGAGGAGGACGAAATGCAGGTCATTCAGCACCTCCAGCGCCAATTCCCGGGCGCGGGCCAGATCGGCGTCGCTGGCCACCGAGAGGGTAAAGGTGAACCGCCGCTCGGCATTGCGTGAGTAGTTGATGATGCGGCTTTTAAAGACCGTCGCGTTCGGAATGCGCACATGGTTGCCATCGTAGCTGAGCAGGATCGTGGCGCGGCTGGTCAGGCGGATCACCTTGCCGGTGTCGCCATCAATCTCGACCGTGTCATTGGGGCGAAACGGTTGTCGGATCGACAGCATGACGGAGGCAATGAAATTCTCCACCGTGTCACGCACCGCAAAACCGATGGCGAGGCCGACGATCCCCGCCGCACCAAGGATGCCCGAGAGAAGCGCCGTTGCGCCGAGGATATCAAGCGCCACGACTAGGGCCGCGATGATAAAGGCCAGACGGATGATCTGGCGGTAAATATCTGCGATAAAGGCGTTGGGGGCGAGCCGCTCCCACGGGTTGCGCAGCCGCGCTAGTGCCAGTCCGACAACGACGATCAGGGCAAAGACCCCAAGCGCCACTAGGGCCAGCGGAAGGAAAGCCACGGCCTGCTCCATCCGGTCGCGGAAGCGGTCCACTGCAGGGTTGAGCCGTTCGGACACATCGGTGCTTTCGCGGACCTCGTTACGGATCGCCACCACCCCTTCGACACGGCCTGCGAGCTCGCTCAGACGTGCGGCGCTAGCGGCATCGAGCGTGGTGCCGCGCAGGGTGACGATGCCGGAAGAGACGGAGACGCTGACCTTCTCAAACCCATCAAGCTCGCGCAGGATGGCGCGGATCCGGTTGGCGATGGCGGCATCTGCTGTGGCGTCCCCTTCGACGGCGATGGTGCCTTCGGGCTGGTCGTTGTCCTGCGCCGAGGCAGGGGCCAGCGGCAGAGCCAGAAGCAGAAGCAGACACAAGAGCAGGCGGAGTAGGGCAGTGATCAGGCGCATGGGGGTCTCCGTCAACGAACGAGGCCGCCGCCCCTCCGTGAGGGCGGTGACTTGGTCAATTAGTGCGCTACCCCTGACAATCGAGCAGCACCGCCCCGTTGCGGTGTCCGGCCTCGACAAGTTCATGGGCGCGGGCAGCTTCGGAGAGCGGCAGGACAGTGTCGACAGGACAGCGCAGGGCGCCATCTTCCAGCGCATGATGCAGGCGGGTGATCGCCTGTTCGCGCGGGCCTGCGGGCAGCAGATAGATTAGGATGATGTCGATGGTCACCGCTTTGAACAGCAGCGGGTAGAAGGGCAGTGTGGGCGACATTTCCCCTGCCGAGCCATAGGCGGCGATGCGGCCGTTGGGGGCGATGACTTCGGTATCGGTGGTGAGGTTCAGGCCGAACTCCGTTTCGACGATGGTCTCGACAGGCTTGCCGCCGTTGGCGTCCAAAACGGCGGCGGCGAGATCGGGATCGGCGTAGCTCAGCACCGCATCAGCGCCAGCATCGCGGACCAGATCACTGTCGCGCGGGCTGCAGGTGGCAATCACCTTGGCCCCGCCCCATTTCGCCAATTGCACGGCAAGGTAGCCCACCGTTCCGGCACCGCCTTGAATAAGCACCGTCTCCCCGGCCACCCCGCCGCCGCCGAAAACGGCGTGGCAAGCGGTCAGCCCCGGAATCCCAAGCTGCGCGCCGGTCTCAAAAGAGACGCCTTTGGGCAGCGGCACGGCCTGATGCGCGGGCAGGGTGATCCGCTGAGCCGCCGTGCCAAAGGCGCGCTGCCATTGGGCGTTCCAGACCCAGACCTTTTGACCCACCCGGGCAGAATCAACGCCTGCACCCACCGCGATAATCTCTCCCGCGCCATCGCTGTGGGGGATGACCTGTGGGAAGGGTGGTTTGGTCACGCCGGGGCGGGTGCCCGCGCGGGCCTTGACGTCAGAGGGGTTCACGCCCGAATGGCTCAGCGCCACGCAGACCTCGCCGGGTTGCGGTGCGGGGCTGTCGATTTCCGACAGGCGCAGCACATCGGCAGCGGCTCCGAATTGGTCATAGGTGATGGCGTGCATGGTGCTTTCTCCGGCTTGAATTCAACGCGCAGAGTGGCGCATGCGCCGGGATCATGCAATTGGCCTGAAGGGCGGGCTTATTCGCGCAGTTCCTGAGGGCCGACACCCCAAAGCCGTACTTTGGGCGCCCAGCCGGTAAAGCCGCCCGAGCGTAGTTCGCACCATTCCAAAGTGCATTCGCCCAAACGCGCCACCACGCCCAGTTCCAGCCGCGCCACCACGGCGGCCTTTGGGTCTGGGTTGACGTGAAGCTGCAGCATGTCTTGCTCAACCAGCACGGTGCGGGTGCCCGACAAAAGCGAGTAATGCACCCAGCCGCCCATGCCGTCGCGGTCCTCTACCCGGCGCCAATGGCCGTGTTCGGCGGTGATCCTGAGCGGCAGATCGCGGCGTTTGTAAACCCAGTCGATCCGATGCGACAGCGAAGGGCCGCGACGCACGTTGCCCTCTGAGGCTTTCATCGAAACGAATCGGGGGAGGGGCAGGTTGGTGACCTGTCCGCGCGCCTCTTCTGCGGCCCCGGGGCTTGCCTGAGCCAAAAGCAGCGCGCCCACCAAAAGGGTGCTGCGAAAGAAAGCGGTTATCATGGAATTGCCTGCTATGCGGTTCACTGCTGTGGGTCGGTGCTGTGCAAATCTGCGGGTTATTGTTGCTCTTTTTCCGGCGCGAGTTCTTGTGCCTCGTCGCTGCATGAGACACCATGCCCCGGAAACGAGGCGACGCCAAGACCGGGAGAGCAGGCATGTCAAAGAAGCGGTTGAGTGTTGTAGTGACGCGACGGTTGCCAGAGGCGGTGGAAACACGGCTATCAGAGCTGTTTGACGTGACCCTACGCGAAGATGACAGGCCCATGACCCGCGAGGAATTGGGCGCGGCGATGCGCCAAGCGGATGTGCTGGTGCCAACGATCACGGATGAGATCGACGCGCCGCTGATCACCCAGGCGGGCGAGCGGTTGAAACTGATCGCGAATTACGGGGCGGGGGTTGATCACATTGATGTGGCCACCGCACGCCAGCGTGGCGTATTGGTGTCGAACACCCCCGGTGTGCTGACCGACGATACCGCCGATATGACCATGGCGCTGATCTTGGCCGTCACCCGCCGTATGCCTGAGGGCATGGCGGTTATGCAGTCTGGCAATTGGGATGGCTGGGCGCCGACGGCCTTGATGGGCGGTCGGGTCGGCGGGCGTCGTTTGGGCATTCTGGGCATGGGCCGGATCGGTCAAGCCGTGGCGCGCCGGGCGCGGGCCTTTGGGATGCAGGTGCATTACCACAACCGCAAACGTCTGCGCGAAGAGGTCGAAGGCGCTTTGGAGGCGACCTATTGGGACAGCCTTGACCAGATGGTCAGCCGGATGGATGTAATCAGCGTCAACTGTCCACATACGCCCAGCACCTTTCATCTGATGAACGCGCGCCGTTTGGGCTTGATGAAGCGAGACGCTGTGATCGTAAACACCTCACGCGGGGAGGTGATCGACGAGAACGCCCTGACGCGGATGCTGCGCACTGGTGACATCAAAGGCGCGGGGCTGGATGTTTATGAGCATGGGCGGGAGATTAATCCCCGTCTGCGCGAGTTGAAAAACGTCGTGCTGCTGCCGCATATGGGCTCTGCCACGCTCGAAGGCCGGATTGAGATGGGCGAGAAGGTTTTGATTAATATCAAGACCTTTGACGATGGTCACCGGCCGCCAGATCAGGTTGTGCCCTCCATGCTGTAAGCCCGCAGGGGCGGCGGACTGGCGGCTATTGGATGAATGTATTTTCGCAGTTGCGTCCGCAGGCCTTCCTGCGGCGCACAGACGCTGTTGGGAGATGAGAATTGACGAAGATCGCAGAATTGCCGCGCAATGAGGCGGGTATTGCCGCCGCGCTAGAGGAACTGGTCCAAGCCTTTGGGCCCAATCTGCTGACGGGCCAAGCCATTCGCGAACAGCATGGCCACACCACCACATGGATCGAGACGCAGGCCCCCGACGGGGTGGTCATGGCACGTTCGACCGACGACGTGGCGCAGGCGGTGCGCATCTGTGCGGCGCATAAAGTGCCGGTGATTGCCTTCGGTACGGGAACCTCGCTGGAAGGACATGTAAACGCCCCGGCGGGCGGGATCTGCATCGATGTCAAGCAGATGGACCAAGTGCTTGAGGTGAACGCGGGCGATCTGGATTGCCGGGTGCAGCCCGGCGTGACCCGCGAAGCGCTGAACACCCATCTGCGCGATCAGGGGCTGTTCTTTCCGATCGATCCCGGTGCCAATGCCTCGCTCGGTGGGATGACGGCGACACGGGCCAGCGGCACCAATGCGGTGCGCTATGGCACGATGAAAGATAATGTGCTGAGCCTTGAGGTGGTCATGGCCGATGGCCGGGTGATCCGCACCGGGGGCCGGGCGCGGAAATCTTCGGCGGGCTATGATTTGACGCGGTTGATGGTGGGCTCGGAAGGGACGCTGGGGATCATCACTGAGATCACGCTGCGCTTGCAAGGCATTCCCGAGGCGATCTCCTCGGCGCGCTGTTCCTTTCCGACGGTGCAAGCGGCCTGCGAAACGGTGATGGCGGTCATCCAATATGGACTCCCCGTAGCCCGGATTGAGCTTTTGGACGCCGATGTGGTGAAGGCGGTGAACGCCTATTCCAAGCTGACCTTGCCCGAAACCCCGCTTTTGTTGTTGGAGTTCCACGGCTCAGAGGCGGGCGTGCGCGAACAAGCCGAGACCTTTGGCATGCTGGCCGAGGAATTCGGCGGCACCGGCTATGCGGCGACCACCACGCCCGAAGAACGCAACAAGCTGTGGCAAGCACGGCATGATGGCTATTGGGCGGTGCTGGCGCTGCGTCCGGGGTGCAAGGCCGTGGCCACAGATGTCTGCGTGCCGATCTCGCGGCTCGCCGATGCCGTGGTCGCGGCACAGGCGCGGGCGGAGGAGTTGAAGCTGATCGCGCCCATCGTGGGCCATGCGGGGGATGGGAACTTTCACGCGTCGCTACTGATCGACATGGACGACGCCGACGAGGTGGCGCGGGGCGAGACCTTCGTGAGTTGGCTGGCGGAATTGGCGATCTCCATGGACGGCACATGCACCGGCGAGCACGGGATCGGGCAGGGCAAGCGGGCCTATCTGAGCAAGGAGTTGGGCGCTGCGGTGGATGTCATGACGACCCTCAAGGCGGCGCTGGATCCGGACAATATTCTGAATCCGGGGAAGATTCTGCCGGGGTGAGATGGCGTGGCCTGCCCTGATGTTGTGCGGCGGGAAATGAGGTGCACGGTATTTGGAAAAGGATGAAGTTGGGGGGGAGGGGCGCCTCAATGTCCGGTTTCGCGGTTTGCAACTCTGGTTGAGACAGGACGTATAGATTCCCCGCAAAAATTGAATTCTGAACTATACAATGAATTTCTTGCTGATACTTTTGTTGGGCAGGTGATTAAAAGCTGCAAAGCCGTATTAAGGCATTGTTTTAGTAAACGAACTAGGGACTTTCATGACACTTTCTACAGAACAGCAAATTTTGATTGAACAGCGCGTGACCAATGAGGCGAAATCGGTTGTCGTAGCTTACGTTCTTTGGGCTTTCTTGGGTGGGTTTGGCGCGCATCGCTTCTACCTCGGGAAGACAGGTTCGGCCGTAGCTATGCTTTTGCTAACCATCTTTTCGATCCTGACGATGGCTATTCTCATTGGCATGTTCACTCTCATCGCCGTCGGTATCTGGGTAATTGTGGATGCTTTCTTGATCCCCGGCATGATCAATAACGAACGTAGCAAGCTGCGAGATCAGCTGACGTCTAATGCCGATATTACCAACGCCGCACTACTGAACAAGGCTACCATCTAACTTTTCGGATTATTCTGAAAGCGGATGCGCGTCCAACAGGGCGCGCATTTTTTGTGAACAACCCTTTCATTATGCATGGGAAGGTCCTTTCGTAAGAAAGATTTTCCTATTGCGTCGCTTTTCCCCACTGAGGGGTCGGGAGACTAGCGCAGTGCTGTTCATGGCGCACTAAAAGAGAGAATGTTAGGCATAGAGGAACCTGATCATGAAAACGCAAGTCAAAGCTTTGGTTGTCGGTGGCGGCGCGGTTGGCACCTCGATTGCCTATCATCTGGCGAAGGCCGGTTGGGATGATGTGATGCTTTTGGAGCGGGATGAGTTGACGTCGGGCTCGACGTGGCATGCGGCGGGGCTCTTGCCTTTGTTTAACATGTCTTTTGCGACGACGCATATCCATCAGTACTCGGTCGAGTTTTATAAGACCTTGGAGGCTGAAACCGGGCTGAATGCGGGATTTGCCGTGGTGGGTAATCTGAGGATGGCCCAGACGGATGCAAGGATGGATGAGTATATGCTCTATGCCTCCACCGCGGAAACCTGTGGCGTGCCGTATGAATGGCTCACCCCGGATGAGATCAAGGCGAAGTGGCCGCTGATCGAGACATCGGATTTGAAGGGGGCGCTTTATCACCGGACCGACGGGTATATTAACCCTGCTGATGTAACCATGGCGATGGCCAAGGGTGCGCGGCAGCGGGGCGTGGCGATTGAGCGCAAGTGGCAGGCGGATGCGTTTGAGTGGAATGGCACCCATTGGGAAGTGATCTGCACCAAGATGGTGGAGAAGGGCGGGAACCTTGTGCCGTCGGAGGAGCAGATCGTTATCACCGCCGAGCATGTGGTTACTGCCAGCGGCAACCATGCGCAGCGCACCGCGCAGATGCTGGGGATCAAGATGCCTGCGATTCCCGTGGAACATCAGTTTATCGTCATGGATCGCGATCCGGCGCTGGTTGATTATCGGGCAGCGGGGAACGTTGAGCATCCGGTGATCCGCGATGCCGATGCGCAGAGCTATGTGCGTGAGGAACGGGGCGGTTGGATCCTTGGGGTCTATGAGAAAAACGCGCCGGCGCGGTTTGAATATGGGGTGCCGGACAGTTTCCGGGCGGATCTGTTTCAGTTGGATTTGGAGCGGATCGAAGATCAGTATATGGCGATGAACCACCGCATCCCCTCGGCTGAGGATTGCGGGTTGAAGGACGATTTCAACGGGCCGATTTGTTATACGCCGGATGGTAATCCGCTGGTGGGCCCTGCGCCGGGCTTGCGCAACATGTGGTTGGCGGAAGGGTTTTCGTTTGGGATCACGGCTGCTGGGGGCACGGGCTATTACCTCGCGCAGATGATGGTTGAGGGCGAGGCCGAGATCGATATGGCGAGCCTTGATCCCAACCGCTACGGCGATTGGATGACCACGGAATATGCCGCGCGGAAGAATGAGGAAGCCTACGATCACGTGTATATTCTGCACCACCCGGATGAGGAGCGCCCCGCTTGCCGGCCGCTGCGGACCTCTCCGGCATATGACCGACAGGCGGCGCGGGGGGCGCAGTTTGGGCAGGTGAACGGCTGGGAGCGGCCGAATTATTTTGCGCCTGAGGGGTTTAGCGACCATGACAGCCGCTCGTTCCGGCGCGGGGGCTGGTGGCAGCATGCGGTGGAAGAGGCGCGGGCCATTCGCGAGGGTGTGGGGCTGATTGATGCCACGGCCTTTACCAAACATTTGGTCCGCGGTCCGGGGGCGACGGCATTTCTGGATTGGTTTACCTGCAACAAGCTGCCGTCGGTGGGGCGGATCAATCTGACCTATGCGCTGACCGGGGCGGGGACGACGCGGACGGAATATACCATCGTGCGGCTGGCACAGGATGAATATTATCTGGTCTCTGCGGGGGCGTGGTCGGCTTATGACAGTGACTATCTGCGCAAGGCGATTGCCGACAAGATGCCTGAGGTGGGCTATGTCGAATGTCATGACGTGACCACGCAGTGGGGTGTATTTGCGATTGCTGGGCCGAAGTCGCGTGACGTGTTGCGTGATTTGGTGCGGGATGCGGAGCCCGACACGGTGCTCAGCAACAAGCGGTTCCCTTGGCTGACCATGCGCAACATTGAGCTGGGCATGGTGCCGGTGCGGGCGATCCGGGTGGCCTATACCGGGGAACTGGGCTGGGAGTTGCACCACCCGATCGAAATGCAGAACCATCTCTTTGATGCGCTTGAGAAAGCTGGCGAACCGCATGGGATGAAGCTGGTTGGTGCCCGGGCGCAGAACTGGCTCAGGCAGGAAAAGAGCTACCGTGCTTTTGGCAATGAGTTGGGCCGGGATGCAACGCCGCTAGAGGCCGATCTGCCACGTTTCGTGGATCTCAGCAAAGAGTTTCACGGGAAGCAGGCGATGGTCGATCACGGCATCCGCGTGAAATGCGTGACGCTGTTGATCGACGGGCCCGAGGATGCGGACCCCTGGGGGCGCGAGGTGCTCTATAACGGCGAGCGGCGTACCGGGCGGCTCACGTCGGGTGGCTATTCCGTTGCATTCGGCAAGAGCATCGGCATGGGCTATGTGCAAGCTGAAGACGCGGTGGTAGGAACAAAGCTGAAGGTAAAGATGCTTGACCGGATGTGGGAGGCCGAAGTGGTCGAAGACAGTCCCTATGATCCGAAGAACCAGCGCATCCGGGCGGACGGTTGATCCGGCGGGGGGTGCTCGCATTTTTCTGTGTGCTGGCGCTGACGGCGGCGTTATTGCGGGACAATCCGGTTGTCAGCGCGGCGCAGGGCTATGCCGCGGATGTGGCGACCACGGCGGCTGCGTCCTATGTCACGTTGCGCACGTTGAACGCCTTTTTGTCGACCGCGCAGGAGATCGAGGTGGGGCTCTCGTTCATCGCTTCGGGCTCAGCGCGGCCATTGAAAGTGTTGGAGCCGATTGACGACACGGTTGAGCGTATCGCCGGGTTGGTCTTTGGCGTGATGGTGGCTACGGGCGTGATCGCGGTGGCCTTGGGGCCGGTGAGTGCGATTGGCCTGGGGTTGTTGGCGGCAGCGCTGGCAGTCTGGGCGCTGAGCAAGCGCGGTCACGCAGGGCTGCCACGGCGGCTGGCGTGGTATGGCGGGTTTTTAGGGCTTGCCTTACCGCTGGCCTTGGTTGTGTCCGAGCCGCTGGCGGGGCAGCTTACCGAAGGGGCCTATCTGCGCAATATGGAGGTGATTGAGGAGATCACCGCCCGTGTCGGCGGCAGTGAGGCTTTGGGTGAAGAAGAGCCGGGTCTGACAGAATACCGACAACTTGCCAGCAATCTTTGGAGCCGGGCGGATGAGTTAATCGGCGCTTTGCTGGCGGTGTTGGGCGTGCATGTGTTTCGGATTTTCCTGTTGCCGCTCTTGCTGGTGGGCGGGCTTTTTGTCGTGGCACGTCATTATGCGCGGGATTGACGCGCAACAGTGGCGTTGCGCGCGGGGCTGCTGAGGCGCAGCGGTATTTAAGAAAGGATGAAAGGGGGAGGAGGTGCGCCCCCCTTTGGCGTTTAGCGTGCGGCGCGGGTGGCGATCCAGTTTTGCCATTGGGCGCTGTTGCCGGAGAAGGCGTTGAGGTCTACGTCACCGCCGATGCCGGGGACGATGCCGGTGGCGCTGTATTGCCAGAAGCGCCAAGTTTGGCCGGGGTAGGCCTCGGCTGGGGTTTTGGCGGTGGTGCGCAGCCAGAAGTCATAGCCGTTAAAGCCGGATAGGCCATTTTCGCGGTAGAATTTTGGGGTTGTATAGATGATCGGGCGCTGGCCGTAGTGACGCTCTACCACGGCGAGCCAGCGGCGCATTTGGTCGCGGACCTCTGATGCTGGGGGCCGGATGTGGGCGCAGGTGGGGGAGAAGGGGTTCCATTCCATGTCGAGCACCGGGGGCAGCATGCCGGGGGTGCGCGGCACGTTGCGGATGAACCAGCGGGCCTGATCCTCGGGCGAGGTGCAGAAGTAGTAGAAGTGGTAGGCGCCGCGTTTGACAGCGGCTTGGCCTGCGCCTTGCCAATGGGTATCGAAGTTAATGTCTTTGAGGTCGCCGCCTTCAGTGGCTTTGATGAAGGCGAAGTTCACACCGTTTCTGCGGGCGGTGTTCCAGTCGATGTTGTTCTGAAAACGGGCCACGTCGATCCCGTGGACGGGGAAGGATTGCGGATTGCGACCGTTGAAGTCCACCGGGTCACTGTCGCTGAACCGCGCCGGGAAGAGCGTGCCGGGATCGGCGGGAGGCGGGTTGCCGGGGCGGCCACAGGCGGCGAGGGCCAGAAGCGACAGGATCAGGGCGCGACGGAGGATCATGGGCTGGGGTTTCCTGCGATAAAGGCGAGATTGTTGGCGGGCATGGCTACCTCGTCGATGGGGCTGAGGCCAGCATCGCTAAGCCAGCGGGCCATGTCGAGGTTGTCTTTGTAGCCGATCATTGGGTCTGCGGCGCGCAGTTCGGCGTCAAAGCGGGTGTCGCCGGGAGAGGTGGTTTGGCCTGCGCGTTTGAACGGGCCGTAGAGGATGAGCTTGCCGCTGGGGGCAAGGGCGGCGGCAGCCTCGGTGATGAGGCATTGGGTGGCTTCGGTCGGGATCAGGTGCAGGAGGTTGGCCAGCATGATCAGGTCGAAGGGGCCATATTCGCCCGCCCAGCCGGGGCTGGTGGCGTCGAGCGGAAGGGGGGAGGCGATATTGGGCAAGGCGGCCTCGGCTGCGTAGGCGTTGATGCTGGCGCGGCGGGCGGTGTCGATGTCGCTGGGGTGCCATGTGAGACCGGGGAGGCGTCTGGCGAAGCCCAGGACATGTTGCCCGGTGCCACTGGCAATCTCCAGCGCGCGGCCTGTTGGTGGCGCGTGATCCGCCAGCAGATCGCAGAGCGCGTCGAGGTTGCGCGCGGCGGCGGGTGCGAAGAGCCGGTCGCCGCCGGCAGCCTCGGCGACGCTGGCACTGGGCGGCAGGCGGGTCATGTCTGTGCTTCCAGCCGGTCGGTGGCGGGTGGCGGCGTTGGCGAGAGGGCTGCAATCGCGGCGTAGGTCTGCGGCGTCATCTGATAGGTCAGCGCCGCGAGCGAGGGTTCAAGCTGCGCCAAAGAGCGGGCAGAGATGATCGGCGTCGGCCGCGTGGGGTGGGCTGCGGCCCACGCCACGGCGAGGGTTGCAGGATGAGTGCCCAGATCGCGGGCGAGAGCGGCCAGTCCGGCTGCGGCGCCGTGCATTGCTTCTTGACCGTAGCGGGCGGCATAGCGCTCATCTTCGCTCAGGCGGCCTGTGCCCCCGGTGGCGTATTTCCCGGTCAGCAAGCCGCCGCCCAGAGGGGAGTAGGGGGCGACGAGGATGTCGAGGTCGTGGGCCATGGGCAGGGTTTCGACCTCGGCTTGGCGTTTGACGAGGTTGTACATCGGTTGGATCACGGCGATCTCAAGGCCGAAGTCGGCGGCGATATGGGCTGCTTTGACGACCTGCCATGCGGCGAAGTTCGACAGGCCCACTTGGCGGATGTGGCCGTGCTGTTTTACCTCGGCCAGCGCGGCGAAGCTTTCGGTCAGGGGTGTCTCGGGGTCGAAACGGTGCAGGTAGAGCACGTCAAGCGTATCAAGCTGCATCCGCTGGCGCGACGTCTCGGCAGAGGCGAGGATATTGGCGCGCCCTGCGCCGCCGGTATAGGCGGCTTTGGTGGCCACGATCAGGCTGTCGCGGCGGTCTTGCACAAACTGGCCCAGAAGCGTCTCGGACGCCCCATCGGTATAGACATGCGCCGTGTCGAAATGCGTGATCCCCGCCTCGATACAGGCGTCGAACATCGCGCGGGAGGCTGTCGCATCAGCGCGACCACCGAACTGCATGGTGCCGAAGGCGAGGCGGCTGGCGGGGGTGCCATCAAGGCTGGTAAGCATCTGTGTCATGCCCGATTGGTGGCATGGGTGCCGCCCGCGCGCAATGGGTTTGGCGCGGGGCAGGCGGTGGGGCGCTAGGCCGCTTGCGGCTCACCCTTTTCAAGGGCGCGTTGATAGGCCGGGCGGCTTTGAATCATCTCGACGAAGCCTTTGAGGGCGGGGTAATCCGCGGCGCGGCCTTGGCGCATGGCAACCTCGGCGGGGAAGCTCAGCATAATGTCGGCTGCCGACAGCGTATCTTGCACGAAGTGGCCGGAGGCCCGCACGAGGCTGTTCATGTAGCTGTAGTGGTTGTCCAGCTCGGAGCTGATGCGCGGGTGCAGAGGGGCTGCGGCATCGCCCAAGCGCGAGACATAGAGGTTGAGCAGGATCGGCGTCATGGCAGAGCCTTCGGCGAAATGCATCAATTCCATATGGCGCAAGAAGGCGGGCGTATCGCGTTCGGGAATCATTTCGGGGGCGAAGCGGGTGCAGAGCAGATCGACGATGGCGGCGCTTTCGACAACCAACTGGCCGTCAATCTCAATCATCGGGGATTTGCCCAGAGGGTGCACCAGTTTCAACTCGGGCGGGGCGAGGTTGGTCTTGGCATCCCGTTGGTAACGGATGATGTCATAGGGCTGATCCAACTCCTCCAGCAGCCAAAGGATGCGCTGTGAGCGAGAGCGGTTGAGGTGGTGCACGGTGATCATGGCAGGGCCTTTCGCGAAGTGGGAAGGGCGAGCCTAGCAACACCGACACGGGCCGCAATGAAAAAGGGGCGCGCGGTTGCCCGTGCGCCCCTGTCGTCTATCAGCCCGTTCGGCTTATTGCGGGATCGTGCCTTCGATGCCTTCGACATAGAAGTTCATGCCCGCCAGCGTGCCGTCATCGGCGGTCTCGCCTTCGGCCAGCCACGCGGAACCGTCCTGCTTGTTGATCGGCCCGGTGAAGGGGTGGTAGTCGCCAGACGCGATCTTGTCTTTCAGTTCCAGCGCTTCGGCTTTCACGTCCGCAGGCACAGCGTCAGAGATCTCGCCGATGCCGACCATGCCCGGCCCAATGCCGTCCCATGTGTCTTTGGATTCCCATGTGCCATCCATGACCGCTTTGACGCGGTCGATGTAGTAGGGCGCCCAGTCGTCGATGATCGAAGAGACGCGCGGCTTGGGACCGTATTGCGCCATGTCGGAGGCTTGACCGAAGGTGATCACGTTGCCCGCTTCCTGTGCCGCCGCTTGGGGCGCGGTGGAATCGGTGTGTTGCAGGACCACGTCGGCGCCCTGTTCGATCAGTACCTTGGCGGCGTCGGCTTCTTTGGCCGGGTCAAACCATGTGTAGGCCCAGACGATTTTGAACTGAACGTCGGGGTTTACTTTCTTGGCGTGGATATAGGCGGAGTTGATGCCGCGGATGACTTCGGGGATCGGGAAGGAGCCGATGTAGCCGATGATGTTGCTTTCGGTCATCGAGCCCGCGATGTGGCCTTGAATAGCGCGGCCTTCGTAGAAACGCGCGGAATAGGTCGAGACGTTGTCGGCGCGTTTGTAGCCGGTGGCGTGCTCAAACTTCACATCGGGGAATTTCTTGGCGACGTTGATGGTGGGGTCCATGTAGCCAAAGGAGGTGGTGAAGATCAGGTCAGCACCGTCGAGCGCCATCTGCGTCATCACACGCTCGGAATCGGGGCCTTCGGCAACGCTTTCGACGAAAACGGTCTCGACCTTGTCGCCGAACTCTTCTTCGACGGCCAAGCGGCCTTGGTTGTGCTCATAGGTCCAGCCGCCGTCGCCCACGGGGCCGACAAAGACAAAGCCGACCTTGGTCTTGTCTTGGGCAACAGCGCCCGAAGCAAGGCCGAGCGCAAGTGCCGCGCTGGTCATAAGGGTGGTTAGTTTCATGAGGTTTCCCCTGTTTACGTGCCCCTTGCCGGGGCTTGATGTGCGGCGCAGGGCCGCGTGACGTTATGCCCCTAGTTCGAGGCGTGGAAGGTTCGGCCCAGTGAGGCCGGCGCGGCGCTTTTGTCCGCCGACAGCACCACCAGAACGATGATGGTGATGATATACGGTGACATTGCCAGATACTCTACCGGAATGGCAACGCCCGCGCCTTGCAAGTTCAATTGCAACTGGGTGATGCCGCCGAAAAGATAGGCACCCAAAAGCGCCCGCCATGGCTTCCATGAGGCAAAGACGACGAGGGCAAGGGCGATCCAGCCGATCCCGGCGGTCATGCCTTCGGTCCATTGCGGCACACGGATCAGGCTGATGTAGGCCCCGCCCAAGCCCGCGCAGGCCCCGCCGAAAAGGATCGCGGCGGTGCGGATGCGTTTGACCTTGTAGCCAAGCGCATGGGCCGCGTCGTGGCTTTCGCCCACGGCGCGCAGGATCAGCCCGGCGCGGGTGAACTTCAGCACCGCCCAGACCCCGGCGACCAGCGCGATCCCGAGGTAGAGGATGATGTCATGGGTAAAGAGGATCGGGCCGATCACCGGGATCTCGGCCAGCGGGCCAAAGTCGATATCGCCCAGCCGGGGCGGTTTGATCCCGACGTAGCTTTGCCCGATCAGCGCCGAAAGGCCGAGGCCGAAGAGCGTCAGCGACAGACCAGAGGCGACTTGGTTCGCCAAAGTGACTTGGGTTAGGAAGGCAAAGAGGAGGCTCAGCGCCGCGCCCCCGATAGCGGCGGCGGCAAAGCCGAGTAATGGCGAGCCGGTCTCGACCGCCGTGGCAAAGCCGCAGATCGCGCCGGTGATCATCATGCCTTCGACGCCGAGGTTCAGTACGCCGGATTTCTCGACCACCAATTCGCCGATGGCGGCGAAGATCAGCGGCGTGGCCGCGACCAAAAAGCCTGCGACGAACAAAAGCGGGTTGATTGCAGAAAGATCCATCAGACAGCCTCCGCCGCGCCAAAGCGCAGCCGGTAATGAGTGAAAACGTCCAGCGCGAGCAGGAAGAACAGGAGCATGCCTTGGAACACCTGAATGGCGGCGGCGGGCAGGCCGAGGTTCGACTGCGCGATGTCACCGCCGATATACGTCAGTGCCATCAGCCCGCCCGCAAGCAGGATGCCGATGGGATGCAAACGGCCAAGGAAGGCCACGATGATCGCGGTAAATCCATAACCTACGTTGAAGTCGATGGTGATCTGACCCGAGGGACCGGAGACTTCGAACATGCCCGCAAGCCCAGCGAGCAGACCCGAGGTGCCAAGGCAAAACAGCACCAGCCGCGCCGGGTTCACGCCTGAGAACCGCGCCGCGCGGGGCGCTTCGCCGGTGACGCGAATGGCAAAGCCGAGACGGTGTTTGGTTAACAGCACATAGGCAAAGATCACCGCGATCAGCGCCGCGACCACGCCCCAGTGCATACCAGAACCGGCAAAGAGTTCGGCGTTATGGGCAGAAGCGTATTGTTGCAGGTTGCGCGAGCCGGGAAAGCCGTAGCCTTCGGGGTTTTTCAGCAAACCCAATGACATAGACGCAAGGAACTGCTCGGCGACATAGACCAACATTAGCGAGACGAGGATCTCATTCGTACCAAAACGCACCTTCAAAAGGGCCGGGATCATCGCCCACGCCCAACCGCCCAAGGCCCCCGCGAGCACCATCAGCGGGAAGATGTACCAGCCCTCCGCAGGGTAGAACGCCAGCCCTACAGCCGCGCCAAAGATGGCGCCCATGATGTACTGCCCCTCGGCCCCGATGTTCCAGATGCCCGCTTTGAATCCAAGGCTGAGGCCGATGGCGATCAGCACCAAGGGCGCGCCTTTGATCAGCAGTTGCGGGCGGTAATAAAAGGCATATTCGCCAAACAGTGGCTGCCAGAAAATCGTTTGCAGCGCCTCGACCGGGTCTTTGCCAAGCACGGCGAACAAGAGCCCGCCGAAGATGAAAGTGGCCAGCACCGCCATGATAGGCGTCGACAGCGAAAGGGCCCGACTGGGCTGCGGGCGCTTTTCAAGGCGGATCACAGATCACCCCCAATGGTCAGAGTGAAAGATGCGAGGTTTGGCTTAGACATGCGCCACCTCCATGCCATGTGCGCCACCCATCATCAGGCCAATCTCTTCGACAGTCAGCCCCTGCGCGGGGCGCGTTGACGACAGGCGGCCTTCGTTTAGCGCGGCGAAATTGTCGGAAATCTCCATCAACTCATCAAGGTCTTGGCTGATGACGATCACGGCGGTCCCGCCCGAGGCGAGATCCAAAAGCGCCTGCCGGATCGCGGCGGCGGCAGAGGCATCGACGCCCCATGTGGGCTGGTTCACCACCAAAAGCTCAGGCCGTTGCAGCACTTCGCGTCCGATAACGAATTTCTGCAAGTTCCCACCCGACAGCGACCGCGCCGCATTGCCGGGGCCGGGGGTGCGCACGTCAAATGTCTTGATGATCTTCTCGGCAAAGCTGCGCGCCTTGCCCCAGTCGAGCATACCGCCCCGCTCCAACCCTTCGCGGGCGGCACCGGTGAGCATGGCGTTTTCTGTGAGCGACATATCCGGCACGGCGGCGTGGCCAAGCCGTTCTTCGGGGGCGGTCAAGACGCCCAGTGCGCGGCGGGCGGTGGGGCCAAGAAGGCCGATGTCGCGCCCGTCAAAGGTAATCATGCCCGCGCCGACCAGTGTTTCACCCGAGAGCGCGTTGAGCAATTCGTCCTGCCCATTGCCCGCGACGCCGCCGATGCCCAGCACCTCACCGCGCCGCACCTCGACCGAAATCTCGCGCAGCGGCATGCCGAAAGCATGGGCCGATCGCGCCGAGAGTTTGTTCAGCGTCAGCGTCACCTCGCCCGGCTCTTTGCTGTCGCGCGTGGGTGTTTTCAGTGCTGAACCGACCATCATTTCTGCCATGTCGCGCGCCGAGGTCTCACGCGGGGTGCAATGGCCGACGACCTTGCCCAACCGCAGGATCGTCGCGCTGTCGCACAGGCTGCGGATCTCTTCGAGCTTGTGCGAGATATAAAGGATCGCGGTGCCCTCTGCGCTGAGCTTGCGCAGGGTCTTGAACAGGATTTCAACCTCTTGCGGGGTCAGAACCGATGTCGGCTCGTCCATGATCAGCAGTTTGGGATCCTGCAGCAGGCAACGGATGATCTCAACCCGCTGACGTTCCCCCGCCGATAGATCGCCGACGATGCGGTCCGGCGCAAGCGGCAGGCCGTAGGTGTCCGACACATCGCGGATTTGCTGGCTGAGTTCACGCATGCGCGGCGGGTTTTCCATGCCGAGGGCGATGTTCTCCGCCACGCTGAGCGCATCGAAAAGCGAGAAGTGTTGAAACACCATGCCGACGCCCGCCTGTCGTGCCGCATGGGGATCGGTGGGGGCAAAGTTCTCGCCCCGCATTTGCATCTGGCCCGCGTCAGGTTTGACCAGCCCGTAGATCATTTTGACCAGCGTAGACTTGCCCGCGCCATTCTCGCCCAGCAGGGCGTGAACCTCACCCGGAGCGATCCGCAGGGACACGTCATCGTTCGCGACGACGCCGGGGTAGGCCTTGGTCAACCCAGAGAGGTCGAGAAGTTTGTCAGTCATGCGGAAACCTTTGTCTGGGTCCGGGCGATGAGAGAGATCAACGCACCATGTGCAATCTGGGCGGGCAGCTTGCCCAGCGACTTATCGCCAATAGGGCAGATGATGCCAGAGGGATCCAGCCCCATGTCGCGCAAGCGGCGGGAAAACCGTGACTTTTTTGTGTCAGAGCCGATCAGGCCGACGCTCTCTGCCCCGCGTTTAAGCAAGGCAGCGCAGAGGGCGAGGTCGATGTCATGGGAATAGGTGAAGATCAGGTGATGCGCGTTTTGCGGCGCGTGGGCGGCAAGGCGCGGCATGTCGGCGGTGGGCGCTATAGCAACACGGGGTGGGACGTGATTGGGGAAGCGGTCGCGGGCGCTGTCGATCCATGTGATGGCAAAGGCACGCGGCGGGCATGCGGCCACCACCGCGCGGCCCACGTGCCCCGCGCCCCAGAGCCAAAGGGGCGTGTCGCTCTGCACATTCGGCAGTGGCAGTGGGGTGGCCGCGTCCAATGGGCGCGGCGAGGTTGTGTAGCGCAGGCTCACCGCGCCGCCACAACATTGTCCTAGGCCGGGGCCGAGCGGCACGGTCTGCGTGTCCTCAAGCCGCCCGTTGGCTAGCATTTTGCGGGCATGTGCAATCGCCTGATGTTCCAGCGCCCCGCCGCCGATGGTGCCGTCGATACTGTCCGCCGTGACTTTCATCACCGTGCCCGCATCGCGCGGGGCCGATCCGCGCGTGGCGGTGATCTCGACGAAAATCGCGGTCATTTCCGCGCCCGTCCCACGGCGGCCAGGACGGCCTCGGCTGTGGCGGGCGCTTGCAGATCGCCGTAGTTGTCGCCGCAGGCCGATACCGCATCCGACAACGCCATGAAGGCCGAGATGCCCAGCATGAAGGGCGGCTCGCCCACGGCCTTGGAGCGGTAGACCGTCTGCGCCGGGTTGGGTTGGTCCCAGAGCGTCACGTTGAAGACGGGCGGCCGGTCGGAGCAGGCCGGGATTTTGTAGGTCGATGGCGCGTGGGTGCGCAGGGTGCCGGTTTCGTCCCAGACCAGTTCCTCGGTCGTGAGCCAGCCCGCGCCTTGTACGTATCCGCCCTCAATCTGGCCGATGTCCAGCGCGGGGTTCAGCGAGGCGCCCGCATCATGCAGGATGTCAGTGCGCAGGATGCGGTTTTCGCCGGTCAGCGTGTCGATCACCACTTCGGTGCAGGCGGCACCATAGGCGAAGTAGTAGAACGGCCGCCCGTGTCCGGCGATGCGGTCCCATTCGATGTCGGGCGTTTTGTAAAATCCCGTGGCCGAAAGGCTGACGCGGTTCTCGTAAGCCGAAGCGGCAGCGGCGGCGAAGGTGATCTCCTCGCCCCCGATCCGTACCATGCCGTCGGCAAAGCGCACTTGATCCGGCGTGGTCTGGTAGCGTTCCGCCAGATGCGCCGCCATGCGGTCGCGGATCGTGTCGCAGGCATTTTGCGCGGCCATGCCGTTGAGGTCCGAGCCCGAGGACGCCGCCGTGGCCGAGGTGTTTGGCACTTTGGCGGTATCGGTGGCGGTGATCTTGACCACCTCGGGCGAGACGCCAAAGCGCGAGGCCGCGACTTGCGCCACCTTCTGGAACAGCCCTTGGCCCATCTCGGTGCCGCCGTGGTTCAGGTGGATCGAGCCATCCTGATAGACATGCACCAGCGCGCCCGCTTGGTTGAGGTGCGTAAGCGTGAAGGAGATGCCGAATTTCACCGGGGTGATGGCGATGCCGCGCTTGAGTAGCGGGTTTTGCGCATTCCACTTCCCGATGGCCGCGCGGCGGGCGTCGTAGTCGGCGCTTTCGACCAGTCGGTCGGTCAGCGCGTTGATAATGCAATCGGTCACCGGCTGTTGGTAGGGCGTGGTCTGCACATCGGATGGCGTGGCCGGGATTGCGGGTTTGCCCGTCGGCACAGGGGGCGCGCCGCGTGACGATAGATCGGCCTCCGCATCCGGCGGGGTACGGTTGTCGATGGCGGTGCCGGTGTTCTCCACCTCGGTCGGGCGGTGGGCGTTGTCGGTGTAGTAATTCGCCCGGCGCACGGCGAGCGGGTCGAGGTCCAGCTCTTGGGCGATATGGTCCATCACGCGCTCAATGCCGACGATCCCCTGCGGGCCGCCGAAACCGCGAAACGCCGTGGCGCTGGCGGTATTGGTGCGCAAGCGGTGCGAGGTGATGCGGATGTCGCGCAGGTGATAGGCATTGTCGGCATGCAGCATGGCGCGGTCGGCTACGGGCAGCGACAGGTCCATCGACCAGCCGCAGCGGGTGTAATGCGTGACGTCCAGCGCGGTGATCCGGCCCGCCTCGTCGAAGCCGACATCGTAGCTGATGCGGAAATCATGCCGTTTGCCGGTGATGATCATGTCGTCATCGCGGTCATAGCGCATCTTGCAGGGCTTGCCGGTCAGCAATGCCGTCACCGCACAGGCCACGGCCAGCGCATTGCCCTGACTTTCCTTGCCGCCGAAACCGCCGCCCATGCGCCGGGTCTCGACCCGCACGGCATGCATTGGGCGGCCGATGGCATGGGCTACTTTATGCTGAATTTCGGTTGGGTGCTGGGTCGAGGAATGCACCAGCATGTCGCCATTGTCCTGCGGCAGCGCCATGGCGGCCTGACCTTCAAGATAGAAATGCTCCTGCCCGCCCATTTCGATCTGGCCCGAGAGGCGGCGGCTGGCCTTGGCAAGCGCTGTCTCAGCATCGCCCTTCTGGTAAATGCGCGGGCCGTCTTCGAACCGGCTGTCGGCGGCGAGCGCCTGCTCGACGGTCAAGATCGGATCACGCGGGGTGATCTGTGGCGTGCCCAGTTGCGCGGCGCGCCGCGCGGCAAGGTGGCTGGTGGCCACGACCAGATAGAGCGGTTGGCCCGCGAAATGGATTTCGCCCGTCGCCAAAAGCGGCTCGTCATGGTTCGAGGGTGAGGTGTCGCAGTCATGGACGAGATCATCGGCGGTCAGCACTTTGACCACGCCGGGCGCAGACCGCACGGCGTCGAGGTCAAGCGCCGTCAATTCGCCCGCCGCGACGGGGCTGAGGCCAAAGGCCAGATGCAGCGTGCCGCGCGGCGTGGGGATGTCGTCGACATAGCGTGCGGCGCCGGTGACATGGAGCATCGCCGCATCATGGGGAAGGGGCTTTGCAACGCTCATGCCGAGACCTCCAGCAGGTTGGTGGCTTGACCGTTGGCGTCATGGAAATAGCGCAACAGCATGTTTTGCGCCGCCTCCATCCGGTAGCTGGCAGAGGCGCGCATGTCCGACAGTGGGGTGAAGTCTTGTGCCATCGCCTCCATCGCCTTGCGGATGGTTTCTTCGCTCCACGGCTGGCCGACCAGTGCCGCCTCAGCCGCAGCGGCGCGTTTCGGTGTTGCCGCCATGCCGCCAAAGGCGATGCGCGCGGTGAGGATTTCGGTGCCATTGCCGGTGATCGACATACAGCCGCAAACCGCCGAAATGTCTTGATCGAAACGTTTCGACAGTTTGTAGCAGCGCAGGGTGTCATGCTGGCGCGGCACGGTGATGGCTTCGACGAATTCGCCCGGCGCGCGGTCTTGCTTGCCGTAGTCGAGGAAGAAATCCTCCAGCGGCAACTCGCGACGCGCATCACCGCGCCGCAGTTGCAGGGTCGCCCCAAGCGCAATCAGCGCGGGCGGGCCGTCACCGATGGGCGAGCCATTGGCGATATTGCCGCCCAAGGTCGCTGCATTGCGCACCTGCGTCGAGCCATAGCGCCGCAGCATGGTGCCTAGGCTGGGGTGCAGGGGGCTCAGTTTCGCCTCAACCTCGGTTAGCGTCGTCATCGCGCCAATGCGCAGGCCGGTTTCATCCTCGGTAATCCCGCGTAGATCCGCGCAGCGGTTGAGGAAGGCCACGGCGCCAAGATCGCGGAAGCCTTTGGTGACCCAAAGGCCAACATCTGTCGCCCCGGCGATCAGTGTGGCGTCCGGATTGTCGAGATACCAGGCGGCGAGTTCGTCGCTGCTTTCGGGTTGCACATGCGGTGCGCCGTTGGCTTTGGCGGGCGCGGGGATGTCCTGCGCCAACTTTGACTTGAGGGTGCGTAAATGCTCTGGCACCGGCGCGCCTTCGGCGGCTTTGGCCGCGCGGATGATCGGCGCGTAGCCAGTGCAGCGGCAGAGGTTGCCTGCCAGTTGCACGTCATGGTCCGTTGCACCGTTTAAATGCGCCGTGGCCATCGACACTACGAACCCCGGCGTACAGAAACCGCATTGGCTGCCGTGGTGTTCGACCATCGTCTCCTGCACCGGATGCAGCGTGCCATCGGCGCTGGCCATGCCCTCAACCGTGGTGACGGCTTTGGCATTCACCTGCGGGAGGAAGAGGATACAGCCGTTCAACGCACGGCTTCCCTCCGCATCGGTAATCATTACCGAACAGGCCCCGCAGTCGCCCTCGTTGCAGCCCTCCTTGGTCCCGGTCAGCCCGCGTTCTTCGCGCAGCCAGTCAAGCAGGGTGGTGGTCGGGGACACGTTGGAGAGTGACACGACTTCTCCATTGAGAAGAAAAGTGATGTCCATTGGTTCTCATCCGCCGCGGTACAAAGTGGCCCATATCATTGCGCGGGGTTCGATGCGGCGTAGAACCGGGCGCGGGCGAGGTAGAGGTCAGGCTAGCGGGGCAGGGGGCGTTTTGGCAAGGAAAAATACCTTGGGCGAAAAATGCGCTGGGCGCGATCGGGTGCTGGTGCCTCAGGGGTGGCTGGCGTAGTTTGCGGCCATGTCAAATGATCCCCGATTCATTCATCTGCGTAGCCATTCCGAGTATTCCTTGCTGGAGGGCGCGCTGCGGCTGAAAAAGCTGCCCGGCATGTGCCGCGATGCGGGCATGCCCGCGCTGGCACTGACCGATAGCAACAACATGTTTGCGGCGCTGGAGTTTTCCGTCGCTATGGCTGGCGCCGGTGTGCAGCCGATCATCGGCTGTCAGGTTGATGTCGCCTATGTCGAGGTGCAGCCCGGTGAAAAGCCGCGCCCACCCGCGCCGATGGTGCTGCTGGCGCAGAGCGAATTGGGCTATGAGAATTTGATGAAGCTGAACTCCTGCCTCTATCTCGACAAGGGCGGGGCCGTGGCAGAGGTGACGCTGGACGAGTTGGAAGCGCTGAGCGCCGATATCATCTGCCTGACCGGTGGGCCAATGGGGCCGGTGGGCATGCTGTTGCAAGGCGGCCAGCGCCCGGCGGCAGAGGCGCTGATGGCGCGGCTGCAGGGTGCCTTTGGCGACCGGCTTTATGTCGAGTTACAACGCCACCCCGAAGACGGCGGCCAGCCCGAGCCTGAACGCCTGACCGAGCGTGGCTTTGTCGAGATGGCCTATGCGATGGACATCCCGCTGGTGGCCACCAATGACGTCTATTTCCCCAAGCCCGACATGTATGAGGCACACGATGCGCTGATCTGTATCTCGGAAGGTGCTTATGTCGACCAGCAGCAACCGCGCCGCCGTCTGACCGCGCAGCATTACTTCAAGTCCCAAGCCGAAATGGCAACGCTCTTTGCCGATCTGCCCGAGGCGCTGAGCAACACCGTCGAGATCGCCAAACGCTGCGCCTTCATGGCCTACCGCCGTGATCCGATCCTGCCGAAGTTTGCCGATGATGAGGTCGCCGAGCTGCGCCGTATGGCCAACGAGGGCCTTCAAGCGCGTCTTGCTGTGATCCCCCATGCGGTGAGCGTTGAGGAATACCAAAAACGTCTCGATTTCGAGTTGGGCATCATCGAAGGTATGGGCTTCCCCGGCTACTTCCTGATCGTTGCCGACTTCATCCAATGGGCTAAGGATAACAACATTCCGGTGGGGCCGGGCCGGGGCTCGGGTGCGGGCAGCCTCGTGGCCTATGCGCTGACGGTCACCGACCTCGATCCCCTGCGCTACTCGCTGCTGTTTGAACGTTTCCTCAACCCCGAACGGGTTTCGATGCCCGACTTCGACATCGACTTCTGCATGGACCGCCGCGAAGAGGTGATCCGCTATGTGCAGGAGAAATATGGCCGCGACAAAGTGGGGCAGATCATCACCTTCGGTGCGCTGCTGTCCAAGGCTGCGGTGCGTGACATCGGGCGTGTGTTGCAGATGCCTTATGGGCAGGTCGATCGTCTGTCCAAAATGATTCCGGTTGAGGGGGTCAAACCCGTCAGCATTGAAAAGGCGCTGGCGGATGAGCCGCGTCTGCGGGAAGAGGCGAAGAACGAAGAGGTCGTGGCGCGGCTTCTCGACTACGGCCAACAGGTCGAAGGCTTGCTGCGGAACGCATCGACCCACGCGGCGGGGGTGGTGATCGGGGATCGACCGCTCGATCAGCTTGTGCCGCTCTACCAAGACCCGCGCTCTGACATGCCCGCGACGCAGTTCAACATGAAATGGGTTGAACAGGCCGGGCTGGTGAAGTTCGACTTTCTGGGCCTGAAAACCCTGACCGTGATTCAGAATGCCGTGGATCAGATCAAGGCGGGGGGGCGGCATCTGCATCTCGCCGCCGATGGGCGCGAGCTTTACCAACCACCCGAGGGGCACGTTGACGACGTGGCCACGATCCCGCTCGACGATGCTGCGACCTACAAACTCTATTCCAGCGCCAAGACCGTTGCCGTGTTCCAGGTGGAATCCAGCGGCATGATGGATGCGCTCAAGCGCATGAAGCCGACCTGTATCGAGGACATCGTGGCTCTTGTGGCGCTTTACCGTCCCGGCCCGATGGAGAATATTCCGACCTATTGTGAGGTGAAGAACGGCCAGCGCGAATTGGAATCGGTGCACCCCAGCATCGACTACATCCTTGAAGAAACCCAAGGCATCATCGTTTATCAGGAACAGGTGATGCAGATCGCGCAGGTCATGGCGGGCTACAGCCTTGGCGGCGCGGACTTGCTGCGCCGGGCGATGGGTAAGAAAATTGCCGAGGAAATGGCCAAGGAACGTCCCAAGTTCGAAAAGGGCGCGATGGCCAATGGGGTCGATAAAAAGAAGGCGGCGGAGGTTTTCGACCTTCTGGAGAAATTCGCCAACTACGGTTTCAACAAGTCCCACGCTGCGGCCTATGCGGTGGTCAGCTACCAGACCGCTTGGCTGAAAGCGAACCACCCGGTCGAGTTCATGGCCGGGGTGATGAACTGCGATATTCACCTGACCGACAAGCTGGCGGTGTACTTCGAAGAGGTGCGCAAGCGGCTGGAGTTGCCTTGGGTGCCGCCTTGTGTGAACCGCTCGGATGCGACGTTCAAAGTGGTCGACGGCGCGCTGGTCTATGCATTGGGCGCGTTGAAAAACGTCGGGCTTGAAGCGATGAAACTGGTGACCGAGGGGCGTAAGGTAGATGGCGTCGATAAGCCCTTTGCCACGCTTTATGACCTCGCACGGCGAGTGGACCTGAAGCGCGTCGGCAAGCGGCCTTTGGAAATGCTGGTGCGCTCGGGGGCCTTTGATCAACTCGACAGCAATCGGCGACGGGTATTCCAATCGCTCGACGGGCTGGTGAGCTATTCGGCGGCGATCCATGAGCAGAAGGCCAGCAATCAGGTTTCGCTCTTTGGTGAGGCGGGCGACGATCTGCCAGAGCCGCGCATGTTGCCCTGTGATGACTGGCAATCGGCGGAGCGGTTGGCCGAAGAATTTAAAGCGGTTGGTTTCTACCTCTCTGGTCACCCGCTTGATGACTACATGGTGCCGCTGCGCCGTAAATGGGCGCGGGAAACCGGGCTGCCCTTCCTCACGCTGGACGAGTTGACCGAGAAGGTCAGCACACGCGGCGCGATGAATGCCCGGCTGGCGGGGGTCGTCGCCGGGCGGCAGGAGCGGAAATCGGCGCGAGGCAACCGTTTTGCCTTTGCGCAGCTATCGGACACCACGGGCGGCTATGAGGTGACGCTGTTCTCCGACACGCTGGAACTGGGGCGGGAACATCTCGAAGTCGGCTCGAAGATCGTCATCACGGTTGAGGCCACGATGGAAAGCGATCAGCTTAAATTGCTGGGCCGGTCGGTGGCACCCATTGATGCGGCGGTGGCGGATGCGGGCAGCATGGGGCTGCGGGTCTTTATCGATGGGCCGGGGGCGATTCAGGCGGTGGCCGATGTGCTTGACGGCGCGCGCCAAGCGGTCAAGGCGGCCGGCAAGGGGCCGGTGCAGTTCTGCCTGATGGACCCAAGCCTGCCGGGCGAGGTTGAGGTCGATCTGGGCCGGGAGTTCCCCGTGACACCGCAGATCAAAGGCGCGATCCGCTCGCTCGACGGGGTGATGGAGGTCGAGGAAATCTAACCCCGGCGGCGCGCGCAGATCCGCCCTTTTTCCGCACGTTAGTGGACGGCAAGCGGTGGCTGCGCTAATTCCCTGACAACCAAAGGGGAGCCAACCATGTACCGACGCATCAGCCTTCTAGTTATGGCAGCGCTTCCCTCAGCCTGCGGCATCGCGCCCACGGCGCCATCGCCACAGGTCGCGGAGATCGGCTTTGGCACCGCTTTGCCCTTTGGCGAGGTCGCCCGCGTCTGTGATGTGCGCGAGCAGGAGTTGGGGAAGATGGTCGAAGAGCCTGCGGCACGGGGCTACCGGCTGTTCGATTCGCAACCCGGCAGCGCGGGGCCGCGCAGTTTCTATATCACCGGTTTTGCGGATGATTGCGCGCGCCAGTTGACGGCAGCAAATGTGTTGTTCGGCACGCCGTCGGTCTATGAGCAGTTGCATTATGGCCCGGGCGGGGAAAACCTGCCCATCGCCGAGACCGACGCGGCCTATGAGGCGATCAAGGCCAGTGTCTGCGGGGCGGGGCGCGGCAAACCCTGCGGCAAGCGGATTGGCACGCTCGATAAAACGGCGTTTTTCGTCAATGCTTATGAGCGGTTGGGCGAAACCGCGCGCTGGTCTGAGGTGCTGGTGCATGACGGGGCCGTGGCCGCCGTGGCAATGAAATCAGCGAATTGAGCGAAACTGCGGCTCAGTAGTGCGGCGGCCGTTCGTCGCCCAAAAGCACCGCGCCACCGCCTGAGGCATCCCGCTCCCCCTCGCGCTGCATCAACATATGCACGCGGCGGTTCAGGGTGACGATCTCATCCTCCTGACGGGTGACGATCTCTGACATATCGTCGACCGCGCGGGTCAGGTGGGCGATCTGCTCTTCGAGTTGGTTAATTCGTTCTGCGGTTTGATCTGGGGTTTGTTCTGACATAGGGGCGCGTCCTTTTTGCGCGATTTAGCATGGGCGGGCGGCACAAGACAGGGGCAACACGCAGCGTTGCTTGCCCTTGCGGGGGGCTTGGGCTAGACGCGAGGCCAATTGATGCACCGAGGATCCTTGCCATGGCAAAGCCCAAGAAAACCCCCCGTCCCAAGGCGCAGACCCCAAAGGGGTTCCGCGATTATTTCGGGACCGAGGTGACCCATCGGGCCGAGATGCTCGGCAAGATCGCCGCAGTTTACCACCGCTATGGGTTCGACGCGCTGGAAAGCTCGGGCGTGGAGACGGTCGAGGCGCTTGGCAAATTTCTCCCCGATGTGGACCGCCCGAACGAGGGCGTCTTTGCGTGGCAGGAAGATTCCGAAGGCGACAAACCCGGCGATTGGCTCGCGCTGCGCTATGATCTGACAGCGCCTTTGGCGCGGGTCTATGCCCAGCACCGCAACGATCTGCCGATGCCCTACCGCCGCTATGCGATGGGGCCGGTCTGGCGCAATGAAAAACCGGGGCCGGGGCGGTTTCGTCAGTTTTATCAGTGTGATGCGGATACCGTTGGCGCGCCATCGGTGGCGGCAGACGCCGAGATCTGCGCGATGCTGGCCGACTGTCTTGAGGAAGTCGGGATCGCACGCGGCGACTATGTGGTGCGCGTGAACAACCGCAAGGTGCTGAACGGTGTGCTGGAGGTTGCGGGCCTTGCCGGTGACGACAAAGATATCGAGCGTGGCATCGTGCTGCGCGCCATCGACAAGCTGGACCGGCTGGGGCCAGAGGGCGTGCGCGCCTTGCTGGGCGAGGGCCGCAAGGACGACAGCGGCGATTTCACCAAGGGTGCCGGATTGGCAGATGGGCAGGCCGATGTGGTCATGGGCTTCATGCAGGCCAAACGCGACAGCGGTGCCGAGACGGTGGCGCGGCTGCGCGAGTTGGTCGCGGGCTCCGATGTCGGTGTGCAGGGTGTGGATGAGCTTGAGTTGATCTCTGACCTTCTGGCCGCGGGTGGCTATGGCCCTGACCGGGTGGAAATTGATCCGTCGGTGGTGCGCGGCCTTGGCTATTACACCGGTCCGGTGTTCGAGGCCGAGCTTACCTTTGAGATCAAAGACGAAAAGGGCCGCGCGCGCAACTTCGGCTCGGTCGCGGGCGGTGGGCGCTATGATGATCTGGTCAAGCGGTTTACCGGGCAAGAAGTGCCTGCCACGGGCGTCTCCATCGGCGTTGACCGGCTGCTGGCCGCGCTTGCTGCGAAGGGGCGGCTTGAGGCCGAGGCGACTGGCCCCGTCGTTGTCACCGTGATGGACCGGGACCGCATGGCCGATTATCAAGCAATGGTCGCGGAACTGCGGCAGGCGGGCATCCGGGCGGAGGTCTATCTGGGCAACCCAAAGAACTTCGGCAACCAGATGAAATACGCCGACAAGCGGCAAAGCCCGGTCGTCGTCATCGAAGGCGGCGACGAACAGGCGCGCGGTGTGGTGCAGATCAAGGACATGGTGCTGGGCGCGCAGCTTGCGCAGGAGGCCAGCCATGATGAGTGGAAAGAGCGCCCCAACCAATATGAGGTGCCCCGTGCTGATCTGATCAAAGCGGTCCGCGATATTCTGGATCGGGCGAGTTGATGCCGACACGTTCCGAAACGCTGGCGCGGGCCGCGTCGCTACGCGCGATTTTCGACGCGCAGGGCGCTGTGCTCGTCGAGCCGCCGATCCTGCAACCGGCCGACACGCTGCTGGACCTCTACGGCGAGGATATCCGCGCGCGCGCCTATGTCACCTCGGACGCGCTGCGTGGCGAGCAGATGCTGCGCCCCGATTTTACGGTGCCGGTGGTGCAGATGCACATGGCCCATGGGGCCGAGCCCGCGCGCTATACCTATTCCGGCGAGGTTTTCCGCCGTCAGGAACACGACCCGAACCGTGCCAATGAATACATTCAGGTGGGTTTCGAGGTCTTCGACCGCGCCGACCCGGCGGCGGCAGATGCCGAGGTTTTCGCCCTGATCGCTGAGGCGATGCAGGGGCTGCCGGTGCGCCCGGTGACGGGGGATATCGGTGTGCTGATGGCGGCGGTGCAGGGGCTTGATACCTCGCCCGCGCGCAAACAGGCATTGATGCGGCACATCTGGCGGCCCCGCCGGTTTCGTGCCTTGCTTGACCGTTTCGCGGGCCGGAGCCCGGTGCCCGCGTCGCGTCAAGCCTTGTTGGCCGGTGACGCCGCAGACGGCGGCGCGCCTATGGTGGGGCTGCGCTCAAGCGCCGAGATTGACGCGCGGGTTGCAGCCCTGCGCGAAGATGCCAAAACCGCGCCGATCTCAGAGCAACAGGTCGATCTGTTCGATGCCCTTCTCGAAGTGCGAGAGACGTTGCCGAATGCGCTCAGCCGTCTGCGCGATCTGATGGTGGACATGCCCGCGATCGCTGATGCGGTGACTGGCGTGACCGACCGTGCCGAGGCGATGCGCGCACGTGGGATTGATACCGATGCCTTGCTTTTCGAGGCCAGCCACGGCCGTTCTTCGATGGAATATTACGACGGTTTTGTTTTTGCCTTCCGGGCGGAAACACGCCCCGATCTGCCCAGCATCGCCACCGGCGGGCGCTATGATGCGCTGACGCGGCGACTGGGGCAGGGCGATGAAATCCCGGCGGTGGGCGGCGTAATGCGCCCCGGCCTGATGCTGGAACTGGAGGCCGGGCAATGACGCTGAAACTTGGCGTGCCGTCCAAGGGGCGGCTGATGGAAAAGACTTTTGAGTGGTTCGGTGCGCGTGGCGTCCGCCTGCAGCGCACCGGATCTGATCGCGAATATGCTGGCAAGGTCGAGGGGGTTGAGGATGTCTCTCTGGTGCTGCTCTCAGCCGGGGAAATTCCGCGAGAGTTATCGGCAGGGCGGATCCACTTAGGCGTGACTGGCACCGATTTGGTGCAGGAGAAACTGGCGCTTTGGGACCAATTGGTCGAGCCTCTGGAAGAGTTGAACTTTGGCCATGCCGATCTGATCATCGCGGTGCCGCAGGCGTGGGTTGATGTCGATACGCTGGATGATCTGGATGCTGCGGCGGCAGCCTTTCGCGCCGAACATGGGTTCCGGCTGCGCATCGCGACCAAGTATCACCGTTTGGTGCGGGAATTCCTGCGCACCCACGGGGTCGCCGATTACGCGTTGGTTGACAGCCAAGGCGCGACCGAAGGCACGGTGCTGAACGAAACCGCCGAGGCGATTGCGGATATCACCTCAAGTGGAGAGACTTTGCGCGCCAATCACCTGAAGGTCCTAAGCGATGGGTTGATCCTGCAATCGCAGGCGACGCTTTGGCGGTCACGCATGGCGCCGTTGGAAGACCACAGCCGCAAAGCGCTGAAAACCCTGATTGCGCAACTGACCTGAAGTCGCGTTATAGCGCGATTATTCTTTTCTATCGCAACACCCGGAGCCTAAAGTTCCGGGTGTTTTATTGTGGGGATCACATAGCAAAATGTCGGACCATGACGATGGCAGGGTGACGGCGACGATCAAATTGTACCGCGCCAAGGTCTATGCGCTTTACGCCTGAATTGGGTCAGAGCACGCCAATTTCGGCCAATGCGCGGTTCAATTCGACTGGCAGTTCGGTCTCCTCTTCGCGGCCCTCGGGCAGGTCAGGGGGCGCGTCTTCGGATTTGAGGTATCGCCAGCCTTGGAACGCGCGGCGTAGGCTGTTCTGCGTGCGGATGATCTCGGGGTCCAGCACGATGGCGCATCGGCGGATGCCATCGGCGCGGGTGATCTCTTCCAGACGCAGGATGCGCTGACGGGCCTGAATCACCCCTTTGATCACCCAATAGATCGATCCGCCGTTGAGAATCTCGGCTTCGCGCTTGGGCCACATGCGGGTCACATGACGCGGCAGGCCGTCTTTCGTCCGCACATCTTTGCGCGCCTGCCATTTGGTGAGGCTCTCGACGCCCTCGGTGCCGACCGAAAGTTTGATTAGGTTGATTTTATCGGTCACATCGCCCCCCAGCGATTCCATTGGTCTACGCCATATAAGGTAGTTGGATTTCAATCACATGCAAATTCTTGTGGGTTCGGCGGCATTTTTCCTGTTTTCGTTTTCGCGCACCCTAGCTATGAAGGGCCCCTGCCACTGACCTCAGGAGTTTCAAAATGTCCCGCTTTACCGCCCCGATCGCCGAACAAATTTGGGATATGAAATACCGCTTTAAGGGGGCCGATGGCACCGCGAAAGACGTGACGGTAGAGGACACTTGGCGCCGCATCGCGCGTGACCTCGCGCAGGTCGAATCGGAGGCCGATGTTTGGGAAGACAAATTCTTCGGCGCGCTGGAGGATTTCAAATACCTCCCCGCTGGCCGCATCACCGCAGGGGCGGGCACCGCGCGCCGTGTGACCCTGTTTAACTGCTTCGTCATGGGCACTGTGCCCGATAGCATGTCCGGCATCTTTGACATGCTGAAAGAGGCCGCGCTTACCATGCAGCAGGGCGGGGGGATCGGCTATGACTTCTCCACCATCCGCCCACGCGGCGCGGATGTGCTGGGCGTGTCGGCAGATGCCTCTGGCCCGCTGTCGTTCATGGATGTTTGGGACGCCATGTGCCGCACAATCATGTCCGCAGGCAGCCGCCGTGGTGCAATGATGGCCACCATGCGCTGTGACCACCCTGATGTCGAAGACTTCATCTCGGCTAAATCCGATCCGGCCCGCCTGCGCATGTTCAACATGTCGGTGCTGGTCACCGACCCCTTCATGGAAGCCGTGAAGGCCGATGGTTCTTGGGAACTGGTTTTTGGCGGCAAAGTCTACAAGACCGTGCAGGCACGTGATCTGTGGAACAGCATCATGCAGGCGACCTATTCTTATGCCGAGCCGGGCGTGATTTTCATCGACCGCATCAACTCTGCCAACAACCTGAACTATTGTGAGACCATCGCGGCCACCAACCCCTGTGGTGAACAGCCGCTGCCGCCTTACGGTGCCTGCCTTTTGGGGTCGATCAACCTTGCGCGTCTTGTGGCGCAACCATTTGATGCGGCAGCGCATCTTGATCAGGACGCCATGAGTGAATTGGTCGCCACCGCCGTGCGGATGATGGACAACGTCGTCGACGTGTCGAAATTCCCACTTCCCGAACAACAGGCCGAGGCACAGGCCAAGCGCCGCATCGGCCTTGGAGTCACCGGGCTTGCGGATGCGCTTTTGATGGTCGGCTTGCGCTATGGCAGCGACGAGGCCGCGCAACAGACCGAGGAATGGCTGCGTGCGATTGCCCGTGCCGCCTATCTTGCGTCAGTAGAACTGGCCAAAGAAAAGGGTGCTTTCCCGCTGTTTGATGCAGAAAAGTTCCTCGCGTCCGGCACCATGATGCAGATGGACGACGATGTGCGTGACGCGATCCGCGAACATGGCATCCGCAACGCCCTGCTGACCTCCATTGCGCCCACAGGCACGATCAGCCTCTATGCGGGCAACGTGTCTTCGGGGATCGAGCCGGTCTTTGCTTACGCCTACACCCGCAAGGTGCTGCAAAAGGACGGGAGCCGAACCGAGGAAGAGGTCGTCGATTACGCCGTGCAGATGTGGCGCGAGCTGAAGGGCGACGCACCGCTGCCCGACTATTTCGTCAACGCTCAGACCCTGCCGCCTGCGGATCACGTGAAGATGCAGGCCGCCGCGCAGAAATGGATCGACAGTTCGATTTCCAAGACCATCAACTGCCCTGAAGATATCTCTTTTGACGACTTCAAAGATGTCTACATGCAGGCATGGGATCTGGGCTGCAAAGGCTGCACCACCTACCGCCCGAATGACGTGACCGGATCGGTCCTGAGCGTGTCGTCCGAAAAGACAGACAAGGCCCCCGCCGACAGCCCCGATCAGGTCAGCGAAGGCGGCGAAATCGTATATATGTCAGATCCGCTGGACCGTCCCGCCGAGTTGGAGGGCAACACCTACAAAGTCAAATGGCCCGACAGTGAGCACGCGCTCTATATCACCATCAACGACATCGTGCTGAACGGTCATCGTCGTCCGTTTGAGGTCTTCATTAACTCCAAAAACATGGAGCATTTCGCTTGGACTGTGGCTTTGACGCGCATGGTCTCTGCAGTATTCCGGCGCGGCGGCGACGTGTCTTTCGTCGTAGAAGAGCTGAAGGCCGTCTTTGACCCGCGTGGTGGTGCTTGGATGCAGGGCAAATACATCCCCTCCATCCTCGCGGCGATTGGCGGCGTGATCGAACAGCACATGATCGCTACCGGTTTTATCGCGGGCGAAGGCATGGGGCTGAAGACTGATCCACAAGCGAAGGTCGTCGGCTTGGACGCCCCGCGTGGAAAGTCTTGTCCGTCTTGCGGGCAGTTCGACCTGCGCATGGTCGAAGGGTGCATGACTTGCGGGAGTTGCGGGCATAGTAAGTGTGGGTGATGGGGCGTTTGGGCTTAGGCAGTCCAAGGAGAAGCGTGCGCAGAGAAAACTTAAAAGCGTGCGCAAAACCTTGGAGGTGCTTGGGTTTCTACATCGCCTCAGTCACAAGTAGCTGAAAAAAATGGGAAAAGAAGCGCCGCCTTCGCTCTTTTCCTTTTTTCCGATGCAGTAAAGAGCGCTTAAAGGTCCGTCGGTATGTCTGAGCGCAGGTAGACATTCCCATACTCTTCCGCAACGGGGGAGAAGGGGTTGACCGATCGGGCCCCTCACTTTGGAGGACAGCTTCTGCGAGCTTATGTCTAAGGACAGGGACATCGTGCGCGGAGTGAAATACCGTTCGTGGAAATACGCGGCATGCTCATCGGTGATTTAGTACTGCAGGCAGTGAAACGAGAAGCGGGCGCACGATCCTTTAATAACGGTCCTGCTCGGCATCATACTTCGCAATTCAGCTGTACTGCCGAACCGGAATGGTTCGCTACGAAACTGTAAACAAGGAAGGCGGAGCATTCAGCCCCGCCCACCTCTTGGAGTTTATCCGCAGTCGTAACCGACTGCTGAGTCCACCTCCGCCCGGAGAAAGAGCTTTCCATAATCAATGCCATCAGGGCTGAACGGGTAAACGCCAGCGGCAGCAAGTAAGGCGGACATCTGTTGCCAGGATCTTCCATGCGCTCTGGACATGGTCCGGTATGTGTAGAACATCTCGTGGAACTGAACCGAGTCCACCTCTGCGAAATACCGTTGCATGGCGCGGGTTCGGGGGTTCCGGATGGAGGTCGCCGTTGTATGTCCATTCGAGATAAGTCGGTTAAGAAATACCGGCTGCCCGATACCCACGGTCTTTGCGAAAATCTCCAAAGACATGGCGGGCGGCCCATCATCTGAGAGAGCCGCCGAAACCTCGTCGTGATAGACGTAGATAGCCTTGTACCCATCGAAATCGGAATGATTGCCGACCCGCCGGACCCGGCCTTGCTGGATTGCCTTTACGATATCGCCAGGTCGGATCTTCAATCGTGCTGCAGATTTTGAGATGTGTTCCCAGCCGTGTTGGGCCTGTCGGAGAGGCTCGGCTCCGGCAAGCAGGCTGTCAATAAAGGCCTGCCCTTCCCGGGGATCCCAGATATTTTTCGTGGTGGTGTCTGCCAACTTCGGAGCAAGGACACCATCCTCTGACAGCCGGTCGAACTGGGATCGTGACATGCCGAGACCTTCGGCAAAGGCCTTTGCTGGCAGCAGGGTCGTCAGTGAATCGAGCAGGGGCGCGGCAGCATCTGCGTCGAACACTGCCCAAGCGTCAGGACGGACGTCATTCAGGATTCCTGCGCTCTCGAGCATCTTCCGCATACGGCGTGGGTCGATCCCTGTTTCCCGGGAGGCCGAACGCACCGAATGTAATCGTCGCCTTTCCACTGGTTCCCCGAGCAAATCATCTCCGGCGTTGAGAGGCCAAGTTTCAAGCAGGTGATCCCGCAGGATGGCACGGAAGGGAGCATATTCAGGGATATCGGCGTAGTCTCGGGACAAACGGTCATATAGAACCGGATAAATTGCCTTTGGCCCCTGATGTGGATCTCCGGGTAGGTCCTGCAAGCGTTGCAAGGCGGTCGTGATAGACTCTGGACCATGCCGGGAGACCTCATATCCCATTTGTAGTAGCGCCCAGCGATCCTCCGGGTCGACGTCCGATGGCGCTGTGGTCTCATGGCGCATGCGGGCACTTCCCAGTAAAAAACAGAAGGTGGAGGCTGCGTGCAGAGGATGCAGATCTAACCAGCCGTTTCCCGGCCCATCAACCAGCCTGGCTTCCAGCCACTTGTCGAAGTCCGTCAGTTCACGAATCTCGCGGTCAAACTCACCGGCAACAATGGCTGGCGCGATAGACCGGAATTGCGTCACGGTGTCATATCGCGCGAAGGGCTGGGTCTCCCGCCAGAGCGGGACAAGAGGGTGCTCATGCGCAAGGCAGATAGTCACGTGCGGAACCAGCCAGTGCCCGCGGATTGCCATCGAATGCTCTGGTGAACGTTCCGATGCACTGGCGTCCTGTTTCAGACAGATGGGACATCCCCGGATTTCAGGGCTGCGGATGGTTTTTGCAGGATAGATTTCGCCGCAAAGTTCATGGCGACGACCTTCAAGTTTTGTTCCCGACCAGTGTTGCAAGCACTCGTGATCAGTCCCGCCCAACAAGGCTAGTATCCTGATCATATCTTGTTCACCGTTCAGAATGCGCTGGAAGGGAATACCCAGTTCAAAGCCGAATTCCCGTAAGTCCACTTTATTTGCTGCCGCCAGCCTAGACATCTGGGAGAACGCGGTTTCCCGCGGGACGGAGGCTGTCCTGAGAGGAAGGGGCGCGACATTGATCATCAGTTGCTCTTATTGTTCGTTTCATCACCCAGTTATGCCACGTTTAGTCAACTGCAAGCTAATACCCTGTTTCAACGGCCGTCTTTCGTACAGCCGGATCCACAGCATCAACAATCAAGCTCCATTGGGGCTTTGTCAGTCGCATCCGAATGAGACCAAACCTCTCTACGTGAGATGGCCCAGGAACGGAGCGCAACGCGATGTCAATGTAGTCTCTGCCTCAAGTCACCAACACCAACGGCCCAAAGCTGCCTTTAGCATAGGGTCGATGCAACGGCAGCTATTTAGCCGGTAGGCGGCAGCCAGTGACTTGACGCGAGCGTCTGATTGTCAATCATCGTCACTGCCCCACAGATCGACGAGGTTTACATCACTGCTGGCCGGTTCTTGCTCTTTCGGCAGTTTGTCAACTTGCATGAGCATCGGAATGTCAAAACTAGTTCCAGTTACAACGCACGCGCCTTGGGGAAGCGTCGGTATTTGCCCTCGAGAAAGGCTGTCCAGCGTCGATATGGTATTTTCCAAAAGCGCAAGATCTCTGTCATTCACAAGGCGATGAATGAAATAGTTATGCAATTGCGAGACAATAGTCGGGGAGATGTCCGCTGGTCTTTGGCTGGCAATCGTAAGGAAAACACCAAATTTTCGACCTTCTTTGATGATCTCTTCGAACAGTTCTAAGCGATAATCTTTCCAGCTTTCCGCCTCACGATTTGATTGCTGTGAAAGTATGTTGTGCGCCTCATCGACGATCAGATGGAGAGTAGTCGAAGGTGGGCTTGTCACGACGCTTCTATGCTGCTCATAAAAATGCTTTGCGATAAGAATAGGTAAGATTTTCTTCACGTCTTGCTTGCATTCCCGCAGAGAAATAACGGTTACGAGCCGATCTTCATCATCAGCCAGCTCGCCAACGGAGATAACACGCGAGAATTCCTCTTTCAGAGAGTCAATGCGGCGCAAAAGCGGTTGTATGTGCTCGTATTGTGCAGAGCCGAATTGGACATCGTTTATAAGTTGCAAACTGGCGCGAACCTGCAATTCCGTGAAGCCCGAGAGGTTTTGCAAGTCTATCCGAGAAATTTGTGGTTCGAAGATTGCACCGAAATGGGCTTCGTTGTCCGGATACCGCGTTTGACCGTCTATTATCAGATAAAAACTTCGGTTAGTGTTGTTCCATCCAACTTTGCCAACTAACTCCGCTAGATTCTCAGCGTCAGGCATCTGTCTGACAAGCGATTTAACTTGCTCAAGCGCCTCGACGCTGGGATCAGTCGAACACAGGACGCGTCGAATGGTAGCTCGGGCGTAGTGTGTCAAACTATCTGGAACGTCAATGAACCTAGCGCGACCAGATATGGTTCGCCTCAGGAATGGTTTTTGCGTGTTCGTTGTGGCTTGAAAGAGAATACCAAGCGTTTCAGCGTCCCAAAACTCATCGTCGTGGATCTTGAAACGGTCGCCCTCGGCGTTGCGCGTTGTCAGCCGAACAACCTTTTTATGATCGGCTCCAACAAGTTGATCACCAGTGTATTCACCATTGAAATCAAGAACCACAAACTTGCTGTGGGATGCGATACTATTGAGCTTGTTAGCGAAAAGCACTGTGAACAGCTTCGTCAACGTGTTTGATTTTCCGCTGCCGGTATTGCCAAAGATACCCAAATGCGAGTTGAAGAGCTTTTGCCAAGGAAGAGCTATCGGTAGGTCTTCTTTCAAGAGCTTGCCAATAATATAACCGTCTGAAGATTTGCTTTCGAAAATGCTGCCAACCTGTTGCTCCGACAGAAGTGTAGCAATATCACCGATCTTAGGCAGGTACTTAATACCATCCTTAAATGCGTCGTCCTCAATGTACCCAATTGGCCGCAACTTTAACTTTCGCGTAAATAACTTCTCGCTTGCCTCAAGTTCGAAGTTTCGCTCATCCAAGTATTCACCTTCAACGGTACAGACAATTTCACGGAAGCCGTGCGAAATGGACACGAACTCTCGGATAGAGATGCCTTTGAATTTCTTCCCATTGAAAAAGTGTGTCTCATGGTTTGAGTTCTCGAAGGCTCTGACAGAAACTTCTACGCCCATTACCGCTACGACTTCGCCAATTTGAATGCTCATTGCTATGCACTCGTTGGCTTGGTTGTAAATACTTCATTGTTGAAAGCCGAAAAATCGAGCAACCCGTCTATCCGTATCAACTCAACGTTCGCAAAGCCAAGAAACCTTTTTCCCATCGAGTGCTTCTCGCTGTCGTCGAAGCAGCAAACGTACATATGAAGGGATGGGTTCGAAAGCGAACGTTTTACCAGGTTCAGGATATGTTCATCTGCGAATGAGAACCCAAATGCGATGAATACGGTGTCAGGCTTCTCAAGCTCGTAGCTCAGTAGCCGCAACATCTGATAATAGTGCTCTTCGAAAACAGTTTCGTAGAACTTCCATTTCGTTGGATTTACAATCGGAAGAGCTTTGTATGCTTTTTGAAATGCTTCGTTTTGTGTAAAGGTGACGTCTGCAGGAGGATTCAGATCCTCATCCGTGAAGGAATCATCCAACAAGCCATCGAAAAAGTCCTGATCTTCTCTGAGAGGCACGTCTGAAATTCGCCGCTTCGCACGATCCAGATCATAGGATACCTCGATTTTTTCGCCGTCTTTGTACCAGTAAACACTGCCATGTAGCTCGATCAGGTTTACTTGAGGAACACTCTTAGAGTGACGATCGAAAGCCCCATGATCCTGAAAGTACCTTCCAAAGTTACGCGCATTCAAAGTGCGCTTAACAAATCCGTCAGTTCCATCATTCAGATGGAAGTCATACGAGCCAAGCCTCAGAAGGGCCTCGGCCGTGTGGGCAATCATCCCATCGTAGTTGGTTGTGAAAATGTTAACCCTTTTTTTATGACTCTTCTTGCTGAGGATCTTCAAAATCGTTTCAAGGAATTGGCGGTAGTTTTCAACCGCTGCGTCCTGCGGCGCGGTGTTCATAACCGCATGGCGGGGATCATACTCGGCGGCAGGAAGAATAACCTCATGAACATACCAAGAGAAAAGATGCGCTAAGAAGTCTGCATCTTCTTCATACTTGGTCGCCAACGTTTCGACGGTATGCGCTTTGCCAGATCCTTTCTCCTTAACTCGCAGAGCAAGGGTTGGGAGCAAACCATAGGATGCGCCAGAGCCGAGCAGAAAATTCAGGTTCTTCTCGTAAATGTCTGCTTTGTTGATTTTCGACAAGGTGACTCGTCCCTCGATTGAATGCAGGAAGAACACCACTTTTCCGCAGGGATTGCACGCGTTTTGCGCATCAAGCAGGCTGCAAGAGCGCAACATTATGAATGGCGGTACCCCACTGAGCGATAACAGAAAAATTCTTCCTAGATGCTCACCTTTCTTACCCTTGGAACTCAGGTCCAACTAGGAGAAAGCATAATGCAAAGCAGACTTTCGCGCGACCTGCAGCGAAGGTCCGGAATCCGCCGATTCTGTTGAAAAACTCTGTGCTGCATTTGCAAATTTTGAAATGTGGGAAATCGTTCCCCGACGAGCTCATTGCAGCTCTGTGGTGCCGTTGATCTTTGGGCAAATTAGAATTTTGTTCTGCCCGATTTAGGATCAACGCGCTGTATGGGAGTTTTTCAACATGGCGTAATCATCAACCCATCTTTTGAAACCGCGGTAAGGTTAGGATCTTACGTCATTTTGAGGAGCTGAAAGATGGAATATTTTGCAGGATTGGATGTCTCGATGGAAGAGACACACATATGCGTTTTGGATCGGGAAGGCGTTTTGATCCGGGAAGGAAAGACTGCCACGTCCCCAAAGGCAATCAGCGATTTCCTCGCCGTTGGGCCGGAGTGCAAAGGAGACTGGCAGGATGGCCCCGATGCTCTATCACGGCCTTGTTGAACTCGGCATTTCTGTTCAGTGCATTGAGAGCAGGCAGGCATATCAGGCTTTAAAGTCCTTGGCAGGGCACAAGACAGATCGCAATGACGCACGTGGCTTGGCACATCTGGCGCGGACCGGGTTCTATAAACCGACACATGTCAAATCGCTGTCTGCGCATGCCGTCCGCTCGCTCATCGCCGCACGCAAAAAGCTGGTTGGGCAGCGTGTCACTATCGACAACCAAATCCGCGGGTTGGTTGTCGTATTTGGGGTGCGCCTACCACGTGCCTTGTCGCCAGCATTCAAAGACGCAGCCTTGGCCGTGAGTGACGGTGTGCCCGGCCTCCATGCCGCACTTTGTGGGTTGTTTGCAGCACGCGATGCCATTCTGGCGGCCGTTGCTGCGATTGATGGTGATATCAAGAAGATGACCCGTAGATCCAAAGTCTGTCAGCGCCTGATGACAGTACCTGGCGTCGGTCCGATCACGGCATTGGCCTTTGCCGCAGCAATTGATGATCCGCATCGATTTAAGAAATCACGCGATGTGGGGGCTTATCTCGGGCTGGTGCCACAACGACATCAATCTGGCGAGATCGACTACACTGGGAGCATCTCGAAACGAGGTGATGTCAAAGTTCGGACGCTCCTTTACGAGGCAGCAAATGTCATGCTGACCAGATATGCCGCGCCGCTCAAGCTGAAATCATGGGCGCTGGCAATCGCTGCCCGGTCTACGATGCGAAAGGCGCGCGTTGCTTTGGCCAGACGTCTCGCAGTCATTCTTCATGCCATCATGCGAGACCAAACCAACTTCAAAGCGGCCTGAAATTGCTAAATTCAAAGCGAGGATTCCAAACACCAGTTCCCAGCGGAAACGATGCCCGAGGGAGGGCGTAGGACACGGCGTGTATTCTGTAGCAGCGGCTTCGGCCAAATTGCGGTTTCAACCTTGCCGACCTACCTCCAGCCAACCCCATCCTGAGCCCTGGAGCTCGAAGAGAACAAAGGCAACCTCAGACATCGACAGCAATTGGAAAAGCGCATTGACAGATTAGAGAACAGAATACGCCTTCGTCCCAGAGACTGCTCAATAGAAGATTCCCGCCCCCACAGATTCTATGTACTCGACGACTCGCTGCGCTTTGCCTGCCTGAACGAGTTGCATCGCAGTTTGGCTATCAAAGCCCGCCAGTGGTTCGGACCTATACCACTGATAAGCCATGACCGGTGTAGCGAACCGAGGTCCCACTTTGTTCAGTACATCCACAAGGTTGTTTAATCGGTTCTGCGTCTCATCCGACATCATCTGCGGGCCTTGCAGTTCCTCCAGATCGACCCCCGCTGCTACGGCTAATTCAGTGACGGAGGTACGCAAGATGAACGCGACTTTTCGTGCATCAGCTTGTCCGTGGTGGTTGAAACAATCAATTGAGTGCATCGCAATCTACCTTCCGACTAGGACGTTTCTACAGCTGCGTCCTTTCTTTCTTCGTCTTCGACTTGGGCAGCGTCCTGGTTCTCAGGCGTCTGAATTGCGGCAAGTCGTTCCAAGGGGGCCGACTCGACGAACCGCCTCACGAGGTCCATGTCCGGGCCAGTGCTTTTTGCCGATAGGTGGTAGGCGCGCCAGGATACAAATAGAGCTGCGCCGCAGCCGATTATGGCTGTGATTGAAAAAATTGCCTGGGGGCTCAGGAAGGTGTGGGTCTGATCTGCGCTGTAAACTAGACAGTTTTCGATGTGACCTTTCAAGTATCTACTAAGGCTAAGCATCGCTGAGCCCTGCGGAAACGTGGTCTGCTTTGATGTAAGCTTGGACCTCGGACGGGGTGAGCATAAGGGCGTCTGCGAGACCAACCCGGCCATAGAGTATTGAGCCCAGTTCTTGCTGGTTTGCACGATCACCCAAACGGTACCATCGGGTCAACGTGCGGGCCCACGCACCCTCTGTGTCCAACCCACAAAGCCGAGACGTATTAATGAATTTACCCCGCAGTGTCGGGTGCCCAACCTGCGCTCCGATTAGGATCGCGCCTCCGTATGTTGGATCAAGGATGGAAGACCATGGGGAGAGGGTTGGCGCTAGATCAAGTTCGGCAGTTGACGGCCCCAACTTGCTGAGTTCGAAGGACCGCCGCGTCATGCGTGTCATAAGCTCGACTATCAGCTTCTCCCTGCACGACATCCAATTCGCTACTGGGAAACTGAGCCTGTCGCCCACGTCGACTCTTGTCACCGTCAAGTTGAGCTGTCCGACCGCTTCATGAATCTCGGGCGGGATGGTGTCGGCTACGGCATAGGCAGCGCCATCAGTATCAGTGATTACAAGTGGGGCGCATCGCCTTATAGTCTCAAGAAACTTGAGGTCAGCCCAATTAGGATCCATCGTGGCTCACCCAAAGACCTGCTTCGAACAGATATTCACTCTCTGGCCGAGGGAACTCCCGACAATATCCCACGCTCACGTTCCGAACGTCGGTTGGTCCAACCATGGCCCGTAGCCGGCGATGTGAATGGCCAAAGAACCATGCTGATGGGGCAAACCTCTCAATTAGGTCTGTTAAATCAGAGTGGAATGCAGGTGTAAGGCCATCCACTGGCCCTGCGACCGACAGATGGGCCCCATGATGGGTCACAACAACCGTGCGGCCTGCCTTCCCCCAAGGGTGGGGGGACATCAACTTGTCCTCAAGCCATGTGCGATGGTCGCGGTGAACTGCAAGCGTGTCCGCGGGCTCAATTTCGGTCGCTGAAGGTTGCCACGTGATCCTGTCTCCCTCATCTGGAATTGCAGGGGGGGCTACCCATATATGGGAGTAGTCCCGCATGACGCTTCCCGCGATGCCCATCGCTGTTTCAGCATCTCCCAACAGATCGAAATCCGTCCAGAGCGTACAACATAGGAACCGTGTGTCGCCGTGGTGCAAGTCTTCTTTCTGCACGTAATGTGCGCCGACGGAACGTGTGTGTTTAGCAAGGAGATAGTCATCCGAAAGAGTACCGCCGTAATAGTCATGGTTTCCGGGCATCACATAGATGCGTTCTGGCGGGAGGTGCGGTGTCAATTGAGCAAGCCCCTGGATCCACTTACGCGCAGGTCCATCCGTAAGGTCTCCGGCGATTATGAGTCCATCAAGCGTGTCGTTCACGACGGCATGAAGACCCAGCGAAGCAATCGGATCAGTCCCTCTGTGCTCGTATGTATTGGCATGCAAGTCCGAAAGGATCGCGATCCGGCCGCTGTTGAATGGAATTGTCAGTGTCATGCCGGAAGCCCTCGCCTATGGGAAGCTGATTTCCCATCCATATGACACTTTGCTGATATTTGAGTCAACTACATGTTTTTAAACGATTTTATAAGAATATACCTATTTCGTTATTAGCAAGCTTTCAGAATTCAGTATATGTAGCCTAATATGGGTATTCAGAGGATGTTTCTGCCGTTTTTCGCAAAACTGGCGCTTTTGAATATGGTCGTGGTTTCAAATTTCGCAAAGGAGCACGGGCCAGTGAAAGCCAGCTGAACCTATGTCTGGAATATTGCTGTTCTAGCGAAGCCTAACCGTGCAAGGAAAAAGCAAAAGCTCTGCGCAGACTTCCGGTTCCAGATAGCTCTAGCGCCTAACCTTGACCTACAGGACCCTTGGCTGGACGGCTCCGTCGCATCTGTTGAAGCAGAGATGACGAGTAAAGGATCAGCGCCGCCCAGATCATCGGAAAGGCGATCATTCGCGCGCGGCCAAACTCTTCGCCGAATACGAATACTGCGACGATGAAGATCATGGACGGCGCGATGTATTGCAGAATTCCGATCGTCGACAGCCGCAGGAGTTTCGCACCGTTGGCATAGACCAGCAAAGGCACCGCGGTAACCGCGCCACAGCCGAGCAAGAGCCAGGTATCGACCGGCGCCCCGGTGAAGTTCCCCTGACCGGTCGCCGCAAGGTAGGCGATATAGGCGAGGGCCGGGACAAGCAAAAGCAGCACTTCGAGCAAGAAACCTTGGTTCGGCCCGATCGGCAGGCTTTTCTTGGCCAGCGCGTAAAAGCCCCAGCTCAGTGTCAGCCCCAAGGCAACCCAAGGGATCGACCCGGTGTCCAGCGCCAGCACGAGCACGGCCCCTACGGCGAGGCCCACTGCGAGCAATTGCCGCTTGGACATGCGTTCGCCCAAGAGAAGCGCGCCCAATAGAATGCTGAACAGAGGGTTGATGTAATAACCCAACGCCGCATCAAGCGCGTGGCCCGAGGCGATCGCCCAGACATAGATGCCCCAATTGATCGAGATCAGCGTCGCCGTTACCGCACCCATGAGCAGCGTTCGAGGGGAGAGCAAAGCAGCCTTCAAATCCCGCGTCCGCCGCATCGCCACTAGAACAAACGCGGCAATCGGCACAGACCAGACCACCCGGTGCGCAACAACTTCGGCAGCCGGAATATGCGCTAGTGCCTTCATATAGAGGGGCAGGAATCCCCAGAAGACATAGGCTGCAATGGCAAAGGCCAGACCTTGGGATGTGTCTTCGTTTGTTTTGCTCTTGAGGCTGTCGGGGTTGCGCATGGGAGGTCCTCCGCATCCGTCCTAACCCCTTCTATGAAGGCCTGCCAGTGTCAAACTACTGGTCGTCTGAATGGCTGAACTTGCAGGCAGGGCTTGGAATGGCGCTAGGTCGGTTACCCCTCATTTCGGATATCTACCGGCAACAAAGGGATCGCCATTCCAGTGCTACGCACAGCGGCTCAGACGGCCTCCAACGCGATTGCGATCCCTTGGCCGACACCGATACACATTGTGGAAAGGGACTTCTCTCCGGGATTTAACTCCAGCATGGCCGTGCCGGTGATCCTTGCTCCCGACATGCCAAGCGGATGTCCAAGACTGATTGCACCGCCGTTGGGGTTCACCCGTGGGTCGTCGTCTGCAATGCCCAAATCGCGCAGGGTGGCAAGGCCCTGTGACGCGAAAGCCTCGTTCAGTTCGATGATGCTGAAATCCTCTTGTTTCAGCCCGAGCCGCGTCATCAGCTTCTTTGACGCAGGCGCAGGACCAAAGCCCATGATGCGCGGTGCAACTCCGGCAGTCGCGCCGCCGAGGACTTTGGCGATGGGAGTCAGCCCATGTTTCTCTGCGGCCGCTTTCGTGGCGAGGATCAATGCGGCAGCACCATCATTGACGCCGGAAGCATTGCCCGCCGTCACCGTGCCATCCGCTTTGACGAAGGGTTTAAGCTTTTGCAGCGCTTCCAAGGTGGTCGAAGGGCGGGGATGTTCATCTTCTGACACAAGGATAGGATCGCCCCGGCGCTGTGGGATAGAGACAGGCACGATCTCTTGCGCCAGACGCCCGCTTGCCATGGCGGCGCCTGCTTTTTGCTGGGACCGCAGGGCGAAGGCATCTTGATCTGCACGGTTAACGTCAAAATCCTCCGCCACGTTCTCCGCGGTTTCGGGCATTGAATCGACGCCGTATTGTGCCTTCATCATCTTGTTGACGAAACGCCAGCCGATGGTGGTGTCAAAGACCTCGTTGTTCCGAGCGAAGGCGGTCGCGGCCTTGGGCATTACGAAGGGCGCGCGCGACATGCTCTCAACCCCGCCCGCAACGATCAATTCAGCCTCTCCAGCCTTGATCGCCCGCGCGGCGGTGATCACCGCGTCCATGCCAGAGCCGCAGAGCCGGTTCATCGTGGTGCCGGGGACGGTCTCGGGATAGCCCGCCAGTAGCAGGGACATGCGCGCGACGTTGCGGTTGTCCTCGCCCGCCTGATTGGCGCAGCCAAAGATGACTTCGTCAATTGCCGCAGGGTCCAAAGAGGGGTTGCGTTCAATCAGCGCCTTGAGGGGCACAGCGCCCAGATCATCGGCCCGGACAGAGGACAGCGCCCCGCCATATCGGCCAATAGGGGTGCGGATGTAATCACAGATATAGACGTCGATCATGCCAGTTCCTCCGGTACGATAAGATCGGCAACATCACCTTCAATGTGCAACGTGGCCCCGGTGACGGCCTGTAGAGCGTCCATGCTGAGCCCCGGCACTTTCTCCCGCAGGATGAACCTGCCGCCCTTGATGTCGATCACCGCGAGCGAGGTATAGACTTGGGTGACACATCCCAAGCCAGTGAGCGGGAAGGTGCAGCGCTCGACCAGTTTCGGGCCGCCATCCTTGGTGACATGATCGGTGACCACGGCCACCCGTTTGGCACCATGCACAAGATCCATCGCGCCGCCCACGGCAGGCACGCCCTTGGTGCCGACGCGCCAATTCGCCAGATCGCCATTCTGAGCCACCTGATAGGCCCCCAGAACGGCAAGATCGAGATGCCCGCCGCGGACCATCGCGAAACTGTCGGCATGGTGGAAGAACGCGGCACCGGGCTTGAGCGTGATGGGCTTCTTGCCGGCATTGATCAGATCCCAATCCTCTTCACCCTCTTTCGGAGCCTGACCGAAACCCAGAACCCCGTTTTCGGTGTGATAGGTCACATCGCGGCCTTCGGGCTGAAATTTGGCGATCATCTCGGGGAAACCGATGCCGAGGTTGACGTAAGACCCGTCTTCAATGTCCTGCGCCGCGCGCCATGCGATCTGCGCGTTCGAAAGTTTGCCCTGCATGATGTTGAACTCAGCCATCAGTAAACCACTCCTGTGCGCACAAGCACTTCTTCCTGTTGAGGTTCTGCCACTTCCACGATGGCGTCGACGAAGATGCCCGGAGTGATGACCTCCTGCGGGTCGATGCTGCCCGGCTCCCCCAGCACGCTGACCTGCGCGATGGTTTTTGCTGCCGCCATGGCCATCAGCGGGTTAAAGTTGCGTCCCGCCATGCGGTAGGTCAGGTTGCCGGTGCGATCCCCGTCCTGACCCTTGATCAGCGCGTAATCCGCCTTCAGCCATCTTTCGCGGACATACATCTTGCCATCAAATTCCTCGGTCGGTTTGCCTTCGGCAAGTTCCGTGCCGAAGGAGGTCGGCGTGTAGAAGGCGGGGATGCCGGCACCGGCGGCGCGGATGCGCTCGGCCAACGTGCCTTGGGGCACGAGGTCGAGTTCGATCTCGCCCCCGAGGTATTTTTCATTGAACGCTTCGGCGTTGGAGCTGCGCGGGAAAGAGCAGATCATCTTGCGGACCATGCCCACTTTGATCATCGCCGCGATCCCGCAATAGCCGTTGCCCGCGTTGTTGTTAATGACAGTGATGTCCGCCGGGCTGCCGGTGGCGCGGAAGCGATCGATAAGGGCGTGGATCATTTCGATTGGCGCGCCAGAGCCGCCAAACCCCCCGATCATAATCGTCGCCCCATCCGGAATGTCGGCTACGGCCTCAGCCACAGTAGGAACTGTTTTGTCCATTGCTGGTCTCCTCAAGTTGCAGAGGGTCTAGCGGTCGGGCGTATGCAGAGCCAGAATTTTGTGCGTATGTTGACATTTGTTCGCTATGCGTAATTTCATGTGCGTATGACGAACAAATCCAGCAACACAATTTCCTCTCTCGCCAAGGGGCTTCGGGTGATCGAATGTTTCAACGCACAGCGCCCCAAGCTGTCGATCAGCGAGGTCGCGGCGCTGACCGGGCTTGACCGTGCCACCTCGCGCCGGTGCCTGTTGACGCTCCATGCCGAAGGCTACGCTGCCTATGACGGGAAGTTCTTTACGCTGACGCATCGCTGCCTGCGCCTTGGCACCGGGGCCATTGGTGGCTTGCAACTGCCCCAGGTCGTGCAGCCGTGGCTGGATCAACTGACCGAACAAATCAGCCAAAGCTGCTCCGTCGCCATTCTTGACGAGACTGAGATTGTCTATCTCGCCCGCGCGTCGCAGCGGCGGGTCATGTCGATCGGCCTGATGCCCGGATCACGCCTGCCGGCACATAGCACCTCCATGGGGCGGGTGCTGTTGGCCGCGATGCCAGATGCGGAAGCGCGCCGCGTCATTGAAGCGTCCGATCTGTCCCCGCGTACCCGGTTCAGTCTGACAGACCCGGAGGAAATCATGGCGCAGGTACAAACGGCGCGGACGCGCGGCTATGCGATGGTCGATCAGGAGGTTGAGATCAGCCTGCGCTCGCTCGCGGTGCCGGTGCTCAACAGCAAGGGGGCCGTGGTTGCAGCCCTGAACACCGGGATGGCAGCAACGCAGCCGGACCCGGCGGAATTAGTCGAAAGTTACCTGCCAGCATTACTGAAGGTGCAGGCCGGGATTGCCCGCATTCTTGGATAGGGGCGCGCAGGGGATGGCGGTCATGCAGCGGGTCATCCCCACTGCATAAATGGATTCACGCCAAATTCGGTTTATTTTGCGATGGTCCGATTGGCGATTGCGAATGCCAATGGCGTCGTGAATTGGGTGAAGACAAACGCGATAGGCCAGGCGGTGAGCGCTTGCCAAGGCCAAGCCAATAGCCATTCCATAGTAAGCCCCATGATCAATAGCGACATTGTGCCTGACATTAAAACCGCCATCATGAAGGTGATGAGGATTTGAGCGAGGATAAGAGTTTTCAGGTTCATTTAGGTCGTTTCCATGTTGCGGTCGGAGGGGGGAACACAACTCCCCCGGCACCGACCATGATAGGTCGATGCCGAGGGTTCGCAGGATACTGCGACTGGATCTCTGGAAGTCAGAGGGCCGGAATAACCAACCGGCCTCAGAATCTTTTCGGCGGTTAAGACTTACCGCCAGAGGCCTGACCGTGCAAGGTGATCTACCTTTAAAGCTTTACGCTTTAGAAAGAGGTCCCGCCGATGTCGGCCACGATAAAATCGATGAGCGTCCGTACCTTGCGCGGCAGGGCGCGGCCTTCAAGGTAAACAGCCGCCACGTCCCCTTTTTCCCCGGTCCACTCGGCCAAAAGCGGCACCAACGCGCCGCCCTCAATGGCGTCACTCACCGCGAAACTCGGGATATAGGCCACTCCAAGCCCCTGGCGCGCGAGTTCTGCCGCCGAATGAGCGGAGTTCACTTGAAACCGTCCTTTGACCTGGACGACCCGCTCCTCAGACGCTCGGGTGAAGTTCCAGCGACGCGGAAAGCGCCGGTTCGTGTCGACGATGCAGGCTACCTCGGACAAGTCTTCAGGCTTTGCGATCTCGGGGCTCTGGGCCAAAAAGGCGGGGCTGGCCACAAGAATGCTTTCGAAGCTGGTCAGACGGCGGACCTTCATGGACGACAGATCAAAATGGCCGATGCGCAAGGCAAGATCGATCCCTTCTGATGCAAGGTCCGCATAGGTATCGCTCAATCGCAGATCGATGGTTAGATCAGGATACTTGGCGCCGAAGCGTGCCAGCATACCGGCCACGTAAATCTCGCCAAAAGTGACGGGGGCCGTTATCCGGAGCGGACCGGACAGGCCTTCGGATCCTTGCGAAACTTCCTCTAGGAGGTCGTCGATCCCATCAAGGAGTGCGGGGACACGAGCAAGTAATGTTTCCCCTGCCGGGGAAAGACCAACTTGTCGTGTCGTTCTTTGCAGCAGGCGAACCCCAAGCCTTAGTTCAAGCTCGGCCACATACTTTGACGTCAGGCGGTTGGAGGTGCCCAATTCTTCGGCCGCCGCTGTGAATGATCCAGATCGGGCCGTCGCCACAAAAGCGCGCAATTGATCGAAAAGGTCCATCTTATTCAGTACATTTTATGGATAGTCATTCCATATATTCGCCATTTTGAGCAAAGGAGGCAAGGCGTATGTAGGGGCCACACCAACAACAGGCCGCTTGCGGGTGGCCTCCCCCCGAAAAGGAAACAAACGAATGCCAACGCAATCTAATACCGATCTCGCCGCACTGGCGCTCCGCCTTTCCAGCGGTGTTCTCTTTCTCGCCCACGGGTGGATGAAGGTGAGCTTGTTCACCATTCCCGGCACCATCGCATTTTTTGAAAGCCTCGGTCTTCCGGGCTTTTTTGCCTACCTGACCATCCTCGGCGAGCTTGGCGGTGGTCTGCTGTTGATCGCTGGCGTTGCCGTGCGCCTTGTGTCCGTGCCGTTGATTGCCATCCTTCTTGGGTCGGTCTGGGCCCATGCCGGGTTCGGCTGGACCTTCTCGAACGAAGGTGGCGGCTGGGAATTCCCGCTGTTCTGGGCGGTTGTTCAAGGCGTGATCGCCCTGCTGGGTGCGGGCGCCTATGCGCTGCGCCTGCCGGTGATTGACCGTGTCTTGGGCAAATTCGCCTGATCTGCTGAAACCTCCCGGATCACCCGATCAAGGGTGATCCGGCCAACCGAGGAGACGTCATTATGCAGACCCATAGCTTGCACAGCCTGCGCGATCGTTTCGCGCCTACTCAAAGAATGCCGGTTGTCTTTCTCGGCCATGGTAGCCCCATGCACGCCATCACGGAGGGGCCTTTCAGCCGGGCATGGACCACTTTGGGGCAGGGTCTTCCACGGCCAAACGCGATCCTCGTTGTATCGGCGCATTGGATGACGCGCGGAACAACGCTGGTCGATGTCTCCGCACTGCCGCGCACGATCCACGACTTCAACGGCTTTCCCGACGCGCTCTATGCCGAGCAATACCCGGCCCAGGGCCATCCGGAACTGGCGCGCGAAGTTGTCTCTCTCCTCGCGAGCCACCGGGCCGAGGAAGACGACACCTGGGGGCTGGACCATGGCGCCTGGGCGGTTCTGAAGTATCTCTACCCCGAGGCGGATGTTCCTGTTTTTCAGGTCTCCATTGACATGGCGGAGGGGTTGGCACATCAACTTGAGATCGGCCAAGCACTGTCCGAGCTGCGAGACCGGGGCGTGCTCATTCTCGGGTCTGGCAATATCGTTCATAACCTGCGGCGGCTGAGCTTTGACGGAAGACCCGAAGCTTTTGCGCTGGAGTTCGATGATCTGGTCACCGGTCGTTTGATCGACCGTGACTTCGAAACGCTGGCAAATCGCGAAACGCTGGGCTCTCTTCTGACCGAAGCGCACCCCAGCGTGGACCACTACTTGCCCGCGCTCACGATCGCGGGCGCATCGGATCAGCGCGATGACCTGTTGTTCATGACCGACAGTATCGACCTTGGGTCGATTTCCATGCGGTCCTTTATCTTCCATCCGAAATAGGCGACGGCGGCCTTCCGAGATGTCTAGGTGCAGAGCGCGGTCGTCCAACCCTCTGCACCTGCGCTTACCCGATTGTTGATCCCAGCCAGAGTGTGATGCCGGGAAACGCGATCAGCAGAGCAAGACGCACCACGTCCACCGTGATAAATGGGATGAGCCCTTTAAAGATACGGATAACCGGCACGTCGGGCAGCACGGCCTTCAGTACGAATACATTCATTCCGACAGGCGGTGTGATCAGGGCGATTTCGGTCACGACGATCACGATGATACCGAACCACACCAGATCGAACCCCTGCGCCACGACGATAGGTGCAAAGAGCGGCACGAAGATCAGGATAATGGCCATGGAATCCATTACACAGCCAAGCACGAGAAAAACGAGCATGATCGCAAAGATCAGGGCGTAGCCCTCAAGGCCGGTCGATTGCACGAAGGCAAGAATTCCGCCTGCGAGCCCTGATAGGGTAAGCAGCTTGGACAGCATCAAGGCGCCGAACAGTACCGTATAAAGCGAAATCGAAGTATAGGCCGTATCGATGATCACCGCGCGCAGTACCTTCCAAGAGAGCCGTCCGTGGAGCGTTGCCACCAGTATGGCAAGACCTGCGCCCATGCCCGCCGCCTCGGTCGGCGTGAAAAGTTTGGCATAAAGTCCGCCGATGATCAGGCCGAACAGCAGCACGAAGGGCCAGATGCCCGACAAGGCAAGAATCCTATCGCGCCAAGGCGTACGATCCCCCTGCGGCGCATGCTCGGGATGGCGCGCGGCGACCAGCCGGATCGCAAGCATATAGAGCGCAAGCCCAAGTAGACCCGGCACGACCCCGGCAATGAAGAGCGCGCCGATGTTTGTCTGGGTCAGAATGCCGTAGACCACCATGATGATGGAGGGCGGGATCAGAATGCCGAGGGTGCCGCCAGCGGCAATCGTGCCCGAGGCAAGCTCATCGGAGTATTTGTACTTTTTCATACTGGGGTAGGCGACCTTGGCCATGGTTGCCGCGGTGGCATAGCTGGACCCGCAAACGGCAGAGAACCCCGAACATGCCACCATGGTCGAAAGCGCCAATCCGCCCCGTACATGACCGACGAAAGCATAAGCCGCCCGAAACAGGTCATGGGCGATGCCGGTGCGGGATATGACGTTGCCCATCAGTATGAACATCGGGACGACCGCGAGGTCATAGGAAAGCACCGCTTCCGAGATCGTCAGTGGCAGCAGCTGGAAGGCAATGTTCCAGTTTATCGCGAACCCGATGCCAGCGGTGGAGACCGCGAGAAGGGCAAAGGCCAGCGGCACCCGCAGAAAGGCCAAGAGAATGGCCGCGAACATGGCAATAGAGCCGACAATCATAGTGCTTCTTCCTCGTGGGTATCTGCGGGGTCCACCATTGGGCCAGCAAAGGCAGTGGCGAAGGCGGCCAAAGCGGATAGGGCACAGCTGAGCCCCATGTAGAAATAAAGGGGGGCGCGGGGGGCGCGGAGGGCTTGGCTCACTTCGGAAATGCGCGCGGCGGTGAAGCCATGTTTGATGAAGAGCCAAGCGATCATCGCCAGAACGACCACCACAAGAGCCGAGATGAGAGCACGCCACCACGCCATCGAGGGCTTGCCGATCACCTTGTCGAAAAGGTCGATGGTCAGATGTGCGCCTGCAGCCGTGACCAAGGGCAGGCCTGCAAAGACGACAAGGGCCATGAGATGCTCTGTAATGTCATTTGCCCCGTAGATCGGCTTGCCGATTAAACGGCGTCCAATGACATCCGCAAAGGTCAGGGCAACCATTGCGAGTAGAAACAAGGCCATCATCAGTTCCACAGCCCTGCGGATTTTCCACGCTATGTGCAGCATGATATTTCTCCTGAAAAGAAAACGGGGGCCGTCGTATCGGCCCCCGACAAGTCACTGAGGTGCGGGTTATTCGGCGGCGAGGGCCTTATATGTCGTGTTGTAGAAATCGAGCATGGCCTGTGGGTCTTCGACGCCGGCGGCTTTGGCGTTCAGAACCCAATCGCCGACCATCTCGCCATAGACCACATCTACCGCAGCGATGAGTTCCGCTGAGGCGTCAGATACTGTGTGACCGTCGGCCTTGAGCTTCTCATATGCCGCGGGGTTCTGTACGTCGAAGTTCTTACCCCATTTCGCTGACAGGCCTTCGCCGATGATGCCTTCGATGGCAGCTTGGTCATCGGCGCCGAGCGACTCCCATTTCGCGCCGTTCATGATCACGAAGAAGGACGCGTCATAAAAACCGTTGGGGAAGATCGTATGATGCTTCAGGCTGTCTTCGAGCCGGAAGTTCACGACCGATTCCATCGTGTGAAGCGACCCGTCGATCACGCCGCTTTCCAGCATTTCATATGCCTTCGTCGCGGGGGCCGCCACTGGAACCGCGCCAAGCGAGGTCAGCAGTTTTTCCTGAATGGGGCCGCCCATGCGAAACTTCTGGTTTGCTACGTCACCGGGGGTGACCAGATCCTTTGCGCCATGGTGCAACTGCCCGCCGCCGAACAGGCCTACCGCCAGCATCTTCACCCCGTCAAAGGCCTCAAGATCGGATAGGTACTTATCAAAGGTCTGCCACAAAGCGCGGCTCTGCGCTTCGGCATTCGTGCCAGCGTTAGGGAATTCAGAGAACCACAGCGAAACGAATCGTTCAGGTTCATAGGTGAAGTTCCCCCAAGTGATGTCCGCGACACCGTTTCGGGCCAGCTCCCAATGCTGGGGCGGGCTGGCCAGCGGCGCGGGCAGGATCGTCACGGTGACCCGGCCCTCTGTCACTTCGGAGACCTTTTGGGTGAACGGCACCAGAAAGTCGGTATGGACGAAATGGGTGGGTGGCACCCAAGACGAAAGGGTAAGTGTTTCTGCGCTGGCGGACTGTATCGCCGTCGTTGCAAATGCGGCCGTCGTCAGGCCAAAGCACAGGGCTCTTGCTGCTATCATCGGTATTTCTCCCTCGGTTTTATCAGAAAATTCTGCGGAGCTGTGCGCCCGGGCCTCCCGCCCGGTCGCAGCCGCCTCTCATGGCAGTGAAATCATGTGCTCAGCCCCCGTTCATCGCAAACGTGCTTAGCCTTGCGGCCATACCAGCGCGGGCCTAAAACTAATCTCACATTAAGATGATTGCAGCTTAAGATAATTATCGCAAGCGGGATTCTTGTGAATTTATGCGTTTTGCGCCAAGCAAGGTAACGGGTGATACCGTTTTGGTAATTTCTCAACAGAGCGGGCAGCAGCAACGAATGACCAAGAACTCGACCTTCAAAAACGAGCGTTTGACCTATCGGCTAAATATCCTCGCCGATGAAGCCATTGCCGCGAATGACGAGATATTTCTCAGGGAAACCGGATGTCGCATCCGCGATTTGCGGGTGTTGCGATTGGTAGATGATGCGCCCGGCACAACGTTCGCTGAACTCGCTAAGATCAGCGGGTTCGAGCGCAGTCTTACCTCGCGCATCATCCAGAACCTGCTGGCCGCAGAGCTGATCCAACGCGAGAATTCCCCCAAAGACGCGCGGGTTTTCTTTCTGTCGACCACGCCAAAAGGAAAAGAGATGCGCCTAATTGGCAGGCGCATTTCCGATCGGCTGGAGAAGGTGCTGACCCAACCGCTGTCTGAGGACGAGCTTACCACGCTTAACGGTCTTCTCGCGCGGCTCGGGGGATGGGTAACCTCTGAAGATTATAAGGCTGCTCTCGACCCGGATGATTGACGTCGAGCAAGCGGAAAGTGTCAATGCGGGACTGCACCGAGAGCCTGAACGCATTTGTGCCTGCGGCTGACCAAAAGATGAACGCTGTCTAGGAGCCACGCGGCGCGTGAAATCGCAGGGTATCACCCAAGACCCCACCCATCATCGACAGAATCCGAATAGGGCGGGCATTCTGTGCTGCAGATGAAAACTTGCAGATGCGGTGAACCCATGACGAAGATCGACCAAATTGAAACGATGATCCTCGACATCCCGACCATCCGAGGACACGTGCTTTCGATGGCGACGATGCGCACGCAGACCGCTGTCTTGGTTCGGATCAGATGCTCTGATGGGTCGGAAGGGATCGGTGAGGGCACGACCATCGGCGGTCTGAGCTACGGGGCCGAAAGCCCTGAGGGCATCCAATCTGCAATTGATACCTATATCACGCCGCTCTTGTTGGGCCGTGAAGCTGATAATGTGAACGGCGCGATCCAACTGATCGACAAATTGGTAAAAGGCAACCGCATCGCCAAAACCGCGGTTGAAATCGCGCTGTGGGACGGGTTGGGCAAACGGCTCGGTGTTCCGGTCTCGCAACTGTTTGGCGGGGCGGTAAACCAGAAATTGCCCGTCGCATGGACCTTGGCATCGGGAAATTCCGATACCGACATCGCCGAAGCGCAGGAGATGATCGAAACCCGGCGTCACAATATCTTCAAGCTGAAGATCGGAAAGCGGTCCGTGCGGGAGGATGTCGCGCATGTGGCGCGTATCAAGCAGGTCGTGGGAGACGCGGCAAGCGTGAGGGTGGACGTCAACACGGCTTGGTCCCTTCAGGAAGCACGCTGGGGTTTGAAGGGGCTGCAGGATGCTGGCTGTGAGCTGGTAGAACAACCTGTCGCCGCGCGCTATCGCCGGGCGATGGCCGAACTGACCAAGGGCTATGAGATCGCCGTCATGGCGGATGAAGCTCTAAACGGCCCGGAGGACGCTTTGGCTGCCGTCCGTGAGAATTGCGCCGACGTTTTCGCCGTGAAAGTTGCCCAGTCTGGGGGGCTCAAGCGCGCCTCGGAGGTTATCGCCATCGGTCAGGCCGCTGGTCTTGGCCTCTACGGCGGCACCATGCTTGAGACCGGATTGGGCACCGCAGCAGCGCTGCAACTCTTTGCGACGATCGAGACCCTGCACTGGGGCACCGAATTTTTCGGACCCTTGTTGCTGACAGACGGGATCCTCGCGGAGCCGCTCATTTACCGCGACTTCTGTGTCGAAGTCCCGTCCGGCCCGGGCATCGGTGTCACACTCGACCCCGACAAGATCGCCGCATTCCGACGTGGTGCGCAACGCAGCATGAAAGCCATCGCCGGCTGATTGCCAGCGGGGGAAACGAAAAAATCAGCCGACACGCTGGAGAAGCGTGACGGCGTTTAGGAGGAGGACCAAATGTTCACGCAATCCAATCTCGATGAGTTCCAGACGCGCCTTGACGGCGCGATCCAAGATGATCCGGAGAACGGTGTATTCCGTTGCCGCCGGGACATCTTCACCGATGAAGAGATGTTCGAACTGGAGATCAAACATATCTTCGAAGGCAACTGGATCTACATGGCGCATGAAAGCCAGATCCCGAACCCGGGCGACTACTTTACTCTGACGATGGGGCGCACGCCGGTTGTCATCACCCGTGACAAGGATGGCGAGCTGCACGCGCTGGTGAACGCCTGTTCGCACCGCGGGGCGCAGCTTTGCCGGTTCAAACGTCGCAATCAAAAGACATTTACCTGTCCCTTCCACGGTTGGACCTTTTCCAACACCGGCAAGCTTTTGAAAGTCAAAGACCCCAAAGGCGCAGGCTACCCTGAGCAGTTCAATACGGACGGCAGCCACGACCTTACCAAAGTGGCAAAGTTCGAGAGCTATCGCGGGTTCCTGTTCGGTTCGCTCAGCGAGGACGTTCAGCCGCTGAAAGACTACCTCGGCGATGCTTGCAAGATGATCGACATGATCGTGGATCAGGCCGACGAGGGGCTTGAGGTCCTGCGCGGCTCGTCGACCTACACCTATGACGGCAATTGGAAACTACAGGCCGAGAATGGGGCCGATGGCTATCACGTCTCGGCGGTTCATTGGAACTATGTGGCGACCACGGCCCACCGCACCGACGATGGTAAGGAAGACGACATCAAGGCAACGGATGCAAGCAAATGGGCCAAGCAGCGGGGCGGCTTTCACGCCTATGAGAACGGTCACATCCTGCTCTGGACCGAATGGGCCGATCCGACCAACCGTCCGGGATATTCGCGCCTTGAGGAATGGACTGAAAAGCACGGCGAAACCAAAGCCGACTGGATGGTAGGTGTGTTGCGCAACCTCTGCCTCTATCCAAACGTTTTCCTGATGGATCAGTTCAGTTCGCAGATCCGGGTCTTCCGCCCGATCAGCGTCAATGAGACCGAAGTGACCATCTATTGCATCGCCCCGAAAGGGGAGAGCCAGGAAGCACGGACCCGCCGCATTCGGCAGTACGAGGACTTCTTCAATGCCTCAGGGATGGCCACACCGGATGATACCGAAGAATTTCGGGCCACACAGCGCGGCTATGCCGGTGCCGCACATGCCAAATGGAACGACCTCACCCGCGGGGCGACACAGTGGATCAAAGGGCCGGATGAGGATGCCAAGAAGCTGGGGATCAACCCGATCTTATCTGGCGCGCGGACGGAAGACGAAGGGCTTTTCGTGATCCAGCACAGCAACTGGCAAGAGCGCATGAACCAAGCCATCGCAAAGGAGCGCGAAAACGCGCCCGATGCGACTTTGGCAGCAGAATAAGGGGGGCCGACATGAACACTGCAACACTTGACCGCACAGAGGCTACCTCGGCCATGAGCTATGAAGAGATCCAAGCGTTTCTCTTCGCAGAGGCCCGCGCCCTCGATGACCGGGACTGGGACACTTGGTTGGCCTTCTACCACAAGGATTGCCCCTTCTGGATGCCCGCTTGGGATGACTATGATACGCTGACTGAAGACCCGGCGAACGAAATCTCCTTGATGTACTATCCCAACAAACAGGGCATTGAGGATCGCGTCTTTCGGATTAAGACCGACCGGTCATCGGCCACGTCACTGCCTGAGCCACGGACCAATCATTACCTCTCTGGTATCGAGGTGCTGGCCCGCACCGGCAGCGAGATCAAGCTGCGCTTCAACTGGCAAACGCTGAGCTACCGCTACGGTGCGACTGACCAACACTGGGGCACGTCTTTTTACACGGTCGACATCACCGGCCCCAAGCCGTTGATCACTGACAAAAAAGTAGTCCTGAAGAACGACCACATCCACCACGTGATCGACGTCTACCACACTTGATCCCGTTCAGTCGGGAGCCACTACACCCCCGCGCAGCCCGGCAGGCTGCGTGGCCAAGGGAGGAGCATGCCATGACGAGCTACAATGTCGCCCTGAACTTCGAGGATGGTGTCACCCGCGTCATCCAATGCGATGACGATGAGAAGGTAACGGATGCGGCCTTCCGGCAGAAAATCAACCTGCCGATGGATTGTCGCGATGGTGTTTGCGGCACCTGCAAATGCTTTGCCGAAAAAGGCACCTACGAGCTTGAGTTCTACATGGACGAGTCCATGAGCGACGAGGAAGCCGAAGCGGGCTATGTGCTGACTTGTCAGATGATACCCGAAAGCGACTGTGTGTTGCGCGTGCCGACATCATCCGCTGCCTGCAAAACTGCGCCGGAAGCCATCGAAGGCGAGGTGCTGGCCGTCGAAACCCTTTCTGAGACATCCTTCAGCCTGAAGCTGAAACTGGCCAAACCCATGGGTTTCCTGCCCGGGCAATATGTCAATGTGACCGTCCCGGGAACCGGACAGCACCGCTCCTATTCCTTCTCTTCCGCGCAGGGCGGTGATGAGGCGACCTTCCTGATTCGCAATCTGCCCGGTGGGGTTATGAGCAGCTATCTGAGCGAGCGGGCCAAACCGGGCGACCAGGTGACGCTCACTGGTCCGATGGGGGCGTTTTACCTGCGCCCCATCGAACGCAACCAGCTTTGGCTGGCAGGTGGCACCGGCCTCGCACCTTTCCTGTCGATGCTGGAGCAATTGGCCGAGCAGGGGACCGACCAGCCCATCAAACTCTTTTACGCGGTGACCCGTGCGGCCGATCTGGTCGAATTGGACCGGGTCAACGCGCTGGCCGAGAAGATTGGCAATGTCACCGTCGTGACCGTCCTCGCAGCAGAGGACGAGGCGCACGACCGCAAGGGGTTTGTGACCGATCACCTTTCGGCAGAAGACCTTTGCGGGGGGGATTGCGATGTCTACCTTTGCGGCCCGCCGCCCATGGTGGATGCGGTGCGGTCTCACTTCGACACATTGGGCGTGGCACCGGTGAGCTTTCATTATGAAAAGTTCAACCCGACAGAAACCTCGGCAGAAGCCGCATGAGCGCGCGTTTCGAAGGCAAGGTTATGGTGGCCACGGGTGCGGCGCAGGGCATCGGTCGATCGGTGGCAGAGCGCGCGGCGAAAGAGGGCGCACGGGTTCTGATCGTCGACCGATCTCCCGCCCGCAACGAGGTGGTCAAAGCGATCCGCAGCGCCGGGGGGGAGGCCCAAGCGATCAGCGTCAACCTCGAAACATGGACCGGCTGCGCAAAGGCCATGCAAAAGGCCGTCGATCTCTGGGGCCAGATTGACATCCTGATCAACAACGTGGGCGGCACCATCTGGGCCAAACCCTATGAGCATTATGAGCCAAAGCAGATCGAGGCAGAGGTACGTCGCTCGCTTTTCCCGACACTGTTTTGTTGTCGTGCTGCGATCGACCATATGTTGCAACGCGAAAGTGGCGTGATCGTCAACGTATCTTCCATCGCCACACGGGGGCTCAACCGCGTGCCCTACGGCGCGGCCAAAGGGGGGGTGAACGCGATCACCGCGAACCTTGCCTGGGAGATGGCCGAGCGGGGCATTCGCGTGGTGGCGACAGCGCCCGGTGGCACCGAAGCGCCCGCGCGCGTGGTGCCGCGCAATCCGAATGCCGAAGAAGAACAACGCGAGGACTGGTATCAGACCATCGTCGACCAGACGATCCAGTCCTCCTTCATGAAACGTTACGGAACACTCGACGAACAGGCAGGTCCGATCCTGTTTCTGGCGTCGGATGACGCGTCCTACATCACCGGCGTCACGGTGCCGGTGGGTGGGGGCGATCTTGGTTAGACCCTGAGGGGGGGTCTTAGTTCAACTGGAGGAGAACATAATGAAACGTACTATTCTGGCGGCCCTTGGGCTCGCCACCGGTCTGGCTGTGCCTGCCGCTGCGGAAGACTTCAAGGTCGGTATGCTGCTGCCTTTCTCAGGGGTTTACGCCTCGCTTGGCAATGAGATCGAAGCAGGCTTCAACCTTGGCATCGAAAAGTTCGGCTCGGAAACCGATGCAACATTCGAGATTGTCAGCGAGGATACCGAGGTGAAACCCCCGGTCGCCCTGGGCAAAGCGAAAAAGCTGATCCTTCAGGATAAGGTTGATGTCATGGTGGGCATCGTCAGTTCCGGCGTTCTGGGTGCTGTGCGTGATATGGTACATGGTGCCGGCGTTCCCCTGATCGTCGCCAACGCCGGCAACGACGAGGCCACCGGGGTCAGTTGTTCGCCCTATATCACGCGCATGTCGTTCTCCAACGGGCAGGTGAACCGCCCGATGGGCAAATGGATGTATGAGCAGGGGATCCGCAAGGTCTATACCCTCGCGCCTGATTATGCCGCCGGACGGCAGATGATTGGCGGCTTTACCGAGACATTCACCGCAGCGGGCGGAGAGATCGTCGGGCAGGAATACACGCCGTTCCAGAAAACGCAGGATTTCGGACCCTATCTGGCCCAAGCCAAATCCAGTGGCGCTGATGCGGTGTTCGTCTTTTATGCGGGTGGTGAGGCGATCTCCTTCGTGAAACAGTACGATAGCTTTGGCCTGAAGGCCGATCTGCCGCTCTACGGTTCCGGCTTTCTGACGTCTCCGCTTTACGTGAATGCCGAAGGTCCCGCCGCCGAAGGGGTGATCACCGCTCTCCATTATGCGCCGACGATCGATAGCCCTGAGAATGCTGCCTTTGTATCGGCCTTCAAGGAGAAGACGGGCCGTGCGCCTTCCGAGTTTGCAGTGCATGGCTATGACGCGGCCCGCGCGCTGATCGAGGCGACAAAAGCAGGTGCGACGGATCGCGAAACCCTCGCCAACGCCTTGCGCAAGGTCAAGTTTGATGGCCCGCGCGGGACGCTTTCGATTGATCCTGCGACCAACAATATCGTCCAGCCGATCTACGTCTACGAGACGGTCGCGGGCGATGGCGGACAGACACAGAAAGTCTTGGCGAAGCTTCCTGCGGAAGCGGACCCCGCCAACGGCTGTGAGATGGCTCCGGTTTCAAACTGATGCCAGTAGCCCGGCCGCGTATCTGCGGCCGGGTCTTTCCAACAAGGAGGGCCTTCCATGTCACATGACCTTGGCTTTTGGATACTTCAAGCGCTGAACGCGCTGCAGCTTTCCATGCTATTGTTTCTTCTTTCTATCGGCCTGACCGTGATCTTTGGGTTGATGCATTTCGTGAACCTCGCGCATGGGGCGCTCTACGCGCTCGGCGCCTATTTCGCGGCCTCCCTCGCGGCGGTTGGCGGCTATTGGCTGGGTTTCTTTCTGGCGCCGGTCGCTGTCGCCGGTGTCGGCATGTTGCTCTACTCAGGCCTGATCAAGCGCATGCGGAAATCTGGTCCGATGGCGCAGGTGCTTGTCACCTTCGGATTGATCTTCGCGCTGCTCGATCTCACCCGCATCTTTTGGGGCGATCTGGCGCTTGGCATTGCAGTGCCTGATGTCTTTCAAGGGCGAACGGCGTTTCTTGGGGTGGAATACCCGACTTACCGGTTGTTCATCATCGCCCTTGGTCTGGCCGTCCTCGCCGCTTTGGGCTTTGTCCTTCGGCGCACGCAAATCGGCGCAATGATCCGAGCGGGCGTCGACAATGATGTTATGGCCGCCTGCCTGGGCATTAACGTCGAGCGGCTGTTCTTTATCGTTTTCTGCGTGGGCTGCGCGCTTGCAGGTCTGGCCGGTGCGGTGGCCGCGCCCTTGCTGAGCGTGACGCCTGACATGGGGCTGCAAATCCTGATCCCGACGCTGATCGTGATTGTGATCGGTGGGCTTGGATCGCTTAAAGGCGCCATTGCCGGGTCGCTGATCTATGGCTGCGTTCAGACTTTTGGCGCTGTGCTTGCCCCACAACTGGCCTCCGTTCTCATCTATGCGCTCTTGGCTGCGGTCCTTGTGATCAAGCCAGTGGGCCTCTTTCCGGCGAAAGGATAAGCTGATGTTCAGCCACAATACACTTCGCTACGCTTTCTTGGTGATGCTCTCTGGTGGGGCACTGTTTCAGGCCTTTGCGGCCGAGTATTTCGGCCTCGAAATCCTGACCGAGATCCTGATCCTTGCTATGCTGGTTTTGGCGCTCGACATTGTCGCGGGCTTTGGCGGTATGGTCTCACTCTGCCACGGCGCGCTGATGGGAGTGGGGGCCTACGCCTTCGCGCTCTTGTCTACCCAGTTCGGCGCAACGCCTCTGATGGCCATGGGTGCCGCGATCGCTATTACCGGCGCAGCGGCTTGGGTGATTGGTGCGGTCTGTTCGCGCAGCCACGGGATTTACTTCATCATGGCCACGCTGGCTTTCGGTCAGATGGCTTACTCCTATATTTTCGAAGCACCGCTCTTCGGAGGCGATGATGGGCTGGGGGGCATCTCGCGTCTTGACCTCACCTTGATTGGCGTAGACCTCAACGACAGCCGCAGCTTTGCTTTGTTCTGTCTGGTGGCGCTCGCAGGGGTCTACCTGATGTCGGTTCTGATCCTGCGATCGGGTCTTGGCCGTTCGCTGACGGGCGTCATGCACAACGAACAACGCATGCGGGCGCTTGGGCTGACAGTCTGGCGGGTAAAGGCGGATGTCTTCGGGCTTTCGGGCATGATCGCTGGCCTCGCCGGGGCGCTGACGGCCCAGCATATTATGTATATCTCTCCTGGCCTGCTGGGCTGGACCGTTTCGGGCGAGGCACTTGTCGTGGTCATCCTTGGCGGATTGGGCACACTGGTAGGCCCGCTTGTCGGCGCCGTCGTCTTTGTCCTGCTCAAGCATGAGCTGAGCGCTGTGACGACCTATTGGCACCTTGTGGTGGGGGTTGTCCTGATTGCCGTAGTGATGAGCCGGGCAAACGGAATCTACGGCTTTATCGAAGGCCGTTGGAGTGTCTGGAAAAGCCGCCGAGGCACCAATCGGCCCGCCACCCGCGCTGCACGGGAGGTTGTTACCGATGCTTGAGACACGTAATCTGGAAAAGAGTTTCGGCGCGGTCCATGTGACCCGAGATATTTCCCTGAAGCTGGAGCGCGGCGAACGGCGGGTCATCCTTGGGCCTAATGGCGCAGGCAAAACGACGCTATTCAATCAATTGGTCGGTGAACTGACCCCGAGTAGCGGAAGCATTCATTTGGCAGGCGAGGATGTAACGACCTTGCCGGTTGCGAAGCGGGTACGTCGCGGTCTGTCACGCAGCTACCAAAAGAACACACTCTTCGATGGGCTGACCGTGAGGGAAAATCTCGGGCTAGCAGCGGCGGTTCATACGGGCCATGCGACGCGCCTGTGGTCAGACAGCCTGTCGAAACCCGAAGTCCGTGAGATCGTTGCGGAAGTCGCCGAACAGGTTATGTTGCTGCCCTATCTCGACGCCAAAGTCTCGGAAATCAGCTATGGGGTCCGAAGGCAGCTGGAAGTCGGCGTGGCGCTCGCTACGCGGCCGCTAGTGCTGCTGATGGATGAACCCACCAGTGGCGTGGGCCCAGAAATGGCCAAGGGGTTTCACGACCTGCTGAACAATCTGCCCCGTGATCTGACCATGCTGATTATCGAGCATGATATGGATCTGGCCTTTGATGTCGCGGATACCATCACCGTTCTGAATTACGGCGAAGTGGTCTTTGACGGATTGCCGGAGGCGGCCCGGGGGTCGAACTTGTTGAAAGAGATTTATCTGGGGAGTTGGGAAGATGCTTGAACTTAATGCCATCGAATCCGGCTATGGTGAGACCCAAGTTCTTTATGGTCTTTCTCTGAAGGCGCAGAAGGGCAGTGTATTGGCCGTGCTGGGACGCAATGGGGCGGGAAAGTCCACGACACTTAAAACGATCATGGGGTTACTGCCGCTGAAGTCTGGAGACATCGTTTTCAACGGCGCGCCGATCGCCGCGCAGCCCTTTAATATTGCCAAAGCCGGGATCGCCTATGTCCCAGAAACGCGCGATATCTTTCCGTCCCTGTCAGTGCGGGAAAACCTTGAGCTTGCCGCCAAACGGTTCGGTGGGCCAAAGGCCGAATGGACAATGGAACGTGTGTTGGAGGTCTTTCCCCGGCTTGCAGAACGCATGGACAACGGCGGGGCCCAGTTGTCGGGGGGCGAGCAACAGATGCTGGCCATTGCCCGCGGTCTGCTCATGAACCCGGAATTGCTGATACTCGATGAGCCGACAGAAGGCTTGGCCCCCATCATCGTCAAGCTGCTGCATGACAAGCTGCAGGAACTGCGAGACGGCGGTATGTCGATGGTTATCGTAGAACAAAACTTCGGGTTTGCCACATCACTCGCGGACGACGTCGTGGTCGTTGGCAAGGGACAGGTTGTTTGGTCTGGGACCGCAGCGGAGATCAGGGCGAACGGAGAGGTTCAACACACTTGGCTTGGCGTGTGATACACACGGCAGGCCGAGGCTTACGAGAGGGACAGTCTTCAGTCTACCTCTTTAGGGGGCTGCTTCGGGAGACTTTCTGGGCGACATTCACGAAGTTTTTGACGTGGACTCCCTGATCATCAAGGCGGTAACTCACCGATAACTCGGTGCGCGCAATTTCGGGTTCAATATTGAGAAATTTCATGCCTTTGCGCGGCGCGCTCGAGACAGACTCCGGAACAATGCAAACCCCTTCGCCCACCGCCACGAGGCTTAGGGCAGTTTGAAGGTCCATACACCATAGCCTTAAGGGCGCTTCAAACCCCGCCTCCTTGACCGCGTTGAGGACCATATCGGCATAGCTAGGGCGTGGCCGCTCCGGGTACAAAATCAGATTGTGGGTCATCAATCTTTCAAGCCGTGCTACCGTGCGCCCTCCAGTATCAACGACATCAGGAAGCGCGAGGATCAGTTTTTCTTCGGCAAGATGCTTAGAGAGAAACTCAGGGTCCTTCAGGGTAGGGCGGGCAAACACCGCGTCCAACTCGCGCGACACCAAAGCACGATGCAGGTCCGCGTTGTTCATCGGAATGAGGCTGAGGTTAACCTCGGGGTAATTGGCGCGGTAAGATCGGATGATATTGGGCAAAATCCCAAAGGTCGCCGACCCTACGAAGCCAATCCGCAGCCTGCCTTCCGCCCCTTGGCCGAGGCGGCGCAATTCCAGCCGCGTATCATCCAACTGAGCGATGATCGACTTTCCGCGATGAAGCAGCCGCTCACCGGCCTGTGTCAGGCTGATGGAGCTTCGACCCCGATTGAACAGCACCGCGCCGAGGTCTTCTTCTAATTGCTTGATCTGGCGGCTCAGAGGCGGCTGCGCCATGTCGAGACGTTCCGCGGCGCGGCCAAAGTGAAGCTCTTCCGCCACGGCGATAAAGTAGCTGAGCTGCTTGAAATTCATTGTGACGCTCCCCCCGAAAGCTGATGTTATGTGATCCCCACTCACAAAAAAAGGCCCCCGCAGGACGGGGGCCAGTTCACAGGGAGGTGTGAGAAATTACTCGGCGGCCACGGCCTGCGAAACCGCGCCTTCTTTGAGGACGAAATCGAACTCGAAATGCAGGTCCGTACCTAGGTCTTGGCTGGCCCGGTTGAACTTGCCGATCAGGCTTTCCTTCACGGCAAAGACACTGTCATCGTCAAGCCACGCGCTATCGGCATCATAGATTTGGCTAATCAGAGGGCGATAGCCGTTTTTGGAAATCATGAAATGCATATGGCCGGGGCGGTTCGGGTGATGCCCCATGAAGCGCAGTAACTCGCCAGCGGTTTCATCATCGGGAATGGGGTAGGGGACCGGACGTACGGCGATAAATGCGTAATGGCCGTTTTCATCCGTCTCAAAGCGGCCTCGCAGGTTGTATTCCGGTTGATCAGGATCGAGGTTTTCATAGATACCATTGGGCGCGTCCTCCCAAACGTCGAGCGTCACGCCGGCAATGCCATTGCCATTCTCGTCTTTGATGTGACCTTCGAAAAAGACAGTCTCTTCATTTTCGAAGTGCTTTTGAATGATCGACGCGCCCTTGGGCAGCACTGGCGGATTTTCCCGATAGAACGGCCCCAGCACGGTGGATTCACTCTCTTTGCCTTCGACCGGGTTCGTCATCATATCGACAAGGACTTCGAGACCCAAGATATCGCCCAACAGAATGAACTCTTGCCGGTTGTCATCGCACAGCTTGCCGGCGCGTGCGAAGTAGTCGCAGGCGGCGAGGAACTCATGGTGTTGGAGTTTTACATCCTTAATGAAGCCATGCAGGTGCTTGATCATTGATGTCGCGATCTCGCGCTCGCGGCTGCTGATATCCCCGTGTTTACCGAGGCTCTCTGTCACGACGGCGGTGATATTGTCTTGGTTAACGATGCCCATGGTTTCCTCCTCCTGGCAGTCTGGGAGCGAGCTGCGTCTGCACTCCCGTTGAACTGACCATCCGCGATCGGGGTCCTTTGCCCAATGCCTGTCTTGGTATTGAGTGATACCGCGCCGCAGGCCGAGCGTCCCTCGGCATGCTGCGCTGGTTTCAGAGTATCACCCCATACCCCTGTTGGCATGGCGCGCGGATGGGGGATCGTGGCACCAAGCTTGCATCCATGTATGGGAGGCTCAGGTGATCGAGAATTTTAAGCGTATTCAAGCCACACTCGCAAAGTCGCCGCATCTTTTGCGGCTCGGGCGGCTCTTTTCTGAGACGGTCCTTATCGAAGTGGATGGCGACGAATATTACCTGTCCTTCGAAAAGGGGCATATCACCCAGATCGAACAGGGGCCGAGCCGCAAAACACCTTGGCGTTTCGCGCTTCGCACCGACGCTGAGGCCTTGGGCAAGTTCTGGCAGCCGCGCCCGGAACCTGGATTTCATGACATCTTTGGCTTGGTGAAGATTGGACGGGGGCGGATTGACGGGGACATCCTGTGTCTCGTGAAAAACCTTCGTTTCTTCAAGGAAGTTTTGGGCATCGCACGCGCGCAGGAGGGAGTATCCGCATGAGCATCGAACCGATTACTGGCCGCTACATCACCATCGAGGTCGAAGGCGCCGCCCGACGTATCTATTTCGAAGAAGCAGGGCAGGGCCGCCCTGTTCTCTGCCTGCACACAGCCGGTGCTGATACGCGGCAATGGCGCCATTTGCTCAACGACACCGACCTTACCGCCGCATACCGTTTGATTGCATTCGATATGCCTTGGCACGGGAAATCCTTGCCGCCGGAAGGGTTCGAGACCGAGGAATACCTGCTCACCACCGACGCATATATCGAAACCATCCTTGCAATGATCGAGGGGCTTGGGTTGGAGCGTCCTGTGCTTGCTGGCTGCTCCATGGGGGGACGTATCGCGCTGCAGCTTGCCGCTTTGCATCCGGAAAAGTTTAGTGGGTTCATTGCTATCGAAGCCTCAGATTTTCAGCCCGCGTGGTACGACATTGACTGGTTCCACCGTCCCGACGCCCATGGCGGAGAGATGGGTGCGGCGCTTGTCTCGGCCAATATCTCGCCCTACGCGCCATCGGCAGAGCGGGCAAATACGCTTTGGATGTTCATGCAAAGCGGCCCCGGTGTATTCCGCGGCGACCTTAGCTTTTACACTAAGGATGACAGTCTGATCGCACGGCTGCCACAAATTGATACAAGCCGCACGCCGGTGCATATCATCGTTGGGGCCTACGATCTCACCTGCACCCCCGAGGATGCAGCGCGTACTGCAAAGGCAATTCCGGGGGCGACCCTGTCTGTTATGGACGAACTGGGCCATTTCCCGATGAGCGAGCACCCGGAAGGGTTTCGTCCTTTCTTTGCAAAGGCCTTAGATAAGGTGGCTAGTTTAGAGGCTGTGATGGTCTAAGGCACTGCTGTGACTAGGGTCAGGATGCTTTGATTTCGCGCGCACAGCATGATTCACCGCTCGGAAAATGGAGCAGTGATATGAGCGATCTTTTCTGGCTGACCGACGCGCAGATGGCGCGTCTGGCGCCCTTCTTTCCCAAGTCACGCGGGAAGCCCCGGGTAGATGGCAAGAGGGTGCTGAGCGGGATTATCTTCATCAATCGCAATCGCAATCGCAATGGCTTGCGGTGGCGCGATGCGCCTGCTGCCTATGGTCCTCACAAGACGCTCTACAGCCGGTGGAAGCGGTGGAGCGAGAAGGGCATCTTCGCGCGGATGATGGCCGGGCCGGCGGCAGAACACGGCGAGAAGACGACCGTGATGATCGACGCGACGTATCTCAAAGCCCACCGAACTGCGACCAGTATGGCCTCCAAAAAAGGGGGCGTGGTCGCCTGATCAGTCGAACCAAGGGCGGCATGAACACCAAGCTGCACGCCATCTGCGACAGTCAGGGGCGACCGATCGACCTGTTCGTCACCGCCGGACAGGTCAGTGATTACATCGGCGCACGGGCCCTGCTGAGCGGTCTGCCAAAGGTCAAATGGCTACCCGGGGATCGCGGCTATGATGCTGACTGGTTCAGAGAAGCGTTGCAGAACAAGGGGATACGCGCCTGCATCCCAGGCCGAAAAAAGCGCAAGACGCCGGTCAAATACGAAAAGCGGAGATACAAGCGGCGCAATCGCATCGAGATTATGTTCGGAAGACTCAAGGACTGGCGCCGTGTGGCCACCCGATATGACCGATGCCCGAAGGTCTTCCTTTCGGCCATCGCCCTCGCCGCCCTCGTCATCTACTGGTAATGAATCCTGACCCTAAGCAAAGCCATTTCATATGACCGTATAAATACGGATTGGTGATTGGTGTGGCATCTGCGATGAAAACGGATGACTTTTTCAAACTCGCATACCGTCTGCCGGTACCTTGGAATATGGGTATTTGCCGTTTCACTTTCGCTATGTGCGCTAGCATTTTTTGAACGCCAGAGTTTGGTGCGCGAATTCACAACGAAAAGCTCCACGCTCCACCGACTGGCCTCGCAGCGCGCTGATCAGCATGATGCACATTTGACGTCTTTGTCAGCCATATTTTTGGCAGGTGAGGGTGCGCGCCAGGACTTACTTATAGACGTGGGTTCGACGATCATGCGGTTCTATCCGCGCATCACCTCCATAAACGTAATTCCGTTCGATACCTCAGAGCCGATAAACAAAACGCTGCATAGCCTAGCCAACGAGGACGCCGCGTTGGTCGTTCGGATGGCTCGCAACTCCTCCGGAGCGTTGCAGGTGGCGCAGATGCCTAACAGGTCTGACCACTATATGGTCGTCAAGCGCACTCCTAATACCGACGCGGCGCAGCATGGACTGGCGCTGGTCGTTGATGCGCGGGCTTTGGTCGCGTCCGATGATCAATTTTGGAAAGAGCCATCAGTGTCCCTGCGCCTTCTGATGCCGGACGGACGGGCTGCGCTGGTAGGTCAGCCTTCGCAGGAGATGCTGGGGTTTTCAAAGCCTCTTGGAAGCGCGTCGCAGCCATTCATATTGCAAACTGACCTGGCCATTCGGCTCGTAGACCTCGTGCCAATGGGAAAAGCACTGACTGCAATTCTATTGGTTTCAGCTTTGCTCTTTCTGACTGGTCTCGGGCTAAAACAGCGCGCGCGAACCAAAGAGGCCGAAAATCGGGCCAAGCTGAGCGCACAGGAGACCAGATTGGCACATGCCTCGCGCGTCAATGCGATGGGCGAGATGGCAAGCGGCATGGCACATGAACTGGCGCAGCCGTTGACGGCAATCCTCAGCCAAGCGCAGGCCGGTCGGCACTTGTTGCGCCGCGGGGATGTTGACCGTCTTGGCTCAGTGCTCGATGACACGGTCGCGCAAGCGCAGCGGGCAGCGGACATTCTTGAACGTCTGCGGCGCTGGAGCAAACCAAACCGCGCGCCTTTGAAACCTTGCGCCCTTCATGAGGCCGCTCAATCGGTACAACGCCTATTAGCACTGGAGGCGAAGAGCAGAGGGGCTACGATTGTGTTGTCGCTTCAAGAGGCCTCACATCTTGTTGATGCGAACCCAGTCGAGCTGGAGCAGATCATTTTTAACCTCGTCCGAAATGCACTTGATGCCTCTGAAGGGGCGTGGGTCACGATCCGGACCGGAGTTGATAATGGATTGGCCATTTTGGACGTCACCGACACTGGGCCTGGCGTCCCTGACCACCTCAGACCACGCATCTTCGAGCCTTTTGTCACCGGCAAACCTGAAGGGACAGGGCTTGGACTGGCTTTGTGCCAGCGCCTGGCCGAAGAAATGGGGGGTGAGATTGCGCATCTATCCGACGCGGTCGAGACCACGTTCCGCTTGTCCCTCCCGATTTCAGCCCACACGGTAGCAGCATGAGTAAAAACGTCTATTTGGTCGATGATGATGAGGCAGTGCGCAGCGCCCTAACGCTATTGCTTGAGACCGTGGGGCTGACTGTGCGCAGCTTTGCCTCTCCTGAGGCTTTCCTGAACCAAGCCGCGAACCTGTCGCAGGGATGTTTGATTTTAGATATTCGGATGCCCGCAATCTCGGGCCTAAAACTACAAGAAAAGCTGAACCAGCAGGGAATGACGTGGCCCACTGTCATCATCAGTGGTCATGGTGATATCGAAGCCTGCAGACGGGCATTTCGTAATGGTGCGATTGATTTCCTCAGCAAGCCCGTTGACGAACAGGATCTAATCGACGCAATCCAGAAGGGCCACGCAGAGCTTGAAAGGCGAGAGCAAGTCATAGCCGAACGCGCCGAAGCCGTCGCGTTGGTTCATAATCTTTCAATGCGTGAACAAGAAGTGCTTGAGATGATCGCGAAAGGTCTGACCACAAAACAGATCGCAGATGCGCTCGGCCTGTCACCGCGTACGGTTGAAAGCCACCGTGCCGCGATTGCGGTCAAAGCAGGCACATCTTCGGCAGCAGAGTTGACGCGATACTGGCTGGAAGCGCAGGCCGACCCGTAGAACTACGGATATACCTGCGAGGGCTACGAATGTTGCGATTTGTTGGGCGGGATTAGAACCGGAGTATCTGTTCAACAAAAGGAACCTTTCGATGATTCGTTCACTTACCCTCGCGGCCACACTTCTGGCCCCCGTCTCGACTTTCGCGCAAGACTTGCCAACGGCCCCCTATCTTCCGCTCAATATGGCGACACAAGCAGCCCAAGCCGCAGTCGATGCCTGTGCTGCTGAGGGCCACAACGTCAGCGTCGCGATTGTCGCCCGCAGCGGCGTGACCAAAGCGACCCTCCGCGCTGACAATGCAGGCCCGCACACCATTGGGTCGAGCACCGGCAAAGCATTTACGTCTGCCAGCATGGGCCGTGACACAGCCGGTTTGGCCGGCTTCATTGGTGCAAACCCTGAAAACGGTGGCCTGCGCGACATGGACAGCCGTTTGGTCATTCAAGCGGGCGGTCTGCCGATCAAGATTGGCGGCGCATTGGTTGGCGGCATCGGTGTCGGCGGCGCACCATCTGGTGCCATTGACGAGACATGCGCGCGTGCCGGCCTTGACGCCATTGGTGCCGAATAGAGCAAACATGACCCGCCTTTTGATGAGGCGGGTCACTGCAACTAAAAGGTGACCCCTATGCTTCGTTCTTTGATCATCGCCGCCGCACTGTCACTGAGTGCCGCAGCTTTTGCACAAACCGCTCCGTCCGCCTCTGACATTGCGTCGTACCGCGGCTTGCATCTCGCGGCCCACAAAGGGCAGGTGGCAGAAATCGAAAGCTTGATAGCAGCAGGAGAGGATCCGAACATGCGGGATCGCTCAGGACGTACGCCAGCGCATATCGCTGCTTTTGCCTCGCATGACGACGCTCTTTCGGCGCTTGCGACGGGCGGCGCAGACATGAATGCCCTCGAAAACCGCGCCTACGATGTATTGACGATCGCGGCAGTGGCGAATGACCCCGAGCTGGTGTCTCTTGCCATGGAATTGGGCAACAAGCCGGATCTCGTCACCAGCGTTTACGACGGCACCTCTTTGATCGCTGCGGCGCATCTTGGCCACCACGAGGTCGTTGCCCGCCTGATCGCTGGGGGCGCGCCGCTCGATCACGTCAATAACCTTGAATGGACAGCCCTGATTGAGGCGGTGGTTCTGGGGGATGGCGGGCGTGATCACATCAGGACCGTGGAAATTCTCGTCAAGGCAGGGGCCGATAAGTCCATCCCCGATCGCGACGGGGTCACCCCACTTCAACATGCAACGGAGCGCGGTTACGAAGAGATGGTTATGCTTCTCAAATAGCCTTTGGGTTAAAACGAGCCGTTTTATCCTTGGTCATTGCGGCTCGTTAAATCACGAACGACCTTTCAACCCATAAACCATCTCGCCTGATTTTAGGCGCACCATTACGCAGGGGATAACTCGTCAGGAAAATGTCTTCTACCGGCGGATAGAGCAACGTCATATCAGAACATATCGCCACCATTCGATCAAATTGCACCGTTCCATTGTCCTGAGATTATCGGCGCCACTGCCGCCGACTATCTGGTTTTTGCTGACTTCCCGGATGCTTTGACTTGGGGCGGCATCGGTATCATTCTGAGTTCCGGGCTCCATGTATTTTGGCAAGTGCCAATGCCATCAAATCGCGCCAGCATGCCCTCAAGATGGCGCAGTACCCGCCGCATCCTGTCGCGCTGCTGCGTCTCCGCCCTCTCAGACAAAGATGCTCAGATGACGGCCCAAATTTCGAAGATTGGCGACCATCGCACCCCAGAGCTTACGGGCCTCCCACCAGCGATCATAAGCAGCATTATTGCGAAAACCGAGAAACAGAGACAGCGCGACGCCAAAAATCCCCATGGCGGCCATGGAATTGCTTGGCAATACGATAACGTGATGATCCATCAGCAGCACAACCGCTGTCAGCAAAGCGACCCCGATAATCCTGCTGGTGATTTTCGGAACGATCGATCGCTGCATGACAAAAAACAGCTTCAGCGCGCTTGGTGGCTCCCTCACGATCATCCTGACTTCCTCTTAAACTGTAGAGCAATGATATTTCGGTTCATCGCAACCCTTTCCCAAGGTGATCAAGCAATAGTCGCACTTTTGGCGAAAGATGCCGGTTCTGCGGATAGATCGCCCATATGCCATCGTCCGGTGCGCGATACGTTTCCAACACAGAGATCAATCGCCCGGCCCGAAGTTCTGCCTCGACATAATAATCCGGCAGCTGGATGATCCCTAAGTTCTTCCGCGCTGCATCAACCAGTGACGCGCCACTGTTGCAGCGTAAATTACCTTTCACCCGGATATGGCGGGTGGTCCCTTTTTCCTGAAACCGCCAATAGCCCAAAGTGCCTTGAAGACAGTTGTGCGTGTCAAGTTCGGACAGGGTGTGCGGGGTTCCGTGAGCGGCAAGGTATTCGGGCGCAGCGCAAGTGAAATGCCTGCGAGAGGCCAACCGCTTTGCCATCATGGAACTGTCTTCCAACTCTCCCAGCCGAATTGCGAGATCGTAGCTTTCCGCGACAAGATCGAGCAGCTGATTGGTCAGCTTGAGGTTGACCTCAAGGTCAGGATAGCATTGGAGAAAATCGTTCACTAATGGTGCGATGCGGTTCTCGCCAAATGTCACCGGCGCTGTAAGGTTCAGCCGTCCTTTTGGGCTCTGATGCAGATCGGTAATCGCGCGCTCGGCTTCGGCCAGCCCGTCAAGCACCTGCCGGCAATGGTTGTAATACACCTGACCAGTCTCGGTGATCGAGACCTTGCGTGTGGTGCGGTAGAACAGCTTGGTGTCCAGTCGCGCCTCAAGTGCGCCGACTTGGCGGCTGACCTGAGCAGTGGAAATCCCCAAGCTGTTGGCAGCAGCAGTAAAGCTTTGGGCTTCGGCGACGGCAACAAATTCTGATACCCCCTCCCAACTCAGCATGATGATCCTTTCGATCTTAACAGCGGCACGATTATTGCCGCTGGGTAACGGTGTTTTTCAATAACCCCGGATTATCGCCAATGCGAAACAGTGTAAATGACAGTCCTATACAACGTCACCCCCCAATTTAGCCCTAACCGCGAAGTGAGACCCATGACCGATATCATCAAATGCAAAGCGGCCGTCGCCTGGGCCGTCAACGAACCGCTCTCGATCGAGGAAATCGACGTGATGCCGCCTAAGGCTGGCGAAGTGCGCATCAAGATCATTGCTTCAGGCGTTTGCCATACCGATGCATTCACCCTGTCCGGGGACGACCCCGAGGGCCTGTTCCCGGTCATTCTCGGCCATGAGGGTGGTGGGATCGTCGAATCCATCGGCGAAGGGGTCACCAGCGTCGCCGTGGGTGACCACGTAATACCGCTCTACACGCCAGAATGCGGCGAGTGCAAATTCTGCAAATCCGGCAAGACCAACCTGTGTCAAAAGATCCGGGAAACCCAAGGGCGCGGTCTGATGCCTGACGGCACCAGCCGCTTCTACAAGGATGGCCAGCCAATCTTGCACTACATGGGCTGTTCGACCTTCTCGGAATACACAGTGCTGCCCGAGATTTCGCTCGCAAAAGTGAACGCCGAAGCGCCGCTCGAAGAGGTCTGCCTGCTGGGCTGCGGTGTCACTACTGGCATGGGGGCCGTGATGAACACCGCCAAGGTCGAGGAAGGCTCCACCGTTGCGATCTTCGGCATGGGCGGTATTGGTTTGTCCGCTGTGATCGGTGCGACGATGGCCAAGGCCAGCCGGATCATCGTGATCGACATTAACGAAAGCAAATTCGATCTGGCCCGCAAGCTGGGCGCGACCGACTTCATCAACCCAAAAAATCACGACAAGCCGATCCAAGAGGTCATTGTCGAAATGACCGACGGCGGCGTGGATTACTCGTTCGAGTGTATCGGCAACGTCAATGTCATGCGGTCGGCGCTGGAATGCTGCCACAAGGGCTGGGGTGAATCTGTGGTCATCGGGGTCGCCGGCGCGGGTCAGGAGATTTCGACCCGTCCGTTCCAACTGGTCACAGGCCGGGTCTGGCGCGGGTCGGCCTTTGGCGGTGTGAAGGGCCGGTCGGAGCTGCCTGACTATGTCGAGCGCTACATGCAGGGTGAATTCAAGCTGAATGACTTTATCACCCACACCATGGGGTTGGAGGACATTAACGAGGCCTTCGATCTGATGCATGAGGGCAAAAGCATTCGTTCGGTCATCCACTTCGATAGCTAAAATCACGGGCCGCGCTTTGCCAAGCGCGGCCCATCAATTCTTCTTACGAGGTGCCGCATGTCCCTTCATATCACCAGCGCAAACAAAGGCTTTGGCGGCTGGACCAAACACTATAGCCATCATTCTGACCTGTTGAATTGCGATATGCGGTTTGCGATCTACCTGCCGCCGCAGACGGCGCAGGGGCAAAAAGTGCCGGTGATCTATTACCTATCTGGCCTGACCTGCACGGACGAGAACTTTGTGCAGAAGGCCGGGGCGCAACGTCTCGCGGCGGAGCTGGGGGTGGCGCTGGTCGCGCCGGACACCAGCCCGCGAGGCGAGGATGTGGCCGATGCGAATGCCTATGATCTGGGGCAAGGGGCCGGGTTCTATGTGAACGCGACAGAGGCGCCGTGGAACCGGCATTACCAGATGTATGACTATGTGCTGCACGAACTGCCAAAACTGGTCGAGGAGACCTTTCCGGTGACCGATCAGCGGTCAATCTTTGGTCACTCAATGGGCGGGCACGGGGCGCTGGTCTTGGTGCTGCGCAACCCTGAGCGCTACAAGTCAGTCTCGGCCTTTAGCCCGATCTGCAACCCGGTGAATTGCCCTTGGGGGGAGAAAGCGTTTTCCGCCTATCTGGGCGAAGATCGCAAGACGTGGGAGGCCTATGATGCGAGCCTGCTGATGCGCGGAGCCAAGGGAGGACCGCCAGCGCTGGTGGATCAGGGTGAGGCGGATGATTTCCTGGTCGAGCAGTTGAGGCCGGAAGCGCTGGATGCGGCGGCTGAGGCTAGCGGCTATCCTCTGGCGCTGAGGCGGCACGAGGGCTATGACCACAGCTATTACTTTATCTCAAGCTTTGTAAATGATCACATGCGGTTTCATGCGGAGCATCTTGGTCACTGACGCCCTCTTGGCGCTTATGCTTCAAGCGGGAATGGCGGCGTCCTTGATTGATCAAAGGCGTCATATTTAATTAAGGCAGGCCGTCTAACCAACCATTCGCATTTACCTAGAAATCTCTTTGGATCCATTACCCCTGGGCATCCTCAGATCCGTAGCCTTAGTCCTAAAAACAATTAAGAGATTGCGCCAAAGCAAACTCGCGGCGCCCTCGTTGCAGTAGGATCGCGAACTAGGAACGCAAAGAAGGGACACGCCATGAAAATCGCGATGAAGGATGGCCAACCCGTGATCGACGCGGTCGATCTTGGGCCGCTCTTGGGGCTTGAGCCTGCGGCGATGCAAGACGGGATGCGGCGCGGAGAGATCACCAGCCGCTATGAAACCGGAGAGGATGAAGACGCCGGGCGGTTTCGCCTAACGTTTTTCTATGGAGGCACAAGGCTTCGGTTGACCTGCGCCGAAGACGGCACTGTCATTAGCCGCAGCAAAGCAACGGTGGTCCCGAGATGACGGTACAGACAACCGCAGAACAAATGCGCGCATGGCACGGCCCGGCGCTGTTCAGCTATGGGTTTCGGCCATTCTTTCTCTTCGCGGCGGTCTGGGTGATCTTTGCGATGGGGATCTGGCTGCTGGTGCTGGCAGGCAGGCTTGACCTTCCCAGCCGTTTTGATCCGCTGTCGTGGCACGCCCATGAGTTCCTCTTTGGCTACCTCGGCGCGGTGCTGGCGGGGTTCTTGCTCACCGCCGTGCCGAATTGGACGGGGCGCTTGCCGATTGTCGGCTGGCGGCTTGCGGCGTTGTTTTTGCTTTGGTGTGCCGGACGCGTGGTGGTCATGATTTCGGCAGGTTTACCGACTGCCGTCGCGCCAGTGATTGATCTGGCCTTTCCACTGGTGCTGGGGGCTGTGATCCTGCGCGAGATTATCGCGGGGCGGAACTGGCGCAACCTCGTGGTGCTCGCATTGCTGACGGTGTTCACATTGGCAAATGGGCTGTTTCATTGGGAGGCGCTACAGGGCAACGTCGCGGCGCAAGGCACCGGGCTGCGGCTCGGTCTGGCCACGGCGATTATGATGATCGCGGTGATCGGCGGGCGGATCATCCCATCTTTCACACGCAATTGGTTGGCGCGCATGGAGAATCCGGCCCGCCCTGCACCACCGATGCAGCGCCTGGATAAGCTGACCTTGTTGGTCAGCCTGCCGGTGCTGCTGCTCTGGGTCCTGCATCCCGAAGGGGCGATAACCGGCGGCGTTCTTTTGTGCTTCGCAGGGCTGCACCTTATCCGGCAAGCCCGCTGGAAGCCGTTGCAGACACTGCGCGATCCATTGGTCTGGATACTGCACCTCGCCTATGCCTTTATCCCGGTCGGCGCTTTTGCCCTTGGCCTTGCGCTGGTCACGGGCGGCAGTAGCGCGGCGGCGCAGCATCTGTGGATGAGCGGGGCCATCGGCGCCATGACACTCGCCGTGATGTCTCGCGCCACGCTGGGACATACCGGGCAGGCCTTGCAGGCGGATCGAGTAACGGTAGCAGTCTATCTCAGCATTATCGCGGCGACCGCGTTGCGCAGCCTCGCGCCGCTTTGGGCTGGCGCCACGCATCTGTCCGGCCTCTTCTGGCTGTTTGCTTTTGCCGGTTTCTTGCTGGCATATGGGCCAGCGTTGTGGCGGGCGAAGCCAAAGGGTTCACGATGAGTTGGTTGGGTTTTGCCGGGGTCTTTGCGCTGTTCTTTGCCACCCATTCGATCCCGGTCCGCCCAGGAGTAAAGACGCGCATCAGTGAGCGGATCGGGGCGCGGGGATTTGGCATTGGCTATACACTGCTTTCCACGGGGATGCTTGCCCTGCTGATCTGGGCGGCGGGGCAGGCGCCTTTTGTCTCACTCTGGCCGCAGATGCTCTGGCAGCGGCATGTGGTGCATCTGGGAATGCTGGTGGTTTGCCTGATCCTCGCTTTCGCCATTGCGCGGCCGAATCCCTTTTCATTTGGTGGGGCGCGGAATGCTGAATTTGACCCACAGCAGCCCGGTATCGTGAAGCTCACGCGGCATCCAGTGCTGCTGGCGCTGGCCCTGTGGGCGGGGCTGCATCTGCTGCCGAATGGCGATCTGGCGCATGTGCTAATGTTCGGAGTTTTGGGCAGTTTCGCCATCGGAGGCCGAGCGCTGATCAACCGGCGCAAACGGCGAGAGATAGGCGTGGCGCAATGGGAGGCCCTGAATGCAGCGGTTTCTCGGGCTCCGTATCTACAACTGCCAAGGTCTTGGAGAGGCGCGCTGTTCCGCCTGTTTGCCGGGGTCGGAGGCTTTGTCGCACTGCTAATACTGCACCCGCTTGTGATCGGGGTTTCAGCGCTCTGAGCAGATCATAGACGCGTCGACTTATTCTTAACGAAAAGGGGCGACACCGAAGTATCCCTTTTAGCATCGAAATACCAACCATGGAATTTTGCTATCAGTTGCGCAGTGCATAGCAGACTATCGTTTGCCAAACAGATGGTAAAATTCCCCAAACTTTGCGCCAGCACAAACTCTCGCCACTTTATTCGCAGTAAGCAATGCCATGCCACGTTCCAAGGAGCCTTTTCGCATGGCCGAATTTCTGACCAAGTCGCGGGCGCGCAACATCTTCTACGGAGGCTCGATATTCTTTGTCGTCGTCTTCATCGGGATGACCGTCCATTCCCACAAATACGTCGTCGACGTCTCAACAGCAGGCATGCCGCTGAGCGAGGAGGTGATCCACGGTAAACATATCTGGGAGGAGAACTCCTGCATCAACTGTCACAGCCTCCACGGCGAGGGAGCCTATTTCGCCCCCGAGGTGGGCAATGTGATGACCCGCTGGGGGGTGCTGGACGATCCAGAAGGCGCGTTCGAGATATTGAAAAGCTGGATTGAAGCCCAGCCCAGCGGCATCGAAGGCCGCCGCCAGATGCCGCGCTATGAGCTGACCGATGAAGACATTCGGGGTCTCGCAGAATTTCTCAGATGGGCTGACGAGACCGACACGCAGGGCTGGCCGCCCAATGACGCGGGATAAGGGATAGATACAATGAAATACGAAACACAAAGAGTAGCCTACTGGTATTTCCTCGCCGCCATGGGGCTATTTGGCATTCAGGTTCTGGGGGGGCTGCTCGCGGGGTGGGTTTATGTCTCGCCGAACTTTCTATCGGAACTGCTGCCTTTTAACATCATCCGGATGATCCACACGAACGCGCTGATTGTCTGGCTGCTGCTGGGCTTCTTTGGCGCGGCATATTTCCTGATACCTGAGGAATCCGAACGGGAGATCTGGTCCGTCAAACTGGCCTATCTGCAACTTATCATCCTTGTAGTCGGGACTTTGGGCGCGGTCGGTTCTTACCTTGTCGGCATCCATGGCGGGCGCGAGTTTCTGGAACAGCCGCTTTGGGTCAAATTTGGCATTCTCGTCGCGGCGGTTATCTTCTTGGTCAACGTCTCCATGACGGTACTGGCAGGGCGCAAGACTGCGATCACGGGCGTGCTGCTCATGGGATTGTGGCTGTTGTCGCTGCTATGGATTTTCGCATTCATTAACCCGGACAACCTGAGCCTGGACAAGATGTACTGGTGGTTTGTCGTTCACCTCTGGGTCGAGGCGACATGGGAACTGGTGATGGCGGCGATCCTTGCGTTTTTGCTGCTCAAGCTTACTGGCGTGGACCGTGAAGTGGTGGAAAAGTGGCTCTATGTCATCGTAGCCACCGCGCTCTTCTCGGGCATCCTTGGCACTGGACACCACTTTTACTGGATCGGTCTGCCCGGCTATTGGCAATGGGTTGGTTCCATCTTCTCGACCTTCGAGGTGGTCCCCTTCTTTCTCATGATGTCGTTTGCCTTTGTCATGGTCTGGAAAGGGCGCAAGAACCATCCCAACAAGGCCGCTTTGTTGTGGTCGCTTGGATCGAGCACCGTGGCCTTTTTTGGGGCTGGGGTCTGGGGGTTCTTGCACACGTTGCACGGGGTTAACTTCTATAGCCATGGTACGCAGATCACCGCGGCGCACGGGCATTTGTCCTTCTACGGCGCCTATGTGGCCCTGAACCTCGCGATGTTCAGCTATGCGATGCCGATGCTGCGCCAGCGAGCGCCTTATAACCAAGTGCTCAATATGGCGAGCTTCTGGCTGATGACGGGCGGGATGGCCTTTATGACCTTCGTGCTGACCTTTGCCGGCACCATTCAGACCCACATGCAGCGAGTCGTGGGTGACTACTATATGGATGTGCAAGACAGTCTGTCGCTCTTTTACATGATGCGCTTTGGCGCGGGGGTCGCGGTGGTGATCGGAGCACTTCTGTTCCTCTATGCGATGCTTGTCGTCCGCAAAGAGGAGATCATCGAACCTGGCCCCGCAAACCCTGTACCCGGAGAGTGACGATGAATATCGCAACCACGCCTGCTTTGCCGTTCTATCGTGAGACAGGCCAAGAATGCGCCCTGTTCGAGACGGCCTATGAAAACGGTTTGCCCCTTCTTTTGAAGGGGCCGACCGGCTGCGGCAAAACCCGGTTCGTAGAGTATATGGCCGCGAAGCTTGGCAAACCGCTCTATACCGTGGCCTGTCATGACGACCTCTCGGCGGCGGACCTGATCGGGCGATACCTGCTGAAAGGGGGGGAGACCGTCTGGGTCGATGGACCGCTCACCCGCGCGGTACGGGAGGGCGGCATCTGCTATCTCGACGAGGTGGTCGAGGCGCGCAAAGACGTGACCGTCGTCTTGCACCCGCTCACCGACACGCGGCGCAGCCTGATGATCGACCGGACGGGCGAAGAGCTCCAGGCGCCGGCGGGCTTTATGTTGGTGGCGAGCTACAACCCTGGCTATCAGAATGTGCTCAAACGGCTGAAGCCTTCGACCCGGCAGCGCTTCTTGTCAATTTCCTTCGACTTTCCGGATGCCGAGACCGAAACCGCGGTCGTTGCGCGTGAAAGCGGGCTGGCCCCCGGACGCGTGACAGCCTTGGTGCGCTTGGCCGGACATATTCGCAGGCTTTCGGGGATGGACCTCGAAGAGGGCGTCTCCACCCGCCTGCTAATCTATGCCGCCACCTTGATGGCTGGTGGCATGGGGGTTGAACAGGCGCTGGAAGCGGCGGTCATCGAGCCTTTGAGCGATGAGCTCGATGTGCAGCAATCGCTGCGCGATCTTGTCAGCACGATTTACGGATAGGCCTCATGCATCTGCTCGATCTCATGGACCCGGAAGAAGCGGTCGGAAATATTTGGCATGATCTGGCGCGTGAGATCGGCGCTGATGCAGTCTATCCGCAATCCGCAGTTGCGCTTAGCTCGCTGCGTCCCAGTCTGGCGGTCTTGTTTCGTGCCCTTGGCGGGGCGCCCGGCGTGGAACTGGCAGAAGCGGCGGCCACGCCAATGCAACACCGCCGCCCCCTGCGGCGCAAGCTTGGTGCGGGGCAAGAACGCGAATGGGTGGCGCAATTTGACGGAGAGCGGTTAAGCCTGCCGCCTGCCTTTGCGGTTTTCCCAGACCCGCGGTTGAACAAGGCGGCCTACTTCTGGCTCACAGCATTGGCCGCCCTGACGGATATGGAGCAGATATGTCTTCCCGAAGAAGCGCCCGCGCGTGATTGCGCCCAGATCAGCGCGAATGCGGTGGCGGTGCGCGGCGCATATGCCGCCTGTCCCGGCCTGCGCGAGGCCTATGACACAATGGCTCGGTTTTGCGCGACACATCGGCTCGCCGTGATGCGCCCGACGACGGAAGCGCTTCTGGAGGCTGCGGTCTGTGCCGAATTGAATGGGGCAGGCGGGCCACTGCCGGTGTTTGAATCGGAGCGCAGCTATATGCCCATTGCGCCAGTGCCAATCTGGCTGCGCCTTGCACGGCCTGGGGCCGGTGCTGCTGCGGTCGAAGATCTTGCGGAACCACAGGCCGCCCCTCCCGCCGCCGCCTATGCGCAGCGCAAACTTGGGGCGCGCAAGGATCACGAGCAGAACGACCGCAAAGACAGTTTCATCATGCACCGTTTTGAATCGATCCTGTCCTGGGTGGAATCGATGAACATCAACCGCAGCGTTCATGACGACGATGACGAGAACGCGCAGAAAGCGGCGGATGATCAGGACGAAATTGCTCTCACCAAGAACGAGCGCAAAGCGGCGACCCGGCTGCGGTTGCATCTTGATCTGTCGCCCTCAGACGCCGATCACGAAGCCTTGGCAGGGGTGCATACCTACCCGGAATGGAACCACAAATCGCGCAGTTATATGCCGGATCATTGCCGTGTTCTGGACGCGCCCGCACGGCCCGAAGGGGCGGCGTTCTCAACAGATGAGCGGCGCGTACGGGATGTGCGGCGCCAGTTCGAAGCCCTGCGCCCACGTCGCATCCTGCAACCACGTCAGGTAGATGGAACGGAGCTGGACCTTGACGGGCTGTTGACAGCGCAGGCCGATCTGCGCGCCACCGGGCGCGGTTCGGACCGTATCTGGCAATCGGCGCGCCAGATCGAACGCGACATGTCCGTGGCCTTTCTGATCGACAATTCACGTTCTACCGAAGCCGCGATCGGCGACACCAGCGTCATCGAAGTGGCGCGGCACACAATGGCTGCATTGGCGGTTGGCATCGACGGGCTGGGAGATCGGCTTGGCATCTGGGGATTTTCGTCCCTCCGACGCGACCGGATTTTTCTGACCCGCTGCAAAGGATTTGACGATCCGATGTCCGCGCAGATTTCCGCAAACATCGGCGCGCTAACCTCCGGGCACTACACCCGTCTTGGCGCGGCAATCCGCCATGTATCGGCGCAACTGGTCGAAGAACCAAGCGCACGGCGGCTTCTAATCGTTTTGACCGATGGCAAGCCCAATGACCTTGATCACTACGAGGGACGACATGGGATCGAAGACAGCCATATGGCGGTGCGCGAAGCGCGAAATGCGGGGCTGGCTCTGCACGGCATTGTCATCGACGAGGATGGACAGGATTGGTTCGCGCGGATCTTCGGGCGTGGTGGGTTCACGCTCTTACCTGACGGCCGCAAGCTCGCGCGCGTCTTGCCGGATATCTATCGTACTCTCACTCAGGAAACCTGACATGCGTTACATTCTTTCTTCTCTCTTGGCCTGTGTGGTGTCTGCATCCGGCGCCGTGGCAAGTCAGTTTGACCGCCCCATTCCGCAGGCCCAATCGGCCACAGCAGAACTTTGGTATGCGCTTGCCTGCCTGTCTTTGATCGCGGCCATGGTGGCGGTTCAATGGCTGGTTTCGCGCCGATGACCGGGACGGGGTGGTCCACCCGTAAGATCGCACTGGTGCTCTACCCATTCGGCGCAGGCGCTGCCGCGGTGAATGTGTTTTTCGCCTCCCTGATCCTCAGTTGGGTCGGGGGGCCTGTGCTCGGCACGGGCTGGTCACTGTTGCTCGGCGCGGTGATCGGCGCGCCAGCGACGTGGTTTTTCGCAAGACACATCAGGCATCTTATGGATGAGGCGGATCAATCGACGTCGTCCTAGGCCGAAGCGCGGGCGCTATGACGCATGCGCTCCGGTGGCGCTGGACTGGCTTTGAGCCAAATGAGGGAACGGTGGGTTGCGGCGGACAGATCCCTGCCGCCGTAAAGCTTCAGGATGCGCGGGAGTAGCGCACACCTTCCGGAACATGGAGATCCAGCACGGAGGCGATCATCCGCGTCAATGGTCGCCCCTCCGCTGTGATTTCCAACCTCTGGCCAACCTTTCGGACAAAGGGCGCAAATCGCGTGGTAATTGCGTCAAGGTAGGGCGCAAGACTTTCCGCACTGGGGCCGAGATCCTTGGCCATCTCATTCAGATCAAGAGCAAACTCACACATCAATGCTTCGATCGCGCGGGCATGGAGCCTATCGGTCTGCGTGAATTCGAACCCCCGCGCCCCCGGAAATATACCGCTTTCGATCCGCTGGATATAGGCCGCCGTTGCCGCCGCATTTTGCACATAGCCGCTCGGAAAACGCGAGATGGAGGAGGCGCCCAAGCCGATCAAAGTCTGGCACCGATCGGCCGTGTAGCCCTGAAAGTTACGGCGTAACTGCCGGTTTTCCTTGGCGATCGCCAACGTGTCGCCGGGGCGGGCAAAGTGGTCAATGCCGATGCCGATCAGCCCCGCCTCCTCAAACCGTTTGGCGGCGTTGGTCGCCAGAAGATAGCGGTCCAGATCACCGGGGAGCGCCGCTTCCTCGATCAGTTTCTGTCGCTTTGCGACCCAAGGCACATGGGCATAGCCAAACAAAGCGACCCGGTCGGGCGCGAATGTGAGCACCTTTTCGATGGTGTCTTCGATCCGGGCGAGGGTTTGATGGGGCAATCCATAGACCAGATCGGTATTGAGCGACGTGATCTCCGCCGCCCGCAGATCTTGAACACAAGCGCGGGTGGTTTCGAAAGATTGAATGCGTCCGATGGCCTGCTGCACCAGCGGATCGAAATCCTGAATGCCGATGGAGGCGCGGGTCATCCCTTCCTCAGCAAGCGCATCGATCTTGGTCCGGTCGACCATTGTGGGGTCAATCTCTACCGAGAACTCGTAATCCTCCGCGATTGGAAAGACGCTGCGTATCGCCCGCGCCAAGCGCTTGATTAACGGCGGGGGTAGGATTGTCGGTGTGCCGCCACCCCAGTGCAACCGCCCCATCCGGATGCCTTCGGGCAAGGTCTCGCGCAGCAACTCAAGCTCGGCCTCCAGCGTTTCTATGTAGCTTTCCACCGGGCTGAGCGTCTTGGTGCCTTGCGTATGACAGGCGCAGAACCAGCAAAGACGCTCGCAAAAGGGAACATGGATATAGACCGACACCGGATCACGCGTGTCCAGAGACCGCAGCGCGTTTTGCTGGAAATCAGCCCCCACCGTGGGCGAGAACACTGCCGCTGTCGGATATGACGTGTAGCGCGGCACCCGCGCATCGAAGAGGCCAAGGGCCTGAAGGGTTCTTACATGTTCCATATCTCATCTCTACGTCACCCCGCAAAATGCGGTCTTTGATATGGCGCAAACAGCGCCGTAAAAAGTTAATCTTATACGGACAGAATGAGATAATCAGTATTGTTTATGCGCAATAAGAGCCTTACTTTAACCGCAGCGGCCCCGGCGCAATGCGCGAAACCAAAACGACATTGAAAGAGCCCTCCATGGCTGCCAGTAGCGCGTTAGATGAACTGCCCGGCGATTTGCTGGTGTGGATACTTATCATCAGCGAGCTTTTGGTTTTTGGCGCGGGTCTTTCTGTGTTCCTCTCCGTTCGGATCACCGATACCCTCGGCTTCGCACAGGCGCAGGATATGCTGGATCGGACGGGGGCAGGGATCAACACGATCTTGTTGATCACCAGCGGCTTTATCGCGGCGCTTGCCTGTCACCTGCGGCGCGAGAACCAGCGGCCCGCTGCGCGGCTCTCTTTGGTTGCGGCGGCGATGCTCGGGATGGTGTTCCTTTGGATCAAGGGCGTTGAGTTTGCTGACAAGGCTGCACAGGGCATCGTCTGGGATACCCATGCCTTTTTCAACTTCTACTTCCTCCTCACCGGGTTTCACGCGGCGCATGTGGCCTTTGGGGTCGTTCTTCTTTTGCTGGTGGCCTGTTGGGACCGTACCGAGAATATCGAAGACGCAACTGCCTTTTGGCATATGGTCGACCTGATCTGGGTCATCCTATTCCCCGTGATGTACCTCCTGCGATGACAGTCCGGTCGCTTGTCGTCGCATGGGGCGCGCTTTTGCTCCTTAGCCTTGGCTCTGCGGTTCTGGCGCAGGGGGCGGTCTGGTCGCTCTGGCCGGTCCCCTTAGCCGTGATCGTGATGGGGCTGGCGTGGTTTAAAGCCCGCATCATTCTGCTGCAATATTTGAAGCTGGCGCAGGCACCATCCTGGCGGCGCGGTTTTCAGTTCGCCTCCGCCCTTATGTGCTTGCTGTTGCTGGCTTTGTATCTCGCGCCGCTTGCGCTTTGAGCGGCCGCTACGGGGGCAATCAGTCGGTGTCGCGCCAATAGTCATTGACCGCAGAAACCCTGGCGAAATGCGTCGCGACCACCTAACTGACGGCAATAAGAGACTCCGCGTTTTCTGCAAAATTGGGCCACATGCGGTCACGGGTAGCTGCATCGGGTTGGGTCAGCTTCACCACCATGCGCGACAGTTTTACGGCGAGTTCATAGCCCTCTGCAGAGAGCGCGAGCCCGTTCTATCTACCCCCCTTCGATAGCACGCCGAACGTCAGCGCTGTGCCGTAGACAAGGGCGCGGTGTTTGTGCCTGCCGGAGATTGTACACGCCCGTCGATAAGGCGATCCGCGACCATTCCGCCCAGCCACATCGAAACCAGCGCAACCCAAGCGGTAAGCGCAAAAGTCGATCCGCCGGTGACACCTGCGCCAATCGTGCAGCCGCCTGCGGTCATTGCGCCAAACCCCATAAGCGCCGCGCCGGACAGATAGCGACGCATTGAACGCGCACCGTCCCAGCCTTGCCACTCCAATCGCCCCGCGGCCCAAGCGGAGGCGAAAGCCCCCGTGGCGACCGCTGGTACAAGCCCGATGTCAAAGTTCAGCGCCAAGCCAGAAGAGAGCAAAAACATCAGCGTATCGGCGGAGGGGCCGGAAAAGGTGAGACTGCCCACCGGCACCGGATCAAAGCTCACCCGCGACAACGCATAGGTCAACGCCCAACCGATCGCCACGGCAAAGCCTACGCCGCTGCCAAAAAGCAGCACGCTGTGTGACACCGCTGCGCGACGGGCGATAAGCAGCGCAAGCAGCGCGAATGCCACCCCGATGGCGATACCCATTTCTTGCGGTAATCCAAAGGTTGCGAGCAGGTTGGGGTTTGGGCCTTTCGTGACCCAAGCCCCCGACACCGCTTCGCGAAGCGGGGAGAAGATGCCGCGCAGGCTCATCTGTGCGACCACGGCAAACACCAAGCCCGATAGAATGGCGCGTAGGTTGCCCGTCGCCCCCAGCACCAGCAACCGACCGGGGCACCCTCTGGCCAGAACCATGCCGACACCGAAAACCAGACCGCCAATCACCGCGCCCGATAACGTGCCGGGAGAGGCAAGCCAGCGGCTCTCGGAGAGATCCAACATTCCGGACCAATGCAACCCCTGCGTCCACAGCAGGGCGGTGGAGAAGGTCAACAACCACACCGCCATGCGGGGGCCAAGCCGCCCTTTTGCCATTTCGACAGCAGCAGCGCGTAGGCAGAACCGGCTGCGCTCGGCCGAGACGCCAAAGACCAGCCCCGCCAGCACCCCTGCAAGAGCCGCGGCGGCGGGGTCGTCCAACTGCTCAACGATTGAGATAAGGTCCATAGCGATCTCCTTTGCGCACAGCAGTAGGGGCTGCGGAAGGTTCACTCTTTGTGGTAGATCAAATCCCGCTACAAATATCGCGGCGATGAAGCCTGTCGATCCCGCTCGGTCAGCTTGGCCGGGTCAGGATGAAAGCGGCAGCAACAGACATACAAAGCGCTTGCAGGATAAGGACAAAAGGCGCCACCGCGAGAATATAGGACAACACCAGCACGCCCAGCATCATCCCAACTGCAAGGACTTTGTAGCGGCGGGCGATGGCACCATTCCTCTGCCAATCGCTGATGATCGGTCCGAATACAGAATGGCGGCGAAGCCACGCCTCAACCGAAGGCGCGCTCTTGGCGAAAGCGAAAGTCGCGAGCAGCACCAATGGGGTGGTTGGCAGCAGAGGCAGCACGATGCCCAAGACGCCCAGAGCCAGAGCCAGAGAACCGGCTGTGAACCAGAACATCCGTTTGAAAATAGGAGCGCGCATCGGTTCTCTCACGCTTTGTTGCACCTGAATATGGGCCATTCATCTCTCTTTCGAAAGCTCTTTGCCCATGGGGTGGCTACTGGAAAGACTCGCGCAGCTAAAGTGTGGTTGAGCTAAAAGTGTGTCAAAACCTAAAGAGCGGCGCAAAAGCGCCGCCCTGTTTGTCGTAGCGTTAGGCCTGCCTCATTCGACCTTTTCAAACAGATCGGCCATGCGGCCTTTGGCCTTGCCTTTCTGCTTCACGGCTTTGGCCTCCTCAAGGTTTACCGCATCGCCCACTTGGATCAGGGCGATCATACCCATCGCGTAGTGCGGGGTGCATTTAATGCCGTAGAGGCCCTCTTGCTCGACCTTCAGATCGAACTCCTTGTTGAACTTGGTCTTGAAGCGCTCAGCCCCCTCGGGAAGCATGCCCTTGATGTCTTCGACATTGTGGCCTTTGTCGGTTGGCAGAAAGCGGATCACGTCGCCCACTTCGGCTTTGACAAAGGCGGGCTCAAACACCATCGCCCCTTCTTTGCCTTTGTTGAGCATCTGGACCTCGAAAGTCTCTGCCTGGGCGCTTACAGCAATCATCGCGAGCATTGAGCCGGCCATCAGTTTCTTGATCATCTTGAATTCCTTCCTTAGTGATCGTGTTGTTTCGTCGAGACCTGATATGCGCTATGCCTCGCTTGTAAACGTTGCTCTATAACAAACTCTTGGGACAAACGTGTCGAAACTTGATGAAAGCCTTCTAAGCGGACTGCCGCCCTTCAGCCGATTAAGCCGCCCGCAAATTCGTGAAATCCTTGATCAAGCGCGCACGCAACGGTTTGAGGAGGGTGTGGAGGTCTTTGGCGAAGGCTTGGAAGCGACCCACTTCTATTTGCTACTGGACGGCTATCTGCGCGTTGTGCGCACCACGCCAGGGGGCGAGCAAATTATTGTGCTGCACATTTCACCCGGCCAGCTTTTTGGCATCGCCGCCGCCCTTCAGCGCGATACCTATCCGGCCACGGCGGTCACAGCAGCGGAATCGATTGTGCTGTCTTGGCCTTCGCATCTTTGGCAGGGTTTCACTGCGCAATATGATGGCTTCGCCACCGAGTCTTACAAGACAGTGGGCCAGCGTTTGGGGCAGATCCAAGACACGATGACCGAGATTGCAACGCAGGCTGTTGAGCAGCGGGTTGCGGCGGCGGTGTTGCGCATGGTCAATCAAAGCGGACGCAAGACGGAGGAGGGGATCGAGATCGGCTTTCCCGTCACACGTCAGAATATCTCAGATATGACAGGCACGACCTTGCACACGGTCAGCCGGATGCTCTCGGCGTGGGAGAAAGACGGGATCGTGCGGTCTACGCGCAAACATATCGTTGTTACAGCGCCGCATCGTTTGGTGGAGATCAGCGGTCACTGATCCTTCTTTGCCGTTAGCAGCCGCTGTTTGATATCAGCGCGAAACTGCGCCTCCTCTAAGCCTGCGCGGCGGCAGGCATCCGATAACGAATAAAACCGCGCGACCGGGCAGCCAGGGCAGGCCATGTTGTGCTTGAAAAACACGGTTGCCGCTTCGGGCCAATGTTCAAACAGCGCTGCCAGAGACAAGTCCGGGGCGTCTAAATCCGGTTTATGCATGATATCCTCCTGACCATCTCCCCAGATTGCCTCAGCGGTCGCAACCTGTCTTTGCGCCCGCGCAAAGTGCCTGACTTTTACCCTGAAAATCGCCGGGCATTGGGGGATTCGTCTATCTAATTGGTTTTGCTGCCGGAAGTTTGCGCTCGCGCAAAGTTCGCCCTGCTGCGCTCACGCTATCGATGTCTCAACAGCAATACAGTCCGAAAAGGGGACACCAAATGTTGACACGTCGCGCCGCATTGATGGGAGCTGCAGGCATCGCCGCACTGCCCGTTCTGGCGAAAGCCGCCAGTGCTGAAGAAATCATGGACACTTCGATGGCCGAGCCCGTCGATCTGTCGAGCCTCAAACGGATTAAGCACAAGCTTGTGCGCCCGCCAATGGTTCACGCCCATGAGCAGACCGCGCCGGCAGAGCCTCGGGTGGTCGAGTTCGAATTGCAGATTGTTGAAAAAGAGGTTGAGGTCGACGACGGCGCCTACCTTCAGGCGATGACCTTTGACGGCTCGATCCCCGGCCCGCTGATGGTGGTGCATGAGGGCGATTATGTTGAGCTGACCCTCTACAACTCGCCCGAAAACTTTATGCAGCATAACATCGACTTCCATTCGGCCACAGGGGCCTTGGGAGGTGGCTCGCTGACCCTTGTGAACCCCGGCGAAAAGACCGTGCTGCGTTTTAAGGCGACACGGCCTGGCACTTTTGTTTATCACTGCGCCCCCGGTGGTCCGATGATCCCCTGGCACGTCGTCTCTGGCATGGCCGGCGCGATCATGGTTCTGCCGCGTGACGGGCTGCGTGATCCTGAGGGCAAGCCGGTCAGCTATGACAAGGTCTTCTACATCGGCGAGAACGACTTCTATATTCCGCGCGACGAGGCGGGGGAGTTCAAACGCTTTGAGGACGTGGGCGAGAGCTATCCCGATACACTTGAAGTGATGAACGGGCTAATCCCCAGCCATGTGGTCTTCAATGGTAGGGTCGGTGCGCTGACCGGGGACAATGCCCTGACCGCGAGCCAGGGGGAAAAGGTCCTCTTCGTTCATAGTCAAGCCAACCGCGACAGCCGTCCGCACCTCATTGGCGGTCACGGAGATCTGGTCTGGGAACGTGGCAAGTTTAACAACCCGCCCGCCCGCGATTTGGAAACTTGGTTCATCGCAGGCGGCTCTGCCGGGGCGGCGCTTTATGAGTTCTTGCAACCGGGTGTCTATGCCTATGTGAACCACAATCTGATCGAGGCGGTGAACCTTGGTGCCACCGCGCATATCGTGGTCGATGGCGATTGGGACAATGATCTCATGGAGCAGGTACAGGCACCCGTCGAATATGATGCGGCCTATGAAGGCAGATCGGCACTGCCGTGATCAAGAGAGAAGGGCGACCGTTTCGCGGTCGCCCTTTGTTTTATGGAGGAATCTGTCATGGGAAAATTGCCGGTCGGCCCCGGATTGGGTAAAGCGGCTCTTTTTGCCGCGGGTATCTTATTCCTCAGCAGTCTGTCCATGCTGCGGGAGGGCGCTGAGCCTGAGAGCGGTCCGGTCCTTATCACAGTTTGGGCCGGCGAGGTCAGCCTGCGCCCGATGGGGAACTTTTCGAAAGAAGGCAAAGCGACCGAGGCGCCGGTCTCGCGGGTTCAACTGCCCTCATTCAAAATGATGAAATACCAAGTTTTTCAGTCGCAATACGGTCTCTGCGTCAAGGCGGGCGCCTGCATGTCTGCGCCGGCAGTGCAGGTCGCGGATACCGCCCAGCACCCACAAACCAATGTCAGCTGGCGGGACGCGACCCGTTATGCCGCTTGGTACTCTGAGCAGACGGGGCAAAGCTGGCGGCTGCCCTCGGTCGAGGAATGGCACAGGGCGGCGGCGGAGCGCTATGACGCACAGATTGATGACGCAGGAGGCGTTGAGGTAGATCTCGATCCCGGCGCGCGGATGCTGGCGCAATATGCAGATGGCAATGCCGCCCGCGGGAAGGCGGTGTCAGGCCTGCGCCCCATAGGTGCGTTTGGTGAAAACGCATTGGGTTTTGCGGATATGGCTGGCAATGTATGGGAATGGACCGATGGCTGTTTCGCGAACGGCGTCGTGCGCGAGGACGGAAGCGTTGAGCGCACGGCGGACTATTGCGGCGTCAGGATCGCCGCCGGAGCGCATCGTGCAGCGGTGATCAATTTCGTGCGGGACGCCAGTGTGGGTGGCTGCGCGGTTGGACTACCACCGGATTACCTGGGATTTCGACTGGTTCGTGCGCGTTAGTTCCTGCTTGGGAATCGCCACATTTGTTGATCCTGCTCAAAGTTGGTCCCCATAAGGCGGGATATGCTTGGTCGTATCACAAAGGAGGAACGCACCATGCATATGCTCATCGCCTATTCCACAACCGAAGGCCAATCGGCCAAGATCGCCCAGTTTGCGGCTGATCAACTGGCGCGCAAAGACCATGAGACGACCATCCTTGATTTGGATGAGACCTGCGATATGCCGGATCTGACCGCTGTTCAGAGCGTGATCTTGGTGGGTTCCGTCCACGAACGTCGCCATTCTTCTGCGCTCGAGACCTTCATGCAAGCCCGTCGTGCGTGGCTGTCGTTGCGGCCGGTTATGCTCATCTCCGTCAGCCTCAGCGTGGCCTTCAAGCACGGGCGGGAAGAGGCGGAGGAATATGTTATTGAAACCCAAATGCGCACGGGATTTACGCCCGATGAGGTTGTCCTCGCGGCGGGCGCTGTGAAACCGAACAGCTACGACTACTTCGCGAAATCTGTGGTGCGCTTTGTGGTGCTGAATGATCGGGAGTTCGAGATGGGGACGAGTGAACATGAGTTTACGGATTGGGAAGTGCTGACCGATCGGTTGGAGGGATTTGCGGCAGCCTCACTTGGTCGCACTGCGTGAACACGCGTAATCCCTCTACTGGAAGGTGGCGATCGCTTTCAGTGAAAAGGCAGGTTAGTTGATCAGTACAGCGACAGCTTTGGAATAGCACTTGCGGCGTCTTTCGGCGTCAGCCCATAGCTCAGCCCACGCCCGACCCGATGTGCCAAGGCGGACCAACTTTGCGCAAGATCGGCGGGGAGTTCTTGGGACAAAACTCGGTCGAATAGCTCAAGCCAGATCGGGAAATGCTCCGCATGCACATTCCCCGCAGCTTGGTGAACCTGCATCGGATTGCCGTCATAGCTGCGCTGCAACAACAAGGCGTTGCGCCAGAAACGTCCGATTTTCTCTTCATGTGTAGGCCAGTCGGTCACATGGGCGGCAAAGATCGGCGCCAAGTTCGGATCTTGCCGAATAGCGCTGTAGAACCGCGCTACCACGCGGTTGATCTGTGCTTCGGTAACCGCAATGCGGGGCGGCATTGTCATACGGCGAAAATCCAGACGAAAATGAGGCTCAGGATCAGATAGACAAGCGTGTTGACCATCCAACGGATTAGACCTGCTTCGCCTTCGGGGTCGACGCCAAGCCGCTCGCAGACTTTCGTGCCGGGCCAGAGGAATGCTTCGGATAGGGTCATGAGAACATCCTTAATAGGTATTTATAATGCATAATATATACACGCTTTTAAATACGTAATGCAAATGCTAAATATTGTACTCATGCAGCTTGATAAATTCTCAGACTATGCCCTTCGCATCCTTATCACCCTTGCGGTGAGAGCTCCGGACCGCGTGGCGACCTCGGAAATCGCCAAGCTTTTTCAGATATCTGAAAACCATCTTTCGAAGATTGCTACACAGTTGACGCGCGAAGAATTTGTAATATCAGAACGTGGCCGGAACGGCGGCCTTACGCTTCGCCATCCTGCCGAAACGATCAGCGTGGGTGCCGTTCTTCGAGCTCTAAAAAAAGACGCGCCTGTAGCTGAATGTTTCGGAGGCAACAAAACCTGTCTTATCTTGCCGGTTTGCGGACTTCGAGGCCCTTTGGCAGACGCGCAAGAGGCCTTCTTCGCTACTCTGGACGGCTACAGTCTGGCAGATGTTCTGGGGCCCCGAGGGACCATGGCAGCAATGCTCCGCATTGAAGCGGATACCGCGCAGTAATCCTTGAACGCTATCTATTCAGTGCGTGCCGGTACATCGGCAGAATTACCTCGCGATCAAACGCAACATGACGGCGCAAAGGTTGAAACAGTCCGCGCAAGAAATATCCCAAGGCCTCAGCATCGTTTTGCGCCGGATCGTGAGCGAAACCGTTGATTGCATCAGCCAGCATCGCGGCATGATCTTCATCCTCGATATGTTCAGCACGCAACCTATCAAGCATTTGCGCGGATGTGTCACTGGTCTGCCGTAGAATCGGAAATACCTCTCTTTCTTCAAGTGACTGGCACTGAGTTAATGTCGGTACCAAACGACCGGCCAGGCGGACTGCTGCGTAGGTGTCGAGTTGACGGGGCAGCGTGTCAGCTAAGTCTTCTAATGCGCTGCAGAGAATTTCCTGCTGCGCCAATCCTGCTCCAAACGCATGGATTCGTCGGGAGCAGGATTGGGTGTTCGGATCGTTTACTAACATTCACATTGCCTCCGTGGATCGGGTGCGATAACAGCGCTATGGTAATATACGTTTTTAGAATGCGTAATTTGATTTACGTCAAAGAATTTTATAATGTTCTGATAGATCAACGAGACAAAGAACTTTCAGGTCCTACACATGCGCAGCGATCAGCCAACCAATCCCAGTATCTTCCAGGACGTCGTCTTGACCGCGCCCACGATCCGCTGTGGCAGCTGCGTAGCAAAGATTGAGCGGTCTTTATCAGGCATCCCTGGTGTCGCGCGGGTGCGGGCAAATCTTACCCTGAGGCGGATCAATGTGACGCTGGCTCAGGCAGATGGCGCGTTGCAGAACGTGCTTGCTGAACTGGAAAACATCGGTCACCCGAGCCGTTTGATCGACAGTGCTGATCTGTCAGCAGAAGCGAAAGATGACACCGAGGTCGCGTTGCTTAAAGCCGTTGCTGTCAGCGGTTTTGGCGCCATGAACGTGATGCTTTTATCGGTTGCGGTCTGGTCGGGTGCCTCGGATGCGACACGCGACAGTTTCCACCTGATCTCAGGCATCATCGCCCTGCCCATCGTGCTCTATGCCGCGCGGTTCTTTTTTGTCTCTGCTTGGGGCGCGCTGCGCCGGGCGAGCATGAATATGGATGTGCCGATTGCGCTGGCCATCGCGCTGGCCTTGGCGCTGAGCCTGTTTGAGACCCTGCGCGGTGGCGAAGATGTCTTCTTTGACGCGGCGGTGACGCTGACGTTCTTCCTGCTGATTGGGCGCTATCTGGACTACCGCATGCGCGGCAAGGCGCGCTCGGCGATGACGGGGTTGCAGCGGCTTGCGGTGCGCGAGGCATGGGAAGTGACGCCCGAGGGCAAGCTGCGCACCGTGGCCGCCGACGCGATCCGCCCCGGTATGGTGCTGCGCATCCCGGCGGGCGAGCGCATCCCGGTGGACCTGCGCATTACCTCCGGCGCCAGCGATTTGGACCGCTCGCTTCTGACGGGCGAATCTGCGCCAGTTGCGGTGGCTACGGGCGATGAGGTGGAGGCCGGCGCGCTGAACCTGACCGGCCCGGTCGATGCCATGGCGCTGCGGCCTGTCGAAGACAGTTTCCTTGCCATGTCGATGCGGATGCTCGCCGGGGCCGAAGAGAGCCGCAGCACCTATGTGCGCATTGCCGACCGCGCAGCCCAGCTTTATGCGCCGGTCATTCACCTTGTCGCCTTTGCCACTTTCGTCGGCTGGTTGCTCGCCACCGGCGACTGGCACCGCGCCGCCTTTGTCGCGATCAGCGTGTTGATCGTCACCTGCCCCTGTGCGCTGGCCTTGGCCGTGCCGGTGGCGCATGTCGTGGCGTCTAGCCGCTTGATGGCTGAGGGCGTGCTGATCAAGGAGGGCTCTGCGCTGGAACGCTTGGCCACCGCCACCCGTGCGATCTGGGACAAGACCGGGACGCTGACCGATGGCAGCCCGGTGCTGGCCGAGGGCCTTGGCACCGCCCCCGGCAGCCATGCCGCCGCAACCCTTGCCGCCCATTCCGCGCATCCGGTGGCGCGCTGTATTTCCGCAGCCTGTCCCGCCCCAGCCCTGCCGGTTCAAGAGATCCGCGAGCACCCCGGCTATGGCGTTGAGGGCCTTATCAACGGGCGCCGCGCGCGCCTTGGCCGCCCCTCTTGGGTTGCCGACATCGCCGGAGAGATGACACAGGGCGACGGCCCGGCCTTCGCTTTTGCCGGTGAACAGATACAACGTTTCCCCCTGCGCGAAACCCTTCGCGAAGGCGCCGCAGAGGCTGTCGTCGCCTTGCGCGATGCGGGGTTGCCGAGCGAAATCCTCTCGGGCGATGCGCCTGCCGCCGTGGCGCGTGTTGCGGCGCAGCTGGAGATTCAAGACACGCAGGCCGGGCTGACCCCACAAGACAAGGTCACACGGCTGCAAGACCTCTTGGCCCAAGGCGAGCGCCCCCTGATGGTCGGCGACGGACTTAACGACACCGCTGCACTCGCTGCTGCGCATGTCTCTATGTCCCCCGCTTCGGCCACCGAAGCCGGGCGCGCGGCGGCGGATTTCGTCTTCCTGCGCGAGGGGTTGGACGCGGTGCCGCTGGCGCTTAGCGTAGCACGCCGCACCGCGGCCATCGTGCGCCAGAATTTCGGCCTCGCCATCGCTTACAATTGCATCGCCGTGCCGCTGGCGATCGCAGGTCATGTCACCCCGCTTTTTGCCGCCATCGCCATGTCGGGTTCTTCCATTGCGGTGGTCGCCAACTCGCTGCGGCTGAACCGCCGCAGTGCTGCACGGCCCGCGCTCCAGCTTCAAGAGGCCCCGGCTTGACGATCCTGCACCTTCTCATCCCTGTCACCATCCTCATGGGGCTGACCGGCCTCGGAGCTTTTTTCTGGAGCTTGAAAGACCGTCAGTACGAAGACCTCGCCGGGGATGCCGAACGCATCCTCCATGACGACAGTGACACCCCAATGCCTCCCCGAAAGGAAACAATCAGATGATGGAAAACCTAACCATTGCAGAACGCCAACAGGCCATGCTGCTGTCGGGCGGGCTGGCGCTGATGGGCCTTGTTCTTGCCATTGTCGGGCATGGTGATGCCATGGGGGCCCATGGCTGGATCACGCTGTTCTTTGCAGGCGGTTTGTTCTTTGTCGTCGGCAACGCGCTCTATGCGCCGGAGCCGACCCTTGATCGGAGCACCAGTTACTACGATGATCCGACCAAAGTGGGCATTCTGCTGTCGCTGTTCTGGGCGGTGGTGGCCATGGGGGTTGGCGTCTGGGTCGCGGCACAGTTGGCTTGGCCCGACTTTCGCTTTGACGCGCCGTGGTCGAGCTTTGGCCGCATCCGGCCCGTGCATACATCTGGCGTGATCTTTGGCTTTGGCGGCAACGCGCTGATCGCCACGTCTTACCACGTGATGCAACGCACTTCGCGGGCGCGGTTGGCCGGGCATGTCTCGCCTTGGTTCGTGCTGCTGGGGTTCAACCTGTTCTGTATCATCGCGGCGTCGGGCTACCTGATGGGCATCACCCAGTCCAAAGAATACGCCGAGCCGGAGTGGTATGCCGACATCTGGTTGGTGATCGTCTGGGTCACCTATTTCGTGCTCTACATGCGCACGCTGGCCCGCCGGAACGAGCCGCATATCTATGTGGCTAACTGGTATTATATGGCCTTTATCCTTGTGGTGGCGGTGCTGCATATCGTTAACAATCTCGCCGTGCCTGCCTCCTTCGGGGCCGCGAAAAGCTACTCTGCCTTCTCGGGCGTGCAGGACGCGATGACGCAGTGGTGGTACGGGCATAACGCCGTGGCCTTCTTTCTGACCGCGGGTTTTCTTGGGATGCTCTACTACTTTCTGCCCAAGCGGGCAGGGCGGCCGATCTACTCCTACCGCCTGTCGATCCTGTCGTTCTGGGGCATTGTGTTCTTTTATATCTGGGCAGGCTCGCACCACTTGCATTACACCGCTGTGCCGCAATGGGTTCAAACCCTCGGCATGACCTTTTCGGTGATGCTCCTTGTGCCCAGCTGGGCCAGCGCAGGCAACGCGCTGATGACGCTTAACGGTGCATGGGGTAAGGTGCGCGACGATGCGACGCTGCGCTTTATGATGGTCGCGGCGGTGTTCTACGGGCTGTCGACCTTTGAAGGCTCTTTCATGGCGATCCGGGCCGTGAACTCCTTGTCGCATTACACTGATTGGACCATCGGCCACGTCCACGCAGGGGCCATGGGTTGGGTCGCACTGATCACCTTTGGCTCGATCTATGCGGTGGTGCCGATCCTGTGGCGGCGCGAAGGGATGTATTCGCCCAAGCTCGTCGAATGGCACTTCTGGCTCGCCCTGAGCGGGACCGTCATCTACGTCTTTGCGATGTGGAACAGCGGCATCATCCAAGGGCTAATGTGGCGCACATACACCGAAAGCGGCACGCTGGCATATTCCTTCACTGACTCATTGGTCGCAATGCATCCCTACTACGTTGCGCGCACCATCGGCGGGGCGTTCTTTCTCTCGGGCGCAATCATTGGAGCTTTCAACGTCATCATGACAATTAGAAAGGTCCGTGAGGACACTCCGGAACTCGATTATCCGACCAAATCCGAAGCGGGTGAACCCGCGGTACCAGCTGCGGAGTAATGGCTATGTTGCGCAAAATACTCAAACCCTTCTCGAAGTTTTTCGAATTCCACGCGCGGAGCCACTATCGTGCCGAGCGGCATTCCATGGCTCTGACAATAGGGATTATTGCGGCCTCGGCTGTGGGCGGCTTTGTCGAAATCGCGCCGTTGTTCAGCATTGACGAGACTGTCGAAGCGGCGCCCGACATGCGTGTTTACACGCCGCTGGAGCAGGCCGGCCGCGATATCTATATCCGCGAGGGCTGCTATGCCTGTCACAGTCAGATGATCCGAAGCCTGCGTGACGAAGTAGACCGCTATGGCCCCTATTCTCTGGCTGTAGAAAGCCAGTACGATCACCCGATGCTCTGGGGGTCAAAGCGTACCGGGCCGGACCTTGCGCGGGTTGGGGAAAAATTCTCAGATGAATGGCAGGTGCAACACCTTGTCGATCCACGATCACTGGTGCCGGAGTCAGTGATGCCGCAATATGCTTTCCTGCTTAATGCGCCTCTCGAAACTGCGAGCCTTCCCGGACGGTTGGCGGCACTTCGGGCCGTGGGCGTGCCCTATAGCGATGAGCAGATTGAGAACGCGGCAGACGATGCGCGAGGCCAAGCCTATCCGGATACCGAACGGGCTTATGCAGTTGAGGAACGCTATGGCGAGGCGACGAACATTCGTTTCTTCGATGGCCGGCGAGACCGACTGACCGAAATGGACGCCCTTGTGGCCTACCTACAGATCATGGGCGGCCTGACTGATCTGCCTCAAAAAACTCAAATAGCTGAAGGGGAGTGAGACCATGGATCTAAGCTATGAGACCCTATCAACTATCGCGAAGTCCTTTGGGCTATTCTACCTAATCGCTTTGTCGATTGGGATTACCATTTATGCCTTTTGGCCAAGCTTAGGAAAACGGTTCGATAAGGCTGCGCAAAGCGTGCTGGACGATGAGGAGGGCCCATGTCGGTAAAGAAGCGCGATCCGCTCACAGGTCACGAAACCACTGGGCACGAATGGGACGGCATTACAGAGCTGAACACCCGCGTCCCTCGCATCGTTTGGTTTTTTGTCGCCGTTACTCACATATGGGCGTTGGTATACTGGGTGTTGATGCCCTCTTGGCCGCTCATCAACACCTATTGGAAAGGTCTGCTGAACTATGATCAAGCTATTGTGGTCGAGGATAAGGTCGCCAAGGCCTACCGCACGCTTGATGAATGGCGCGGCCCGCTAAGCGAGCTTTCGGCCGAGGAGATCCGGGAAATCCCCGAACTCATGGCCCATGTTGATCGTACAGCAGCTACGCTATTTGGCGACAATTGCGCGGCCTGTCATGGAACGGATCTTGCCGGGGCGCCCGGCTATCCGAGCCTTGTTGACGACGCTTGGCTTTGGGGGGGCGATAGCGAGACGATCATGGAAACCCTTCGGGTGGGGATCAACGCACCGCATCCGGAGACTCGCTATGCCCAAATGCTCGCCTTTGGTCGCGATGGATTGCTCAGCCGCCCTCAGATCCGGACTGTGGTCGATTATGTGCAGTCTCTTTCGGGCATAGAGCGGGACCTGCCCGCCGGCCGTCTGGAAGAGGGCGCCACGATTTTCGCTGAGAATTGCGCAAGTTGTCATGGCGAGAAAGCTCTCGGCATTCAAGACATGGGTGCGCCTAACCTGACTGACGAAGCTTGGGTTTATGGCGGCGACGACGCGACTATGTTCAAAACAATCCACGATGGCCGCCAAGGCTGGATGCCCGCCTGGGAAAATCGTCTGACCGACGCAGATCGGATGATGCTAACACTGTACATCCAAAGTCGCAGTGCGGAGGGGCAGCCATGACCCGACCACGCATCTGGGCCGCAGCCGGGGCGGCATTGCTGGTTTCCGGCTTTGTCGCAGCGAATGCGCATCTTGTCTCCGTCGCGATCGGGACGCAGCCCGATTGTGTTCTTCTTCCATCGCACAAAGAGGGCGCTGCCAATCGGGTAGCGAAACCATCATGCTGAGCGACCGTACCAACCATTCTGACTCTCCACCGCCCCCTGATAATCCACATGCAGGGGGGATCATCCCCCAAGTAACCCCGCCCTTGCCACGCGAAAGCCCGCATGCGCGACAACTGCCTGCAAACATGGCCTTTACTTGGCTCAAGCATGGCTGGTCAGATTTTCTTACCCATCCATCGTTAAGCCTGTTTTACGGCATTCTCGTCTTTGCGGTCTCGGCACTGGTGGTCTGGGGCCTGTTCCAATTCCGCTATGAATATGCGCTCTTCCCAGCACTTGCGGGCTTTGTGCTTCTCGGCCCGCTGATCGCGGTCGGCCTTTATGAGAAGAGCCGTCGGATTGAGGCGAATGAGCGGATCACCATGGGCGGTATGTTGTTTGCGCGTCCAGCGTCGAAGCACCAAGCGCTGTTTATGGGGGTGTTGCTGCTCGGCCTGTTCCTTTTGTGGCAACGGGCTGCTGTCCTTATTTACGCTCTGTTTTTTGGATTGGTCGACTTCCCCGGCACGGATGAACTGGTCCCAATGCTTCTGTTCACCCCAACCGGCTGGGCGCTTCTTGTGACGGGTGGTGCCATTGGCGCTCTCTTTGCGGCCTTTTCGTTTGCCATAAGTGTTTTTGCTGTGCCCATGTTGCTGACCGAGCGTACAGATGCGCTGTCGGCTATGGGGATTTCGATGGCGATGGTCTGGGCCAACCTGCCCGTGATGCTTGTATGGGGCGGCATCGTGGTCGTGCTAACCGTGTTGTCCCTAGCGACTGGGTTTTTAGCATTGGTTGTTGTTTTCCCCGTGCTGGGGCACGCTACATGGCATGCCTATCGCACAGTACGTCCCGACGAACGTCAGCAGGGCGAAAGTGAGCGGATGTTCGTAAGGCCGGCTTAAACGGGTGTGCGGAGGCAATGCCTAAGATCTCACACCCCTTGTTTTAACCGTATCTTTGAACCTGGCATACTTAACGAGGCAATATCCCACGAAGGGATCGTGAGACTATCCGAAAGGGATAAGGAACACTTGCTGCGGCATGCGTGTTTTACCCTCGAAGGAGGATTGCAATCATGCCAAAATTCAAACAAGGCGATCACGTCAGTTGGAACTCGGAGGCTGGGCGGGTCAGCGGCAAAATAACAAAAGTCCATGAGGCAGACTTCGACTACAAAGGGCATCGTCGTCGCGCATCCAAAGATGAGCCGCAATATGAGATCGAAAGCGACAAGACTGACCACATCGCTGCTCACAAGGAAGATACGCTCACCAAGCTGAAATCATGACCTTTCGATTTCACTCTATTGGCCACTCCACTCGAACACCGGAAGAGGTGATCGACATGTTGCAGTTTGCCGGGGTCCAGCTTTTGATCGATGTGCGATCTTTCCCGAAGTCCCGCAGATATCCTGCTTTCAACGATGACCAATTCCCCCAAACCCTCGCCCCATATCAGATTGGCTACCAGCATATGCTGGCGCTCGGCGGTCGGCGCCCAAAACAGAAAGAAGTGGACGACGATTTGAACGCCAACTGGCGTGTCCGCAGTTTCCAGAACTACGCGGATTATGCCCTAGGGGACGCGTTCCAGACAGCCTTCGCACAGCTAATCGATCTGGGGCAAACCAAGATCGTCGCAATGATGTGCTCTGAGGCAGTCTGGTGGCGCTGTCACCGGCGGATCATCACGGATTATCTTCTGCTGCATGGTCATTCTGTCGGGCACATCATGTCAGCAAGGAAAATCACCAAGGCGACACCGTCAAAAGCGGCCAAGCTTCGTCCAGACGGCACAGTGGTCTATCCTCCGCTGAATATTCCAGACTGAATTTAGAGGCCATTCTGCATGCGGTTTCCAGACAGCCTCAATCGTACGGGATTTTTTGCGAGAATTTTGATCGGTAGAAAAATATTTATATATCCCGGCGTGACTTAAAAATAGTGAAATCATCTATTTGGTGGAACTTGCCGCAAGAGTTGGCTGAGCACATTAGAGATCATTCGAGAAATTGCGGACGTACCGAAGACTTTCGTTAAGTTGCTTTGAGATTTCTGCCCCACGGCCAACGAATCCACGCGGCTCATGTATAGCTTGGCAGTAATGGCCCATATGCGCAGGCTGCAATCTTAATACTAGATTGAAAAGACAAGCTTGGACGTGCCGGTTACGGTTGATTGGGTTTCTGTGATGCGAGTTATGCTCTGCTTCTTACCAGCCGTTAAAACGCGGCCAAACGTCGAGCGGACCGCCGTCTTGCCGCACCAGATGGTAGCGGTCGTGCTGGGCGGCGGTGGCACAGGCGTGGTTGGGCAGGATCCTCAGGCGGGTGCCGACAGGAAGGTCCAGCGGCGGCGGGTTTGCCCCCTCGCGCTGCGCAATGATCCCGTGTTCCTGATTGGCGCTGACGACGATATGGTCGGTCAGGATTTGACCAGTCTCGTCGCACACCAGACCGTAGCCTTGGTCCACGTCCTGCGCCGCAGTGCCCCGGTCGCGGGACATGGCCATCCAGCCTGCGTCGATCATAGTCCACCCCTTTGCGGGTTGGTGGCCGATGACCGTGGTCAGAACGCTCAGGGCGATGTCATCTTGGGTGCAGACGTCGATCCCGGCCATGACCAGATCGAAGAACATATAAACACCGGCGCGCAGTTCGGTCACGCCTGTCAGGTCGCGCGCGGCATGAGCGGTGGGGGTCGAGCCGATGCTGACCACGGGGCAGGAGAGGCCCGCGCCGCGCAGGTTTTCGGCGGCGGTGACGGCAGCTTTGCGCTCCTGTTCTGCGAAGTCGGCATGGGCGTCGCGGCCCTGGACCGTATAGCTCTCGCCCGCATGGGTCATCACACCGCGCAGGCATTCGGCGGCGTGCAAGATGCGTCCGACCTCAACGAGTGCCGGGTCATCCGGACGCAGACCGCCGCGGTGACCATCGCTATCGATTTCGATCATTGCGGGGACAGCGGCCTCCGCCACGGCCTGTGCTTGGGCCGCGTTATCAAGGATCACGACCAGATCGCAGCCCTTCTGGCGCAGCGCCTGTACCCGCTTCAGCTTCTGCGGCGCAATCCCTACGGCATAGAGGATATTGTTGTAACCATCCGCGAAAAATACCTCGGCTTCGGCCAATGTCGAAACGGTAATCGGGCCGGGCGCACCGCCGGTAAGTTGGCGGGCAACATCAATGGATTTTGCCGTTTTAAGATGCGGTCGCAGCGTGACGCCGAGCTTTTGCGCATGGTCAGCGAGACGCGCGATGTTTCGTTGCATCCGCGCTTCATCAAGCAAAAGGGCAGGGGTGCCGGGAACGTCAATCATCGGGCAATCCTTTCGCGATTTTGCGATGGCTTAGCATCGAACGCGGCGGCGCGACATATGCAAACACATGTGACGCGGATTCGGCGATGCCGCTTGCAGGGACCACTGTCGAGCTATGCGCCGCGCACATCACGGGAAGACCATAACGGCTCTGCTGAATGGGCGCTGAGACCCCATCTTTGTAGCAGATTGGAAAGCACATGCAGGCGATAACTCCACAACCCGTTTCCCTATCCCTTCCCGCTCTCCGAAGGACACTCTTGCGGCATTATCGCCGCTTGAGTGAAGCATCGCGCAGATTGCGCTTCATGGGCGGCATAAAGGAAGAGGTCTTGACGCAAACGGCCAATAGCGCGTCGCCGAACGTCATGTTCGGGATCGAAGAGAATGGCGCCTATCGGGGCATCTTGGAGCTTCACATTCCTGAGGACGGGCGGGCCGAAATTGGTCTTTCTGTTGAAGATGCCTACCAAGGGCGCGGCTTTGGTCGTGCGCTGTTTCAGCGGGGCCTGTCTGAAGCGCGGGCGAGGCAAGTTCAGTCGGTTGATGTGCATTTCTCGAACGCGAATGCAGCGATCCGAAAACTTTGTCTCGAAATGGGCGGCGATATGCGCGTCAACGGCACAGATTCTCTGTCGCGCATCACCCTTTAGCATTCGCTCTTGCTCGACTGGACGCGTTTGCAAAGACATGCAAGCGTAGTTGCAAGTGAATTGAAGGACAGCGCTGCGATGATCAGGGCAATTGTAAAGTTTCTTGCCGGGCTCGTCGTCACCCTTGTCATAGTAATCTTTATTGCCCGTTTCGCCTTCCCTTTGCCAGAGGTTGAGAATCGCCACGATACAGAGGCACTGCTGCCCACGACGCAGGGACCGCTCGCGGATGCTTTGGCGAGACAGGAAGAAAGTCATGCTGGGCAGACCGGCGTCGCGCCCTTGCAAAACGGCGCTGATGCTTTCGCGGCGCGTATCCTTTTGGCGGATGCGGCGGTCTCCTCTATCGATGCGCAATATTACATTTGGCACGACGATTTGACCGGGACGCTCTTGCTCAATGCGCTGCGCCGCGCGGCGGATCGGGGCGTTCGTGTGCGGCTTTTGCTTGACGATAATGGAACGAGTGGACTGGATCCGGAGCTTGCTACGCTCGATGCGCATCCAATGATTGAGGTGCGCCTGTGGAACCCTTTCAACCTGCGTCGCTTCAAGATGCTGTCCTATGGCTTTGACTTTTTTCGGCTGAACCGACGGATGCACAACAAGTCATTCACCGTGGATGGTCACGCCACGATCCTTGGCGGGCGCAACATTGGGGATGAGTATTTCGCCGCCGGCCCCACCGCGCTTTATGTCGATCTGGACGTCTTGGCCGTAGGCCGGGTGGTGAACGATGTGTCGAGCGATTTCGATCGTTATTGGCGCGCAGGCGCGGTTCATCCGCAGGGGCCGATTGTCGGCGCAGCGCGAGAGGGCGATCCGCTGGCCAACCGGCTTTCCGCCCTAGAGGCCGACCCGCAGCTTTCAGAGTACCGAGAGATCCTGCAAAGCTCGGACATCGTAAACGCCCTTGCCGCGGGGGAGTTCGGGGTGGAATGGACCTCAGTGCAATTGGTCAGTGACGATCCGATCAAAGGCGAAGGCGCGGTGGCTTGGGAAGACCTTCTGGCGTCACGGCTGGCCGAGGCAGTGGGGGAGATTAAGACACGTTTTGACGGTGTGTCGCCCTATTTCGTTCCCGGTAAAGCGGGGGTGGAGGCTTTCGCCATGCTTGAGGGGCAGGGGGTTCAGGTTCGGATGCTGACCAATTCGCTGGATGCGACTGACGTGCTGCCGGTCCACGCAGGATATGCCAAACGGCGCAAGGATTTGCTGCGCAGTGGCGTGCAGCTTTATGAACTACGCCAGCAGGCGGCTGTCGATGCGCCGATTGACCGGCTCGGCCCCTTTGGGTCATCGGGGGCGAGCCTTCATGCCAAGACCTTCGCTGTGGACGGTGCGCGTATTTTTGTGGGCTCTTTCAACTTTGACCCGCGATCCACCACGCTCAATACGGAGATGGGGCTTCTAATTGACAGTGAGCGCATGGCGCAGGGGTTGCATGATGCCTTTGACGCGGACTTGCGCGGGCTGGCATGGCGGGTTGAACTGGACGACGGTGATCTGATCTGGATCGCCCCCCAAGAAAAGACGGTGACGACAGATGAGCCGGGGACCAGCTTGGCTAGGCGAATGGCCTTAATGGTCATCGGCTGGCTGCCGATTGAATGGCTGCTGTAACTTTGGCAGACGCCCGCCGCTGGGCTACCCGTCAGCGGGCATAACGCTCAGCCGTCAGTCCCTCCATCGAGATCTCTGGGGTCTTGCCCAAGACCAGATCAGCCACTGCCCGGCCTGATCCGCAGGCCATGGTCCACCCCAGCGTGCCGTGACCGGTGTTCAGGAACAGGTTGTCATATTGCGTTCCGCCAAGAACCGGCGTGCCATCTGGCGTCATGGGGCGCAGTCCGGTCCAGCCTTCGGCCTGAGAGACATCGCCTCCACGGGGGAACAAGTCATCAATCACATGTTTTACAGTGTCGACAGCATGCGGCCCCAGCCGATTGGAATAGCCCGCGATCTCGGCCTGGCCCGCAACGCGAATGCGGTCCCCCAGCCGTGTGATCGCGACTTTATGCGTTTCATCCATGATCGTTGATTGCGGGGCATAGTCATCATCAATGACGGGCAGCGTGACAGAGTAGCCTTTGACCGGATAGACGGGCAGCCGGACTCCGATGGGGTTGAGCGTCCGGACCGCATAGCTGCCCATGGCACAGACATAGGCGTCGCCCGTGACACGTTCGCCCGCCTCTGTATCGACACCGGCAATGCGATCATTTTCAACGGCGACAGCGCGGATCGGTTCGCCGTATTTGAAGGTCACGCCCATCTCTATACATTTCTCGGTCAGCCCAATGGTGAACATCCGGCAGTCCCCAGTGCGATCTGCGGTCAGACGCAGGCCACCGACAAATTTTCCCTGCACTTCGGCTAAAGCCGGTTCGGCGGTGATACAGCCGCTGCGGTCAAGCACCTCATAGGGGGAGCCGTATTCTGCCAAGACATCTTGGTCTGCTTTCGAGGCGTCCATCTGTTTGGCGGTGCGGAAGAGCTGCAAGGTGCCTTGCTCGCGCCCGTCATAGGTGATGCCCGTCTCGGCGATCAACTCAGGCATGACGTCGCGCGAATAGCTGGAAATCCGAACCATACGACCCTTGTTGACCCGGTAGCTTTCGGCATTGCAATTGCCAACCATACGCGCACACCACGCCCACATGGTAGGGCTGATGAGTGGCCATATAAACAAAGGGCGTCGCTTCATAAACATCCATTTCACGGCTTTCATTGGTATGCCCGGTGCCGCCCATGGTGAGGTCATGCCGTAGCTGAGTTGGCCCGCGTTGGCATAGCTGGTTTCCAGCCCCGGCCCGGATTGGCGATCGATGACGACAACCTCGGCGCCCTGTTTTGCCAAATAATAGGCGGTAGTGACGCCGATCACGCCCGCACCCATAACAACGACTTTCATACCAATTGCCTTCCTAGACCGCCCGGGCGCCGTGCCGCGGATGCGTTGAATTTCACCGTGACGTACCGCCCTGCGGATCGTTTAAGCCTTTCTCGACCTTGAGAATCGTCAACGTCCGCCGCTGGTTTGCCTGTCGCGTGTCCCAATAAAAGCTGGCACCCTCCCGCAGACCCAAGAGCGCGACGCCGATGGGTGTGATGATCGACACACGCAATCGGGTTATGTCAGCGTCTTCCGGGTACACGAGCGTCACTGTCTTATGCTGGCCTGTCGCCTCATCGCGGTAGGTCACCTTGCTCCCTATCCCGACGACATCCTCGGGCATCTGCGTGCTTTCAAGGATTTGCGCGCGGCCGATCTCTTGAAAAAACCGATCGGCCAAAGTCGGGTGCCGTTTCATTGCACTTTCGGCAAGGTCTTCGAGGTGTTCGAGATCCGCTGCATTTAAGACAAGATGCGGATTGCGATCTGCGACCTCAATGCTGCTGGTCATTTGGAGCACTCCTTCACGGACCGGGGGCGTTCATCTTTTGCTGCGGAGCTAGGTGACACAATTGAAACGACGGAGACCGTAGCAATACCGCCATCTTCGTTCAGCAGTGGCGCCCGCTCTCCCACGCGCATTCCAATCAAGGTGGCGCCGAGAAGAGACGCCACTGCAATCACGCCACCCGGTGCGCCGGGTCTTGCGCTATGCACAAGGAGGCCTGAGCAGGGAAGCGCTCCGTCGATTGCGTAAGCGACCTCAGACCCGCCAATTGCCACATCGACAAAGGGCAGATCAGCAACCGCGCGGGCATTCATCAACTTGTTGGCCAGCACATAGGCAAGCAAGGTCGACTCAGGACGAGACGTTGAATCGCAATCCTCAAGGTGGTTCTGCAGTTTGCGGTAGTCGGTCTGGGGCAGGACCAAAGGTCTGTTTTCGAGGGCACGAAAGACGGTGCGGTTGCTGGAATTGGGCTGAACTGATGCAAGAATGTTGGACATATTCTCTCCTCGGGCGCATGCGCCGCGTTCACGTTTTCAAGAATGTGAGGAGACCCCGGGGAGGATGTCAGACGCGCATGCGCCTAGACCGCCCGGGGATGCAGGCGGTTCAGAAGTAGAAATCTATAATGATCTACATGTTCCAACATGCGAATGAACTTAAGCACTGGAACACCGTTGTCAATCGGGCCACGTGACCATGTCGCAAGATGTTCGTGGCAAGGTAAGACGGCAGGCATTTAGATAGGCAGATAGTGACTGTGCAAAAGCGCGTGCCGGGGCCAACGGTTTAAAGTTCCCCTGCCGCTAAGGTATGTTAGCCTTTGCAGGAACCTGAATGCCAAAAGGCAGGCCCGAATAAACGAAGGACTGATCCTGTGGACCTGAAGCGACATTTTCGCCGGCTTATCTTTCCGCTGCTAGCAGCAGGGATTGGGCTCGGACTGGCGGTCTTTCAAGAGGACCTGCCCGAGTCTGTCGCGCAAAGCCAGAAGGTCACCTTGTTCCTTACGGCGGTCATCTATCTTTCCAGCGCTTGGCTCGCGAGCCGGGTCTTGGCGATGATTTTAGATCAGGCGGCGGGCAACCGACCTTATCCACGCCTGTTAAAGGACCTGATCGCCGCCGCGCTCTTCATCATTGCCCTGGCAGCGACGGCGGCGCTTTACATGGGGCAGGGCGCGATTGGGGCGCTTGCCGGTTCGGGCATCGTCTTGGCACTATTGGGGTTTGCCATCCGCAACGTTGTGGCTGACACTCTTTCCGGCATCGCGCTGGCGATGGAGGCTCCTTTTCGGATTGGCGATTGGGTCGATATCGACACATTGGCGCTGGCCAAGGTGATTGAAATTGGCTGGCGTACCACGCGGCTGCAAACGCCTGATGCCACCTATATGATCCTGCCCAACAGTCAAATCGCCCGGCACCGGATCACGAATTTCTCGGCCCCGAAGCGCGAGTTCAGATCGCAGGTCAACATCACGCTCGACCATGTCCTGCCGATCGACAAAGCGCGGGTGATCATGCTTGCGGCACTTGGCAATGCTAAGCTGATCCAGCAAAGCCCTGCTCCCGATGTGCGCGTGCAATCCTACGAAGAGGGGGGCATTTGTTATAAGGTGCGCTATTGGGTGCCGCGGTTCGAACTGGCCGTGGACTGCCGCGATGAGGTGTTTAGTCTCGTGGACGAAGCTTTGCGTGAAGTAGGCAGTATCGCGCCCTATCGGCGCATACAGTTGGTGAATGCACCGATCCACTCCGAGCAGGGCGAGGCGGGAGAATAAACTGCTCCGAGGGGCCATGCGCAACGGCCACACGCAGCCAATTGAGGTCGTGAAGAAAGGCCAATCATGTCGTCAGATACCCCGTTTTCCCCACAGGATGAGACCCCAGAGGCGCTTGATCGGTTCTACAACCAATCAAGGCCTATTGATCTGGCCTCTTGGCTGAGTGAATTGCCGCTTGACCAAGCGCGGCGACATCTCGCGGCCATGCCGCTCCCGCGTCAAGCCGCTACTTTCGGCGCACTTTCACTAAAAGATCAAACTGCCCTTGCCGCTGTCATCCCCGCGCCGAGCCTGAATGTTATTGTCACGCTGATGTCGGCTGACGATCGGGTGGACCTGTTCCAATGTCACGGCCCGATTGAACAAAAACGCCTGCTTCAAACCCCGCGGTCAAAGGTGTGCCGCGATATTCAGCATTGGCGAAAAAGCCAAGCGAACACCCTCGCCTCGTCGCTTAATGCGGGGGCGAGGGCTACTTGAATAGGTGTGGGCCAACCTACAAAAGAGGCTAAGCTAAAGATCTTCTTTGATCAGCCACTGGAGGTGTTTTAGATGAATGGCTCTTCGTGGGTGATTGGGCGCGTTTGAACCCAAGGTCAACATCGCTCAACCCTTCAACCACCCAGCGAATATCGCCTCTGTAAATTCCGATATCTCGCAAGCTCGCGTCATCCATCGCTTCGAGTTCGGCAATCGCCCGTCGGCGTTGTCTGCGTCTTGGGAACGAATTTGCCAGATCGCGAAAGATCGAGAACGGTTCCGCTCTGCTTTCTTCCTTTGCGAAGTCCGTGAGCATTTTTCGAGTGATGTAGATAGCCATTTGATCCTCCAGGGCAGTCGACACTGCCGCACGAACGATAGCTCAGGCGCGCGTTTGCAGGCATGCTGCACCCTATCGCGGCAAAGCGTCATCGTTCTGTTTGATTGTTCGAAGCGAAATCAAAACCCCCCGAGACGTGGACAGACCAAAAGGCCAGCCCGCTCGGGGCTACCGGCGGTTCAGCAGACGTTCTGCACTCGGCAGAACCCTCGTATGAAAGCGGATCATCATACCCGATATATAGGATTGAACCCGGCGCCATTCAAGCTTCGGGCAGTGAAGCATCTGACCTCAAGAAGTTGTGGACGCATCAAGCGCATTCAGAGCGGTTTTAATATGACGCAGAAGTTCTGTGCGGTCAGTGCCTTCCATCCCTTCGTCCGAGGCGCGCATATAGGCTTTCTTATCATCGCGCCATTGTTCAAGCAGTTCGATCTTTTGCGCTCGATCCAACGTGTCGTCGTGCAAAATTTCCTCAGGCGTGTCGTATTTTCCGAAGTACGGCATGACAGCGCTCCTTTACCTACATTGTTTAGAAACTAGCACGAAAAGCGGTTTGACAAAAACTTGCTATGCATGACGGCGCGGCGCGGCCGGTTGGTCGTATGCCGCTTGCTTTCGCATACCTGTCGCCGCACAACAGGTTGACGCCGCATGGTGAGAGAGGTCCGCCAGATGATCAAAGTTCCGACCACCCGGATCGACAGGTTGCTGTCCTCATTAGGCTATGGCTCGCGCAGTCAGATCTCGCAGCTTGCCCATGCGCAGAAGATTTGGCTGGACGGGGTGCGGGTGAAAAACGTGTCCAAACGCATCTCCATGCCGCCCGATCTGGCCGAGCGCATGACCATCAACGGCGCCGCGCTCGATCCGCTGCCGGGCATGGTGGTGATGCTAAACAAACCGGTCGGCTATATCTGCTCGCGCAGGGACAGCGGCCCGTTGGTCTATGAGCTTTTGCCGGAAAGATGGCGACTGCGCAAGCCCATGCTCTCGCCCGTAGGTCGGCTGGACAAGGAAACCTCTGGACTGCTTTTGCTAACCGACGACGGGAATTTATTGCATCAGATCACCAGCCCCAACCGTGCGGTTAGAAAGACCTATCGCGTCACGCTTGCTCGCCCGCTTGAGAGACAGGAGGCAGATGTTTTCGCCTCGGGTGAACTGCTTTTGGCCGGAGAAAAGAGACCGCTTAACCCGGCTAAGCTCGACATTCTCACACCCACCGAGGCGCGGTTGAGCATCACCGAAGGCCGATATCATCAAGTACGACGTATGTTTGCCGCGGTGGGGAATCATGTGGAGGCTTTGAACCGCGAAGCTCAGGGCGATTTGACATTGCCGGACAATTTGCACGCAGGTGCGTGGTGCCTTCTGAATGCAGACGACATCGCTAAGGTTTTCGCAAAATCGTCGAGCTAGTCTGGACCTCCGAGTATTCATCGGCAAACCACTGCTGGAAGAGAAGCAAGCCGCAGCGCGCAGGGATGGAAGTTGAATGGACGATACCTGTATCTTTTGTCGGATAGCGCGGTCTGAGCTGCCTGCGTTTAAGTTGTTTGAAGACGATATGGTCCTCGCGTTCCTTGATCGGCATCCGATCCGGGAGGGCCATGCGCTCATCATCCCAAAGCAGCATTACCCGTGGTTTGAGGACCTGCCCGAACCGCTGGCAGCGCGGATTATGACAGTCGGCCAACGGCTGGCGCGGGCGATGAAGGGCGAATGGCAGGTCGAGCGCGTGCCGTTTTTCTATACCGGTATCCACGTCGCACATACCCATGCCCATGTCGTGCCGATGTTGCACCAGCACGATGTCACCTCCGCCCGCTACCTTGAGAACGGGATCGAGGCATTCACCCTGCCGCCCTCGCCGGGAGAAGCGGCGCTGCTGCAAACTGCCGAACGTATAAAAGGGCGATTGACGTAGGACGGTTATGCGGGCGATAGCTGCCTAAGGTTAGCCCCGGTCGATAGGGCGCGGCACTCTCGGTTGGCCCAAGCCACATTCCAATGCATCCCTGTCCCAGTGACCCGTCTCAGCTGCTGCCTCATAGGTCGATTGAAGAAAGGCTATCTACGCGCCGTGTGTATCAACGCTGCTTTGGACGGCCTTGTAGGGCAGGAGGAACTCTCAAGATCTATACCTTGCGGCTGGCGAGCGAAGGGGTGCCAAACGACGCGACCGTGCGGGAGACTTGGCTCTTAGCACTGGCGCTGGCGGGCTGGCTTTGCGCGGCTTAGGCTATGCGGACGGCAATGCGGATGATGTAGTCAATCGCTTGCGCAAAAGTGACGTTGAGCGGCTGGATCAGCAGATCAATGCCGCGCGGGACGAGCGCGGGCGCGAGGATATTGTCTCAGCGATTACGCCGGAACCCGTAAAAGGCCGCTAGCCGGACATTCGCCTTTCATTGGAAAGTGCGGGCAACCTGTTCCACTGCACGCCGAATATTAGAAGTCTTGACCTTTTTGCGTCCTGTCCTGTTCAATTTCGGCACATAAACCTTCATAGGCTGAAGAATACCCAATGTCGTCGGAGGCGGCAGATCGACGGGAGAAAAGGTAACATGCGGATATGGCACCACCTCGAACCGGCGCTGCCCCGGTTCCACGGGGGCGAGCCGCTGCGGGCGGGTCTTGGCGCGCTTATTGGTATCAGCGTTTGTGTGGGGCTGGCCTATCTCGGTGCGCTCTTTGGGCAGACATCCTTCTATCTTGTGGCCCCTTTAGGGGCGACGGCGGTGCTGCTGTTTTGCGTGCCAAACTCACCGCTGGCGCAGCCCTGGTCGGCAGTCGTGGGTAACATCAGCGCGGCTTTGGTGGCTTTGATCACGGTTTGGTACATCCCCGGTCCTTGGTCGGTTGGCATCGCGGTGGGGGGCGCGATCACCGTTATGATGTTTCTGCGCGCCTTGCATCCGCCGGGCGGAGCGGTCGCCTTGATGACTGCGCTCAATCCCGAGGTGGCATTTGCAGCTGGACCGTGGTTCGCTTTGGTGCCGCTGGCGTTGGCGACGGTGGTGCTGGTGCTCTGCGCCACGGTCTATAACCGGCTGACAGGGCGGAAATATCCCTTTCGCTTGCCAAAAGAAGAACCGGATGACGCGCCGCCGCGTTTAGGGCTGTCGACGGACCAGCTTAGCGAATTGCTGGAGCGCTATAATCAGACCACGAACCTCGGCGTGGCCGATCTGGGTCGCCTTCTTGCCGCCGCCGAGGCCGAAGCGGCGCAGCATCGTTTTGACGGCACAACATGCGCAGATATTATGACCAGCGATCTGATCACGGTTGGCCCTAAGACATCTCTTAAGGAAGCGGCGCGATTGCTGCGTAAGCATCGGATCAAGAGCCTGCCGGTTGTCGACGCTGGGGATAGCCTGCGCGGGGTGATCTTGCAGGCTGATCTGCTCGAAGTGATCGCCGCGCAAGGCCGCCCCTTGGCCCGCAATAAGCAGGCACGGCAGCCTGTGGGGGACGTCATGCATTCAGCAAACAGGGCGGTGCCGCATGACCTGCCGGTTGGGGTCCTGCTGAACCGCTTGGCTGAGCAGGGCAGTGATGTGATCCCCGTCGTGAGAGGTACGCAGCTTGTCGGCATTCTGACCCGGACAGACATCATGCGGCTGCTGCTACAAGGCGCGGATGAACGGGCCGTGGCCTGAGCCAGCCCTAACCGGCCACACGCGTTTCTTCTTGCTCTGGCGTGCGCGGATCAAGCGCCACGGCCACCGGGGAAATATCCGGCAGCGGCACAAACTTTTCGCGACCTTCCACCGGAAGCGCCTGTCTGCTGCGCGTGGCGACCAGCACAAAGAGCGCATAGAGAACGGCAACAGCGGATTCGAACAGGAAGAAAGACGCAGGCCCAAAGACCGACATCAGGAAGGACGCCAGCAGAGGCCCGACCGTGGCGCCGATGGAATAGACCATCAACAGACGCCCAGAGGCCGCTACGTAAAACCGCTTTTCCAACCGGTCGAAGGTCTGCGCGACGCAGAGCGGGTAGACGCTGCTGATCGCGCCGCCGAAGGACAACGCCATCGTGATCAGCACCGCTAAAGAAACACCGCCCGAAAGCGCGGTGCTGAGCAGCCCCCATGATACCCCAACCACTAACAAGAGGCAGGACATGACGATGCGCCGGTCAAACCGATCTGCAAGCATCCCCACAGGCACCTGAAAGCCGAGACCGCCCAGTACGACCGTACTCATGAACATCGCGGCTTCTGACACGCTCAACCCGACCTGCCGCGCAAAAACGACGCCGAGTGCGTAGAAAGATCCGACAAGCATGCCCGCAACAGTCGCGCCGATGACCCCAACACGCGATGCATTGTATAGCGTTCGAATGTCGAGCGGCTGAGAAGCTTTTAGGTCCGGCTCGCCCAAGCGGGTCATCGCGATGGGGATGAGCGACAACCCGATGAGTGTCGATGCGATCATCAAATGATCGCTGCCGCCGACTGTGCCAAGGTTGACTAAAGTCTGCCCCGCAGCAATCGCTAGATAAAAGACCAGCATATAAAAGCCAAGCACCCGGCCGCGCGTCTCGTTGCTGCTGCGGTCGTTCAACCAGCTTTCGATGGAGGTGGTCATGCCGGCGATGCAAAAGCCGTTGATCATCCGCAACAGAACCCATGCTGTTGGAAACTCAAAAAAGCCATAGGCCAAGCAGACCGCCGCCGTCAGCGCTGCAAAGGCCGAGAAGGCCCGAATATGGCCGATCCGCAGAATGACACGTTTGGTATAGAGCCCGCCAAAGGCCAGCCCCATGTAATAGGCGGCCATCACCACACCGGTCAGTGCAACCGGATAGCCTGCTGCCTCCATCCGCAGGGGAAGGATGACACCAAGCAGGCTGTTGCCCGCGATAAAGAGCGTGGTCCCGCCGAAGAGGGCTCTGACCGGGGCGAGCAGGGTGCGCACTGTTTGGGCCATCTTTGCCTCTTTTCGGTTAGGGGCCTAAAGGCCCAAGTGGTCTCCATCCGCGAGCTTTGCGGAGAATGGTTATGGAGTCAGAAAGAAAGCCCCGGCAGATGCCGGAGCTTTGAAGGGTGGGCCGTAAGCGGAGCGGTTAAGCCGTCCGATCAGGACCGATGCTGGATCTCTGCCAGAGGTTTCATTGCGCAGTCAGCGTATTTCCCCCACATCCAGTATGCGCCGGACCGGCGGCATCGCCACCTTGCTCAACTGCATGGCGGAATGTACTGCGGCCAGCCCGAGAAGGGCTGCGACCATGGGCGAGGCGGCGTACCCTTGCCATGATCTGCTGCGTTTCCCTGCAATCGGAGCCGGCGCACCGCCATCGTCCTCCCAGCGAGCAACACAGTCGTCTGAAGGTGCAGCAGGCGTGGCACTGACCTGCGGTTCAAACATTTCCGGAAACAGCTCTTCAAAATCTGCTCTGCAAAGCATCATCTCTTCGGTCCTCTCGTAGCTTTGAAATATAGCGAACGCAGCGTCCTCGCTTTTCGGGATGCTGCATCGTGCGTCTCACGCGAGAACGTTGATCACGCGTGTTGATGCTTGAGGGACGTGAAGCCGTTCTTGGGTAGGGTATCGGCTTGCATGCGTTTCACGATCAGCGGGATTTCGTCCCGGTGAAGACCGATGTCGCGCAGGACGTAGTCATCCAACTCTTGCAAAGCGGCAATTGTCCTTTGACGCTGCCAGCCAAGAACCGCAGACCGTATCAGACGGCGAAGAGCGCCCGGCTGCGCAGAAGAACCCGCTGGTTTTGGCGTGCGGGGAGCCGATTTAAATGGTGAATAATTGGCGATGAAATAGGCGTACATGACACCCTCCATGACGAGATGGTTAAACCGCGACGGAGGTAGCATCTCGCTCGGCCATGCGCATAAAAGCGATTGGCGTCCGAGGCGCATACATCCGTCATGATGATTGATCCTGAGATCAAGTGAACCCCGTGGCTGGAACAGGCGTTGCCGCACCATTCCGCCCGGGGCTACCGGCGGTTCAGTGTTTTTCCTGCGTTCAGCAGGAGCCTCGTATGAATTCCGAACATCGTCATACCTCTGACATGGGCCGGCCCGAGCGACTTATCAAGCGTTCGGGGTGGCCTGCGACCTTCTGTCCTAATTGTGCCCCTAGAGCCTATGCGCTTATTCTTTTGGCATGTCGCTAGATTGCTTACAGAGAACTTTGGTCTCGTCCATCTGGTTCTCCAAAAGTGCGGTCGTGCCTTTGGTCGACAAGGTATCAGCGCCCGAGACATAGCGTGCGCCCGAACCAGACACGACGTTGACGAAAATCCGCGGGGTACCGTTGATATTAGTTAGCGCCAGCGCGTTCTCCCCCACGTTGACATATTGCACGCGCAGGGTGGCAGCCGCATCGCAGGTATAGGTCATGGTCTCGATACTATCGACGGCACCGAGGGAAAGATTAACGGTCGTTTCCGCGGCAACGGGCAGGGTCGGTGTCAAACAAATGAGGGCAGTAAGGGTAAAGCGCATGGGATATTTCCTTTGTTACTTCGGTCGATAGGTTAGGTTGCGTACCTTCTTAGGCTGCTAGTCGGGAGGGACGTTGCATGCGGCAAGCGGCACAGGTGAGTGCCGCAGCCCCTTGCAGCGGGATCGGCGCGTCGCAGCGCCGACATTTTACGGATCTATTTGGCAGCGCTTGCGCGAACTGGGTGCGACAACTGGGACAGCGCCCTGCTGCCGCGCGCGGGATCGCAGCGGCGCAAGAAGGGCATTGGGATGGCAAGTGAATGGTCATGGCATTTTTCCGAGATAAGAAGGCTGTACCGATTGAACGGCGGTTTCACTCCCCGGGCGGTGCGCCATGCGGTTTCACAGCATTGGTCGACACCCCCCGGGCTGCGCATGGTTTTTGCGCGCCCTTATGTTTGGCTCTCTCATTTTATGCACTCTGCAAGGTTTCTTGCCCTAAAGGCGCGACTTTGAGGATTTTCAACTCGCGCCTTTGCCTGTCGCGTGTTTCCCAATGGAACACAGCGCCTTCGGCCAGGCCAATGAGCGCGACGCCGATGGGGGTCATTACCGAAACGAGACCGTTGGAGATGTCGGCATTCTGCGGCAATACCAAAGTGACTGTATGGTCTTTGTCGGTTGCCTCGTCATGGTACGTCACCTCGCGTCCTAGATCGACGACATCAGCGCGCAGACGCTGCGGGGTGACAATGCGCGCACGACCCAGTTCTTCGACCAACTGCTCAGCCAATTCCGGATTGCGGCGCATCATCCCTTCGGACAGCGCTTCAAGCTCCGCGAGGCGGGTGTTACTTAGCACGATCTTGGGCTTGCGGGGGGATCGGCGTGGTTTGGATGGGGTGGACATAAGAAACTCCTTTGAAATTGGTGGGTTTAAGCGCCTGGGACGGCGCGTGTTCAAGTGCCACTGACGTCCAATACGACAAGCGTGTCGATCCAGCCGTCTTCGCGCAGCAGGGGGGCTTTCTGTAGCTTTTGCATGCCCAATATGGTCGCGCCCAAGAAGGACGTCACGGGGATGCACCCCGCGTCATCAGCCGGCACAAAGGTCAGCATGCCGCTTCGGGCCCTGCCGCCGTTCGTCATGAAGGAAACGAGCCGCCCCGCCACGACGAGGTTGGCTGGCGTGGGTTCGGGCGCGGGGCGCGCCAAGCGCAGTTTGTGATGCAGGAAACCTTCAATCAGCGTCGGGTTCGGGCATTCCGCTGTGAGCCCAAGGCTCAACAGGCGTTCAACCCCGATCCGATCAGCACGGGTCAGTTGGAACTTGCCTTTAAGCGGCGGGCATTTGAGCGATGGTCGATAGGCATTGCCCGTAAGCATATGCGTCGGATTGGTGATGTACATGATGGTCCCCCGGAAAGGATCGCAGTCTCAATGAAAAGTTTGAGATGGCCCCGGGGGTTGTAGATACGCCTAAGCGTCCGCCACCCGGGGACGGGGGCGGTTCAGAAGCAGAAACCGGAAATGATTCTCATGCGTAACCATAGCCCAAGCCTATCTTGAATAAACAAACTGTCAATCGACGCGCATAAGGGAGCCATTTTTTTCCCTAAGAGGCTGTTCTGGCCGCTGACATGCGCCAAGCTTTATAGCGGGGGTGGCCGAGCCGATACATGTCTTGGCGAATCACGGGGCCGGATAAGCAGTGCCTAAGGCCTATTCCACGATAGCCGCCGTCACGATAATCTCCACCCGAAGGTCCGCATCGGCCAGCTTTGCCTCGCCGCAGGCGCGGACAGGAGCGGCACCTTCAGGCACCCAAGCGTCCCAGACGTCATTCATCTCGTCAAAGTCTCCCATATCTGCCAGCCAGATCACCGCCTGCAGCATATGCGCACGCGAAGAGCCTGCTTCGTGCAGCAGCTTGTCGACGCGTCCGAGGCAATCTTTGGTCTGCTCTGTCACATTGACCCCGTCGCCAACCTGTCCACAGAGATAGACAACGCCGCGGTGTTTGACGATTTTGCTCATACGTTGGTTGGTGTGGAGGCGTTCGATCATGGTCATACTCTTTGAGGGGTCGGAAGGGGAGAAGTCTCGGCCTGGGCGCTGTCGCGGCGGGCCAGGTGGCGCAGGTAGCGGCGCTCGAACCCGCGGAAGGCCCATGTGATGCACAGCACAATGAGGAAATAGAGCAGGGCAGCGGTGATGAAGCCTTCATAGGCGAGGTAATACCGCCCGTTCAGCCAACGTCCAACGCCCAGGATGTCTTGCAAGGTGATCGTGCTGGCGATGACCGAGCCGTGCAGCATGAAGATGACTTCGTTAGAATAGGCCGGAATCGCGCGGCGGAAAGCCGAGGGCAAGATGATCCGGCGCATGCGGCTGCGGTAGGAATGGCCGGTGGCGATAGCGGCCTCGACCTCGCCCTTGGGCGTGTCCGCGATGGCACCCCGTAGCAGTTCGGTCGTATAGGCGGCGGTGTTTAATGTGAAGGCGATGAGCGCACACCACCATGCCGAGGACAGGATCTGGTCCCAAAGGAAGCTCTGGCGGATCACCTCGAACTGGCCGACGCCGTAGTAGATCAGGTAGGTCTGTACCAGAAGCGGCGTGCCGCGAAAGACGTAGGTGTAGCCCTGCACCAGCGGATTGAAGACCCGGTGTTTCGACGCACGCGCAATGGCCATAGGGATCGACAGCAAGCCGCCGAGGAGCAGCGAGAGGAAGGTCAGGTTAAGCGTGACCCAGACACCATAAAGAAAGCGGTCGAAATTCTCAACAATTAGAGCGATGTCGAGCGGGATATAGGACAGCAGGTTTTCCATGGTTTACGCCCTCACCACACCACGATTATAACGCCGTTCCACCGCGCGCAGCAGCAGATCTGAGATGCCAGTGAGCAGCAGGTAAATCACAAACGCTGCCGCCATGAAGGTGAAAAGCTGCCCCGTCGAGCGCCCAGCGGTGAATGCGTTATAGACTAGGTCCTGAAGCCCGATGACCGAGACCAGCGCTGTGGTCTTGAGTTGCACCAGCCAGTTGTTGGTAAACCCCGGCAAGGCAAAGCGGATCATCTGCGGCCAGATGATATGACGAAAAATCAGCGATTTACGCATTCCGCAACTGATGCCGGCTTCGATTTGTCCGCGCGGGATCGCCATAATGGCACCACGAAATGTTTCGGTAAAATAGGCCCCGAAGATTACACCGATCGTGCCGGCGCCCGCGGCGAACTGGCTGACCTCGACATAGCCCCAAAGCCCTGTCATCGCGCCGATGTTGTTGAGCGTCACCTGACCGCCAAAGAACACCAGCAGGATCAGCACCAAGTCCGGCACGCCACGCACAATGGTGGTGTAGGCTCCAGCCAGTCGCTGGGCCAGACGGTTGTGCGAAAGTTTGGCCCATGCGCCGAGCAACCCGAAGAACAAGGCGATCACCAGCGATGTCAGCGCTAGTTTGATCGTCATGATCGTGCCGTCGATCAATTGGGATTGGTATTCCAAAAGCATGTTCATCGCATGTTCCTTAAAGGGGCGTCAGGGCAACGCGGGGCCGCCCTGACGCGTTGTCTTCTCGCGCGGAGTTACTGGCCTTCGGGCCGATCGCCGTAGATGTCGAAGGGGAAGTATGTGTCGTTAATCTCGGCATAGGTGCCGTTTTCGCGGATCGCGGCGATTGCTTTGCTCAGGTCTTCGCGCAGCTCGTCCTCACCCTTGCGCACGGCAATGCCCACGCCTTCGCCGTAACATTCAACGTCCGTATGATCGCCGCCAAGGAAGGCGTAGTCGGCACCGGCCTCGGCGCTCAGAAAGCTTTCCTGCGCGATCAGACTGTCAGACAATTGCGCATCCACGCGGCCAAGCGCCAGATCGCGGAACACTTCGTCCTGCGAGCCGTAAAGCACGATCTCGGCATCGGGGAATATCTTTTCTGCGTAGCACTGATGCGTGGCGCCGCGCTGCACGCCGATGCGTTTTCCGGCCAAGCCCTCGGGCGTGCCTTCGAAATCGGCATCCTTGGGGGCCACCAAACGGGCAGGGGTCTTGTAGTATTTGTCGGAGAAATCGATCTGGCGCTTGCGCTCTTCGGTGATCGACATGGAAGCGACGATGGCGTCGAACTTACGCGCCTTCAGCGCCGGGATCATACCGTCCCATTCCTGCTCGACCAGATCGCATTCACGCTGCATCTCGGCGCAGAGCGCCTTGGCGATGTCGATGTCAAAGCCGACCAGCGTGCCGTCGGATTCCTTGGAGGAGAACGGAGGGTAGGCGCCTTCAACGCCGATGCGCAGCGTGTCTTGGGCGGCCAGCGGCAGGGCGATGGCGCTGAGGGCGATGGCAGCAGCGCTGCTCAGGATGGTTCTACGAAACATGGGTTGATCCTCTGTTGTGGTTGGTTAATTCATGCGCGAAAGAAACGCTTGGAACTCTGGGGTTTGCGGGTTGGAAAACAATTCTGCGGGCGGGCCTTCTTCGCAGACTTCGCCTTGGTGCAGAAATACCGTTCGGGTGGAGACATCGCGGGCAAAGCCCATCTCATGGGTTACGACCAACATGGTGCGGCCCTCTTCGGCCAGATCACGCATGACGCCCAGCACTTCGCCCACCAGTTCTGGGTCGAGCGCCGAGGTCGGCTCGTCAAAGAGCATTACGTCAGGGTCCATTGCCAACGCACGGGCGATTGCGACACGCTGCTGCTGGCCACCTGACAGATGTGCGGGGTAATAATCCGCCCGATCGGACAAGCCGACCTTGGCAAGCAGCGCTTCAGCTTTTTCGCGGGCCTGCGCCTTGGGGGTGCCCTGGACGTAGAGCGGACCTTCCATGACGTTTTCCATCACGGTCATATGCGACCAAAGGTTGAAGCCCTGAAACACCATCGCAAGACGGGCACGCATGGCTTCAACTTGCCGCAGGTCTTGCGGCACGATCTCTCCCCGGCGGTTCTGCGTCATCCGCATCTGCTCGCCCGCCAGCCAGACCTCGCCGGAATTTGGCGTCTCCAGCAGGTTGATGCAGCGAAGAAAGGTGCTTTTGCCAGACCCGGAGGCGCCGAGAATGGCGATGACCTCGCCCTTTTGCGCCTCAAGCGATACGCCTTTGATGACCTCATGCAAGCCGAAGCTCTTGTGCAGGTCTTTGACTTTCAGGGCTGCGGGGGCGCTCATGCGGGGTCCTCCTGAGGGGGTGAGAGTGCGGCCAGTTCGCCCAAGGCGATCGGTTTGATCGGCGAGCGGGCGCGGGGCGGGGAGATGGGGCGGTTTACGCGGCCTTCGTTGAGCAGACCGCGCAGGGTCGCGTCGCACATGCGGCCCTGACAAGGGCCCATGCCGCAGCGCAGGGATGTTTTGATCTGGCGATGACCTTGCGCACCTTCACCGATCGCCCGTCGGATCGCCCCGGCAGAAACCTCCTCGCAACGGCAAACGATGGTCTCGTCTGACGGCGTCAGTATATCGGCCTTTGGAGGGTATGCGGCATCAAGGAAGGGCCGGATGGCGCGGGCGCGGAACAGAGCGGCGCGGGCACGGGCGGCTCGTTGGTTGCGGTTGTCGGTGCTGAGGTGGCCGGACTGGGATAGGATATTTAGCGCGGCCAATTCTCCTGCGGCCGCAGCCGCCTCCGCGCCACCAATGCCGGCGCCGTCACCTGCCACATGCAATCCAGGCTGGTCGGTCGCGCCCCAGAGATCATGCTTGGGCTGAAAGGCACCCTGCGCCGCGTTCCATTCATGCGCGATCCCTGCGGCGCGGGTGATATGGGTGCCGGAGATCACACCTTGATGTGTCAACAGCAGGCCACATGTGAGGAACTCGTCGCGGCCCTTGGCACGGAAGGAAAATGCGACGTCGCCATTCGCTTTGGCGGTCGCGCGGAAATCCGACGCAGCAGTGTAGCGCGGCACACCTGCCGCACGGATCTTAGCGATCAGGCTTAGACCTTTCAGCAGGGTCGGTGCGCCAAAGAGCGCGCGCGGTAGATGGCGCAGGGCGGACATCATATCGCGGGACGACTGGGTTTCGACGAGCGCCTGCGGCGGGCCGCCCGCATCGATCATCTGAGCCGCAATGAGGTAGAGCAGGGGGCCGGAGCCTGCGAGCACGGCATCTATGGGGAGCATCCCCGCGGTCTTCATCAAAATTTGCACGGCACCGGCGGGCATGACACCGGGCAGCGTCCAGCCGGGAAAGGGTGCGGGGCGTTCCTGCGCCCCGGTTGCCATCAGAACATGGGCGGCCGGGGTCGTCCGGCTCAGGCCACCTTCGGACCATGTAACCTGCGGGCCCTTATCCAGCCGCCAGACCGTTGCGCCGGCCTCGAAAGTGATGCGCGGATGGTCAAGCGCATCGACCAACCCGGCTCCGGCGGCATAGGCTTTTCCAAGATAACCGCGCTGACCTCGGTTCTGCGACACATTACGGTAAATCTGACCGCCCGGACGCGGCTGTTCGTCAAGCATCAATACGCGAAGATCGCCTTGGGCCGCGACGGCAGCAGCAGACATTCCGGCAGGTCCTGCGCCGATGATGACCAGATCGAATTCAGCCATTCTGTCCTCCGCTCAGGCCACGTAGGCCGGTTTGACGTCGGACGGTCATACCTTCGCGCAGAAGGGTCATGCAGGCTTGGGTATTGGGCGTGCCGTCAACCTCCATCAGGCAGTCAAAACAGACACCCATCATGCAAAAGGCAGTTCGGGGCGCGCCTGTCGCGGTCTGTCGTGTCCAACCGCCGCTATGCGCCAGAAGGGCCGCTGCGACGGTGACCCCGGCAGGGGCCGACGCGGGCGCGCCGTCGAGGGTGAACACCACGCGGTCCCCGGTCTCAGGCAGCGTGCGAAAGCGCGAAGCGACACTCATCGAAAGCCTCCAGATCAGGGGTGGGGGATGTGTTCAAAATCCAATTCGCCAGAACGCTGGCGTGCAGGGGCGCGAGGGTGACACCGCTGTGACATGTCACGAGAAAAGCACCGGGGTGCGCGGCGGATTTGGCATAGACGGGGTAGCCGTCGGGTGACATCACCCGCAAAGCGCCCCAAGCACGGACCACGCGCACATCGGCAAGTGCGGGAAGGACAGTGACGGCATGACGCGCGAGGTCTGACATCACGCGCAGGCTCTCTCGATCGTCGAGCCCCGCATCGGCCTTGGTCCCGCCAATCTGCACGCCGCCTTCGTCAACCTGTCGGATGGTGCTGGACATGAAGGGCAGGCGGTCGCCCAGCTTCTCGGTGATCAGCAACTCGCCAAGCTGCGGCTTGACCTGCGTGGTGAAACCCAGATCGCCCGCCAAAGATGCGGACCCCAATCCCGCGCAGAGCACGACCTGATCCGAATGAAGCACCTCGGCACTGGCCAATGTCAGTGCAAAACCGCCCCTCGGCTGGGGCGAAATCGTGGTGACGGTGGCGCCCATTCGCACGCGTCCCCCGGCGTTTTGGACTGCAATGCGCAGGGCACGCAGGAAGCGCAAAGGGTTCACATGGCCATCACGCGGTGAGAAACTGGCACCGACAACTTCTGGCCCGAGGCCCGGCAATTGGCTGCGCAGATCGTCCCCAGATAGCATCTCATAGCTGGCGCGATTGCCAAGATGTGATGCCTGCTGCGTCATCTCTGCGGTAAAGTCTGCCATTTCTTCTGCATCGGTGAAAAATTCGTAGCCACCCGATTGATCCAGCGCCAGGTTGATGCCTGATAACTCTTGCAACAACGGTGCAAACGCGGGCCACGCGCCTAGGGCATCCATCGTCCAATTGGCATAGGGCGCAAAATTCCAGCCCTTACCTTGGCCCCATATCAGACCGAAGTTCCCCTGCGAGGCCCGGGCATCGCCGTCTGCGCCGTCCAGTACCTGAACGATCCGTCCAGCCTGCAGCAATCCAAGTGCTACAGAGAGCCCCACAATGCCGCCGCCGATGATTGTTATTTCTGGGGTGCGCTGATGCATCTGATTCCTCCGCGTCCTAGATCGCAGGATTGAATGCATAAGAATAATCGTATTATTTAGGCAAATCATTCACTCAGGTTATGAATCCACATGCTCCCTCGGTTAACCCATAGACAAATCGAAGCCTTTCGCGCCGTAATGGAAACCGGCAAGGTCACTGCTGCCGCGACCGCGCTTGGCACGACGCAGCCGTCGGTCAGTAAACTCATTGCAGATTTGGAGCGCGCCGCTGGCTTTGAGATGTTCGAGCGACATGGGCGGCAAGTCGTGCCCACGCCCGAGGCCCGGGCGCTCTTTGAAGAGGTCGAACGCGCCTTTGTAGGGATGGCAGAAATTTCCCGTGTAATCGAAGATATTCGCGATTTTCGGACTGGCAGCCTGCTTATCGCAGGGATGCCTGCACTTGCGCTAAAATTCCTGCCAGACGTCATTGCCGAGTTTATCGCGGAAGAGCCCGGCATCACGGTGTCGCTGCGTACCCGCAGTTCGCAGGCCGTGCTGCGGCACCTCAGTTCTCAGCAATTCGATCTCGGCTTTGCCGCTTTAGACAGCGATCATCCCGCCGTTCAACGCCAGGCTTTGTTCACCGCACCGATGCTTGCGGTTCTACCGCCGGGGCATGAGCTGTTAGAAAAGACTGTGCTTGCACCCAGCGACTTTCATCAACGCCCCTTCGTCGCGCTTGGCGCGGAAATTGGCACACGCTCGGAGACCGATGCCTTTTTATTAGAGGGAAAAGCTCGTCCTCGGATCGTTGCAGAAGCGCAATTGTCCGCGTCGATTTGCGAGTTGGTCGCCGCCGGGGCAGGGGTATCGATCGTCGAGCCAGTCACGGCGACATATTTCGGCGCTGCAGGCCGGATCGTGGTGCGGCCGCTCAAACCCGCACAACCGTTTCGATACGATTTGCTTTTACCCGCGACACGACAGCCTTCACGCGTGGCGGGGCGGTTTTTAAGTTTGGTTGAAGCCCGATTTGAGGCGCTTTTTGATGCTACTCGATAGGGATATCGCGTTTCTCCCTGCAAGCCGTTGAAAAAAGTGATGCAATTTACCTAATTTATTGTGCAGAAGCGCGTATTTTGTTGAAGAACTCTTCCTTGATTGCGGCCTGAACTGCTGATTCAATTCCTTTATTCGGGGGGAGTATTAGCGATGATGGGACCACGACAGGAGGCGCAACCGGCGCTGTTCTACGAGTTCTCGCTGGAGGATTATGTTCCCCAAGATCACCTGCTTCGATCCATTGATCGGTTCGTTAACCTGAGCAGCATCCGCGCCCACCTTGCGGATTTCTACAGCCATACCGGCCGCCCGTCGGTCGATCCCGAGCTGCTGATCCGGATGTTGCTGGTCGGCTATTGCTTCGGCATTCGCTCTGAGCGGCGGCTTTGCGAAGAGGTCCATCTGAACCTCGCCTATCGCTGGTTCTGTCGCCTTGATCTGAGCGACCGGGTCCCGGGCCAACTCCACCTTCTCCAAGAACCGCCATGGCCGGTTCCGTGACAGCGAACTGCTGCGCCATCTATTTGAGACGACCGTCGCGCGCTGCATCGCCGAAGGTCTGGTCAGCGGCCAGCGAATGGCGATTGACGCCAGCCTGATCGAAGCCGATGCGAACAAGCAGAACTCCACGCCGAAGGAAGACTGGGACGCAACGCACATTGATCCGGCTGATGCGCCCCGCGCCGTGCGCGAGTATCTCGACACGCTGGATAAGGCTGCATTTGGCGCGGCCAGCGAGGTGCAGCCCAAGTTCACCTCGCATTCTGATCCCGCCAGCCAATGGACGGCGGCGCGTAAGGGCCCGGCATTCTTCAGCTATTCCGATAACTACCTGATAGACACGGATCACGGTGTCATATTGGACGTTGAAGGCATCCGTTCGATCCGACAAGCCGAGGTTGGATCGACCCAGACCATGCTTACACGGGTGAAAGCCAAGTTCGGCCTGATCCCCGACTGGATGATCCCCGACTGGATGATCGCCGACACAGCCTATGGTTCAGGCCCCATGCTCGGCTGGCTCGTGGAACGCAAGATCAATCCTTACATCCCTGTGATCGACAAGGCCGGACGCCCCGATGAGACCTGGACACGCACAGATTTTGACTGGGATGCGCAGAACGACCAATACATCTGCCCCGAGGGCCACGCGCTCAAACAGTTCTGCCGGAATTACTCTGATCCAAGCCGGGGGCCGACAGGCAAGGGCACCGCGCGCTATCGCGCCTTGAAAGAAGTCTGCCAGGTCTGCCCGTTCAAGCAAAAATGCTGCCCCAACGCTGAGACGCGCAAGATCACCCGCGAGGAGCACGAAGACGCGCGTCAGGTTGCCAGAGATTTGGCCAAAACTGAAGAATATCAGATTGCGATGAAGCTCAGGAAAAAGGTCGAAATGCTCTTTGCCCACCTCAAACGCATTCTCGGGCTGGGACGACTGCGATTACGCGGCCCATGCGGTGCAAATGACGAATTCCTCCTTGCCGCCACCGCCCAAAACCTCCGCAAACTGGCTAAGACTTTTCCTGCACCGCAGCAAACGCGCAAAGCCTGATAGGAAAGGCGCTCGTGCGCTCTTCAAAGCGCAGCTTTCTGCGCAAGCAACACGCTGTTTTTCCACAGAATCGGAGGAAACCAGATATTCGCTGCAAATTGCACAAAGGTCAGCTTTGCCGAAAGCATGCTCAGCACCGACACCAGCTACAGCGGCGGCGTGCCGCCACTCTTAGACCTGGAAACCGCCTAAGATATGCGCCAATGCCGCAAACGGATAGAGGGGGGGCGACGGACATCAGGCGGTGGCCCCGTGGTCGGCAAGACATTCCTCATGGTCGCGCAACACCTCAAGAATGCGACAGTCAGCCACCCGATCAGCATTGCAGGCACCGATCATGCGCTGCAATTCAACGCGGAGGGCTTCGAGCCGCACCAGCCGCGCCTCGACTTCGCGAAGTTGTCTTTGGGCGATGGCATCGACCTGCGCACAGGACCGGTCTGGCGTGTCTGAAAGGTCCAACAACTCCCGTATTGCCTCCAGCGAAAACCCCAGTTGGCGGGAATGGCGGATGAAAGAGAGACGGTCCAGTTCCGCATCGCCGTAACGCCGCTGGCCGCCTTCGGTCCGGCCGGGCTCGGGCATCAGACAGATCTGTTCGTAATACCGGATCGTCTGCACTTTGGTGCCGGTGCGTTTTGCGAGCGTGCCGATGGTGAGCATATCTGAACCCTTACATTCTACAGTCTTTGTAGGTTTTTGAAAGGTGTCGCGCAAGCCGGCAGCCCGTGAACCGGGGTGACTCCCCACGCTGAGATTTCTGCCACTCGTCGTATCATGCTCCGTCACGAGGCCATTCTCGCAGCCTAAAAGAAGGATGATCGGGAGAAAAAAGGATCTAAAAAACCGCTTGAAGCTACAGTTGCTGTAGGTCGTATCTCTTCTTCTGACGGTGAATCGGATTAGAAACAGATATGGCGGACGGCAGCACAGCACAACGGGAATGGCGCGTCACGGGAATGGACTGCGGCGCCTGCGCGGCCAAGGTGCGCGGTGCGGTGGAGCGCTTGCCGGGGGTCGCGGATGTCGATGTCGCGCTGATGTCCGAACGGCTGCGCCTGACACTGAATGAGAGGGAGACCGCGCCCGAGCGGATCGAGAAAGCCGTGCGCGGCATCGGTTTCGGCATCTCTCCGAAGGGGGCAAAGGCAGAGAGGCCCAAGGGCGGTTTCATCCTACCGGACGATGCGGTGATTGGCGGGGCAGGGACCGTGCCTCAGGAGCCTGCGCCCGAAGAGATGCCAGACCTTGCTTGGTATCAAACCGCAAAAGGCCGCTTAGTCCTCGTCAGCGGCGCGTTGCTCGCAGCGGCATGGGCGTCGCGGCTTGCCCTGCCGGCTGAGGTTTCGCATTGGGCCTTTGTCATCGCTACGCTGATCGGGGTGATCCCCGTCGCCCGCAGTGCCTTTGCCATGGCGCGGGTGGGTATGCCCTTTACCATCGAAATGCTCATGACCATCGCCGCCAGCGGCGCGCTTGTGATCGGAGAGCCGGAAGAGGCCGCGCTGGTGGTCTTTCTCTTTGCCGTGGGCGAATTGCTGGAAGGTGTCTCTGCCGGGAAGGCACGCAACAGCATCCGTGCGCTGGCCAAGCTGGTACCGAAAACGGCGCAGCTTGAGGTGGGCAACAAGACGCGGGAGGTGGCGGCAGAGGCGCTCAGCGTCGGCCAGATTGTGCAGGTGCGCCCCGGGGACCGGGTGCCCTGTGACGGCGAGGTGGTCAGCGGCACTTCGGGCGTCGACGAAAGCCCTGTCACCGGGGAGAGCGTGCCGCGTCTTAAGGAGCCGGATGCGGATGTCTTTGCCGGATCGATCAACACAGAAGCGTTGCTGCGCATCCGAGTCACAAAGGCTGCGGCGGACAACACCATCGCGCGCATTGTGCGACTGGTGGAAGAGGCCGAGAGCGCCCGCGCGCCGACCGAGCGCTTCATCGATAGGTTCAGCCGCGTCTACATGCCTGCCGTGGTCGGCATGGCCTTTTTGGTGGCCGTGGTGCCGCCGCTCGTCTTTGGGGGCGCTTGGGGCGAATGGGTCTATCGGGCGCTGGCTTTGTTGCTGATCGGCTGCCCCTGCGCGCTGGTGATCTCGGTGCCTGCGTCGATTACCTCGGCCCTGTCCACCGGGGCGCGCAATGGGTTGCTGATGAAGGGCGGCGCAGTGATCGAAGCGGCGGCGCGGGTCACCCATGTGGCCTTTGACAAGACTGGAACGCTGACCCACGGCAAGCCGCGCGTGACCGATGTTCAGGCGCTTATGGGAAATGAAGCCGATCTTCTGGCCCTTGCCGCCGGGGTCGAGAACGGCGCGAGCCACCCGCTTGGCCAAGCGATTTGCGTTGCGACCGAGGCGCGTGGGATCGACCCCGCTGCCGCGACACAGTCCCGCGCCTTGCCCGGCAAAGGGGCCGAGGCGGTGATCGGAGGGGCAACCATCTGCGTCGGCTCGCCGCGTTTGGCGGCAGAATGCGGGACACTGCCAGAGACTTTGCGCGCCCAGGTCGAGGCGCTCGAAGCGCAGGGCAAGACCGTGGTGATTGTCCTGCGCGACGACGAGGCCCAAGGCCTCATCGCCCTGCGCGACGAACCCCGCGCCGATGCGGCAGAGGCGGTGGCGCAGTTGAACGCCTTGGGCATTTCATCGGTGATGCTCACCGGGGACAACCGGCGCACCGCTGCGGCCATTGCAGAGGGGCTGGGCATCGACTATCGCGCTGAATTGATGCCGGAGGATAAGGTCGCGGCCATTCAAAACCTCACGGCTGAAGCGAAGGTCATGATGATCGGCGACGGCATTAATGACGCCCCTGCATTGGCCGCAGCGCATGTGGGTGTCGCAATGGGCTCCGGCACCGATGTGGCGCTCGAGACCGCCGATGCCGCGATCTTGCGTGACCGGGTGACAGATGTGCCCGGCCAGATCCGTCTCGCCCGCGCCGCGATGGGCAATATCCGGCAGAACATCGCCATAGCGCTCGGGCTAAAGGCCGTGTTCCTTGTCACCACGGTGCTTGGCATCACCGGCCTCTGGATTGCGATTTTGGCGGATACCGGGGCAACCGTTCTGGTGACGCTCAATGCCCTGCGGTTGCTGTTTTTCCGGCCAACCACCGCCGAGCAGTTGGCCGAACCGAGCCGCCGCCCTACAACCCACGCAACCAACGAAACGACAGTCTGAACCTTTGGAAGGACTTCACATGACCCTCACACGACGCAGCCTGCTGGCCTGTTCCGCAAGGTTTGCTGCGGCCGCACCATTTGCCGCCTGGGCCGAAGAAAAATCTGCCATCCACGTGATGAAAGACCCCAACTGCGGCTGCTGTTCGGCTTGGATCGAGATCCTGGAGAACGAGGGGTTCGCCGTAACGACCGAACGCAGCCTCGGATCGCTCCTGATCCGTTACAAACAAGACAACGGCATCCCGCAGAACATGGCCTCCTGCCACACTGGGAAGATCGATGGCTATATGATCGAAGGTCACGTCCCGCCCGCCGACATCCGCAAACTGCTTGCCGAGCGCCCGGATGCCATCGGCCTCGCCGTGCCGGGGATGCCCTATGGTTCGCCGGGGATGGGGCCGGAGAGTGAGCGCGACGCCTATGATGTCTATCTGATTGCTCGCGATGGCAACAGCGAGGTGTTCACAAGCTACGAGGCTGCCTAAATCGCAGCGGACTTGGACCAAACAAGCAGGAAGCGCGCATGGCACATGATCACGCCCATATTGACCCCGAAAGCGGGGACCGCAGAGTATCACTGGCCATCTGGGCGAATGCCCTTCTGACTGTGGCGCAGATCGTGGGCGGTGTCTTTGCGGGGTCGCTCGCCCTTATCGCGGACGCGCTTCACAATTTTTCAGACATGGCCTCCTTGGTGATCGCCTTTGTGGCTCGCAAAATCGCACGGCGTCCGGCAGATGCGCGGATGACCTTTGGCTATGGCCGGATCGAAATCGTTGCCGCGCTGATCAACTACACCACGCTTATTCTTGTCGGGGTCTATCTGATCTACGAGGGCGGGATGCGCATGATTGATCCGCCGCAAGTGGCGGGCTGGACGGTGGTCATTCTGGGCGGGGTCGCGCTGGTGGTTGATACGATGACGGCGCTGCTGACCTATTCGATGCAAAGGGGTAGCGTGAACATCAGGGCATTGTTCTTGCATAACCTGTCAGACGCTCTGGCCTCGGTCGCGGTGATTATCGGCGGCACGCTCATCATCCTTTACGACCTGCGTTGGGTTGATCCCGCGATCACCATCGGTATCGCGCTTTATATCCTTTATCTGGCACTCACTGAAATCGGCGGTCCGATCCGTATGCTGATGCTGGGTAGCCCGCCTGACATGGATGCAGGCGCAGTGGTCGACGCGATGACTGATGTCGATGGGGTCCGGGATGTGCATCACGTCCATCTCTGGCAGATGCAGGAGCATGAGGTGGCGCTTGATTGTCATGTAGTGTTGATGGGGCGAGATTGGACGGACCTTGAAGCTGTAAAGCAGGCGGTCAAGAAAAAGCTCGCGGATGACTTCGGCATCACCCACTCGAGCCTTGAGTTTGAAACCTCAGATAATGCCCATCAGGGTGCCGCGTTGTTTGGCCATAAAGACGGTGGAAACAACGCCGGCGAAGAACCTGGTGCATAAACATCTTGAGATGCCGAACAGCGTTTCTGCACGTTTCACTTGGCCAGTTTCCGACCTTTAATGCATTTCGGTAGACGCTACGGTTTCTATAACTTCTCAATAATGGGTGTGGGCAATGTCCGGTTTGGCGTGCCGCACCGTATCATAAGGTATAATCGGTGAAGATCTGCTAAGGGTCGACCGTGCCGGCCAAGCTTTTGGCGCAACCGCGAAGAACTCCGTCCCTCATGCGGTCAGCTGGGGCTCGAAGCCGTCATTCGCTGCAGACATCATCAAGGTCGGCTAAGGTGAAGGTTTTCTGATGCGGGTCGCGGCGTGAGGTTCGCGTCTTGTTGGGCGGACGACCCGCGTTGGAAAACCTCCCAAGGTCGAAGCCGCGAGGGTCTTGGTGATGCTATGGGTAAAGTTCGCTGACGATCGAGACGACGGCTGTTTCAGCGGGCCGTTTGGCCTTTTGCACGAGGCTGCAGATGCGGACTTCCCAGCCCAGTCGCCAAGCGCTGCCCGCCGGGCTGGGTGGATTTGTGGTTTGGGAACCTGCTGATACCTGATCGGCGCAGGTGGCTTGGTCCGGTTCTGCACGGAGCAGCCAGCGTGGGTTGATGATCTGTGACAGGCGGTCGGTCATGCGGCCTGCTCCCGTGGTGGCGCGCGTGACATCGGTTTCTGCCCGCGACGAAAGATCTCGATGATGCGCATGGGTCCCCCGCAGCATGGGCATGGTTCACGCAGCGTGAGCGGGGTGACGTCTGGCTCAGCGTCTTGGACATCTGCCTGATCTGGTGGTTGGACGCAGAGCAGTTTGCGGATTTTTGTGAGATTAGCTTTGCGAGCGCTGCTGGCCAGCAGGCCGTAGTGGCGGATCCGGTGGAACCCGTCAGGAAGGACGTGGATCAAAAAGCGTCGGATGAACTCAGGCGTGGCTAAGCGCATTATCTTCTGGCGGTCCCCATTTTTGAGGCGGTAGTCTTTCCAACGGAAGGCGACGGTGTCGGCATCAGCGCTGACCAAGCGGTGGTTTGAGATGGCGACGCGGTGAGTATAGCGGCTCAGGTAGGCAAGCACGGCCTCTGGGCCGCCAAAGGGCGGCTTGGAATAGACCACCCATTCGGATTTGCGGAAAGGGGTGAGCCAGGTGGTGAAGGCGTCCGTCAGCGCCAGCCGCTCCAAGTCCCCATAGAAAGCCAGGTCTCCGGCTTGGTGCAGCGCCACGAGCCCGTCCAGAAAGAGGCGGCGGAACAGGCGCGACAGCACGCGCACATGCAAGAAGAACCCAGGCTTGCTGGCGACCCATTTGGTGCCGTCCGGCGACAGGCCGCCGCCGGGGACGATCATATGGATATGCGGATGATGGGTCAGTGCCGATCCCCATGTGTGCAGCACGCTGGTCATGCCCACTCGCACGCCCATGCGCTTGCGGTCGGCCGCGATGTTCATGATGGTCTTGGCCGACGCCTTGAACAGCAAGCCATAGATCGCCTTCTTGTTCCAATAGGCGATCTGCGCGATCTCAGCTGGCAGGGTGAAGACGACGTGGAAATATTCCACGGGCAGCAGATCTTCGGCCCGTGCCTCCATCCAGTCGCGCGCGGCCGGTCCCTGGCACTTCGGGCAGTGTCGGTTCTTGCAGGAGTTATAAGCGATGTGATGGTGGCCGCATGTGGCACAGCCAGCCACATGCCCGCCAAGAGCCTCAGTCCGGCAGGCCTCGATCGACGACATCACCTTCAACTGGAAGAGGCTGACATGCCCCGCATTGGCCAGCCGCCACGCAGGACCATGGGTGCGGAAGATATCAGCAATCTCCAGTTCGGTCCGGGGCACCCCGGCGCCCGGTCACTCCAGACTTCGCTTCACCGTCTGATCCTGCAATTTGGCCAGCATCTCGTAGGGGCTGACAGTGTCGCGGATCGTCTTGGTGGCCACATGAGTGTATCGCGCAGTGGTCGTCAGCTTGGCGTGGCCGAGCAGCACCTGAATAACCCGCACGTCGGTGTTTGCCTCCAAAAGGTGGGTGGCAAAACTGTGTCGCAACGTGTGCAATGTCGCCGGCTTCTTGACCCCTGCCATATGCTTGGCTGAGGTGAAAGCGCGGCTTAACTGACGCGGCGAAATCGGGTTGATCTTCGGCTTGCCGGGAAACAGCCAGCCTTCGGGACGTGCCTCGCGCCACCAGGCCCTTAGCAACTCCAGCAAGCCGGGTGACAGCATCACCTTCCGGTCCTTCTGACCCTTGCCCAACTCGACATGGATCAGCATCCGGTCGCTGTCGATATCGCTGATCTTTAGGTTGCAGACCTCGGACGCCCGAAGTCCTGCGCCGTAAGAGATGCTGAGCGCGGCCCGATACTTCAGCCCCGGTCCGGGTGCTGCCATCAGGATGTCGGACACCTCCTCGACGCTGAAAACCACGGGCAGCTTGCGCGGTTCGGTGCGGAATTGCATGTAGCGCTTCATCTCCTCGCGCCCGCAGGTCATGCTGAAGAAGAACCGCAGCGCGACGATCCGCACGTTGAACGTCGACGGGGTCACCCCGCTGTCTGTCATGTGCAGCTGATACGCGCGCAGATCTTCCGGTGTCGCCGTGTCGGGTGGCCGCCCAAGAAAGGCCGCGAAGTCCTTGATCGCCCGGATGTGGGACTTCTGCGCCTTCTCGCCCATCCCACGGATGCGCATGTCATCGATCATCCGCTGGCGCAGCGGGGTTACTCTTTCCTCTGTCATGGGAACCTCCTGTCGGTTGATTGAGAAGGCCCCAATCGTCAGACAAGTCAGTCAGATCGCAAAATGCGCGCTGTTACGGAGGGCTCAATCCATCAGCCGCAAGCGCCATTGCCGCGGAGCGGCTTAGTCCAAGGGCGGAAACCGGACTTTCGCTGCGCCGCAAACAAAAATGATCCACCTGAAGAAAGCAGACTCTCGGGGTTGCGACGCGACATTTTTCGGGTGCAGGCGCGGCGAAGGACTGGTTCGAGCCGATGCTCATCAGTGACGATCTGCGCAGCGAACTTGTGCCTTGGGTCTACAAAGCCACCATGCAGCCCGTCAGCACATTCATGAACTCACTCTGCGAAAGATTGAGCGCAGCCTCCCGCCACGCGTAATGCTTCAGAGTGATCGACAGGGGGCACGCGTTTCATGCCAGTCCCCGACGATGCCCCCCCGTGAGGCTGGGACCGGCGCACCCCGGGGTTCGGAACTTCCACCCGCCTGACGCGTTCCAGCCCTATACAGTTTTTCAGAGATCGGCTCGGCCGGAGGGGGAGTTTCTCATGGCGGAGAACAAAAGCTCAACTTGGGATGTAAAGACAATCGGGATCGCGGCGGCGGCAGTCGTTGGGTGGGGGGCTGCCTTATATGCATTCACCGACACTGCAGAACTTCAGAAGCAGACCGACCGCACTATCTCGCGCTTGCAAAGCGCTATCAGCACGCAGCAGGAAGCAGCCGGAAGCGTCGAGGAATTGCAGGCGGAGCTCGCATCGCTGGAAACGGAGACCCAGTCCCTGCAGGAGCAGCGCGACGGCATCCAGTCGGACATCGACACCTTGCAGCCGAAGCTTGACGAATTGATCGTACAGCAGACCTCCATTGACGAAACGGTGGCGCAGAAGCAGCAGCAAAACAATGAGCTGGAGCAGCAGATCTCGTCGATGCGTGAAGAAATGACCAGCTTTGAAACCCGCAAGGCAGACATCCAAAGTCAAATTGTCTCCCAGACGCAGGAGTTGACCGACATAAATACCCGGGTCGAAGAAGCTCGGGCGCGTGAGGCCGAAGTTCAGGAAAGCCTCGCAACACTTAGTGAGGACAACGCGCGGCTCGCCGAAGAAGTCTCCACCGGCGAAAGCGAGCTCCAGTCTCTGAGGGCGCAGGAAACGAATTTGAGAGACGAGGTCGCAACCCTGGAAAGCAGCCTGAACGACATGCAGGCCCGGCAAGCGGAGCTTGAGCATAGCTTCGCCAGCATGACCGAGCGGAAGACCGCCCTGGAAACCGATGTCGCTGACGCCCAAGAGCAGCGAAACGAAATCCAGAAAATTGTAACGGACCTTACCAGCAATGTAGAAGAACGCTCCAACAAGCTGTTGGAGATTGAGGAGCGGATCTCAGCCGCGGAAAACGGTCAGGGGTCTTCTGCGGGCGGCAACAACAGCAACGGGTCGGAAGACAGTCATTCGGAGGCCGAATCAACCGCCACGCGCGAGATGCAAGGCACGCAGGAAAATACTGGCAACGGCGATGATCCGGTCGCTTCCCAAGCGGAAACTTCAAATTCAAACTCCTCCGGGCAGCCCGCCGAAGAGAATGAACGAGGCGACATGTCGTCCGACGCCGAAGATGAGGGCGTAACCGAGATCGACAGCGACATTAACGACAGCGCCGACTTGGTGGATTCGTTGCAGGAATCTGGCGGCCTCCCGCCCGAAGACCTGTCAGAAGCGGGTAGTCAGAATGCCGGATCCTCCGGCACATCATCGAAAGATGAGATGCAGAGCCCGACATCGAGCAGCGATCAGAAGACTGACACAGCGACCGATGGCGCATCGGGTGATACGTCCTTGATCGAGGGCAACGCGTCTGACACGTCATCGTCGGCGGAGGCGGAAAACCAGAACACCGAAGGCGAATCTGCTGGTTCTGATACCGAAACCGAAAGTGAGAACGCCGCCGAACCAACTCAGAAGCCACAGAAACCCGGTAACTAAGCAAAGATACTCACGCTTTCGGCGATCCGAGGGCTCGTGAGACGATACTTGCGCTAATTTACCGGCAAGACACAGCCTCCCAAGCAAAAAAATGCCGATTGATAGGCGCGGAAAATATTGCGAACATCGCCGTCGTTTAGCAGCAATGGCACTGGGCCCAAGGTCAGCTTTGGCGAGTGCAGTGCCGCTACAATAGATAGACCCCGAAAGGCAGCTTTGGGAATGACTGGCGCGCGAACCATGTTTGGGGACAATCGCTGCCCCTTTGTATGACGTCTCCAGATCCCGAAACGGACATGGCTTATGATTTGAATCAAAGCTGGGCGACCCCTTGGTCCTATACTGATCTCTCAGGAGGTTCGAATTGTCTGAGCACGGCCATAGCCAGCAAGAAATCGCAAAGCGAATCGGAGCCCCCCCGGGTAGGGGTGTGCTGCGCGACGCTGTTTACGGCGCAATTGACGGAGCGGTGACGACGTTTGCCATCGTCGCGGGTGTTGCTGGAGCCGGGCTCTCGCCTTTCATTATCATTGCGCTGGGAATAGCGAACGTCCTGGCCGACGGGTTTTCCATGGCGGCGGCCAATTATTCAGGCACCAAAGCCGAACTCGACAACATGCGTCGCATCCGCAAAATCGAGGAGCTTCACATACAAAACTACCCCGAAGGCGAACGTCTTGAGGTTCGAGAAATCTTGGCCCAAAAGGGCCTGAGGGGCGATATTCTGAACCAGGCTACCGATGCGATCACGAAAGATCGCGAGAGCTGGATCGACTTGATGATGGAAGGGGAATACGGGCTAAGCGGTGTCGATCCACATCCTGTGAAATCCGCCGTAACCACCTTTCTGGCCTTCCTGGCGGCCGGAATCGTGCCGTTATTCCCGTTCATTCTCGGACTGGGCAACGCATTTTCTGTCTCGGCCGCGCTGACCATGATGACCTTTTTCGCGATCGGCGCGCTGAAAAGCGTCTGGTCTCTCAGCCCCTGGTGGCAATCTGCGGGCGAGACTGTGGTGATTGGGGGGATGGCCGCCGCAATTGCGTTTTTTGTAGGAACGTTGTTCCATGCGTAGAGGGCGTCTCATGCGCCTATGACCGCTTCGTCCGCACTTTCCCAGTTCGTTGACGGCGCGGCGAATGACCGGATCTAATCCGGGGCAGGTGGGCAATTCTACGACCAGTTTAACGAACTTTGAGAGGATTTCTTTACGGTGACAACGCATGACGTCTTTTCCGACAGCGGGAACCAAACAGAAAAGTTGCGCCGGGCACTGACCACCCCCTTGCTCACCCTTTATGGGCTCGGCGTCACAGTCGGGGCAGGCATCTATGTACTCGTGGGAACAACAGCAGCGGAAGCCGGTGCCTACGCCCCAGTTTCTTTCTTGATCGCTGCTGTAGTTGTCGCTTTTACCGCTTTTTCGTACGCAGAGCTCTCAACCCGATACCCCGTTAGTGCAGGTGAAGCGGCTTACGTCGAAGCTGGCTTCCGCTCGGGGGCGATGGCGACTTTGGTGGGTCTGGCAGTTGCGTTGTCAGGGATGGTTTCTGCAGCAGCTGTCGCCATTGGGGCTGCGTCATACCTTCAGGGGTTGTTTGCAGCGCCACAGTGGGTGCTGACGGTAGTGGTCGTAGTGTTGATGGGGCTTATTGCGTTGTGGGGCATTACTCAGTCGGTCACTGTCGCTGCGATTATCACTCTGATCGAAATCGGCGGCCTAATTTTTGTGGCTGTTTGGGGTTTCGGAATCTCTGAACCTCTCGGGGTCGATCTTGTTGATATGCTGCCGCCCCTTGTTGGACCACATTGGATAGGAATCGGCGCAGCCTCTCTACTGGCGTTTTTCGCTTTTGTGGGCTTTGAGGATATGGCGAACGTTGCGGAAGAGGTTAAAGACCCCGTTTCGACCATGCCTAAGGCTATTGTTCTGACCCTGACCATCGCAACCTTGCTATATCTCGCGACAACAACCGCGGTACTTACAGCCGTGCCGCTCAGCAGGTTGGCGTCATCTTCCGCCCCGCTTGCTCTCGTTTTTGAGGCCGCCCCAAAAGGTGTCCAGCAGAGCTTTGCCATTGTTGCAATTGTTGCCACCGTCAACGGTGTCTTAATCCAAATGATCATGGCGTCGCGGGTGCTCTACGGTCTGGCGGATCGCGGGCACCTGATTGCTGCCTTGGCCACGGTCTGGCCAAGAACCCAAACTCCGGTTTCTGCAACGGTCGTGGTGATGTGCATCATCATGCTATTGACCTTAGCATTGCCGATCGAAGCACTGGCCGAACGCACGTCGCAGATCGTTCTCTTGGTCTTCGTTCTCGTGAATTCTGCATTGATAAGGCTGAAGATGCGGGGTGGCACTGTACCGCAGCATTTCAATGTGCCTATCATTATTCCCGTCCTGGGCGTGCTAACCAGTTTGCTCCTGTTCGGAACGGCATGGCTCTAAAATAGGAGTCAGCAGCCGTACTTCCTACCTCGATCCTCATACCGAAAGAGAACTCAATTGCGCAGGGTATTGTTTGCCAAAAAGGGCGGACTGGGGTGATCGGAATAAAAGGTGACGAGCCTTGCAGCGCCAGCTGCAGGCGTTGCTAAGGATCCCGAGAGGTCCGCCGATGTCGCCGGTCATGCGTCGCTTCAGGGTTAGGTCAGATTTCGCCAGCAAGCTTTTCGCGCAGGTCGAGAAAACCTTGCTGAAAGTGGTTCTTTTATCAGCGCTGTACGCTTTCCAGATACGCCAGAAGTCCTGCCAAGACTCTTGGCGTCGGGGTCATCACACCATCCACCGCAATTGGCACAGTATCATTTGCCATAGCACCTCCGAATTGAGGCATCACCCGGGCGAGATGCCCTTGTTCAGGGTCACCATAAATATAGCTCAATGCACGGGCGCGGGGAAAAGAGCCTCCGTTTTCACGGGCCAACAACGTGAGATCCGTCGGTTTTGGATCGAGCCCTGCCGAGGAAGGACCGTCGCCACGGCCCGACATTCCATGGCAGGAAACACAGTTCTTCGCAAAAAACCTCGCGCCATCAGGTGCTTCGGGCATCGAAGGTACTGTGCAGGCGGCTAAACCAGCGCTGGTGATTGCGAATGTGAACAGCAATGATTTCGGGATGGGCATAGGAACTCCTTCAGTTCGTAGACACGGCTAAGCTTAGCACACCCTGTAGGAATAGGCGCAAGCCTCAGATGCTAAGAGTGAGTATATGCTGCCACTGGGAATAGCTTCGAGCTCGGCACGGTCACTAACGGCTCGTAGCGGACCTTGGCTGCGTTGCAGCATCCTGTGATATGTAGGTTCGGTCAACGTGGGGTTGTCGATGTGGGAGGGCATGGTGGATCGGAGGATCAGTCATGGAAACACCAAACTTACCTGCCATTCGCGCGCTACGCCCCGCTTGGAACAAGGGCCGCATAGTCGGTCAAAAACGCCCATTGAAGCCAAAGCACGTGTGGGCAATCAGGGTTAGGCTTGAGCTTGCCGAGAAACACCGCGATCTCGCGCTGTTCAATCTGGCCATCGACAGCAAATTGCGCGGCTGCGACTTGGTCAAAATGAAAGTGGTCGATGTCATGGCATCCGGTCAGATCAAAGAGAGGGCGTCAGTGTTACAAAGTAAAACCCAGAAACCGGTGCGCTTCGAGATCTCCGAAGGGACCAGAGCTTCGCTCACGAAGTGGATGGAAGATCCGCTGATGGTCGGGTCCGAGTATCTCTGGCCTGGCCGCTTCCACGAGCGTTTGCACATCTCAACCCGCCAGTATGCTCGGATCGTTCGGGACTGGGTTTCCTCGATTGGCTTGGAAGTGACGGCATATGGAACCCATTCAATGCGACGCACGAAAGTTACCCAAATATACAAGAAGACTGGAAACTTGCGGGCGGTTCAGCTGCTGTTGGGTCATACCAAGATGGACAGCACGGTGCGCTATCTCGGCGTAGAGTTGGAAGATGCCCTCGTTATCGCTGAAGCCATTGAAATCTAAACAATTGGGCCGTCTTCACGGACGGCCCAGAGCCGCCTCTCGCCGATGTGTCCGATGCCGCACCGCAGCTTCCCCAGACCGGCCATCCGTGCGCCGCGCAGCATTTTGCCGTCGGAATCGTCAGTCAGTGGGACAGGCCATCGCTGCGCATACACCCATGTTCGGTTAGGTGAAGCATTCAACATACGGACGGTTTTGAACGGTGTTCAGGAGCGGTGTGCTCTAAGAGCTTCTGGCACTGCGATGAGCAGCAAGAGGGCTGCGGCGAGCGCAAATACCCAATTCCCGAAAATCTGAAAAGACAGCGCACCACAAAAACCGCCGAAGGCAAAACTTGCGAGGGTCAAGCTGTGCAGCCGGAGATTTGACGCGGCGTCTGGCCTTGATCTCTCACCCCCGACAAGCGCCGCCAGCCCGATGCCAATATCAGTTGCCATTCCAGACACATGGGTGGTGCGGACGCGCGCCCGTGAAATCATCGTCGTTACCGCGTTTTGAAGGCCCATAACGAAGCTGAGAACAATGACCAGAAATGTCTCTGTTTCAGCGGCCGATGACATGGCAAGTGCAGTGCCGAACAGAAGAAGAATGATGGCCTCGCCAGCAATTGCCAGAGCGTAGACCGAAGGGAGCTGTCGTTTGCGTCCGGCCTGAATGGCAAGAGCGGCTATGCTTGCACCACAGATGAAGGCAACGGCCAGCCCCAAGAAGGAAAGTGCCAGCGGGATCGCGCCATTCGCGATGTGCTCGGCAAATTCCGAGATGTTTCCTGTCATGTTTGCCGTGAATGATCCGGCAATAAGGAACCCGACGGCGTTCAAGGCACCAGCAATTGAAGAAAGTAACCCCGCCAGAACCAGATCAATATTTGAGGTGCGGGCATCGCCAACATTGATGAGCATCATAATTCCAAAAGGTTAGGCTCTTAGAATGCCATTCCACCCGTATCCATGCAACTGTCGGTCAAGACTGAAAATTTCGCCGTATGGCTGTAGCACGTCAGCGAGTGGAAGAACTTAGATCAATGCGGCGCTCCGCGCCGCAGCTTCCCCAGACCGGCCATTCGTCCATGGCGCGGAATTTTCGGAGGATAAAGGTCGACAGAGCAGGCATAGCTGCGGTTTGTTGACTTCGCAGCAGTGACGGCCTTCTGAAGCTGCGTGGTGATCGAAGACCAGCCCGCCTAAGTTTCCGCTTGTTCGGCGTCACGCTTCGGCGATTTAGAACACTGCGCGCAATTGAAGATATCGAGATTCGTCTTCTGGCGCGTGTACGTCGAAAATTTTTGTTGATGCCAGAAAACCCCTCTCGACAGCATCATATTGCACCATCGTGAGGGGTAACGAGGCTAACAAAGAAACCTTGCAGATTTAGGAGCGGCGCACCTTCTTGATAGCTGCTGCGGGCTTAGAGGGAAGGGCCGCAGAGCCAAAGAAAAGTGCTATATAATGCTTTTCCCATCGCGGCTGGCTTTGCGCCATTCCTTCCAAAAGGCACGCAGCAAGAAGAATAGCACGGCCGCAACAATGACCGGAAAAATCAGTACATAGATCGTCAGAAAAGTCGGAGACATTGGTCTTCCTTTCGTTAAACGGTGGGTGTTGCGGTGTCGAAATTACCGGTCTTGGCACTGATGCGGTCGAAATCGAACCGCTCACGTCCGGACCAGGACAGTGCCACACAAAGGATCATGCTGACGGCGTAAGCCAAGAGCGACGCGGTCAACACCGGGTATTGGTGCAAAAAACCGACCCCAAAGGGAAGTACCACTATGGATGCGATCAACCCGGCCGCGATGCCGGCGGTACGACCGAGGAAGCCAAAAATCATCAGTCCCGCAATCACACCGACACCAATGACGGCCAGAAGGTCTGTTGCAAATGCCGTTGCCCCCTCCAATGCGATCCAGCCAAAGCGAACAGGGAAGAAGGCTGCGAGTGCCGCAATAACTGAGATGGAGAAAGCCTTGTTTGTGACTTTATCCCAATAAAAGCTGGCGATCACAGGAAAAACCAATGCCCCCCAAATCGCACCAACCAATACTAAAAGCTCCAGAATGTTGAACTTGCTTGAAGCAAAGAACAGCGCAGCAAGAGTTGCCGTGATCATTGTAATTCGGCCCACCAACAGCAAAAGCCGTGGGTTTGCATTACCATCTTGCGCTATATTACGCCCATAGATATCGGTCATCACGATCGAAGACATCGCTGCCAGATCCGAGTCCGCAGTGGATGCAAGTGAGCCAATGACCATCACAAAAAAGACGCACAGCAGCACCGGGCCAAGATACATGGATGCAAGCTGCGGGATCAGGTTGTTGGTATCGCCGTCCATCGGCTTAACCCCGAGATAAAGTGCCAGCACACCAAGGATACCGACACCGATCACAGTGGCCCCATAGCCGATTGTCGCGGTCACAAAGGTCTGGCGGATTTTGTCTTCCCTCACCGCAAAAAGACGCTGGGCGATAGTCTGGTTGCCGATGGCATATGCCAGAACCGCCGCGATGTAGGGCGCGCCTTGGTTGAAGAATGCGTCAGAGGAAAAGAAGCTCTGCTGCGAGGGCGTGAGGTTGACCGCACCCGTTGAGAAAATCTCAGGCCCGCCTGCCGCGAAAAACACTGCTGGAACGATGATAACAACAGCGCCTAACATGGCGCAGACTTGAATGAAGTCGGTCAGGATCGAAGCCCGCACCCCGGACCATAGCGTATAGAGCAGCACACCGGTGCCGATCATTAAAATACCTGCGCTAAAGGAAACGGGCGAGAGCATTGCAATCAGCGCACCACCTGCGATGAAGTTGGACGTAAGGCTCAACAGGCTGCCCAGCAAATTGGACCCCGCAAGGATCAACTGGCTGGATCGGCCGTGGCGCGCGTGCAGAATCTCAGCCAGAGTATGCGCGTTTGGCGCGATACTGCGAATACGGCGCCCGAAAGGATAGATGAAAAGGATCATCAGCGCACCCCAGAGACCATAGTGGATAGGTCCCGAAATGCCATATGTGTAGCCTGACGTGGCCGAGGCATAAAGCGATGCGGCCCAGATCCAGGTGGCAGTCATAGAGGCCGCGGAGATGCCGAAACCAACCTCATTGCCCGCAGTCATGTAGTTATCAGCGTTCTCACGCTTGCGCCCAATGGTAAGCGATAAAAGAAATGTTCCGCCGAAGAAAAAGAGGATCAGAAAGAGTATAAGCGGTGTTCCAAGGGTGTTGAGTTGCATAGGTCCTTGCCATGTTGTTGTCGCAAGCGGTCACCGGCGTTGCCGAGCACGACATCGCTTAAGGTATTGCCACGGGCCGCGGCTTGTTCGGGGTCGGTGCTTTCGGCACCTCCGTGCTGCTTGGATGGCGGCACGGCGCGCGTAGGAAGCTGCGCTCATCTCAGCCTCCACTGGGCGAGATCGGACGCTTCTTAACCTGTACACTTTCGGGATACAAACCGGTTAACTGACCACACTTATCGGGAAAAAAAGGCCGCGCGGGCAATGCTGTGCTTATTGTCCATCATACCGATCCTCGCACCGTAACCAATAACGGGGAGCCTGCTGGTCGACACAGATGCCAATGCTCAGTTACGAGATCACAGACGGCAGCTCGTATTGGCCGCACAACCATAGTTGCACTCGATTTAGATCAGACCTTTAGTTCCCGTGCAGAGAAAGTCCGGTATCCGTCCTTTCTCCAAGAGGTCTTCTCAACTGAAACGGAAACTGTGCGTCCGCAGCGAACGGCAACAAAGTCCGCTTAGCAGCCATCTGCTCCCCAATTTTGTGCTGAGACGCGGAGAATGTCTCCTCCGAGCCCAAACCGTCTATCACAGATGGTTATGGCTTGCCCTCGAATGCCAGAGCATTTGATTTCAGATCGTCCGGCGTAAACCTGAAAATCGTCATCTCGTCTACGCTATAGGCGCCAAGGCTTCTGTAGAATTCGATGGTGGGTTTGTTCCAGTCCAGAACCCCCCATTCCATCATCTCGCAGTTTCTCTCGAGGGCAAGAGAGCAAAGATACCCCATAATGATCTTGCCAAGACCCTGATGGCGGACTTTCGTATCCACGAAGAATCCATCGATATAGATTCCTGACCGTCCAGTAAATGCAGATGACTTCTGGCAAAAATAGGCAAAGCCCGCAATTTCGCCCTTGTAGTATCCAAACAGCGCCTCGCCCAGTTTTTCATTCAGAAGCCGTTTGATCTGAGGCTCAGTTGCCGTGATCTTGTCCGACATCTTTTGATAGGCGCCCAGTTTTTTCATGTATTCGACAACAAGCCCCGCATCATCCGGAGAAGCGTGTTGGATCATGAAATTCGGATTGGATGTCGCTATTTTCTGCACAGTTTCATTCTCCCATACCTGTGTTTGCGAAGGTAAATGTCCTGCTAGTCATAGCAAGTCAGAAGATGTCTGCTTTGTCCGCACAGCAGACCTCAGTGCGCGACGCAGCGAATGACCGCAATGCGCCCAAAGAAGTCATTGCTCATTTAAGCGCAATCGCCCGCCTTTGCCCGGCGCGACCAGAGGAGCCCGGTGAGAACCGCCAGGCTCACCGCCAAGGTTGTAGTGACCGATTTGAGAATTGTCGCCGCGCTTGTGGCATAGACAACGTAGTCCGCTAAGTCTGGTCAACTTAGAATGATCGCCACAATTCCGAGATTCTCGATATAGTCGAACAGCCCGCTGCCGACCGCAAGGAAAACACCGAGATGCATGAGCCTTCTGTTTGGCATGCGGCTCCCAAACCAAAGAATTGTGTTGCTTAGTGTCATTGCGAGCAAGACCGGATAAAGCATATCCAAAGGTATCTGATGTGAGAGATAGTAATCACGCCCAGCAATGCCCAGAGCATCAAGAAACGTGGCTGCATCTGAAGGACTGTAGCCGAACGGACGCATGTCGAAGGGCCGCTGTCCAGAAACGACTTCGAGGTGAGCGAGTGTGACGCTGACCATTACGAGATAAACAGTGGCGGCCAGTATCGCCGCAACAATTGCGATTTTTCCGAAGCGCATTGAAAGGTATCTGTTCTTCATTCTGTGGCCTCCTTGTTCTGAGCCACACATGCAATCAGACGAAGCCACCCGCATTATCATTTGATAAGGCTTGCCAAGATGGATCTGAAAACCTTTCTTACACAGTCGCCTGATCTGTCAGAGGAGGCCTGCGAGGAATTTGTGACCCATTGGAAGCAGAGGCGCTTCGACAAGGGCGCGCACGTTTGCCGCCAAGGACAACCCGAAACAGGAGAGTATGCCGTCCTGGCAGGGTGTTTGATGAGCAGTATTTGTGATGAAGAAGGCAAAGAAGTGTGCGTGGGGTTCTACGTTGGTCCCTGTGTCGTTACGCCGAACATCGCGCGTACGCGGGATGGCGTGTCGCTCGTATCTATTACGGCAACGACCGATGCCTCTATAGCCAGGATCGACAGTAATCGGCTCTTAGATCAGATGGTCGCGTCTCAGCATATTCGAGATTGGGCAAATTCGATCCTACGAAATGCTCTGAGTGAGAAAGCCGAGAGAGAGTGGTGCCTTGCAGCACTTGGAGGGGCTGAACGGCTCGATTGGTTTCGCCGAGCTTTCTCGGGCTATGAGGCCATATTCACACATACATCCATCGCATCCTATTTGGGGATGACACCGGTTACGCTGAGCCGCCTGCGGGCTCGCGAAAAGGCAACCGCCAAGTTCAAACCGGCGGGTTAAGGCGTTCGGACAAATTGAGGCTTTCGGACTACGCATAACATTTCACCTCAAGGGCCCAAAGCCGCCAAGTGGCAGTGCGACAGGCGCGGCCTACCGCAATCGCACCGCAGTGGGCAAATTTGGTATGTTCGTCCGTAAGCATGATGCTGAAGAGGACCGCATTGCGCCGTTACATTGCAGCGCGAGCCGGGTCGGTCTCAGTTCCGCAGGAACTCGCAAGTCCGCATGACAGCATCTTGGTCTTCAATGAGATCCAGATGACCGGTTTCAGGAAGGATTTCATAGGCACCGTGCTCGGTTGCCGCCGACATTACCGGCTCGAACAATGTAGCGTCAAAGGCTTCATCATCGGCACCCGCCAACAAGAGAAAGCGGGGTAACTCGGCGATATCAGCAAGGTAGTCATCGCGGGGGGGCAAATGAGGCGTTCAAACGATAGCTATAGCCGGTCGTCGCCGTTGCACCTTGCGGACCGTCCAATACGTTTCGTGGAAACCGAAACTGAATAACCGTCAGTCCGTTCAACATCCTGAGACCAACCTTGTTCAACATTGTCAGACCGATCATCCGGCGCACAAGAACATGGCTCCATCCCCCGGCGTCGTCGCGCATGGTCAGGGCGTCGTATTTCAGGAAAGGGGCCAGCAGCACCGCCTTGCTGATCACGCTTCCATGATCCCCACCGGCAAACCGAACGACAAGCCCGCCTCCGCTGGAATGGCCAATCATGTATACCGGCTGCTCGGGCCGCCTATAGGCCGCGATTAGATCCGCCAGATCGTCTTCGAACGCCCCGATGTAGCCGACATCACCTCGTATCGCGGGCGCTACGCCGTGCCCCCGCAGATCAGGCAAAAGAACCTCGGAGCCACAATGCCGCGACAGATAATCCGCGACCGGGATGTAAGCCGCACCATGCCAGCCCGATCCATGCAAAATGACGGCCAAGGGTGCGGTAGGAGCAGCAGTTGGGAAATGCCGCAAAGGCAAGTCTGCTCCATCCCGAGCACGATAGGCTATCAATTCGCCTGTCGTGTTCTGCTGATCACCTTGGTCAGTGAGAGACGTGAATTCCAGCGTTTCGCCGGGGGCAATCGGGGTGGGCCACTGCGATAGAATAAGACCCACCGCGATCATCAGATAGGCTGAGACCGATAGAATGGCGAAGACCACAAGCTTCTTTAGCATTCTATGCACGTCGGGCCCCATGGATTGCCACCCTGCCACTATAAACGCGATTGCTTAGTCGCGGATAAAGCAGAACAGGTTTTCAAGAAAATAGCCGCCAGAACGATTTGGCCTGCTCGAGCCAGTTCAGTCGGACAGGCACAGCTTGTTGCCGTGGAGGTCTCTAACATAGGCAGAGAACTTCGGGCCGCGCTGACCGGGAGCGCCTTCGCATGTGCCGCCCAGTTCGAGCGCACGGCGGTGCATCCTTTCGACATCTTCTTTGCCGCCCACGCAGAAGCCGACCATCGAGCCATTGCCGATGGTCGCCGGCCTTTCGTCGAAAGGGCGCGCGACGGCGAAGGCAAAATCCTCGCCGAGCCAATAAGTCATGCGGTCCGAAGGTGCCATGCTGTGGAGACCTTCGCCTTCAAAAAGAGCATCGTAGAAAGCTTTGGATGCGGGCATGTCGTTTGTCCCGACGACAAAGTAGTTCATTTTCATAATAGGAGTTCCGGTAAGATTTGGGGGCTAAATTGTTGTTCCCGTCTATCACACCACGACGACGTTGCCACGTTTGTGCCCGGTCTCGACGTAGGCATGGGCCTCTTTCAGATCGGCGAGTGGATATATTCGATCCATGACCGGCGCGAGGCGGCCTTGATCGATGAGGATTATAATCTCGGCCAGCATTGCACGCAAACGGTGTGGCTTTTCCAGACCCACGGCTGCGAACATCGCGCGTTTCTGGCCGATGAGACTGGACAACAGGACCGCGGGTAAGCGCCTCAGCGTCAGCACCGGGCAAAGGTAACGTCCCGCCTCGGCCAGCGCAGGTTTGGCGGCAGAGAAGGACGTGACGCCTACCGTGTCGAAAATCACCTCGTATCCGGCCCCGCGAAGCAATGCCTCTTTGGTGGCGTAGTCTATCACGCAGGTGGCCCCGAGGGATGCCACGAGATCGGCGTTGCGGGCGCTACTGGTGGCCGTCACCTCTGCGCCCATGTCGGCGCCGATCTGCACCGCGGCGCTGCCGAGGCTTCCAGCCCCGCCGAGGATCAGCACACGGTCGCCGCTTCGGACGCGACCGAGGTTGCACAGGTAGTGCCATGACGTCAGCACGCCGTCGCACAGAACTGCCGCATCCTCATGCGAAAGGCTGTCGGGCTTGAGCATCAGAACCCCGTCCTCGTCGAGGCAGATATGGCTGGCATTTGCTCCGAAGCGCATCCCGGCCTCGCCGAAGACCATATCACCCGGTGCAAAGCGGCTGACCTTGTCGCCGATCGCGATTACCTCGCCTGACAGGCCAGTGCCGGACAGACCGTTCCGCGGACGCCGCAGGCCAAGGAAAGGACGGGCAAACAGTGGCTCACCCCTGCGCATCATGCCGTCGGCGCGGGTGACGGCAGAAGCGTCGATGCGGATCAGCACCTCTGACGGGCCAGGTTCGGCCAGTGGAAGCGTGACGGGGGTGAGGACGTCGGGGCGGCCATAGCGAGGAATGTGCCAAGCAGAGCGGGTCGCGGTCATGGGGTTCTCCTTGCTCCTTAGGTTTCTATCGGAATAAAGGTTTCAATTCGTTCCGAGCAGGGCCTATGATGTCCCACTGTGGTTCAAAAACGATCCGGATGACGCATGGACTGGAAATCCCTTCCCGCCTTCCTTGCCGTTGCGCGACACGGCTCGCTCAGGTCCGCGGCCGAGCAACTGGGCGGGACCCATGCAACCCTGCGCCGCCAAGTCGAGGCGCTTGAGGCACAGCTCGGCACGCAGCTCTTCCGGCGCGGCGCGGAAGGCCTGTCCTTGACCGCTGCCGGGCGGCGGCTGCTGCCGCAGGCGCTCGAAGCTGAGGCGGCATTGCTCAAGGGGTTCAATGCGGTGCAGGGGCTCGACCGCGAGGCCGCTGGGCGCATCCGGCTCTCGGCCGACCCTATGACAGCTCATTACCTGCTGGCGCCGGTGCTGGCCGAATTTGCCGCGCTCTATCCTGAGATCGAGATCGAGCTGCGGCTTGCCTATACGCTCGACTCGATCGCTCGGAATGAGACTGACGTCTCGATCCGCCACGCCGCCGCGATCGAGGACGACGCAGTGGGGCGCAAGCTCTTTCCACTTTCGATCGGTGTGGTGGCATCGCGGGACTACATCGACCGGGCGCTACCTGCGGCAGACCGCAATGGGCGCGGTCTGAGCTGGATCGGTTACGGGGACGTGCCCGAGCTTGCCACCCTGATCGCTGAATCCGCCTTTCCGGAGGCGAGCGTCCGCCACTCTGTGCCCGACCCAGAAATGCATTTGCACTTGGTCCGCGCGGGCGCGGGGATGACCTTCCTTGCGACCTGGGTCACGGCGGTCTTCCCCGAGCTCCAACGCGTCCCCGGCACCGAGCTCGACCAGCGGCGTTCGACCTGGGTTCTCCTGCACAGCGATCTGCGCCGGGTGCGCCGGGTCCGGCTCTTCGTCGACTACCTTTGCAGCGCTCTCCAGGAACGACGCGCGGCATTTCTTGGATCCTAATTTGATCGACTTCCCGTTGAGGTCGGGACGCATGGTCAGACCGCTATCGAGACGAAGCAGACCTTGATCCGGATTGTCCGACGCCGCTCACCTACAGTAGGAATAAACCTAAGGCATTCACCACCTCGCGCTTTGTCGCCTCGGTTCGCTCACGAGCCCGTTCCGTGCCCTCTTTAATCTTCGAAGACTTGCCCGAGGCGCAGGACGCAGTTCTTGACGTGCTGTTTGAACGGGTCGGGGCCTGGATGGCGGCCGAGACCTCGCATGGGTGCCTGTTCCACGGCGCGGTCGCGGCAGACCCAGGCAGCGAAGAGTTGCGCGCACTGCTGGCGCGGCACAAGGCCGAGGTGGCCCGCCGTGCAGCCGCAGTGACCGGACTCGACGGCCATGAAATCGACCTCTTGGTGATCCTGGAGGGTCTCACGCAGGCTTGGTCGCTGCATTGCGACGCAGCCGTGACTAGCGCGAAGCGGCTGGGGCACGGACTGAGGATGAGCGGCGCCTCATGACGGCGCCCCCCTTCACGTGCGCGCCATGCCCGCCAGCATCGCGCCGAGAGCGACAAAGTGGATCAACATGATCGCCCGGTCGTTCCAGAGCACCCCGACGATCAACCAGCCGAGAACCCCGACGACGAAGAGGTAGAGGTTCCACGGCGTCCAGCCAAAGGCGGTGCCGGCATAGCCAAGGATTTGGATGACGGATGCCACCCATTTCACGACGAAGGCTGCGCGGTCACGGCCCGGCAGGTTAACCGCTTCAAACGCCACGCGTCAGTCCCCCGTCGATCCGCCAGTTCTGCCCGGTGACATAGCCGCCACCCTCGGAGGCGAGCCAGCCGATCAGCGAAGAAACCTCCTCCTCGCGCCCGTAGCGGCCCATCGGGATGCGCGCGCGCCGGTCCTCGGTCTCGGGCAGGCTGTCGATGAATCCGGGCAGCACGTTGTTCATGCGGATGTTTTGCGCCGCGTATTTATCGGCGTAAAGCTTGGCGAAACCGGCGAGTCCGGCCCGGAAGACACCTGAAGTCGGGAACAGCGGATCGGGTTCGAACACCGCGAAGGTCGAGATGTTGATGATCGCCCCGCCGCCCTGCGCCTCCATGATCGGCGTGACCAGCCTTGTGGGGCGGATGACGTTCATCAGGTAGACGTCGAGCCCCGCGTGCCAGTCTTCGTCCGTGATCTCGAGGATGTCGCCCTTGGGGCCGTGGCCTGCCGAGTTCACCAGCACGTCGACCCGTCCCCAGCGGTCCATCGCGCCGTCGACCAGACGCTTCAGGTCCTCGACCAAACGGTTGGAGCCGGTGACCCCGAAGCCGCCAAGCTCATTCCCCAAGGCCTCGCCCTTGCCTGAGGAGGACAGCACCCCGACCTTGAAGCCATCGGCTGCCAGCCGTCGAGCCGCATCCGCGCCCATGCCGCTGCCGCCCGCCGTGATCAAAGCTACTTTTTCTATCGTCATCTCAAAATTCCCCTTATCTTTCCCGTGGCGTCCATTTCGCCTATGCATACTGAGATACGAAGAAGAGACGCCTTCGACCAGCCAAGCGGAGCTGTTGCGTGGGTGTAGGAGAACTATTGTGACCAGCGAAGCCAATCTGCCGTCCCTGAACGGCCTGCGCGCTTTCTCGGCTGCTGGCAGGCACCTGTCCTTCCGTGCCGCGGCAGAGGAACTGGGCGTCACACAGGGCGCCGTGGCGCAGCATGTGCGCGGGCTCGAGGAGCATCTCGGCCTGCGCCTGTTCCTGCGCGAGCCGCGGGGGCTCAGTTTTACAGAGGAAGGGCGGGCCTACCATGCTCCAGTCTCCCGGGCTTTCTCCCAGCTTGTGGACGCGATCGGCGCGCTTATGGACACACCCTCGCGGGTGACGATCAGCGTCACCCCGACCTTTGCCTCGAAATGGCTGATCCCGCGGCTCGCCGAGTTCACCGAGGCCCATCCGGGGATCGACCTCCGGATCACCGCGACCGAGCGGGTCATGAGCTTCCACGCCGACGGCATCGACCTCGCCGTGCGGCAGGGGCGCCCGCCGTTCGGGGCGAGCCTGCGCGCCGAGTTGCTGTTCCCGCAGGAGATCATTGCAGTGTGCTCGCCGCATTTGGTGGCACCGGACGCCTACGTCGACGCGGCCGCGCTATCCCGGCTGACCCTGCTGCACGATGCGCACAATCTTTGGCCGCAGTTCCTTGAGATCGCCTTCAAAGACGTGCCCATAGCGCCACGCAGCCTGCACTTCAGTCAAACGACCCTAAGCCTTGACGCTGCCTTGGCCGGTCAGGGCGTCGCCCTGGCCAGCCGCTTCCTGGTGCAGCGAGACCTCGATGCGAGACGCCTTGTGCTTCCTATCGGGGCCGCACTCGATGGCGGTCAGGGCTTCTATGCTCTCCTGCCTCGTCAGGGCGCATCCGAAGCGGCAATTTGGGTGACGGAGTGGCTACAAAGTATGGCGCGTGAGGAAGTCCGGAAGGGGTGATGTCTCGGCTTCTTCATTCGCTCTATTCGGAACGACTCCCCAATTTCGCGTTCAGAAAGTCCATAAACACGCGGGTCTTTGGGGTCAGCACGTAGGTGCGGAGATAGATTTGCCACAGCACCGATCGGTCGTTCATCTTCCACTCGGGCAGGACACGGACCAGAAGGCCCATCGCGATCTCGCCAGCCACGTTCCAGGGGGAGTTCATCGACAGACCGGCCCCCGCCAGCGTCGCCTCACGTTGCGCGTCGCCGTCGTCCAGGATCGTCCGGCAGGTCATACTTGCCGGCTCCAACAGAGCCGTCTCGCCCTGCAGGTTCACGAGTTCACGCGGTTCTAGATTGCCCGAAGCGATGTGTTCGTGGCCGGACAGATCCGTTGGCGTCTGCGGCATGCCGCGCCTGTCGAGGTAGGCCGGCGCGGCACAGAGGATGCGGACCCTCGCAAGTCTTGGCTGGGTTTCCGATCTCAAGACTTCGCCGCCAGCACATTCCGTTGTTTTCACACAACCTCTGTGCGCAGATGGGGAAAGCACCGTTTAGCGAGGTGCAACTCGGAGGGCAGGTGTCCGCATGCGCACGGGTTTCGGCTTAATTTCCGTGCAATGTATGAGTGTTTCCGAGACCGCAGCGTAATCTTTGCGAAAGGATTTCCTCGCGCGGCTTTGCGGAATTGACGGATGGCTGATCTGTTGAAGCTGCGCCGCAGCGCGCGTGGCGGTCATGAACGGCCAGTATGGGCCGGGAGTGTCATTCCTGCGATATTAGAAAGGGTAGGATAACCATGACGGAGCTGCTTGAATTGGATCCTTTCAGTAGTCACTGGACGCGGCTTTCCATGGCGCTCCCAATAGGCGGCGTACGAGAGTGTTTCAAAACGGAAACCGCTTGCGTCAGCCGGATGCGGAAGGTGCGCTGGCCTGAGGGCGTGAAGTGCCCAGGTTGTGGCTCGGCAAGCATTGGTCGGATCAAGACGCGAAAAAATTATCAATGCTGTGTTTGCCGCCGTCAGTTCTCTGTCACGACGGACACGATCTGTCACCGGACACATCTTGGTCTCATGACCTGGTTCATCGGCGCCGAGACGATGATTGCGGCCCACGCGAAGGGCAGGGCACAAGATCTTCTGACCTCCGAGAGGTTGAGCGGGAAGCTCGGAGTTACCTACAAAGTCGCTTATCAACTGCGGAAGAAATTGAGAGCTGACCTTTTGCAGCAGGGCGGCGGCCTTCTGGGACACTGTATCTGTGTCGGTCCGTCGGCCATCTAACCACATCTGGTACTATCAGTTCTGACGCGCCCTTTGTTCAATCACGTCTCGTTGCCTGATGAGTAAAAGGGACGAATAATTTCCAAAAAATTCTGCCCAGCCATATCACTCTGAATCTCGGCGCATAATTGCTTGGATAACGGATCAGTAACCAACTGGTCGGGAAGGACTGCAATTGAAGACGACAGGGAGAAGACCGGAGAAGGACACCAAAGGAGATGCTGAAAGAAACGCTGAGCGCAAAGAAATTCGCATTAAAAACAACCGCTTGACTCGAATCGGCTAGGAAAATCTAAGGAATCTCAAATTTCTTACTTTGGATTTTCACTACCTCCGCAGAGATAATCTGGAACACTGCAAAGGAGCAGCGACCCGGAACACAAAAAAAAGCACGCCCTTAAGGCGTGCTCCTAAAGTTGGGGCAATGATCGCCCATCTACGCTTGCCACCGTAGAGGCCGCAAATGGCCCAGGCAAGAGCGATCAAGGGCCTCGAAAACAGTAACTTTAACCCGAATGAGATGTCATTTTGGGGCCGGAGAAGTCATGTCGACACTAAGGGAACCAGATCTTGCCTATGACCCCCATAGGCTCGAAAAGCAGCCAGCGCTGGTGCTGCCAGCGATCTATGGTGTCTCGCCATATGACGGCGCCCGAAATCCGCTTACCCGTAGCAACACCGCACATCGGATTTGCGCGCCGTTGGTGACGCCGGCAACAAAGGGCATTCCCAAGGCTTACTATTTCGATGGTGAGGCCGAATGGGCGGTTGCTCTGGAAACGCTTCTCGATCCTGATCTGTATGCACTCGACGTGCAGCTGCCATTCTTTCATTTCAGGTGGACTGAAGGGGCTAAGGTCAAATTTCCGAAGCATTTTTTCGACCTCCGTATAACGCTGCGCAATGGCTTTCGTCTTGCAATCTACGTGAAGAATGGCAGTAGGCTTGGCCGGAGAGAGACGCAGGACGAGATCGCGGCGATCGAAGAGGCCATGCCAAAAGATTTGGCCGACGACATGATTGTCGTGAACGGTGATGACTATACCCGTCCGTTCCGCATCAACCTTTTCCAGTTCTGGATCGTCGGGGACGACCGCGACGACGAAGCGGATGCACATGTCGAAGAAAAAGCACGCAGCAGTTCTTATTGGTCAGCGGAGGATCTTGTTGGGCAGTGCAACTTGCCGCCGAATAGAGCGTTTCCTGCGATCCAGCGGCTGATCGCACGGCGCGTTCTCGGCGCTGATTGGTATTCGGTCATTTCTCTGCAGTCTCGTGTCTGGATGAACTGATGTCCGGGTGGCCGCAATATAAGATACCGGTGGGATCAACCCTTGATCTGGATGACGTGCGCTGGTGCGTCACCGGGAAAGATCAAGGAAAGATCTTCGTCGAAAGTCTTGAAAGCGGTGAAATCACTCAGTTCTCAATGGCTTGGTTGCAAAAGAAAATCGAGGACTTTTCGTGCAAGGTGAAAACGCCACTCGAGGAGGCGAAGAGGGAGGAGCTGCTCCAGTACACTGGTGGTTTCGAACGGCTCGAAAATATCAAAAGCAAAGAAGAACGTCTGAATATTCGCGCGAGGCTGAGTGTTGTTCTCGCCATCGAGGAGTTGGAGAAAGAGGGTTTTAAAACGACGCAGCGCTTCCTTTCAACTGACGGGGCGCGGGCAAGATTGATGGAAGATGCAAAAGAGTTCTCTGGCGATCGCCACATCTTCAACAAGGCAAAAATCGGCAGTGCCAACTCGCCTTGGACCCTGCCAAAGGGGCGTACACTCGCCGATTGGCTCGCCACTTATCGCTATTTCGACCGCAACGAAGTTGTTTTGATGAGCCGCCACCATATGAAAGGCCCGAAGGGACAGGCACGGTGCAAGCTCAGCAAACCGCAGCTACGCTTCATCCAGTATGTGCTGTCGATCTGGTTGAGGGTCCGGAAGCCAAAGCTCGCGCCACTCTATCGCAAAGCCATGACAAAGTTTAAAGTGTCACCTCAGGAGCGAGCTGAAGGTTTCGTGTTCCCGACCCTTACTTCGATTTACAACTGGCGCCATGCCATTTCGAAGCTGGTCGAGACCATTGCGCGTGAAGGCGAACGGCATGCTGTGAACCTCATCGGCGCAGGCCAGACCGAAATTCGCGCTCAAGCTTTCGGCGATGAAGCCGAGACCGATCAGCTTCTCATTTCCTTGTTCATTAATGACGATGGAATGGTCCGGGCGCGCAAGCTCTCCGAGGCAGAGGAGAACGAGGAGCCTGCTCCGAACGAGATCCGCCGTGTCTGGCTTCACTACATGATTGATATTGCAACACGTATGCCACTGGCGTGGGTCCTTGCAGAAAGTGCCGACTCGGACACCACCATGCAGCTTATTCGGATGGCAACACGTAGCAAGGAACGGGAAAAGATCAAGTACGGTTGCAAGGCAACGCCCGCGCCGCCAGTGCGGCTGAGAAAGGTTGTTTCTGACAACGGTACTGCCGTGCGCAATGGTAAGGTCGCTGCCGCTCTCTTGGGGATGGGGACGGTATACAAGACCACCAGAACCTATCATTCAAACGACAAGCCGTACGTGGAAAGTGCATTCCGGACCTTTGAATATCAGGTCGTCGGCTTCGAAAATGGATACACCGGAGGTAAGCCCGGAGCATTGCCGGGAAGTGATCCGCGGCGGGAAGCCACGCTTACACTCGATGCATTTTACAGGACAATTACCCGGTACTTCATTGATGAAGCTCCGCATCAGCAGCATCGTGGCACCGGCATGTACGGCGCGACGCCCGCGCAAAAACTCCGCGAGGTCCGCAAGAAACACCGTGAGATCAAAGCGCCGGACGTGGATAATCGTCAGATTCAGTTGGGTATCACAAAAGAGTTCACGATTAACGGCCAGGGAGTTCAGCCCTTCGGCCTTCCGTTTAGCTCTACGGCGCTGCGTCAGTTTGATGGTGGAAAGGGCAAGAAAGTCCTGGTTCACATCGACCCGGATCGTTTGCACGACGCCCTGATTACCGCGGAGGGCTATTCGGGAGAGCCGATTAAGGCCCACCTTAGTATGACTGCAGTAAGGGACTGTACCTTGGCCGAGTTTCTGCAGCTGAAGCAAAACGCTGTCGAGGCTGATCCCCATCTGAAGGAAATTGACGATCAGGTCCTTCAGGACGCCTTGGCAAGGCGGGCTGAGGCTTCCGGCATGTTCCCGGACTCAGATGAGCCCCTTAACTACACCCGACTTGCAGAGATGGAACGGAGTGCTGAAAGGCTCGCCCGCGTCGAATGCCGCCCCAAGGAAACATACGCAGGGGCCGTGCGTGCTGGATCGATTATGGATCATGCCAGAAGCGCTTCCGCCGTAAGAAACAACTCTGAAGCGCCTGCCACCGCCTCAAGCGCTGAGAGCCCTAAACACAAAACCTTTGGAAAGATAACGGAGAGCAAACTGTGAGTGACTTTGTAATCGATGAAATTGTGGATGCATCTGCCAGCTTCAATGGCCGTCTCTTTCCGCTCGCTAGGGCTGCCAAGCTGAAGCGCGAGTTCGCGACCATGTTCAGTGGTCACTTGGGGCGTTTGAAGAGCGGGTTTTATTTCGAAGGGGAGGTATTGGTTGTTACCGGTGCGAGCGGCGCCGGGAAAACCACCGAAATCGAGAAACTCTTGCGCGAGTTCAACCTGAGTCAGGCTGCCTTGCCGAATGGCACCAGCGCACGCTTTGAAACCTGCGTTTTGGACCGGAAGGGTACATGGAAAGACCTTGGCAAGAACACCCTTCATGCCATGCGCTTTCCGATGTCAGACAAGGCCCGTGTCACGCAGGCCCAGATCGGTCGCCGCATCAAGCAGCAAGGGGAAGACCAAGGGGTTGTTGGTGTATGGTACGACGAAGCGCAGCACATCCTTGCACATAAGAAAGAACAGGCGTTGGAGGAGGTTCTGGACTGCTTCAAGACGATGGTAAAAGGGCCGGCTTGGCCGATGATGTTGATCCTGTCGGGCGTGCCAGAACTGGGGGATTACATCCCCCAACTCGAACAGCTGTTTCGGAAGGTGACACACGTCCGGCTCGATGACATCAATTTCGAGGAGGACGCTGAAACCGTTAATAGCATCGTCGGGAGCTACGCCTTGGAGGCAAAGCTCTCCGTTGCTGATGAACTCCAGACCGGGGATTTCCTCCATCGCCTCGTGACCGCAGCGGCGTTCCGATGGGGATTGGTATTTGAGCTGGTCATCAAAGCTGTGGGAAAAGCACTTGTAGAGCATTCGACGGAATTGAAATTGGATCACTTCGTTCAGGCTTGGAGTTCGAAAACAGATACGAACCCGGTTGCGACCCCATTTACCCATAGCGGTTACGTCACGATGTTTCGGCGCGATGCACCTTTCATGGCATCCATTCTTCCCTGAGCTCATCCAATTTCAACAAAGAAAGGCCCGCGCATTGCGCGGGCCTTTTTCGTTCCGGCAGTGTGAAAAATCTGGGACCTAAGTGTTAAATTGGGGGGGAGTTCGTTGCGCACGCTTTATGGTTTTTGCGCATGCAATTACGTTTTACACGCGGTCTTCGATATTCAGATTAACATATTGTAATCATTTACTTAATATGGAAGATCGGACCTGCGCCAAAAATTAGCTTTACGCACGCTTCTCCTTGGACTGCCTGGCTTTTTGTTGTTTTGTTCTGACCACCAATAAATAGCCAGCGGCCGGGCTGAAATGTCCATCTCGCAAGCAAAATAAGTCAATCGGGCGGAAACGCCCGATTTTTGCGTTTCAGGCGCCCTTATGGGCTAAATAGAGGGCCCCGCCTCTCAGAAGGGATATGGGGCGGGGTTTTGGCGAGCAAAAACAATTTTTCAGTTTTTCGTCCACCACAGCTATTCGGATATGTCGCCGCAAAGCCAGACCGAGCAATCTAGGATCAGGACACATAGCCAATAGATCACGGTTGCCGCAATGCGATGGCTGAGAGGAAGACCTTCGGGCAGCGGTCGTATCGGGTCGCCACACGTCGCCAATCCTTGAGCCTGCCGAACATGATCTCGATCCTGTTGCGTCGCTTGTATGGGCGTTTGTCGTACTTCACAGTCTTCTTGCGTTGTTTTCTACCGGGAATGCAGGCGCGTATCCCTTTGTCTTTCAATGCTTCTCTGAACCATTCGGCGTCATACCCGCGGGCCCCGAGCAACCAGTCGACATCCGGCAGGCTGCCCAACAATGCCCGTGCTCCGATGTAGTCGCTAACCTGCCCGGCCGTGACAAACAGGTTCAGGGGCTGGCCTTCGCTGTCGCAGATGGCATGCAGCTTTGTGTTCATGCCGCCCTTTGTGCGGCCAATCAGGCGTCCGCGTCCCCCTTTTTGACGCCCATGCTGGTCGCTGTTCGGTGGGCTTTCAGGTAAGTGGCGTCGATCATCACAGTCTTCTGTTCGCCGTGCTCGGCAGCCAGGCCGGCCATCATCCGGGCGAAGATGCCCTTATCGCTCCACCGCTTCCTGCGATTGTACAGCGTCTTGTGCGAGCCATAGGCTGTGGGCGCATCGCGCCAACGTAACCCATTGCGATTGATAAAGATAATCCCGCTCAATACACGCCGGTCATCGACACGTGGTTTGCCGTGGGACGTCGGGAGGAAGGGTTCAAAGCGTGCCATCTGCGCCTCTGTTAGCCAGAAAAGGTCAGACATGTTCACCGCTCGATTTTCAAACCGTGAATCACGCCACCACGCGGAAATCAATGGGTCCTGACCCTAATCGCGTAAACTCGAAAAAGTGGACGTTCAGTGCGGCGATCGAGTTTGTCGATGCGCAAAGGCAGCTAATGGCAGCCGAGAGCGCTCCATATCGACGTCAAATCTTGGCGATACTTCGGATCGCGGCCTTGGCGATCTGGTCGAACATCGCACGATCGTCGGAGGATGAAGCAACGATCATGCCACCCTCCAGCGCCGCGACGATGAGGCAGGACGTGTCTTCGGGGTTTTGAACGCTATGGCGTTGGAACAGGTCAAGCAGCCACATCCTGTTCATTTTGAAGAATGCCTTTGTTTTCTGGTTAACATTCTTGGGCAGCCCGATCGCTTCTGCTCCCATAATTGCGCAAAGACAGATGGTTTCGTCCAAGACCAGCGCCTGAGAGTAAAGCGCAACGTAGCTGTCCAACGCCGTTTGCAAGCTGGCCGTGTCGATCTGTTCAAGTTCCTCTTTGAACTGGCTGGTGTAGCGATCAACCAAAGCTTCGCCCAGGTCGGGTTTGGTCGGAAAGTGATAGTGAACGCTTGCGCTTTTGATGCCGACATCGCTTGCCAGGTCGCGAAAGCTCATCGCCGAGAAACCCGCACCACGGACACGCTTTTCAGCGGCATCAAGGATTTTGTCTTTCATTGTCTGCGGCATGCAAAGCTCCTGTCTATCATGTGGTAGATAGGTGTTGACAGGGGGGAGGGCAATATCTAACTGAATGCCTATCAACTGATAGGTGGCTATGTGGCGCCGCTGCGCGCTGAACCGGAAGGATGTACCATGGACCTGAACGCAAATTTTGATGAACGTGCTGTTGTGCATTCGGACAGGGAGCCGTGGGTTGCATCCCCGATGAAGGGCGTGGACCGGCGGATGCTGGACCGGATCGGGGATGAGGTCGCGCGGGCGACGACCATCGTCCGCTATGCGCCGGGCAGCGCGTTTTCGGCGCACACCCATACCGGCGGCGAAGAGTTTCTGGTGCTTGAGGGCGTGTTTAAGGATGAACACGGTGACTTTCCGGTCGGCACCTACGTGCGCAACCCGCCAACGTCTTCGCACACCCCAAGCTCGGCCGAGGGAGCGACGATCTTCGTCAAGCTGTGGCAGTTCGACATGGATGACCGTCAGCAGATCACCATAGACACCACTACCCAGACCCCGCAGCCGGTGCGTGCGGGTGTTTCAGAGATCCCGCTGTTCGAGGATGCGCACGAACGGGTGCGGATCGAGCTTTGGGAGCCCAACGTGGCAGTGACACAGGCCGGCCACAGCGGGTTCGAAGCCCTTGTGGTCGAAGGAAGCTTTATCGAAGGGGATGAGGTCTTCAGGGTCAATTCCTGGCTGCGCCTACCGCCCCACACGCCGCTGAACGCTGTTTCCGGGCCTGATGGGGCGCGGGTTTGGGTCAAATCCGGCCATCTTTCGGAAACGCCAACAGCCCCGAATGTCGGGGGATAAGATGTCAGATCCACTTGCAATCATTGGAGGGGCGGGTGCCGGTCTTGGGCAGAGCTTGGTGCGCGCCTTTGCTCAGAACGGCTATAGTTCCATCGGCCTCAACCGCTCGGTTTCCAATAGGACGGCGGGCACGACACTTACCGTCGATCTGTCCGACCCTGATCAAACAGCCCAAACCGTTTCGGACCTGATCCAAACCCATGGGGCACCAAAACTGGTGGTTCACAACGCCGCGAAGCTGGTGATCGCAGGGTTTGAAGATACCACGACTGCAGATTTTGAGGCGACATGGCGTGCGATGGTGCTTTCGGCGGTCAATCTGGGCCGAAGCGTGTTGCCTGCGATGGTGGAAGGCGGCGGTGGCACCTTCATCGTCTCCGGCGCAACAGCGAGCCTGCGCGGCGGCAAGAATTTTGCGGCCTTTGCCTCGGCTAAGGCGGGGTTGCGGGCGTTGACCCAATCGCTGGCGCGTGAATATGGGCCGCAGGGTATCCACGTTGTGCATGTGGTTCTTGACGGAATTGTCGACACGGATGCCAGCCGCGCCTTGCACAGTATGAACCCTGCAAGGATGATGAAACCGGAGGATATTGCCCGCACCTATCTGGCGCTGGCGGATCAACCACGGTCCACCTGGACGCATGAGCTGGACCTCAGGCCGATGGGAGAGGCGTTCTGATGCAGACCGATGTTCTGATTGTGGGCGGTGGTTTGTCGGGTCTTGCGCTTGCAGACCATCTGGCCCGCCAAGGCCGCGATTTCTTGCTGGTTGAAGCGCAGGACCGCCTTGGCGGGCGTATCCTTACACAGGAGTTTTCGGGCGGTGCCTTCGACCTTGGGCCCGCGTGGTTCTGGCCGGGCCAGCCGCGCATGGCGGCCCTCGCGGAACGCTTTCAGATCCCTGTGTTTGGGCAGTTCTCGACAGGTGACTTGGTCTATCAACAGCAAAACGGCACCGTGCAGCGCGGGCGCGGCTATGCCTCTATGGAGGGGTCCTACCGCTTGGCCGGTGGGATCGGCTCTGTGGTCGATGCTTTGGCCAAAGTGTTGGATCCGGCGAAGATCATGACCAGCACGCGGCTGACGTCGGTCGACCATTCGGCGGGCAACATCACGGCGCAGGTTGATCAAAACGGCACAGCGCAGATCATCACGGCCAACAGGATCGTGATGGCCATGCCGCCTCGGGTCATTGCCGATAGCGTTTCCTTTGAGCCCGCGCTGGATGCGGGCCAAATGCAGGCATTGCAAGACGTGCCGACCTGGATGGCCGGTCAGGCCAAGATCGTTGCGGTTTACGACCAGCCTCATTGGCGACATGCCGGGCTGTCCGGCGACGCCATGAGCCAGCAGGGGCCGATGGTCGAAATCCACGATGCTTCGCCAAGGCAGGGCGGTCCCTATGCGCTATTTGGTTTTGTCGGGGTCCCTGCGGATGCGCGTGCCCAGCACAAAGATGAGATGATGCGCCTTGCGGTGACGCAGCTTACGGCGATGTTCGGTCCGGAAATGGCCAACCCGATGCACCTTGTTTTGCAAGATTGGGCGACCATTCCCCACATCGCGCGCCCACGGGACCGACAACCGGTTCGAAGCCACCCCCGCTATGGTTTGCCGTCCAACCTGCATGCCCTTTCAGCACGCGGAATGATATTTGCGTCGACCGAAACCGCCCCGGAATTCGGAGGCTTTCTTGAGGGCGCATTAGAGGCGGCCGAACATGCGGCCAGCACGCTGGCGCTGTACGAGCCCATGCAGACCTGATCACCACCCGCCCGCATGGGTTTGGGCATTCAATAGAAAAATGAAAACACGCCGCGCCAAGCCAATCCAACGGGCATGGTGGCCATACGGATGAAAAATGATGACACAGACGATAGACAGGACTGAAACCGCCGGGTTCCGGCGCAACCTGACGGTGCTGATCCTCGCCCAATCTTTGGGGGCTGCCAGCGGACCGATTGTAATCTCGCTGGGGGGGATTGGTTGGCCAGGATCTTGCGACTGACCCTGCTTTGGCGACCCTTCCGGTCAGCATCTATAATCTTGGGCTTGCCCTTGGAATGGTGCCTGCCGCTTGGATCATGCGACAATACGGGCGGCGCGGCGGTTATCTTCTAGGCGCGATGATCGGCGTGTTCTCGGGATTGGTCGCCGCTGGTGCTATATCCTTTGGGACGTTCACATTCTTCTGTTTGGGAACGTTTCTGGCGGGGCTTTATGCGTCTTATGTACAGTCTTACCGTTTCGCAGCTGCCGACGGGCGCGAAGGGGCCGACAGGGGGCGGGCCATTTCATGGGTCATGGACGGCGGCCTGGTCGCTGCCATTATCGGCCCGCAACTGGTGATTGCCGCGCGCGACGCTGTGCCGGGGGTGCCCTTTGCGGGAAGTTTCCTGAGCCACGCGGCGCTGGCGCTCGTCGCGTTTTTTGTTCTGACCCGGTTAAGGGGCCGCCAACCCGCAGCGACAGCCCAAACGTCTTCCGATGACGGGGGGCGTACCGTGCTCCAACTTCTGGCTTCGCCGAAATACATGCTTGGGGTCGCCGCTGGCGTGGTGTCTTACGGGCTTATGTCATTCGTCATGACGGCGGCACCGCTGGCGATGGTCGGATGCGGGCATTCGATTGACCACGCGGCATGGGGTATTCAGTGGCATGTGCTGGCGATGTTCGCGCCAAGCCTTGTGTCGGGCAAGCTGATCGCCCGGTTCGGCAAGGAAAAGGTCACCGCCGCTGGCCTGATCATCATCGGCATTTCAGGTGCTGTTGCGCTGACCGGTCTGGATCTGAGGCATTTCTTCATCTCTCTCATCCTTCTTGGGATTGGATGGAACTTTGGCTTCATCGGGGCCACTGCGATGGTGGCCGCCGCGCATACGGAGGCCGAGCGCGGACGTGCCCAAGGGCTTAATGATTTCGCCGTCTTCGGCACAGTCGCGGCACTTTCGTTCTTTTCCGGCGCGTTGATGCAGGCGTCGGGATGGCATCTCATCAATCTCTTGATGTTTCCCTTCATCCCCGTCGTGCTTGCGCCATTGGTCTGGCAAGCGGCGCGACGTTTGTAAGTGCCGCGCCGAAAGGCCTCTGAGATTAGCAAAAGAATGCAAACCAAAAGGACAAACTCAACATGCCTAATTTACAAACTCTCATAACAGCGACCCTTGTAGGGATCGGCGGCACGTTGATTTTCGACGCGGTTATGGCCCTTATGGCTCGGTTCTTAGGGTACACGGCCACGAATTGGCGCATGGTCGGGCGCTGGATGGGTCATATCCCCAATGGGCAATTCATTCAGCGCAGTTTGAAAGACGCCAAACCGATCCTTGGCGAAACCATACTGGGCTGGTCGTTCCACTACGCCATCGGCATCGGCTATGGACTACTCTTGGCTTTGATCTGGGGCGCGGATTGGTTTGCTGATCCCCAGCTTGCGCAGCCCATGAGCCTTTCTATTGCTTTGCTTGTCTTGCCGTATTTTATCATGATGCCGGGCATGGGGCTGGGTATCGCAGCGTCGCGGGCGCCTTCTCCGAATGTTGCCCGGTTGAAAAGCGTTTTCGGCCATTCGGTTTTTGGCCTTGGCCTGTTTCTTGCGGCGTTGGTGTTGGAAATCGTTTCCTGAAGTACGCAATTTCTTTCTTGGTATGCAATACAGCCGTGAGTGGCCTGACAAAGTAGAACCTTAAAGGCGGCAGTCATATGACACCTCCCTCAGGGCCAGCCCGCGCACAGTCTGAAGGAGAGGCGATGGGTCATCGCGGCACCAAGCCAGTGCGAGGGACAAATAGGGAGCCGGGCCTTCGAGATCGACAATACGCATGTCAGCCTTGATCGCGCTATCGATGCGACTGGTCACAAAGCTCACTCCCAAGCCTGCGACAAATTTCGAATAGCTTTGACCTTAGGTACATCTCCTGACCCTTAGTTGCTGCATCGTGCTCGAACGGCATCCATTGCTTCAAAACATGCCATTGTCGTTCTTACTATGCACAGGCATTTCCTGAAGCACGTCCCAATGCTCGACGATCTTCCCTTCCTTATCGAGACGGAAAATGTCCATGCCTGCATAGTCGGGGCCGTTGGGCCATAGCTGATGGCAATGCAGGATCACATGATCGCCGTCCACGAATGACCGCTTGACCTCGACATGTTTGCCCGGATGTTCGCGGGCCATCCGTTCGAAATAGTCAACGAAGGCCGCCTTGCCGTCCGCCACATGGGGATTGTGCTGAATGTAATGCGCTCCGGCGTAGCGCGCGATGGCGTCTGCGGGGCGGCAATCATTGAACATCATTTCGTAGAAAGCGATGACGTTGGCCTTGTCGGTCTCTGGATCACGCATGGTCTTCCTTTCTGAACCTGTCGTTATCATGGGGCATGTCTGCGGGGATTTCTGAGAGAGTATCACGATGCTCCACTATCTTTCCATCTTCGACGCGGAGGCGGTCTCCGTCGAGGTGCGGTCAAGCTCTGTCAACTATTGTTGGGGCACCCTTGCCGAGATGGGGTCCAACGGAAAACGGGTTATTCGGGCGGCGTGATAGGTTTTTCTGGTCAGGCCATCTCAAGCGACATCAGGTCTGCTGTTGATGACGCTCCGCACTGGCCCGTGCAAGATCGGCGATCGCCTTGTAGGAGGATACGTCGGAACTGCGCCGATAGATGCAATAGAGGGGAAGCGGAGGCAGCTGCACATCTACCCCTCAGTCTTTCTCGCCGTAATGCGCGAGGAACATGTCCAGGCAATCGGCGATCACCGCCTCTGCGTCGACATCGGCCTTTTCGCCCAAAAGGAACTCCGGCCACATCAGGAAATGCTTGATCATCGACAGGAGCTGCCCGGCGGCAAGGCCCGGTTCGGCCCGCCGCAGCGCGCCAGCCTGCATGGCTTCGGCGATCAGCGCCTGTATCGGGCCGTCCTGCATCGCGGCTTTGGCAAAAAAGGCCTGGGCGAGATCCTGATCGCGCAACAGCTCTGACATTACCAGCCGGTTGAGGCCCATGTATTCTGCGCCCGAGAGGTGGCCTATGTAATCCCGCGCCGCCGCGATCAGCTGTTCTCGCAGTGGGGCCTGAGGGTCGTAGCGCAGCTTCGGCGTGGCGGCGATCTGCTCGAGCAGGATGTCAGTGATAGCTTGGAACAGCACCTCCTTGCTCTCGAAATGTTTGTAGAGCGTGCGCTTCGAAACCTCGGCCAATTCGGCGATTCTATTCACCCGCGCCGCCGGAAACCCCTGTTCGCGGAACTCCTGGATTGCGGCGTCCAGAATATCTTTTCGTTTCTTTTCAGTCAGTTTCATCGGATATACCCCGTTCGGCCGAAAAAATGTAAACACGGGGGTTTACCAAATGCGTCCTCCTTACTAAGTAAACATCGCAGTTTACAAGCGCAAGCGCCGCGGCTCGAAAGGACATCACGATGAAATACAAGCAGCTTGGACATTCCGGTCTCTATGTTTCCGAACTGACGCTGGGCACCATGACCTTCGACAACGAAGACGGCAGCTATGCCGATCTGGTGGGCGCCACCGGTCAGGAGCTGGCAACACGCATGGTCGATCTGGCCATCGAGGCGGGCGTTAACATCTTCGACACCGCCAATGTCTACAGCTCGGGCGTCTCGGAAGAGATGCTTGGCGTGGCGCTTGGCGCGCGCCGTCAGGACACCCTCATCGCCACCAAGCTCTACAACACTATGTCCACCGGCCCGAACGATCTGGGTACCAGCCGGCTGGCCATCATGCGTGAGGTCGAGGGCAGCCTGAAGCGGCTGGGCACCGATTACATCGACCTCTACCAGGTGCATAACTTCGACATCACCACGCCGCTGGAAGAGACGCTGCGCGCGCTCGACGACCTCGTGCGGCAGGGCAAGGTGCGCTACATCGGTCTGTCGAACTTCGCCGGTTGGCAGATTGCCAAGGCGGATGGCGTGGCGCGGCTTCTGGGCACCGAGCGCTTCGTCTCGGCGCAGTCCTACTACAGCCTCGTCGGCCGCGAGCTTGAGCGCGAGATCATTCCCGCCGTGCGCGACCTCGGTCTCGGCACCTTTATCTGGAGCCCGTTGGCCAGCGGTTTCCTGAGCGGCAAATACACCCGCGAGGCCGAAGGCTCCGGCCGCCGCGCCGCCTTTGACTTCCCGCCGGTCGCCAAGGAGCAGGGCTTCGACATCGTCGAGACGCTGGCGCAGATCGCCGAGGAAAAGGACGCCTCGGTGGCGCAGATTGCCCTGGCCTGGCTGCTGCACAAGCCCGGCGTCACCAGCGTCATCGTCGGCGCCCGCAAGGAAGCGCAGCTGGTGGACAACCTGAAAGCCGCCGACATCAGCTTGAGCGAAGCGGAGATGGCGCAGCTCGACGAGGTCAGCGCGCTCAAGCCCGAATACCCCGGCTACCTGCCGGTCTGGCGGCGCGGAGACACGCTGTTCAGCCAGCTTCACGACTGAAGCAAAGACAGCGCGCCCGGATCATACCCGGCCCCCCCCTCCATAGACCCATACCAAGGATCAGACAGATGGCTGATACGACTTTCGGACCCAGGGGCTGGACGCCCGCACGCCTCGGCAATCTTGCCGGCAAGACCTACGTCATCACCGGCGCCAATGCGGGCGCGGGCTTTCAGGCCGCGCGCATCCTGCTCGGCAAGGGCGCGGAAGTGGTGATGCTGAACCGCAGCGCCGAGAAATCCACCGCTGCCGTTAGCGAACTGAAGCAGGAGTTCGGCACCGCCGCGCCCGTGCGCTTTGTCCGCATGGACCTGGCCGAACAGGCCTCTGTCCGCAAGGCCGCCGAAGAGGTTCTGAAGACCACCCCGCGCATCGATGCGCTGATCTGCAACGCCGCCATCGCGCAGGTGCCGACCCGCCAGTTGACCCCCGACGGTTTCGAGAGCCAGTTGGGCACCAACCACTACGGCCACTTCACGCTCTGCGGGATGCTGTTCGACTGCATCGAACAGTCGCAGGGGCGGATCGTTGTCGTTGCCAGCCTCGGCTACAACATGGGCCTGAAGACCATCCGCTTCGACGACATGAACTGGAACGCGGGCTACGGCGCGAACACCGCCTATTCGCAGAGCAAGCTGGCGCAGATGATGTTTGCCTACGAGCTTCAGGACCGGGCAGAGGCCGCCGGCCGCAACGTCGAAGTCTATGTCTGCCACCCCGGCTCGTCGGCGACCTCGTTGATCTCGACCAGCGGCAGCCGGACCATGCGCGCCATCTGGTGGCTGATGACCAAGACGCCGATGGTCCAGAGCGCCGAGCAGGGGGCCTATCCGGAGGTCATGTGCGCTACCGAAGAGGCGCTGACCGAGCAGCGCGCGCTCTATGGCCCGACCGGCACCCGCGAGTTCGTCGGCCCGGTGGGCAAGGGCACGCTGAACGCGCATGCCTACGACAAACCGGTCATGGCCCGGCTCTGGGAGCGGTCCGAGCAGGACACCGGATTTACCTGGACGCTCTGAGCCCATCGACAGTTCGGGGCGTCTCCGGGATCACCGGACGCCTCGCCTTCAACCCTCTGATCGAAAGGTCATCCCATGGACATCGTGAAAGCCGCCAGCGACTGGGCGCGGTTCGAAATGCACTCCGGCGCGGTCTTCGCCGCCTTCGGGCTGGCCTTCCTGCTCGCCGGCCTGGGGTTTCGGCAGTGGGGCGGCACCGATTTCTCCCGCGCCTTACTTGTCCCGATGCTGGTGGCGGGTGTGTTGCTGCTGATCCTAGGCGTCGGCTTGGGCTTGCTGGGGCAGAGCCGTCTGGCAGCGGTGCCTGCGACTTATGCCAGTGATGCCACCGCGTTCCTGACCGCCGAGCTTGCCCGCACCGACAAGGTGCTGAACGACTATCGCATCCTGGCCTTTCGCCTGTTCCCGGCGATCATTGCCCTCTGCGCCTTGGCGATCCCCTTCCTCGACGGGCCCTATTGGCGCGCGAGCCTGATCACTGCTATCGCCTTGTTCACGGTTCTTATCCTCATTGACAGCAACGCCAACGCCCGACTTCAGGATTACAGGCAGCAGCTGTCGATGGCAGAAGCATCAACGTGATCACTGGCGACCGGGCTGGAGTGTAAGGAGTGCCCCAGCAGGGCACAGGTCTTCTCAGCTAAGCTGCGCAATACGGAACGGCAGCATGCCGGTCAGCGTATCGGCGGACAACGCATGACCAAACGTATTCTCATCTTTGGCACGACCGGCACCGTGGGGTCGGGTGCCCTTTTCGAATGCCTGGATCATCCGGAAATCACGGAAGTGATCGGCGCGCCATTCAAATCAGAGATTTGGCCGTTCAATTCGTCCCGCGACAGCAAAGCGGCATAGGCATAGGCTAGTTCGGAGCGGGTCGTGTACCCGCATTTACCGTCTCCCGCGCTGTTGGCGATCTTGGCCTCGGTCTGGCGGTTGCTCTGCACAACCGGCGAGAAGCGGTCCCATCTTCGGGGCCCTGAATGCTGGTGTAGACGATCTTGCGAACGCCAGCGGCCTAGGCCGCCTCGATCACATTGCGGTGCTGGCCGATGCGGTCTTCGGGCGAGGCCGATGACCGAGGCGTGATCTGTTCGTTCTGTGAGTTTGCGGGCGATTTCCTGACCGAGTTGTCCTGAAACGGCGGTGGTTTTGATGTGAATATCCGCGCGGGCTGGCTCGACGACAGTGCGATGATGTCGCGTAAACTGGGCGAAAGCGCGCGCGCCTTGGTGGTCGGCAGCGACTATGCCGCAACGTGCCCGGCCCCCGAACATCCTTGCGATCTGGAAGACTGGGACTGGGTGCGCTACCGACATCGCTCAGACTATACCCGCCTTAGCGGCCCCGGTGGGGAAGAGGCGAAAGTTCTGGGCCAAGCCCGGCTGGAAGTGGACAGCGTGGATGCCCTCTACCATTTCGCCTGCAAGAACCTTGGCGCCACGGTTCTGCCCGAGCATCTCGCCGCCCGGGGGGAGGCGGAGGGCAAATTGAGCCGCCTGTTCCCCGATTGGCGGCTGAAACCGTTGGGAATTTTTGCCGTCTGGCCAGACACCTCGCGGCGCGAGAACCTCACGCTTCTGTTCGTTCGGTTTTTGGCAAAAGAGCTCCATCAATAGGACGGTGCCTATTGGGCCATTTGGTCCCGCATGAAGGGGGCATCTGCCACGTCGCCTTAGATTCCCTCATGGTGCGGCCAAATGAGCCTTTCGCTGAACGAAGCCCCGCCGAAAGCCGCATTCCAGCGGCTCAAGTCAGCACATAGTTTTCCAAGGTTCGCATCGCGGGCGCCTCTTGGCCCAAGGCTTCACAGGCTGAAATCTTGATCACACGACAGATCGCGTCGAGGGACAGGCCGTTCTGGACGTTGCGAAACGGATGTTCCAATTCGTTGGTGACGGCTTGCAGGCCAAAGAATACACAGGCGACCACCGCCGCGAAGACCGGGGCGAACCAGCTCGTCGCCTCGATAAGTGCGAAGGGCAGTAGCCAGCAATAGAGGTATATCGTGCGGCGCACCATAAGCGAGTAGACGAACGGCAAGGGCGTCGTGGCGATGCGATCGCATCCGGCTTGCGATCGCGCCAGTGAGGAGAGCGTGTTGGAAATGGTCATCTGCCCAGAGCCATTGATGGTCCCAATGCGCCCTGATCCAGTCAGCCATCCCTCTGAGGGCCGCATCTGCTGGGGCGGGGCAGGAAATCTCGACGCGTCCGTTCCAGTTGGTCACGGGCCGTGTCTGGCGCGGGTCGGCCTTTGGCGGGGTAAAGGGCCGCTCCGAACTGCCAGACCATGTCGAGCGCTATAGGAACGGCGAATTCAAGCTGAATGATTTTATCACCCACACCATGGGGCTGGAAGAGATCGATCAGGCTTTCAAACTCTTGCATGACGGGAAAAGCATCGGCTCGGTGAATGAGCGCCTCCCGGTCGCGCCGTCTGTCGGCGCGGCCGGGGCGATCTGAAAGCGTTGCTGGAGCACAGCGTCAGACCGTCTCGTGCCGCTGCGCATCCCTGACCAGTGCGGCCATTCGGTAGAACCCATGGGCCATCTTGGTGAAAGGCGTGAGTAAGAAAAATGCAAGCACCGCGCCAAGGTGGATGACCAAAAGCCCCGGCATCCAGCCGGTGCCCCCTGCCGCATAGAGCAGCAGCCCCGATAGTCCGACAAACCCCAGCAACCCGGTAAAGGCTATTTCGCCGCCAAAGGCATTAGTCGCGCCGAGTGATTTGTCAGACCGCAGCTTGAGCCAGACCATCTTGCTACAGCCCAACACCAATAGAACACCGCCCGAAAGCCCGAGGATCTTGGGGGCGGAAAACAGCCCGTAGGGGGCGGGCATATCGAGCAGGTAATGCATCAGCGTCGCCACGCTGGTCGAAGCGAAACACAGCAGAAAGCCATACATGATTGCCTGATGCGCATAGCGGCGGGAATGGGTGAAGCGGTCTTCGTCTTCAAAGTTGCAGCCGTCGCCGTGGCCGCCCTTGAGGTTGCGCATATTGGCAACCGAGCCGATGGCTCCGCTTAGGTGAGATAGGCGGACCGGGGCGCCGCCCACCGTTTGCCAATAGCGCCGCAGCCCGATGGCGATACTGAACAGCGGAAACAGAAAGGCGGGCATAAAAATCGCCACCATCGCATTGTGAGACAGCACCGCATAAAACCCCTCACCCCCCGCAGCGGCCAGCGCACGGGCAGCCCAGAAGAGCAGGGCAAAGCCCAAAACAGTGGCGAGCACGATGGCGAGGCCGTTTTTCTGGAAGGCTTTCCCGGCGGCACGTGGAAAGGCGAACTCCTCCCAACTGTCTTGGCGCACATCGGCCAAGGCTTGCGGCAGGTTCAGTTCAAACTCATGCGGGGCGGTGTATTGGCAGGCATAATAGCAGCCTCGGCAGTTGTGACAGAGGTTCGCCAGTTGGGTCAGGTCTCCGTCCGAGAAGGCGCGTTCGGCCTGAAGGGCAGGGAAGACCGAGCAGTACCCCTCGCAATAGCGGCAGGCGTTGCAGATTTCGGCCTGACGGCGGGCCTCTTGGAGTAAATCAATTTGCATGGGCTGCGGCCTCCTTGCCTGCGATACGTCCGAAAACGGTGCCGATGGTCATGCCGAAACCGGCGAGGTAGCCTTGGCCCAAGATCGACCCTGCCATGGTTTCGCCCGCCGCCCAGAGATTGCTGACAAGGCGGTCGTCAATGGAGCATTGCGCGTTTTCGTCAACCTTCAGGCCGAGATAGGTAAAGGTGACGCCAGTGCGCAGCGAATAGCCGTAGAACGGCGGCTCGGTGATCGGTCGCGCCCAGTTGGTTTTGGGTGGGGTGAGGCCGGAGGTCGCCACGCCATCAAGCTCGGTGGGGTGGAAGGCACTATGATCGCCGCAGGCTTCGTTGAATTCGGCCACGGTCTGCTCTAGCGCGTCGGCGGGTAGGCCCATTTTGCCCGCCAGTTCCGCCAGCGTATCGGCTTTGATTGGTGGAAAAACCGAAGGCATGAACAGGTTCAGCGATTTCGCGTCGATAATGACATAGCCGACCTGATCGGGCTGGGCGGCCACCAGTCGGCCCCAGATGGCGTAGCGTTTGGGCCAGACATCCTCGCCTTCGTCATAGAACCGCTGTGCGTCTTTGTTCACGACGATGGAGAAGGGCACGCAATCCAGCCGCGTGACGATCCCGCCGTCGAACTTCGGCGCGCGCCCGTCGATTGCGACGGCGTGGCATTGGGTCGGGTCGCCGACCTGTGCGATGCCTTGATCCAAGAGGTCTGCCAGAACCACGCCGCGGTTATAGGGCGTGCCGCGGATCAAGAAGTTCTTTGCCGCTGGCCCCCATGCGCGGGCCAACCAGTCGGTGTCCCCCTGAAAGCCGCCAGAGGCAACGACGACGGATTTGGGCGAGAGGCTCTTGGCGGCCCCCTCATGGGTGTAATCCACCCGCGTTACCCGGTCTCCTTCCAGCTCCAGATGGGTGACGGCAGCTTCATAGAGCACATCCACCCCCAATCCTTCGGCGGTGCGGTAATAGGCATTCACAAGGCTTTTGCCACCGCCACGGAAAAACGCATTGGTGCGCGCCAAAGAGAGGGTGCCCGAAAGCGACGGCTGAAACCGCACGCCATGTTCTTCCATCCATGGCAGGCATTCCTCAGAGGTGCGGATGGCAAGGCGCGCAAGATGTTCATCGGTCTTGCCACCCGTCACCTTCATCAGATCGGCAAGATATTCGTCTTCGGTGTAGCTTTCGACCAGCGGCCCCAGTGGCCCGTGGTGCATGCAGCGGAAGTTGCGGGTATGGCGGGAATTGCCGCCCCGGTAGGGTTTCGGTGCCGTTTCAAGGATCAACACGCGGGCGCCCGTTTCGGCGGCGGTGATCGCGGCACAAAGGGCTGCATTGCCGCCGCCGATCACGACGATATCGTAGGCTACGGTCACAGTAGGTCTCCGTCATAGGTCTGATCGCGCGACGGCTGTGCGCGCAGGGCGCGAACACGGACTCGCTGAGCCGCTTCGATATGCGCGCGCATGGCAGCTTCAGCGAGAGTAGCATCGCGGGCCTTGATCGCGTCCAGAACGCCAAAGTGCTCCTCTACCGCTCTCTCGGCGCGGGCAGGGTCGGTGAGGGTTGTCGGGCCGAGGATCATCAGCGTCTTTTGCAGCGTATGGATCGACCGGGTCAGAAAACGGTTCTTTGCGGCGTCCAAGAGGGCTGCGTGAAACTGACGGTTTAGGGTGAAGGCTTCGGGCACATTGCCCAGAGTGGCAAGCTGCTGGTTCATGTCCTGCAGTTCTTCGATTTCGATGTCCGACGCGGCGCGGGCGGCCAGTCGCGCGGCGGTGCCTTCCAACACGGCGCGCATCTCGTAAAGTTCCATCACCTCGGCGTAGTCGAGCGTGCGGATGCTCGCCCCTTGCCGTGGAATATGCGCCACGACGCCGTCGGCCTCCAACTGGCGGATCGCCTCGCGCACGGGGGTGCGGGAGACGCCCAGACGGTCGGCCAGTTCGGTTTCACGCAGCCTGTCGCCGGGGTTCAGCCGACCGGCACGCAGTTCGTCCATCAGTTGCGCATAGGTAGAGTTGCCCTGCGGTGTGCGGTCTTCATCGCTCATGGAAACGTCCCTAGGTTCGCTATTGCATACAAGTGGATACAATCGTATCCCAAAGGGGTCAAGCCCGGAAGAATGAGTGAGTGGACGCCCATGCGCATTTCCCAATCGACCCTAAATCGCACGCTGACCCTGATCCTCGCCGGGGGTGGTACTTTGGTCTTTTGGCGGCTTGATCTGCCGCTGCCATTTCTTTTCGGGCCGATGGCAGCCTGCCTTATCGCGGCATTGTCGAACGTACCGATCAAGGGCTTCGGTCAAGTCTCGGTCGCAGCGCGCACGATCCTCGGGGTGGCGGTCGGCGCCTCGATTACGCCTGACCTGTTCTACCAACTCCCGCAAATGGCGATGTCGGTGGCCTTGGTGCCGGTTTTCATTACACTCATTGGCTTGATCGGCGTTCCGTTCTTCCGCCATGTCTGGGGGTTCGACGGGCCAACGGCCTATTACGCTGCCATGCCGGGTGGCCTGCAGGACATGGTGATCTTTGGTGCCGAAGCGGGGGGCGACCCGCGCGCACTGTCCCTGATCCATGCCACGCGGGTGTTGATTATCGTCACCCTTGCGCCTGCCTTCCTGACGTTGGCCTACGGGGCAGGGCTGACCAATCCCATCGGCGCACCGGTGACGGAGCTTCCGGTGAGCGAGATGGCCCTGATGGCCGCCGCGGCCTTGATCGGCTGGAAAGGGGGAGAGCGGATCGGCCTCTTTGGCGCGTCAATCCTTGGCCCCATGATCGTCACCGCTGTCTTGTCGCTCTCCGGCCTGATCCACAGCCGCCCGCCAGCCGAAGCCATCCTTGCCGCGCAGTTTTTCATCGGCTGCGGGATCGGCGTGCATTTTCTGGGCGTGACATGGGGCGAGCTGACGCGGGTGGTGCTGGCGGGCATCGCCTATGTGCTGGTGCTCGCCGTCTTGGCCGCAGGTTTCACCGGCCTCGTCACTTGGGCAGGGTTGGGCGATCCGGTCGAGGCATTCCTCGCCTTCGCGCCGGGCGGGCAGGCCGAGATGACGGTGCTGGCCATCGTGACCGGCGCGGACTTGGGATTCGTCATCACGCACCACCTAACGCGCATTGTGCTGGTGATCGTCGGCGCGCCGCTGGTCGCGGGCCTTATGGCGCGTAGACGGAAGGGTTGATCATATGGATCGGTGCGCCTGCCGCATAGGCGTTCACCTGTTCGAAGATATCCGCGAATTGCTTGTCGAATTCATCCTCGGTGACAAAGCCGATATGCGGGGTGGCGATCAGCTTGGGGTGGGAGAGCAGGGGGTCTTTGGGATTGGTCAGCGGCTCTGTGTCAAAAACATCCACCGCTGCCGCGCCCAAATGATCGGCGTTGAGCGCATGCAGCAGCGCGCCTTCGGCAATCAGCCCGGCGCGGGAGGTGTTCACCAGTACCGCGCGGGGCGACATGGCGCTGAGGTCTTCCGCGGTGACACTGCCGCGAGTCTCGGGGGTGAGGCGCAGATGCAGCGAAACCACCTCACATGTGCCGAAAAACGCCGCGCGGCTCGTGGCGACGGTCTCGCCATCAGCTTTCGCCCGCGCGCGCCCGGCGTCAGAACTCCACCAGATGACCTCCATCCCGAAGGCGCGGGCATAGTCGGCCACCACACGGCCAATGCGCCCATAGCCATAAAGCCCCAGTCGACGCCCGCGCAGGCTGCGCCCGACGCCCATCTGCCAGTTGCCCGCCTTGGCGCTGGCCATCTGCTGCGGCAGTTGCCGCATGGCTGAAAGGATCAGTGCAAAGGTTAGTTCAGCTGCCGCGTGGTTGGCCCCGTCCGCGCCTTTGTTGGAACACAGCAGCACGCCCTGATCGGTGCAGGCCGCGACATCCACATGCGGATGGGCGCCGCGCTGCGAGATCAGGCGCAGGTTTGGCAGACGCTCCAGCAACCCCTGCGTCACCTTGGTCCGCTCGCGAAACAGCACCACGCAGTCGGCATCCTGTAAACGGTCGGCCAAGATCGCCTCGTCAGGCTGATGATCCGTCCAGACGGTCACGTCGTGCCCCGCCAGCAGGTCAAAGCAAGGCAACCCGCGCAGGGTGTCGAACCAGTCGTCGAGGATATGAACCTTCATCCCTACACCTATGCGGACAGCGCGTTGATCGCTTTGCTCACCCGCTCATGTAGGATCAGCAGATCGGGGTCGCGGTCCTTCTGCGTGCCGATGCTGGCAATCAACTCGGCGCGCAGTTTTTCCAGATCACGGCGGGCGGTGTGGATTTTCTCGTAATTGGTCATCATTCGCTTCTCAATGGGACAACAGAACGGGGATTTTGATCTTTTCCAGCACCTCGGCGGTCACGCCACCAAGGAAATCTTCGCGGAACTTGGAGTGCTCATAGGCACCCAGCACCAGCAGCGACGGATCGTGCCTTTCGCAGTAGGACAGCAGCGTCTGCGCCACCGGATGGGTGGTGGGAAAGTTCTCATGCACCGCTTCGACGCCGTGGCGGTTAAGATGGGTCATCAGGTCGGTGATCGGCCAAGAGGTCCGTTTTCCGACAGTCAAAACACTGACCCGGCCTTCGGTCTCAAGTAAGCGCAGGCTGTCTGACAGTGCCCGCGCGGCGGCGCGTCCGCCGTCCCATGCCAGCGCCGCATGGCTGTGCCGCGCGCCTGCGTCATAGCCCGCGGGCACCACGATCACAGGACGCCCAGATTGCAAGGCGATGCGGTCCGGGTGGTGGGTCACATGAGCGTCGTCACTCTCGGTCCGGGCGCCGACGATCAGCATGTCATAATAGCGCGCGCCTTCGGAGAGCAGCGTGTCGACGCGGCCCGTCTCTTCGCGGATATCCAGCGCGTCGCCCAGACCGAGGGAGGGGCGGAGTTCTTCGAACCGGCGGGTGACCTCGGCCAAGATTTCGCTGTTGGCTGCCTCCAACAGGGCACGGGCCTCTTCAGGGATCCAACGGGAACGACGGTCGATCACCTCATGCGCGGTATGCGCAAGGATCGCCGTCACATGTGCGCCGCGCTGTTTGGCGAGAGAAGCGGCATAGCGCAGCGCGGCGACGGAGGCGTCGGAGCCGTTGAAGGCGACAAGAAGGTTCATCACGGGCATGTCAGCGACCCTCCCAAATGCGCGAGGGGACAAAGACACAGCCATCCGCCAGCTTGCGCGCCGTCCGCAGCAGCCCGGCGGAGTTCAGCGCGAACCCTTCTGACGTGTCGTAATCCACCAGCACGTCAATCGTACCCGAGGCGTGTTCGAGCACCACATCGGCTGGGCTTTGGCCGGGGCGGTCGAGCAGCCCATCCGCCACACTGCCGGGCGTGAGCGCGCAGGACGCTAGGCATTGCGCCCCGGTCACCGCCATGGAGGGGTGCGTGTTCCACGGCATGAAATAGCGTGTCGCGATGGTGCCACCGTTTCGGGCGGGGGCGAGCAGACCGAACTTCGGCGTGACGGATTTTGACACGTCCCCCATGCCCATTGCGGCTCCGGCCTGAAGGCGGATTGCTTCCATCCGCGCAAAGAAATCTTTGTTTGCATCGAGTTCAGCGACGCTCTCGTAACCGGTCAGGCCAAAGTCCGTCGCGCGGGCGATGACCATCGGCATGGCCACATCCATGCAGGTGACTTCGACCCCGTCAAAGGTATCGCGGATGTTGCCCGTGGGCAAAAACGCTCCGGTCGAAGAGCCGACGACACCCATGAAGTTTAGCGCCACGGCGGCACCGGCACCGGGCACGCCTGCGATCTGGGTGTTGCCGTCATAGGTGAGCACGCCACCGGGGGTCAGCACTTTGGACAGCACCTTGGCCCCGGTGTTGACCGCGTGGATTTTGACATCTGTCACATCGCCGGTGGGTTGGACGAGGCCCAATTCCACCGCCGCAGGGCCGACACCCGACAGGATATTTCCGCAGGTCGGTTTGAAATCGACCAGCCGATCCTCGACCGAGACCTGCGCAAAGAAATAGTCTACATCGGCCCAGTCATCGTCCGAAGGCGAAAGCATCGCGACCTTGGTGGTGACCGCCGCGCCGCCGCCGATGCCGTCGATGTTGAGCGGATGGCCAGAGCCCACCACGGCGAGTAGCACTTCGGCCAGCGTTTCGCGGTCTTCCGGCAGATCCGCGCGGTTGAAGTATGGCCCCCGCGAGGTGCCGCCGCGCATGAAGAGATAGGGGATAGCAGTCTGTGTCATCTCTAAGCTCCTCAGTTCAGCGGCCACGGCAGATCGACTGCGCCTTGCAGCAGACCGGGTGGGAAATCACGGTTAAGCGCACCGGCCATGACGCACATCAGCGCGATGCCGCAGGCGGTCAGGATCAGGGTTTTCGGCCAACGTGCTTGTGCCCGGACCCGCAGGAAGCTGACCAAAAAGCCCAAGAGTGCGAGGATGAAGCCGACGAAGTAGGTGGCGATGATCAGCCCCACGAACCAAGCCAGCGTGCCCCACAACCCGTAGGGCGCATCCGCGTCCTCGCCCGAGACTTCCTTGTCGGCAAAGATCGCATCGCTTTCGGGACGCAGGATCATCTGCACCAGCAAGATCAGCAGCGCAGCCAGGGCGATGCCCCCCACAACCAGCGGCACGATCTTGTCGGTCATATTGTAGTCAGGGATCAGCGAGGCATTGATCAGCGCGGCCACGACGTAGCCCATGATGATCAGCAAAAAGACCAACGGTGCGCGTTTGGATCCTGACTGAACGTCGCCTTCGGCCATGATCGACTTGGCCTGACGCAGGCCCAGCACGACAGAGACCACGGTGACGATCAGCAGCACGATGACGATTGGAGAGAAGATATAGTCCATGCCTTCCTCAAAGGATTTGCGGAACCGAAACGATGCGATCTGAAACGCTTGGTTCGAGAATTTCTCGACCGGGTTGGACAGCACGAAACCGATGAGGAAAGCCGGGCGCGACCAGTCAAAACGGCGCAGGAAGATGCCGATCAGCCCGATCAGGAAGAGCGCAAGGATGTCTTCGAAGTTCTGCCCGGACTGAAATGCCGCGAAGGAGATCAGCATGAAGAGGAACGGTGCGAGGTAGGTGAAGCGGATTGTGGTTAGCTTCGCGATGCCGCCCGAAGCCGCGATGCACAGAAGCGTGCCGACGACATTGGCCAGCGCCAGCAACCAGACGATCGAATAGGTGATGTCGAGGTTGTCGCGCAGCATCGATGGGCCGACTTCGATCTCGCCAGATCCCAACAGCGCGATGGCACCAATGAAGATCGCCATGGAGCCAGAGCCCGGAATGCCGAAGAGCAGGGTAGGGACCAAGCCGCCGCCCTCTTTCGCGTTATTCGAGCTCTCCGGCCCGATCACACCGCGCACTTCGCCTTTGCCGAAGTTCGATTTGTCCTTCGTCGTTTGAACCGCATGGCCATAGGCGATCCAATCAACGACAGAGCCACCAAGTCCGGGAATAACGCCAACCACCACGCCGATCAGCGAGCAGCGCACCGAGAGCCATTTGTTATCAACCCAGTCCCGCACGCCTTCGCCCCAGCCTGCGCCAAGCTTGGCTTCTTTTGAAATGGCCCGGTCTTGACGAAGAAGCGATACGATCTCGGGCACCGCAAAGATGCCCAAGCCGACGATCACCAGTTTCAACCCGTCTGTTAGATAGGGGATGTCATAGGTCGCCATGCGCAGGGAGCCGCCAGCATCAGCCTCCCCAATGGTGCCGATGAGCAGGCCGAGGCCCGCCGCCGCAAGACCCTTGAGCGCCACGCGCCCCGCCAGCACCGCCACCATGGACAGGCCGAGGATTGAGATCATCAACATTTCAGGCAGGCCGAAGGACAACACGATGGGCCGCGCGATGACGATGAACATCGTCAGGAACGCCGCGCCGACCAGACCGCCGAAGAGCGATGAGGTGAATGCCGCCGAAAGCGCCCGCGCGGCTTGGCCTTTCTTGGCCATCGGAAAGCCATCGAGCACCGTGGCTTGGCTGGCCGAAGACCCGGGGATGCCCATTAAGACCGAGGCGAAAGTGTCAGAGGTTGGCACCACCGCGACCATGCCAATCATCAGCGCCAGACCCAGCACAGGGTCCATGCCGAACATGAAAGGCAAAAGCAGCGACAGCCCCGCGATCCCGCCGAGGCCGGGAAAGACCCCGACAGCGAGGCCCATGACCACGCCCAGCACCAGATATCCCAGAACCATAGGTTGCAGAATGAGAGCCCATGCCTGGCCAAGCGCAGGCAGAGCGGTTGCGAACAGATCCATCGCACCGACCTCGAAATGTTAGAATAAAGGGGGGTGGCCCCGGGATTGACCCGGGGCCAAGAGGGTTCCGCTTACTTCAGCGAAACGCCATAGGCTTCTTGCAGCCAATTGGTGACGAAGGCCTTCGCCTCCGCAGAGACGGTCGTGCCGCGCTGCGTCGCCTTTGCCGCGCCTTCGCCTACGAAGACGGGGTATTTCCCGACACGCTTCTCGGCGATCTGGGCGAAATCTTCGCGGTTGCGCACCGCGTCAAAGGCCGCTGTGTAGGTCTCGATCACGTCATCGGGCGTCCCTGCAGGCAGGAAGGCGATCTTTTGCACCGGGAAGCCAGCGATAAAGAAGGCTTTCCACGCGTCCCAAGCCTCACCTTCGGTCTCACAGCCTTCGGTCGCTTCGCAGACTTCTTTAAAGGTCAGGATGTCGGGGAAAGTGGGGTCACGAACGATGTTACCGTCCTCGTCCAGCGCACCCCAGGTCATCATCGGCACGGCTTGACCCTTTTCGACCAAATCGGCAGAGGCACCGAGGTAGCTTGACGAGGTCTGATAGTCGATCGTGGCCTCGCCGCGTTCAAACATAAGACGGCCATCGCCACGGCCCTTGATGCCAAAGACCGGCTCGACATTCATGCCCAGCATCTCCCATGCCAGCAGCGGCACGAGGTCAAGGCGCGTGGCCCCCTGCGAGCCGTAGATGAAGTTGACGTCTTTGAGATTGTTGGCAGTGCCGTCGAATTTCTCACCGTCTGTGGGGTTCAGATAGGCGACCCCGCCGGTGCCCGATGCCATGACAGGCTTCCAGTCGCTGTACTCATACCGCACGCGCGGATCGTCCAGCAGATAGGGGAACTGGGTCGAGCCAGAGGTGCCGAAAAGGACCGTGCCCTCGTCATGCTCTTGCTCTTGGAACCAGTTGGCGCCTTTGGTCGAACCAGCACCTGGCATGAACTTGACGACGACGGTGGGGTTGCCGGGCAGTTCTTCGGACAAGAGCGGGGCAAAGAAGTTGGCCCATTTGGCCGAGCCACCCGTTTCCGAGAAGGGGATGACCCACTCGATGGTCTTGCCTGCAAAGTCAACCTCGGCCAGCGCCGGAGCGGCGAGGCAGGCGGCGGATGCAGCGGTTGCGGCGAAATACTTGATAGTCATAGGTGTCCTCCCGTAGACATTCTGTAGCGGTCAGACTTTCACATCTGCCGTCGTTCGGATTTGTTTTAGGGAACGAATCCCTCCTCCAACACGGGCACACTGCCTTTCCAACCTTGCGCGAAACTTGCGCATCAGGATTAAGTTTTAATCATGCGCATAGCAGTCATCGAAGACAATGAGGCCCTTGCTCAAGGAATTGCCCATCGCCTGCGCGATCGCGGCCATGCGGTGGACCTGCTGCACGATGGGGAAGACGCGGATGCTTTTCTGCGCCATGAGGGGGCAGACTTGATCGTACTGGATTGCAATCTGCCCGGTTGCGACGGGCTGGAGGTTCTGACCCGGCTGCGCCGCCGTGGCGATGGCACGCCGGTGATCCTGCTGACCGCGCGGGCGGAGACTTCAGAGCGAGTAGCAGGGCTGGATGCCGGGGCCGATGATTATCTAACCAAGCCCTTCGAGATGGATGAGCTAGAGGCCCGGCTGCGGGCCATGGCGCGGCGCAAAAACCTTGAGTTCGCCGCCCGCGACGCGCTCGGCCCCTTGGTCTTTGACCGAACCAACCGCCAATTGCTGAAGGATGAACAGCCACTGGCCTTCCCCCGCAAAGAACTGGCGACGCTTGAATGCCTGCTGGAGAGGCGCGGGAGGATCGTGTCGAAATCCCAGTTGATCACCCATGTCTACGGCACCGGGGCCGAGCAGGAAGACAGTGCCATCGAACCGCATGTGTCGCGTCTTCGCAAACGGTTGGAGCCCTTCGGCATCCGCATCAAAGCCGCCCGTGGGCTGGGCTATATGCTTGAAGTCGACAGCGCATGACCTCGATGTCGCTGCGCTCTCGGCTTTTCATGTTGATCCTGCCGCCGCTGCTGCTGCTTTCGATCGTTCTGGGGTTTTGGCGCTTCGAAGTGGCGCAGCGCACCTCTGAAACCCTGTTTGACCGTAGCCTGCTGGCCGCAGCTTTGGCGATCTCACGCGATGTGGCGATTTCTGGTGGGGATGCGCTTTCGCCCAGCACGCGGGATTTCGTCTCGGATGCCGGGGGCGGTGAGCTTTTTTACCACGTCACGGGTCCCGGGGGCATTTACATCACCGGCTATGCCTATCCGCCCGTTTCCGGCGGCCGAACGGGCGAGGAGATGCTGAACTACACGATGGCTGAGTATCGGGGCGAGCCTGTGCGGGTTTTGCGGATGCGAGAGAGCACGACCATCGGCAACCTGACGGACGATACGATTGTCACGGTCTGGCAAAGGGACAGTGATCGCAATGCTTTCGCCGCCGCCTTGGCGCGCCGCGCGGCGGCGTTAATCGCCAGTCTGATGGCGGCCCTTGCTTTGGTGGTCTGGTTCGGGGTGAAGATCGGCCTGCGCCCCTTGAACGATTTGCAAGATGCGATCCAACACCGATCCCCCGATGACCTGCGCGATATCCGCCGCCCGGTCCCGGCTGAAGTCTTTGGTATTGTCGCCACATTGAACCGGCTTTTCGGGCAGGTGCGCCAGAGCATTGAGGACCATCAGGTCTTTATCTCCAACGCGGCGCATCAGCTGCGCAACCCCGCCTCCGCACTTTTGTCATTGGCCGAGGTTTTGCCGGATGTCAGCGACCCGCAAGAGCGTCGCCTGCGCGAACGCGAATTGATTGCCGCCGCACGTAAATCGGCGCGGCTCGCCAATCAGTTGTTGTCTCTTGAACGGTTGCGTTACGACGAGGCACCAACATTCGACGCGCTAGAGCTCAACGCTGTCGCTGCCGAAGTCTGCAGTGACTTTGCCCCGACGGTCCTGTCGCGGGACATTGGCTTTGGCTTCGAGCCATATCCTGCCCCGTTACCGGTGAATGGTGATAGCGTGCTGCTGGGTGAGGCGATCACCAATCTAGTTGAAAACGCGCTGTCCCATGGGGGTCCAGGCCTCTCCGCGATCCGCGTGAGCACCGTGGCCGAGACGGGGTATGCGGTGCTGACCGTACAAGATGACGGCATCGGCATCCCCAAAGACAGCACGCAGGCCGCGTTTCAACGGTTCGGTCAATTGAGCGAAGGGGAGGGCAGCGGGCTTGGGCTTGCCATCGTTCAGGATGTTCTGCGCCGTCACGGTGGTGACGTCGAGCTGTTGCCGCAGGATCGGGGGTTGGTCGTGCGGTTGAAAGTTCCGTTGGTGTCGCCGGTCGCAAAGCCCTGATACAAACTGCGCGCTGCTCTAATCCGTGTACTCAGTTACATAGGTCAAATGCATCGATCCTGTCGACCGCATCGTGGTTTGGTGCAGACTTTCCGTTCTAAATCAAATTCGCTTGCTTGCAGGTATTTAGTTTCATGCAATTCGGTTTGTGGTCTGCAAGCGGCGCATAGGGAGCGGCAAGGCGACAGAGTTTCGATGGTGCGACAAAGCCGTTCTAAACTTGGGGAAAGGATTAAACGTAAGACGCTCGAAACGCGGCGCTTGCATCACAGACAACGCCCCGCATAGTCAAACCAATCAGATGAGCCGAACTCTCTCTTAGTGTCGGCCGCCATTGGTCCCCAAAACCTTGACGGCGGACAGGGCTAGGGAATGCGCTGTGTTTCCCTCCCAGCGGTCACTGACTGCGCGTCCCAGTTCACATGCGCTTACAAGGCGTGTGGCCAAATCGAGTGCGGTAGTAGGATGCAAAGCGACCCATGTGCGAGAAGCCGCAAGAATAGGCGGCTTCGGAAACGCTGGGCACGTCACGCCGGGCATGGAGCAGGTAATGCGCCGCGTCCAATCGGGTGTCGCGCAAGACCTGCATCGGTGTCTTTTGGAAAACCCGCAGAAACGATTTTTGCAGCGTACGGACATTCACTTCGGCAGCGGCTGCGATATCAAGCACTGTGATCTGTTCGGCTAGGTTGGCATGCATGAACTCGAGGGCATGGCGGATGTCGCGGGGTCTGGTGCCGCCGTCGGATCGGGCAATTATATGAGAAATATTGCTCCGTTGGAGTGTCAGTAACGCATAAACCAAATCGTGCTCAACCTGCAGGTCACTGCCCGAAAGGGGGCGCTGAAACAGCCCGCCGTTTTCAATCGCAGCCGCGCATGCGGCAAAGGCGCGTTGCAGTTTTTTACCGTTGGGTCGTGTGAAATCGACCTTCATATCAAAGCGGATCGGGCCGGGAGGCGGTGCCCCTGTGAGATTGCGGGCAACGGTCTCAAGATGTGCACTATCGATCTGGAACAAGAGCTTTTGACAGCTTTCCCCCCACCGCAAAAGCGCAGAGCGGTCAGGGTTCAAAATCGTCCCTACGCCGACATGCGCAGTCATCTCGTCGCCCCGGTGCGCAACGCTGGCTTTGCCCGACAATGGCATCTGGAACAAATAGAAAGAGCCCAATTCGCCCGGATCAACGGTGACCTCGGCTCCGTAAGATAGATAATTCACCGATAAATGCTGCCCGCGCACTGCGTTGTGGGTCACTGAAAGCTGTGAATTGCGATTGCTCACATCCAACCGGTGATCGCAGAACCTTTGCGACACTTTAAAGCGCGCCTCGTCAAGATCGCGCGTGCGCAAGACAGGATGGTTTGAAAAGTATGACTGGCGGTGCAGTGACATGATGATCGGTTATACTCCTTAGATGCAGGCTAGAGAGAACCATGGTTATTTCAAGCTTAAAGCATCCGGCGCAAACTTACGTTCGTTTTCTGGATAACCGGTTTGGCACCTTCTGGTGCAGTGTCTGTAAAAAGTTTCACCAAAACGGGGTATCAAGATGAAAAACGCTGTCACTAAAGCCAATCGTGGATTGAACGATCATAGCTGGAATGTCGTAGGGCAAACCTATGTTCCAAAGCTCTATAGCGAGGAGACATTTGTTTGGCATGCCGCGCTTCCTGCCGACAGTTTTGTGCCCCCACACATCCATCCCCATCAAGATGAATGGATCTATGTGCTTGAGGGTGACCTTGAAGTTGAGTTTGGGTCGGAGCTGCATAAAGCCGGGCCGGGCGACACGATAAAAATGCCCCGCGGCGAAGCGCATGGCATATTCAACCGCTCTGGCAAGCCTGCCAACTGCATCTTTGGGGTGGCCCCCTCCCGTAAGCTTTACGAGCTTTTTATAGAGTTGGACGGTGTCACTGATCCTGCGGAACTGGTGCGGATTTCGGCGCTGTATGAGGTCGATTTCCTGCCGCCCCCTGATGCGCCAGAGCAGGGTTAAACAATGCAGTCAATGGATTGGGATGATGCTTTTGCCAATATGGCATATGTGGAAAATTCTCATTTGTTGCCGGATTTTTGGGCAAACCGCGCCGCAAGTTATCGCGCGGAATTGTCGGATCGGCGGCTAGAGGAAGACATCCCTTACGGCGATGAGCCACGTCAGAAGCTTGATATCGTCTGGCCCGACGGCGCTCCGAAAGGTCTTGCAGTTTTTGTGCATGGCGGATTTTGGATGCGCTTGAATAAATCTCACTGGACGGACTTTGCGGAAGGAATGCGCGTTGCGGGGTGGGCTGTGTGCATCCCTAGCTATACATTAACCCCGCAGGCCCGAATTGCGCAGATTACCCGCGAAATTGGCCGGGCGATTACCGTGGCTGCCGCGCGCGTGGACGGGCCGATCCATCTGGCCGGGCATTCAGCGGGCGGGCATCTGGCGACGCGGATGCTGTGCAATGACTGCCCCCTCGAGCCGGAAGTGCAGGCGCGCATTGAGCATACGTTGTCGATCAGCGGGCTCCATGATTTGCGCCCTTTGATGCACACGAAGATGAATGAAACGCTGAAACTTGATGCACAGGAGGCGCGCGCCGAAAGTGCCGTGCTGCGTGATCCCGTTTGCGCGGGTACGTTGACCTGCTGGGTGGGCGGGGGCGAGCGGCCTGAATTCATCCGGCAGACCAGTCTATTGCCCATGATGTGGCAAGGTCTGGGCGTCGCAGCGCGGCATCAGATAGAGGGCTCGCATAATCACTTTACAGTTCTTGAGGGCCTCAAACTGCCAAACACGCCAATTACTGACGCTTTCTTAGGCAGCGCAAAACTTAAAGGAACCGACACATGACAGAAATGGAAGCTGGCATTGTTAAATCCCAAGACAGTATGGATGCTATTCGTTGGAATATCCTTGGACAGATTTACGTTCCCAAGCAACTGACGGAGGATTGTTTTTCATGGCATGCAACATTGCCGCCGGGGACATTTGTGCCGCCTCACATCCACCCCGAACAGGATGAATTCCTTTATATTCTTGAGGGTAAATTTGATATCCTGCTTGATGGCTTGGAAATGATCGCCGAGCCGGGTGACCTTGTAAAACTCCCGCGCGGTATTCCGCATGGCATCTTCAACAAGACGCCTAGTGCGGTCAAAACATTGTTCTGGGTGACCCCGTCCTTACGGCTTTATGATCTGTTCTGGGCATTGAACAATTTGGGCCCTGACGCCAATCCAGCGGATGTTGTTGCGGTGTCAGCGGCCCATGCGATTGATTTCCTGCCGCCCCCCGACGAGGAGGGAGATAGCGCATGACTATACTGATTGCAGGCGCTGGCATTGGCGGGCTGACCGCCGCGCTGATGTTGCACCAGCGCGGCATCAAATCACAGGTGATCGAGCAGGCCACACAGGTGCGCGAAGTGGGTGTTGGCATCAACACCTTGCCTCATTCAATCGCCGAGCTTACCGAGCTTGGTCTGTTGTCACGGCTGGACGAGGTGGGGCTGCGCACGCGCGAGCTGCGTTATCTTACCCGAACGGGCCAAGAAGTGTGGCGCGAATTGCGCGGCATACATGCAGGTCATGAGCACCCCCAGTTTTCGATCCATCGCGGGAGGTTGCAAAAACTGCTGCTCGATGCGGTGATCGAACGTATGGGGCCGGAGGCGGTACAAACAGGGCTGCGTCTGGCTGGTTTCGTGCAAGATGATGCAGGTGTCAGCGCGCATTTCACAGATGCGCATGACGGGTGTTCTTCGCGCACGTTGCGTGGCGAAGTGCTTATCTGTGCAGACGGCATTCACAGTGTGGGACGCCGCCAATTTTACCCAAGCGAAGGCCCTCCCAGCTGGGCGGGGGTGGTCATGTGGCGCGGCGCCGCTGAATGGCCGGTTTGGGAGGACGGGGAGACAATGGCGATTGCTGGCGGGCTGGGGGGTAAACTTGTTCTTTATCCGATTGCACCAGCCAAGGATGGCCGTCAGCTGATGAACTGGGTGGTGAACATCCGCATGGCAGATGCAAGTGTTTCCCCACCGCCGCCTGAAAGTTGGTCGAAAATGGCACCGTTGGCAAAGGTGCTGCCCTATGCAAAGCGCTTTCACGTGCCGGGAATGGACGTTGAGGCGCTTGTGCAAGCAAGCGGTTCAATTTTTGAATATCCAATGGCGGACCGCGATCCGTTGCCGCGTTGGACGCATGGGCGCGTGACCCTGCTCGGGGATGCTGCGCATCCGATGTATCCGGTCGGATCAAATGGTGCCGCGCAGGCGATTTTGGATGCGCGCTGTCTGGCGGATCAACTGGCAAAAGCCGAACACCCGCGCGAAGCTTTGTACCGCTATGAGTTGGAACGTTTGCCCAAGACCGCCGAAATTGTGAGGACAAACCGCATCGGAGGCCCGGAGCGGGTGATTGATGAAGTTGAGCGACTCAAGCCTGCAGGTTTTGATAACATCAATGATATCTTGAGTGTTGCCGACAGAGAGAGCATCGTCAAAGGCTATGCAACAATGGCAGGCTTCTCTGCTCAACAGCCAGGGAATGGTGGCTGAAAAAACGCGATAAGGATGTAAGACTGGCTCGCATAAAGCCGGAACAATTAAGCCCCGAAAAATAACAAGGGGCAAACCAGGGAGAAACGAACATGAAGAAACATCTTAAATATCTGACAACGAGTCTTGCGATGAGCACGGCGCTAGGGTCGATGGCCCTTGCCGAAGACATTAAAATTGGGATGGTCGTAACACTTTCCGGCCCTCCCGCAGCGCTCGGGCAGCAGATCGTTGATGGGTTCCAGCTTGCGCTGGACGAAAAAGACGGCATGTTGGGCGGCCAGAAAATCGAACTGATCGTCGAAGACGATGAACTCAAGCCAGATGTGGCTCTGCTCAAAGCCACCTCACTTGTTGAACGCGATGAGGTCGATTTTGTCGTCGGTACCGTGTTTTCAAACATGCTTCAGGCGATTTTCAAGCCTGTTGTGCAATCAGAGACGTTCTTGGTCAGCCCAAATGCGGGCCCGTCGACCTTTGCGGGGCGCAATTGTAACCCCTATTTCTTTGTGACGTCTTATCAGAACAACCAGAACGCAGAAATCAGCGGCATGATCGCCAATGAAGAAGGGTTCGAGAGTGTCTTTACCATGGTTCCCAACTATCAGGCGGGCCGAGACAATATCGAAGGTTTCAAACAAACCTTTAAAGGCACAGTCACTGACGAGGTTTTCACGCCGCTGGGGCATCAAGATTTCTCGGCTGAACTGGCGCGGATTTCCACTTCGGACGCTGATGCGGTCTTTACCTTTATGCCCGGCGGCATGGGTGTGCGTTTGGTCAATCAGTTCGCCAATGCGGGCCTGTCTGAAAATACAAAATTCATGTCCGTTTTCACCACAGATGAAACAACATTGCCGGGGCAGAAAGATGCGGCTGTTGGGTTCCTTGCGGCAGGTTCATGGGCGCCGGATCTGGCCAATGACGCAAACACCGCCTTTGTTTCTGCGTTTGAAGCGAAATACGGCTATGTGCCGGGCTCTTACGCGATGCAGGCCTACGATGCAGCCAGCCTTATCGACAGTGCCGTTGCCAAAACCGGCGGCGACCTAAGCGATAAAGATGCGGTGCGCGCAGCCCTCAAAGAGGCTGATTTCACCTCCCTGCGCGGCGATTTTTCGTTCAACAATAACCACTATCCGGTTCAGGATTTTCACATGTTGAACGTGATCAAACGGGATGATGGCAATTACCAAACCTCTTTTGTGCGCACTATCGCCGAAGATTACCCCGATAGCTTCCACCAAGACTGCAAAATGTAACTTTTGATATCTCAAAAGGGTGCCTGGCTATATGGGCCAGGCATTTTCTCTCTAATCTAAAAGGCACGTTTTGATGTCTACGACACTGTTTCTAATTCTGTGCCTGAACGGCCTTCAATACGGCATGCTGTTGTTTTTGATTGCAGCGGGGCTGACGCTTGTGTTTGGCGTGATGGGTTTCATCAATCTGGCCCATGGGGTGCAATATATGGTCGGCGCATATCTGGTCTATGCCTATGTGCAATTGACTGGCAGCTTTATTGTTGCAGTGTTCTTGTCGCTCGGCACCGCGTTGATATTTGGCCTATTACTAGAATTTTTTGTCTTCCGGCACCTCTACACCCGCAGCCACCTAGATCAGGTGCTGGCAACATTCGGCATCATCATTTTTCTTAACGAATTGGCCAAGGTTGTTTTTGGGCCGGCCACCTTGTCTGTCGCGCCGCCTGAATTTCTGGCGGGTTCCATTCAGTTGACAGAAACGCTGCGCTATCCGGTCTACCGCTTTGCCACCATCATTGCGGGGCTTGCTGTGGCGGCAGTGCTTTATTTTACCATCAGTTACACGCGCATCGGCATGTTGATCCGCGCCGGGGCTACCTCGGCTGAAATGGTTTCCGCGCTTGGGGTGAACATCCAGCGTCTGTTTATGATCGTGTTTGGGGTGGGCGCCATGCTGGCCGGCTTCGCAGGCGTCATCGCCGCGCCGATATTCGCGATCGAGCCGGGCATGGGCGACAACATTCTCATCGTGACCTTTGTTGTCATCATCATCGGCGGGATCGGGTCAATTGGCGGCGCATTCATTGCTGCGCTACTCGTCGGGTTGATCGACACACTCGGGCGCAGTTTCGCGACCGAAATCCTCTCAACCTTGTTTTCACCGTCATTTGCCAACCAGATCGGGCCAGCCTTGGCGTCGATGCTGATCTACATCCTGATGGCTGCGATCCTTGTGTTCCGTCCAAAAGGGCTGTTGCCTGCCAAAGGGGTCGCATGATGGATCGTTCACTGGTTTTTGCGGCGATCCTATTTGGTCTGTTGCTGTTGATGCCCTTTTTGCTGCCTTTGTTCGGGTCAGAGTATCTGATCGGATTGATCATCAAAGCGATGCTGCTTGCCATTGCCGCCATCTCGCTTGATCTGCTGATCGGGCATGGCGGAATGGTCAGCTTGGGGCATGCGGCCTTTGTTGGTGTTGGTGCCTATGCGACGGCGATCGGGCTGGAAAATGGAATTGAAAATATCCTTTTGCTGCTGGTCATTGCGCTTGCTGTGACGTGTTTTGTTGCCTTGGTTACGGGCAGCCTCGCGCTGCGCACCAGCGGGGTTTATTTCCTGATGATCACACTCGCGTTCGGGCAAATGACCTATTTTACGCTGACCTCCCTTGCGGCCTATGGCGGTGATGACGGTCTTACCCTGTGGTCGCTGGCGACCCTGTTTGGCAGCAATATTGTGCAAAGTGGTAGCGGGCTTTATTTTCTCGTTCTCGGGACGCTTTTTGCAACGTGGTGGGGCGTTTTCCAGATCAGCCGCTCGCGGTTTGGCCGGGTACTGCGCGCGGCGCGGGACAATCCTGAACGAGCGGAGGTGATGGGATATGCCGTGACCCGCTATCGCCTCATTGCCTATCTGATTGCCGCCATGATTGCCGGTGTCTCAGGCCTATTGCTGGTGCAGCACGCCGAATTTGTTAGCCCTGCACTTGCCACATGGCAGCGTTCGGGGGATTTGATTGTGGTCGTGGTTCTGGGTGGGCTGGGCAGCCGCAATGGCGCGATCCTTGGCGCGTTTTTTATCGTGATTATCGAAGAAGTGCTCGGCTCGTTTGTCCATGAATGGCGGCTAATCTATGGCCCTGTTTTGGTGCTCATGGTGCTATTTGCAAAAGGCGGTATCGCTGACTTGTTTGTGTCTAAAGACGCAAAGGGGCGCGCAGCATGAGCAGTTTGGAAATACGCAACCTGAACAAAAGCTTTGGTGCATTGACGGTCAGCCGAGACATTTCAATCAGCATTGGTACTGGTCAGTGTCATGCACTGATCGGTCCAAACGGCGCGGGAAAGACGACGCTGATCCACCAGATCTCGGGGGGGTTACGCTCGGATTCCGGCAATATCTTGATGGATGGCCAAGAGATTTCGCACTTGTCCGTTTCGCGGCGGGTACAAGCCGGACTGGGCCGCACGTTCCAGATTACAACAGTTTTGCCCAGCTTTACCGCGTTGGAAAACACCGCCATTGCCGCGCAGGCCAAATCGGGATCGAGCTTGCGGTTTTTCCGCAATGCCGCGCGCGAAACTGCACTCAACGAATTTGCCCTTGCCACCTTGCAGCGTGTCGGGCTTGAACACCGCGCCAACATCCCGGCGATGGATCTGTCGCATGGGGAGTTGCGTCTACTGGAGCTGGCAATTGCGCTTGCGGGAAAGCCGAAGTTTCTGCTGCTAGATGAACCAATGGCCGGGCTTGGCCGGGCAGAAGGTGTCGCATTGGTTGCCCTCTTGGCCAGCCTGCGCGGATCGCTTCCGATGCTTATGGTGGAGCATGATATGGATGCGATTTTTCAGTTGGCCGATACGGTTTCGGTGTTGGTTGATGGCAGTATTGTGGCCCAAGGCACACCTGATGAAGTGCGCGCCGATCCCGTCGCGCGCGCGGCCTATTTGGGAGAAGCCGGGAAATGAACACGCTGGTTAATATTGAGAATCTGCATGCAGGATACGGCAATACGCAGATCCTGTCGGGCGTCGATCTGGACATCACCGAAGGTCAGGTCAGCACCCTTATGGGGCGCAATGGCATGGGAAAAACTACAACCATTCGCTGCCTGATGGGCTTGCTCAAACCTTTTAAGGGGCAGATCACCATTGCGCAAAAAGACATGATCGGCGCTGCCCCCTACCAGATCGCGCAAGCGGGTGTGGGGCTGGTGCCTGAGGGTCGCCACATTTTTCCTTCCCTCACGGTAGCCGAGAACCTGCGTGCCACCGCCCGTCCCATTGCTGATGGTTGGACGCAAGAACGCGTTTATGATGCCTTTCCCCGCTTGAGCCAGCGGGTGAATAACCTTGGGTTTCAATTGTCAGGTGGGGAACAGCAGATGCTGGCCATCGGGCGCGCGTTGATGACCAATCCTAAACTGCTTATTCTTGACGAAGCAACCGAAGGTTTGGCACCGCTTATCCGCGAGGAGATCTGGTCAATGTTGGGCAGGTTGAAAAAGGACGGCCTGTCGATTTTATTGATTGATAAAAACCTCGACGAGCTCTCTCGGATTTCTGATCGCTATTTCGTCATCGAAAAAGGGGAGATCGTCTGGAAAGGCGATTCACCTGCTTTTCATAAGGAGCGGGATCACGTGGAGCAGTTCTTGCATTTGTGAATGGACGGGCTCCGTGGCTACCGCGCTCGCTCAATCCGGAACCTCAAACTCTCAAAACCAAACCCGCATACTCTCGTTATGAATGAGGGACCAGCGGGGGGGGGCAGGTCAGGTGCGTTGCTTCTTCTTGATGTAGGTCCAAGCGATAAAGCGACTTGTTTTTTGCCCCTGTGCCATTTCGACGACTTTGTATTCAGCGACCTTGGCTTTTCCTAGAATTCGATGGAGCGGCTGGAGGTTGTCTTTCTTTGATACCAATGTGGTAAACCAAAGACACTGTTTGGCGAACTCCGTGCTCTCATTAACCATGCGGGCGATAAACTTTATCTCGCCACCCGGGTACCAAAGTTCAGCATCGCGACCACCGAAATTGAGTTTTGCCGAGCGCCCTTTGCCAAGGCCTGCCCACTTGCGTTGAGTCCCCTTCTTGGCTTGTTCTTTAGACCCGTGGAACGGTGGGTTGCACATGGTGACATGAAAAGCATCGTCGGGCTGGATCACACCGCGAAAGATATTCTCGGGGTTCGTCTGTAGCCTAAGGTCGATGTCCAACCCGTTAGATTCGCAAATTTGGCGTGCCGATTTGATGGCGCCTGCGTCTACATCGACGCCAGTAAAATGCCAACCATACTCGCTCTGGCCCGTTAGGGGGTACACCAAGCTTGCACCGGTGCCGATGTCCAACACCCTGATATGCCGCCCCTGCGGCAGGACCACGTTTTCATCTCCGTCGGTAAGCAAGTCTGCGAGATGGTGGATGTAGTCCACGCGGCCTGGTATTGGAGGGCAAAGATAGCCGGCGGGGATATCCCAAGATTTGATACTATAATGCGTCCTTAACAACGCCTGATTGAGCGTCCGAACAGCCATCGGGTTCTGAAAATTTATCGTCGGCCGACCAACAGGACTATTGATTATGAAGGGCTCAAGCTCAGGTGTCTGTGCGACCAAACGCTTGAAATCATATCCTTCTAAGTGTTGATTCCGGGGGTGGAGCTTCGCTTTGCTGGCCATGGGACGCCTTTGTTAAAGTGTGGAGGACATGGCCCTTCAGGCAGTTTCTCAGGCTTAAGCTTTCATCCGCGAAGTGTAAATTTCTAACCTGCTATATCGACAGAAGCCGAGAACGACCGGCGATGCCTAGAGCTGTTTTGGTGCGTCACCCAATTCACTATCACCCTGTTCTATTGGCGATGACCCAAGACCCTGCGGCTCGCCCGGTGCGATTCCGGCAAAGAATTGGTCAAACCGGCACGTCTCTTGAATTAGTTCAATCAGGGCCAACACGGCCGGGCTGCGCGTGCTTTCTGAGTACGCAACCACATAGGCCAACGGGTCGGGCTTCAGATCTGGCGAAATGCGGCTGACTGCCGCAGAGAATGGGGCCGTATCAAGTATGAAATCAGGCAGTACGGAAATACCATAATTCGAAGTTACTAAGGCGATCATTGCCAGCAGGCCGTCCGCGACGATGACACCACCTAGGTCAGTGCCTTCTGCGCGGGGGCTGCGCGCTACGACCTGATCAAAAAGGGTATTTTCCTGCGCGATCAGGGGCGTCCCGGTCAGGAGGTCTGAGTTCAGGGGGGTGTCTTGCGGGAATTCCCCCCGTGCCGCGCAAAACGATGTCGTTAAGGAGCCAACCGTTTCAAGGGTAAAGCCCGGCGGGTAAAGCGCGGAAGGAACCACCACGAGATCAAGCTCGTTCTCGACAAGCATCTGGCGCAACTTAAAGGCGGACCCCACCCGAAGGTCTAGTTCGAGCCTTGGAAAAGTGGCGTGAACCCTACGCATAAAGTCGGGGATCCAGCTGAAGGAGGAGAGTTCGGTGACGCCAATAGAGACACGGCGCGCGATCATCTCGGGCGAGGACAAACCCGCCACCAACTGATCGGTGCTTTCCAGGATGCCTGCGGCCTGCAGGCAGGCTTCTTGGCCCCGACGGGATAGGGTTGGAACACGGGTAGTTCGATCAAACAAGGCGGCTCCGGTCACCTGTTCGAAGTCTTGGATGCGCCGGGTGATGGTTGACTGCGATGTCTGCAAGTGCCGTGCGGCGGCCTCAAAGCTTCCTAAACGGCCGATCCAATAGAGCGCTTCCAACTGTTTCAACGTTACCATGCGAAGGCCTCACCTAACGAAAGCTGCGAAAGGGCCGCAGCAGAGAAGGCTATGTTTGCCTCAACTGTTGCAGAAAGTGAAACTCAAAATTAAAAATATTCCGTATTGCGGAACTAAATCAGTTCGACCTATGGTGCGTGCGACGAGGTTGGTGCGCGACCGTATCTCCCTTGTTCACATCAGGGAGGATGATCACCAATGAAACGCAGAACAGTATTGTCTGGTGCCGCATTTGGCGCTGCCGCCTTAACACTTGCCGCGCCAGCTGTGGCGCAGAACAAGCGTGTCCTAAAGCTGGTTGGGACATTCCCACGCGGGTTTCCCGGGCTTGGACATGCTGCTGAAAATATTGCCAAGCAGGTTACCGCCGCTACGGACGGCGCGCTGACGGTTGAATATTTTGGCGGCGGCGAATTGGTGCCCCCTTACGGCGTGAACGATGCAGTATCTACCGGTGCCGCAGAGATGGGTCATACGTCGCCCTATTTCGCCGCCGGCAAGATCAAAGCGTCAATGTATTATACCAACATGCCCTACGGCCTTTCTGCGGGCGAACTTGCAGGCTGGATCCGCTATGGTGGCGGACAGGAACTGTGGAATGAGGCCTATGGGCCGTTCAACCTCAAACCATTCTGGGCGGGTAGCTCAATGGCGCAGGCCGGTGGGTGGTTCAAAAAGCCGATCAATTCGCTGGATGACATGCAGGGCTTGAAGATGCGCATCGCTGGATTGGGGGGTGCGATCATGCAAAAGATCGGGGTGTCCTCGGTGAATTTGCCCACAGGCGAAATTTTTCCCGCTTTGCAATCCGGCGTCGTCGATGGGGCGGAGTTTGTTGGGCCTTGGAACGACAAGGCTCTGGGATTGGCTAAGGTCGCCCCGCATTATTATATGCCAGCCCCACACGAAACGGGCGCGGGTCTGGAATGTATCGTGCGTAAGGACGTGTGGGAAGAATTCACACCCGCGCAAAAGGTCATTGTTGAATCGGTCATTTCTGCTGTCGCGGATGAGACGACTTCGGCCTTCGCCTATAACAACGTTGTCGCCTTGCAGCAGTTGATCGCAGAAGGCGTGACACCGTCAGTATTCCCCGATGACGTCGTTGACGCATTGGGTAAGGCTTCGGTCGAGGTGATGGAAGCCTACCCAGACGGTGATGAGATGTCCGAAAAGATTCACGGGCCTTATGTCGAGTACCTCAAGCAGGCCGTGTTCTGCGGCAAGCTTCTGGAAGGTCAGATGTACGCTGACCGTGCCCGCGCCTGGGGCATCTAATCTTTAGGAACGCATCGGCGGGGCGCAATTGCGGCCCGCCTTCGTGGCGAAAAGGACAACCTCATGAAACAGATTGCCGCCGCGATTGATGCGGTGAACGACCTTACCGGGCGCGTGATTTGCTGGGGCATTTTGTTGATGGTGATCTTGCAGTTTGCCGTCGTCATCGCCCGCTACGTTTTCTCGACGTCGACGCTGTTTGGCATTCCCGCAGTGTGGTTTCAGGAGGGGGTGGTCTACCTGCATGGTATGACCATTCTGCTGGGCACCGCATATGCGATGCTTTGGAACAAGAACGTCCGCGTTGATATTCTGTATGACAAAGCCAGCCCACGTGTGCAGGATCTAACCGAATTTTTTGGCAGCCTGCTGTTCGTGTTGCCGCTTTGCTTGGTGATTGGCTGGTCTGCGCTGCCCAACGTTGTCGGCGCTTGGGCGGTCAAGGAAGGGTCGCTCGAACCCAATGGCATTCCGTTCCGCTATGTTCTCAAGGCGTTATCGCTCGTTTTCTGCGTGCTCGTTTCCGCGCAAGCCCTCTCGACGATGATCAAAGCCTTCTTGCGTCTGACAGGGCGCTCAAGCGACCCGATTTATGAAGTGAGTGATGAACTGTGAGCGGATTGATAGCACATCTTGACCTTTTGATGTTCCCGGTGGCGATTGTCTTGCTCCTTCGCGGTTTCCCGGTTGCCTTTACGCTGGCCGGTGTTGGTTTGCTCTTTTCAGTGCTGGGCGCTGTTTTTCAGGTCGGCTTTTTCGCAGGGGGCGACCTTTCATTCCTTCGGGCCTTGTTCGGCCGCATCTTCGGGCTGATGGACGAAACAAACGAAGTGCTCGTCGCGGTTCCGCTATTTGTGTTCATGGGCGTGACATTGGAGCGTAGCGGCGTCGCCGCAGATTTGCTGAGCTCAATGGCCAAAATCTTTGGTCGCTTGCCCGGTGGCCTTGGTATCTCTGTCGCTATTGTCGGGATGTTGCTGGCGGCCTCCACCGGTATCGTGGGCGCGACGGTCGTCACGATGGGCCTGATTTCACTGCCTACCATGCTGAAAGCCAATTACGACAAACGCCTATCAACAGGCATTATCGCTGCATCTGGCACGCTGGGGCAGATCATTCCCCCATCGCTGGTTTTGATCATTCTCGGCGATGTGCTGTCGAACGCCTATATCACCGCGCGCCGCAATGCTGGGGATTGGGCACCCGATCCGGTTTCGGTCGGCGATATTTTTGCGGGTGCCCTTTTGCCCGGGCTGATCCTTGTCGGTGCTTATGTGCTCTATATCCTTTGCGTGGCTCTTTTCGCTCCGCACCGCGCGCCAAGTGTGGTGGCCGAGGGGGAAAAGGTATCGCTTGGTCCTGTTTTGCTGCTGCTGGCCCCGCCGCTTTTGCTGATTGTTGCTGTGTTGGGCTCCATCCTTTTCGGTGTCGCCACCCCGACCGAGGCTGCCTCAATCGGATCTATTGGTGCGATCCTGCTGGCGGGGCAACGCCTGTCGGATCGATCTTCGCTGCCGCAGTTGGTGGCCGTTATCGGCGCGATCATCGTTGTCTACTTCGTGTTGAACTTTGATCTGCGCCTCGCAAAATCTACGATCACCTCAGGTGATAAGATCAACATCGCTATTGTCTCTCTTGGCTTGATCGCCTTCACTTGGGGCAGTGCTGTAAGCCTTTGGCGGATCTGGCTGTCGAAAACAGCGGATGAGCCGTCTGTCCTCACGTCTATTCTGCGCGCCTCGTTGCATATGTCGGTCATGGTTTTTGCCATCTATATCGGCGCGCAGGTCTTTAACCTCGCGTTCCGCGGTCTTGGTGGTGAGGAAACGGTTAATGAGTTCTTCACAGGTCTCCCCGGCGGGCCGTGGATTGCATTGGGCAGCATGCTGTTGATCATGTTCCTGTTGGGGTTCTTCCTCGATTTCCTAGAGATCGTTTTCGTCGTCACCCCGATTATGGCGCCAGTGCTTTTCTCCTTCAGTGGGGCAGATGGGTCGGTATTGTTTCATCCGGTCTGGATTGCCGTTGTAATGGGGTTGAACTTGCAGACATCGTTCCTGACACCGCCGTTCGGATTTGCACTGTTCTATCTGCGCGCTGTCGCCCCCAAAGAGGTGACCACCGGAGATATCTATCGCGGCATCATTCCCTTTGTCGTGATCCAGATCGTCATTCTGGCTGTGGTCCTTTGGTGGAGCGATTTGGCCACATGGCTGCCTGCGCTTTTGACGAGTTGATCGCTCCGCCATCTCTTCCAAACACTCTAATTTCCTAGGACACCGTTCATGAAAACGCCGCGCTTTCGCTCAGAAACCATCCGTGATGGCATCATCCGCAGCACCACACGCAGCTTTCTCTATGCGCTTGGTCTGGACGATGAGGATATCTCGAACCCGCATGTAGCGGTGATCCATACCGGTGGCGATATGAGCCCGTGCAACACCAGTTTGCGCGATCAGGCACAGCACGCGAAGACCGGTGTGTTCGCAGCGGGGGGCACGCCGCATGAGTGTCCCGTGGTCTCGGTGTCGGATGGCCTTAGCGTAGCGCATTCCGGCATGCGGTTCTCGCTCATCTCGCGCGATCTGATCGCCGATAGTGTTGAGGCAACGGTGCGCGGCCACCAGTGGGACGGCATTTTTGGCATTGGCGGCTGTGATAAGAACATGCCGGGCCTGATGATGGGAATGACTCGCTGCAATGTGCCGTCGTTGTTTTTGTATGGCGGGTCGTCACTGCCCGGTCAAATAGGCGGCAAAGATGTCAATATCGTCGATACCTATGAGACGATTGGCAAAGTTCTGGCAGGCGAGGCGACCGAAGAAGAACTGGATCAGATGACCCGCAGTTGTCTGCCCACCTCAGGCGCATGCGCGGGGCAGTTTACGGCGAATACGATGGGTATGGTTTCAGAGATATTGGGCTTTGCACTGATGGGCTCGTCGATGGTCCCTGCGGTCTATGCCGCGCGTGCGCCGCTGGCCCGCCGTGCGGGCAAAGTGTTGATGCAGGCCGTGAAGGGCGACGCGCCTTTGCCGCGGGATCTGGTCACCCGCAAATCGCTTGAGAACGCCTGCGCCGTGGTTGCGGCGACAGGCGGGTCAACCAACGCCGCGCTGCATATCCCGGCGATCGCGCATGAGGCGGGCATTGCGTTTCACCTTGATGATGTTGCCGAGGTATTTGCCCGCACGCCGCTGATCGCGGACCTTAAGCCGGGCGGTCGCTTTCTGGCGCGGGACGTATTCTATGCGGGGGGCGCGCCTGCGATCTTTAAATCTCTGTTGGATGGCGGGTTTTTGCATGGTGATTGCCTGTCGATCACGGGCAAGACCATCGCCGAAGAGCTTTGCGAAACCCCAAAGCCTGATGGCGAAGTCGTTCGTCCCACCGCAAAAGCCATTGCACCGACTGGCGGGGTTGTTGTGCTTAAGGGGAATCTGGCGCCGGATGGTGCATTGCTGAAGGTTGCAGGTCTGAAAAAGCTCGTCCACAGCGGCCCGGCGCGGGTATTCGAATGTGAAGAGGACTGTTTGAAAGCGATCCGAACGCTGGATTACGCCGAAGGCGACGTGATCGTGATCCGTAACGAAGGGCCGCGCGGTGGGCCGGGTATGCGCGAGATGCTGGGCATTACCGCGTTGATTTATGGGCAGGGCAACGGTGAAAAAGTCGCATTGATCACTGACGGCCGCTTCTCTGGGGCGACCCGCGGGATGTGCATCGGCTATGTCTGCCCAGAGGCGGCAAGCGATGGCCCCGTGGGGCTGCTAAAAGACGGAGACATCATCGACATCGATGCGAACGCGGGGGTTTGCACCCTTGCCATGCAGGTGGATGATGAAACCCTTGCCCAACGCCGAAAGGAGCGCGTTGAGCGTCCAACAATTGCCAAAGGCGGATTGCTTGAGAAATACGCAGCCACGGTTGGGCCTGCCGATAAAGGGGCAGTCACCCATAGTGGCAATGTCGTGTGGGAGAAGGATCCGATTGGATGAAGATCGGCTTTGTAGGGTTGGGTGACATGGGGCTGCCGATGGCCCAGTGCCTTTTGGCAGCGGGTCACGATGTTGTCGCTTGGAATAGATCTCCGACCCCGCTGGCTACATTGGCCGCGAAAGGCGCAATCGCCGCCGCGTCGCCCGCTGAGGTTATGGAGAAGGCAGCTATTATCGGGATTTGCGTTTCTTCTCATGATGTTGTGGAAACCATTGCCTTTGGTGCCGATGGTCTGTTTTCAGCACCTACGATCAAAGCGCGCGCGATTGCCGACTTCTCAACCGGCGCGGCAGATGCATCGCGGATCTTTGCCGAGCGCGCAGCCAAGCTGGGTGTCGCGTGGGTCGACGCCCCGGTAAGCGGCGGTGTCGAGGCCGCGCAAAAGGGCGAGTTGATCGTTTTCGCTGGCGGAACGGCAGAGGGTATCAACGCGCTTGGGCCTCTGTTGGACGCAGTTTCGGCGCGGGTGACACATATGGGCGCGTCGGGTAGCGGGCAGGTAACAAAAATCTGCAACCAAATGATCGTTGCAGCAAATGTCATCGCCATCGCTGAAACGACAGCCTTCGCGCGTAAGGCGGGCGTAGACGTCGCTGCTCTTGCTCCGGCGCTCGCAGGTGGTTTCGCGGATTCTGCTCCTTTGCGTATTTTCGGCCCTCGTATGGCAACTCGAACCTTTACGCCTCGGTTGGGCGCAATCGAATTGATGCGCAAGGATGTGGGGCTCGCACAATCATTGGCGGCGGAAATAGGCGCTGACGTGCCGCTGACCGACGCAGCGCGTGCCGTATATGACCGGGCAGGCGAACACCTTTCTGTGTCGCCAGAGGCCGACCTCTCTGCCTTGGTCTGTCTCTATGAAGACGCGATTGCCCATTCCGACGAAGGAGAGCCAAAATGACGAAAACAGTTGTGATCACGGGGGGCGCTTCGGGGATTGGACGGGCCTGCTCTCAGTACTTCATGCAGAACGGTTGGAACGTCGTCCTCAGCTACCTTCTCGACAGTGAGAAAGCCGCCGCTGATGCCTTGGCGGAAGAGGCCAAAGGAAGGAACGTTCAATCAATCTCGTTGCAATCGGACGTTACCAAAGACGATGATTGCAGAGGACTGGCTGCACTTGCCACGAAGACCTTTGGCCGGATCGACGCCCTTGTCTCCTCGGCTGGGACGACACGGTTGGTTCCGCATGGTGACCTCGATGCGCTGACCATGGATGATTTCATGAAGACCGCAGCGGTGAATACAGCGGGTCCATTTCAGATCGTGCGGGCCTGTGCGGAAGCGCTCAAAGCGGGGGAGGGCGGTAGCGTGGTCATCGTCTCGTCCTACGGTGCGATTTGGGGCACTGGATCCTCGATTGCCTATGCAGCATCAAAAGGGGCAACCAACACGTTGACCATGTCCTTGGCACGGGTGTTGGCACCCAAGGTTAGGGTAAATGCCGTTTGCCCGGCGTTGATTGCTGGCGGATTTGTCGAACGTATGGACAAGCAGGTGTTTGACGCGCGGGTTGAGTTGCAAGAGGCGCGGGCACCTTTGCAGATGGTCGGCCAGCCTGAAGATGTAGCCGCAGATGTGTTCTGGCTGTCTACCGGTGCGCGGCTGATGACCGGCTCTGTGTTGTCGCTCGACAGTGGGCTGCATTTGAATGGCGATAGCTAAGTCCCAAAATCGTAAGGAACATTATGTCTGATCTTCTTCTGCTCACGAACGTTACAGACGATATGCGCAAACAGCTTGCGCAGGTATTTACCATTCATAAGGCTGATGACTATCCAGCGGAAAAGATCACGCATGTTCTCACCAGTGGTAGCGTTGGTATCCCACGTGCAACGATGGAGACGTTGCCTAATCTCAAGGCGATTAGCAATTATGGCGTGGGATACGACGCCATCGACATCGATGCTGCGATCGCGCAAGGCGTTATGGTATCGCACACACCCAATGTCCTGAATTCAGACGTGGCGACGACCGCCGTCATGCTGATGTTGATGTGTTACCGAGAGGCCTTGCGCGATGATGCATGGGCGCGTTCGGGAGATTGGGAGGCTTTGGGGGCAGCGCCACTGACGCGTTCCCCTGACAATCAGACCATCGGTATCCTAGGATTGGGGCGGATCGGGCAGGCGATCGCTGACAAACTCGCCCCGTGGAACCCAACTATCGTCTACCACTCGCGCAACGAAAAAGACGTGGCCTACAAGTATTATCGTGATGTGGTGGAAATGGCTGCGGATTGTGATGTCCTGATATGTGTAACCCCCGGTGGCGTAGGAACCAAAGGCATCGTGAATGCCGATGTCCTCGCGGCTTTGGGTCCTCAAGGCACCTTGGTGAACGTCAGTCGTGGTTCAGTTGTGGATGAAGCGGCCCTTATCGAGGCCTTGGAGACGGGTAAGTTGGGCTGGGCCGGTTTGGATGTTTTTGAGACTGAGCCTGCCATTCCACAGGCATTGAAAAACCTGTCGAACACAGTGTTGCTGCCCCATGTCGGCAGCGCGACGGTGGAGACCCGATTGGCGATGGGGCAACTTGCTGTGGACAACATCATTCAACACCAGCACGACGGCACGATGCTTACAAAAGTGCCTGAACATGAGGGCGGATAAACGGCAAGAGAACCGCCCGTTAGACTGGCATTAGAACGGCCCGACTGCCTGCCGAGCAGGTGTATGTATCAGACGAAAGGCAGCCCCCTTGGGGACGTTCGCCTGCGAGGTGCGGAGCGTTGGACCTGAGGCCCCGAGTTTCGACAGCATCTCTGCATAGCCGCTACGCTTGCACCCTCCATAGGCGCAGCCTGCCCGGCAAGACCATGCTGCGCCAGCGTGCGTTGGACCAGATCGTTGGCAGCCGTTAATCCACATAGCCAAGATTGATCGTCATCTTTTCGCTGTCAGGGGTCTTTTCGCGTAGACGCCGAACATTGCTCATCTTCAACTCTCCATCCATGTGGATGGTATGGGGATGTTGGCGTGGGAGTTTGCGAGAGTGGAACGCAGTTTGATCGCCGCAGCACCCACATAGGGCGGCGGCATTCGGCTGCGGTGTATGGCGAGAAGCGTACCGTCGAAATCAGAGCACAGTCAGCGAAACTTTCCGCGCGGGCCGGATTTCTTGTTTCCCCGCGCACCGGTCACGGTAGGTGTGTTCTGTTGATTTTCTTCATGCAGTTTGCGCCAGCGTTCTAAACGCGCCGCGTCCAACGTCCCCGCAGCAACCGCCGCCTGAACCGCGCAGCCGGGTTCATGCAGATGTGTGCAATCGCGAAATCGGCAGTTAGGTGCAAGTTCGGTAATCTCTGCAAAAAGCGCCTCAAGCCCGGAGGACACATCGCTTACATGAAGGGTGCGCATACCGGGGGTATCAATGACCCACCCGCCACCTGCGATCCGGTGCAGCGATCGCGCGGTGGTCGTGTGCCGACCTTTGGCATCATCTTCCCGGATCGCGCCCGTGGCCTGTTTTGCCTCATCAGATTTACGCGCAAGCGTGTTGAGCAGCGTCGATTTCCCAACCCCGGATGACCCGATGAGCGCGACTGTCTGCCCAGTGCCACACCACGGAGCCAGTGCCGCTACGGCATCCAATGAGCGTGCGTTAATGGTGACGACCTCAAGTTCGCGTTGAAGGGCTGCGGCCTGTGCCTCATAGGGTGCCGGATCAGCCACTTGATCGGCCTTCGTCAAGACGATCACCGCCCTCGTGCCCGCCTCGTTGGCAAGCGCCAGATAACGTTCCAGCCGCGCTGGATTAAAATCATCGTTGCACGAGGTGACGACAAAGACCGTATCCACATTTGCGGCGATCAGTTGCGGATTGCGTGCGCCGACCGTCTGACGCTCAAGCAAAGACCGCCGTTCAAGCCGCCGAACAAGGAGGTGACTCTGTGGCTGCGCCAGAACCCAGTCACCAACCGCAAAATGCGATGTGTTGATATGAGCTGGCAGGCTGATCCTGACCGGGCCATGGGTGGATTCACCTTTCATTCGGGACCGGTGCACAGAACTGATGCGCAGGGCATCATACTCTTCGTCTTCGGGAGTAAGTTGCTCTTCATAGAAGGGTGCCCAACCAAGGCCTGGCAAGGTGACAGTTGCAGAGGGGGCGTTATTATTCATGTTCTATTTCGATAAGGTGGCAATCTCGATCTGGCTTATGCCCATGATCGGTTCGGCAGGCAGCAACAAACTGACCTCTACGCATAGACGTTGCCTACGTCACCAAAAAACCGAAAGCTCAAGCTGTCCACTATCCGCGAATGCCGCCCTAGCTGTCGAGTGTTTCAGGGCAGAGCGGATCATTCTGTTGGGGTAAGTATCTCGCAGTACTCCGATGGCATCGGGCCCTATTTCCGTTCCGCATCGGATTGACCGAGGGGAGGGCACAGCGGATCTGATTTCTTGCTTCTGTTTGCTGCGCTACCCGAAGTTTTTCGAAAAAGTTGTGTGGAAGCCATGTCTGAAAGATGATCCTGTCGGGCGCTCGCAGCCCGCAGCGCCAAGAGTGCTGTGCGTTGCGCGATTTGACGGTAAGGACGCGAGACCATAGGCAGGGAGGTCATCTTTTCAAGACAATCAACGTTTTGATATTATGCTATAAACATCAGTCGCCGTAGCGTAAGTTGGCCCCTCTACGTTCAGGCACCTATACCCCGGTCAAAGAACGGGCTATGCCTATGTCCAAGATCATGTGAGCGGGGCGAACGACCGTGAATGATCACTTGGCGGACAAATGCGCGCTGCTGTTTGCAGCCGTCGCGTTTAGACTGCGATGGCGGGCCGAGATGTTACGCCTATGCAGGCGCGAAGGCGAAATGGATCGCCGTGCGACCGCAATAATATTCCGGGCGCTCAGACAGAGCGTTTGACCAAAGAAAACAACTTAAGGGGGATACGATGACCAACTTTACAAAACCCAACGGCGGACCAAACCGCCGCGGCTTTCTTGCCGGAACCGCTGCTGTCGGTGCCGGCCTGCTTCTACCGCACGGTGCTTTCGCGCAGGCGCAGCCTAAAAAGGGCGGCACGCTGCGGGTTGGCTTTACCCAAGGGTCGACCTCCGACAGCCTTGATCCTGCAACCTTCAACAACGACTTCATGTTCGCCAGCGGCTATGCGGTCTTTAACACTCTGACGGAAATTGCCCCCGACGGCACCGCCCAGCCCGACTTGGCTGAGAGCTTTGAGGCCAGCAGCGACGCGGCCACATGGACCTTCCGCCTGCGCGACAACGCGCAATTCTCGGACGGCAAAACGGCGACGGCGAATGACGTGATCGCCTCGATCCGTCACCACATGGGGCCAGAGTCCAAATCTGGTATCAAACCGCTGCTAGAGCAGATCACCGACATCCGCGCCGACGGCGACAAGGTTGTGATCTTTGAACTGGCCGCCGGCAATGCGGATTTCCCGTTCATCTTCAATGACTACCACCTTGGCATTCGCCAAGACACCGGCGATGGCACGATCGACCCCAACAGCCGCATCGGCACCGGCGGCTATGTGATCGACGTCTTCGAGCCGGGCGTGCGGGTCGAACTGACGCGCCGCGATGACTACTGGAAAGAGGGCCGCGCGCATTTCGACAAGGTGGTGATCCTCAAAGTAGGCGATCCGGCGGCCCGGATGAACGCGCTGATGACCGGCGAGGTTGATCTGATCGACCGGCCTGACCTCAAGACAATCAACCTGCTGGGCCGCGCGCCCAACGTGAAGATCCACACCCAAGACGGCACGCTGCATTACATCATGCCGATGCAGACCAACACGGCCCCGTTTGACGACATGAACGTGCGGATGGCGCTGAAATACGGCATCAACCGCGAAGACATGATCGAAAAGGTTCTGCGTGGCTATGGCACCGTGGGCAACGACCAACCAATCTCGCGCTCGATGCCCTATTACAACGATGACCTTGAGCAGATCACCTATGATCCGGAGCGGGCGAAATACCACCTGAAACAGGCGGGGCTTGAAAGCCTTGATGTGACGCTGTCCACCTCGGACGCGGCCTTTAGTGGGGCGGTGGACGCCTCCGTGCTCTTTGCCGAAAGCGCGCGGCCTGCTGGCTTGAACATCGACGTGAAGCGCGAGCCGGATGACGGTTATTGGTCGAACGTCTGGCTGCAAAAGCCCTTCTGCTGCTCCTATTGGGGCGGGCGTCCGACGCCTGACCTGATGTTCTCGACCGGCTATGCCGCCGATGCGGAGTGGAACGAGACCAAATGGGACAATGAGCGTTTCAACGAACTGCTCTTGCAAGCGCGGCCTGAGTTGGACCAGACCCGCCGCGCCGAGATGTACGGCGAGATGCAAAAGATCGTGAAAGAGCAGGGCGGCGCGCTGATCCCGGCCTTTGGTCAATATGTCTCGGCCATGAGCGAAAGCGTTCAGATGCCTGAGGAAGTGTCCGAGATGTGGGATCTCGACAGCCAGCGCTTCATCGAACGCTGGTGGATGGCGTAAACTATCACTGCATACGGACGGCCCCGACGGGCCGTCCGTTTCTGTTCCAAATGGCCCGATCCGGGCCGGAGAAAACCTTAGCATGTCCCGGCTTCAGAAGCTTGTTATCGGTCGAGTGTCCCTCGGCATCCTGACCCTGTTTGTGGTCTCCGCCCTAATGTTTGTCGGCATCGAACTCTTGCCCGGTGATCTGGCGCAGCAGATTCTTGGCCAATCGGCGACTGAATCGACCCTTGCGGCATTCCGCGCCGAACTGGGCCTCGATCAGCCCGCGCATCTTCGCTATCTCGATTGGTTGGGTGGTGTGCTGCGCGGTGACTTTGGCACTTCGCTCGCGTCGGGGCGCGAAGTATCCGAGCTTTTGGGGCCGCGGCTTGCCAATACCATGTTTCTGGCCACCTATGCCGCCGTCATCGCCGCCCCGCTGGCGGTGATCCTCGGCCTTCTGGCGGCGCTGTGGCGCAACACGCTGTTTGACCGTGGCGTAAACCTGACCGCGCTTTCCGCGATCTCTATGCCCGAGTTTTTCGTGGGCTATGTTCTGATCTTATTCCTGTCGATCAAGGCCGGCGTCTTCCCGACGCTGGCGCGGATCGACAGCGCCACGGGGCTGTGGGACGCGCTTTACCGCAGCTTTCTGCCCGCGCTGACGCTTATTCTGGTAGTCGTCGCCCATATGATGCGGATGACGCGGGCGGCCATCATCAACGTGCTCGCCTCGCCCTATATCGAGATGGCCCGCCTTAAGGGTGTGCCGCGCTGGCGCATCATCGTGCAGCACGCGCTGCCCAATGCATTGGCGCCGATCGTCAATGTCGTGGCGCTGAACCTTGCCTATCTGGTGGTCGGCGTGGTGGTGGTAGAGGTCGTCTTTTCCTACCCCGGTCTTGGGCAGTTGCTGGTGGATGCGGTCTCAAGCCGGGATTTCCCGGTGGTGCAGGCGGTGGGGCTGTTCTTTGCCGCTGTTTACATCACGCTCAACGTCTTGGCCGACATCATCTCGATTATGTCGAACCCGCGTCTGCGGCACGGGAGATAACGATGAAATCTTTGCTGAAATCCGCGCCCCCCTCGGCGATCTTTGGGATGGTGGTCCTGGCCATCGTCGCCTTTACGGGGATATTCGCGCCCATCGTCGCGCCCTATGGCGAGACGCAGGTGGTAGGCGATGCCTATTTGCCATGGAGTGCGGCGCATCCGCTGGGCACTGACAATCTGGGCCGCGATATGCTGTCGCGGATGGTCTTTGGGGCGCGCAATACGGTCGGGCTGGCGCTGCTGACGACGGCTATTTCCTTTTCGGTCGGGTCAACGCTGGGGATGCTGGCCGCGCTCAAAGGCGGCTGGCTGGACGAAGTCCTGTCACGCTTGGTCGATGTGCTGATGGCCGTGCCGCCGTTGATCTTGGCGCTGATGCTCTTGGCCATCGTCGGCCCGTCGATCCCGAATATGGTCGGGGTGATCGCGGTGATCTATGTGGCGCCGGTCTACCGGCTGTCGCGGGCTGCGGCGATGAATGTCGTGGGCCTTGATTTTGTCGAAGCCGCAAGACTGCGCGGAGAGCGCACACCATGGCTGCTGCGCCGCGAAATTTTGCCCAACATTTGGTCGACCTTGATCGCCGAGTTTGGGGTGCGCTTTTGTTTCGTGTTCCTCTTTATCGCGGCGCTGTCCTTTCTTGGCATCGGGATCCAACCGCCCACGGCGGACTGGGGGTCGATGGTAAAGGAAAACGCCACCTTGATCAGTTTCGGGGATATCACCCCGTTGATCCCGGCGGCGGCCATCGCCTTGCTGACGGTTGCGATCAACCTGATCGTCGATTGGATGCTGCACCGCGCCAGCGGTCTGAAAAGTTAACCGAGCAGGGGCCAAGCATATGGGAAATCTTCTGAACATTGGCGGTCTCCGGCTTGAGGCAGGCAGCCGCGCGCGGCCCAATGTGATCCTCAAAGGGCTCGATCTGGAACTGGAGCGGGGTGAAGTGCTGGGCCTTGTCGGTGAAAGCGGGGCGGGCAAAAGCTCCGCCGGGCTGGCGGCGATGGGCTATGTCCGCGACGGGGTGCGCTTTGCCGGGGGCAGCGTCGAATTCGACGGGGCCGAGTTAATCGGCATGGGGCGCGGGCAATTGCGCCGGTTGCACGGCAAGCGCATCGCCTATGTCGCCCAGTCCGCCGCGGCGAGCTTCAACCCCGCTAAGACGTTGATCGACCAATATACCGAAGCGCCCCGCCTGCACGGTGTCTCGGGCCGTGCGGCGGCAGAGCAGGACGCCGTCGCGCTCTATCGTCAGATGCAATTGCCCAACCCCGAAGAGATCGGCTTTCGCTACCCGCACCAAGTGTCGGGCGGCCAGTTGCAGCGGGCGATGACGGCCATGGCCATGGCCTGCCGCCCCGACTTGATCATCTTTGATGAGCCGACGACCGCCTTGGACGTGACCACCCAGATCGAAGTGCTGGGCGCGATCCGTGATATTGTCGAGCAATATGACACGGCGGCGATCTATATCACTCATGATCTGGCGGTGGTCAGCCAGATGGCTGACCGCATCTGCGTGATGAAGGATGGCGAGGCGGTCGAGACCGCGCCGACCAAAACCATGTTGGACGCCCCGCAGGAGGAATACACCCGCTCGCTCTGGGCCGTGCGGTCGTTTCGCCGCCCCGACGCTGAGGCGGGGGAGGCTCCGGCGCTGATCCGCTGCGAGGGGGTCTCGGCGGCCTATGGGCCGATGACCGTGCTGGATAATCTAAACTTCACCTTCCCGCGCGGCCAGACCACGGCGGTGGTGGGGGAAAGCGGGTCGGGGAAATCCACCCTCGCGCGGGTGATTGCGGGGCTGCTGCCCCCCGCCTCGGGGCAGTTTTTCTGGGATGACGCCCCGCTGGAGCCACGGCTGGCAAAGCGCGACCCCGAGACGCTGCGCAACATTCAGATGATCTATCAATCGGCGGATACCTCGCTGAACCCGCGCCACAATATCCGCGAGATATTGACGCGCCCGGTGCGCAAGTTCACGGGCCGCAAGGGGCAAGAGCTTCGGGCGCGGGTGGAGGAGTTGATGGATTTGGTCGACCTCGACCGCGCCTTCCTTGACCGCAAACCCAGCGAACTCTCCGGCGGTCAGAAGCAGCGCGTTGGTATCGCCCGCGCGCTTGCCGCCGAGCCTGAGTTCATCATCTGCGACGAGGTCACCAGCGCGCTGGACCAATTGGTGGCCGAGGGGATTCTGCGGCTGCTGGTGCGTTTGCAGACCGAGCTGGACCTGACCTTCATGTTCATCACCCATGACTTGGCCACGGTAGAGGCGATTGCCCATAAGGTGATCGTGCTCAAGAATGGCCAGATCGTGGAGCAGGGCGGGCGTGATGAGATCTTCTGCGACCCAAAGCAGGCCTATACCAAGCGGCTGCTGACATCGGTGCCGCAGATGGACCCGGAATGGCTGACCGAGGCCCGCGCGCGGGAGCGGGCCTTGCGCGAGGCGCAGTAGGGCCGCAGGGTTAAACCCCCTCGGCCCGCGCGGCGGCGAAGGCGGCTTCGGTCGCGTCGAGGAACAGCGTGGCCTCGGCCTGCTGCAAGACAAGCGGGGGGCGGATTTTCATCACATTGGCCCCCGGCCCGGTGGCGCTGATAAGCACGCCATTCTGGCGCAGGTGGTTGACCACGAATTTGGCGCGGGCGGCGTCGGGCGCGTTGGTCTCGCGCGCGGTGACGCATTCGACCGCCAGAAACAACCCCGCGCCGCGCACATGGCCGATCTCGGGGTAGCGGGTCGCGATGTCTTGCAAGCCGCCCTTGAGGTAGCCGCCGACGGCTGTGGCATTGGCCTGCAACCCCTCATCCACGATCACGTCGAGCACGGCCATGCCTGCGGCGGCGGCCACGGGGTTGCCGCCAAAGGTGTTGAAATAGCGTGCCTTTTCGCCGAACTCCTGCACCAGCTCTGGCCGCATCGCGGTGCCGGAAAGGGGGAAACCATTGCCCATCGGCTTGCCCATCGTGACCATGTCAGGCACCAGCCTGTGGCGCTGGAACCCCCAGAAGGCGTCGCCGGTACGGGCAAAGCCGGGCTGCACCTCATCGGCGATGAATAGCCCGCCCTCGGCGCGGATCAGATCGACCGCCGGTTGCAGGAACCCCGCCGGATCGGGATGCAGCCCATCGCTGGAAAAGATCGTATCGACGATGAAGGCCGCAGGCTCGACGCCATCGGCGCGCATCTCGGCAATCGCTTGGCCCAGATCGGCGGCGAGTTTGGCCCCTTGCTCGGCTGCCGGAATACGCAGCGTGTCGGGCGCGTCGATGAGCCGGATGCGCGGGCTGCGCGGGGTGAAATCGCCCAGAGAGGGGGAGAGTTCGGCCACCGCTTCGGTCAGCCCGTGATAGGCAAGGCGGGTCACGATGACGCCCTCGCGCCGGGTATAGCTGCGGGCGATGCGCAGGGCGATGTCATTCGCCTCGGACCCGGTGCAGGTGAACATGACATGACCGAGTGCATCGGGCATCGTGGCGAGCAGCCGTTCGGCGTAAGTCACCACGTTTTCATGCAGATAGCGGGTGTGGGTGTTCAGCACGCCCAACTGGTGGGTGATCGCCTCGACCACGCGCGGATGACAATGGCCGACCGAGGCGACGTTGTTATAGGCATCAAGGTATTTGCGTCCGTCTTTGTCCCAGAGCCAGACACCCTCACTGCGCGTGATATGCAGCGGCTGGTCGTAGAACAGCCGGTAGGCGGGACCGAGCGCCTTGGCGCGGCGGTCGATCAGGGCGCGGTCGGCGGGGCTTAGGGCGTCAGCTTGGGCGTTGTCATAGGCGTTGATCATGGTCATCGGTCACTCCGTCCCCGCAGCATGGTGCAGGGCTTTGATCGCGGCGGGGTCGCCCACATGGTCGAGCGCGGCCAGCCCGCGTTGCGAGGCGGCGGCGTTGCGCAGGATATAGGGGGCGTTGTCGGGATAGCGCCGGGCGCGGGAGGCGCCGATGGCCAAGGTGGTGGCGTGGCGCAGGCGGATCAGACTGGGCAGAAGCGCGATCTCTTCGGCTTCCAGCGGCAGCCGTGCGGCAAAGCCCGCGACCATCTCGCAGATGGCGCCGAGCGGGTGCGCGTCGTGGCCGAGTTGATAGGAGCAGGCCACCGCCAGATCACAGGCCAGCGGCGTATGCACCATATCGCCGAAGTCGATCAGCCCGACGGGGTGCTGCGCCTGTGGCGCGTCGACCAAAATGTTATGAGGGTTGAAGTCGTTATGCACGATCTGCGCCCGTAGATGTGGAAGCTGGGGCGCGACCTCCGCATCAAAGTGATCAAGGGCGCGCCCCAGTTGGGCGCGCAAGGCGGCGTCTTGCACATCCGCCAGCAGCGGGCGCAGATGGCCTGCCTGTTTGATGTCCCACTGCAGAAAATGTCCCCCCGCCGGATGGAAAAAACCGCGCAGCCCCAGTGCCACCCGCGCGTGAAAATCCCCCAAAGCGCGGTGAAGGCCGGGGCGCGGCGTGGCATTGCTGAGGACAGTGCCGCCAAGGAAGGTCATCAAACGCACGACATGGGGCTGCCCATCGGCGGCGGTGGCCACTTCGGCGGCCTTGCCGCTGAGGCTGGCGCAGATGCGCTGCACGGGGAGGTCGGGATCAGCGGTGGCCAGATGCATCAACGCGGCAGTCTGCATATCAGTTACAGCACGCTCTTCGGCGGCATTGGTGATCTTCAGCAACGCCTCTTCTCCGCTTGGCAGGGTGATCAGGAAATTTGCATCCTTCTCTGCCGCCAGTGGCTTGATCTCACCTGAGATACCATAGCGTTGCAAGGCAACCTCTGCCGCGCGTGCCGCGTCAAAGGCGGGCGGATCTTGCGCTAGAAGATCGGTCTTGTTGCCGCTCTCTTCGGCCAGCACACCGCTGAGAAAGGGGGGCAAGCCGCCTTGAGGCGTGATCCCGACCTCGGTCATGGGGTGATGTCCTCGGTCCCGCACCATTCGGCGATAAACAGCGCCATGGCTTGGGTGATCTTTTTCACCGAACTCAGACTGACGGATTCATTGATCCCATGGATGTTGCGCGATTTTGGCCCGTAGCAGAGCGCCGGGATCTTGTTGTAAAGCGCATAGACCCGCGTATCGAGATAGCCCGCTGTCATAAAGGACTGTAGCGGCGCGCCGATGGCCTCTTCATGGGCGCGTTCCAACACGGCTTCGGCTTCGCTGCCCGGCTCCAGCACATAGCCTTCGGCGTGAAAGCCGTTAAAGACCACTTTGGGCGGGTTATTGGACAGGAAGTTGTCACTCTGAGCGAAGGTCTTGACCCGCTCGGTGATCTCCCGCGCGGCATCCTCGGCACTGCGGCCCGGATAGATGGAAACGCGGCAATCAATGTTGCACCATGACGGCACCGATGACGCCCAATCACCGCCTTCGATCTTGCCGATGTTGAGGTTAATGGGATGGGCTTCGTCTTCGAAATGCGGGTGGTCGCCTTTCTCGGCGTTCCAGTCCTCCTCCATCTCGCGCAGGGCGGTGATGACGCGGGTCGCCGCGTCGATGGCATTGGCCCCTTCGCCCATTTCGCGCACATGGACGGGCACGCCGCGTACTTGTACCTGAAACCAAATGACACCGGTGTTGGCGCGGACCAGCATCTCTTCTTCGGGTTCGGGGATGAAGGCCGCATCGGCGGTGTAGCCTTGCAGGAAGGTCTGGAGCGCGCCGTTGCCGGTGGATTCCTCCTCGACCACGGATTGCACATAGACGGTCGCCGCCGGTTGCAACCCGATGCGGCGCAGCGCGTCGAGCGCAAAGATATTCGCCGCAGCACCCGCCTTCATATCGCCCGCGCCCCGGCCATACATCCAATCGCCGTCGATCTTGGCCGAGTAGGGCGGATCGTCCCACATGTCGTGCAACCCCTCGGGCACCACGTCCAGATGCGATTGCAGGATCAGCGAGCGGCCCGTCTCATCGCGCGGACGGTGGATTCCCACGACGATGGGCGCGTCGGAATGATCGTCCGAATATTTCGACCCGCCGGGATGCGCCTCGATCGCGGCGCGGTCCATCTTGAAACGGTCCATCGCATAGCCACGGCTTTGCAGGTTGCGAAACAGCAGGTCTTGGATCGCATGTTCATGGCCGCGCAGCGAAGGGGTCTGCACGAGTTGTTGGGTAAAGCTCACTTGCTCAGCGAAGCCATCTTCGACAGCCTGAAGGATGCGGGATTTCAGATCAGGATCGAGGGTCATGTCGTGTCCTTTCGGTGGGTTACAGCATCGCTTCGATGAGGAAGGGGCCGGGCTCTTTCGCAGCCTCTTCGATGGTGCGCATCAAGTCGGCGATGTCTTCGACCCGTTTGCCCGGCACGCCCATGCCCTTGGCCATCGCGACGAAATCCAATTGCGGGCGGTCGAGGTTCAGCATGCTCAGCGCATCAGGGCCGGGTTGGGCACCGACGTTGTGCAACTCGCCCTTGAGGATCTCATAGGACTGGTTGGCGAGGATGATCGTGGTGACGTTGGAGTTCTCGCGCGCTTGGGTCCAGAGTCCTTGGATGGTGTACATGGCCGAGCCATCTGCCTGCAGCGTGATGACCGGACGGTCGGGGCAGGCGATGGCCGCTCCGGCGGAGAGGGGGATGCCGATGCCGATCGACCCGCCAGTCAGCGCGAGCCAAGTGTTCGGCGCGGCACTGTCGCCTGCGGGGAAGGTGGCCCCGCCAGAGGATACCGCCTCATCGACCACAATCGCATCTTCGGGCAATGCGTTCGCCAAGGCCGCGCCGAGGTTTTGCAAGGTGATGCCGCCCGCTTGCGGCGCCGCGGGCCGTGCGTGGTCGCGCGGGGTGGCGGGTTTCGCGCCGATACGGTCTGCCAGTGCGGCCAAAGCCGTGGGGCCGTCCGCATCGACGGCGGCTAGGGTCACATTATGGCAATCGACCGGCAGCAGCAGGCTCGGTTTGCCGGGATAGGCAAAGAAGGCGACGGGGGGCGGCGTCTCGATGAGGATCGCGCGGCTGTAGGGGGCAAGGCATTCAAGGGCTGCGTTGATCGGGTAGGGGACTTTGTTGATCGCAAAGCGGCCCTGCCCACGCTCCATCCGGCGGTTCGAGGTGGGCGCGAGGATGTCGGCCCCAGTCTTGTCTGCAATGCCGTGCAGCAGGGCCATCGCCTCTTGGTTTTCCAACACCGCGCTGCCGACCAGCAGAACGGTTTTCTCACCGCTCTCCAAAGCCTTGATCGCGGCATCTAACGCGCGTTCATCCAACGGGGCAGGGGCGGCGGGGGCCACGACCTCGGCCATTTTGCCGCCCGCGTCCCAGCCGATGTCCGCAGGGGCGATCAGTGTGGCGACCTTGCCGGGCTTGCTCTGCGCCACGGCGAGGGCGGTCATCGCATCAGCGGCAAAACTACCCGCATCACGGCCCGAACGCACCCAGTCGCTGAAGGGTGCACAGGCACCTTCGACATCTGCCGAGAGGGGGGCGTCATATTTCTGGTGCCGCAACGCGTGATCGCCCACAAGGTTCACCATTGGCACCCGTGCCTTGCGGGCGTTGTGCAGGTTGGCGGCGGCATTGGCGAAACCGGGCGCGAGGTGCAGCAGGGTCACTGCCGGTTTCCCGGCCATGCGGGCATAGCCATCGGCGGCACCGGTCACCACCCCCTCAAACAACCCCAAGACGCAGCGCATCAGTTTGGTGCGGTCCAGCGCGTCGACGAATTGCATCTCAGAAGTGCCGGGATTGGCGAAACAGACCTCCACCCCGCCCGCATGTAGGCTGCGGACAACGCTTTCAGCGCCGTTCATCTCTTTGGGTGTCTTGCTCATGCTGTGGCCTCGCGGAATGTCGTGAGAAATGATTTTGCGTTATCGGCAAGGGAGGGGCCAAGGTAGCCGCCCTCTTGAATCAATGCCGTGGGAAGGTTCAGCGCCGCCAGACGCCGCGCCATTTCGGCAAAGCCGTCGGGGTAGACGTTCACGGCGGCCAGCGGATCGTCGGCGGCCATGTCAAAGCCCAGCGAGACCACGAGCGCCTCGGCCCCGAAATCACGGATCGCGGCGATGCCCTTGTCGAGCAGGGCCAGCACGTCATCTTGGCTCGCGCCCTGTTCCAGCAGCAGGTTCAGCGATTTACCCGCCCCGTCGCCTTCGCCCGTCTCATCGGCATGGCCGAGGTAGAAGGTGGGGTAGGTGGCCGGATCGGGATGCAGTGAGCAAAAGAAGATGTCGCCGCGTTCGTAGAGGATGTCGAGCGAGCCATTGCCGGTGTGCACGTCGATATCGATCAGCGCGACCTTTTTGTAGGTCTGGGTCAGATGCTCCGCCGCAATGCAGGCGTTGTTGAAAAAGCAAAACCCGTTCGAGCAATCGCGCATCGCGTGGTGGCCGGGCGGACGGCAGAGCGCATAGGCGGCGCGGGCACCCGCCGCCACCGTCTGAGCCGTCTCAATGGCGGTTTGGGCCGACCAATAGGCCGCGTCCCATGACCCTTCGGTCAGTGGGGTCGATGTGTCGGTCATCCACCAGCCCAACTGGCCGTGAATGTCCTTGGGCTCTTTCCCGCGCCGCACGCCGGGGTGCATGGTTGGGATGGCCAGCGCATCAGGGCCCGCGCTTTCGACGAAACGGGCATGGGCGTCGGGCAGGAAGTCGACATAGTCAGGGTTGTGCACGGCCTTGATCGGGGCAAGCCCGTGGTCTTGGGGTTTGGTAATCTTAAACCCTTCGCCGATTAACATATCGCGTAGAATTTCAGCACGTTGTGGCTGTTCTTGATGCGGCATGGCCGCGCCGCGCCGAAAGTAGTGGGTCGGTGCATGGCCAAGCTGGCGTTCGTCGAAAAAGACTTTCATCACATTCCCTGTGGTCTGATGTCGCTGCGGCAGAGCATTGCAGTTTTAATTTGCAGGCTCAATAGAAATGATGCATCATGCATCATAACTGGCCATGGTTCGGTCGGTAAGGACGAGGGCGCGATGGCCGAGATCAGTCAAGTTTCGTTGGGCGATGCGATCTATGATCGGGTCTGTCAGGACTTGGTAGAAGGCAAGCTGCGCCCGAATGAAAAGGTCACCATTCGCGGCTTGGCCGAGCGGCTGGGCACCAGTTCGACGCCAGTACGCGACGCGGTGCAGCGGCTTTTGCGGGATGAGGCTTTGATCCAGCGCAGCATGCGCGACGTGCGCGTGCCGGTGCTGACAGAGGCGCAGTATCTTGAGATCGCAAGCATCCGGCGCGAGTTGGAGGGTTTTGCCGCAGGCCGCGCCGCCGAGATGGTGGGCCCCAAGGAGGTCCGCCGCCTGAAAAAGATCGTGGAGAGGAATGAAGCCGCAGCCGTGGCCGGGCGCTGGCCGCAGGCGGTGAAGTACAATCAGGAGTTCCACTTCGCATTGGTGGAGGCGGCTGAGATGCCGATCCTGCTGGCGATACTCAGCGGGCTGTGGCTGCGCATGGGGCCGCTAATTGCCGGGTACTATGCGCGGGAACAACTGGGGCTGGTCCGACATCATCAGGCGATCATTGCCGCCTGTGAAAATCGCGATCCTGCGGCGGCTGCCGCGGAGATGCGCGCAGACATAGATGACGCAAAGGAGGGGATCATCAGATACATCCAATCGTTCACCATAGACGAATAAGCAATTCAAGCGCTGCGCATCGCGCGGCCATCACCCAAACGACTGCAAGAAGCCGACATCAGATCGGACGCTGTCACTGGGCGAGTTAAAGCAAAACCAATGGGGATTTACATGCTACACACCACTAAATTAACCGCAGCCGTTCTGGCGCTGGCACTGGCCGGGCCACTGGCCGCGCAGGATGGCGAACCAAAATCCGGTGGCACGCTCAACGTTGTGATCCAACCCGAACCGCCCAGCCTGATGATCGGCCTTGTGCAGAACGGCCCGACACAGATGGTCGGCGGCGATATCTACGAAAGCCTGCTGCGCTATGATTTCGATCTGAAACCCGAAGGCCAATTGGCTGAATCTTGGGAGATTTCAGAGGACGGCAAGACCTATACCTTCAAGCTGCGCGAAGGCGTGGTTTTCCATGATGGAGAGCCCTTCACCTCGGCGGATGTTGAATTCTCCATGGATAAGTTCCTGCGCGAGAGCCATTCGCGGATGCGCACCTATATGGAGCATGTTGAGAGCATTGAGACGCCGGATGAATACACGGTCGTCTTTAACCTGAAGCAGCCCTTCGGCCCCTTCATCGGCATCTTTGAGCCGGGCACCGCGCCCATGATCCCAAAACACATCTACGAAGGCACGGATTTCGCAAACAATGAGGCGAACAACACGCCCATCGGCACCGGCCCCTTCAAGTTCGACAAATGGGAAAAGGGCAGCTTCATCCATCTGGTCAAGAACGAAGACTACTACATGGAGGGCAAACCCTACGTTGACGAAGTCTATTACCATGTGATCCCCGACGCGGCCTCCCGCGCCGTGGCCTATGAGACCGGCAAGGTCGACGTGCTGCCCGGCGGCTCGGTCGAAAACTTCGACGTGGCGCGCATTCAGGCGATGGACAACACCTGCATCACCGACAAAGGCTGGGAATACTTTGGCCCGCTGTCTTGGATGTGGGTGAACAACGACAACAAGCCGCTTGATGATGTGAAGGTACGCAAGGCGATCATGCATGGCGTCGACCGCCAGTTCGCCAAGGACGCGCTTTGGAATGGTCTGGGCAAGGTCTCGACCGGGCCGCTGTCGTCCTCCACCCGTTTCTATGACGGCGATACGCCGGATATCTCCTATGATCCGGAAAAGGCCAAAGCACTGCTGGAAGAAAGCAGCTATGACGGTGAAACCATCCGCATCTTGGGTCTGCCTTACGGTGAGACGTGGCAGCGCTGGGCGGAGGCGGTCAAACAGAACCTGAGCGAGATCGGCATGACGACCGAGATCGTGCCGTCGGATGTGGCGGGTTGGAACCAGAAGGTCGCAGATCGCGACTATGATCTCGCCTTTACCTACCTCTACCAATACGGTGATCCCGCACTTGGCGTTTCGCGGACCTATATGGGCGACAATGCCGCTCCTGGTTCGCCTTGGAACAACGTGGCAAACTATCAAAATGCCGAAACGGACAAGCTGTTCGCCGAAGCGGCACTGATGGCCAGCCCCGAAGAGCGCAAGGCCGCCTATAAGGAGATCCAAGATCAGATCGTCGAAGATGTGCCGAACATCTGGCTCTTGGAGCTGGGCTTCCCCACGATCTACCGCTGTGACGTGAAGAACCCCGTTAACACCGCCTTTGGTGTGAACGACGGTTTCCGCGACGTGTGGCTGGATAAGTAAACGACGCACCTATGCGCAAGGTTCGGGCTGCTTAGGTGGCCCGGACAAATCTTAGAACAAGAACGGGGCGGATAGCGTGATACGTTTCATATTGGGCAGGTTGATCAAGGCAGTGTTTATCCTGCTGGCGATCCTTGTCTTCAATTTCCTGCTGATCCATGCGGCACCGGGTGACCCTGCGGCGGTCATGGCGGGCGAAGCCGGGGCGGCGGATGAGAAATTCCTTGCAGACCTGCGGGCGCGTTTCGGGCTGGACCAGCCGCTCTACATGCAGCTGTGGCTCTATATCAAAGGCGCGGTGCAGCTTGATCTGGGCTATTCCTTTCGCCAGCAGATGCCGGTGGCCGAGATGATTGGCGACCGCCTGCCAGCGACGCTTTTGCTGACCGGCGTGGCCTTCGTGCTGTCGTTGGTGCTGGGCGTAACTGCCGGCGTCGCGGCCTCTGCCCGGCAGGGGCGGTGGGGTGACACGCTGATCTCCACCTTCGCGCTGCTGTTTTACGCGACACCGTTGTTCTGGGTGGCGCTGATGGCGACGCTGGTGTTCTCGGTCTGGCTCGAATGGTTGCCGGGTTTTGGGTATTCGACCATCGGGGCGGGCTATACCGGTATGGCCCATGTGCTTGACGTGGCGAAACACCTTGTCCTTCCGGCCAGTACCTTGGGCCTGTTCTTCACGGCGATTTATATGCGCATGACGCGGGCCTCGATGCTGGAAGTTTCGCGGCTCGATTTCGTCAAAACTGCCCGCGCCAAAGGGTTGACCCGCGGCGTGATCCAACGGCGGCACATCCTGCGCAATGCGCTTTTGCCGGTCATCACGCTTGCGGGGCTTCAGGCGGGGCAGATCTTTGGCGGGGCGATCCTGACCGAGACCGTTTTCGCATGGCCCGGCATTGGGCGGCTGATGTTCGAGGCGATCAACCAGCGGGATTACAACGTGATCCTCGGGGTCTTTTACATCTCGGCGGCCATGGTGCTGCTGTTCAACCTGATCACGGATGTCATCTATGTCATTGTTGATCCGCGGATAAGGCTGACGACATGATGAGCTTTTGGAAACGTTTCAGCTATAACCGTGGCGCGGTGATCGGTCTGGTCATCCTGACCTTCGTCGTGGCCGCCGCTATCCTCGCGCCTATCCTGTTCCCGCAAAGCCCGTGGAAAATGGTGCAGCGTCCCTTCCTGCCGCCGTTCACCCAAGACGGGCTGCTTCTGGGTACAGATGCGCTTGGCCGTAATGTGCTGGCGGGGCTGGCTCATGGCGCTTATGTGAGCCTGCTGGTCGGCTTAGTCTCAACCATCGTGGCGCTGGCGATCGGCGTGCCGGTCGGTGCGGCGGCGGGGTATTTCGCAGGCCGGATCGACGACGCGCTCATGCGGTTTACCGAGTTCTTTCAGACCATCCCCAGCTTTGCGCTGGCGATCGTGCTCTTGGCGATTTTCCAGCCCAGCCTGACCTTTGTGATCATCGCGATCTCCATCGTGTCATGGCCCCCGGTGGCGCGTTTGGTGCGCGGCGAAGTGCTGTCGCTCAGGACCCGCGAGTTTGTCGAAGCGGCGAGCCTGTCCGGCCTCGGCAACCTTCAGATCATCACCCGCCACATCCTGCCCAACGCACTGCCGCCGATCATCGTGCTGGCTTCGCTCATGGTGGCGCAGGCGATCCTGTTGGAAAGTTCGCTGTCCTTTCTGGGGCTGGGCGATCCGAACATCATGTCTTGGGGCTATATGATCGGGGCTGCACGCACCGTGATCCGCACCGCATGGTGGCTGTCCTTCCTGCCGGGCATGGCGATCCTGTTGACCGTGCTGGCGCTGAACCTGATCGGCGAAGGCCTGAACGACGCGCTGAACCCGCGATTGACGAGGAAATCCGAATGACCCTGCTTAGCATCCGTGATCTGTCTATCGCTTTGCCCATGGGGGCGGATCGGCTCTATGCCGCGAAGGACATCAACTTCGACCTCGCACCGGGAGAGATCCTCTGCATCGTGGGCGAAAGCGGGTCTGGCAAATCCATGTCGGCCAATGCGGTGATGGGGCTGCTGCCGCAGGGGGTTGTGCCCGACAAGGGCAGCATCACCTTTGACGGGCAATCGATCCTTGGCCTGTCTGAGAAAGAGATGCTGAGCCTGCGTGGCAGCCGCATTTCGATGATCTTTCAAGAACCCCTCAGCGCGCTGAACCCGCTGATGCGTGTCGGCGCGCAGATCGCTGAGGTGTTTGAGGCACATGGCGCGCTTGCCAAGGCCGAACGCCGTGCCCGTGCGCTGAAGCTTTTGGAAGAGGTGGGCATCCCCGACCCCCAAGCGGCGATCCGGGCCTATCCTTTCCAACTGTCGGGCGGGCAGCGACAAAGGGTCATGATTGCGATGGCCTTGGCGCTCGAGCCTGACATCCTGATCGCGGATGAGCCGACCACGGCGCTCGATGTGACCACACAGGCGCAGATCCTCAAACTCATCGAAGACCTGCGCCGCAAGCGCGGTATGGCAGTGATCTTTATCACCCATGACTTTGGCGTGGTGGCCGATATCGCCGACCGAGTCATCGTCATGAAAAAGGGTGAGATCGTTGAGTCTGGCCCGGCGCAAGAGGTGCTGTTGAAGCCCCAGCACCCCTATACCCGCGCCCTGATCGACGCGATCCCCCGGCTGACCCAGAGCGAGGCACCTGAGCCAATCGACCGCACAGCATTGCTAAAAGTCGAAGGGTTGCAAAAGACCTTTTCGACCGGCTCTGGCACGCTCTTCGGCAAGCGCCGCGTGGTGAAGGCCGTGCAGGACGTGAGCTTTGACCTCTACGCAGGCGAGACGATTGGCATCGTCGGAGAGTCCGGGTCGGGCAAATCCACCGTCGGGCGCTGTCTGGTGCGTCTGCTCGATCCTGATGGCGGCAGGGTGTTGATGGACGGCGTCGATATCGCGGATATGTCAGGCGCGGAACTGCGCGCGCAGAGGCGCAAGTTGCAAATGATTTTCCAAGACCCGTTTTCGTCACTCAACCCCCGCGCCCGCGTGTCCCGCATCCTCACCGAGGGGCTAATCGCCTATGGCACGCCGGATAAAGAGGCGAAGGCCAAAGCGCGTGAACTGCTGGAACTAGTTGGGCTGGACGAAAGCGCGATGAAACGGTTCCCGCACGAGTTCTCCGGCGGGCAGCGGCAACGGATCGGCATTGCCCGCGCGCTGGCGCTGGAGCCGTCGATCATCATCGCGGATGAGGCCGTATCGGCTCTCGACGTCTCCATTCAGGCGCAGGTGCTTGATCTGCTGGCGGAGTTGAAGACCCGGCTGAACCTGTCGATGCTTTTCATCACCCATGACCTGCGCGTCGCTGCGCGGATTTGTGACCGGATCATCGTCATGCAAAAGGGCCAAATCGTCGAAGCCGGGCCGGTCAGCAAAGTGTTGCACGACCCCGATACCGCCTATACGCGCAGCCTGCTCGACGCTATTCCGGGGCAGGATTATGAACGCGCGCTGGCGGCTGCCGACTAGGGCGCTATTTCAGGCGTTACGCCAGATTTGGATCAAGCGATGGATACTGCGGTTCACGACCAAAAGACGCTGCTTTTGACAGGGGCGAGCCGGGGCATCGGCCATGCCACGGCCAAGGCTTTCGCAGGCAAGGGCTGGCGGGTGATCGGCTGTTCGCGTCAAGCGTTTTCGCCCGAATGCCCTTGGCCCGGAGGGGCGCAGGACCATGTTCAGGTCGATCTCAGCGATCCCAACCAGACGATCGAGGCCGTCGCGCAGGTCAAGCGGCTGCTGAACGGCAACCCCCTGCACGCATTGGTCAACAATGCGGGCGTGTCTCCCAAGGGTGAAGATGGCGCGCGGCTCAGCACGCTCGACACCGATCTGCGGACATGGGGGCAGGTGTTTCATGTGAATTTCTTCGCCTCCGTGGTGCTGGCGCGGGGGCTTCAGGATGAACTGTCTGCCGGGCGCGGGTCGGTGGTGAATGTGACCTCCATCGCCGGGTCGCGGGTGCATCCTTTTGCCGGGGCGGCCTATGCGACCTCAAAGGCGGCGCTCGCCGCACTGACGCGCGAGATGGCTCATGATTTCGGCCCCCTCGGCGTCAGGGTCAACGCCATTGCACCGGGCGAGGTGGACACGGCAATCCTCAGCGAAGGCACCGATAAAATTGTGCAGACCATTCCGCTGCGCCGTCTTGGTCAGCCCGATGAGGTCGCGCGGGCGATCTATTTCCTGTGCAGCGAGGAAAGCTCTTACGTCTCTGGGACCGAAATTGAGGTGAACGGCGGGCAGCACGTCTGAGGCCACACGCGCGCGCCTTCGTTCTGACAATTCCGTGATGACGTCAATCTGGCGCTGTGCCTGCGCTGCATTAGACTTATGTACAGCTCCTCACGTCAGGGCAGCTATACGCGCGCTCCCCTCAGGCAAATCATACCCCAAGGGACACCACTTCATGATAAAATTCGAATTGAACGGGCGGCAGATCTCTGTCGACGCAGACCCGGACATGCCCCTACTGTGGGCGATCCGCGATGAAATCGGTCTTACCGGCACCAAGTTTGGCTGCGGCATCGGGGCCTGCGGCGCTTGTACCGTGCATATCGACGGCACCGCGACACGGTCTTGCATCACCTATCTCGCGGATGTAGAGGGCCTGTCGGTCACCACGATTGAAGGGCTGGACGAAGAGGGCAAGCACCCGGTTCAAGAAGCATGGCGCAACCTGCGCGTACCGCAATGCGGCTACTGCCAGTCGGGCCAGATCATGCAGGCGGCCTCGCTGTTGCAAGACACGCCCAACCCCAGCGATGAAGACATCGACGCGGTGATGACCGGCAACCTTTGCCGTTGCATGACCTATCCCCGTATCCGCCAAGCCGTGCGCGACGCCGCCACCGCAATGGGAGGCTCCGACAATGGCTAATCTGATGTCCCGCCTGAAAGGCTCCGACAATCAATCGCAAATGACCCGCCGTGGGTTTTTGGTGTCCATGACCGCCGCTGGCGTTGCCTTTGGCTTCCCACAAGCGTCGAACGCCGCGATGAACCCCGCCGTGCCAGATGGCACGCCGATCACTCCGAACGGCCAGCCGTTTGAGCCGTCGATGTGGTACTGGATCGACGCCGATGGTCAGGTCAACGTCAACATCATTCGCGCCGAAATGGGCCAGCACGTCGGCACCGCCATCGCGCGTATTCTGGCGGATGAGTTGGAAGTCGCTTGGGAGAATGTGCACATCACCCATGTCGACACGGCTGAGAAATGGGGCCTGATGGTCACCGGCGGCAGCTGGTCGATCTGGCAAAGCTGGCCGGTCTACCGTCAGGCAGGCGCTGCCGGGCGCACTGCGCTAATCGAAGCGGCGGCGGCCAAATGGGGCGTCGATGCCTCTGGTCTGACCGCGCGCGACGGTGCCGTGACCGATGGCACGCAAAGCATCAGCTATGGCGATCTGGTGGCCGAAGGGCTCGACCGGAGCTTTACCGAAGATGAATTGGCAGCCCTGCCGCTGAAACCCCATGCCGATCTGCGGCTCGTAGGTCAGGATGTGCATCCGCTTGATCTGGATACCAAGACGACCGGTCAGGCGATCTATGGTCTGGATGCCAAGGTCGACGGCATGGTCTACGGCGTTCCGATGCTGCCGCCGACGCGCTATGGCTCCAAGGTTAATTCAGTCGATGACAGCGCCGCGAAAGAGGTCAAAGGCTATCTTGAAACCGTGGTGCTGGATGACCCGTCGGGCACCGTGCCGGGCTGGGTTGTGGTGTTGGGCAAAACGCTCCACGCCGCGCGGATGGCCACCTATGAGATCAGCGTCGATTGGACAGCGGGCGAGACGGCCGATGTCTCCGAAGACGATATCCAAGCCCGTTCGCGCGAGTTGATCGGAAGCGACGCCGGGTCGATCCTGCACACTGAACAGCCCGAGACCAGCGCCGTTTTCGACGCCGCTGCCGAGACGCTGGAGGCCGAGTACACCACGCAATCCGTGTTGCACTTCCAGATGGAGCCGGTGAACGCGACCGTCTTCCAGAACGCCGATGGCATCTGGGAAACGCATGCGGGCAACCAGTGGCAATCGCTGATCCTGCCTACGCTGTCCACGGCGCTTGAGGTACCTGCCGACAAGATCGTGATGCGCAGCTATATGCTGGGCGGGGGCTTTGGCCGTCGTTTGAATGGTGATTATATCGTGCCGGCCGCGCTGGCCTCAAAGGCTGTCGGCAAGCCCGTCAAGCTGGTCTTCTCCCGCGAGGAAGACGCCCAGTTCGACAGCATCCGCTCGCCTTCGGTGCAAAAACTGCGCATGGCGTTTGACGATGCCAAAGCCGTCACAGGCATGGAACACCACGCCGCCGCCGGTTGGCCGACGCAGGTGATGGCGCCGGGCTTCATGCCCAAAGGTGTCAACGAAGAGCCTTACGACCCCTTTGCAATCGACGGGGCCGATCACTGGTACACCGTCGGCCCGCACCGCGTGCGGGCGATCTCGAACGATTTGGCGAATGCGACCTTCCGCCCCGGTTGGCTGCGCTCGGTCGGGCCGGGCTGGACCAACTTTGCCGTGGAAAGCTTCATGGATGAAGCCGCGCATAAGATCGGCGCCGATCCGTTGCAGTTCCGTCTGGATCACTTGAAGGCCGAAGGCATCAACGCGGGCTCTGCGCCCAATGCGGTAGGTGGGGCGTCGCGTCAGGCGGCTGTCTTGCAGCGCGTGGCAGAGATGTCGGGCTATGGCAAAACCGACCTGCCCGAGGGCACGGCAATCGGGATCGCCACCACCTTTGGCCAGTCGCGGACCATGCCAACTTGGACCGCAGCCGCGGTCAAACTGGCGGTGGATGCCGAAACGGGCGAGGTCGCTGTCGAGAAGATGTGGCTGGCGTTCGATTGTGGTACGGTTGTCGACCCCGACGGGGCGCGCGCGCAATGCGAAGGCGCGGCACTTTGGGGCCTGTCCATGGCCCTGCACGAAGGCACGCGGATCGAAGATGGCAAGGTTGTCGACCTTAACCTCGGCTCCTACACGCCGCTGCGGATGGTCGACGTACCAGATGTCGAAGTCGCGTTCGTGGACAGCACGGAAGTGCCTGTGGGTCTTGGCGAGCCGGGCACCACGGTCATTGCGCCTGCCATCGCCAATGCGATCTTCAACGCGACGGGCGCACGGGTTCGGCATTTGCCGATCACCCCAGATGCGATCCTTGCTGCGCTGGAAAGCTGAAAAACAACAGACGGGCGCGACATGTCGCGCCCGTCTCATCGCTCAGCCGATCAATAGGTTGCTTTCGCGCATGTCGGACCGTTGGGCTTTTATACTCATCTCTGAAACGTCACCTCACCGCCCATGATGGTGGCACGGGCTTCGGCTTCGGTAATGTTTTCGGGTGCCAATCGCGTCAAATCGTGGCTCAGCACGGCCACATCGGCGTCCATGCCGGGTTTAAGCCTGCCGCGCCTGTCTTCAGCAAACTCAACCCAAGCATTGTCGCGGGTATAGCTCGCGAGCGTGTCTGTCAGGCTCTGGCTCTGATCCGCCCATTCTTTACCAAGATCCAGTGGCGCAATCGCGGCTTTGATGCTGCGCATGACGTCTACGGGGATCACTGGCCAATCGGTTGAAAAGACGACTTTCGCGCCGCTTTCACGGATCGACTGCCACGCATATGCGCCGGGGATTTGGTCGGGGTGCAGATAGTTTGTGACCCCCTCGGGTGGAAAGATGTGGCCGCGCGGCGCGTGACCGGGCTGCAGCGAAGCGACGATGCCCAACTCAGATAGGCGGGGCAGGTCGTCGAGATGCATCACTTCGATATGTTCAACCCGGTGGCGGCTGTCGCGTGTGCCATTGGCCTTTTGTGCGGCCTCAAAGGCATCAATGGTGCGCCGTACGGCAGCGTCACCGATCGCATGGACCGCAATTTGAAAGCCGAGCCGATCGGCCTCCGCGCAGGCCGCGACAAAATGTTCTTGGGTAAAGACCTCATCGCCAGTATTGCCACCTGCACCCAGATCGCCGGGGTAGGGGCGTAGCATCAGCGCGGTGCCGCTTTCGATCACGCCGTCGATGAACATTTTTACATGGATGCAGCGCAGTTTGTCGCCTTGGTAATCGGCGCGCATGGAGGGGGCTTCGTGGCCGATCCGCTCAACGGGGTCGGTGCCTCTAAGGTGAAAGGGCACGGTGCAGCGGCAGATCAAACGACCTTCGGCCTCAAGCTCGGACAGCAGTTCAAGCTGGTAGCGGTTGCCATCCATCAGGTGCAGGCCGGTGATGCCTTGCGCGGCGCAATGGGCAAGGCCACGGGCGATGACATCTTTGTCCATCTCGCGTTGCTGTGCGGTCGCGGGCGGCACCGGGTCTTTGCCGCTTGTCAGTCCCAGCATATCGCGCCCACCGTGGCGGGTGAGGGCAAGGACCGGACTATAGGCACCGGGTTCCAGCAACTCACCGCTTGCCAGTCCATCCGCGCCCATCACGATCTCTGAGCCCGCATCGACCTCGCCCCCTTCAAGCAGCCCTGCGGCCTTGAGCGCGGTGGTATTGGCCCAGACGGTGTGATGGTCGGGCGCGAACATGGCAAGGGGGCGGTCGGGCAAGATGGTGTCCAGATCCTGCCGCGTCAGCGTGCTGCCGGTGCCAAGAATGCCGTAGTCTGCCATCACGCAAAACAGCAGTTTGTCATCGGGATTGGCCTTGGCATAGGGCAGGATCAGACGGCGCATCTCGTCCAAACCTTTGACGCCATAAAGGTTGAGGTATTCCAGCTCGACCGAGCCACCAAAGAGATGCACATGGCTGTCGATAAATCCCGGCAACACGGTGCCGCCCTGTGCGTCGATGACGCGGGTTTCGGCTCCAATCTGGGCCATCACCTCGGCGTCAGTGCCGACATGGGTGATCTTACCGCCTGAAATCGCGAGCGCCTCAGCTTGGGGTTGGGCCTCATCGAAGGTCATCAAAGCCCCGTTGTGGATGACGATTTCTGCCGGCATGGGGGAGGTTCCTTTGTCTTGAATGGGGCCGTGGAGGTGCAGGCGGACCGAAGACCGCCTGCACCCGTGTGACGCGATTACTTCTGAAGGTCAGTCCAGATCGCGGTGTAGAGCTTTTGCGCCTCGGGTGGGCAGACCTTGGCGACGTAGGCAGCAGCCTTCAGCTCCTCCGGAACCACAACCTCGGGCGCGTTTTTCATGTCTTCGGGCATGAACTCTTCCGAGCCTTTGATGCCGTTCGCATAGCGCGCGAACTCAGACAGCATCGCAGCGTTTTCCGGGTCCATCACGAAATTGAGGAAGGTTTTCGCCTCTTCCACATTGGTCGCATCGGCAAGGATTGCCGCATTGTCCATCCAGACGGGGTAGCCTTCTTGCGGGTAACCAAAGGCGATGTCTTCGTTCTGGTTGCGTGCCCGGAAGGACGCGCCGTTCCAGTTCACCCCGGCGGCGAGGTCACCCTTGGCGTATTTCTCGATGTTGCCATAGTCCATCGACAGCCAGTTCGGCTTGGCCGCGCGCAGGATGTCGCGGACCTCTTTCAAGACCTCTTTGTCGGCGGTGCATTGATCGCCGCCCGCATAGTGGATCGCCATGCCCATGACGTCGTTCATTTCCGGCACCACGTTGATCTTGCCTTTCAACTCTTCAGGCGGGTCAAAGATCACGGCGGCGGTGTTGATGTCACCGCTATAAACTGCGGTATTGACTGTCACACCAACGGTGCCCCACTGCCACGGCACGGTGTAATTGCGGCCCGGATCGAATTCGACATCAACCCACTGCGGGTCCATGTTTTTGAAGTTCTCCATCTCGTTAGGCTTGCTCTCCATCAGCAGCCCTTCACCGATGAAGATCGGCACATAGGTGCCTGAGGGCACAACGATGTCAAAGCCATGACCACCCGCCTTGATCTTGGCCAGTGCGGTGTCGTTGCTGTCATAGTCGGTGATGGTGACCTTGATGCCGGTCTCTTTCTCGAACTTCTCGATCATTTCCGGGCTGGTGTAATTGCCCCAGTTGTAGAGGTTCAGCTCCCCTTCGGCCAAGGCTGGCCCGGCAAGGATAAGGCCGATCGCTGTCAGTGTCTTTTTCATCTTAAGCTCCCTTTGGTTGATTATTTTTTGGTTCTGCTGAGCAGGGTATAGGCGATCACCATCAAGACAGAGATCATCAACAATACGGTCGAAATCGCGTTGATCTCTGGCGTCACCACCCGCCGTAATTGGCCCAGCATGTAAGTTGGCAGCGTATCCTGCCCGGCGGATTTAACAAACTCGGTTATCACCACATCATCAAGGCTGATGACGAATGCCAGCATCGCCCCGGCAAGGATGCCCGGCCAAAGTTGCGGCAGTGTCACCCGGCGAAAGACTTGAAAGGGTGTGGCGTAAAGATCGGCTGCGGCTTGCTCGAGGCTGAGGTCCATCCCCTGTAACCGTGCGCGGATCGGCAGGTAGGCGAAAGGGATGCAAAAGGCCGAATGCGCGATGATCAGATACATCAGACCGGTGTAGCCGGTGGCGACCTTGATCGTGGCAAAGAAGATAAGCAGCGCCACGGCTGTCACAATCTCGGGCACCATGAGAGGTTGGTGGATCAGCGCAAAGATCGCGGTTTGCCCACGGAATTTGCGGTTGCGGGTGGTGGCGAGTGCCGCAAGAACCGCGGCCGTCGTCGCGATGGCGGCAGCAGACAGCGCGATAATCAAGCTGCGCACCGTCGCCTCTTGCACCATCTCATTGTCCCAAGCCGAGACATACCAGCGCCAAGAGAACCCCTCCCAAATCGCGACGGAAGTGCCTGCGTTGAAGGAATAGACCACCAAGAGCACGATGGGCATGTAAAGCATGACGAAGCAGGTCATGGCGATGCCGGAAAAACCCCTGAGCTTGCGAATGTCAAAACCGCGTTTAGCCATGTTTCACCTCCTCATTCCCCGCGGCGCGGACATAGGCCAGAAGGGCCACCATCACGATCGCCAGCAGGGTGATCGACAGCGCAGCGCCCAAAGGCCAGTTGCGTCCCTGTCCGAACTGCAATTCAATCAGATTGCCCAGCATCAACTGGTTGCCACCGCCCATGACGCGCGGTGTCACATAGGCACCCAGCGACGGCACCAGCACGAGGATTGACCCCGCGATCACCCCCGGTTTGACCAGTGGCAGGATCACCCGGCGCAGCACGTTGAACCGAGTCGCATAAAGATCATACCCCGCCTCAACGAACCGGAAGTCCAACCGCTCAAGTGAAGCATAGATCGGCAAGACCATCAGCGGCAGATAGACATAGACCATGCCAAGGATGATCGAGAACTCAGTGAATAGCATCTGGATCGGCTCATCAATGATGCCCAGAGCCATCAGCACAGTGTTGATCGTGCCCTCGTTGCGGATCAACTCCAGAATGGCAAAGGTGCGGATCAGCAAGTTTGTCCAGAACGGGATGATGATCAGCAGCATCCAGAATTCGCGCTGTTTCTTGGGCCGTGTCGCGATGAAATAGGCCGTCGGAAAGCCAAAGAAGAGACAGGCGATTGTGGTCAGGACGGACAGTTTGACCGACCGCCACAGAATGCTGAGATGCGCATCCGACCAGCCGAGCGTGTCATCAAAAATGTCGCGCTGCATCAAGACGCCAAACCATGCGTCGGTCGAAAATTTCCACTCCACGCCGCCGTAATCGCCGGGGGTGAGGAAGGAATAGAACAGCGTAATGAGCAGTGGGCCACTGGCGGCAAAGATCAGGATGATCAGCGCCGGGGTCAGCAGCAGCCAGCGGTTGCGTGCAGCGCGTTGCGAGACGGTGTTGGATAGCTCTGCCATGGCTTAATCCCTCAACACTTGGGCGGCCCCGGCGGGGAAGGTCAGCCCGACCCGATCACCGGTTGCAAAATCATTGCCATCGGCGGGGGAATTTTGGCGCCGCAGGACAAAATCGCTGCCATCGTCGAGGGTGACATGGAAATGCGTATCGGTCCCAAAATAGACAACTTCGCGCAACGTCCCGGCAAGCAACCCCGCGCCATCGTCGGTCAACTCAGCGTGCTCTGGTCGCAGGGCCAACGTGACCTTGCCTTGGGCCCCATCGCGCGCGTGTGCATCAACCTCTTGCCCCGAGGAGAGACGCAGACGCGTGACCTCGCCGCTGTTAGAGATCACCTCGGCCGGTAGGAAATTCGTATCACCAATGAAATCAGCGACGAAACGATCAGCGGGGCGATCATAAATCTCGCGGGGGCGGCCAATCTGACGAATGGCACCGTTCGACATGACCGCGATCCGGTCTGACATGGTCAGTGCTTCTTCTTGGTCATGGGTCACAAAGATAAAGGTGATGCCGGTTTCAGTCTGCAGGCGCTTCAACTCTAACTGCATCTGTTTGCGCAGCTTAAAATCCAGCGCGCTGAGCGGTTCATCCAGCAATAGGATTTTGGGGCGGGGAGCCAAGGCGCGGGCCAGCGCCACACGCTGTTGCTGCCCGCCAGAGATTTGCCCGGTCTGACGGTCGGCGAGATGAGACATCTGCACCAGTTCCATCATCTCGCCCACTGTCGCTTTGACAGATGCTTTGGGTGTGCCAAGCATTTGCAGCCCAAAAGCGATGTTTTCCGCCACGGTCATATGCGGGAAAAGCGCGTAGTTTTGAAAGACAGTATTGATCGGGCGTTTGTAAGGGGGCGCGTCAAGCAAGCTTTCCCCAAACATGTCCAGCTTGCCTGAGGTCGGATGCTCAAACCCCGCGATCAGCCTCAGCAGAGTCGTTTTTCCACAGCCTGATGGCCCTAGCAGCGTGAAAAATTCATTGTCCTGAATCTCAACGTCAATACTTGCCAATGCTTCTACCGGCGGATTGCCGGGATATACCTTGCGCAGTGATTGTGCGGTGATTGCCTTGGTCATTGAACCCCCTGTCAGTTCGGCCTGCGATATTTGATCAAACAAGCGCATACCCGCATGATTGCGGCAATGGGCGTGACAATATATACCCCCACTGGGGTAGTAAATTTGACCATATTACCCGAAATGTGAGTATTTTTTGAGCGATAATCTGACAATAAGCGAGGTTTCCTTGCTCCGCGACGCCATGCAGGCGGTCGGCACCCCGGCCTTTTTTGACGTCTATCAAGCGCTGTTTCGCGCGCGGGTGGCCTTTGGCACCTTTCTGATGATGCGCTTTGATCCCGGTCAGCCGCCCAGCTTGTTGGACCATTGGATCGAGCCCGGCCGCCTGCGCCCCACGGCCCTGGCTGAGTATCTGGAAAGCACCTATGCCTTTGACCCGTTTTTTCAGTATCGGGACCGTGTTGAGGGCGGCGGCGTCTTTCGTCTGTCGGAGGTCGCGCCGGACAGGTTCTTCTCCAGTGAGTATTACCTGCAATATTATCGGGGGTCGGGGCTGTGTGATGAGGTTGGGCTGCTGGCCCCGGTGGCGCGGGGTGGGGTGGCGCATCTATCTATGAGCCGCCGCGATGCCCAAGGGCCGTTTCGCCGGGCAGAGTTACGGTATTTGCGCAAGTATGCCCCGCTGTTACTGGAGTTGTTGACGCAGCATTGCAACAAAATCTCCCCGGCGGCGCAGGACGGGCTGGTTGTCGCCCGCCCGCCTTTGGCTGATTTGATCCGAAACTACGCCAAGCACGTGCTGCAATTTGCCCTGACCGCCCGCGAGGCGCAGATTGCGGGGCTAGTTTTGCAGGGGCACTCCAACGGTTCTGCCGCCAAGACGTTGGAAATCGCGACAGAGACCTGCAAGGTGCATCGCCGCAACCTATACCGCAAACTTAACATCTCGTCCCAGCGTGACCTCTTTGGTTTGTTCAAACATCTTTTGTGACCTGCGGCAGCGCAGGGTCCGCCTAAATTGGATCGGGAGAATTCCCTTCGTTTTCTGTGAAAATCGTAAGAAATGCTGTGTTGTGCCACAATTTTGACAGCTTTCTGACATTTAAATCAGGTTGGCTATTTTTGTTCCTTTTCGGGCAAGCAAGAAGGACAGTCTGTGGCACCATCTGAGACATATGAACAACGCGTTGCGGCGACACGAAAGCGCTTTATCGAAGGGCTGCCAGCGCGAACGCAAGCCATTTCCGACACGCTGCGCGAAGCGGAAGATGCTGACCCATCAGAGAGGAAAGTGCGCAAAATTCATCGTATGCTGCATGATCTGGCTGGAAACGCAGCGATGCTCGAATACACCGAAATTGAAGATTGCCTACGCAAGGGGCTGCACGTAGCGGAAGACGCTGATAATAATGGTTCTACCTTGTCAGCAGATGAGGTTCGTATAATTGAAACCGCCTTAGCCGATGCCAATGACGTCGTTGTAAAGATATAAGAAAGCCTCCCCCATGAAGTATCCCGCAATCGGTCTATTGGCGGCCCTGCTGCCGTTTCACGTACACGCCCAGACGACTGCTACTGATGAGGGGGCAAGCGTAACGGCACCTCAGGCCCAAGAGGGGCTGATTTCGCGCGAATTCGATCTGACGGAGCTTGGGTTTCAGGACGGCCTTTCGTTCCGCCAATTGTCGGGAAATGCGACCATCTTTATCCCGCTACCCGAAGCGGGGGCCTTGAATTCGGGCACTTTGGAGCTGGAGCTTAATCACGCCTCAACCGCTGAGGTGGATCGCTATTTGCAGGTTTCTGTCGGCGGCCGACCGGTGTCATCCCAAGCTTTGCCAGATGGGGCAGGGCGTCTTAGCGTGCCGGTACCACTGCGCCCCGAAGATGTATCAGGTGGCTTCATCGCGGTTGGCCTTTCCTATTCCGGCGCGTTCAGTGATCGTGTCTGTGTTGATGAACGCGCCTCAGGTGATTTTCTTGAGATCGCCGCGTCGTCGTCTGTCACGTTGCAACTGGATCAAGCGGCGGTCGACACTTCGACAGCCTTTGCAGGCCTGCGCCCAGCAGATACGCGCCTTGCCATCAACGGCAGCGACTCTTTGGCGGCCTTGGCCGCAGCGACCCGCGCCGCCGCGCTTTTTGACGCTGAAGCAGGGCGCTTGCGTTTCGGCCCGGCAGAGGCCAATGCCGCAGGCACATGGTCTGAAGGGGTTATCCAGCTTGACGTGACCTCTTCGGGGGCGGCCAGCGAGATGACTGTCGACAGCCAGTCGGGCATGCCCGTGCTGAACCTGCGTGGCAGTGATCCGCAGGTGGGGCTGTGGCAAATGGTTTCGGAATGGTCGGCCCTGTCGAACAGCGATGCAACGGTGGTAGAGGTGGCCGAGGGACCGGTCCTGTTTGACAACCGTCTGCCGCTTGCCGGGTTGAACGCCGATCTAAACCCCCGTGCGGTGGTATCGACCGAAGATTTCTTGATCCCGTTCCAATCCTCTGACCTGCCGGTTGGAAAGGCCGTTTCCGGTGTAAGCCTGCAAATCGCTGCCGCACTCGACCCCGAAGGGCGGGGGGCTACGGCGTCGGTCTTCCTCAACGATTCACTCTTGGGCAACCGCCCGCTTGGCAGTGGCCAGCCAGAGCAGTTGAGCTTTTCGGTTCCCAAAGGGCTTTTGGGCCGCGATAACTTGCTGCGCGTGTCGATCCAGCGTCAGCCCACGGGCGGCGAATGCCGGTTCAAACCTCAGGGCTACCCGGCGCAGATCCTTCCCGGCAGCGCGCTGGTGCTTTCCGATGCAGAGCCACAGGACCGAGATTTTTTCTCGCTCAGGCAAGAGTTTGGCGATGGCGTTCAGGTCGTGCTTGACCCTGAGCTGTCGCTTGATTTCGAGCAGGTCTTGCCATGGCTCGCAGGTGTTGCTGGCAGCGTCATCCCAGACCGCGCGTCCATTTTGCCGCGTCCTTCGATCGACGCGCTGGAAACGAATGACCCGTTCTTCGTGATCTCTGACCAAAACCCCGGCGATGGGGAGCCGCTTATTACCTTTGATCAAGGCCGGATCGAGGTTCGCGATACCCAAGACAACCTGATCTATTCAGGTGAAGACCTGTCGCGCCTTGGCGTGGTGCAGATCGTTACCCGCGGTGAGACGCGCGGCCTGTGGCTGCGCCCGGGCAACGGCCCCGCGCCAGAGCTTACACCGCAGATGCCCATGGTGCTGGACCGGGGCGATCTGGCCCTGATCGGGCAGCAGGGGGTGATCCTTGCCACTGCCACCGACCGCAGCCCACTGGTTGACGTCGTCTATCCTGACCGCACCAGCTTTGCGCAGATGCTGGCCAAGTATCGCCCTTGGATCGTTGGGGGCATTTGGGTGCTGGTGACGCTGCTTGTGCTGATCGTATTCCAGCGTGTCTACCGTGCAAGACGCGGCCGGGACGAGACGTAAGTCACCATGGCGTTGGATGCCGAAAGCGAAGCCATTGGTTCGCTGCTGCTTGACCGTGGCGCGCTGACGGTCGAACAACTCGACGCAGCAGAGGATCTGGCCGAAGACTGGAATGTCTCGTTGGTTAAGGTTCTTCTGTCGCGGCGGTGGCTGACGGCGCATGACCTCTACCGCGAGATTGCCTTTTACCACGGGCTGACGCTGGTCGATCTGATCGAAGACCGGGCCGATGATGATCTGATCCGTCAGTATGATCCGGTGGTGATGAACCAATATATGACGGTGCCGATTGGCCGGGCAGAGGATGGCACGCTGACGGTCGCCACCTCACGCCCCGGCCCGCGCACGGTGTTGCACATCCGCGAGGTTTACGGCACCGGTGTGACCATCGTCGTGGCCTCGCATTTCGATGTGTCATGGCAGTTACAACGCGCCTTCCGCGAGAAACATTCCCACGAAGCGGTCTTTGCCTTGGCAGAGCTGGACCCGGATATGTCGGCGCAGAATGTCGTGACCCCGCCGCAAATCTTGGTGATTTACCTCTTGGTCTCGGCACTGTTGCTGGGGCTGGCCTTTGCGCCCGTGGCGACGCTGATCGTGCTGAACGTCTTTTTGACGATCTTCTACACGGGCAACTTCCTGTTCAAAGCGCTGTTGGTTTGGCTGGGCGGCGCGGCGCAGGAAACGTCATCACGGGCCATTGCGGCTGAGGCATCGCTGCTGCGCGACGAAGACCTGCCCATCTATACCGTGCTGGTGCCGATGTTCCGCGAGCCCGAAGTGCTGCCGATCCTTGCCCAAGCGCTGCGCAACCTCGACTACCCGCTGGCCAAGCTCGACATCAAGATCGTGCTGGAAGAGGGCGATCACGAGACGATTGACGCGGCCCGCAAGCTCGACCTTGAAGGCGTGTTTGAGATTATCCGCGTCCCGGCCTCCCATCCGCAGACCAAGCCAAAGGCCTGTAACTTTGCACTGCGCTATGCGCAGGGCGATTTTCTCGTGATCTTTGACGCCGAGGATAAGCCCGAACCGGATCAGTTAAAAAAGGTCATCGCCGCCTTCAACCAATCCGCGCCCAATACCGCCTGTATCCAGTGCCGGTTGAACTATTACAACGCCCGGGAAAACTGGCTGACACGGATGTTCACGCTGGACTATTCGCTGTGGTTCGACCTGATGCTGCCGGGGCTGGAGCGTTTGGGCGTGCCTATTCCGCTGGGCGGCACCTCGAACCACTTCCGCATGGACGTGCTGCGCGAGTTGAACGCATGGGATCCCTTCAACGTGACCGAGGATGCCGATCTGGGCATTCGTCTGACGCAAAAGGGCTACCGCGTCGGCGTCATCGATTCCACGACCTTTGAAGAGGCCAATGTCTCGATCCCGAACTGGGTGCGCCAACGCTCGCGCTGGATCAAAGGCTATATGCAGACCTTCCTCGTCCACAGCCGCAGGCCGATCCATCTGTGGCAGTCAGTCGGCACCGCAGGGATCTTTGGCTTTATCTTCTTCATCGGCGGCACGGTGCTGTCGGGCCTCCTGAATCCGGTGTTCTGGTCGATCTTTGCCATTTGGCTGATTTTTGGGACCGAAGTCATCTCTCCCTATTTCCCGCTACCGGTGCTGTATCTTTCGCTGGTGAACCTCTTGGCGGGCAACGGGCTGTTGATCTACCTCACCATGGTCGCGCCCTTCAGGCGCAGGTGGACCGATCTGGCGCCTTGGGGGATCACCGTCGTGGGGTATTGGGTGCTGATGACTGTGGCCTCCTACAAGGCGCTGTCGCAACTGATCTTCAACCCGTTCTACTGGGAAAAAACGCAGCACGGCCTGTCAAAACACACGGCCAATGAGGTCGCCGAAGCCAGTGCCGAAGCGACGGAGGCCGCGCAGTGATCCGCGCCGCCTCTTGGTCTGTTGGCTTTGTCGCGCTGACATTGGTGCTGCTGCTCAGTCTCGGCTGGACCGAGGCAAATGGTTTTGTCTCGATGGACGTGACGGACCTTTGGGCCAAGTCCGTCGTACAAATCGAAGGCCCGGCGCAGTTCAAAGCGACCGATGCCTTTTATCCTCCTGTGCCCTATGCGCTTTCCCTTTTGGGGCAGGCGCTTTTGACGGGCACGCAGGTGCCCGTGCCTTTTGTCCTATCCGCTTTGGTGGGCGCGGGGCTTTTGGTTCTGTGGTTTCTAAACCTGCGGGATACGGGGCGTTTCTCGGGCTTTACCTCGGCCATTTTAGTGCTGCTTTTGGCGCTGAATCCATTCTTTCTGCGTGCATTAGCCGATGGGCCAGAGATGATGTTCTGCATCTTGGGCACATGGCTTTTTGCGCGAGGGATCGTCAATCTACGCCTGACCGGCAATGCACCCGATATGATGAAAGTGGCAGTGGGGCTGCTGGTTGTCGCCTTGTCGGATAGTTTCGGCCTGATGCTGTGCCTTGGGGCGATGCCCTTCATGATCGTGGCAGCGCGGCCCAGCATGATTGCCGCCTCGTCGACGGGATATCTTGTCGCGATGTTCTACCCTGTGGCTGCGGCTGTGGGGTCATTGATGTTTGTCAGTCTGATCTTCGACAGCCGCCTTGTTCCGCTTTTGTCAGAGACGGTGGTGCCACTTACTTCTTCGCAACATATGATCGTGCTGCTGGGACTTTGTCCTGCGGCGCTGGTTGCGATATTGCGCAACATCCTGATGCCACGGCTGTTTATGCCGTTGCTGGCCGCCGTGGGCGCGGTACTTGGGGGGTATACTCTCAATACATTCTTCCATGTCGAAGGGGATCCGGCGATGGCGATTGCGCCCATGCTGGGCGTTCTGGTCGCGGCGATCCGTTTCTGGCCGAACCTGTCCCTGCGTGAACCAATTGCTATTGCTCTGTTGTCTTTCTCGCTGGTGTCATCCGTGCTGGTCACGCGCTACGTTGCCCATGACGAAACCCGCAATTGGGCTAGAGCGATGGTCGGAATTGAGAACGCAGCGTCGAGACCGGACCGAGAGGTCATTTCATTCTTGCGCGACAAGTCAGAAATTATGGTAGACGTCGAAAAAAATCCCGAAATCGTCATCGGGTTTGGTAGCGTTGACCAATTGGTGATCGCTGGGCAACCATCTTACGACTGGGCGCTAGAAGGGGGCGTGCCGCGGACAAGGTACATCGTGGTACCGCGGCAGGCAGAGGGGCAGGCCACAGCAGACAGAATTCTGCGTAGATTCCCGCAGCTAAAGCAATCTAAGCTGCCGGGATATGGGGAGGTTTTTGAAAACAGCGAGTGGCGGGTTTTCGAAAGAAGTAACGAGTGGAATTAATAGTATGAGCCAACGAATTATCGCAGTTGACGACTCTGACATTGCGCAGGATTTTATCAGCGCGACCCTCGCAGAGCTTGGGTTTGAGGACGTCGTTAGCTTCGTTGACCCGCGTGTCGCGCTCAGCGCTATTGAACGCGGTGAGGCGACTGCCGATCTGATCCTCATGGACATTATGATGCCCGATATCGATGGTATCGAGTTATGCGCCCGTATCCGTGCTTTGGAAAAATGGAGCGACGTGCCGATCATTATGCTGACCAGCCGGACAGATATGGGATCGCTTTCTGAGGCCTTTCTTGCGGGGGCCAATGACTATGTCACGAAACCTTTCAACAGGATTGAGCTTCAGGCCCGCATGCGCAGCTGTCTGCGCCTGAAATCCGAGTTGGACCGCCGCCGATCTGATGAAACACGCGGTGCCCGCCGCCGTTCTGCGCAAGCAATCTTTGAGGCCACTGTGCCAAGCATGTTGGGCAGCAAAGCTGGGTTCCAAGCCAATCTTATGGCGCTGTCACCGGCCATGCAAAAAGAACTTGGTCTGATTGTTTTCAGGATCGACGGTGACCGTGACCAATCTGACGCGGCGCGGGTGCAACGAAAAGAGCTTCAGCGTCTTGTGGCAGGGCTGTTCGGCAAAGTCGATATTCCCGCGCAGGACAGTCTAGCCCATTGGGAAGACGATCTTTTTGTCTTGGGTACGCTCCACTCAGATCGTGCCCAGCTTGAGCAGCGCGCGCAACAGTTTATCAAACAAGTGGCAGCGGCGTCGGCCACCGTCAAAGAAGGCTGGACATCCCGTCGATTGACCGTCAGTGCCTGCATTGTTCCGCCCTCCGATGCGGCCGTGGCCTCCTCGCTTGCGCAGGGAATTCAAGGCGTAGAGAGTGCGGGAAAAACGGGCGCGCCGGGAATGATCTCTTTCGCCTCCACCGACATAGGACACCTACAAGAGAATGGTCAGCACTGAGCTCGCAAACAAAGACGAGGCGGAAACGTCTTCGAGTGCACAAACTCTTTTCTGGGGTCTGATCTCTACGGTCGTTGTACTGTATTTCATCGGGCTCGCGTTTCTGACGTGGTCTGACTACAACCGTGCGACCACCCGCGCGGAAGTGGAGCTTGAGCATTTTGCGGAGCTCTATGAGCAGGCCGTTGATGCCACCCTGTCGGTTGCGAATGTGCGGATGTGGGGGCTGATCGATGAACTGTCGACGGCGATGCTGGATGATCCTGACCAGTTTGAAGCCCAATATGGCGCGCTGATGAATTCAGCCGTAGAGGAAATTCAACAGGTTGATGCGCTCGTTCTGATTGGCGCTGATGGTGTTGTGCTTTGGGCCACAGTCGAACCATTGCTGGGCCAGTACCTTGGGGATCGCGCTTATTTTCAGACTGCGGTTGGGCTTGGCGTTGATGACTATACCGTCGGAGTGCCTATTCAATCACGCGCAACTGGCCGTCGCATAACGCCTATTGCATGGCCCTTGATTGGCATCGACGGAAAAGTGCGGGGGGTATTGGCCTCTTCGCTGGGTGAGGACTATTACGCGGAACTTCTTGCAGCTGATGGGGTTCAGGAAGACATGTTTGTCGAGGTTGTCACCGCCAATGGAGAACGTGCCTTTTCATCGGGCCGGGCGCAGCGTGATCCCGATACGCCTGTGTTTAGCGCACGCAAGGAAATCCCTGCGCTTGACCTTTACATTGACGTGACCCGCAGCAAAGAGGCGGTTTTGCGCAGCTTCTGGCAGCGCACCTTGGTCTTTACTGGCCTTGCAACAATTTTGTTTCTGACAGTCATCAACGCAGCGATCCGCGCCCGTGCTCAATCGACAAAATTAGCGCAAGCGCTGCGCAACTCTGAGCGCGACCGTGAGCGAATTCGCGTCGCTCAGAGCGAATTTGATGCTATTTTTGAGAACGTCGGTGACGGGATCATCGTTTACAACGACAACAACAAGCTGCACCGCTCCAACCGCAAGGCGCGGGAACTCATGGGGGTTTCTTCGAATATCAAAGCTGTTGAACAGCTGCGCAGCATGATCCCGCCTTTCTCGCAGATGGACGAAGAGGTGGCGATACACCGCATTCATGTCCGCAACGCCGAGAATGAAAGCGTGGCGGTGCAATGCCGAGTGATGAAGATGCATCTGCACGGAGATTACATCGCCTATAACGTGCTTCAAGATATCTCGGCCGAGGAACGTCTCGTGGCGGCGCGAACGGCCTTTGTAACCTCGGTCAACCATGAATTGCGCACGCCGCTTACGTCGTTGGCCGGATCGCTTGAGATTCTGCACGAACGGTTTGGCGAGGCGATGCCTGCGAATGCGGGCAAGCTGTTGTCGATGGCGACCCGCAATGCGGATCGTTTGCTGGTGTTGGTCAATGACATCCTGACGCTTCAGGCGATCGACCAACAGCAGCTAAGCATACAAAAAGAGCGGGTTTCGGTGTCAGAAGTGCTGTCAGAGGCGATTGCAGCCAATACGGGCTATGGGGTGAACCGCGATGTTCAGCTTGGCATCCATGGTGGTCCTAACGCATCCGATGCCGCCTATGTCCAAGTTGACACGGTTCGGATGCAGCAGGTGTTTTCGAACCTGATTTCCAATGCGGTTAAATATACGCCGCGCGGCGGGACAGTGAAAATTGGTGCTGATCTGGACGAAGACGCGGTCACGTTCTATGTCTGCGACTCCGGCCCGGGTATTCCTAGGTCCGCGCATGATCGTATGTTTAAAAGGTTTGCGGACCCCGTCCATTCCCGCGACAACCAAGCGAGTGGAACAGGGCTTGGGCTGGCCATCACGCGGGAGTTGGTGGTGCGACAAGGGGGCGATATCAGCTTTCAAACGCGGTCCGCCGAAGACGGGGATGAAAATCCCGGCACCACATTCTTTGTGCGTTTGCCCCGCGACGATGACACCGCACCTACAAAAGGAACGCCCGTATGAGAGTTCTATTTGTCGATGATGAGGATGACATCCGTGAACTCATTGAGTTTGCGCTGATGACCGAAGATGACATCGAGCCTACATTCGCGGCCACGGGATTTGACGCGATTGCAACGATGGAAACCCAAGCGTTTGACGTGATCATGCTGGATGTCATGATGCCGCCCCCCGACGGGATGGAGGTGTTGCGCTGTGCGCGGGCCAACGCTGATTTGGATGATACCAAAATCGTTATGTGCACGGCCAAGACATCGCATGAATCTGAGAAGAAGTTTCGCGCACTCGGCGCGGACCATATCCTGCATAAACCGTTCAAGCCGCTCAAGCTGGCAGAATATCTACGGTCTATCGCCTAACACTGATCGCCCAGCCCCAAGCGGCCCTGAAAACGCGGGATTTATTATGTCTAGAACAATAAATATGCCTTCTCCATCCAGCGCGCGGGTCAGCGCGGGTGTTGTGTTTTCTGCGGCGTTCGCGGCACTGGCTCTGGCGGGGAATGAGGTGGCATCTGCTGCTTGGCCGCGGGGCGAAGACAAAAGCTTTATGACCCTTTCATATGAATCGACCGTCGATGGCCCCGACTTCGGTGATTTCGGTTCGTTTTATTATGAATATGGCCTGACCGAAAAACTGACATTCGGCTTGGACATCGGCAAAAGCCAAGATGCCGGGCAAGTCAACGCCATCGCCTTTCTGCGCTATCCTGTGGAACTGACGGACGGCGATGATGTCTTTGCCGTCGAACTGGGGCTTGGCTGGGCTGAACGCGACAGCAGCGCGGTCGCAACGTTACGGCCCGGCTTCTCTTGGGGGCGCCCGGTTGAGGGGGCGTGGGGCAACGGTTGGCTTGGGGTCGAAAGCACATATGCGCTGTATGAAGACGGCGGCAGTCTGGGCAAAATCGACAGCACCTTTGGCATCAACCACGCCAATGGAAACCTGTCGATTTTCAAGCTGGAGTTCGCGGCCCCCTCTGATGGCGATGAAACGTTGGCTTTCGTGCCCTCGCATGTGGTCAAAGTTTCTGAGAACAGTTTTCTAGAGTTCGGCCTTTCGCATGAATTCACCGAGTCCGTGACCAAGATGAAGCTTGGGGTTTGGCATAGTTTCTAAGCGGGCGCGGCGCTGCCTGCATGATCACGCCAATCGGGCCGGTTGCCTAGGTTTGCGATCAGAAAATCGATGAAAAACCGTGTTTTCGGGGTCAGCACATTAGAGCGCGGGTAGACCAGCCAAAGCACTGAATGGTCATTCATCCGCCAGCCCGGAAGAAGCCGGACCAACCGTCCCGATGCGAGCTCCTCCGACACGCTCCACAGTGAATTGATGGATATTCCGGCCCCCGCGACCGTCGCCTCGCGCTGCGCATCCCCATCATCCAAAATGGCACGACAGATCATGTCGCTGGGATTCAACGTAGCAGCCTCGCCGCCCGGTCCGATTAAAGGGCGCGGCTCAAGGTCGCTCCATGCGATGAACTGATGGTTTTCCAGTTCGGCAGGGGTTTTGGGCATCCCGTGGGTTTCCACATAAGACGGCGCCGCACAAAGAACGCGGGTGTCGTCGGCCAGCTTGCGGCCCCGCAGGCTGCTGTCGGTCAAAGGCGCGCTGCGCAGGGCAAGGTCAAAGCTACCTTCGATGGCGTCAAACCGGGTGTCGGACAGGCGCAGATCTAATGTCAGCTCGGGGTAGGTCTCGTGAAATTTCGGCAAAAGCGGCATGATATGACGCTGGGCAAAGCTACTGGGGGCCGCGAAACGCAAAATGCCTTTCGGCCCTGCTTTTGTACCGCCAAGAATGGCCCGCGCTGCATCGGACTGCGCCAGAATTTCCCGCGCGTAGGGCAGGAAATCCGACCCATCAAGCGAGAGTGAGACCTTCCGCGTGGTGCGCCGCAAAAGCTCGACCCCCAACTCTTGCTCTAGTTTGGCAAGCCGTGCGCTGGCCACGGCGGGCGCAATGCCCAAGGCGCGACCGGCAGCGGAGATGTTGAGCAATTCAGCGGCCATCACAAAAAGGCGCAGGTTGTCGGTGTCCATAGGGATCGTATCCTCAAAGCGGTTAACGGCCTTTGCTACACTACCGCGGTCGGCATTATATTCAATGTAAAGAAACTGAACTCACAATTGGCCTAATTATCTGGGGCTGAGGGCTGTTCTATATCGTTCTCAACGCAATACTTAACGGGAGAGACCCCCATGAAGTCCATGACTCTAACAAGCTACGGTGCCGATGCGCCATTTGTCGAAGCCGAACTGCCACGTCCCTTGGTCACCCCCGGCCATGTGGTGCTGCGCGTCAAAGCGACAAGCGTGAATACCATCGACACGATGATCAAAGGGGCAGGCAAAGACCTGCCGTTGTCGCCCGATCTACCTGCCGTGCTAGGCATGGATTTTGCTGGTGTGATCGAAGAGGTCGGCGAAGGCGTCACAGGTTTCGCCGTCGGTGACGAAGTTTATGGCTGCGCGGGCGGCTTGGCCGATCTGCAAGGTGCGCTGGCCGAATTCATGCGGGCCGATGCGCGTTTGATCGCCCATAAACCAAAAACTCTATCGATGCGGGAGGCCGCCGCTCTGCCGCTGGTTGGCATCACCGCTTGGGAAGGGTTGCAGCGCGCCGGTGTCTCGGCAGATCAAAAGGTTCTCGTGCAAGGTGGCGCGGGCGGTGTTGGTCATCTGGCCGTGCAACTGGCGCGGCATCTGGGGGCGGATGTTTCCGCAACCGGCACCGGGGATGACCAGCTTTCGGTGATCGGCGGTTATGGCGCATGGCCCATCGATTTCATGGATGAAAAGATCGAAGATTACGTCGCCAACCACACCCATGGCAAAGGATTTGACGCGGTGTTTGACACGGTGGGCGGGGCGAATTTGACCAACTCTTTCGCCGCCACTGCGTTGAACGGTCATGTCGTCACAACTGTCGCCTTGTCTGAGATTGATCTTTCGCCTGCGCATTTTAACGGGTTATCGCTGCATATCGTCTTTATGCTGCTGCCGATGCTGCATGACGTGAACCGCGAGGTGCATGGCGACATCCTTGGTAAGCTTGCCAAATTGGTGGACGCAGGCACGGTGAAGCCATTGTTGGATGACGCGACATTCACGCTGGCCGAGGTTGGCGACGCCTATGCGCGCCTTCAAAGCGGCAAGGCTCTGGGCAAAGTGGTTATCGAAGTCTGAGGCTTTTCGGTTCTTTCTCAGCGCCAAGTCAAAAGCCTCGCTGCAAGTTTCTTGCGGCGGGGCTAATCTGTTTCGGCTCAAGATAAGAAAAGTAAAATATCTGCATTTTTCAGCGACGGAAATTTCCCGGCCCTGCGTATCAGCTTCAAGTCGGCTAACCGGGAAGAAATTGCGATGAAGCGAATTGCGGAGTTATTGCTCGGCTTAATGGCCGTGGCTGCTGTGACCTATTGGCTCTTTGGGGAGCGGCTGATGCCGTCCCAAGGTGCGGTCGCGGCGGAAGAGAGCGGCGCAGGTGCGGCTCCGGGTGGAGGCCGACCGGGCGGTGGGCGACCGGGTGGCAATCGCGCCGCCACAGTGACCATGCAATCCGTCGAACTTAGCCCCTATGTGTTGGAATATCAGGCCGTCGGCACGATCGAATCCACCGCACGCGTCGCGGTGGTGGCAGAGGCTAGCGGCCAAGTCGAAGAACTGCTGGTTGCACCGGGCGACCGGGTGACCGCAGATGCGCCGCTGCTACGGCTAGAGCAACGAACCCAAAAGCTTGATCTTAACAGCGCGAAGGCATCGCTAGCTGAGGCGGAAAATGCGCTGGAACGGGTGGAACGGCTAAGCGCGACAGGGTCTGTGGCCGTCACCTCGGTACAGGTCCAAGAGGCGCAGACGGCGACCGACCTCGCGCAGGTGGCAGTCGACCGCGCCGAATTGGCGCTTGATCGGCGCATCATCCGATCACCCATTGATGGGGTGGTCGGCCTGATTGATGCGCGGTTGGGTGACTATCTGAACGCGAACGCGCAGATCACCACCGTAAGTGTGCCCGAGCAGCTAAAGGTGGGCTTTTCCTTGCCCGAACGGGCCGTTGCCGTGCTGGAGCCGGGCCTGTCGGTGGATGTGCTGCTGCCCGCGCGTATCGGGCAGGTGTTTAAAGCGCAGATCACCGCGATTGATACTGAAATTGATCCAGTCACGCGGCTTATTGACGTCGAGGCGCAGCTTCAGGGCGATGTCACCGGGCTGCGCCATGGGATGATCGCCAATGTGGTATTGGTAGAAGAGCAAGAGGCGATGCCCGCGATCCCGGCCCTTTCGATCGCGTGGAGCCGCGAGGGCGCGTCTGTTTTCGTGGCCGAGCAGGGCACTGTACGCCGCGTGCCTGTTACCATCCGGCATCGTTTGGATGATCGCGTCTGGGTCGATGGCACGTTGGCTGAGGGCGATCAGATCGTTGTCGAAGGGGTGCAAAAGTTGCGCGAAGGTGGGCAGGTCCAGACGTTGCAATTGGCCCAAGCGGAAACCAAAAAGCGCAGAGCGCCTAGGCCCAACGCGCAGGAGCCTTCTGTAAATGAGTAATCCCGCGCCCAAAGCAGGCTTTTCCAGTCTGTTCGTCAAACGGCCTGTCTTGGCGGTTGTTTTGAACCTGCTGATCATCATCGCAGGTGCCGCTGCGTATCTTGGCGTCGATATTCGTGAGATGCCCAACGTCGATCAACCCGTTTTGTCGGTGCGCACCACATATGAAAATGCCGCGCCTGAGACGGTCGATACCGAAGTCACAGCGGTGCTTGAGGATGCGTTAAGCGCACTGGAGGGGGTCGAAGCAATTTCCTCCCAGTCCAGCTTTGGCAGTTCGCGGATCACGCTGGAACTGTCGTCATCCGTGGATATCAACACAGCCTCGAATGAGGCGCGCGAGATCGTGGCGGGGCTTAGCCGGCAACTACCTGATGATCTGGAGCCGGAGGTTAGCAAGAACGATGCAGACGCCGATCCGATCATTCGTGTTGCCCTTTATGGCACGGCCAGCCTTGAAGACCTGTCTCGGCTGGCCGAAGACCGCGTTGCGACCGAATTGGGTGGCATTGACGGGATCGCCACGGTCGAGGTCGCGGGCACGCAGGAGTATGAGTATCTCGTGCGGTTGAACATGACCGCGCTGACGGGGCGGGGGCTTACGGTTGAGGATGTCTCCACCGCATTGGCACAGCTTGATAACAGCGCGGCCCTCGGCACTTTGGAAAGTGCAGATCAGAAACTGACCCTGAAACTCGCCTCAGAAGATGTGTTAGTCGAAGACATCGCCAGCCTGCGGATCGACAGGAATACCCGGTTGAGCGACGTGGCATTGGTGCAGTTGACTGCCGTGGACCGTACGGTTTTCTCGCGGGTGAATGAACAAGCTGCTGTGGCGATCAATGTCTATCGCCAGTCGGTCGCAAATACGCTGACCATCAGCCAAGACGTTGCTGCCGCCTTGGCTGATTTGCAACTGGACATGCCCGATGGGGTGCAGATGATCACGACGGCCGATGACGGCATCTATGTCGAACAGGCGCTGGACGAGGTTGTAAGTTCAATCCTGCTGGCCGTGGTGATCGTGGTACTGGTGCTCTACGCATTCCTGCGTTCGTGGCGTGCAGTGCTAATCCCGGCGCTGACCATTCCGGTGGCGCTGATCGGGACATTGGCGGCGATCTGGATGGCGGGGTTTTCGGTCAACACAATCACGCTGTTGGCCTTGGTCTTGGCCACCGGCATGGTCGTTGATGACGCCATTGTCGTGGTCGAAAACGTTGTGCGTAAACGGCAAGAAGGGTTAGGTCGGTACGCGGCGGCAGCCGAGGGGGCGAATGAGGTCTTCTTCGCCGTCATCTCGACCACGGCCACATTGGCAGCGGTCTTTATCCCGATCTCGTTCCTGCCGGGGCAGGCGGGGGGCATTTTCCTTGAGTTCGGCTTTGTGCTGGCTTTCTGCGTGACGATCTCGTCTTTCGTGGCGTTGACGCTGGTCCCTATGCTGGCCGCCTTTTTGGACCCGGGCCGCACTGGGGAACCCGTGACGGAGGGCTCTGAGGGCGATGCCAGCCTGCTGGGTCGCGGCTTGCTTTGGCTGGTGGACCGCGCGCTTGCGTTGCCGATCTTGGTCGTTGCGCTGGCGCTGTGCTTTGGGGTCTTTTCAATCTCTCTCTATGGCTCGCTCAACAGTGCGTTGACCCCGACTGAAGACCGGGGAGCCTTCATGGTTCGGGCCCGTGCGCCATCGGGCGTGTCATCCAGCTTTACCGATCAGCAGGTGCAGCAGATCGAAAGCATGGTGGCCCCCTATGTCGAAAGCGGTGAGGTCGCGGCGGTACAATCCATCGTCGGGCTTGGCGGGGGGACATCGGCCTTTGTTATCGTGAAGCTTGCCGATTGGGCAGAACGGGACCGCTCGCAAGAAGAGATCATGGCCGAACTAAACCGCGAGTTTCAGGCGATCACCGGCCTCACCGTCTTTGCACGCTCGCCCAACAGCCTTGGTATTCGGGGCGGTGGCTCGGGCCTCACGGCGGCGGTGACGGGGACGAACCCTGCGCTGCTGACCGCGCAGGCTGAAAAGCTGGTCGCAGCCATGCAGGCGCAGCCCGCGCTGTTTTCAAGCGCGCAGCTTAGCGAAGAGGCCTATGTCCCTGAGATTGAGGTGACAATTGATGCCGATCTGGCGCGGGAATATGGGCTGACCCCTTCTGAGATCGACGCCACGATCAGCGCCATGACCGCCGGGGTAGAGGCCGCAGAGGTGTTTCTGAACGGCGAAGAGATCACGGTACAGGTCGAGCCGGGTGGCCGCCCGATTAATGATCCTGCCGACCTCAACACCGTGTCCCTGCGCGGCGATACGGGCAGTTTTCTGCCCCTGTCGAGCGTGGCGCAGTTTGAGCAGGTGGCGGGCCTGTCGCGGGTCAGCCGTGAGGAAGGCAACCGCGCTGTGGCGGTCCAAGCGGCCCTGCCCAGCGGGGTGGACATGGGCGAGGCGGCAGCGGCGCTTGAGGAACTGGCGCGCGATGTCTTGGATGAAGGCGTGACCCTTGTGTTCACCGGCGAAGCGGCCAGCTTAGAGACAGCTGAGAGCGGCATCTATATGGTCTTCGGCATTGCGTTTGTCATCGTGCTCTTGGTGCTGTCGGCACAGTTTGAAAGCCTGATCTCTGCTGCCGTTATCATGCTCGCCGTGCCGTTCGGGCTGGGTGCTGCGGTGGTGGCAATCGCCGTGACGGGCGGCAGTCTGAACTACTACAGCCAGATCGGTTTGGTGCTTTTAGTCGGCATCATGGCCAAGAACGGCATCTTGATCGTGGAATTCGCAAACCAATTGCGCGAAGCGGGGGCCACGGTTGATGCCGCGATCCGCAGCGCCATGCGCCTGCGTTTGCGGCCTGTGATGATGACCATGGTTTCGACCGTGTTGGGTGGGGTGCCTTTGATCGCAGCCACAGGGGCCGGGGCCGAAGCGCGCATTTCCGTCGGCTGGGTCATCGTGGGCGGGCTTGGCTTCGCCACTGTCTTCACGCTTTTTCTGACGCCTGTGCTGTACCGAATTCTGGCACCGCTCGCCCCGGTTCCCGGCGCCCCGACCCGGCAGTTGGAGCAGGAGTTGGCTGCGGCGTAATGCGATGACCAATCCCGCGATCCTGAGCAATAGGGCCGCGTGTCAAAGCAGAAGGGCGGGTGGCGTGAGGCGCTCGCCCTTTTTCGTGCATGGGCGTCGGCGTTTAGGGCCGTGCAAACCGCCCGCGATCTTGGGGCAGCGCCAAAATCCGAAAAGTTCAGGACATTTTGACCTATTCCTTCAGCAGAATGCTTCTTTGGTCCCGAACTGGGCAGCTGTGGCATTTTCGGTCTTGCCACTGAGGGTTGGAGTACATTTAACTAGCGCGGCAAGCTGAACACAGCAGCCGAGCGGGGCATCAAAAGCTTACGTTCGGTAAGGTTAATCAAGGGAGAGAGACATGAAATTCACCGCAATCCTCGCCGCCAGCACCATTCTGGCAGGCGCCGCCGTCGCACAGGACGTTGATAAAACTGGTTGGCCAAGCAGCTTTACCGTCGGCACCGCCAGCCAAGGTGGCACTTACTTCGCCTATGGCTCCGGCTGGGCGAACCTCGTGGCCAAAGAACTGGGTCTGACAGGCGGCGGCGAAGTCACCGGCGGCCCGATGCAGAACATGGCGCTGGTCCACACCGGCGAAGCGGCCTTCGGCATGACCACGATGGGCCCGGCGGCGGAATCTCTGGCAGGGACCAACCCCATCGCACCCGGTCTGGAAATGACCCAAGCCTGCGCGATGTTCCCGATGTACCAGACGCCTTTCTCGGTGACCGCGCTTGCGTCCTCGGGCATCGAAACCGTGGCTGACATCCCAGCAGGGGCCAAGATCGGCTTTGGTCCGGCGGGCTCCACCTCTGACACTTATTTCCCGCGCATGATGGACACGCTGGGCGTGCAATATGAGCGCCGCAACGGTGGTTGGACCGATCTGGGTGGTCAGTTGCAGGATGGTCTGCTGGACGTGATCGCTTTTGCCGCCGGTGTACCTGTGCCAGCGGTCAGCCAGTTGGAAGTTCAGACCGATGTGAACATCATCGAGTTCACCGAGGAAGAGCAGGCCAAACTGCTTGAAGAATTCCCGGTATCCGAGTTCGCGATCAAAGCCAGCACCTACACCACGCTGGAAGCGGACGCGCGGTCGGTCTCCATGTGGAACTTCTCTATCGCCAACTGCGATCTGCCGGAATCTTTCGTGAAAGCGGCGGTGGACGTGGTCATGTCCGATAACGAGCGTATGACGGGCATCCATAAAGCGGCGGCGTCGACCCTGCCTGAGAACTGGGACAAAAACAAAGTCCTGAAATGGCACCCCGGTGCGGCGGCGTGGTTCAAAGAGAACGCGAATGCCGACATTCCTGACGACATGATCTACGGCAACTAAGCTAACGCCTAGACAAACTTGCATGCCGTCCCTAATCGGGGCGGCATCTTGCCATCATCCCGCATGATTGCCGGGAAAGGGAGCTTCCATGACAGACCAGCATAGCGCCGACCCTCAAGGCCCGATTGTCGCCGAAGGGGTTGATGACGAACCCGTAGAAAGCAACCGTCGCATATTCACCGGGCGCACCTATCTGGTCGTCGCGGCCATGTCGGCCATCTATGCGTTCTTTCACATGGCCGCGTTGAACGGCATGTCGATTGGTGAGCTTACCGGCATCCGCATCCCGCTTTTGCCGACCTTCCCGATGGAGACATGGAACTTCCGCATCGTGCACATCGCGGGCGCGCTGATCCTTGGTTTCACGCTCTATTCCGCCCGCGGATTTGTCGACGAAGGCGCCGGGCAGGGCCGTCATCCGTTGGATTTCGTGGCATGGGCTGCGATGATCCCTGCGCTTTATGCCATCTGGACAGCCTGGGGCATCGCCAGTCAGATCAACTCCGGGGTGCAGTGGAATGGCATGAGCCCCGAGTTCAAGAACCTCGAAATTTACCACTATGGTCTGCCGCTGGTGGCGGCGACGGCCATAGGTATCGTTGTCGGCTGGCTTCGGGGCCGTGAGCGGGGGCAGGTTTCGCCCGCGGATCTGTTGCTGTCGGTCTGTGGCATCGCCGTGGCGATCTATCTGATCACCATGTACAGCACCTTGATGCGCAACTCGACGGGCACGCCCTTTGCGCCCATCGGCATTTCCATCGCCGCTGTCGCAGGCACCGCGTTGATCATGGAGCTGACGCGCCGGGTTGCGGGGCTTGCGCTGATCGTGATCTCGGGCATCTTCCTGATCTACGTCTTTGTGGGGGATATGCTGCCGGGCTTCCTGAATGCGCCCAACATCCAGTGGACGCGGTTCTTTAGCCAAGTCTACACCGATGCGGGTATCCTCGGGCCGACCACGGCGGTCTCTTCGACCTACATCATCTTGTTCATCATCTTCGCGGCCTTCCTTCAGGCCTCGAAAGTGGGCGACTACTTCGTCAATTTCGCCTTTGCCGCTGCGGGACGTTCGCGCGGGGGGCCTGCAAAGGTTGCGATCTTTGCCTCGGGCCTCATGGGCATGATCAACGGCACTTCGGCGGGGAATGTGGTGGCGACCGGATCGCTGACCATTCCGCTGATGAAAAAGGTCGGCTACCCGGCCCGTACCGCAGGCGCGGTTGAGGCTGCGGCCTCGACCGGTGGGCAGATCATGCCGCCGATCATGGGGGCAGGTGCCTTTATCATGGCCGAGATCACGGGCATTCCTTACACCGACATCGCCGTGGCGGCGATCATCCCGGCGGTGCTCTACTTCGTGTCGATCTACTTCATGGTGGATTTCGAAGCGGCCAAGCTGGGCATGCGCGGGATGCGTTCTGAAGAGCTGCCCAAGCTCAAGGACATGATGCGCCGGGTGTTCCTGTTCATTCCGATCATCATCCTGATCTATGCGCTGTTCATGGGCTATTCGATCATCCGCGCGGGCACGCTGGCGACGGCGGCAGCGGCGGTGGTGTCGTGGTTCACGCCCTTCCGCATGGGGCCGCGCAGCATCGTCAAAGCCTTTGACTTGGCCGGGATCATGTCGATCCAGATCATCGCGGTCTGCGCCTGTGCGGGCATCATCGTGGGTGTCATCAGCCTGACCGGTGTCGGCGCGCGTTTCTCTTCCGTGCTGCTGGGTCTGGCGGAGGCAAGCCAATTCCTCGCCCTGTTCTTTGCCATGTGTATCGCCATTCTGCTGGGGATGGGCATGCCGACCACGGCGGCCTATGCGGTGGCGGCCTCGGTCGTGGCGCCGGGGCTGGTGCAACTGGGCATTCCGCTGCTGACGGCGCATTTCTTTGTCTTCTACTTCGCCGTGGTCTCGGCCATCACGCCGCCCGTGGCGCTGGCCAGTTACGCGGCGGCAGGGATATCGGGGGCCAACCCGATGGAGACTTCAGTGGCGTCCTTCAAGATCGGCATCTCGGCCTTCATCGTGCCCTTCATGTTCTTCTACAACGGCGCAATCCTGATGGACGGCACATGGTTCGAGGTGATCCGCGCCGGTGTTACAGCGATCTTTGGCGTCTATCTGCTGTCATCGGGCATGCAGGGCTGGTTTGCGGGCAGCTTGGCCGCGTGGTTCATCCGGTTGGGTCTGGTCCTTGCGGCGCTGTGCATGATCGCGGGCGGTTTGGTGACCGACCTGATCGGCATCGCGATTGCGGCGTTGATCTTTGTCATCCAGCTGAAGTTCCGCCCCGCCGCAAACGCCCAAATCGCCGTGCGCGGCAGCGATTAACCCATGCCCCGGCCCTTCGGGGCCAGGGTGCCCTCAATTGAGGCGACTGCCCCTGTTGCATCCGGGCCAAGCGCCGCCTAGGGTCCGCGCGATCCTTCCGGGCGGTTAATATGTTCACTATCTTTCTGGCCATCGCGCCGGTCTTTGCGCTGATCCTCATGGGCTATGGCCTGCGGCGGGGCGGCATCCCCTCAACCAAATTTTGGAACCTGAATGACCGGCTGGTCTATTGGGTGCTGATGCCCGCGCTGTTCTTTGCCAAGATCTCGGCGGCAGACCTCAGCGGGGGCCTCGGGGACTATGCCCTGCTGCTCTATGCCGGGTTCTTTGCGGCGATCCTTTGTGGGTGGCTGTTCGGGCGGGCCTATGCCGCGCCGCAGGGCAGTTCGCTGATGCAGGGCAGTGCGCGGTTCAACACCTTCATTGGCCTTGCGATTGCCGAGGCCGTCTTTGGTACAGCGGGGCTACAGATCGCGGTACTTGGCTCGGCGCTGCTGGTGCCGGTGGTGAATGTAACTGTGGTAACGCTGATGACCCGACAGTTGGGCGGGGGCGGTAAATCCATCCTCAAAGGGTTGGTCAAGAACCCGCTGATCCTTGGCATCCTTGCGGGTGTGTTTTTCAACTTCGCCGGTCTGCACGAAGTGCCGGTCCTGCACGAAAGCGCGCGGATTTTGGGCGATGCGGCCCTTCCGATCATGCTGCTTTGTGTGGGGGCCAATCTGCGGCTGCGCGGGCTGTCGGGGTCTGTCTCGGTCATCGGGCTGTCGATTGTGGGCAAACATCTGGTGAACCCGCTGGCCGTGCTTCTGGCGGCGCTGGTGTTGAACCCCGCGCCGCTGACGCTGCAAATTGCCCTGATCTTTGCGGCTCTGCCAACCGGGGTGGCCAGCTATACGCTGGCGCGTGAAATGCGGGGAGATGCGCCATTGATGGCGGCGATCATCACCACGCAGACGCTGCTGAGCTTTTTCACGCTGCCGCTAACACTCTATCTAGGGAGCCTCATTTCTGCACTCTGAACGCGGAATCTGTGCAAAAACGCATTCGTGATCCACTTGGGCTTTGTGAGTCATCTTTTACATGTTGACATATTTGGTTCAAATGTCCAATTGCGGCTTAGCCAAAGCTTAGGATTCCCCATGACCGAACTTGAAAAGACCGTGCTTGACGCTGCGCTGCATGTCTTTTCGCGCTATGGGGTCAAGCGTACCAGCATGGGGGATCTCTGCGAAGAGGCGGGCGTCTCGCGTCAGACCCTCTACAACCGTTTTCGCAACAAGGACGACATTCTGCGCGGGCTCATCGGGCGCTATACCGAGCTTGCGCTTGAAGAGATCGCCGAAGAGTTGCCTAAGGCCCCCGATCTGGCCGCTCAGATTGATCTGATCTTTGACCGGATGGTGGTGCGGGGTTTTGACACGATGCAGGCGATGCCCAACGCCCAAGATTTTATTGATGGGGCAAATGCGGTCAGCCAAGAGGCGCTGCAATGCTCTGCTGGTCGGTTCCGCGCTGTTATTGCCGAGGTGCTGATGCCCCATGAAGGCGCAATCAACCGCGCAGGTATGACCGTCGAGGCCCTTGCCGATTGCCTTCAACGCGCCGCCAAGGCCGCAGGTATGCATGCGCAGGACCGTGCACATTTTCTCGCGCAGTTGCGCACCCTCAAACAACTATGTCTGACCGCCGCCCTCGGGCCTGTGCCGGATGCTACACATAAGGAAGACTGACCATGGCCAACTGGCTTAATGAGACGATACGCGTCGCAGGCGCGGGGCGACTGTTGGGGTTTGCGCTGACCCTAGCTGCGGCAGTGGCTGGCCCAATGGCCGCCGCGGCCGAAATGCCGGTGGTAAAGCTGGAAACGGTCAAGGTCAGCAACGCCGAGATGGAGCGCGTGTTTTTTGGCAAGGTGGTTGCACGTGAAACCGTGGACCTTGCCTTTCAGGTCGGCGGACAGATCGAGCAGTTTCCCGTCGAAGAGGGGACCACGGTCAGCAAAGACTCGGTCGTGGCGCGGATGGACCTAGAGCCGTTTGAACTGGCGTTAGAGCAGGCGCAGGCCAATGACGCGCAGGCCCGCCGCACGATGGAACGCTATCAGAAATTGGCCGGGTCGTCGGTTGCGGAGGTTAACCTTCAAGACGCCGAAACTGCCGTGACGGTGAACGACATCGCCGTGCGCAATGCAGAACGCGACCTTGAAAACGCCACTTTGCACGCGCCATTTGATGCGATTGTGGCGTCGCGCTTGGTGCCCAACTACTCCACCGTCAGCTCTGGTACACCAGTGGTGCGCCTGCATGACATGTCAGAACTGCGGGTCGAGATCGACGTGCCTGAAACCTTGTTCCTGCGCGCGGGGCGTGATCCTAATGTGCGGTTCGTGGCAAAATTCCCGGCCAATTCGGAAAGCTACCCGATGGCGATCCGCGAGTACAACGCTGAAACCGCGGATATCGGGCAGACCTATAGCATCACCCTCGGGGCCGAGTTGCCCGAAGACTTTGTGCCGCTGCCCGGTGCCTCGGTCGAGGTGCGCGCCACGCTGAACATCGGCGGGCAAAGCATCATTGTCCCTGATTCCGCTATCGTCGTGGGCAATGATCGCGGCACCTATGTCATGGTGTTCGATCCCACCGGCGCACGGGAGGGGACGGTCACCCGCACCGAGGTTGAAATTACCCCGACTGTTCGGGGCGATGTCACGGTCAATTCGGGCCTTTCTGACGGGCAAGAGATCGTCGTGAGCGGCGCAAGCCAGCTTGAAGACGGGGCCGCAGTGCGCCGCTTCGTCGGCTTCGGAGACTGAGCGCATGGATATCGCACGCCTGTCCATCAACCGCCCGATCTATACGTGGATCATAATGCTGATCTGTCTTTTGGGCGGCATCTGGGGTTTCGCGACCCTTGGCCGTCTCGAAGACCCGGCATTCACCATCAAAACCGCTGTGGTCGTGACGCAATACCCCGGCGCCTCTGCCGAAGAGGTGGCGCTTGAGGTCACTGAGCCGCTAGAATCACAGATCCAAAAGATGTCCGAGATTAAGGACATCGAATCCATGAACCAGCCCGGTCTGTCATGGATCACGGTCAATATGCAGGACACGTTCGACGGGTCCGAACTGCCGGAAATCTGGACCAAGTTGCGCAACCGCGTGAATGAGGCCCCCATGCCAAGTGGGGCGTCTCAGCCCTATGTGAACGACGGCTTCGGTGACGTTTACGGGATCTACTATGCCGTCACGGCCGATGGTTACTCTGACGCAGAGGTGAATGAGCTGTCCAGCTACCTGCGGCGTGAACTGCTGCTAGTGGAAGGCGTGTCAGATGTGGCGCTGTCGGGCGTGCCGAATGAGGTGATCTATGTCGAGCCGCAGCTTGCGCTCAGCACCACGCTCGGCATTCCACCCACGGCGATTGTCGGTGCGGTTTCCAGCGCCAATGAAATTGTCGACGGGGGTGTCATTCAGGGTGACGAGGGACGCACGCTGATCCAGCGGCCCGAAGGGTCTGACAGCGTGTCTGAGATCGCCGCGCTGTCTGTAGGGGTTGGTGGTCAGGTGATTAACCTTGCCGATGTGACCAATATCTACCGCACCCGCGAAGCCGACCCTGAGCTTGTGATCCGACACAACCGGCAAGACGCCTTTACCGTCGGCGTTGCCGGCATCGCGACCGATAATATCGTCGACATCGGCAAACGGGTAGACGACAAGCTTGCGCAACTGCGCGAAACGCTGCCCTTGGGCATCTCGATTGAATCCATCTACCGTCAGCATACGGTGGTCGAAGAAGCGTCGAACGCCTTTCTGGTGAACCTTGCCATGTCCGTTGCCATCGTGGTTGCGGTGCTGGCCGTCTTCATGGGCTGGCGTGCGGCGGTTGTTGTGGGCTCCACCTTGTTGCTGACGGTGGTGGGCACGCTCTTTTTCATGGCGCTTGGCGCGATTGAGATGGAGCGTATTTCCCTCGGGGCGTTGATCATCGCGATGGGGATGCTGGTCGACAACGCCATCGTTGTGGCCGAAGGGATGCAGATCTCTATGCAGCAGGGCAAAAGCTCTCGCGAGGCGGCGACCGAGGCGGCAAGCAAAACGCAGATCCCGCTTTTGGGAGCCACGGTCATCGGGATCATGGCCTTTGCCGGGATCGGGCTAAGCCCTGATGCGACGGGTGAATTTCTATTTTCGCTCTTTGCTGTGATCGGCATTTCGCTGTTGCTGTCTTGGGTGCTGGCCATCACCGCGACCCCGCTTTTGGGGCACTACTTCTTTAAACGCGGGGCCGAAGGTGGTGCGGGCGGCTATGACGGGGCGATCTTTAGAGGTTATGCCGCCGTGCTGCGCGCGTCGCTCAAACTGCGTTGGCTGGTGGTTGCTGGACTGATCGCGGGCACGGTCGTTTGCTATGCCCTTTTTGGGCAGATCAAGCAGCAGTTCTTCCCCGACAGCAACACGCCGCTTTACTTTGTGCACTACAAATTGCCGCAAGGCTCTTCGATCCACCAGACGTCTAATGATCTGGCCGTGCTTGAAGATTGGCTGGCGGAGCGTGAAAACGTTGAGAACGTGACATCCTACGCGGGGCAGGGGGCGGCGCGTTTCATGCTGACATATCAGGCCGAAGACCCCAACCCCAGCTATGGCCATCTCATCGTTCGTGTCTCCGATCTTGAGGTGATCCAAGACGAGATGAACGCGCTCGAAGAATTCGCGGTCGATGCCCTTCCCCAAGGGGAGTTCCGGGCCAAACGTCTGGCCTTTGGGCCAGGGGGCGGCGCACCGATCGAGGTGCGTTTCTCGGGCCGGAATCCTGATGTGCTGCGTGATCTGGCCGATGAAGCCATGTCGCGGATGCAGGCGGCGTCGGACAATATCATCACCCCGCGTCAGGATTGGCGCGAGCGTGAATTGGTGCTGCGACCAATCTATGCCGAAGAGCGCGCGCAGGATGCGGGTATTTCAAGGACCGAGATCACGGAGACGTTGCAGTTTGCCACCGAAGGCACCAGCGGTGGGACCTTCCGCGAGCGGGATCGTCAGATTCCCATCGTGATCCGCGCCCCACGGGACGCTGATTTGGCGCTGACGGACCATGTTCTCTATGAGCAAAACACCAATGCGCTGATTCCGATGGAGCAGGTGATCGACGGTTTCAGGTTCGAACCGCAGGACACACTGCTTTACCGCCGCGACCGGGCTGATGTCATCACCGTGGGGGCCGATATTCCACGGGGTGTGACAGCAGCGCAGGTCCAAGCCGAGGTGCAGGAAACCATTGAAGCGATGGAGATCCCCGAAGGCTATGCGATGGAGTGGGGCGGTGAATTGGAAAGTGCGGGCGAAGCGCAGGCCGCTTTGGGCAAGCAGTTGCCGTTCAGTCTTATCATCATGGTGCTGATCTCGGTCCTGCTGTTCAACGCGCTGAAACAGCCGATCATTATCTGGCTCTTGGTGCCGATGGCGGTCAACGGGGTCAGCCTTGCGCTACTGGGAACGGGGCTGCCCTTTACCTTCACCGCGCTTTTGGGGCTGTTGTCGCTCTCGGGGATGTTGATCAAGAACGGCATCGTGTTGGTGGAAGAGATCGATCTTACCCGTGCCGCTGATCCGACGTTGGATCTGAAAGAGGCCATCGTGCTTGCGTCGACTTCGCGTTTGCGCCCGGTGTTCTTGGCTGCGGCCACAACCATTCTGGGGATGCTGCCGCTTTTGTCGGATGCGTTTTTCCAGTCAATGGCGGCAACGATCATGGGTGGATTGGCATTTGCTTCGGTCCTGACACTGATCGCGGCACCGGTGCTGTACTTTATTTTCTTCAAGCGCAGTGCCGCGCGCGAAGCCGAGGCAGCGAAGGCTGTCTAAATAAAGCGATAATGAGAAGAAGGGCGCCTCTGGTAATGCCGGGGGCGCCCTTTTTCGTGAGCGCCACCTAGCGAAAAAATGAGAGCAGCACCGGATTTCCTCCTTGGTTTCGGTGACATGCCCGCTACCTTACCGTTTTCAAATGGCGCTTCGCTGTGTCTGTTCATTGCTGTCAAGGAGTCATCTTCCGATGGGTACCCGCATTCTCTCTACCGCCGCCGCCGCTGGCCTTGCCGCCACTCTGGCCTCTGCCGCCTCGGCGGACATCACCGTTTCGTCGAAGATCGACACCGAAGGCGGCCTCTTGGGCAACGTCATCGCGCTGGCGCTCGAAGATGCAGGGCTGCCGGTTGAGCGGCGTCTGCAGCTGGGTGGCACACAGGTGGTGCGCGAAGCGATCCTGTCTGACCAGATCGACATTTACCCCGAATACACCGGCAACGCGGCTTTCTTCTTTAACGAAGCGGAAAGCGATGTTTGGAAAGACGCGGCCAAGGCCCATGCCCGGGCCAAGGAATTGGACGGCGGTGAGAATAACATCACTTGGCTCGATTCCGCGCCGGCCAACAACACATGGGCCATCGCCGTGACCGGCCCGGTAGCCGAGGAAAATAACCTCACCACCATGTCCGATTTCGGCGCATGGGTGGCCGAGGGCGGTGAGGTGAAGCTTGCCGCCTCGACCGAGTTCGTGTCCTCCCCCGCCGTGCTTCCCGCGATGCAAGAGACCTACGGCTTTGAGCTGACCCAAGATCAGACCGTGATCCTGTCGGGCGGTGACACGGCAGCGACCATTCAGGCGGCGGCGCGTGGCACATCGGGCGTGAACGCGGCGATGGTGTATGGCACCGATGGCGGTGTCGGTGCGACCGGCCTTGTGGTGATGGAAGACGACAAGGGCGTGCAGCCGGTCTATGAACCCGCCCCCATCGTCCGCGCCGAAGTGTTGGAGGAATACCCCCAGATCGCCGAGGTGCTGAACCCGATCTTCGCCGGGCTCGACATGGCGACGCTGCAAAAGCTGAACGGTCGCATTCAGGTCGGCGGGGAGCCAGCCGAGGCCGTGGCCCGCGCTTATCTGACCGAGACCGGGGTGCTGGACTGATCTCCGCCACCCGGACATTGACCGGCCCCGGCGCAGGGTTTTCTGCGCCGGGGCTTTTGTTCGCCGTGCTGGGCGCGGCGGCGCTTTGCGTGCCTTTCATGACCCACGCCGCCAATCGGATTGTGGCGGGTGAAGGGGTGATGGCATGGGGCGTGGCCTCTTTGCCCGTTGTGCTGCCGGGGCTCGCCGCGATCGTTGCGGGTCTGATCATGGGGCTCCCCGCAGGACGGAACAGCCTGCGTATTGCAGGAGCGGCTTTGGGCGTCGGCGGTCTGCTGTGGCTGCTGACCCAAGGGGCGTCCGGTTTGCTGGCCGAGGCCGGTGACTATGCCCGTGTTTCGCCCTCGGTGGGCTTTTGGTGCCTGCTGGTCGTCTTCATGTTGCTCATGGCTGATGCACTTGCCGCGATGGCACCGGGGCCGCTGATGCGCGGGGCTGTGCTGGTGGGCGTGCTTGCAGTGTTGGGCGCGATCCTGTGGTCGGGGGTGCTGTCGGATCTGTCGGTCATGCAGGAACATGCCAGCCGCGCGGATGCCTTTGGTCGGGAGTTCCTGCGCCATCTGGGGCTGGCCTTCGGCTCGCTTGCTGCCGCGGCGGTGATTGGCTTTCCGCTCGGCGTACTTTGCCACCGCCTTGCCAGCCTGCGCGGGGCCACCTTGCCGGTGTTGAGCTTTTTGCAAACCATTCCTTCGCTTGCCATGTTCGGCCTTATGATCCCGATCCTCGGCTGGGTGGGGGCCAACCTGCCCGGCGCGAGGGCGCTCGGCATCGCGGGCATCGGCTTTGCGCCTGCGTTTTTGGCGCTGGTGCTCTATTCGTTGCTGCCCGTGGTCGGCAACACGGTGGCGGGGCTCGCATCCGCCCCGCCTGCGGCGCTTGAGGCCGCGCGGGGCATGGGGATGACGCCCCTTCAGCGTCTGTTGCGGGTAGAGTTCCCGCTGGGCCTTCCGATCATCCTGACCGGGCTGCGCATCGTATTGGTGCAGAACATCGGGCTGGCGGTCATCGCCGGCCTGATCGGCGGCGGCGGCTTTGGCACGTTCGTCTTCCAAGGGCTGAACCAGACCGCGACCGACCTGATCCTGCTGGGTGCCCTGCCGACCTTGGCGCTGGCCCTGACGGCGGCCATCGTGATGGATATATTGGTCGAACTGACCCGCAAGACCCCAAAGGACAGCGCATGATCGAGATCGACCGCATCACCAAGACTTATGGCGACATTCGCGCGGTGGATTCCGTGTCGATGACGGTGGAGACGGGCACGATCACGGTGATCGTCGGCACCTCCGGCTCAGGGAAAACGACGCTTTTGCGGATGATCAACCGGCTGGAGGAGCCGACCTCGGGGGAGGTGCGGATCAACGGCGACTCCACCCTGTCGGTGAAGCCGCATATCCTGCGGCGGCGCATCGGCTATGCCATCCAAGGGCACGGGCTGTTCCCGCATCACACCGTGGGGCGCAACATCGGCGCGGTACCGCAACTGCTGGGCTGGACGCGCGACAAGATCGCGGCGCGGGTGGATGAACTGCTGGCGCTTTTCTCGATGGACCCCGCGCAATTCCGCGACCGTTATCCGGCGGAACTGTCAGGCGGGCAGCAGCAGCGTGTCGGTGTGGCGCGGGCCTTGGCCTCGCGGCCTGATTTGCTGTTGATGGACGAACCCTTTGGCGCGCTGGACCCGATCATTCGCACCCGCGCGCAGGAGGATTTGCGGCGCATTCAGCAGCGGCTTGGCTCCACCATCATGCTGGTGACCCACGACATGGAAGAGGCGATCCGGCTGGGCGACCGCGTGGCAGTGATGGACGGGGGCAAGCTGGTGCAGCATGGCACACCGGCTGAAGTCATCGCCGCGCCCGCCACCGATTTCGTGGCGGATATGGTCGGCGATGTGGAGCGGCCCCTGCGGCTTCTCTCGCTGATCCCCGCCGCCGAGTTGGTGGAAGAGGGCAGCGCCGAAGGCGAAGCGCTGTCTTCCGATGCCAGCCTGCGCGACGCGCTTTCGGCCTGCCTGTGGACGGGGCGCGCGGCGGTGCCGGTCTCGAAAGACGGGGTGCCGATGGGTCGGGTGACCCTCGACGCAATCCGCGCCCGGGCCGGGCAGCACGCATGAGGATCGGCTGGTTCCTGCGGCCGCTTCTGGTGGCGGTGCTGCTGGCTTTGGTCCTGCGGCCTGAGTGGTTCACGCCGCTGCTTGCGCCCTTGGCCCCGGCGAACGGTCCGGTGATCTACACGCGCGCCTCTCTTCTGTCGCTCTCGCTGAGCCATCTGGCGCTGGTCGCGATGGCCTCGGCTGCTGCGACGGTGGTGGCGGTGACGCTGGCGGTCCTTGTGACCCGGCCTGCGGGCGCGGCCTTTCGCCCGCTGTCACGCACCATCACCAACATGGGGCAGACCTTTCCGCCCGTCGCGGTTCTGGCTCTGGCCGTTCCCGCCTTGGGCTTTGGTGCCGGGCCAACGCTGGTGGCGCTCTTTCTCTATGGGCTTCTGCCGATTTTTGAAAACGCGGTGACGGGGCTGACCAATCTGCCTCCCGCAACGATGGAGGCCGCGCGCGGCATCGGGCTGAGCCGTTGGCAAAGGCTGTGGCGGGTGGAACTGCCGCTGGCCCTGCCGGTGACGCTGACGGGCATCCGACTGTCGGTGGTCATCGCGCTTGGCACGGCGACCATCGGCTCGACCGTGGCGGCGCGGACCTTGGGTGAGGTGATCATCGCCGGGCTTTTGACCAACAACACCGCCTTTGTCGTTCAGGGCGGGCTGGCGGTTGGGCTGTTTGCAGTGCTGATTTATGACGCGATGGTACAGTTGGAAACCCGGCTGGCGCGGCGCATGGGCGGTTGAGGATCAGGCGCGGTTCGCGGCGGTGATCTGGTCGGCTAGATCAACCAAATCGTCCGAGATGTAGTGCGGCTGCGGTACGTTTTCGGCCTTAATCAGGTTGTTGTTGGGGCGGGTCAGAAAGGCCCCCTGACAGCCTGCCGCCTGCGCGCCGATGGTGTCCCACAGATGGCAGGCCACCATGCAAAGGTCATCGGTTTCCAGTTCAAGCGCCTCGGCCACCATCTGGTAGGTTGCCGGATGGGGTTTGAACTTTGCCACCTCATCAACGCTAAAGCTGCGGTCGAAGAAATCAGCGATACCAGCTTTCTCTAGCGGCGTGGGCGCGGGAGAGGGGGGCGAGTTGGTCAGCGTGACCAGCCGGAAACCTGCCTCGCGCAGCCTGCGTAGGGCGGGGGCGACATCCGGGTGAGCGGGCATGGAGCCGATGAGCGATTTTAACTCGGTCACGTCCTCATCACTGATCGTCACGTCCTTGTTCGCGCCGACCATCCGCAAGACACCCCCTGCCAGCGCACCGAAGGGGGCATAGCGGCCCGAGAGGGTCATGGTCTGCGAATAGAGGATCAGTTCGGCGAACCATTCGCGCAGGACCGAGGCGTCGCCGAACACCCGCGCGAACAGCGGTTCCAGCGTCGTGATGTCGAGCAGGGTCTCGTTCACGTCGAAGACGATTGTAGAGACGGGCTTTTGATCGGGCATGGGGATCCTTCCTGTCACGGCGGGCGGTGCGCCCGGTCATTTGAAGAAACCCCCAGCCCTGTCAAAAGGTTTCAGACCCCCAAACGGTCGCGCAGCCCGTACCACCACGATCCCATCACCGAATAGGGCACGCGCAACATGCGCCCGCCGGGGAAGGGGAACCACGGCACATTGGCGAAGACGTCAAAGCGGGTCAGATCGCCGTCGATCGCCTCGGACAGGATGCGCCCGAAGGTATGCGAGCCGGTCACGCCATGGCCGCTGTATCCGTGCGCGAAATAGGTGTTGTCGCCGATCCGGCCCATCTGCGGAACACGGCTGAAGGACAGGGCGAAGTTGCCGCTCCAGGCATAGTCGATCTTCACGTCTTTGAGTTGAGGGAAGACCTTGTCCATGTTGCGTTTGAGCTTGGCCTTGATGTCGCGCGGGTCAGCACCGCCATAGACGGTGCCGCCCCCGAAAAGCATGCGTTTGTCGCCCGACAGTCGATAATAATCAAGGATATAGCGGATGTCTTCGATGCAGGCGTCGGTGGGCAGTAGCGCGTGAGCCTGCGCCTCGCTCAGCGGTTCGGTGGCCATCACTTGGGTCGAGACGGGCATCACCCGCGGGGTCAAGGTGGGTACCACATGGCCAAGATAGGCGTTGCCGCAGAGCACCAGCGTTTTGCAGGTCATTGTGCCCTTGGCGGTTCTGACCACGGGGCGTGGGGCGTCGTGATCGACATCCGTCACGGGGGACATCTCATAGATCGTGCCGCCGTTTTTCTCAAACGCCGCCGCCTCACCGAGGGCGAGGTTGAGTGGGTGCATGTGACCGCCCGAATGGTCAATCAGCCCGCCTTCATAGAGGTCGGAATTGACGTGGGCACGCAACTGATCCTTGTCCAGCATCTCTTGATTGTCGATGCCGTAGCTCTGCCAGAGCTTCTGACGCTCCTCCAACTCGCGCATATGCGCGGGCGTGAGGCCGGTGAAGATGTTCTTTTCCTTGAGATCGCATTCGATGTCATAGGTGCGGACCCGCTCGCGGATGATCTCGCCGCCTTCTTGCACCAACCCGGCCACGAAGGTCGCCGTGTCCTGACCGTAGCGGCGCTTGATCGTTTGCAGGCTGGCGTTCAACCCGTTGACGATCTGCCCGCCGTTGCGCCCCGAGGCCCCCCAGCCTACGCGCGCGCCTTCGATGATGACGACTTTGTAGCCCTTTTCGGCCAAATGCAGGCCGGTCGACAGACCGCTATAGCCCGCGCCGACGATGCAGACGTCGATCTCGTGATCGCCCTTGAGTTCGGGACGTTCGGGCGAGGGGTTGGCCGAGGCCGCGTAGTAGCTCGACGTATGGCTGCCGTCACCGGCGTAGGGGTGGCTTTGGCGAGACATCAGACGATCTCCAAATAGGTGTCATATTCGAAATGGGTCACTTGGCGTGCGAATTTGCGCAGCTCTTGGGTCTTGCATTCGACCATCATGGTCTGCAAGCGGGCGGAGAAGATGCCGGGCACATCCGGCCCTTTGCGGAAGGCATCAATCGCCGTGGCCCAGTCTAGCGGCAGGTTGTCGAGCTTCATCGTATAGGCGTCGCCGGTGATCGGAGCGACGGGCTGCATGTCTTGCTCGATCCCCAAAAGTGCGCCGCCCAAGATGCTGGTCAGCACCAGATAGGGGTTCGCATCGGCCCCAGCCACACGGTGCTCGATGCGCCGTGCCTTGGCATCTCCGCCGGGGATGCGGATCGCGGCGGTGCGGTTCTCATAGCCCCAAGCGACATTGGTCGGCGCATGGGCACCCGGCAGCAGGCGGCGGTAGGAGTTTTCATGCGGCGCGAAGGTCAGCGTGTTTTGCTGCATCGTGGCCAGCAGACCGGCGACGGCATTGAGCATCAGGGGTGTGCCTTCCTCCCCGCCGTTGTCGAAGACATTGACGCCGTTTTCATCCACCAAGGAGAAGTGAACGTGAAAGCCGCTGCCCGCCAGATCGCCATAGGGTTTGGCCATGAAAGTTGCGGCAAAGCCATGTTTGCGGGCGATGCCGCGCACCAACCGTTTGAACAGCACCGCGTCATCAGCCGCGCGCAGCGGATCGTCGACATGGCGCATGTTGATCTCGAACTGCCCCGCCCCGTTTTCCGAGATCGCCGCATCCGCCGGGATGCCCTGCAATTCGCAGGCGTCATAGACCTCGTTCAGGAACTCATCGAAATGCTGCAACTCGTCCAGCGACAATGCGCCGTCGGAATCCAGTCGCTTGCCGGTGACAGGGGAGCAGGGCGCCTGCGGGTGATCCTCGGACGGATCAACGAGATAGAACTCCAACTCGGTCGCAACCACGGGGGTGAGACCACGTGCTTTGAACTTGGCCGCCACTTCGGCCAGCGCGCGGCGCGGATCGCCGGGGAAGGGGGTGCCGTTTTCCTGACGCATCCACAGCATCGCCAGCGCGGTCGGGCGCGAAGTCCATGTGATGGGCATGAGGGGGCGGCCCGTGAAATCGCACAGCCCGTCGGAATCCCCAGTCTCAAACACCAGTTCGCTGTTTTCGACATCTTCGCCCCAGATATCCATGCCGACGATGGACAGGGGCATTCGCAACCCGCCTTCGACAACCTTGGAAACCTGATCCGACGGCACCCGCTTGCCGCGCATGGTTCCGTTAAGGTCGCAGACACAGGCAAAGATCGATTCGATCTCTGGGTGTTGCGCCAGCCACGCTTCGGCTTTGCTCTGAGACATGGGATTCCTTCCGATATCGAAATCAAAAAATGTGATACCATTTGTTAGAACGTAATATCAATATTCGCTTGTCTGTCAATTGCCCTCTACCTTATGGTCGCCCCTGAAAGACCGAAGGCGGCAAGATGATCGAGACGGAAAACGACGCGCTGAATATTCCCGAAATCCCCGAGATATCGGGGGCGACGACGCAGGAATATGTTTACGCGCGGCTGCGCAACGCGATCATGCTTGGGGCGATCACGCCGGGCACGTCGCTGACCATGCGCGGCATCGCAGAGCGGTTGCACCTGAGCCCGACCCCGGTGCGCGAAGCGGTGCGGCGGCTGAGTTCGGAACATGCAATTCAGATCAAAGACAACCGCCGCCTGACCGTGCCGTTGATGACGCTCGACCGTTTCGAAGAATTGGTCGCCCTTCGGATCGCCGTTGAAACCCACGCCGCCCTGCGCGCTCTGCCTTACATTTCGGACATCGTGATCGGCAAATTGACCGAGATTGACGGCAGCATGGACCGTTTCGTGGCCGAGCGGGACTCAGACCAGTTAACGCTGCTGAACCAAGCGTTTCACCGCATTCTCTATACCGTAAACCCCGCGCAATCGTCGCTGCCGATGATCGAGAGTATCTGGCTGCAGCTTGGCCCTTTTCAGCGCCAAGTGATCACCGAAGTTGCGGAGTACTATCAGATCGATCGTCACAAAGAGGTGCTGGCGGCGCTGACCGCGCGTGATGGCGATGCGCTGAGTGCTGCCATCGCCAATGACATCCGCGATGGCGTTTTGGAGACGGGCCGCAGCCTGCTGGCAGCGGCGGAGGGCGGGGATATGGCGCTGCCGGATGTCTCGGGTGCAACTGGTCAGGTCTGATGCCAGCCTCGTCACGGCCTTTTGCCTATGATTTCGCTAGAAGAATAGGCTAGAACGGCGGCGAAAGATGGGGGCAGGGATGCGCAATACTCAAAGTCAAAACCTTGGTGGCCTCGGCATGCGTGCCCTCTGCGCGGTGATGATCATCGCCCTATCGGCCTGCGCACCGCGCCCGGGTGGAGAGACGCTGACCGTCGTGCCTGCCGCCCAGCCCACGGGAAAGAGCGTTGCGATCACCGTCGCCTCTACCCGTGGCCGCGAAGCAAAGACGGGCGATTACACAGACGCCCGCGCACATCAGATGAACTTTGAGCGTTTCACCATTGCCATTCCGCCCAGCCATGAGGCAAGCCGGATCGAATGGCCAGAGGAGGAGCCAGACCCCAGCCGCAGTTTTGCCGTGACAGCCCGCGAGCCTTTGTCTGCGCTTGATATCCAGCGCGGAGCGGGGGGGCGGCAAGACGTGATGGTTTTTGTCCACGGATACAACCAAACCTTCCCGGAATCGCTCTTTCGCCTCGCGCAGGTGGCCGTAGATGGTGATTTGCCCGAACAACCGATCCTCTTTGCCTGGCCCTCGGCGGGGACGGTGGTGGGCTATGTCGCTGACAAAGACGCGGCGGCCTATTCGCGCGATGAGCTTGCCGCGGTGCTCAGCACCCTTGCCGCTGATCCTGATGTGGGAAAGATCACGCTTTTTGGCCATAGTATGGGGGGATGGCTGGTGGCAGAAACCCTGCGCCAGTTACGGCTTTCGGGCAAAGATGCCGTGATCGAAAGGTTAAGCGACGTGGTTCTTGCCGCGCCGGATATCGACGTGGATGTGTTCCGCAAACAGATTGAGGTTATCGGCCCGCTTGAGCCACCTATGGCGATTTTGGTTGCCCCCGATGACCGGGCGCTGCGCATTTCTGCGGGGCTGGCCGGGGCGCGGCCTAGGGTTGGTCGGACCAATGCCAGCACCCCTGCGGTTCAGGCTTTGGCCAAGAAAAACGGCGTTCAGCTTGTCGATATTTCGGGCATCGGGGCAGTGGATGGCACCCATCACAACCGCTTTGCGTCTCTCGTGCAGTTGATCCCAGAGCAACGCGATGGTCTGACCCAAACCCGTGCGCAGGTGGGGGCGTTTATTCTTGATCCCGTTTCAGCCACGCTGGTGGCGCTTTCGCGCTAAGACCCGCCGCTTGCACTTGTGCTGCGCCCCGCAGTATGGGGGCGAACGCGATGATCCCGATACCTCTTTTTCCAGCCTTAGCGGAGCCTGTCCCCATGACTATTACCCATCTCGTCACCCACTCTGGGGGCTTTCACGCGGATGAGCTTTTGTCCTCTGTCATTCTTACCCGGCTTTACCCAGAGGCAACGCTGCTGCGCAGCCGTGATGCGGATTGGATCACCCCCGGCGCGGGGCGGATCATCTATGATGTGGGCCGCGACTATGACGCCGACGCACTGATCTTTGACCACCACCAGCGCCCCGGCCCGTTGCGCGAAGATGACCAGCCTTTCAGCTCTTTCGGGTTGATCTGGCAGCACTATGGCCGCGATTATCTGCGCAGCTTTGGTGTACCTGAAGCTGATGTAGATGATATTCACCGCAGTTTCGATCAGGGGTTTGTCCTGCCCGTTGATCTGATTGATAACGGCGCGTTGGAGCCTTCGGTGGCAGGGCCTCTCGCTGGGATGACGTTGCCGGTGCTGCTGGAAACGCTGAAACCTGTCTTTGACGAACGGGGCGAGAATGCCGACGATCGCGCCTTTATGGCGGCACTTCCGGTCGCGCGCGCCTTTGTAGAGGCGGCGATCAAGGGCAAAGCCGCCAAGCGGCGCGCCGAGGCGATGGTGATGCAGGCGATTGAAGCGGCAGGCACTGGCCGTGTGCTGGAACTGCCCAGCGGGATGCCCTTCCGCTCGGCAGTGGAAAAGGCCGGGGCGGATCATCTATTGTTTGTCGTGCATCCGCGTGGCGAAGATTGGGCGCTGACGACGATCCGAAAAAGTGGCGACAGTTTTGAGGCCCGCGCCGACCTTCCCGAAGCTTGGGCTGGGCTGACGGATGCCGATCTTGAGGATGCAAGCGGTATGAGCGGCGCAAAGTTCTGCCACAACGCACGCTTCATCGCCGTGGCGGCAAATCGTGAGGCGGTTCTGCGTATGGCCGAATTGGCGGTTCAGGACGTGGTATAAGGCCGAGGCCCGCAAGGGCGCCTCGGCAAGGTTCAGCGGTTTACATGTAGGCGTCTGAGGTCAGGAAGAACATCGTTTCGCTGACCTGCACCTCAGGTGCGAACGTCCATGTCGGGGCATGACGCTGATAGCGGTCAGAGGCCATGAGCGCGCGAAAGGCGGCTGCGGTCCCCGGCCCCCATGCGCCATCAATCGTGCCATTGTAATAGCCCGCATGCTTCAGACTTTCTTGCACCATGCGCCGCGCGCCAAGGTCGCGGCTTTGGAACAGCGCCTGAACTTCGGCAAGGGTGACGTGAAATGATTGCGCATAGGATGGCGCGGGGCTGACCGATGCAGCACCAATCGCGGCGGCGGCTAGAAAACCTCTACTTTTCATTGCAGTTCCTTTTGGGAAAAAACGGGTTGGGGGAAAACGGGGTCGATAATGCGACCCCGGGGAGCGTTTAGGCAGGCATAGAAGGTGTGCGTTTCGACATCATCGCGGCGATGACGCCCCAGATGATCGACAGCGGCCACGTGATTAACGCGCCAAACCCCAAGGTGACAGCGCCGATGAGAATGGCCAGAATAATCATAACGCCACCGCCGGCGACGGTGGCATAGAGCAATCCAAGAGGGCCAAAAAGAAACGTGAGGAAGAACGCCGCGACGACGCTCTTCTGCGGCTTAGCGTGAACAATCGTTGTGGTGTGTGTAGGGGCATCAGCGATAGATAGGCTCCTGTATAGATTAAATAAATTTCTCCGATGCCGCCGTAACGGCGACAAACTGAATGCGATGTTAATGAAATGCAATTGCGGCGTTTTCTAGGCCGATATTCGCCAATTAGGGGAATTTGTCGAAAAACCTCCCGTACGCCGGGAGGTGTCGTTACTACCGTTGATCTTCCAGCCAGATCGATAGGAAGCCTTCGGCTTGAGCGGCAGTTTCGGCTTGTTCCAGCGCCAGTTTGCGGGCTTCGGAGCGGCGGGTGCGGATCAGGTCTATGCGCTTGGCCTCGGCGAAAAGGTCGTTCAACCGGTCGTGGATGCCCGCACTATCCGCGCGTAACCGCTCGGCTTCGGCCTCTTTGCGATGAATCGTCTCTGACACGTTACGGATAAAGGCCGAGACGACCCGCGTGGATTCCACGGCATCGGGATCGCCCCGGTCGTTAAGTTGCTCCATGAGGGTATGGCGTTCGTTCTCGATTTGGCTGAGGGCGCGGTTTACCTCGACCATTTCCAGCGCCACATTCTCCATCTCAAAACGCTTTAGGCGTGAGAGCACAGCAAGCCCATCACCGCGCCGAGGCTTCACTGGCGCACGCCCTGAGAGAGAACGATCAACCGTTCGCGCATCCGTTCCAGTATTTCGGGATCAAGGAGCGGTAGCCCCTCCATCGGGGCGACGTGGCCGATTACTCCGTGGCTGCGCATAGAGTTGGGGAGCTTCGCCTCAGCGGCTTCGGCTTGGTCGACCTTCTCCTCTCCCTTATCCTTGGCGGCACCGGCGGCCAGCGCTGGCCCGGCCAGCAGTGCCATAAACGCGAACAGGGGCAGGCGGGCCATCATACGGCAGGCAATTCGCGCTGCGAGGCCTCTACGGCAGAGAAATTCGGCTGCTTCGTGGTGGGAATGTTGCCGCGGCCCAGTTCAATACAGATGCTGGGCGGGTGGCCAGCAACGATGGCGACGATCACATCACGGATCACGGTATACATTGCGCTGTCTTCTTCTTCGATCTGCTCCAACCGGCCAGCAATGGGCTGCACCATACAATAGGCAAGGAAAACCCCAAGGAACGTGCCGACCAAGGCGCCCCCGATCATCGCGCCAAGGATCTCTGGCGGTTTGTCGATGGAGGACATGGTTTTGATCACGCCCAGAACCGCTGCAACAATGCCGATGGCGGGCAGGCCGTCGGCCATGCTTTGGATCGCGCTGGCAGAAACCAACGATTCATGGTGGTGCTTTTTGATCTTTCGGTTCATCACGTCTTCCATCTGGAAACGGTCATCAAACTGCATCGACATCATGCGGAAGCTGTCGGCGATAAGGTCGGTGACGAAGTGGTCTTTCGTCAGCTTTGGATAACGCTGGAAGATCGGGCTCGCTTCGGGATTTTCGATATGCTCGTCCATCGCAACGATGCCCTTGGTCTTATAAAGACGCGCCAGTTCGAACATCAGCGCCAGCAGATCATTGTAATCCGCCGCCTTCCAGCGCGGCCCTTTAATGACCCGCAGAACCCCGCCCAGCGACGACTTTACCACCGAAAATGAGTTGGCAATTACAAAAGCACCAAGTGAAGCGCCGCCGATCATCATTCCCTCGTAGGGCAGGGCATGCAGAACGATGTCCATATTGCCCCCCGACAGCATGAAGCCGCCAAAGACCAAACCAAAGACCATTACAAGACCAAGCAAGAGTGTCATTGCTGCACACGCCTCCAAAAAGAAACTATTCTTACTTTATCCTTGAGCGATAACGTCTATACAAGTATTATCTAGGAAAGAACTTGGGTTTCTATGATGAATAGTGGTTTTTCGGTCAAAGAAGAGTTGAAGGAAGATGTCGACGCTCAGCAAGAGCCCGATGCCTTTGCCTATTTCGTCGATCCTTCCGAGCTTTCGGTTCTTGTGCAGGGCTGGCCCGCTGAAATGCGGCTGTTGCTTTGTATGGATGCCACCGGTCTTTGCGAGTTCGTGGTCTTTCATAATGATGAAGAGCATGCAGTTTTTGACCGGGTTTCAGATATCCTTGACCGGCCCGTGGGCAGCTTTGCCGTCAGCCCCGAGGTTGAGGGCCATCCTTGCCGTAGGTTATTGTTTTCCGAAGAAAACGCGCTGTTAAAAGCGATTCAAGAAAGCAAGACACTTGAAGAAACCGCTGCGGATTATCTGATAAACTACAACTTCGCCCGCGAAGAGGGGTTGGATTTTGATGAGTTGATGCGCCAGCGCCCGGAGTTGGATCAGTTCCAGCGGGTAAGCACGAATAAGATCTTTCCCATCGGGACACGCAAGCGCCGCAAGCCGCGCTCCGGCCCTCCGGAGGGGTATGTCCCCTCTGCCGAAGCGCAGCCGGGGGCGTGTTTCTACGTCAGTCTTGAGATGTGGCTGGCAGGCGGCCGGATGCGAATCGCGGCCACTCCTGACAAACCCTTGCCAATGGTGCCGACCTTGGTGCGGGACATCGCGTTCCGTGATGATTTTGCATCGGTCTATATTCCGCGCGATACGCTCGCAGCAGAGTGGTGCCCCAAGGATAACATGGTTATCGACATTCCTGCCGAACTCTTCCCCGCTGGCTTTAGCGACAGCTGTGAGCGGCGCGAAGTGAAGGTCGCGGTGATGCCGCGTGGCATCTTTGTTGAGTTTGGTGCCCCGATTGACGTGCCCGAAGTGCCCGAGCCCGAATTGCTGGACCCGGCGACGCTTACCCCGCAACCGCCCGCGCCGCGCAAAAGCCTGTGGAAGTCCATCCATATCCCGCTGATCGCGGTGGCGGGTCTGGGTTTTACCGGGCTGTTCAGTACGATCATCGCCCAGACCACAGGCAATGATGTTGCCTCTGATCCGGCCCCGAAAAGCGCGATTTTCAGAACAGTCGCGCAGATGGAGCCGTGATGCATTTTTCACAATATGGCGAAAAAATGCTTGTCAATGCTTGGGCGGGTTCCAAATACAATTCGAATCGTGATAAGAATAAACGGCGGAGAGTAATTTATCTTTGCTGCACCACTTGCGAAGCCCTTTCTAGGTGTTTCGCGAACCTTGCAGAAGGCAAGATTAACTTAACAAGGAAGTTGCTCCATGCCTAATGTGCCCCCCAAGCAGAACCTAAGCGATACCGCCATTGCGACGATCGTTTCCGGTTTCGCCACGCGCAGCGATGTGACGATCGACGACATTCTAACATTGGTCGAACGTTTGCGCGCCACCCCTGCCGACAGTGCTGCGACCGCTTTGGCCAATATCCCCGCCGCCGTTGCCCCCGTCGCGCCCAAAGCGCAGGGCATGGCCGCCGCACCCGGCGAGCAGCCGATGACCGACGACACAATCTTTTGTCTGTGCTGCGGCAAAGGTTTCAAAATGCTTAAGCGTCACCTCGGTGCCGAACACGGCCTCACCGAAGCGGAATACCGCGTGATGTTCAATCTGGCGGCGGACACACCGCTGGTCGCGCCGAGCTATTCCAAACGCAAAGCCGAATACGCCAAGCGCGCCGGCCTGGGTAAATACAGCCGCGACAAGTCGGACAACAACGCAGAGCTTTCCTGATCTGGCTATCGGCCCGATCTTGTGTAGTCGGGAGGCCCTGTAATGGCTGACAAAAAGAACGAATTGATCATCATCAAGCGCTACGAAGCGGAGGGCGGCCACGCCCACCACGGTGGCGGTTGGAAGGTGGCCTACGCGGATTTTATGACCGCGATGATGGCGTTCTTTTTGCTTTTGTGGATCCTCGCTGCTTCGGACGAGGAGAAACTGCGCGGTCTGGCAAATTACTTTACGCCAACGGTCTCTGACGGCGGATCATCCTCGGATGCGGCGGCTGATTTGCGCCCGCTGATGGCCGCAGGCGTGATGACGGGCGCGGTCGACAATACTGGCAACGTGCAAAAACCTACCTTTGGCCGTGACAACCCGATGATGGTCTTTGACAGCCGCCTGCGCGACAAGCCGGCAGAGGTAGTCGTGGAATATGCAGATGCGCCAGAGCCTGCGGCAGCCGCTGATCCTGCCACGCTCGCCGCTGTCGAAGAGGCCGCGCGCCGTAAGTCTGAGATTGACCGAATGGCAGAGGATATCGCCGAACGGATTACCTCAGACGGTGCGCTCAGCGACTTGGCGCGCAATGTTCGGCTGGAGAAATCGAACGGTGCGTTGACGGTGCAGGTGTTGGATCAAGACGAGCGGTCGCTCTTTACCCGGGGCAGTGCAGATGTCACCCCAAAGACCCGCGAGCTGCTATTGGCGATTGGCGATGTGATCGCCGAGCAGAACCAGCCTGTCGAGATCATCGGCCATACTGACGCCGCCGCATTTGGTGCGAACAATGGCTACACGAACTGGGAGCTGTCCGCAGATCGTGCAAACGCCACGCGCCGCACCTTGATGGCCGCAGGGATCAACGGGGCGCGGTTCATGCGGGTCTCTGGCGTGGCAGACACGCAGCCAATCAACACAATCGACCCGCTGGCGCCAGAAAATCGTCGCATCTCAATTCGTCTGGTGTACCAAGCCGAATAGGCCCTTATTTTATTAAAAATTAGGCGGTTTTGTGCCGAAATCGACTGCCTGAAAAAGTGCGACATCCCTGCCGCTGATTCCCGAAAATGTGGCGCTGGCATGTAAAATTGTTGACGGTCAAGGTCTTGCGATCTAGACCTAAGGCAATAAACGAGCATCAGGCACCTAAAAAACTTTTAAAAATAGCCTGGAAAAACCATGGACAGAATGTCCTGAACGAGGCGGAAATGCAGGTAAACTCACTTATCGGTGGCATCTGGAAGGGTGCCTGCCACATGGATTCATCGGCCGATGGCCGCCATTTTAACATGCTGATCCGGGCGTTGATTCCGGTTCAGGCTTCGGTTTTCGAAATGCAGGATTGGGCCGGTCATCCGGTGGCAATGCCAGATTGCATCGAACCGATTCCAGGTATTTGCCTTGGCGATATTCTGGCCGAAGAGCTTGACGCTGATGTGCCTTACGGCTCGCTCGTCGTTATACGCAAAAGCGATAATTTCACCAATATCTCCCAAGCCGCCGGTGCGCTGGTGGGCGAAGTCTTGATCGGTATCATCGGGCGCGGACTGTTCCCCATGATGGACGAAGACAGCGTTCTGCATGCTTTGGGTCAGTCTTACTATCACGCGGCAGAGGCAGATGAGCTGCTCAAGCTGGGGCTTGAACCTGCGGCTTTCCGCATGGGGCTGAGCACGGTTTTGGGTCAGTACTGGGGCCGTCCGGTCGACAGCCACACATTCTTTGCTGCCGATCAGGCCGATGGGGCAGAGCTTTCGCTGTTGGAACTGACCGGGACAGAGAGACCCGTGACCCTAAACCAGTGGACGCTTAGGCTGAAATCCCTTGTCGAGACCCGCAGTGCGCGTCGCTCGTTTGCTGATCGGCGCGGGAACGTGCGGATCTCCTGATCTTAATTCGAGAGTCTTCGGAATCCCAAGGTGGAGGACGTCAGATGATAGCTCAGCTTCAGGCAGCACCCGCGGCCTCCGGTGCCGTAGTTTCCGGGCAGCCCTCGAAAAAGGAGGCTGTCGAAGGCTTTGCGGCGTTGATGCAGGGTGTGGCCGGGCAGGACGTGGCATCGCAGCCGCAGCCTAAAGATGCGAAGGCCACCGCACCCGAAGTGGATGGCGCAACCGACGCGCTGCCTGAAGAGGCCGACCTTGAGACGGCTGAGGGGTTAATCGCCCTGATGGATCACACGATTGCTGCACTTCAAGAGGGCAACCGTCACGTCACCCCCAAAGCCGTCCGCGCCGCTTTTGCCGAAGCTTTGGGAGAGGCCCCGACAGACGAGGTTGGCGCGTTGAAAGCGGTTGCCAAACTGGAAGACCCCACCTTAGAGGCTGCGCTTGAGGAAAAAATCGCTGGCGCATTGCGCCTTCCCACGGCGAATAGCCAGCTTAGCGTCGCGTCTGCGGTGGTTCCGGCAGTTGGCCGCTTGACGATGGGGGCGACCCGTGAACAGCAGGCGCCGTCCATTCTTATGGCCGGGGAAGCGACGAAACAGGTAACAGCCGACCTGTCAGGGATGAGCGACCCGCAAATGACGCGGCTTGACGCGATTGCTACAGCTAACGTCGACGCGGCCGCAGAAATCGCAGATCCGCGTATCGCTGCCGCCGATCAATTCAGTGCCGCTGTCGATACAGCGAAACCGGCCCAACCTGGCGTGAACACACCCGCGGCAGAGGCCGCCTTGCGTGAAGTTGCCGCTTTGACCGCGCCGCAAGCACCTCAACCAGAGGCGCTTCGCCTTAGTCCGCCGCAACCCACGCCGGCGCCCGCACCAAACCCCGCCGCCGCGCCGGAAGAGCAGTTGCGCCAGCACGTTAGCCAACAGATCCGCAGTCTAGATACAGGCGACAACAAGCTGCGCTTCTCGCTGTCACCCTATGGGATGGGCGAGATCGAGATTGAGGTCGTTCGGACTGAAACCGGTCGTATGCAAATCGCCATGACGACCGAAACTGCATCGGTTCTGAACCTGCTACGCCAAGACCGCGAGCAACTGATTGATGCGCTGCAATCGCGCGGCATCAGCGCAGAGAGCGCCGATCTTGATTTCCAGACCTTCGGCGAACGGGGCCGCAATGGCGGTCAGAACGCGGGTCCGGACCTTGCTCTGCATATGCCAGAAGCCGATGACGCGCAGGGCAGCGACGCCCAGCCGTCGGCCCAGACACCGACCCCGTCCATGATAGCTGGGCAGTTGGATATCCTCACCTGAAAGGCGAGACTATGATCGACGCGAGTATTGCAAGCACCATGACCAGCAGCGGCACCTCCGCTGCGGCAACCTCGGCCACCGAGCTTCAAGAAAGCTACAACAGCTTTCTGACCCTACTGACGGCGCAAATCTCGAACCAAGACCCCCTGAACCCGGTGGATTCAACTCAGTTCGTCTCGCAGTTGGCGCAGTTGACGCAGGTTGAACAAAGCATTGCCACCAATGCGAGCCTTGAGCAGATCAGCACCATGCTATCCACCGTCGGGGCAATGTCTGACCTGCAATTGATCGGGCGCGATGTGCTGGTGCCGTCGTCCCAAGTGCGCATGACCGAGGATGATTTTCCGCTGAGCTATCAGTTGGATGCAGGCGCAGAGGATGTGACCATTCGCATCTATTCCGAAGACGGCACCCTTGTCCGCGAGATGCCCGGCGCGTCAACCGCCGAAGGCGAGGTGATCGACGTTGAATGGGATCGTCTTGATTCCGTCGGCCTGCCGGTGCCGCCAGATACGTTCCGGATTGAAATTACGGCAAGTGATGCAAGTGGCAATGATGTCGGGGCAACGACATTGACCCGCGCCGAGGTGACGCGCGTGAACTTCACCGGGCAGGGGCCGGAGCTGGAATTGGATAACGGGGAACAGGTGCTTTCTTATGTGGTGCGTTCAGTTCTCTGAACGGCCACGCGGCGCGGGTTAAAGCCGCGCCACATCCTGTTTATAAAGCGATACGAACATGACATCATCAACGCCCTGATGCTCTTTGCTGATCAGGTCGCGCAGCAACTGCGACAGCGCTTCGCTGTCGATTGCCACACCGCGCAGCACCGCGCTTTCGGCGGCAAGGTTCATCGCCTGAAGCAGTGAATCGCGCATCCGTGTCGCATCTTCGACGCGGCGGTAACGTTCGGCCAGTTCCAGCGACCCCATCTTGAGCGCGAAATCCGCGACGACGTAAGATACGCTGTTGGTCTTCTCGACCGGGATCGTCATCTGCCCAAGGCGCACCACTGTGCGGTCCTTGGCCAGTTCATAGCTGTCCATCGGTTCTTGGTTTTCGCCCTTGGCGGATTTCTTACCCTCTTCGCCATGGGCGTCAGTTTCAGAGGCCTGGGCCGCGTCCTTTACCGCCTCCTCCGCCCCGTGGGCGGCTTTCTCATCAACTTCCGTTCCCGCCGCTTCGGCTGGGGCAGGGGCAAGGGCCAGACCGGCGCCATAGCCTGCACCCATGCAAAGCAAGGGGAGTGCTACGAATGCGATTGCTGCCTTTTTCATGTTCGACCTTTCCTGAGCTTTCGTCAGGTTTAACGGTCGATTGCGACGGCAATGGTCTCACTTTGTGACCAAGTCGCGAATTAATAGGGCAGGATCACATCCATCGCATCTTCGCCGTAACTGCGCTCTTGGGCGCGCGAAAGCGTCCCGCGACCGCCATAGGCGATGCGGGCCTCGGCGATCTTGTCATAAGAAATGGTGTTGTCGTCACGGATGTCGGCGGGTCGCACGATCCCGGCCATGCGCAGCTCACGCAGCTCTTGATTCACCATGATTTCTTGGCGTCCCGCGACCACAAGCGTGCCGTTGGGCAGCTTGTCGATGACCAAGGCGGCCACTTTAAGCTCAATCTGTTCGTTGCGCGAAATGGCACCAGAGCCGCTCGCTTCGGAGGCTGAGCCGATCTCGACGACATCGCCACTCGGGAGGTCGGCTGCACTGATTCCGGGCAGAATTGCGGCAATTTTCGCGCCATAGCCAAAGAATGTCGGGAAACCGATGGAGCTTGCGCCCTCACGTTCGCGGTCTGTCGAATTGCGCAGTTGCGCCCGGTCGTCGATTGAGATCACGACCGTGACGATATCACCGATATCATCGGCGCGCTGGTCCGCAAACAGCGGTTGGCTGCGGGCCGAAAAGAGTGAGGCCTTGGCGCTGCCGCGGCGTGGCGGCTCCATTGCCACGGCGGGCATCGGCACTTGAACGCGCGCCACCTCGGGGATCGTTTGCCCATCCACCACGATCGGCGAAGGCTGCGGATCGCGGTCGAAGTGATCTGCGGTATCGCAGGCGGTGAGGGCAAGGGCCGCGCCCAACATCAAGACAGAGGGGCGCGCAAAAGCGGTGGTCATCGAATGATCTCCACGGTCCCTTCGCCGGTGGCGATGCCGGTGACCGTTTTGTTGCTGACAAGGTTCACGATACGGATTTCCTGCCCCTCATGCGCGTCATCAAGTGCGCGCCCCGGAGAGGAGAGGGCCAGAAGCCCGTCGCTGAAATAAATATCCACCCGCTCACCCCGGTTGATGACCAGCGGCTGGATGATGGACTGCGTCTGAATAGGTCGCCCCGGCGTCAGCACGCGGCGCACCTGCTTGCCGATAACCTCTTCCATATCTGTCATCACATAGGTGCCGATGCGGCCCACGGGCAGGCGCATGACGGTCAGGTCGTCTTCCATGATTATGTCATCGGGCAGCAGGCGGGTGAGGGGGACAGGGACCGGCATGGTGACAAGGGCGTAGCCGCCGATACGCTGCACCTCGCCCGTCTCAAGCACCGCATTGGCCAGAAACTTGCCGCTGCGCGGGTCCATCCAGAACTCTGCCAGCGTCAACACGGCCTTAGCCGGGGCGTCCTTGACCGTGATCTCGAACTCGCCATCCTGCGGCAGGCTGTCGGCGTAATCCGTGCGCGCGCGTTCCTCGACCAGCACGCCGATGGGGGCCGACAGGGCAGGGCCTGTCAGCACCATCAGGCCGAAGAAGAGGGCGGCGAGCCGTTTCATTAGCGGATTTGGTTCGCAGCCGAGAGCATCTGGTCTGCGGTCTCAATGGATTTAGAGTTCATCTCGTAGGCGCGCTGCGCCGAGATTAGATCGGTGATCTGCTGAATGACGTTCACGTTGGAGGCCTCCAGATAGCCCTGACGGATCATCCCTGCGCCCGGATCACCGGGGTTCACCACCTGTGCTTCGCCCGAGGCTTCGGTCGCCAGCAGGAAGTTGTTGCCGACCGGGCGCATCCCCGGCTCGTTGACAAAGGTGGTCAGGCTGAACTGGCCCAGTTCCACCGGCACGGGGTCGTTTTCGACATAGGCCATGACGACGCCCTGTTCGTTGATCTCGACCGCCGTGGTGTTTTCGGGGACGACCATGCCCGGCTCGACACGGTAGCCCTGCATGGTGACGATCTCCCCCTCGGGGGAAAGCTGGAACGACCCGTCGCGGGTATAGGCAGTGCCGCCATCGGGTAGCGTGACCGAGAAATACCCGCGCCCGTCGATGGCGACGTTGAGCTGGTTCTCGGTGGCCACCATGCCGCCTTGAGTATTCAACCGCACGGTGCCTGCGGTCTGCACGCCCATGCCGATGTCGATGCCCACGGGGCGGGTCGATCCGGCCTCAGAGGTGACAGCGCCCTCGCGCTGCATGGATTGATAGATCAGATCCTGAAAGGCCGCACGGCTGGCTTTAAACCCGGTGGTATTCGCGTTGGCGATGTTGTTCGAGATCACATCGACATTGGTCTGCTGCGCCATCATGCCGGTTGCGGCGATGCTAAGTGCCTTCATTGTCTCGTTCCTTCCGTTTCACGGATGTCGGGGTCAGACCGCCTGCGCGATCCGTTTGAGCGAGTCGCGGCGCAGGTCGTCCGCATTGCCCATCATGGTATTTGTGCGCTCATAAGCGCGCTGCACGTCGATCAGGCGGGTCATCTCGCGCACCGGGTTGACGTTGCTCAGCTCCAGCGTGCCTTGGCGCACCTGCACAGTCTCAGCTACGGCGGGATTGGCAGCGCCCTCGGGGGCGACCAACATGCCGCCGCCTAGGCGCTTGTAGCTTTGGATTTCGGGGATGTTGAAAACGCCGATACGGCCCAGCGGGCCGGTCTCACTGCCCGAAATCGTGCCATCTTCGGAAATGTTGATATCGCCCAGTCCTGCGGGTGGCAGTTGGATCGGTGCACCGCCCGCGTCGAGCACTTTGGCCCCCGACAACAGGGTCAGATTGCCTTCCGGGTCGAGGACAAAGCTGCCATCGCGGCCAAAGGCCTGCTGCCCATCTGCGGTTTGATAGCTGAACCACCCCTCACCATGCAGGGCCACGTCCAGCGGGTTGCCGGTCTGTGACAGCGCGCCGGGACGGGTGTCGATGTAAGAGCCGGTGTCGCTGACGAAAGCTGCCTGATCATCGCCAAGTGCTGTGTTGTCCTGCAACAGCGCCTCAAACACAACGTGCTCGCCCTTGTAGCCTGCGGTGCTGGCGTTGGCGATATTGTTGGCGGTGATGTCGAGCTGTCGCTGCAAAGAAGTCGCCAGCGACATGCTGATATGGCTGGTTTCCGTCATGGCGGGCCTCAGTTTTGGCAAGGATGGCGTGACTTTATTGAAGATCAGTGTGAAATAAAGAATGGATCTTTACAAGAATAAAGTGCAACTATCCATAGAATGAAGTATCTGCACAACATTGTTCTTGGTCTTTCTTTGATCTGGGCCGCGCCGGTGGCGGGGGAGGAAGGTTCTGTCTTTGCGCCTCTGTCCTTGGTGGAACATGGACAAGAGGATTTCCTTGCCGCCCGTGAAACGCTGATGATGCAGCTTCTGGCGGCGGCCGATCCGGAGGACTCCACCCGGGCAGCGGCGCTGCTGGACCTTTCGGAACTGCACCTTGCATGGATGATGCGCCCCGAGGCGGCAGGCTTTCTGGCGGCGCTCGATAACGAAACCCTCACCGATGACGCCGCGCGGCGTCACCGAACACTGACCCTTGCGCTGGCCTTGCTGGAGGATGACGCGGGCGAGAGTGGTGATCTGGGGCAGGCGGTGTCGTGGTCCGTGGGATGGGCGGAGGGGCAGGCTCTCCGGGCGGCGGCTTTTGCCCGACTGGGGGCTGCAGATGAGGCGGCGCGGTTGATGCCACGCACGGTCGAGAGCCTTGGCGCGCTGTCGCCCGCCATCCAAGCTGCCGTTTTGCCGGACCTGCTAGAGGCAGCCTTAGCAGCGGAGGAGTGGGACGTGGCGCAGGCCTTGGCCGCGCAGTTTCCCAAACATGCCGAGTTGCGCGATGGTCCTGCCTATCGGTTCCTGCTCGCCCGTGCGTCAGAGGTTTCTGGTGATTTCCTGATGGCCTTTGAAGGCTATGTCCAAGCTGCACAGGGCCGAGACGCCTATGCGCAGCGTGCGCGGCTGGCCTTGGTTCGTATGGGGCGCGAAACTGATGCCCTGTCGCTGGAGGATGCGCTGTCACTGCTCAAGACTGCGCGGTGGATGTGGAGCGGTGATTCCCTAGCGCGTGAAGGTGTGACGCTTTTGGCGGACATCGCCGCAGAGCAAGGTGATACGGATACCGCCTTGTGGGCCTTGCATAATTTGCAGCGCGAGGCCTCTGAGGCGGAGGTCGAGCCGCTGCTGCTACGCGCCCGCGAAATCTATGGCGCGTTCTATGCAGCGGGGGCAGCGGGTGAGATCGACTTGGGCACGTTCCTAGAGGGGCACGCTCGCATCAGTGCGCGCTGGCGTTTCGATTCTGGCTTTGTGGGTCATGCCGCAGCCGTGCCACAGCGCTTGTTGGACACGGGCATGACGGCCCTCGCCGCACGTGAATTCCGGAGCCTGCGTGAGTTGGCTGAGACTTTGGAAGGGGTTGGAACGAACGCTCCGAACGCGGCCCTTCTGGCTGACCTGCGACGCGGCGAGGCGCGCGCTCTCTTGGCGGGCGGTCAGGCAGATGCAGCGGTGGATTTGCTGAGCGGCTATGCCGACGATCAGGGGGCCGAGGCCGAAGCGCTTCTGGTCGAAGCCTTGGCGCAGGCGGGGCGCTCGGATGAACTGGCCGCTCTGCGCCTGCGCGCCCAGGACATGGACTTGCGCCGCAGCCGGGCCGTGGCCCTTTATGAGACCGGGAAATGGGGCTCGGCCCGGTTGGCGTTCCTTGAGATGTGGGAGGCGCACCCGCAGCAGTTCGCCTTCGCCGACGCCACGCGCCTGACCCTCGCCGCCTATCAGGCGGGGGATAGTGAGACCGTCGCACGGGCTGCCACCGCATTCCCATCGCTCGCCGAGTTGCCAGGTTGGGCTGAGATCGCCACCGGGCTTGGCGCGCGCCCCACGGAAAAGGGGCCGCTGGGATCAGACGTGATGCGGCTGAGCATGGAAAGCGCGGACCGTATCCTTGATGCCGTGACAAAAGTGACGGATGTCAAGGAAAGTCAGTGACATAAATATCAAATGCAAATTTTATTCTTACGTTGGTCATGAAGAATCGGCTTTCTCATGTATAAGCCAAGAATAACAAGAACGAGCAGGATCAAGTCATGAGCATTACAAGCGCCCTTCAAATCGGGGTCAGCGGGTTGCAGGCCAACTCCTCCCGCGTCCAGAACATCTCGAGCAACATCGCCAACGCCAATACGGTCGGCTACCGGCGGACCTTCTCGGAGTTTGTGACCCAGAACACCGGGTCGACCCAAGCGGGTGTGTTGACGGATGTACGGGCCAACATCTCCACCAATGGCAATATCATGGGCACCAGCAGCACCACTGATTTGGCGGTGCAGGGTGAAGGCTTCTTTGTCGTGTCGCGTAATGCCAATGATCCTGTTGAATCCAATTATTATCTGACCCGCGCTGGCTCTTTCACCCCGGATCAGAACGGCAACCTACGCAACTCTGCCGGCTATTTCCTTTCGGGTTTTCCTACCGATGCGGCAGGGGCCACTGGTAGTGTTAGCAGCACCAGCTACAACGATCTGAGCACCGTTAATATCGCGAGCTATCAGGTGCAGGGTACGCCCAGTTCGCGCGTGGGCGTGTCAGCGAATTTGCCCGCCCAGGAAACCGGTCCCGGCACCACTGGCACGGCCTTTGAATCCACGCTGCGCTACGTCAACCAATTGGGCGGTAGCGATGCGTTGACCCTGTCGTGGACACCGGGTGCGGTTGATAACGAATGGACGGTCAGCATCACCGACGAAGCGGGCACAAACTATGGCGATGCGACGGTAAACTTCACCGATAGCGGCGCGGGTGCGGGCAGCCCCGCAAGCTATACCCCCGGCAGCCTGCCAATCGACCCTGCGACGGGCGTGGTTACACTGTCGATCACAAATGGCGGCACGCCGCAGGATTTGGAGATCGACTTTGGCGCGCCCGGAACATTCGGCGGGATGACCCAGTTTTCGGGCGACTACACGCCCCCGGCCTTTACCGATGACGGGACTGAAACCGGCAGCCTAGAGCGGGCAGAGATGAGCGATTCCGGCATTCTTTTTGGGGTTTTTGACAATGGTCAGCGTCGGGCGCTGTTCCAAGTGCCGCTCGCCAATGTCGCCAACCCTGATCAAATGCGGTCGGTTGATGGTAACGCCTATGTCGCCACCCGCGATTCCGGTGCGGTGAGCCTCGGTAATCCGATGCTGAACGGGTTGGGCAGCATCAACAGCAATGCACTGGAAGGCTCCAACGTGGATATCGCGCAGGAACTGACCGATTTAATCCAGACCCAGCGGGCCTATTCCTCAAGCGCCAAGATCATCACCACCAGCGACGAAATGCTGAGTGAAACGCTAAATATTAAGCGCTAATCCGGTACATGAATGAGCATCTCATCTGCCTTTAACATCGCCCGCAGCGGTCTAAGCACGACAGAAGGTCGAGCCAACCTTGTTGCGGGCAATATCGCGAACGCTCAGACCGAAGGGTATGCGCGGCGCGAAGCCGTGCAGGTGACCGAGAATAATTCGGTTGATCTGCGCGTGGCACGGCAGGTGGATGAGAATTTGGCGGGGATGTCACGCGGCGCTTCGGCGCAGTTAGGTGCGGCCTCCGTTACCTCAGAGGTGCTTGGCAGTTACCTGCTGACCTTGGGTGAGCCTGGCGATGAGGTCTCTCCCGCCGCGCGGCTAGCTGAGTTTCAGGCGGGGCTAGACCTGTTGGCGAACAACCCATCGGATCCCGCCGCGCAAAATGACCTTCTGTCGCGCAGTGAAACATTGGTGAGCAGCATTAATCAGGCCGCCGTTGCGCTTGAAGCCAGCCGCGTACAGGCCGGGGACAGTTTCGTGCTGGGTGTCTCCGAAGTGAATGGGGCGCTGGCCGATATCGCCCAGTTGAACGAACGCTTGCGTCTGGCCGGGACCGATGGAACTGGCACAGCCGGGTTGATGGACGAGATGAACCGCCGCCTAGATGCCTTGGGCAGCCAGATGGATTTTCAAAGCCGCTGGGAACCAGACGGATCGCTGACGTTACACACCACGGGTGGCACAGAACTGGTGCATGGCGACACTGCCGTTAAGCTATCTGCCAATCGCGAAACCGGCGCGCTGATGGCCGGGACAATCGACATCACTCCGCGAAGCGCCACGGCGCGGGGGTCCGATAGCGGGCGTCTTGCGGGTCTAAGCGGTTTGATCGCGGATGATCTGCCCAAGATGAAGCTGCAACTGGATGAATTCGCCCGCGGACTGGTGCAGAGCTTTGAGGCCGCCGATGCCTCTCTCGGGGCAGGGCAGCCGGGGCTTTTCACGGATGCGGGCGGCGCATTTGATGCGGCACAGTTGGACGGGCTGGCCGGGCGGCTTTCTATCAACAACAGTGTGCAGCCCGACAAGGGCGGCGCGCTTTGGCGTCTGCGCGACGGCGCCGGGGCCGCCACCCAAGGAGAGCCGGGCGACACGACCCAACTGAACGCTTTTGTCGATGTTCTTGAGACCGGTTTGACCTTTGACGCCGCGACAGGGCTCAGCACCACCGCGCGTCTGGGCGATTTCGCCGCAGATATAGTGAGCCACCAGAACGTGCTGCGCGTCGGGGCTGACGCGCAAGCCGAAACCGCGCGTGTGCGGCTTGTCACCTTTGAGGACAATCGCAGCAGTATTGAGGGCGTCAACGTCGATACCGAACTGCAAAAGCTTTTGGAAATCGAGCAGGCATACGGCGCGAATTCGCAAGTGCTGAGCAGCCTGAGTGACATGCTCGATACCCTTTTGGCCAGCGTGTGAGAATAAGATGACCGAGATTTCCCGCACCGTTTCCACCGCTCTGCAAAGCCTGCGCCAGCGCGAACAGACCAGCCGCCTCGCCGCTGAAATCTCGGACGTGTCCAAAGAGGTGACGACTGGGCTCAAGGCCAACCCCTATGACGATCTGGGCCATCGCTCTGCCGATGCCATCGCCATTCGGATGCAGATCACCCGCAACGATGGTTTCCTGACCTCCAATGCGCTTTTGGACCGCCGCTTTCTCGCCGTGGAAACATCGCTCGGGGCGATGCGCGATGTGGGCCAAGAGGTTCTTGAACAAGCCTTCACCACCGACAGCGCGGGCGGGCTTTCGACGACCTATCTGTCGCAGGCGGCGCGCACGGCGCTTGACCGCGTGTTGGAACGTGCGGCGGTCAGCGACAGTTCCGGTTTCATGATGTCCGGCACCCGCAGTGACACAAACCCGCTGCAAGCATGGGACGTTCAGAATCCCAACAGCGGTGTTTCCCCGGCTGACGCAGTGACGAATGTGATTGGAGGCGTGCCCACAACGCTGGCGGATGTGCAAACGGCGATCGACGGGCTGAAAGCGGCATTTAACGATACCGCCGCCGACCCGGCCAATAATTTCGAGAACACCTTCTATAACGGTGCGCCCACAGGCAACCCGCCCCTGACCTCACGCACCTCTGAGACCCAGACCCTGACCCAAAGTGCGCAGGCCAATGATCCGGCGATCCGCGATCTGATCCGCGGTCTGGCCATGCTGAGCGCGTTTAACCCCAGTGATATCCCTGATGAGGCCGCCCGCGATGCTTGGCTGACCGAAGCCCGAAGCGCCATCGGCGCGGGGCTCGAAGGGCTGACCGATCTGGAAACCCAGACTGGCCTGAAACGGGCGCAACTTGCCGATACGATCTCGGCCCAAGAAAGCCGGGCGCTGTTTCTGGATGGGGAGGTGATGAACCTCGAAGGCGTCGATCAATATGATGCGGCCACCCGTCTGACCCAATTGCAGAACCAACTCGACTCCAGCTTTGCCGTCACCGCGCGGCTCTCCCGCCTGTCTTTCTTGAACTACCTATAACCGGAACCGCCCCCCATGAACGCCTTGTTTAAACTCCTGCTGATCGGCCTCACCTTCGCGCTTGCCGCGCCGGCGGCTGCACAGGTGCGGATCAAGGATATCGTTACCGTCGAAGGCGTGCGGTCGAACCAATTGGTCGGCTACGGTCTGGTCGTGGGGCTGAACGGCACGGGCGACAGCCTGCGCAATGCGCCTTTCACCGAACGCGCCATCGAAGGCATGCTAGAGCGGCTCGGCATCGGCAACTTGACCGAGGACCAGATGCGCACGGCCAATACCGCCGCCGTCATGGTAACCGCCTCCCTGCCGCCCTTCGCGCGGGCCGGTAGCACCATCGACGTGGTCGTCTCCTCCTTGGGCGATGCCTCCTCCCTGCGCGGCGGCACGCTGATCGTAACCCCGCTGACCGCCGCCGATGGTGAGATTTACGCCGTGGCCCAAGGCCCGATCGCCGTGGCGGGTTTCGCGGCCCAAGGGCTGAATGCCTCGATCGTCGAAGGCGTGCCCACGGGCGCACGGATCGACAACGGCGCCATCGTCGAGCGTGAGGTCGACTTTGATTTCAGCGAGATGACCAGCATCAAACTCGCGCTGCGCAACGCAGATTTCGTGACCGCGCAGCGGGTAGAAGCCGCGATTAACCAAGCCATGGGGCCGGTCGCCACCGCCATCGATTCGCGCACCATCACCGTATCCGCCTATGGCAAGGGATCGTTGATGGAGACCATGGCCCTGATCGAGCCGCTGCAGGTTCAGCCGGATCAGGTCGCCAAAGTGGTGATCGACGCGCGCTCCGGCACCATCGTCATCGGCGCCAATGTCCGTATCGACCGCGTCGCGGTCAGCCAAGGCGGGCTGACCGTCACCGTCCGCGATGATTTCAACGTCAGCCAACCTGAATCGCTGTCGATTGGCGGGACCACCGTGGTGGTGCCGAATTCTTCGGTCGGCGTCGAAGAGAAAGACGCGAAATTCGCCGTCATCGACGGGTCGGTCAGCTTGCAACGGCTGGTCGATGGGCTGAACGCCATCGGCGTCGGCGCGACCGAGACGATTTCAATCCTTCAAGCCATCAAGGCGGCGGGCGCTCTGCATGCCGACCTTGAGATCATCTAGGGGCAGGTCATGGAATTCGCATCTCTCCCAATCCCCGCGCCGACCCCTGCGGCCAAACCGGCAGCGCCGCAGGCCGATGCCGTCACCGCCAAAAAGGCGCAGGAGTTCGAGGCGATGTTCCTCGGCCAGATGGTCGATGAGATGCTCTCGACCGTGGACATCGGCAGCTTTGGCGGCGGCCACGCCGAAGAGACATGGCGCAGCTTTCTGTCCAACGCGATTGGCGAAAGCATCGCCGAGCAGAACAGCACCGGAATCGCCCGCACAATTGAGACCGCCATGCAGCGCTATCAAACGGGGGCCAACCGATGAGCGATCCGCGCAAAGCACTCGCCGCCGTTGACGCCTTGGGCAATCTGCTGCGCCGCGAAATCGCCGCTGTCGAGGGTGGAGCGTTCAATCAACTGGTCGAATTCGCCAGCGAAAAGGCCCGACTCACCGCCGTGCTGGAAGATCAACTCAGCCACGATCCCGAGGCGGTCAGCAAAGATAAATTGCGCGATCTGAAAGATCTGATCGCGCGCGATCATCGCCACCTGCAATTGGCCCGCCAAGCCACGTCAGAGATGATCTCACAGGTTTCCCAAATCCGGGAAAAGCACAGCATTGCAGGCATTTACGGCCGAAGCGGTGCGAAACGTGACAACCGCGCAACACTGATGACAACCGTGGACAAAAGTTTCTGAATTGCCTCAATGTTGCCAGTTTTTCGCGTAAAAACGTAATCAAGCGGGTTCGCCCCGCAGTTGTCAGAAAGACGACATAACGAACTAGAATAGTCTGGAATAAGAATATGTCTTCGATCAACACAAACAACTCCGCAATGAATGCTCTGGCAACTCTGCGTGGTGTCAATTCGAACCTCAACCAAACCCAAGACCGCATCTCGACGGGTCTTAAAGTGTCCTCGGGCAAGGACAACGCCGCCTACTTCGCGATCTCCGAAACCATGAAGGGCGAAAGCGGCATGAACAAAGCCGTGAATGAAAGCTTAACGCTGGCGAAGAACTCAGTTTCAACAGCCCGTCTTGGTGCGGAAACCGTACAGGATCTGGCACAGCAATTTGTTGATCGCCTAGCGTTCGCGCAAAACGAAGGCGTAGATCAAGAAAGCGTCCAGAAAGAGCTGACTGCTCTGGCTTCGGAAATGAAGACCGCACTTGATCAGTCCGGGTTTAATGGTCAGAATCTTCTGACCACCGCTACCCCCGCGCGAACAGAAATTTCTTTCGTTTCCGGTGTGTCTCGTGCATCAGATGCTACTCTCTCGCTCACCTCAGTAACAGTAAATCTGACTGATCTTGAGGCGCTAGTTGGCGATCCTGCAGCGAACGCCGCTGACGATAGTACCTTTGCGGATATTCAAATCACCAACGCCTCAACAACAGCTGAACTGGAAGCTTCACTGTCCGCGGCCCAAGGGTTCTTGGAAGATATTACCGCAGCAGCGACCGATCTAGGTATTGGTGAGAAATCGCTCGAAAACCAGCAAGAGTTCCTGACCAAGCTGACCGACAACCTCGACACCGGCGTTGGCGCGATGGTTGACGCCAACATGGAAGAAGAAGCTGCCCGTCTTCAGGCGCTTCAGGTTCAGCAGCAGCTGGCATCGCAGTCCCTGTCGATTGCCAACCAGGCGCCGCAGAACATCTTGAGCCTGTTCCGTTAAGGATTAGGGTTTTCGGGGCCAAGGCCTAGCGCTCTGGCCCCGATCCAACCGCCTCAGAATTTGCGGTTGGCAGGCAGCAAACGATAAAAACAAGGAAGAATTCCTATGGGGCTGGCAGCATACAAACGAACAATTCGCGAAAGCGAAACCCCGCGGCAGATCGAGCGCCGCATCCTGAGCCGCGTCACACATGACCTTGCCGAAAAGGGTCAGGGCTTTGATGCGACAGACGATAAGAGCGAGCGGTTGAACATCCTCGCCTCCGGTCTGCGCGACGCGATCTACGAAAATCAACGGTTCTGGTCGGCCTTGCGCTTTGACCTGTCCGAGCCGGAAAACAAGATGCCCGACGGGTTGAAAGCCTCGCTCATTTCCATCGCGCTTTGGGTGGACCGTCACAGCACCGCGCTGATGGCTGGCGAAGGCCGTTTGGCCGGTCTTGTCGAGATCAACGGCAACATTGCCGCCGGTCTGGCCGGGCAGGCCGCGCCGCAGATGCAGGAGGTGTAAGATGCTGAAACTCACCCTTCGTCCCCGTGAACGTGTGGTCGTGAACGGCTGCGTCATCCGCAATGGCGACCGTCGCCAAGCGCTGACCGTCGAGAACCGCGCCGACATCGTGCGCGAGTCCGATCTGTTGAAGCCGGATGCGGAATCCACGCCTGTTTCTAAGGTCTATTTCTTGGTGCAAACCGCGCTGATCCGTCCTGATACCCGCGATCAAATCTTGCCGATGATCCAACAGGGCCTGGCCGATCTGGCCTGCTGCTTTGGCGCCGAGATGCGCAGCCGGATCATGGAAGCGGCGAACTTCGTCTCCATGGCCGATTTCTACAAAGCCATGAGCGAATTGCGCGCGGTCCTAAAATACGAGACCGAGCTCATGCAGCTTCGCCCGGTGCCGCCCGCCTCCAGCCATGAGGCCGCGCACGCATGATTTCGCTGGGCGGCATGGGCACTCAGGTGGCGGTTAAGCTGTTTGACGCAACGCGCGACAAACAGCTCGACCTTGCCGCCAGCAACGCCCTGAACGCCCGGCAGATTAAAGCCTTTGAAGAACGTATCGGCAGCATCTCTTCCCCGCAGGAACTGATTGCCGATACCGAAGTCTATACTTTCGTCATGCGGGCCTTCGACCTCGAAGATCAGATCTTTGGCAAGGCGATGATCCGCAAGACGCTGGAAAGCGATATCACCGACAGTTCCGCACTGGTGAACCGCCTCAGCGACCCCAAGATTCGCGACATGTATCTGACTTTGGGCTTCACGCCCGGAGGGGGGAGCAGTGCGAATCTTGATAAACTCGACTGGCAAGCCGAGATGATCGACCGTTTCAAAGAACGTTTCGTGTTGAATGCCGCCGGAGAGGACAACGAAGGCGCGCGGATTGCGTTGGAGTTCAAATCCAAAGCCTCTGAAATCGACACATGGCTTGATGTATTGAAGGACGAAGACCTCGGCAAATTCATGCGCCGGGCGCTTGGTGTTCCAGATGAAGCGATCCAAGTTGATCTCGACCGCCAGATCGCGCTTTTCGAGCAGAAATTCGACATCGAAAAGCTGAAAGACCCTGCCGAGGTCGACAAGCTCGTCTCGCGTTTCTCGGCGATTTATGACGCTGTTGAGGGGGTCTCAACCGCGTCCAGCACGGTGCTTTCGTTGATGCAGGGGGCCGTCTCTATCGGGCAGGGCAGCAGCTTTACCGCCATCACCATCGACATTCCAACGATCACCGGCGGCTACAGCGCCTCCAGCATCTACCGCTGATCCGCCCTATTCGATGAATTCGTCGTCATCGGCTGCCGAGGGCAGTTCAATCACGCCTTCATCGGCAAGGCTCTTGGCGTATTCCACCATGGCGGCTTGAGCGGCGCGCACATCGCGGCCCCGGACAGGGCCAGTGGCGGCCATTTCGTCCATCAGCATCTGACGCGAGCGTTGCGGCAGGCATTCCATCAGGTGATCGCGCTGCTCTTTCTTGGCCCCGCGCATCGCCATTGGTAGGGTGGCCCCATCCAGCCCGCGCATGACCTGCGCCAAGTCTTGCATCGGCAGTTTGAACAGATCGTCAAAGACGAACATACGCTGTTTGATGGCTTGGAAAGCGTCGGGAATACGCGCGTCCAATGCACCGGAAAGCTCTTCGAAGGCCTGCACATCCAACTGGTTGAACAGGTCCGCCATGCGCTGATGCGTCTCGACCGAATTGGTGTGCATCGCATTCGACAGGATGTCTTGCTTCAAGGTTTCTTCGATCTGCTGCATCATATGCAGCGGCACGGCCTCCATCGCGATCATGCGCTCGGCGATGTCCTGCATCCGCTCAGGGCCGAGCAGGGGCAGCACTTTGGCCGCGACAGAGGTTTCGACGTTATTGAGGATCGCCGCCGCCGTCTGGTCATGCTCGCCCTTGAGATAATTGGCGATCACCGTCTCATCCAGCGCGCCAAAGCCGCGCCACATGGCGCTTTCGCGCTCGCTGTTCTTGAGCCCGGCCATGATGCTGGTGACCTGCTCTTCGGGCATGAATTTGCGCAGCATGGATTCTGCCGTCGACAGTGACCCCACGACCGACCCGGTTCCGCTGACGACTTTTTGGGTGAACTCTCTCAGTACATGTTCCACCACCTCGGCCGGGATCGGGCCAAGACGGCTCATGGCGCTGGTGATGCGCTCGATCTCGGCGGTGCCGAGCTTTTGCATGAGTTCCGAACCGGTCTGCTCTCCGAGGCAGAGAAAGGTGATGGCCGCCTTGGTGGGACCGTTCAGATCCTCCACCGTGATGGGCTTTCTGCGGGTTTTGGAAAGGGCATTGGTCGACATGGATAAATCCTTTCAGTGCAGGTCAGCCACCGGCAAGCGGCACATAGCTTTCGATCAGCGATCCTGCCAGCATGTACCAACCGTCGATCAGCACAAAGAAGATAACCTTGAACGGCAAAGAGATCAGCACGGGCGGCAGCATCATCATGCCCGCACTCATCAAGACCGATGCGATGATAAGGTCAATGGCGACAAAGGGCAGGTAGATCAGAAAGCCGATGGTAAAGGCGCGGCGTAGTTCTGAGATCATGAAGGCAGGGACGAGATGGCGGAACGTGGCTTCCTCAGCCGTCTCGGGCATGGGGGTCTCTTCGGCCTCTTCGTTGGCCGGGGCGATGCGCAAAAACAGCGCGTAGTCCTCGGGGCGGGTGTTGACGTACATGAAACTCTTGAACGGGGCCGCGATCCGCTCCAGCGCCTGTCCCTCGGCGATGGCGTTTTCCAACAGCGGCTCCACCCCGGCCTCATAGGCGTCCTCGAACACGGGCTGCATGACAAAGAAGGTCATGAACAGAGCCAGCGAGGTCAGCACGATATTGGGCGGAGTCTGGTTCAGGCCAAGGGCCGAGCGCAGCATCGACAGGACGATGACAAAGCGCGTGAAGCTGGTCATGACGACCAAAAGCCCCGGCGCGATGCTGAGCACGGTCATCAGCGCGATAAACTGAACGATCCGGCCCGAAAGATTGGCGTTCTCATCACTTCCCGGCGCGGAATCCCCGATCACATCTGACAGCGTACCCAAAAACCCCCCGTCTTGGGCCATAGCCATGCCGCTGCTGGCGAGAAGCACCAGCAGGGCAAGGCCCATCCGGCCCGACGCATAGCTGCGCAGAGAGGGGCGGTCAGTCAGGCACATAATCCTTGACGATTTGGGTCAGCGAAACGCCCAGCCGGTCTTCCCCGACTTTCACAAGGTCACCGCGTGCGACCAGACGGTCAGAAACCATCAGATCGACGGGCGCACCGATTTTGCGGTTCAGTTCCACGATAGAGCCGCGGGTCAATTCCAGCAGTCGGGAGATCGGCATCCGGGCTTGGCCCAGTACAATCTGCACATCGAGACCGACGTTCAGCATCGCGTTGATCCCAGCCCCTCCGGCCTCAGGGCGGGGGGCGAGGGCGTTGCGCGAATCCTCTGTGTCGAGTTGCGGGAAGACCCCCGCGTCAGCGCTACCCGCGCTGGCGGTATTGCCGAAGGCGTCAGCGCGCGGCTGGTCCTGCTGGCTGGTGCCGGGCGCGGCGTCGGGCGCTTTGCCCTCTGCGGCGTCGACGTCGTCTTTGGGCGATTGCAGGTCAGGCTTATCCATTTTCGTCCTTCTCCTTTTGTGCTTTCAGCGCCCGCTCATGGGTGTCGCGCAGCTCGGCGAGCAGGCGGTCGCAAATCTTTTTGAAGCCGTAGTCGAGACTCCCGTGGTCCCATTCCATCCGGGCATCGCCGTCGGGCAGGTCGGCATCGGCGCGCACGTCCAGCACGCTGTCGCATTTGTAATAGATCGCGCGTTGGCGCAGTTCGGGGCCGATCTGCTCCAGCGTAGCGGGCGATAGGCGCACTTTGATGTGGCTCGATCCGATGGCCATCTTGAGCGATTGGATTACGGTCTTTTTCACCCGCGCGGTCGACAGGCGTTCGATTACTTCGGGGAGGACGATCTCGCAGGTTTGCAGGGTAAATCCCACAATCTGCGCCACCAGCGCTTCCTGATGGGCCTGCATGGCCTGCGAGAGCCGCGCCAGTTCCTGCGCCAGTTTCTCGGCCATGACCGCTTGTTCGGCCTGCATTGTCTGGTGCATCTCAGCCCGGCCCGCGTCGGCTCCGGCCAGATAGCCTTCGATATGGCCTTGTTTGTGGGCCTTCTTGATCTTCGCTTCGATCTCTTCGGGCGTGGGCAGCGCCGGATCCTGCGGCTTGCTCTTGCCGTCCTCGTCGAAGTTTTGCAGCTTGAGGGTCGTGATCACAGATCATCCCCTTCCGACAGCCATTGGCCCAGAACCCGCAGGGCGTCTTCGGTGTTGTCTTCGGCCAGTTCGGCCACGGCGCGCAATTGGCTGTGCTGGACTGCGCCCTCGACCGAGGCGAGATGCACCATGTCGCGGGGCATCTCGTCCATTGGGCCAAGCACCGCACCGGTCTGGACGCCCGCCGGGGTGGGCAGGCGGTTTGGCGGGGTCTCGTTCTGGGTGCCGCCGGTCAACGCTTTTGGCGCGTTATCCCGCTCAGGACCGTCCAACAGGCCCGCGTCGGCGCCAGCGCCAGCCAGCGCGGGCTGAGGAAGGGTGGCATCCAGCACCATGCGCAGCGGGCGCGCGCCCAGCACCATAATGATCGCCACCAACGCCAGGGCAAAGAGCGAGCGCAGGATGGTCATGGCGTTATCTGCCAGCACGGCGCCCAAGCCACGGCCTGCGGGGCTGCTGAACTCGGAATCGAAATCAAGGAATTGCAGGCTCTCGACCTGCACCTGATCGCCGCGGTTCTGGTCAAAGCCGATAGCGGTGCTGACCAATTGGCTCAGGCGCTGCATTTCTTCTTCGCTGCGCTCGATATAGCCTTCGGAGCCGTCGGGCAGGGTGCCATAGCTGCCGTTCACCAGAACGGCGACCGAAATACGCTCGATATCGCCCGGCTCGCGCACCATCTCGCTTTGAACCGAGCCGATCTCATAGTTGATGATCTCGTCGTTCTCGGAACGGGTGGATTGGCCCGCGCCGCCGCCGGCATCGTCGCGCAATTCATCGGGGATATTGTTCGCCACATCGACCGTGGCCGCCGCCGGATCGGTTTCATTGGAGTTGCGCACGCGGGTTTCGATGGATCGGGCGACCTGCTGGGCAGGGTCAAAGGTACGCGAAACGCGCACTTCACGCTCGGTCGTCAGATCAACGCTGACGCGTACGCGGGCATTGCCCGGCCCGACGCGGGCGTTGAGAATGGATTCAACTTTCTGCGCCAGTTGCTCTTCGATCATGCTGCGCTGACCTTGGAGTGAGAAGTCAGAGCTGCCGCCCTCATCCTTGGCCAAGATCGTCTCACCCGAGGCCGACAGGACGGTCACGTTCTGCGCTTCCAAATCCGCCACGGCAGAGGCTACCAGTGCTTGGATCGCCTGCGCTTGGCTGCGGGTCATGCTGGCGTTGGCTTGCGAGCGTACGATGACCGAGCCGCTGGCCTCGGCGCGGCTGCGCGAAAAAGCGGCGCGTTCGGGCAGCACCAGATGCACCCGCGCGGCCTTGATGCCGCTGATAGTTTGGATCGACCGGGCCAGCTCGCCTTCCAGCGCGCGCAACCGGTTCACCTTTTGCATGAAGGAGTTCATCCCCATGCCGGACATGTTGTCGAAAATCTCCCAACCCGGCACGCCTTCGCCTGGCAGCCCCGCATCGGCCAGAGCCATACGGGCGCGGGCGATGTCATTCTCTGCAACCGAAATCGTATCGCCATTGCGCGACAGGTCGACCGTCAGCCCCGCTTGCTCCAGCGTCTGCATCATCTGCGACGCGGTGCCGGGGCTAAGCTGGCTGTAAACCGGGACATAGGTAGGGGCGAGGATGGTCCGCGCGCCGATAAAAATAGCCGCGGTGATCGCCAAGCCGATGCCGCCCAGAAGTGCCAGCCGCTTTGGACCTAAATCCTTAAGGTTTTCAACGATCTGATTCACGGGCCCTCACTCGGTTGGATAGGCCGAGCATTCCCCGCTCGGTCGTCACTATGCAAGCATATATCGATTTATACTTGTGAGAACTGATAAATAAACAGGTTTCTGTTGCAATAAAGCTTGTTTAGCGATGTATTTGTTCTTGCATATGGCGCATTGCGCGGGATCCGACTAAGAGTGAAAGAATGAAAAAGCTTCTTGCTATCCTTGCTGTCGTCTTGCTCTGCCTTCTTGCTGGTGTGGGTGGGGTGACGCTGGCCATTGGCCCTTCTGGTCTGTTGAAAATGGCCGGGCTGGGAGGGGATGAGACCGTAGAAGAGCTCGCTGACAACGGCCATGCCGAAGAGGCGGATGACGATGGTCACGGCGGCAAGCCCAAGACCGAAGTGAAGATGCCGGTCATGCCGTTCCCCGAGATCATCGTGAACGTCACCGACACCGGCCCGCAGGGCGGGCAGACGAGCCGGTTTCTCAAGCTCAACATGCTGATGGTCTATGATGAGAGTGTTGAAGGTGCGGACCGTTTGATTGCGCGCGAAATTTACCTGCGCGACAGTTTCCAAGATTTCCTGCGCCAGTTGCATGTCAGCGATCTGACTGGCAGCTATGGGCTGGCGATGCTGAAAACCGAACTGCTGCGCCGGGCGCGGGCAGTGGGGCACACCGACGCGCCGCATGAAATACTGATTGCCGATATGGTGGTGCAATGACGACAGCGGCCTCCCCCGATGCGCTGAGCCTCGAAGAGACGATGATCCGTCAGGCGCGCGAAAGCTTCCAGCGCCTGCCCACGCTTGAGATCATCATCGACCGGCTGCTGCTGGCACTGGTGCCTGACCTCAAATCCTACTGTACCGTCGCACCCGAGATCGAACTGACCTCGCTAGAATATATGCCCTATGAGGACGCGATGGAGAGCATCCAATCGCCCTCTCTCATCGCCATCGCCAATGCGGAAAGCTGGGGCAGTCAGATCGCCTGTGTGGTCGAGCCGGACCTGCTGTTTTCGGTGCTAGAGATTATGCTGGGCGGGCGTCGGGCCACGAGCCAAGAATGGAAGCCGCGTGGATTGACCGCGATTGAGCAGAAACTGGGCCGCAGGCTGGCGGAACTGTCGCTTAAAGGGCTGGCGCATTGCTTGCATGATGTCAGCCCCGTGCAATTCGACATCCAGTCGTTGGAGTCCAATCCCCGGTCGGTCATGCTGGCCGCCCCGCGCACCGCGACGGTCTTGGTGCGGATGCATCTGCAGTTCGAAGACCGCAGCGGTCATATGGCGCTGGTGCTGCCCTATGGCACGCTTGATGAGGTCAGTGCGCAGTTGGCGCAGCCCTTCCTTGGCGGGCGTTCGCCCACCGACAGTAATGCCCGCAAGGATATGAACAGCCAGATATCAAGCACGACGGTCACCATCACCGGCGTGCTTCAAGAGGTGACGATCCCGCTGCATGAGGTGCTGGAATGGAAGCCCGGTCAGGTGATTGATCTGGGCATGACGGTCGATACTCCCGTGGTTGGCATGGTGAACGCGCAACCGATGTTTCAGGCCGCCTTTGGCCAGCGCAGCAATGGCGCGCTGGCCCTGCGGGTGATCCAATCCTTGCTCCCTAAGGAAAATCAGGAGGACAGCGACGATGATGCCGGCCTTGATTGATATCCTCATCATCGTGCTGCTGGTTGGTACGCTGATCTATGCTTTTATCCTTGATCGCCGGGTCCGCGCCTTGATGGCGACCCTGAAAGAGATGGAGCCGATGGTCGGGGCTTTTTCCAGTGCCGTCGATCAATCGGCCCGGTCGGTCGAAGACCTGCGCGACCTCAGTACCAAGGTTCAACGCGCCGAGCCGCCTGTGCAGCGTGACGCCACACAGCACCGCAAAGCCGCGGCTGAACCTATTCCAGCAGGCCAAAGCCCGGCAGAGATGCGCGCCGCGCGTCTGAAGGGGCGTTCCCAAGTGCGCGGGCAGGCGGCAGTGCAGGGCAAATCCGAACTGGTCCGCACCTTTTTCGACATCACCAAGGAGCGTAAGGAATGAGCCGTATCTCCCTGCCAAAGATCGCGCTGTTTGGCCTTGGCGTCGCTGGCGTGCTCAAGCTTACGGTTGAGTTCATGCCAATGATGGCCATCGCCGAGACGCCCACCGACACGCCTCCGGTTCCGATTGAGCTGGCCGCCGCACCCGCGCCGCCCAGCTATGACGCCAGCGCCCCGGGCGAAAGCGGCATGTGCGAGCCGAGCCATCTGATCGCCGAGGCCATCGCCGAAGAGCGTGCCCTGCTGAAAGACCAACGCGATACGATTGCCGACCGTGAAGCCAAGCTGGCGCTGGCCGAGCAAAGCCTCAAAGCCGAGCAGACCCGGCTGGCCAGCCTGCGCGATGAGATCGGCGCGCAGTTGAAGGTGATCGAAGAGGCCAACAATCAGGACATGACCAAACTGGTTGAGCTTTACCGCAACATGAAGCCACAGGTGGCGGCGGGCATCATGGATGAAATCGACGTGGAAACCGCCGTGCAGGTGATCGGTGCTATGCCCGAACGGGACGCTGCGCAGATCATGGGCTCGTTCAGCCTCGTCCGTGCACGTTTAATCACCAAAATCCTGCTGGAACGCTCCAAACTCCCCGCCGACCGCAACCTCGAAGGGCTGCGCCTACGTTAAGCGGGCAGGGCTTAATCCTCGCGGATCGACGACCCTGCCGGCGGTTTGCGGCGCACGTTGCGGCGCATGTCCATGACAAAGCCGATGATCTCGGCCACCGCTTGCCAATGCTCCATCGGGATACGGTCATCTACTTCCACCGCTGCATGTAGCGCACGGGCCAACGGGCGGTTTTCGATGATCGGGATGTCGTGGTCCTTGGCCAGTTCGCGGATGCGATGCGCCATCACATCGGCGCCCTTGGCCACGCAGACCGGCACATCATCCACGCCCTGTTCGTATTTCAGCGCCACGGCGTAATGGGTCGGGTTGGTCAGGACCACGCTGGCGCCCGGGATCGCCTGCGCGATGCGCTGGCGCGCGCGGGCGCGGCGCAATTCGGCCCGGCGGCCTTTGATCTGCGGATCGCCCTCGCTGTCCTTATGCTCGTCGCGGATTTCCTTGAGGCTCATCATCTGTTTCTTCTTCCACTGCGCGCGTTTCCAAATGATGTCGGCAATGGCAATGGGGACGAGGAAGGTGGTCGTCACAAGAAATATCCAGCGCACCTTCTGCAAAGTGGCATCAAGTAAAGTCTCAGGCACAAAGGCCTGCGTCTGCCCCAGAGACTGCGCAATATCCCGCACAGCCCAGACGGTGATAAAGCCGATCACCAGCACCTTGGCGGTGTTCTTGGCGAACTCGACAAAGGCATCGGCGGAGAACAGGCGCTTGAAGCCCGAGAGGGGGTTTAGTTTCGATATCTTCGGTTTGATCCGCTCGGCTGAAACCACCGTCTCGCCTTGGATCAACACTCCGAAAAGCGCTGCCAACACCATAATTCCGACTACGGGCATCATTGCCAGCCCCACCGTAAAGCCCAGCGATTTAAGGACACCGCCGGCTTCAACCAATCCGGTGCCGCCGGTGCCGATCGCGGTCACACCTGCGCCCAAAAGCGGGCGTTGCAGTGCGTCGACAATGCCGCCAATCGAACTGGGCAGCACGAAGATCAGGATCAGCAGCAAGGCAAAAACCAGCATCGCCGTGCCGGTCTCACGCGATTGTGGCACGTCGCCTTTCTTGCGCGCGTCGCGGAGCTTTTTCTCCGTCGGCTCTTCGGTCTTACTGCTCTTGTCCTCTTCCGACATGGCCTAGAACCCGTAGGTGGTGAGCCATTCCGCGAATGGCTCCAGAAACCCGCGCATCATGGTCGGAACCGCCAGCACCATCAAGGCCAACCCGGCGGCGATCAGCAAGGGCTGGGCGATGAAGAAGACCTGAAGGCTTGCCATCATACGGTTGGCCAAGCCCATACCGACGTTAAGCACCAGACCCGCCACATAAAAGGGCGCGGCGATTGACAGGCCGAGGTAGAGGCTGACCTGCGTGGCGCGGGCAAACTGATCGGTCAGATCGGCCAGCATGAAAGTGCCGGGGATAAAAACCTGATAGGACATCAGCAGCGACTCGATGATCAGGTGGTGCAGGTCGGTGACAAAGATCAGCGCCGTCGCCCCGATCAGCAGCATCGCGGCCATGCTTGTTGCCCCCTCAAAGGCCCCAATGTTCGGTGCCAAGGCATTGGCCAACCCCGACATCAACGCCATCTGATAGCCCGCGAATTGGAGCGCCGAGAGCAGCGTGCGCGCCACCAGCCCGATCCACAGTCCCACGGTGATTTCCGAGCCAAAGATCAACAACAGGGCACCGGGGCGATCTTCGGCCACCGGGCCAAGGCCCGTAACCGGATAAAGCGCAGCACTCAGGATCAGACCAAAGAACAACCGATGCCGCGTCGGGACCGAGGTCTCCGCAAAACCCGGCATGAACAAAAGCGCGCTGCCGATGCGGGCGAAGACGACGAAGTATCCCATCAGCGCGTCGGTCAAGAGGGCGGAAAGGTCCATCCCTAGCCCCCGATGGTGGCGACGGTCCGCAGTGACACCTTGCGGTGGATTTCGGCGTTGGAGATCACCGGCGTCATCGGGCTGACCCGCTCCAACATGGAGCGCACATAGGACCGCGCCTCGGGGTTCACCATCAGCGCGGGCCAGCTGTCTTCAGAGGCGAAGCGCTGGATCTGCTGGCGGGCCTGCAAGACGAACTCCTGCACCCGTTTGGGCGACATGACGAATGTGCGGTCATCGCCCACCATTTTGACCGCGTCAATGAACTCGGCCTCCCATGACGGCGACAGGGTGATGACGGGCACAAATCCCTGCCCATCGGCCAGACCTTGGCAAATCTGGCTCGACAGACGGCGGCGCACGTTTTCCAGCACCAACGCGGGCTTGCTGGTCTGGCGCGTGGCTTCGGCCATCGCCTCGACGATGAGCGGCAGATTGCGGATCGACACACGCTCCAGCAGCAGTTCCTGCAAGACCTGCTGCACCAGAATGGCGGGGGAGGGGACGGGCAGATCGTTGACCAGTTTTTGGTAATTCCGGTCCAGCCCCTCAATCGCCTCTTTTGCCGAACCGTAGGTGAGCAGTTCCGACATGTTCTCTTTCACCACTTCGGTCAGATGCGTGGTGATCACGCTTTCCGGGTCCACCACCGTATAGCCCTGGGCCTCGGCCTGATCGGCGACCTTGCTGTCGACCCAAAGCGCATCGAGCCCGAACGTCGGCTCGCGCGTTGCCTCACCCGGCAGTTGCAGCGGCGCGCCTTCGGGGTTGATCACCATCATCTGATTGGCGCGGATGTCGCCCTTGGCCACATCAACGCCGTGGATCTGGAAGGAGTAGCTGTTGATCGGCAGGCTTACATCGTCCTTGATCCGCACCGAGGGCATGGGGAAACCGAACTCTTCGGCGAAATGTTTGCGCAGGGATTTGATCTTGCTCGGCAACACCGCGTCGGGACGGTTGGCCAGCGCCACCAGCCCTTCACCCAGCACCAGCCGCAACTCGTCGAGGTGCATGGGGTTGCTGTCGACCTCCGGCATGTCCTGCTTTTTCTGGGCCTCTGCATCAGCCTGTGCCTTGGCCTCTGCGGCCTCCGCCGCGCCGCGCTGGATCACCACGCCCAAGCCCACCATGGCAGCGGCCAGCAAGGCAAAGACCAGCAGCGGAAAGCCCGGCAGAAGGCCGATACCGAACAACAGCATCGCTGCCATATAGAGCGCCTTGGGGAAGTTCGACAGCTGGTCAAAGACCGCCTCGTTTGCCGCGCCACGCGTGCCGCCCTTGGTCACGATCAGACCCGCAGCCAGCGACACCACCAGCGCCGGGATCTGGCTGACCAGCCCGTCCCCGATGGTCAGCGAGGTGAAGACGTTAAAGGCATCGCCCACGCCCATGCCGCGCTGCACGACACCGATCAGAATGCCACCGATGACGTTGATCAGCGTGATAATCAGCCCCGCTACCGCATCGCCGCGCACAAATTTCGAAGCACCGTCCATCGCCCCGAAAAACGCGCTTTCGTCTTCCAGTTCCTTGCGGCGGCGACGGGCCTCGTCTTCGTCGATCAGCCCTGCGCCCATATCGGCATCGATCGCCATCTGCTTGCCCGGCATCGCATCCAGCGAGAACCGTGCGGCAACCTCGGCGATACGGGTCGACCCCTTTGTAATCACGACGAAGTTGATGATGACGAGGATGGCAAAGATCACCACACCGATGACGAAATTGCCCGCCACGATGAACTTGGAGAAGCCCTGGATCACATCGCCCGCGGCATGCAGACCTGCGTGCCCTTCGCTGAGGATCAGCCGGGTTGAGGCCACGTTAAGCGACAGACGCAACATGGTGGTGACCAGCAGCAGCGTCGGGAAGGAGTTGAACTGCAAGGGCGAAGGGATCCAGAGCGCCACCATAAAGATCAGCACACTCAGCGACAGTGACAGCGCCAACCCGAAGTCCAGCAAGATCGGCGGCAGCGGCAGGAACAGAACCGCCAGCACCAGCGACATGCCAACGGCAAAGCTGACGTCTTTGTTTGCGCCGAACATGCTCAGCTGCGGCAGGATGGTGTTGGGTTTCGTGCTCATCCCGCATCCTCCGCGTGGACGGTGGTGAAGTGTGGCAGGACGGGCTGCATCTCATGGGCGGAATAAAGCGAGCGGCGGGCGTTTTCAGCGCCGCCAATCTGCGCGCCCCAAGTGGCCTTGGCCGCCAACCTATCATAACTGCCCGACGTGCTGCGGGGCGTCTTGCGCGGACGCGCGGGAACGGGGCTGGCACTGGCCAGCGCCTGAAACTCCGGAAGCCGCGCATTGGCGGCTGAGATATTCTTTTGCAGACGGTCAAGGTAGGTGTCGCGGAACTCAGGCTCGAACGAATGGTACGACCCGGCGGCCTGCATCCAACTGCCCGTGCGGCGGTGCAACCGCTTGAGGAAACGCGCGGCGTAATCGACGTTCACGCGCGGATCAAAGCCTTCGCTCACGCTGTCAAACGCATCCGGATGCCAACGCATGTTGATCTGCATACAGCCCACGTCGATAGAGCGGATGCCACTCGCCTGCCGCTCGGCGATCCAATCCAGCGCGGCATTGCGGCTGTCAAACAGCCGTCCTTCGCCCGCGGCGTTGACCGCATAGGGCCAGACCGTGAAATGCCCATTGCGCCTTGTGCCCGCCTCTTGCAGGCCGATGGCCAGCAGCAGGTTGTCGGGTATGCCATGCCGCGTTTGTGCCGCCAGAATTTCGCGGATGCAGACCCCTTCGGGCCCGCCCTTGGCGGCCAGCGTCCGGGCTGTCTTGGTCACGGCGTTTTTCTGCGATGGCTCATAGAACGACCCCCAGCCTTGGGCGAGGGCAGGGGTGGCGAGCACCGCCCCCAGCAGCGCCGCGCGGGCCATATGCCAAAGCGCTCTCACAGCCCACCGTTCTGCACGAGGTCAAAAATGGTGTCCGACAGGTTCTTCAGCGTGGCATACATAAACGGCGTCGCGGCCAGCAGGGTGACAAAGATCATCACGATCTTGGGCACGAAGGTCAGCGTCATTTCCTGAATTTGCGTCAATGCTTGGAAAAACGCGATCACCAGACCAATCGCCAGCGCCACCCCCAGCACCGGACCCGAAGCCAAAAGCACGGCCCAGACGGTTGCAGAGATGATGTCATAGGTCTGGGTTTCGGTCATGGCCTAGATCGGCATCCGCAGAATTTCCTGATAGGCTTCGACAAAGCGGTCGCGCACCGACACGGCCACTTTCACAGTGCTCTCCATCGCCAGCATCGCTTCGACTACCTGTTGTGTATCCGCCTCACCGCGCAGCCCGGCCTGGGCCACGGCCTCGCCACCGCGCACGGTTTCCAACGCGCTTTCGGAGGCCTGTTGCACCATATTGGTGAAACTATTGGCGCTGGCACCGGCTTCCTCGGCGATGCCTTCGCCCTTTTGCCCCGTCAGCGATTGCGAGGTGCGGTAGGCACCCCGGACGGCGGCGGTTGAGATCAAAGAAGCAGGATCGCTCATCTCAGGTTACCTCACTTCAACAGGTCGAGCATCTGACCGCGCATCCGGCGACCGGACTCGAACATGTTCATGTTGGCCTCGTAGTTCCGCGAGGCTTCGCGCATGTTGGCCATCTCAATGATGGGATCGACATTGGGCCGATTGACATAGCCGGTGTCATCCGCCGCCGGATGCGACGGGTCATAGTCGCGCCGAAACGGGGATTGGTCGCGCCCAATGCGATCAACCTCAACCAATGACCCGCCGCCATTGCGGTCAATCAACTCGGAAAAGCTGATGGTCTTGCGCCGAAACGGATCGGCGCCGGGCGTGGTGCCCGTTGAATCGGCATTGGCCACGTTTTCCGAGATCACCCGCAAACGCGCGGTCTGCGCGGTCATCCCGCTGGCGGCGATTTTGGCGATAGACTGAAGCGGATCCATGCGTTTTCCTTACCTGTTCCCGGTGACGGCCATGGTCAGCAAGTCATAGCTTTTGCGGTAAAGCTGCGCTGCCAACCTGTAATGGTCGCCGATCTCGGCGGCCTTCACTGCCTGTTCTTCGAGGTTCACGGTATTGCCATCCAGCGTGGTGCCAGTAGCGTTGCGATCCGTCACCTCACGCACGCCGGGCGTACCGTGGGCGACACCGGTGAAATGTTTGTCATGGGTCGTCACCAACCCATTATCGCGCGACAGCTCTCCGCTCAGCATCGATTCAAAGGACGATACATCCCGCGCCTTGAAGTTCGGTGTCGACGCATTGGCGACGTTTTCAGACACGACCTTTTGCCGGGCCGAAAGCCACTGCATCCGGTCCGAAGCGAGTCCAAGAATAGAAAGATTAGACAAGTTCATTTTTTTGCCTATAGCCTGTTTAATCCTTGTATAGTAAATATTAGCCTACTCTCCTAGAGGAAATTTATCCATGCAGACACTCTTTTCCGAGCTGACCAGCTTTGCCCGCGAGGCGGGCGAGGCCGAGATCACCGGCGAAGTGCGCGCGATCACCGGCATTACCCTAACCGCCGTGGGGCTGGAGAGGGTGCTGGGCATCGGCGAGCGCTGCATCGTGCATGGCTCTGACGGACCGGTCCATGCCGAGGTCGTGGGGCTGGGCACCCATGGCACCGAGTTGCTCCCCTTCGGGTCGTGGCGCGGGGTCGCGGCGGGGGACCGGGTTGAGGTCGCAGTTGGCCGCGATGTGATCCGCCCGGATGAGAGCTGGAAGGGGCGGGTGATCAGTGCCTCGGCGGCACCGCTCGACGGGAAGGGGCATCTGCCCGAAGGCAACCAACCGCGCCCGCTGCGCGCCGCCCCGCCGGGCGCCTTTGACCGCAAACGCATCGGCCCGAAACTGGCGACCCATGTACGCGCGCTGGATGTCTTCACCCCGCTTTGCCAAGGTCAGCGCTTGGGCATTTTCGCAGGCTCCGGTGTTGGTAAATCAACGCTTATGGCCATGCTGGCACGCTATACGGAGTGTGACGTGGTGGTTATGGCGCTGGTCGGTGAACGGGGCCGCGAGGTGCAGGATTTCATCTCGACCGACCTTGGCCCCGAGGGGATGGAGAAGGCGGTTCTCGTCGTCGCCACCGGGGACGAGCCGCCGCTCACCCGCCGCCAAGCCGCTTGGACCGCTATGGCCGTGGCCGAGCATTTCCGCGATCAGGGCCAGCACGTGCTGCTCTTGATGGACAGCGTAACCCGCTTCGCCATGGCACAACGAGAAATCGGCCTCGCCTCGCGCGAACCGCCCACCGCCAAGGGCTACCCGCCGACGGTGTTTTCGGAGCTTCCGCAGATGCTGGAGCGGGCGGGACCGGGGCCGGTGGGCAAGGGCGATATCACCGCGATCTTCACCGTTCTGGTGGATGGTGACGATATGAATGATCCCATCGCCGACGCCGTGCGCGGCATCACCGACGGGCATATCGTGTTGGATCGAAAGATTGCCGAAAAGGGGCGCTATCCAGCGATCGACTTGCTGGCGAGCGTCTCGCGAACGTTGCCGGATTGCCACAGTGATGTGGAGTATACGCTGCTCACTGCCGCTCATAAGGCGCTGGCGGCCCATGCGGATATGGAGGAATTGATCCGCATCGGCGCTTACCGCAGCGGCAGCAACCCTGAATTGGACCGCGCCATTGCCTTTGCTGGCCCATGCGAGGCCTTCCTCAGCCAGCGCAAGGCCGAGCATACCCCGCCGCAGTCCTCATTTGCTGAGGTGGCAGGGATGCTCGACCGGGCCGGAATCAGCCCCGGCTGATACCGCCTATTGCAGGCGGCGCAGCAGCTCGACCGATGGCTCGCCCGTCGCAGGCAGGCCAACGCTGGCCTGATATGCGCTGATCGCTTTGCGGCTGTTTGGCCCGATCACCCCGTCGGTGCCATCGGTGTCAAACCCTCGCGCCGTCAGCCGCTGTTGCAGCGCCATGCGGTCGTCCTTGGTCAGCCCATTGGCGTCGGGTGGGAAGCTGCCGCGCAGCGGTCCGCCCCCGGCGATGCGGTCGGCCAGATGGCCTACGCCGATGGCGTAGCTGTCGGAGTTGTTGTAGCGCTTCAGCGCCCGGAAATTGCTGGTCACGACAAACTGCGGCCCACCTGCCTGCGGCTGGATCACCGATCCGGCGCTGGCGGGCATACTGCCCACTTCGCCACCCCATTTGACACCGCGTGTCCAGCCATTACGCGAGAGATATGCGGCGGTCGAGGCCAGCGCATCGCTGGGGTCTTCCGACCAGATGTCGCGTCGTCCGTCGCCGGTGAAATCCACCGCGAAGGCTTGATAGGACGTAGGAATAAACTGCGTATGCCCCATGGCCCCGGCCCAAGATCCGGTCATGCGATCGGCAGTGATGTCGCCGTTTTGCAGAATTTTCAGGGCCGCGATCAACTGCTTTTCAAAGAACGCCCCGCGCCGCCCGTCATAGGCCAGCGTCGAAGTGGCCGAAACGACGGGTACATTCCCGCGCCGCTCCCCGAAATAACTCTCAAGCCCCCAAACCGCCGCGACGATCTCTGCCGCCACGCCATAGCGGTTCTCAATCGCGCTCAGCGTGCTACGGTGCCGCGCAAAGGCCGCGCGCCCCTTTGACACCCGCTCATCCGAGGCGGCGATTGCGAGGTAATCTTCCAAGCTGCGGCTGAATTCTGTTTGGTTGCGGTCCCGTTTCACGACGCCGGGCAGGTAGCCCGTACCGCGGAACCCTTGGGTTAAGGTGCTGGCCGAGATCCCTTGTGCCGAGGCACGGCCCTTAAACGCCGCGACCCAAGCGTCATAGCCTGCATTGGGCGCCGGGCGCAGATCGTCCGGCACCCCTGCCGCTGCTGCGGGGCCAAGCGCGCCGCCCCCCGTGGAGCAGGCCGAGGTCAGCCCCAGAGCGGCGAGGCCGAATGCGAATGTTCTGCGTGAATGTCTCATAAATCCTGCCTGCCGCTGCATTGTTGCGTTTTGCGCAGCATATCGCAGGCAGGTCGCCCGACAAGGCGGGATCGCCAAGATGGCAAGCCTTCGCCGAGGAAAACTTGGCCCTTGGGCTTATCGCCCGGGCTGGTACAAGGGCACTGTCGACATCGACATCTTGGCGGAGCCATCTTGCACCTGCTGGCTGTGACTGATGTAGATCAGCGTGTTGTTCTCTTCGTCGAAAATCCGCTTTACCCGCAGCGTCTTAAAGATAATTGAGCGCCGCTCGCTGAATACATTCTCGCCTTCATCGTCCATCTCGATATCACCCACTTCAATCGGGCCGGTCTGGCGGCAAGAGATGGAGGAGTTCGATGGGTCTTCGAACCAATTGCCCTTTTGCAGTCGGTCAATCAAGCCGCGCTCGAAATAGGCCAGATGGCAGGTCACGCCCTTGACCTTAGGGTCGGCCACGGCTTCGACGATAATGTCATTGCCCAGCCAGTCCACGTCGACATTCCCCACCTGTTCGGCAGGGGCGGCAGTGGCAAAAAGGCAGGCGGAAAGGGCGGCGGCGCGCGCAAATATCTTGTTCATGGCAGGCCAACGCGCGACGGGCAGGGCGGTTCCCGCGCGCGGACAAATACCCTCGAATTCCTCAGTGCCGCTCGGCCAAGGCGCAAACGGCTTCATGCTGGCTGAGGAATACCTCGCCCGTCAGATCATCCAAGAAGTGGCTGCGCTTGAGGCGGTCCATGACCGGGCCTTTGACCTCACTCAGGTGGAGCCGTATATCGGCATCCCGCAGCCGCGTGTTGATCGCCTCCAGCGACTCCAGCGCTGAAAGGTCGATCTCATTCACCGCTGGGAACATCAGCACGACGTCCGTCAGCTCGGGCTTGTCCGCGGCATAGCGCGCTAGTTGATCCTCTAGGAAGCGGGCGTTTGGAAAATAGAGGCTCTCGTCCACCCGCAGGGACAGCACATGCGGCTGGGTCTCAACCTCATGGCGCAATACATTGCGGAAATGCTCAGTCCCCGGCACCCGGCCCACCACGGCCATATGCGGGCGCGAGGTCTTATAAAGATGCACAAGAATCGAGGTGATGACCCCGGCGCTCACCCCCGCTTCGACACCGAAGATCAACGTCAGCAGGATCGTCACGCTCACGGCTGCAAAATCGGCATGGCTGAAGGCCCAAGCACGTTTGAGGATTGAGAAATCAACAAGACTGAGCACCGCAACGATGATAGTGGCGGCGAGCGTGGCTTTGGGAAGGAAGTAGATCAGCGGCGTGAGAAACAGCGCCGCGAGCGCCAGCCCTACGGCGGTGAAGGCCCCCGCGGCAGGCGTCTCGGCCCCTGCGTCAAAGTTCACGACAGAGCGAGAGAAGCCCCCGGTGACCGGAAAACCCCCGGTGAAGGCGGCCCCAAGGTTCGCACTGCCCAGACCGATGAGTTCTTGATCTGGGTCGATGCGCTGGCGTTTCTTGGCGGCCAAGGTCTGCGCCACGCTGATGCTCTCTACAAAGCCGATGATCGAAATTAGCAGCGCGGGGATGAACAGTTGCGACAGCAGATCGGGCGAGAAGGAAGGCAGCGTGAGCGGCGGCAGGCTTTGCGGCACTTCGCCCACGATGGCCACGCCGCGACTGCCCAGATCAAAGGCCCAGACCGCCAACGTGGTGCCGACGATCACCAGCACCGGGCCTGTCTTGGCACCGATATCGGCCATGCGCGGCCCCAGCCCGATACGCAAAAGCAAGGGCTTTAACCCGCCCCGCACCCAGAATAGAAACGCCGTCGCGGTCACGCCCAGCAGCAGGGTGATCGGGTTCACCTCACCCAAATGCGCCCAAAGGCTGGCGAGGATGTCGACCAGCGTATGGCCTTCGCCTTCGACCCCCAGAATATGACGCAATTGGCTGGCGGCAATCAGGATGCCCGAGGCGGTGATGAACCCCGCGATCACAGGGTGAGACAGGAAATTCGCCAGAAAGCCCAACCGGAACAGCCCAAGCGCCAGCAGCATCGCGCCCGACAGAAACGCCAGCGTCAGCGCCGCGGTGACATAGCCCGCCGTGCCCGCTTCGGCGATATTGCCCACCGCCGCTGCCGTCATCAGCGACACCACCGCCACGGGCCCCACTGCCAGCGCCCGACTGGTGCCAAAAATCGCATAAAGCACAATCGGCGCGATGGAGGCATAGATACCGGCCTCGGGCGGCATCCCCGCAAGCAGGGCATAGGCCAGCGATTGCGGAATCAACATGATGGTGACGATCACCGCTGCCACCATATCCCCGGTGAACTGGTCACGATCATAGCGCCGCCCCCAGTCAAGGATCGGCAGATATTGCGCGAGAGGCGGGAGGGTCATGTCAGGCAATCCGTCAAGAGGAAGGGGGAGCCCCGAAGGGCCCCCCGGTCTGGTTTAGTCGAACCGGTTCACTGGCAGTTTGAGGTAGTGATTGCCATCATCCTCTGCCGGGGGCAGTCGCCCGCCGCGCAGGTTAATCTGCAAGGCGGCAAGGATCCGATTGGGCAGCGACAGGGTCGCGTCCCGCTTCTGGCGGCGCTCGATAAACTCTTCACGCTTGGTGCCGTCCTTGACGTGGATGTTCTTGGCCTTGTGCTCATCAACCGTGGCTTCCCACATCGGTTCCTTGCGGTCATCGGTGCCATAGTCATGTCCGATATAAAGCCGCGTGTTGCCGGGCAGGGCGAGGATGTCTTGGATCGAGTCCCAAAGCTCCGCCGTTTTGCCGCCGGGGAAGTCCGACCGCGAGGTGCCCGCATCAGGCTGCATCAATGTGTCATGCACGAAGGCCGCATCGCCACAGACGTAAGTGATCGACCCCAGCGTATGGCCGGGCGACAGCATCACTTTGGCGTCCAATTCACCAATATTAAACGTCTCGCCTTCTTCGAACAGATGGTCAAAGTCGCGGTCGGGGTCAAAGGCGTTAGGCAGGTTGTAAAGGTCGGCCCAAATCTTGGCGATCTCAGGCACCAGCGCACCGATGGCATTGGGCGCACCGGTCCGTTCTTTCAGATGGGCAGAGGCCATGACGTGATCGGCATGGGGATGCGTATCAAGCACCCATTCCACGCTCAGACCGTGCTCTTTCACAAGGTCCAAGACCTGATCCATGCTCTCGGTCGTGAACTTGTAGTTCTTCGGGTCAAAGTTCCAGACCACATCGATCAGCGCGGCCTTCTTGGTCGCCGGATCGGCGCAGATGTATTGGATCGAGCCTGTGTCGGGCTCATAAATGCCCCAGACATCAGGGCTGCCCGCACCGGTTGAGGGGGAATGACGCACAATGGGGGAGTTAAGAGGGTCGCTCATCAGGCAGTTCCTTCCTTAGTTTTCGGAGTCAAATCAGGGGTGTGGCGGGCGATCCACATGCCGCCCAGCATGAAGGGCACAAGGATCAACGTGCCGCTGGCCGCCAAGGGCAAGGCGGTCAGCGCAGGGCCGGGGCAGAAGCCGCCCAAGCCCCAGCCCACGCCAAAGATCGCAGCACCGGTCAGCAGTTTCGGCTCAAGATCGTTGCGGGTGGGGACGCGGAATGTGCTGTCGAAATAGGGGGTCTGACGGCTGCGGAACAGCAATGCAAAGCCCGGTGCGGTCACGGCGATGGCACCGCCCATGACAAAGGCGAGGCTGGGATCCCACGTGCCAAAGACGTCGAGAAAGTTCAGCACCTTGGCGGGGTCTGCCATGCCAGAGACGATAAGGCCGATGCCAAAGACAAGGCCGGAGAGTAAGGCGAATACCTGTTTCATATCACGCTCCCAACACATGCCGCATGACGAATACGGTCACGAAAGCCGTCGCCATAAAGGTCACCGTCGCCACGATCGACCGCGCCGAGCCACGGCTGATCCCACAGACCCCATGGCCCGAGGTGCAGCCATTGCCATAGGTCGCGCCAAATCCAACCAACAGCCCGGCCAGAGCCATCAAAAGCGGGTTCGAAGGCACCCATTGCTGCGGCCACCCGCCCGAGACAATCAGCCAGAGGGGCGCCGCAAGCAAAAGCCCCAGCACGAAAAAGAACGAAACGCCCCGCGCTTCGCCGTCACTGCTGCGCGCTAATAGCCGTGAGGTTAGCCCGCTGATGCCCGCGATACGGCCATTCGTTGCCATCAGCAGCACCGCCGAGGCCCCGATCAGCGCGCCGCCGCCCAGCGACAGGCAAGGCGTAAATTCAGTTTCCATGTCTTAACTCCTTGAGCGCCGACAACTGGCGGCTGGCTTGTATCAAACTGCGATTCAGTATATATTACCACTTAGTAATATTCAATGATGCTAATATGAATAACGCAGACGACTTTTTGGATGGCGATATTGCCAGCGCCGCGGCTCTTATGACGATGCTTGCGTCTGAGGCGCGGCTGCAAATCCTATGCCGTCTGCTGGAAGGGGAGCGGTCCGTCGGTGATCTGGCCGACGCCTGCGGGCTGTCGCAATCCACCATGTCACAACAACTTAAAAAGTTGAAAGACGCCGGTCTGGTCGACAGCCGTCGCGCTGGGCAAACGATCTTTTACAGGGTGAAGGGGCAGGAGGCCGTGGCGGTTCTAGAAACGCTGCACGGCCTCTACTGCGCTAGGGATTAGAATTTCTCGGTGGGACCGGGCGCATCATTCAGGCTTTGCTATCAGCGTAGGATTTGATGAACTGGCCAATTCCATCTTCGGCTAAATCAATGCCGCGCGCCTTGCCTTCTTGAAGCGCCGTATCACCGTCCCAGCCCTTATCCGCGGCAAGCGCCATTAATGTCATCGCCCCCGCACGCTTGCCCGAGGCGCAATGCAAAAACACAGGTTGCGGCAGGTCATCCAAGGCGCGGCGGAATTCATCCACCGTTTCAGGGCTCAGGTCTTCCGGCGCGACCGGGTGGTGCAGGTAATTCAAGCCCAGTTTTTCCGCGACCAAACCCTCTGCATCGGGGTCCAGCCCGCCTTTCTCGTGCGCGGCGCGAAAGTTCACCACTGTTTTCATACCTGCCGAGGCTGCCTGTTCCAGCGCCTTGGCGTCCGGCAGGAACAGCGCCACATTATGGCTGGGGTCGATGGTTGCGATCTTTTGGGTATCGTCGGTCATTCTGGCCTCCTTCTCTGCGCGAATGCCTGCGTGGCACGCGCGGTTATTTCAACGGCCCAACACCAATCTGGCGCAACTGTTCCTCTGCTCCGGAGGGGCGGCGGGTAGTGACATACTTATCCGAGTAATAAAGTCAGGATTGTCACCGCCGCGCGGTTTTGTTAGGCAGCAACCAGAAATTCCGCTTGGCGCGACAGGTGGCATGACGATTCTGCCCCTCGGCAGAGGCCACCCGAACGCGCCGTGATTAACGACAACCCCTTTGGGAGCCACCCCATGCCGCATTTTCGTTCCGCGTTCCTCGCGGCCCTGACCCTCTCTCTTGCTCACAGCGCCATTGCTGAAACCCCTGACGTGATCCCGGCCAGCGCCGAACCGTACCTGAAGGTCGAGCTGAACGCCGCCGATACGACGGATGCAAACTGCAAGCTGACGTTCCTCATCACCAACGGTCTTGCCACACCGCTTGACAAAGCCGTCTATGAGACTGTGCTTTTTGACCGCGAAGGCACCGTGGATCGCCTGACCCTATTCGATTTTGGCGCACTACCCGTAGGCCGCCCCCGCGTGCGCCAATTCGTCGTGCCACAGACGACTTGCGAAAACTTGGGCCGCATTCTGTTCAACGGTGCACAAAGCTGCGCGGGCGAGGGGATTGAGGCAGGCACCTGTGAACGCGCATTGGCCCCGGCAACCCGCACCGACATCGAGGTGCTGGGCTGATGGAGCAACTGAACGATCTGCTGACCCCGCTGCGGGGCATTGCCGAAACCGGTGGCCCGGTGGTGGTGATCTTGATGGGCGTCGCGGTGCTGACCCTTGCCGTCGCCCTTTATAAAACATGGCAATTTCGCGCAGCCGCTGTCGGGCGTCACCGCGCACTTTCTGAAGCGGTGGAAGCCTGGGAACGCGGCGATGCCACGGCGGCGCGCAGCGCGCTTGGCCGCTCGAAAAGCTACCTTGCCCCGGTGATCGAGCTGGCCATGACCTCTCCAGATGCGGGCGCGTCGCGGCTTCAGGCCGAGGCCGAGTTGCGCTTTGCCAAGCTGGAGCGCGGCTTTCGTCTGCTCGATTCCGTGGCGCAGCTTGCCCCGCTCTTGGGTCTTTTCGGCACGGTTCTAGGCATGATCGAAGCCTTCCGCGCCTTGCAAGACGCAGGGTCGCAGGTGGATCCCTCAATCCTCGCGGGTGGTATCTGGGTTGCGCTTCTGACCACTGCCGTGGGCCTCGTCGTCGCCATGCCGACCGCGCTGGTGCTTAGCTGGCTGGAACAGCGGATGGAAACCGAGCGTGTCATCGCTGACAAGGCGATCCTGACCGTGCTGCACCCCGGCCAAAATGCTGCACCCGCCGCCACACTTGCCGCGACCCAATTTGCCGCCGCCGCGCCCCGGCCAGCCCATGGCTAGGCCACGCCGGCGGCGCAACCGCCTCTCTATGACCTCCCTGATCGACGTGATCTTTTTGTTGTTGTTGTTTTTCATGCTGACCTCGACCTTCTCAAAATTTGCCGAGATCGAATTGGCCGCAGCGACATCCGGCGCCGGGGCCGAGACGGGGGCGAAGCCCTTCTTTTTGCAGCTCACCACCGAAGGGCTGCGCTTGAATGGCGACATGCTGGCCCTTGATGCGCTAACAGCCAGCCCCTTGGCCGAGGCTGAGAAGGGTACGCCGCTTCTCGTCTCTCTTGGGGAGGCGGTAGAGGCGCAGGCGCTGGCCGATCTGCTTATTGCGTTGCGTGCCCTGCCGGGTCTCAGCGTGTCGGTTCTGGAGGGGTAAACATGCGTCCCATCGCAAAAGCCAAACCGCAACGCGAACCGACCATCGCGCTGATCAACATCGTCTTTCTGATGCTGGTCTTCTTCATGGTCGCAGGCACCCTGTCGCAGCCGCTAGATTCGGACCTCAACCTCGTGGAAACCCGCGAACTTGAGGGCCGCGCCCCGCCCAATGCGCTGGTGGTCCATGCCGATGGCCGCATGACCTACGCAGGCCAAGACCGCGCCAGCGTGGCTGAGTTCATCGACGCGCTGCCCGAAGAAGAGCGCGATACCGTGCGGCTGCTGCCCGACCGCGCGCTGCCTGCCCGCCGCCTTGTGGAACTGACCCGCGAACTGCGCGGGGCCGGGGCAGAGCGCGTCATGCTTGTCACCGAAAGGGCGCTGCAATGATCCCCCGGTCCGGTCTTATCAAAGGGTTGTCCATCGGCGTCGCCGCTGGACTTGTGGTTGGCGTGTCGCAACTCACCCAGTCTGACAACAGCGCCAAGATCGCAGGTGGCGGCGCGCCCGCGTCGGCGCAACTTGGCACCCGGTTTGAGGACATGGCCGTTGGAACGCTCGACGCGGAGCCTGCCGAAGAGATCACTCCAACCCCAACGCCAGAGCCGCCCGAAACCGCGGAGGCGCTCACTCCCACGCCGACGCCGCCCGCCCCGACAGCCGCAGCCGCGCGCCCCCGGGCCGAGCCTGTGGAAACGGCACAAATCGCAGAGCCGATGCCCGTTGCCCCACCCGCAGCGCTCGCGGCCGAGACGCCTGTCTTGCCATCGTTGACCCCGGTTGAAACGCCGCCCGAAACCACAGAGGCCGTACCGACCCTCACACCTAGGGCTCCGGTGCCACCGACGGAAACCGTCACCGCCGAAGCCCCTGACGAAGAAGCGCCGCGCCTGTCGCAGCGCCCGCAACGCCGCGACCCAGAGCGCGCCGCCGAAGCCGCCAAAAAGGCAAAACCCAAGCCCCAGCCGAAACCCAAACCAAAGCAGACCGCTCGTGGCAATGCCAAGCGCAACAACACCAAAGGCGCGCAGACCACCAGCCGCACGGGCAATGCCTCTCAGGCTGGTACGCGCAAACAGGCGGCAGCGCCTTCGGGCAACGCAGCGGTCAGCAACTACCCCGGCAAAGTCATGAGCCGCATCGCCCGCGTCGGCAAGCCGCGCGTCCGCTCACGCGGGACCGCTGTGATCGCCTTCTCGGTGGGCAATGGCGGGCAGCTGGCAGGCGCACGGGTGGCGCGCAGTTCGGGGTCGGCGGCTCTGGATCAAGCGGCGCTTGGCATCATTCGACAGGCCGCACCCTTCCCGCGCCCGCCCGCCGGGGCGCAGCGCAATTTCTCGATCCAGATCAAAGGCCGATGAGTGGGCAGAGGGCTCAGCCCTCCGCAATCACCCCGTCGACGGCCTGGCCCAGCATCTCGACCGTCATCTCGATTTCTTCGGGCGGAGAGGTAAAGGCCGGGGCCAGCAACACATGATCTCCCGCAGTACCATCAGCACAGCCCTGCGACGGATAACAGATCATCCCGGCCTCCATCGCCGCGCGTTGGATTTTGCCCGCAAGGTTGCGGCTGACGTCAAAGGGCGTCTTGCTGGCGCGATCGGCCACCAGTTCGATAGACCAGAACAGCCCGCGCCCGCGGATGTCCCCGACATGGGCGTGTTGGCCAAATCGCTGGTGCAATGCCGTTTCCAACTGCGTCCCACGCGCCCGCACGGCCCCCAGCAGATCACGGCTCTCGACCTCTTGCAGCACCGCCAACGCGCCAGCCGTGGCGACGGCATGGGACATGTAAGTATGCCCGTTCCACAGGTTGCCGCTGCCCGCCATGATCGCGTCAATCACGCTTTCGCGGGCCATCACCGCCGCGATGGGCTGATAGCCTGCGCCGAGCCCCTTGGCCATGGTGGTGATATCGGCGCAGATGCCTTCCCGCTCCAACGCAAAAAGGCTTCCCGTCCGGCCCATGCCGCACATCACCTCATCGGCAATGAGCAAGACACCGTGCCGGTCACAAATCTCGCGCACATGTTTGAAATACCCCACAGGCGCTGGCTGTGAGCCGAGCGAGGCCCCCACCACAGGCTCCGCCACGAAGGCGGCGACTGTCTCCGGCCCCAACTCAACGATCCGCGCCTCCAACTGATCCGCCAAGCGTTGCGCGAAATCCGCCTCGCTCTCGCCCTCGCGTTGCAGGCGGTAGGCATAGGCCGCATCGATATGCTCCACATCCATCAACATTGGCGCAAAGGGTGCGCGGCGTCCGGCATGGCCGCCCACCGCCAGCGCGCCCAGTGTGTTGCCATGATAGCTGGGCTTGCGCGCGATGATCTTGGCGCGGGCGCTGTCGCCACGCTCCAAATGATACTGCCGCGCGAGCTTCAGCGCCGCTTCCATCGCCTCGGACCCGCTGCCCAGATACATCACCCGCCCTTCGCCGGTGCCCTCAGGTGCGCGGGCGATCAAATGGTCGGCCAGCGCCTCAGCCGGGGTGTTGGTAAAGAGGCCGGTGTGCGCAAAGGCGAGCTGGTCCATCTGCGCGGCGACGGCGGCGCGCACGGCCGCATTGTCATGTCCAAGGCTCGACACCGCAGCGCCGCCGCAGGCATCCAGATAGCGTTTCCCCTTGTCATCAATAAGGAAATTTCCCTCTCCGCGTACGATCACAGGTTGCGTGGCGCGCAGGTTACGGTGCAATACATGGCTCATCGTAGAATCCGATCCTTGGGGTCGACCCTATTTACCGCTTCGCTTGCTGACTGCCACAATAATCAGCACACCGCGCGTATTCGGAAAAGCTTGGGCTGACCTAGGGTCAGGAGAAGCTTGACAGGTAAATTATTTTATCAAACGGTAAAATACCTAACCAACGGGGGATATAATATGACACAACGCAATCTCACACGCCGCTTCCTATTGGGCACGGCGGCCATGCTGGCCGGGGCCAGCCTTTTGCCACAGGGCGCGCTGGCTGCCGAGCCGCTTAAAGTCGCTGGCGTCTATACCGTGCCGGTCGAACAGCAGTGGGTCAGCCGCATCCACAAAGCTGCCGAAGCCGCACAGGCGCGCGGCGACATCGAATATACCTTCACCGAAAACGTCTCCAACACCGACTACGCCCGCGTGTTGCGCGAATATGCCGAGGCCGGGAACCAGTTGATCGTCGGCGAAGTCTTTGGTGCCGAAGCCGAAGCGCGCGAAGTCGCTGCCGATTACCCCGATGTCGCTTTCCTCATGGGCTCCAGCTTCAAGCAAGACGATGCGCTGCCCAATTTTGCGGTCTTCGACAACTACATCCAAGATGCGGCGTATCTGTCGGGCATCATCGCCGGTGCCATGACCGAGAGCGGCAACATCGGCATGGTCGGCGGCTTCCCGATCCCTGAGGTGAACCGCCTGATGCATGCCTTCATGGCGGGTGCCGCGGAAATGAACCCCGATATCAAGTTCCAAGTCAGCTTCATCGGCTCTTGGTTCGATCCGCCCAAGGCCAAGGAAACCGCCTTTGCCATGGTCGAGCAGGGGGCCGATGTGCTCTATGCCGAGCGCTTTGGCGTGTCGGACGCGGCGCAGGAAAAAGGCATTCTGGCCATCGGCAATGTGATCGATACGCAAGCCGAGTACCCCGAAACCGTCGTCGCCTCGGCTCTGTGGCATTTCGAGCCGACGCTTGATGCCGCCATCGCCGCCGTCAAAGCAGGCGCGTTCATGGCCGACGATTATGGCCGCTATTCCTTCATGTCCGAGGGCGGGTCTTCGCTGGCACCGCTTGGCACCTTCGAGGGCAAAGTCCCGCAAGAGGCGCTGGATCTGGTCAAGGAACGCGAGCAGGCGATCAAGGACGGCTCCTTCACCGTCGACATCAACGACGAAGAACCGAAGTCCTCTTAATGACCGATCCAAGTTCCGAGGCGCAGGTTGTCCTGCGCCTCGATAATATTACCAAACGATTTGGCAAACTCACCGCCAATGACGCGATCAGCTTTGATCTGCGGCAAGGCGAAGTCATTGCCCTGCTGGGCGAAAACGGCGCGGGCAAGACCACGCTGATGAATATCCTGTTTGGCCACTACACGCCCGACGAAGGCCATGTTGAGGTTTTCGGCGAGCGCTTACCTGCGGGCAATCCGCGTGCCGCGCTGGCCGCGGGCGTCGGCATGGTGCACCAGCATTTCACGCTGGCCGACAATATGACCGTGCTGGAAAATATCGTGCTCGGCACCCGCTCGATCTGGCGCCCCGGTTTTGGCCGTGCGCAGGCGCGTCAGCGGATTGTCACGCTGATGGAGGACTACGGGCTGAGGGTGGACCCCGACGCACAGGTCGGCAGCCTTAGCGTGGGCGAGCGGCAGCGGGTCGAGATCCTCAAAGCCCTTTTCCGCGAAGCGCGGATCCTGATTTTGGACGAGCCCACCGCCGTTCTCACCCCGCAAGAGACCGACGATCTTTTTGCCACTATGCGCAAAGCCGTGGCGCTTGGCCTCTCGGTGATCTTTATCTCGCATAAACTGCATGAGGTCATGGCGATTTCCTCGCGCGTCGTGGTGCTGCGCCATGGCAAGCTGGTGGCCGAAGCCAAGACCTCCGAGACCGACCGCGCGCGGATGGCGCAGATGATGGTCGGCTCCGAGGTCGCCGCCCCCGTCGTCCGCCGTGCCGATCCGGGTGCCGCGCTGGTCACGTTGGCAGGCGTCTCTTCGCCTGACATCGGCTCAGCACCCGGGCTAAAGAATGTCGATCTTGAGTTGCGTGCGGGCCAGATCACCGGCCTTGCCGGGGTCTCCGGCAACGGCCAAACCGCGCTGGCCGACCTGATCGGCGGGCTGATCCGCCCCGCGTCGGGCACGTTTCACGTGAAAGGCGACGCCCCGCGCGGCTGGTCGCCCCATGCCGCCATCAGCGCGGGAATCGCCCGCATCCCCGAGGACCGCCACAAGACCGGCACTATCGCCGACTTCGATCTCACCGAGAACGCGGTGCTTGAACTCTACTCCCGTCCCGGTTTCTCCCGCCATGGCTGGATGAACTGGCGCGCCGCGCGCGACTTCGCCGCCAAGATCATCCAAGGCTACGACGTGCGCTGCCCCGGCCCAGAAACCCGGATCCGGTTGCTGTCGGGCGGCAACATGCAAAAGCTGATCTTGGGGCGCGTGTTGGAGACCGCGCCTTCGGTGGTGCTGGCCAATCAGCCGGTGCGCGGCCTTGATATCGGTGCGCTGACCTACGTGCATGAACAACTGCTCGCCGCCCGGGATCGGGGGGCGGCGGTGCTGCTGATCTCCGAAGACCTCGACGAGGTGACAGCGCTGTCGGACGTGATCCACGTGATCTCCGAAGGCCGCCTTTCGCCCGGTTTCGCCCGCGGCGCACTCACCCCCGCCGAGCTTGGCGTCTGGATGGCCGGTGACGGTTTTGAGGAGGCCCCTCATGCGGCTTGAGCCCATCGCCAACCCCACATGGACCCGCTCGCTGGGCCTGCCCGCGCTGGCGCTTTTCGCCACCGTGGTCGTGGCCTCTCTGCTGGCCATGATCGCAGGCGCACAGCCGTTCTCGGTGCTGGGCCTGATCGTCAAAGGCGCCTTCGGCTCGAAATTCGCGCTGCTGGAGACGCTCAACCGCGCCACGCCGCTGATCTTTACCGGTCTGGCCGTCGCTGTCGCCTTCCGCGCGAAGCTGTGGAACATCGGGGCCGAAGCGCAACTCTACATGGGCGCGGTGGTCACCGTTGTGCTGGGCACCGGCACGCTGGCATGGCCCGCCTTCGCGCTGCTGCCGACGATCGCCGTCGCCGCCATGCTCGCCGGGGCCGTGGTGCTGCTGGTGCCGACCTTCCTCAAGACCCGCTTTGGCGTTGATGAAGTTGTCACCACGCTGCTACTGAATTTCGTCGTCCTGCTCTGGGTCTCCATGCTGCTCGAAGGGTCGCTGAAAGACCCGATGGGCCTTGGTTGGCCCAAGTCCGCGCGGCTGATCGCAGAGGCACGACTGCCGCGCATCGCCGAGGGGCTGCGGCTGCACTGGGGCTTCGGCCTCGCGCTGATCTCGGCCTTCGTCGTCTGGATGATCCAACGCCGCAGCACGCTGGGTTACGAGATGCGCGCGGTGGGGCTGAACCCTGCGGCCGCGCGGTTCGCGGGCATCCCGGTCAACGCCACGCTCATCAAGACTGCGCTGCTGTCGGGTGGTCTCGCTGCGCTGGCGGGCTTTTCCGAGGTGGCGGGGCTTAAGGGTAACCTCACGTTGGATATCTCGCCCGGCTTTGGCTACACCGGGATCATCGTCGCCATGCTGGCGCTGCTAAATCCCTTGGGCGTGGTGGTTGCCGCCCTCTTCGTCGCGGGCATCTTCGTTGGGGCCGACAGCATGAGCCGCGCCGCGGGCGTGCCGACCTACCTCGCCGATATCATGCTGGCGCTGGCGCTTCTGGCGATGGTGTTGGCGATCATGCTGACCAAATTCCGGGTGAGGCGCGACTGATGGATATTTTCGATATTCTCCTTCAAGCGAGCTTCTGGACCGCCGCGATCCGCATCGCCTCGCCGCTGATCTTCGCCGCCTTGGGCGAGCTCATTTGCGAGCGGGCAGGGGTGCTGAACCTCGGCATCGAAGGCATCATGGTCGTCGGCGCTTTCGCCGGTTGGCTTACCGTCTATCTCGGCGGCGGGTTGTGGTTCGGCGTGGCGGTGGCGATGCTTTCGGGCATGGCCTTTGGCTTGGTGCATGGGGTGCTGACCGTGCCCTTTGGCCTCAGCCAGCATGTCGTCGGCCTTGGCATCACGCTTCTGGCGACCTCGCTCACCTATTACTGCTACCGCCTCGCGCTGCCTGAAGTGACTTCGCCCCCCAAGATCGAAGCCTTTCAACCGCTTGAAATCCCGATCCTCTCCGACATCCCCGTGATCGGCCCCGCGCTGTTTAACCAAACGCCGCTGACCTATCTCGCCTTTGTGCTGGTCGTCGCTGTGACGCTTGTCCTTTACCGCACGCCCATGGGCCTTGCCCTGCGCGCGGCGGGCGAAAACCCGGCAGCGGTCGAGGCGCAGGGCCTCAGCGTTTCCGCCATCCGCATCTGCGCAGTGATGGTCGGCAGCGGGTTCATGGCCGTGGGCGGGGCGTTCCTGACGATGAGCGCGTTCAACTCCTTTTTCTTCGAGATGGTCAACGGACGCGGCTGGATCTGCATCGCGCTGGTGGTCTTTGGCTCGTGGAAACCGGGCAAGACGCTCTTGGGCGCGGTGCTGTTCGCGGCCTTTGATGCGTTGCAAATCCGTGTGCAGCAAACGCCGCTCGGGGCCGACATTCCCTATCAAATCTTCCTGATGGCGCCTTATATCCTGTCGATCCTTGCGCTTGTCGTGATGTCCCGCCGGGCACAGGTGCCAGCGGCGCTGATGGTGCCGTTCAACAAGGGGGAGCGCTGAGTTGACGCTTCCCACCACGCCCTTCGCCGGGCCAAATCAAACACACGAGTAACCCCATGTTCGACCTCATCATCAAAGGCGGCACGCTCCCCGATGGCCGCAGCACCGACATCGGCATCAAGGCCGACAAAATCACCGCCATCGAAGACCTCTCTACCGCTGAAGCGCGCGAAACTATCGACGCCAGCGGAGACCTCGTCAGCCCACCCTTCGTCGACCCGCATTTCCACATGGATGCCACGCTCAGCTACGGCACCCCGCGGATCAACGCCTCCGGCACCCTGCTGGAGGGCATCGGCCTCTGGGGCGAACTCAAGGAGGTGATGACCCAGGACGAGGTCAAAGCCCGCGCGCTGGAATATTGCGACTGGGCCGCCTCATTGGGCCTTCTGGCGATCCGCAGCCATGTCGATACCTGCGATGACCGGCTTCTGGGCGTCGAAGCCCTGCTCGACGTGCGCGAAACGGTGAAGGACTACATCGACTTGCAACTCGTCGCCTTCCCGCAAGACGGCCTCTACCGCGACCCCACCGCGCATGAAAACACCCTTCGCGCGCTCGACATGGGCGTCGACGTGGTGGGCGGCATCCCGCATTTCGAGCGCACCATGGCCGATGGCGCGCGTTCGGTCACCGCCCTTTGCGAACTCGCCGCCGAGCGCGGCCTGATGGTCGACCTGCATTGCGACGAGACTGACGACCCCCATTCGCGCCATATTGAGACGCTGGCCTATGAGACCCAACGCCTCGGGCTGCAGGGCCGGGTGGCCGGCTCGCATCTGACCTCGATGCATTCGATGGACAATTACTATGTCTCGAAACTGTTGCCGCTGATGGCCGAAGCCGAGGTCGCCGCGATCCCCAATCCGCTGATCAACATCACCCTGCAGGGCCGCCACGATACCTACCCGAAACGCCGTGGGCTGACCCGCGTGAAGGAGATGCAGGCCATGGGCATCGACGTCGGCTGGGGGCAGGACTGTGTGATGGACCCGTGGTATTCCATGGGCACGGGCGACATGCTCGACGTGGCCTTCATGGGGCTGCATGTGGCGCAGATGACCTCGCCCGAAGAAATGCACCGCTGTTTCGACATGGTGACGAATGTGAACGCGCGGATCCTCGGCTTGCAGGACTACGGGCTGCGCGTCGGCGCGACCGCCTCGCTGGTGGTGCTGGACGCGGGCAACCCGATTGAGGCGCTGCGCCTGCGGCCCGACCGGCTCTGCGTGGTGGCCAAGGGCCGTGTCATCTCACGCCAGTCCCGCAATGACGCGCGGCTGAACCTGCCCGGGCGGCCCGACAGCGTGCGCCGCCGCCATAGCGCACATTCATAAACCTAGCGTTTACCAACACCTAGGACGGCGCCCCCCAGCGGGCGCCGTTTTCGTTTCTATGGCCGATTGAACTCCTCTGCACCTGCTGCTATGTTAGCGCTAACCGCGCCAATCTGCCCGAAACTGGGCCACCGGAGGATTCACCATGACCACAAAAATCGCCATCAACGGCTTCGGCCGCATTGGCCGCTGCGTACTGCGTGCGCTGATCGAGAACGGCTTTGACGGGATTGAAGTCGTTGCCATCAACGACCTGACCGATGCCGAGAACCTGCTGCACCTGCTGAAATACGACTCCGTTCATGGCCGCCTGACCGCGGACGCGGAATTGAGAGACGGTAGCCTGCATGTCGCAGGTCAGACCATCCGCATGACGGCAGAGCGTGATCCGGCGAAACTGCCGTGGGGCGATGTCGATGTGGCCTATGAATGCACCGGGTTCTTCACCACGCGCGATGCGGCGGCGAAACATTTGGAAAACGGCAGCAAGCGGGTGCTGATCTCGGCCCCGGGCAAGGGCGTGGATCGCACCGTGGTTTACGGGGTGAACCATCAGGAACTGACTGCCGAAGATGTCATCGTCTCCAACGCCTCTTGTACCACCAACTGTCTCGCCCCGGTGGCCAAAGTGCTCGACGACACCTTCGGGATCGAGACCGGCTATATGACCACGATCCATGCCTATACCGGCGACCAGCCGACCCATGACAGCCCGCACCGCGACCCTTACCGTGGCCGCGCCGCCGCCCTGTCGATGGTGCCCACATCAACCGGTGCTGCAGCTGCAATTTCCGAAGTGATCCCGCATCTCAAAGGGGTACTCGAAGGCTCTGCCGTGCGGGTGCCGACGGCCAATGTCTCGCTCGTGGACCTGTGCATCATGCCTAAGAAACCCGCCACGGCGGAGGCGGTAAACGCGGCGATGCAAGAGGCGGCCAATGGCGCGCTGAAGGGCGTCTTGGCCTATGAGCCCGCGCCGCTGGTGTCGGCTGATTTCAACCACGATCCGCATTCTTCTACCCTTGCGCCCGAGCAGACGCGGGTGACCGATGGCGGCATGATCCGTGTGGTCAGCTGGTATGACAATGAATGGGGTTTCTCGAACCGCATGAACGACACCGCGCGTGCCATTGCCGCGTTGATCTAAGCTATAGCTGGCGCGGGGGGCAGCCCTCGCGCCCATGCTCTACAGCGACGCCGCCGCGCGGCTCGCTTGGTCATATTGCCCTGACATCGCCCGAAGCTGCGCCGCGATCTTGCGCAGCTCCTCGCCCGAGATATCGGTGCGCGGCAACCCGTCGAGAAAGCACGCCTGACGGATTGCGCGATAGGCCTCACACAGCTCGGCCCCGGCGGGGGAGGTGCGATAGAACACCTCCTTACCGCGTTTTTCGGCACTCAGCAGTTCCGCTTTCACCAGTTTGCGCAGCGCATAGTTCACCGTATGCGTGTCTTCGATGTTCAGCAGAAAACAGATATCCGTCAGCCGCTTTTCCCGGCCCCGGTGGTTGGCGTTATGCAGCACGAGGATTTCCAAAGGCGTCAAATCCCCATTGCCCGCCGCCGCCATGCAGCGCGACATCCAGCGCGTGAAGGCGTTATAGGCGATGATCATCCCGTATTCGAGTTCGGAGGCTTCCCAGCCGTCGCCCTCGGCCAAATGCCGCGAAGAGACGATCCGGCGCGACGGGGTGGGGGGTACTTCTTCCGACATGCGGTGCCTCCGGCTGTTTGACCTGAATAACGTTACCAAGACGCTGGCGATTTACAAGCGTTCGGCGTGTCTTTGTCCGTGTGACGCATGAAGATCAATTTGCAACAGATTGAAATGCCACATTCATGCCATCTTCCGCGAGGGCAGCGGCTTTGTTAGGCTGGCGTCAATAAAAACACGAGGCAGGCAGAGCAGTAATGAAAACGGGCTTTCGAGGCACGTTTGTCATCAGCTGGTCGCAAACAGAGATCGACGGTCTGGAGGCCGCGCCGGTGCAGTCGCTCGAACTGGGCGCGGCTTGGTCGTGGCGCGGGGACACTCTCCGTGTGGATGGGCCGAATGATGTATTGCGGCTGGATATGGCGGACGGGGCGGAGCAGCTGCGCAAGCGCGCGGCCCGCAAGGTGCAGCGCCTGATCGGCGCGGCGCTGGAGGAGGGCGGCGTGATGCCTTCCAAAGCCCAGCGTAGAGGCCATACCGCCCCACCGCTCGACAACAGTTTCATGGTCACCAACGGCGCGCGGACCTACACTGTCACGCTGATTGACGCAGGCCAAGGTCGCACGCCGTTGTTGATGTTTGTCGATGAATTGCCGCCGCGTGACTGTGAACTCTGGGTGATGCACAGCACCTTAAAACCGCAGCGTGATAGGCTCTTGGAGGTCGAGAGTGGCGGTGTCATCTGCTTTACCCCCGGCACCCGCATTCGCACGCCCATGGGCAGCGCCCTGATCGAAGATCTGCGCGAGGGCGATCTGATCCAGACCAAAGACAACGGCGCGCAGCCGCTGGAGTGGATCGGCAGCCGCCGGATGAGCGGCGCGCGGCTGCATGCCATGCCGCATCTGCGGCCCGTGCGGTTCCGCGCGGGTGCCTTGGGGCTCGCCCGGCCCGACGCTCCGCTGTTGGTCTCGCCCGACCACCGGATCGTGCTGCAAGGCCCGCAAGCCCGCGATTTGTTTAATTGTGACGAGGTGTTGGTCGCGGCCAAAGACCTGATTAACGGGCGCAGCGTGGCCAGCGATATGTCCCTGCGCGAGGTGACCTATATCCATGTGCTGCTGGCCGAGCATCAGGTGATGTGGGCCAATGGGGTCGAGACCGAGAGCTTTCATCCCGCCTCCGCCCCGCTCACCAGTCTTGGCGCGCGGGACCGGGCGCGTCTGCTTGCGGCGCATCCGCAGTTGGCGGCTGATCCGCACAGCTACGGTGGCTTCGCACGTCGCAATCTCTGCACGTCAGAGGCGGCGATCCTGCGGCATGTGGCGTGAGGGCCGGGCGCGTACGCCCGACCTTGCGGCTGAACTTTAGCTCTCTGCGTCTTCTTTGATCAGCGCCGCGATGATCGCCCGCGCGCTCTCAGAGTCCCACTCCGCGTCGCCCTGCAATCGGGCAATCTCGCGTCCCTCACGGTCAAGGATCACGCTGATCGGCAGGCCGAAAACGCCCATCTGGCTGGCGAGCTTTTGTTTGGGGTCTTGGTGACGGGGCAGGTTGTCGACGCCGGCCTCTTCAAAGAAACGCTTGATCCCTTCTTCAGAGTTGCGCCCCGTGGCGATGGTCAGCACCTGAAAATCATCGCCGCCAAATTCCTTTTGCAGCGCGTTCAACTGCGGCATCTCCTTGCGGCAGGGTGCGCACCATGTGGCCCAGAAGTTCACCAGCACGATCTTGCCTTCATAATCTGCCAGCGACATCGCCTCGCCATCGTCCTCACGCTCAAAAGTCACGTCAGAGGCCGCTTGCGGCGCGTCATGGATCACGAGTTTCTTCATGTCCCCGTCGCGCAGCCCCGCGATGTCAGCCGTTCCGGCAAGGGCGGGGTTTGCACCTGCGACAAGCAGCGTATAAACGAAGCCGAGCACGAGATTTTTCATACGTCCCTCCAAGGGTATTCAACATGACCGACACGACCTCGAACAAAATGTGGGGTGGCCGTTTCGCCGCCGGACCGGACGCGATCATGGAGGCGATCAACGCCTCGATCGGGTTCGACAAACGGATGGCCGCACAAGACATCGCCGGGTCGCGTGCCCATGCCGCCATGCTGGCAGCCACGGGCATCCTGACTGATAACGACGCTGACGCGATACGGGAAGGGCTTCTCACGATCTTGTCAGAGATCGAAGAAGGCCGGTTTGAATTCTCCGCCGCGCTCGAAGACATCCACATGAACGTCGAGGCGCGGTTGAAAGACCTGATCGGTGAGCCCGCAGGTCGCTTGCACACGGGCCGCAGCAGGAATGATCAAGTCGCCACCGATTTCAAACTCTGGGTGCGCGACCAGTTGGACGCCGCCGATGAGGGTCTGCAAGCGCTGATCCGCGCGCTTTTGTCTCAGGCCGAGGCGGGCGCGGATTGGGTTATGCCCGGTTTTACCCATCTGCAAACCGCACAACCCGTCACATGGGGCCATCACATGATGGCCTATGTCGAGATGTTTGGCCGTGACCTGTCGCGCTTTCGCGATGCGCGCAAACGGATGAACGAATGCCCGCTGGGCGCTGCCGCACTGGCTGGCACCTCCTTCCCGATTGACCGGGACATGACGGCAGAGGCACTCGGTTTTGACCGCCCCGCCGCCAACAGCCTCGACGCCGTCAGCGACCGCGACTTCGCGCTTGAGTTCATGGGCGCGGCCAGCATCTGCGCCATGCACCTGTCGCGCTTTGCCGAAGAACTGGTCATCTGGTCCTCGGCGCAGTTCCGTTTCGTGGCGCTGTCGGATCGTTTCTCGACCGGCTCCAGCATCATGCCGCAGAAAAAGAACCCCGACGCCGCCGAGTTGATCCGCGCCAAGGTAGGCCGTATCTTTGGCGCGAATACCGCGCTGATGATCGTGATGAAGGGGCTGCCGCTGGCCTATTCCAAGGACATGCAGGAAGACAAAGAGCAGGTCTTTGACGCCGCCGACAACCTGATGCTGGCGCTCGCCGCGATGACCGGGATGGTGGGCGACATGACCGCCGAGCGCGAGAACCTCGCCGCTGCCGCAGGCTCGGGCTTCTCCACCGCTACCGATCTGGCCGATTGGCTGGTGCGCGTGCCGAACCTACCGTTCCGCGACGCGCACCATGTGACCGGCACGCTGGTCGCTATGGCCGAGAAACAGGGCTGCGATCTGCCGGACCTCACGCTGGAGCAGATGAAATCGGTGCACGCCGAGATCACGCAGGATATTTTTGATGTGCTTGGCGTCGATAACTCGGTAAACTCGCGCATGTCCTATGGCGGCACCGCCCCTGCGCAGGTGCGTGCCCAAGTCGAGCGTTGGAAGGAAATCCTGAAGTGAAACGCAGCCTTGCGATCCTGTCTCTGCTGACCCTTGCCGCCTGCGGCGCGGATGGTGAACCGGTGCGGCCCACGGCCAGCAGCAGCGTTACCATGTCGTCTTCGGGCGTCTCGGTCGGCACCGCTGTCGGTCTGCGGCGCGGGCCGTTCTCGCTGGCTCTTGGTATGGGGTCATGAGGCCGCTTTTCGCTGTCGCATTGCTGGCTGGGGCGATTGCCTTGGCCGGTTGCACTCCGCCGCGTACATCTTCTTCCGCACGACAAGACACGCCGCCGCCACCTGCTGAAACGGGAATCAGCCTGTCGGGCTACGCCACCGTCGGCGTGGTGAAGAGTTTCTAAGATGTCGACGCTGCGTATGCTCTACCTTGCCCTCGCGATTTGGGGCACGATTCATCCGATGTATTACTTCGTCACATGGTTCAACGCCGAAGGCTGGAGCCTGAGCGCCATGGTGGACGCATGGCACGCCAATGCCGCCGCCAGCGGGCTGGTCTGGGACCTGACCATCGCTGCCGTGACTTTGACCATCTGGATCATCGCCGAGGTCGCCGTGCGCCGGAATTTCCTCAGCCTGATTGCCATTCCCGCCACGTTCTGTATTGGGGTGAGCTGTGGCCTGCCGCTCTATCTTTTCCTGCGGACAGCGCCCATCAGATAAGCGGCGACGACATGGGGCCAAGCGCAGATGGATCATTTTCTCTATAAAGACGGTGTGTTGCATGCCGAAGACGTAAGCCTGGCCGAGATTGCCGCCGCTGTCGGTACGCCGGTCTATGTCTATTCCACCGCCACGCTGCTACGCCATTTCCACCTCTTTGACGACGCGCTCTCGGGCATGGATCATCTGGTCTGCTACGCGATGAAGGCCAATTCCAACCAAGCCGTTCTGCGCACACTGGCGCAGGCAGGCGCGGGGATGGATGTGGTCTCGGGCGGGGAATACCGCCGCGCCAAGGCGGCAGGCGTGCCGGGCGACAGGATCGTCTTTTCCGGCGTCGGCAAAACCCGCGAAGAGATCGAATTGGCGCTAACCGGCGGTATCCGTCAGTTCAACGTCGAGAGCGAGCCGGAAATGATCCTGCTGGATGTCGTGGCGCGCGAATTGGGCAAAGTGGCCCCGATCACCATTCGCGTGAACCCGGACGTTGACGCCAAAACCCATGCCAAGATCGCCACCGGCAAGAGCGAGAATAAGTTCGGCATCCCCATCGCCCGCGCCCGCGATGTTTATGCCATGGCGGCCAAGTTGCCGGGCTTGGAGATCATCGGCATCGACGTGCATATCGGCAGCCAGCTCACCGATCTTGCCCCCTTTGAGCAGGCCTATGGCAAGGTTGCGGAACTGACCGAAGTGCTGCGCGCCGATGGTCATAACATCCGGCGGCTGGACCTTGGCGGCGGTCTGGGCATTCCCTATGAGCGCTCCAACACCGCCCCGCCACTGCCAACGGATTACGGCGCGATGGTGCAGCGCACGCTGGGGCATCTGGGCTGCGAGGTCGAGATCGAGCCGGGCCGCCTGATCGCGGGCAACGCAGGTGTGCTGGTGAGCGAAGTGATCTACTTCAAATCCGGCGAGGGCCGCGATTTCCTGATCCTTGATGCCGCGATGAACGATCTGATACGTCCCGCGATGTATGATGCGTGGCATGACATCGTGCCGCTGAACGAACCCGCGCCTGGGGCAGAGCCGCGCCCGGTGGATATCGTCGGCCCGGTCTGCGAATCCGGTGATACTTTCGCCAAGCAGCGAATGATGCCGGTGCTCGGGTCCGGTGATCTGGTGGCCTTCCGCTCTGCCGGAGCCTACGGCGCGGTGATGAGCAGCGAATATAATTCGCGGCCCCTGATCCCCGAGGTGCTGGTCAATGGCGATCAATTCGCGGTTATCCGCCCACGGCCAAGCTTTGACGAAATGATAAACCGCGATACCATCCCTGAATGGCTCTGACGGCATCCCGCCGCCGGGCCACCGGAGCGTGACGCATGGAAACATCCACTGACAAGACAGACGGGCTGCGCGCATTGCGGCGGCCCTTGCGGCTGACTTGGGCGGGGATGTGGGCCGAGGCGCTGGTGCAGGCGCTTTGGCCGATGCTGACGCTGGTACTGGCGGTGCTGGCGCTGCTGATGATGGGGGCGCAGGACAGTCTGGTCGGTGATCTGCTTTGGGGTGTGCTGGCCGCTGTGGGCCTTGGGTTTCTCGGCACATTGGTTTTCGCGCTGCGGCGCTTTCGCATTCCCTCTCAGGCAGAGGCCTTGGCGCGGCTGGATGCCAGCCTGCCGGGGCGGCCCATTCGGGCGCTTTTGGACGATCAGGCGATTGGCGCGGGCGACACAGCCTCGGCGGCGGTCTGGCAGGCCCATCAGAAACGTATGGCCGCGCGGGCCGCGCAGGCGCAGCCGGTCAAGGGTGATCTGCGGGTCGCGCAGGCCGATCCCTATGCGCTGCGCTATGTGGCGCTGCTGGCTTTCGTCGTTGCACTGGTCTTCGGCTCGGTCTGGCGGTTGGGTGAGGTGACGCAGCTGACCCCCGGCGGGGCGGGCGGCGCGCTGGCCTCTGGCCCGGTTTGGGAAGGCTGGGCCGAGCCGCCGCGCCATACTGGGAAACCAACGCTTTATCTGAATGATCTAGAGGCCGGGGCGCTGTCTCTGCCTGCGGGCACGTTGATCACCCTGCGGCTTTACGGAGAGTTGGGTGCGTTGACGGTGCAAGAAACCGTATCGGGCCGCGAGGGGGGCACGACCTCTGGGCCCGCGCAGGATTTCACCCTGCGCCAAAGCGGCGAGATCAGCATCGAGGGCCCGGGCGCGCGAGCATGGCAGATCACGATGCTGCCCGACGCCGTCCCGCAGATCGAGCGACAAGGCCCGCCCGAGGTGACTGCTTTGGGCGAGATGAGCCTGCCGTTTGCCGCGCGGGATGACTACGGCGTCGAAGCAGGCGAGGCGCGGATCAGCCTTGATCTGGCCTCCGTCGACCGCCGCTATGGGTTGACCATCGACCCTGACACACGGCCCGAGATCGTCGTGCCGTTGCCCATGCCGATCACCGGTGACCGGCGCGAGTTTGAAGAGAGCTTGATCGAGAATTTCTCGAAACACCCTTGGGCCAATCTGCCAGTGTCCCTAGAGCTTTCCGTGCTGGACGCCGCCGAACAGCAAGCCGCGACGGAGGTGAGCCAGTTGACCCTGCCGGGACGGCGCTTTTTTGATCCGGCAGCGGCGGCAGTCATTGAGATGCGCCGCGATCTTTTGTGGTCGCGGGCCAATGCGCCACGCATCGCGCAGGTGCTTCGCGCCGTGACCTATGCGCCGGGGGAGGACCTGCGATCGGATGTCACGGTTCTGCGGCTCAAGCAAATGATCCGCCGTCTGGAAATCCGGGCGCGTTATGGGCTGGACGAAGAGGTTCAGACCGAGATGGCCGAAGACCTCTGGGCGCTGGCGATTGAGTTGGAAGAAGGCGTGTTGGCCGATGCGCTGGCGCGGATGCGCCGGGCGCAGAATCGGCTGAATGAGGCGATGAAGAATGGTGCTTCGTCGGCAGAGATTGCCGAGCTGATGGAGGAATTGCGCCGCGCCACCGAAGAGTATCTGGAGCAACTCCAGCGCCAACAGGCGCAGGAGGGCGAGGGCGAAGGCCAGCAGCCCCAAGGCGAGTCCATGCAGATGACGCAAGATGATCTGCAGCGGATGATGGACCGTATTCAGGAGTTGATGGAGCAGGGCCGCATGGCCGAGGCCGCAGAGGCGCTGCGCCAGTTGCAAGAGATGATGGAGAACATGCGCGTCACCCAAGGCCAGCCGGGCGAGGGTGGCAATTCACCGGGTGAGCAGGCGATGGAGGGGCTCTCGGAAACCCTACGCGAGCAACAGGGGCTGAGCGATCAGGCCTTCCGCGACCTGCAAGAGCAGTTCAACCCCGGCACTGGCGCCGGCGAGAATGAAGGCAACGAAGGCCGCAATGGCGGGCAGGGCCGCGGTCAGAGCCATGAGGGCCAGCAAGGGCAGGGCGGCCAATCCGGCGAAGACGGAGCCGAAGAGGGGCTGGCCGGGCGTCAGCAAGCGCTGCGCGATGAGTTGCGTCGTCAAGAAGGGCGTCTGCCGGGGCAAGGCACGCCCGAAGGGGATGCCGCGCGTGATGCACTGGACCGCGCCGGAGAGGCGATGGACCGCGCCGGAGAGGCCCTGCGCCGCGATGAGTTGGCCGAGGCGATCGACAATCAGGCACAGGCCATGGAAGCCCTGCGCGAGGGGATGCGGTCGCTTGGCGATGCGATGGAGCAAGAACAGGGCGAGGGCCAGCCCGGTCAAGGCACCGCTGAGGGCGACCGCCGGGCCGAGGCGCGCGATCCGTTGGGGCGCGAGCAGGGCGGCAATGGGGCCAATAGCTCGGACGCGCCGCTGGCGCAGGGGCCAGACGATCAGGGCCGCGCGCGGCGTTTGCTGGACGAAATCCGCCGCCGCTCGGGCGAGGCGGAGCGGCCCGAGGTTGAACGCGACTACCTTAACAGACTGTTGGATCGGTTTTAAGCGGAGTCAGCCCTGTGACTGGGTCGCCACTGTGTCGAGCCAGACCAGCAGATCCTGCAACTGCCCGTCCAGCCAAATTCGCGCGTCGTCCATCCATGCCACATAGGACGACAGGTAAGGATCGGCCTGCGGCAAGGATTGCGCAATCTGCGGCGCATAGACATAGACCGCCGCCAAGATGGCGGCCAAGGCGATCATCACGGTGAAGCCGCGCATGAACCCCCCGGATTTGCGCGGTTTTTCAGGGCGGTCGAGCGCGGCGGTGGGCGTTGGCCCCGCCTGCTGGCCCTGCGTGCGGTCATGGCGCAGGGTTGAGTTGATCTCTTCGATATCGGGCAGCAGATCCCGGCGCGACGCGCTGCCGTAGGCGTCATTCTCGCGTTCGGGAACCGGCTCTCCACGCATTTTGGCCATGCGCAGACGGGCCTCATGAGCGCGGCGCGCGTCTTGGTCCTCAGCCACACGATTATCTTCGGCGATGTCGGGGCGCGGGGCTTTCTTGGGCGCGGCATGGGGCGCGTCATCTAGGCCAAGGTCCGGTTGGCTTTCCAGCGGAGCAGACTGCCGACGTCGGCGGGCTTCTTGCTCTGCCGCGGCCTCTTGGCGCAAGATTTCCGCGATGGCAGGATCAAGCGGGCGTCGCACGGGTGCGGCGGCGGGTGCCGGGCGCTCAGCCTCTTCTTCCGGGTCAAAGGAGTCGTTTTCGAAATCGCCGCCTTCAAGGTTGTCGTCTTCAAAAGCATCGTCTTCGATACCATCTTCCTCGTAATCCTCATCCCCGAAAGGCTGGAGATCAGGCAGGCTGTCGGCCGCAGATGTTTCATCATCCGCATCACCCGATGCGGGTTGCTTCATATGCATCATGTCATCGTCGAAATCTTCGTCAAAGTCGCGGTCGCCTTCTTCCGGCGCATTGTCGGGATGATGCTGAAACCACGTTTGCCCGCAGTTAGAACATTGCACATCACGCCCTGCCAACGGCATCACCTCATCGGGGACTTCGTATTGCGCGTCGCAGTTGGGGCAGATCAGCCGCATGGTCATTCCTGGGTTCGTTCGGTGCTCTCGGATCGTAACGGACAGCATATGTCCTAGAATAACGTAGGAAAAGTGATATCTGGACAGGGTGCTGGGGTTCTGAGTGATTGAATCCTTTCCGGTGCTGAGGCACAACAGGTCGAAGTGTTTTAAGGTGGTTGCGTGATAGAGCTCGAAAATGTGGCCTACAGCTATGGCGGGGGCGAATTGCTGTCCGACATCACGCTGAAACTCGCCCCCGGATCGTTTCATTTCCTCACCGGCCCCTCAGGCGCGGGCAAGACCACCTTGATGAAGCTCTGCTACGGGGCCTTGCTGCCCACGGCGGGGCATCTGCGGATTTTCGGGACCGATGTGCGCGGGCTGGGCCGCGACGACATCGCGCTGATGCGTCGCCGGGTTGGCGTGGTGCATCAGGACGTGAAATTCCTCGACCACCTGCCGTTGACCGAGAATATCGCCCTGCCGCTAAATGTCTCTGGCCGTCAGGCCGAGGCCGGGGGCACCGATCTGGAAGAGTTGATGTCATGGGTCGGGCTTACCAACCGCGCCGACGCCCTGCCGCCTGAGCTGTCGGGCGGGGAGCGACAGCGGGCAGCACTGGCGCGCGCGGTGATCATGTCGCCGGATGTGATTTTGGCGGATGAACCGACGGGGAACATCGACTGGGAGATGTCGCAGCGGTTGCTGCGCCTGTTGATCGAGTTGAACCGCATGGGCAAGACCGTGTTGATCGCCACCCATGATTTGGGCCTGATCCGCGCCACCAAGGCGCATGTGCAGGCCCGCGTGCTGCGCATCGCCAACCGGCGCATTCAATTGGCGGGGGCGGATTTGTGAAGCGGTTCGACATCGGCGCCCTGCGCGCGATTTTTAAAGGCGACAGGCAAGCGGACCGCGTGGTGCCGCCCTCGGGGTTTACCGCGCAACTGACGCTTTTCGCAGCGGGCGCAATGGCCTTTCTGGCGGTCTTTGCTTTGGCGCTGTCGCTCGCCTCGGGCCGCTTGGCGCAGGTTTGGGGGCAGGAGTTGGCGCAATCAGCCACGGTGCGCATCGTGGCACCGCTGGATCAACGCGCCGCCCAAACGGAGGCGGCCTTGAAGGTGTTGCAGACGACCAAGGGCGTCGCCTCGGCCCGCGCGCTGACGGATGCGGAGCAGGAAGAGCTGCTTGCGCCATGGTTCGGCCCGGAACTGGCGATGGAGAGCCTGCCGGTGCCGCGCTTGATCGAAGTGGTCGAGGAAGGCGAGGGGCTGGACCCGGTGGGCCTGCGTCTGCGCCTGTCGGCCGAGGTGCCGGGCGCGGTGCTGGATGACCACAGCCGCTGGCGCGCGCCGTTGGTTGCGGCGGCAAGCCGGTTGCGGCTGCTGGGTTGGATTTCGACCCTGCTGATCGGGGCGGCGGTGGCGGCCATGGTGACGCTGGCCGCGCAGGCCGCGCTGGCCGCCAATGCGCAGGTAATCGCGGTGCTGCGGCTGGTGGGGGCGACGGATGACTATATCGCGCGGGCCTTCATCCGCCGTTTCACCCTGCGCGCGCTTTTGGGCGCGGCGGCGGGCACGGTGCTGGGCATGGTGGCGGTCGTTCTGTTGCCCGATGCCGGCGAGGCGGGCGGCTTTTTGACCGGCTTGGGCTTTCGCGGCTGGCACTGGGTGGTGCCGCTTATGGTGCCGATCTTGGTCGGGGCGGTGGCCTTTGCCGCAACCGGGGCAGCCGCGCGGCGTACATTGAGGGAACTGACATGAAGCTGCTGCAATGGGTCCGGTCGATCCTCTATATCGTGCAGGTGACCGTGGCGATGCCGGTGCTCGGGCTGGCCTTTGCGCCTTGGGCGATGTTTTCGAAACGCGGAGCCTATCGGGCCTGCAAGACCTATGCTGCTTGGGCCATGTGGTCGGCCCGCTGGCTGATCGGCCTGCGCTGCGAGGTGCGTGGCACGGTGCCGGATGGTGAGGTTCTGGTGGCTGCGAAACACCAATCGTTTCTGGACATCCTGATGATCTTTCACGCATTGCCGCGTGCGAAATTCATTATGAAACGTGAGGTGCTTTGGACTCCGGTGATTGGCCAATACGCCAAACGGATGGGTATGATTGCCGTCAACCGTGGCAAACGCGGGCAGGCGATCACCAAGATGATGGCCGACGTGAACGCCGGTCGGGTCGAGCCGGGGCAGTTGGTGATCTATTCCCAAGGCACCCGCGTGGCACCGGGCCTCAGCGCACCTTACAAGGTTGGTACGGCGGTGCTTTATGACCAGATGGGGCAAGTCTGTGTGCCGGTGGCGACAAACGCGGGCCACTTCTGGCCACGCCGGGGGCTGTACCGCAAACCGGGTTTGGCGGTGGTCGAGTTTCTTGAGCCGATTGAGCCGGGGCTGGATAAGCGAAGCTTTATGGCGCGTTTGGAAGAAGAAGTTGAAAGCCGTTCTAACGCCTTGCTGCATGAAGCTGGATGGCGGCCTACGGTCACGGCTTAATGCTTTCGGCATGATCTGTGCCTTCTAAGCCGCTGCCCTTTGTTATCTACCAGCACAGGTAGAACCACCGCCGAAGCCAATGCTTCGCGGGTTATCGTTATTTTATATCGGGAAGCCGTTAAAGTGGCGGCGCCGCCTTGGGGAGGTGGAAAGAGCAGGCGTCACCCTGCATGTCTCTACGTATCGACATGACCCGCAAAGGGCCTCGTCTTCCGTGTGTGTCGCGACGGGGGAAGTTGTAGAGCAGGGGTGTTAACGCCTGATGCGCTCGCCGCGCGCACCCTGCGCAACGAAAAAGGGCGGACCTTTGGTCCGCCCCCTTGTCCTACATGTGGATCGGTCCGTCGCCGCAGGCCAGTGCGGCTTCGCGCACGGCTTCGGAATAGGTTGGGTGCGCGTGGCAGGTCATCGCCAGATCCTGCGCCGAGGCGCCGAATTCCATCGCCACGCAGACCTCGTGGATCAGATCGCCCGCGCCGGGGCCGATGATGTGGCAGCCGAGGATGCGGTCGGTTTCCTTGTCGGCAATCAGCTTGACGAAACCGTCACCGGCAAAGACTGCCTTGGCCCGCGCGTTACCCATGAAGGAGAACTTTCCGACTTTGTACTCGCGGCCCGCTTCCTTGAGGGTCGCTTCGGTCTCACCGACGGAGGCGACCTCCGGGTGGGTGTAGATCACGCCGGGGATCACGCCGTAGTTCACATGGCCATGTTTACCCGCGATCACTTCGGCGGCGGCCATGCCTTCGTCCTCGGCCTTGTGAGCCAGCATCGGGCCTTCGATCACGTCGCCGATGGCATAGACGCCTTTGACGGAGGTTTCCCAATGCTCGTTCACGGCGATCTGGCCGCGCTCGGTCATTTTGACGCCGAGATCATCCAGCCCCATGCCTTTGACAACGGGTTTGCGGCCTGTGGCGACGAGCACGGTGTCGGCTTCGATCTCATGTTCACTGTCGTCTTTGCGCAGCTTGTAGCTGACCTTGGCTTTGCCCTTGGCGACTTCGGTCTTCTGCACGGCGGCGCCCATGACGAAGTTGATGCCTTGTTTTTTCAGCATGCGCTGGAAGGTCTTTTGCACCTCGGGGTCCATGCCCGGAGTGATCGCATCAAGGAATTCAACCACGGTGATCTCGGTCCCCAGACGCGCATAGACGCTGCCCAGTTCCAGCCCGATGACGCCCGCGCCGATCACCACCATCTTTTTGGGGATCTTGCCCAGTTCCAGCGCGCCGGTGGAGGTTACGACGGTCTTCTCGTCGACTTCGACGCCCGGCAGGGAGGCCGCTTCGGAGCCGGAAGCGATGATGATGTTCTTGGCCTCATGGACCTCATCACCGACCTTGACCTTGCCCGCCTCGGGGATCGAACCCCAACCTTTGAGCCAGTCGATCTTGTTCTTTTTGAACAGGAATTCGATCCCCTTAGTGTTGGTCTCGATGGTCTTGTCTTTGTAGGTCAGCATCTGCTTCCAATCAACGGAAGGTGCTTTGCCTTTGAGGCCCATCTCGTCAAAATTATGCTCGGCCTCATGCAGCATATGCGTGGCGTGCAGCAGCGCCTTGGAGGGGATGCAGCCCACGTTGAGGCAGGTGCCGCCAAGGGTTTCGCGGCCCTCCACACAGGCGGTTTTCAGGCCCAGTTGCGCGCAACGGATGGCGGCGACATAGCCGCCGGGGCCGGAGCCGATCACGATGACATCATAGCTCGACATGGGGGGTCTCCTTAGCAGTCAGGTGTTACAGGCAAGGTAGGGCGCGCGGGTTTCAGGTGCAAGCGCCGCTGCCTGCGGGTGTTGGGGGGAAGGGTTAAATAAGGGCCGCCAGCAGCATCAGCATGGTCGCGGCAAAGCCCACGACCCAGATGAGTGAGCGGTGCGGGCGCAGGCCGAGCGCGTAGGCGGGAACATAGAGCACGCGGGCGATGAGATAGACCCAAGCGCAGGCGGCGGTGAAAGCGGTGTTCTGGGCCGACATCTGAACCACGCCCACGGCGATACCGAATAGGATCAGCCCTTCGAAGTGGTTGTCCAATGCGCGGCCCAGACGGGCGGTGCGGTCCGACAGTGCGCGGCTCGGCTCGCGGTCGCGGGCCGACATGGTGTAGCCGGGGCCGATCTCGCGGTTGGCGGGCACGGCGTAGAGCACGAATTGCAGCCCTTGCAGCAGGGCCGCCAAGGCCAGAACGGTCAGCTCAACGCTCATGCGGATTTCACGAAATAGGCGGTGGAGCCGGTCACGGTGCCCTTGTCGTCGCTGCTGAGCGCGTTGGAGCGGGCGAGCCAGTCGTCGGCCTTCTTGCGGTCGTTCGCATCAAGCAGAACGGAAGCCTTGGTGCTGCTGTCGGCGTGTTTCCAGATTTGCAGGACCGACAGCCCCGCGTTGCGCCGTGCTTCGGCATCGGCGTCAAAGGCGTCTTTCCAAGCGGCGAAATCGGTGACGTCGAAGTGGCAGATCATCTGCATGGGAATGCCTTTCAGAGCGCGTGGAAATAGAGAACGGCGGTGGCGGCGTAGCCTGCGAGCCATGCCAGCGTTCGGATCGTCGGCACGCCGAGTGCATAGACAATGACGTAGATGATGCGTGCGAGCAGGAAGACCTGCGCGGCCAGCAGGGTGGCGCTGTTATTGCGGCCCAGCATCTCGATCAGCAGCACGGCGGGCGCAAAAAGCGCCATGGCCACAACGGAGTTATCGACCGCGCGGCCCAGACGGGCGGTCATGCCGGTGGTGGTGCGCGTCTCATCGCGGGAGGACATCAGGTAGCCCATTGAGAGCTGCCGGGTCGCGCCCAATACCTGCAAGAGGATCGTCAGCATGACCAGAAGGCCATAGGCGGCGAGGAGGGTGGTTTCGGTCATGATCTGGCCCTTTCACTTCGGGGAAACGCCCCATCGTTCAACAGGTAGATAGGGCGGGGGTTGCCCCCCGCCCACCATATCACAGATCCATCAACAGGCGGCGGGGATCTTCGAGCATCTCTTTGACGCGGACGAGGAAGGTCACAGCGCCCTTGCCGTCGATGATCCGGTGGTCGTAGCTGAGCGAGATATACATCATCGGACGGATCACGACCTGACCGTTGATCGCCATCGGACGGTCCTGAATCTTCGCCATACCGAGGATGCCGGACTGTGGTGGGTTCAGGATCGGTGCGGTCATCAGCGAGCCGTAGACGCCGCCGTTGGAGATGGTGAAGGTGCCGCCGGTCATGTCGGCCATGGTCAGCTTGCCGTCACGGGCTTTCTTGCCCATGGCGTTTACGGCCTTTTCGATCTCGGCGAAGGACATCGCGTCGGCGTCTTTGATCACCGGCACCACAAGGCCCGTGGGCGTGCCGGCGGCGACACCCATGTGGACGTAGTTCTTATAGATAATGTCGGTGCCGTCGATCTCGGCGTTGACCTCGGGGATTTCCTTCAGCGCGTGGCAGCAGGCCTTGGTGAAGAACGACATGAAGCCCATGCGGACGCCGTGTTTCTTTTCAAAATCAGCCTTGTAGGTGTTCCGCAGCGCCATGACCTCGGTCATGTCGACCTCGTTGAAGGTGGTCAGGATCGCGGCAGTGTTCTGCGCTTCCTTGAGGCGGCGCGCCATGGTCTGCTTGAGGCGGGTCATCTTGACGCGCTCTTCGCGGGCGGCGTCATCGGGGGCGGAGGCGGCGCGGGGTGCGGCGGGTTTGGCCTCGGCCTTGGGCGCGGCAGAGGTGCCAGCGGCCACGGCTTTGGCCACGTCTTCCTTCATCACGCGGCCATCGCGGCCCGAGCCTGTCACCTGATCGCGGCTGATGCCCGCTTCGGCCATCGCCTTTTTGGCGGAAGGCGCGTCTTCGACGTCTTTGCCATCTGCGGTTTTGGTCTCAGGCGCGGCACCGGCGCCGGATTTGGCGTCTTCGCCTTTCGGGGCGGCAGCACCGGAACCGGAGGTCAGAACGGCCAGCGTGGCAGAGGCTTCAACTGTGCTACCTTCTTCGGCGAGGATCTCGGCCAATACGCCAGCGGCGGGCGAGGGCACTTCAACGCTGACCTTGTCGGTTTCCAACTCGCAGAGCATCTCGTCGGCCTCAACACTGTCGCCGACTTTCTTGAACCAAGTGCTGACGGTCGCTTCGGTGACCGACTCGCCCAGTGTTGGCACTTTGACCTCGGTGGTTTCGCCTTCGCGGGCGGCCACATCGGCAGAGCCTGCGTCGATCGACTTGGGCGCATCGCCGCCACGGTCGGATTGAGAGGCAGCCTCGTCATCTTTGGCGGCTTCTTTGGCTTTGGGGGCCGCATCGCTGCCGCTGTCACCTTCGCTGACATTGGCCAGCAGGGCGTCGACGCCGACGGTGTCACCCTCTTGAGCAACAATCTCGCTCAGGGTGCCAGCTACGGGGCTGGGCACTTCGACGGTGACCTTGTCGGTCTCCAATTCGCAGAGCATTTCATCCACCGCGACGGTATCGCCGGGCTTCTTGAACCATGTGGCAACGGTGGCTTCGGTGACGGATTCGCCCAGCGTGGGTACGCGTACTTCGCTTGTCATGGTCTTAGTTTCCTTTGATGGTCAGCGCCTCGTCGACGAGGGCGGCTTGTTGTGCTTTGTGCTGGCTGGCCAGACCCGTGGCGGGCGAGGCGGCGGTGGCGCGGCCCACATAGGAGGCGCGGCCATGCTTGGCGTCGATGCGGCCCAGAACCCATTCGATGTTGGGCTCGATAAAGGACCAGGCACCTTGATTTTTAGGCTCTTCTTGGCACCAGATCATCTCGGCCTGTTTGAAGCGCTCCAACTCTCGGACCGCGGATTGCGCGGGGAAGGGGTAGAACTGCTCGAACCGCAGGATGTAGACATCGTCGATGCCACGCGCGTCGCGCTCTTCCAGCAGGTCGTAATAGACCTTGCCCGAACACATCACCACGCGCTTGATCTTGTCATCTGCCACCAGTTTGGTGTCTGAGTTGCCCTTTTCGGCGTCATCCCAGAGCACCCGGTGGAAGCTGGAGCCGGTGGTGAAATCCTCGGCCTTGCTGACGGCCAACTTGTGGCGCAGCAGCGACTTGGGGGTCATCAACATCAGCGGCTTGCGGTAGCTGCGGTGCAGCTGACGGCGCAGGATGTGGAAGTAGTTGGCGGGCGTGGTGCAGTTCGCCACGATCCAGTTGTCGCCGCCGCACATGGTGAGGAAGCGCTCCAGACGGGCAGAGGAGTGCTCAGGCCCCTGACCCTCATAGCCATGCGGCATCAGGCAGACGAGGCCCGACATGCGCAGCCATTTGCTTTCACCGCTTGAGATGAACTGGTCGAACATGATCTGCGCGCCGTTGGCGAAGTCACCGAACTGCGCCTCCCAAAGCGTCAGCGCGTTGGGTTCGGCGAGGCTGTAGCCATACTCAAACCCCAGCACCGCATATTCGCTGAGCATGGAGTCGATGACTTCATACTCGGCCTGACCCTCGCGGATGTGGTTCAGCGGGTAGTAGCGGTCTTCGTTGTCTTGATTGATAAAGGCCGAGTGCCGCTGGCTGAAGGTGCCGCGCGTACTGTCTTGGCCTGACAGGCGCACTTTGTAGCCCTCGGTTTGGAGCGAGCCGAAGGCCAAAGCTTCGGCCGTGGCCCAGTCAAAACCTTCGCCGCTGTCGAACATCTGCTTTTTGGCTTCCATCAGACGACCGATCGTCTTGTGCAACGGGAACCCATCAGGCGCAGTGGTCAGCGCCTTGCCAACCTGTTCCATCGTCTCCGGTGCAATGGCCGTCTTGCCGCGCTGGTAGGACTTTTTCTTTTTGTCCATGCCGGACCATTTGCCGTCCAGCCAGTCGGCCTTGTTGGGGCGGTATTCTTTACCGGCCTCAAACTCTTCGCCCAGTTGTTTCTGGAACGCAGATTTCATGTCCTCGATCTCGCCCTCGGGGATCAGACCGTCTTTGACCAAACGTTCGGTATAAAGGCTGAGCGTGGTCTTTTGCTTCTTGATGCTCTTGTACATCACCGGGTTGGTGAACATCGGCTCGTCGCCTTCGTTGTGACCAAAGCGGCGGTAGCAGAAGATGTCGATGACCACGTCTTTGTGGAATTTCTGGCGGAACTCGGTGGCCACGCGGGCAGCGTGAACGACCGCTTCAGGATCATCGCCGTTAACGTGGAAGATCGGTGCCTCAACCACCAGCGCGTTGTCGGTGGGGTAGGGCGAGGAGCGCGAGAAATGCGGCGCGGTGGTGAAACCGATCTGGTTGTTCACCACGATATGCATGGTGCCGCCGGTCTTGTGACCCTTGAGGCCCGAAAGTGCGAAACATTCGGCCACAACACCTTGACCCGCAAAGGCCGCGTCGCCGTGCAACAGGATCGGCATCACGGCGGTCCGGTCTTCGTCGTTCAGTTGGTCCTGCTTGGCGCGGACCTTGCCCAGTACGACGGGGTTCACTGCTTCGAGGTGCGAGGGGTTGGCGGTGAGTGACAGGTGGACGGAATTGCCGTCAAACTCACGGTCAGACGACGCGCCGAGGTGGTATTTGACATCGCCAGAGCCGTCGACATCTTCGGGTTTGAAGCTGCCGCCCTGAAACTCGTTGAAGATCGCCCGGTAGGGTTTTTGCATCACATTGGCGAGCACCGACAAGCGGCCCCGGTGGGGCATGCCGATGACAATATCTTTGACGCCCAACTGGCCGCCGCGTTTGATGATCTGCTCCATCGCGGGAACAAGGCTTTCGCCGCCATCAAGACCGAAACGCTTGGTGCCCATGTATTTGACGTGCAGGAACTTCTCGAAACCTTCGGCTTCGACCAGCTTGCTCAGGATCGCCTTGCGGCCTTCCTTGGTAAATTGGATTTCCTTGCCGTAGCCCTCGATCCGCTCTTTCAGCCAACCGGCCTGCTCTGGGTCCGAGATATGCATGTATTGCAGCGCGAAGGTGCCACAGTAGGTCGAGCGCACGATGTCGACGATCTGCTTCATCGTGGCCACTTCGAGGCCCAGCACATTGTCGATAAAGATCGGACGATCCATGTCGGCATCGGTGAAGCCGTAGGATTTAGGGTCAAGTTCGGGCTGGTTGCCCGTGTCGCGCATGCCAAGCGGGTCAAGCGAGGCGGCCAGATGGCCCCGGATGCGGTAAGCGCGGATCAGCATCAACGCGCGGATACTGTCCAGTACGGCGCCGCGGATTTGATCGGTGGAAACTTCGACACCCTTCTCGGCGGCCTTGGCTTTGATCTTGTCGCCAGCGGATTTCGCCTCTTCGGGTTCGGGCCAAACACCGGTCAGCGCGCCCATGACTTCGCCTGCGGGGGCGGGGGGCCAATCGGGCCGCGCCCAAGAGGGGCCGGCGGCCTCTGCCTGTGCAGTCCCGGCGTCATCGCCCATCGCCGCGAAAAATTCCTGCCAAGCGTCGTCGACCGCATTGGGGTCGTTGGCATAGCGGGCGTACATCGCCTCAAGATACTCTGCGTTTTCGCCTTCCATAAAAGAAGAGGCGTGGAACTGTTCGTTGGCGGGTTGGTCGGTCATGAGAGTACCTCGTGTGGGTTGGGACCGTAGGCATAGGGGTCGTGGGGTCTTGCAGCACCCCAAGAGGCACCGCAAGACCGGAGGGGCATCAGCCCTTGTCGATCGCTTCCTTGACCGCTTCGCCCAGTGTCGCGGGGCTGTCTGCCACGACGATACCGGCTTCTTTCATCGCTTCGATCTTGCTCTCCGCGTCGCCTTTGCCACCGGCGACAATCGCGCCTGCGTGGCCCATACGGCGGCCGGGAGGGGCCGTGCGGCCCGCGATGAAACCAGCGGTCGGCTTCCAGCGGCCTTTCTTCTTTTCGTCGGCCAAGAACTGTGCCGCTTCCTCTTCGGCGGAGCCGCCAATTTCGCCAATCATGATGATCGACTGTGTTTCGGGGTCGGCAAGGAACATTTCCAGCACGTCGATATGCTCGGTCCCTTTGATCGGGTCGCCGCCAATGCCGACAGCGGAAGACTGGCCGAGGCCCATGTCGGTGGTCTGCTTGACCGCTTCATAGGTAAGCGTGCCCGAGCGCGATACAACGCCAACCGAGCCGCGACGGTGGATGTGGCCCGGCATGATGCCGATTTTGCAGGCGTCAGGCGTGATAACGCCGGGGCAGTTTGGGCCGATGAGGCGCGACTTGGAGCCTTCGAGCGCGCGGGCGACGCGGGCCATGTCGAGCACCGGGATGCCTTCGGTGATGCAGACGATCAGCTCCATTTCGGCGTCGATCGCCTCAAGGATCGAGTCGGCGGCGAAGGGGGGCGGGACGTAGATCACGGAGGCATTGGCCTCGGTCACGTGCTTGGCTTCGTGCACGGAGTTGAATACCGGCAGGTCGAGATGCGTCTGACCGCCTTTGCCGGGCGTGACGCCGCCAACCATCTTGGTGCCATAGGCGATGGCCTGTTCGGTGTGGAACGTCCCCTGCGAGCCGGTCAGACCCTGACAGATGACTTTGGTGTTTTCGTTGACTAGTACGGCCATGATTTCTTCCTTGGTCGGTGATATTTAATCCCGGGGGCGGGCCCCGGGGGCGTCAGACGCGGTGCGCCCGGTTGGTGGGATGCGCTGTGGCAGGCGCAGGGCCGGGCCACAGCAGGATGGCGGCGAGGAACATGACCGGGATGCCAAGCTCCCCGATCTCCTCGACGACGAAGGCGGTGCGTTCGGCATCGGCGGAAACCTCGATCCCCAAGGGAGCGAGTTTGCGCGCAATGCCGTCGAGCAGTTTGTAAGCGACCGTGAAGCCGATCCCCAGCAGGACGGCCCCGGCCCAAGCGCGGCCGCGAAACAGGGCCGTGAGATAGGGACGGGCGTGACGCCGAAGCATCAGCAGGATCGCGGTGACGATCAGCGCAAGGATCAGTGCGGCGATCAGCCGTTCGGCCAGTGGCACGCCCTCACCGGTATATTGCCGGGCTTTGAACAGACCGCGAGAGAAGAGGCTTTTGTCGAGGTCCAATTCGCGCGCGGCCATGACCGCCAGCACCAGCGGCAGATACCAGACCCGCAGCACCGCGCCGCGCAGCGTCCAGACCAATGCGAGAATGCAGAGGATATAGCCCACGACGGAGAGGCTTTCGTAAAAGCCGCCTTCGGCCAGCAAGGTGGTTTGGGTGGCGGCAGGCAGGCCGTTCACGACGACCATCTGCGCGGCAAAGGCCACGATCAGGGCAAGGATCACCCACCAGCCGGTGCGAGAGGAGGAAAGCGCCTGTGTCATAGGCCTACCTTCTGCGGGGCACGGTCGCGCTTGGCCGCGTGTTGGGAAAGGGAGGCGGAGGTAAGCGCGGGCATCAGTAAAGCTGCTCATCTTGATCGACCAGCAGGTCCAGCACCCGCAGGGTCAGCAGGCCCGCGCCCATGATCATCAGGCTGCGGCCAATGGAGCCGGTGAGGTTCGACGGCAGGATCATCGCCAGCCCGTCACGGGATTTCCGCGCGGCGCGGCGCATTCCGCGGTCGTGGCGCCGGTGGTTGACCGGTTCGGGCAGACGCAGGGCGCCGGGTTGCCACTGCCGGATCAGAATGCCCGCCCCCAATAGCGCAATACCCGTCAGAACGGGGGAGGATTTGGGAGAGTGATCCATACTGACCTCATTGCTCCATTGGGGCATCATCGGGTGGGCGCGGCACTGTTTCGTCGCATCGGCTCCTGCCGCAGCGGGGCGGCAGGAACGGTGATATCGGCCACCCCCGATCGGCGCGAAAGCCGTGCGGGGGTGATCGGGGAAGGGCTTAGCCTTTGACCGCTTTCACGATCTTCTGCGCGCCATCTTTCAGGTCGTCGGCGGCGATGACGTCGAGACCGGAGTTGTTGATGATCGCTTTGCCTTCTTCGACGTTGGTGCCTTCGAGACGGACAACCAGCGGCACTTTCAGACCGACTTCTTTCACCGCGGCGACAACGCCTTCGGCGATGACGTCACAACGCATGATGCCGCCGAAGATGTTCACGAGGATGCCTTTGACGTTCTCATCGGAGGTGATGATCTTGAAGGCTTCTGTGACTTTCTCTTTGGTCGCGCCACCGCCTACGTCGAGGAAGTTGGCAGGCTCGGCACCGTAGAGTTTGATGATGTCCATTGTCGCCATGGCAAGGCCCGCGCCGTTCACCATGCAGCCGATCTCGCCATCCAGCGCGATGTAGTTCAGGTCATACTTGGAGGCTTCGAGTTCCTTGGAGTCTTCCTCGGTCTCGTCGCGCAGGTTGGCGATGTCGGGCTGGCGGTACATGGCGTTGCCGTCGAAGCCAACTTTTGCGTCGAGCACTTTCAGGTCGTTGCCGGGCATGACGATTAGCGGGTTGATCTCAAGCATCTCCATGTCCTTCTCGATGAAGGCTTGGTAGAGTTGACCCATCAGCTTGACGCACTGCTTGACAGCGGTGCCTTCGAGGCCCAGCGAAAAGGCCACGCGGCGGCCGTGGTAGGGCTGGTAGCCGGTGGCCGGATCGACGGAGAAGCTGAGGATTTTCTCAGGCGTCGCTTCGGCGACTTCTTCAATGTCCATGCCGCCTTCGGTGGAGCAGACAAAGGAGATGCGGCTGGTTTGGCGGTCCACCAGCAGGGCGAGGTACAGCTCACGCTCGATGTCGGAACCATCTTCGATGTAGATGCGGTTGACCTGTTTGCCTGCGGGGCCGGTCTGGTGCGTGACCAGCGTCTTGCCCAGCATCTTTTTGGCTTCTTCAGCGGCTTCTTCCACGGATTTGGCAAGGCGCACACCGCCCTTTTCGCCAGCGGAGGCTTCTTTGAAGCTGCCTTTGCCGCGGCCACCTGCATGGATCTGCGCTTTGACCACCCAAAGCGGGCCGTCCATCTCACCAGCGGCGGTCTTGGCGTCTTCGGCCTTGAGCACGACGCGGCCGTCGGAGACAGGGGCGCCATAGCTGCGCAGGAGGGCTTTCGCCTGATATTCGTGGATGTTCATGAAAAACGGTCCCGTTTCTGTTCCAGTTGCCCCGTAGTATGGGGGTGACTCTCGTTCCTGTAAGGGTTTTTTCGGAGAAAGTCGGGTTTGACCAGCTAAAAATGCGTTTTGTGATCACACGATAAATGCGTGTGATCACAAAATTGCTCAGCCCGTCCGAATCGGCTGATTTTTGCTTGTATTAGGGGGGATAGGTGGCCCGACCGTCTGGTCGGGCCGATATTTCAGCGCGGCATGAGCGCCCAATAATCGAGGTCAAGAAGAACCTCTGGGCGGTATTTACCCTCTTCATCGCGTAACTCAAAGGGGGCACCCCCTTTGGTGGCCACCAGCCGCAGTCGGATTGCGCCGACGCCGGGGGCTGCTGTCTCGGCTTTGTCGAGGACTTCGGTCCACGCGCGGATCGTGTCGCCCGATAGGCAGGGGTTCGCATGGGCCCCACCGTTCAGCCCCACGATCATCTGCGCATTGGCCAACCCGTTGAACGACAGCGCCCGCGCCATTGAGATAACATGGCCGCCATAGATCAACCGCGACCCATCGGGCCGAGCGGACGTGTCGAAATGCACTTTCGCGGTGTTCTGCCATAGGCGCGTGGCGATCATGTGTTCGGCTTCTTCGACAGTCACACCGTCCACGTGGTCGATCTTTTCACCCAGTTCATAGTCACCCCAGCGGTGCGGCTCTCCGGCTTGGGCGAAGTCGTAGTCGGAGAAAATCAGCCCCTCCGGCACCTTGAGTTGGTTGACGGTCAGGGCGTCGGGTAGGTCAGGCACGGTTGTCTGGGGCGCGGCGGCGTCCAGATCGCCTTTGCGCACCATCACCCAGCGGACGTATTCCAAGACCTTCTCGTTGTGTTGGTTCAGCCCGGTGGTGCGAACCCAGACCACACCAGTCTTCCCGTTGGAGTTTTGCTTGAGACCGATGACTTCGCTTTCGGCGCGCAGCGTGTCGCCGGGCCAGACTGGCGTTAGCCAGCGGCCTTGCGCATAGCCAAGGTTGGCCACCGCGTTGAGCGAAACATCCGGCACGGTTTTGCCAAAGACGATGTGAAAGGCGATCATATCGTCAAGCGGGCTGGATTTAAGCCCGCAAGATTGTGCAAAACTGTCCGCGGAATATAGCGCGTGACGCGCGGGATATAGCGCATGATAGAGTGCGCGTTCGCCCTCTCCAACCGTGCGGGGCACTGCGTGGTGCAGCACCTCGCCCAGTTGATAATCTTCGAAAAAGCGGCCGCGATTGGTTTTACTCATCACTGTTCGCCTAGTTTGGTGTCGGGCGAATAGGTGCCGGGCGCGTCCTTTACCACGGCTTGGCCGCAGCGCATGACCCCGGCTTTGTGGTCCCATGTCTGGGTCGGGGAGCCGTAAAGCTCCCAGCCTTTGTTCAATGCATCGGTGACCTTATGGCAAAAGGCGGACGTGTCTTCTTCGGAAAGGAAGCGGTAAACTTTCATGGGAGGCTCCGGATCAATTGGGGAAGGGGATAACGCCGAGCCATGTGTGAATGCCGGCGACAAGGACGAACATGATCGTAGAGATGACGATCAGGCGGATATAGGTTGGGCGGCCAGCGCGGGGCGGGGGTGTCCAGCCCGGCTCGGCCCGGTTGATGAGGATCACTTCGCTGACCGCCCAGCCCAGCATGGTGCCGAAGAGCAGGATCGAGGCGAGATCACCGTTCACCAGTAGGTGTGCCGTGGCCCAGATTTTGACGGCCAGCAGTTGCGGGTGGCGGGTTTTATAGGCGGGCCAGGCTTTGGCACCTTTGGCTGCACTTGAGCCGAAGACCCAGAAGGCCAGCACCATCAGCAGGTTGTTGAGATGGGTAAGGAACGCAGGCGGGTTCCAGACAGGGATGAAGTCGGCCGCGCGATAGCCCCAGATGATTAGAGCAAGTGCCACGACCAGCGCCAGTGCGACTGCGCCTCGGCCTGCGGTGCCGAGTTCTGCCCGTTTGGCAGGCATCAGACGTTTAAAGAGATGGGCACCGACCCAGAGGATCAGACCGAGGATGAGAATTGTCATGGCGAGGGCTCCGGGCTCATGGCTGCAATTGCCGCCAGTTTTGCCAGTGTTTCGCGGGCGGTGGCAACATGGAGATTTTCCACGATCTTTCCGTCGACGACCGCCACGCCCTGACCGGCGGCCTGCGCCTCTTCATAGGCGTCGATCTGGCGGCGGGCGAGGGCGGCTTCCTCCTCCGATGGGGTGAAGGCCGCATTGGCGATCTCGAGCTGTGCCGGGTGGATCAGCGTTTTGCCGTCAAAGCCCATGTCGCGACCTTGGTCGCATTCGGCGCGCAGCCCGTCGTCATCCTTAAACGCATTATACACCCCGTCGATGATCGCCACGCCATGCGCCTTGGCGGCGAGCAGGCAGAGGCCGAGGCCGGTGATCAGCGGCAGGCGGTCGGGGCGGAAGCGGGTTTGCAGGTCTTTCGCCAGATCATTGGTGCCCATGACCATGGCCTGCAACTGGCGGTGTCCAGCGATGGCGGCGGCGTTGAGCATCGCGCCGGGGGTTTCCATCATTGCCCAAAGTGGCACATCGCCCACAATCTCGGTCAGCGCTTCGAGATCTGCAGGGGAGCCGACTTTGGGCAGCAGAATCGCATCGGGCTTCATAGCCGCGGCGGCACGGGCGTCGTCCGCCCCCCATTCGGTATCCAGCCCGTTGATCCGCACCACCCGCATCCGTGCGCCGTATCCGCCTGTAGCGAGCGCCTCAGCCAATGTTTCACGTGCGGCGACTTTCTCATCAGGGGAAACGGCATCTTCGAGGTCGAAGATCACCGCATCACAGGCCAGACCGCGTGCTTTTTCGAGCGCGCGAGGCTTGGAACCGGGGATGTAGAGAACGGAACGCAGCGGGCGGGTTGTGGCGGTCATGTATGGCTCCTTAGGCAGGGCGGCGCATCGGCCACCTAACATTGTTGCGTGCAGAGGGGCATTTTTGTGCGAAAACTTCAAGGCAAAACATGCCGCGGCGCAGCGAACGCTGTTGCGCGGCTGTTCCGGACGGCGGGTTAACCACTCCTTCAGGCCTAGGGCGCAATTTGGTCTGCATCGCATCTGTCGAAACATCACACCACAGCAGGTGCAGTCATTTCAACCTAGGCCGCCCACGGTCCGATGTGAAATACAGCGCATCGCCAGTCCCAAGGGCCACGCCTTTTGATACACAGGCAGATGCTATGACACGTTTAATGAAAATCTTTCACCTTGCTGCGCTGACCGCCGCGTCGGCCTTGGTGCTTGCCACCACGACAGAAGCGCAGACGCGCGGCCATTGCGCCCCACGCGACCACGTTGTGCTGCGGCTGGCCGATGGATTCGGTGAAACGCGGCAGTCTATGGGGCTGGGCGGCGATAATGCAGTGGTCGAAGTCTTTGCCTCTCGTCAGACGGGAAGTTGGACGATCACGGTAACGGGCACCAACGGGATCACTTGTCTGGTCGCATCGGGGCAGGGGTTTGAGGAATTGGCCGAAGCGTTACCAGCCAAGGGCGAGGATGCGTAATATAGGTCGGACGGTTAAGTGAGGCGCGGGCGGCCAGTGGCCGCCTTTTTTGTGTTTCGGGCATGGCGGATGGCGCTATTTATTTAAGCAGCGGTGGAACTGGATGAGGCCATTCGGGTTGTGGTTCCAGAAGAGCGAACAACACTCGCTCACTGGAAGGAGTACTACAATGAAACGTTTTTTGAGCACCACAGCCATCGTACTGACCATGTCCGGCGCAGCCTTTGCTGACGCGCATTCCGAAGGCTTTGGCAACGTCGCCGTTGAGCAGACAGACTTCCTTGCATCCGACCTGATCGGTATGCGGATTTACAACTCTGAAGCCGAAGTCGATGCCGCGACACCTGTCGCAGCCGACGCAGAGCAAGAGTGGGATGACATTGGCGAGATCAACGACATCATCGTGACCAAAGACGGTGACGTGACTGCCGTTATTCTTGGTATCGGTGGCTTCCTTGGTATGGGTGAACGCGACGTGTCCATCTCCATGGATAAGATCACCATCCTGAACGACGAAGACGGTGATCGTTTCCTCGTTGTGAACACCTCGAAAGAGATGCTGGAGCAGGCCCCTGAATTCGAACGCCCCATGATGGAAGGCGAAGCGATGGAAGGTGAAACCATGGAAGGCGAGCCGATGACCGAAACTGGCGACAACGCCACAGTCGTCGACGGTGCTGAAACCGAAACTGAGGAAATGGCCAACGAAGTAGACGCCGAGACCGACGAAATGGCGCAGGACGCTGAGAACGCGGCCGAGAACGTTGAAGCCGAAACCGAAGAAATGGCCAATGAAGTAGAGGCCGAATCTGAGGAAATGGCGGAAGAAGCCGACACCATGATGGAAAACGCCGAAGCCGAGACAGAAGAAGCTGTCAACGAAGCTGACGCCAACACCACCGTAATCACTGGTGACGAGACCGTTGAGCGTGACATGCTGCCGCGCCCAGAAGTTGAGCGCGAAGGTTATGAAGCCGCCGAAGCGGGCATGATCGAGCAGTTGACTGCTGAAGACCTTGAAGGCTCCTATGTATATGGTGCCAATGACGAAACCGTAGGCGAAATCGACTCGCTGCTGCTTGGCGACGACGGCCAGATTGACCGTGTTGTCATCAACGTAGGCGGTTTCCTTGGTCTGGGCGAAAAGCCAGTGGCCGTGACATTTGATGAGCTGCAGGTTCTGAAAAACGTCGAAGGTGACGATGTGCGTATCTACATCGACAGCACCGAAGAGCGTCTGGAATCGCAGCCCGAATACGAAGCTGAATAATTCTTCGCTCTAAGTTTCAGCAATTGGCCGCCCTTCGGGGCGGCCTTTTTCGTGGTGAGGGCAGTGTTTAGCCGCTGCGTAATGCTGCAACTTGCACGGGACGGTGCATTTCGGTATCTCCGGCGCAAATGAAACCTCTGTCGGAGACATGACCATGGCCAGACCCAAGATCGCGCTTATTGGCGCGGGGCAAATCGGCGGCACTCTCGCCCATCTCGCAGCGTTGAAGGAATTGGGCGATGTCGTCCTTTTTGACATTGCCGAGGGCACCCCTGAGGGCAAAGCTCTCGATATCGCGTCGTCGGGCCCTTCGGGCAAGTTCGACGCCACCATGTCGGGCACCCAAGATTACGCCGACATCGCAGGCGCGGATGTCTGCATCGTCACCGCCGGTGTTGCACGCAAGCCGGGCATGAGCCGCGATGACCTGCTGGGCATCAACCTCAAGGTTATGAAATCCGTGGGCGAGGGCATTGCCAAACACGCGCCGGACGCTTTCGTGATCTGCATCACCAACCCGCTTGATGCGATGGTCTGGGCGCTGCGTGAATTCTCCGGTCTGCCGCACAACAAGGTTTGCGGCATGGCAGGCGTGCTTGATAGCGCGCGTTTCCGTCACTTCCTCGCGACTGAGTTCAACGTCTCGATGAAAGACGTCACTGCCTTCGTTCTGGGCGGCCACGGCGACACAATGGTGCCGCTGGTGCGCTACTCCACCGTTGCAGGCATCCCGCTGCCCGATCTGGTCAAGATGGGCTGGACCACGCAGGACAAGCTTGACGCGATCGTGCAGCGCACCCGTGATGGTGGCGCCGAGATCGTTGGTCTGCTGAAGACCGGTTCGGCCTTCTACGCGCCTGCCACTTCCGCCATTGAGATGGCCGAAGCTTATCTGAAAGACCAAAAGCGCGTGCTGCCCGCAGCGGCGCATGTCGATGGTGCTTACGGCTTGAATGGCTTCTACGTCGGCGTGCCTACCGTGATCGGTGCTGGCGGTGTCGAGCGCGTTGTCGAGATTTCGATGAACAAAGACGAGCAGGCGATGTTCGACAACTCCGTCAATGCGGTCAAAGGTTTGGTCGAAGCCTGCAAAGGCATCGACGAGAGCCTCGCGTAAGCGCCAGAACACACCATTTGGAAAGCGCGTCCCTAGCGGGGCGCGCTTTTTCGTTCCGGGGGGGGATGCTGATTTTGTGATCACACGATAATCTGCTGTGATCACAAAAGCGGGCAGGACCACATCACTCTGTCATTTTCCACCGAAACACCGGCCAAACCTCGCAGATTCCCCGCAGTTCCCCGTGACAGTCCTGTAAAAACCGCTATCAAGATGCAAAGCACAGGACAAAGCACAGGACAAAGGACCGCGCCATGGCCGATGTGAACCGGGGTAACCGCCCGCTTTCCCCGCATTTGACGATCTACCGCCCACAATTGACCTCTATGACGTCGATTCTCACCCGGATCACCGGCAACGCGATGTTGATCACCGCGCTGTTGATCGTGTGGTGGTTCCTCGCCGCGGCGACGTCGGTTGAGTATTTTGATACCGTGAACGGGATCATGACCAGCTGGTTCGGTGATCTAGTGTTCACCCTGTCGCTCTTGGGTCTGTGGTATCACACGCTCGCCGGCATCCGGCACCTGATCTGGGACACGGGCCGCATGCTCGACGTGCCGACCGCGGAAAAGCTGGGCTGGACCGCGCTGATTGGGTCGGTCGTGCTGACCATCCTGACCATCATCATCGTTTGAGGAGCGACACCATGGCATACATGACAGATCGCAAACGCGCCCGTGGCCTTGGCTCGGCGAAAACCGGCACCGCGCATTTCTGGGCGATGAAAGTGTCCTCGCTGGCGCTCTTGGTGTTGATCCCGCTGTTCGTCTTTACCTTCGGCAGCGCGCTTGGCGGTACGTACGAAGAGATCCTCGCCTATTACGCGCGGCCATTCCCGGCCATCGTGGCGGCCCTGACGCTGATCGTGGGCTTTAAACATTTCAATGACGGTGTGCAGGTGCTGATCGAGGACTATGTCCATGGGCTGGCCAACAAGATCGCCCTCATCGTGATGACCATCATCAGCTACGGCGCAGCAGCGGTCGGCGTTTTCGCTATCGCCAAGCTCGCCCTGTAACAATACGCCCAAACGGGAGACCGATTAAATGGCAGCATATGAATACGAAACCCACGAATATGACGTTGTCGTGGTGGGGGCAGGCGGTGCTGGCCTGCGCGCGACTTTGGGCATGGCGGAGCAGGGGCTGCGCACGGCCTGTATCTCCAAGGTTTTCCCAACCCGCAGCCACACCGTGGCGGCGCAGGGCGGCATTGCCGCGTCCTTGAGCAACATGGGCCCGGACAACTGGCAGTGGCATATGTATGACACGGTCAAAGGCTCGGACTGGCTGGGTGATACCGACGCGATGGAATACCTCGCCCGCGAAGCGCCTAAAGCGGTTTACGAGTTGGAGCATTACGGCGTGCCCTTCTCGCGCACCGAAGAGGGCAAGATCTACCAGCGTCCCTTTGGCGGTCACACCACCGAATTCGGCGAAGGCCCCCCCGTGCAGCGGACCTGTGCCGCCGCCGACCGGACCGGCCACGCGATCCTGCACACGCTTTACGGCCAATCGCTGAAGCAGAACGCGCAGTTCTTCATCGAGTATTTCGCCATCGACCTCATCATGTCGGATGACGGCGTTTGCCAAGGCGTGCTCTGCTGGAAGCTCGACGACGGCACCATGCATCTGTTCAGCGCCAAAATGGTCGTGCTGGCGACGGGCGGCTATGGCCGGGCCTATTTCTCGGCCACTTCGGCGCATACCTGCACCGGTGACGGCGGCGGCATGGCGGCCCGTGCGGGCCTGCCGCTGCAAGACATGGAATTCGTGCAGTTCCACCCCACCGGCATCTACGGAGCAGGCTGCTTGATCACCGAAGGTGCGCGCGGCGAAGGCGGGTATCTGACCAACTCCGAAGGCGAGCGTTTCATGGAACGCTACGCGCCGACCTACAAAGACCTCGCCTCGCGTGACGTTGTTTCGCGCTGCATGACGATGGAAATCCGCGAAGGCCGTGGTGTGGGCGAGAACAAAGACCACATCCACCTGCACCTGAACCACCTGCCGCCGGAAACGCTGGACCTGCGCCTGCCGGGCATCTCGGAATCCGCGCGCATCTTTGCAGGTGTGGACCTGACGAAAGAGCCGATCCCGGTGCTGCCGACGGTACACTACAACATGGGCGGCATCCCCACGAACTACTGGGGCGAGGTGCTGAACCCGACCGCCGACAACCCCGACGCCATCGCACCCGGCCTGATGGCCGTGGGCGAAGCGGGCTGTGCCTCCGTGCATGGTGCGAACCGTCTGGGCTCCAACTCGCTCATCGACCTCGTGGTCTTTGGCCGCGCCGCTGCGATCCGCGCGGCCAAGATCGTCGACCCTGAAACTGCCGTGCCGACGCCGAATATGGCCTCGGTTGAGAAGGCATTCGACCGCTTCGACGGATTGCGCCACGCCAAGGGTGGCACGCCGACTTCGGAACTGCGCCTTGAGATGCAAAAGACCATGCAGGCCGACGCCGCCGTTTTCCGCACCGATAAGACGCTGGAAGAGGGCCGCGAGAAGATGATCGAAGTCGCCGACAAGCTGAACGACCTGCACGTCACCGACCGCAGCCTCGTGTGGAACTCTGACCTGATGGAGACGCTGGAGCTGACCAACCTCATGCCCAACGCCACCGCCACGATCACCGCCGCCGCTGCCCGCAAAGAGAGCCGTGGTGCACACGCCCATGAGGACTATCCGGATCGGAACGACGACGAGTGGCGCAAGCACTCGCTGGCGTGGTTCGATGGCAATGACGCGAAACTCACCTACCGCGCCGTGCACCTCGATCCGCTGACGAAAGAAGACGAGGGCGGCATCGACATGAAGAAGATCGCCCCCAAGGCACGGGTGTATTGATGGTTCGCACAGCACTCATCGCGGCCACGTTTGCAGCTCTCTCGGGATGTGTCGAAGTACAGCAGGCGGTGGATGACACCGCCCGCCAAGGCTCCAAAGGGGTGGTGACCGAAGTTCTGGCCACCCGTTTCCCGCAGGTGCCGAAAGAGCTAATCACCCCCTTCACCGATTGCATCATCGACAATGCCGACGCGCTTGAGCTGCGCGAATTGGCCCGCGCCGCCGTGGTCGGCGTGGATGACACAACAGCGGGCACCGTGCGCACGATCCTGTCGCGCCCCGAGACCCGTACCTGCCTGCTGGCCGCCGCGCCCGCAGCTGGCATGACGCTTTAGGAGACGCACAATGGTTCAACTGACGCTTCCCAAAAACTCCCGCATGACCAGCGGAAAAACATGGCCCAAGCCGCAAGGCGCGACCAACCTGCGCGAGTTCCACATTTATCGCTGGAACCCCGACGACGGGAAAAACCCGGCGCTCGACACCTATTTCGTCGACATGGACGATTGTGGCCCGATGATCCTTGATGCGCTGATCAAGATCAAAAACGAGATTGACCCCACGCTGACCTTCCGCCGCTCCTGCCGCGAAGGCATCTGCGGCTCCTGCGCGATGAATATCGACGGGATCAACACACTGGCCTGCACCTACGGCATGGAAGAGATCAACGGCGTGGTCAAAATCTACCCGCTGCCGCATATGCCGGTGGTCAAAGACCTGATCCCCGATCTGACGCACTTCTACGCCCAGCACGCTTCGATCCAACCCTGGCTGGAAACCGAGACGCCTGAGCCGCGTAAAGAGTGGAAACAATCGATCGACGACCGCGCCAAGCTCGACGGTCTTTATGAGTGCATCATGTGCGCCTGCTGCTCGACTTCCTGCCCCAGCTACTGGTGGAACGGCGACCGCTACCTCGGGCCGGCAGCGCTGCTGCATGCCTACCGCTGGATCATCGACAGCCGGGACGAGGCGACAGGCGAGCGCTTGGATGACCTCGAAGACCCCTTCAAGCTCTACCGCTGCCACACGATCATGAACTGCGCCAAGACCTGCCCCAAGGGGCTGAACCCGGCAGCGGCGATTGCCAATATCAAAAAACTGATGGTCGAACGGACTGTCTAAAGACAACAGGGCCCGGCCAAGCGCCGGGCCTTTGGTTATCTTATGATCCTACCCTTCGTCATCGTTATCGTCTTTGTGATCGTGCTGATCTTTGCCCGTCGCAACGCGCCCACGCGCGACTGCCGCTGGCGCGAAGACCGGGCAGGGGACAAGGGCGCCCTGCGCAAATACCACTGCGTCGCCTGCGGGGCCGAAGCCTACCGCAGCGAAGGCCCACCGGACCGCTGCCTCAAAGGGCTCGATACACCGCGCCTGTAAGCCATGCTCTACATATTTCCGCACGCGCCTGATACCCACCACAACAACAGCAAAAGGCGCGACCCCTGCCGCGCCTCTTCATCCTTTTTCAAATACCGTCCGCACTCTCAACGGGCGCGCGCCTCAGGCAAATGCCGCTTCCAGTGCAATCTCAACCATATCACCAAAGCTCTTTTCGCGGTCCTCTGAAGGCAACGCCTCACCAGTCTGCAAATGATCGCTTACGGTCAATACGGCCAGCGCCCGGCGCTTGTGCCGCGCGGCTAGCGTGTAAAGTTCAGCCGCTTCCATCTCGACGCCCAGAATACCATGGCGGACCATTTGTTCGTCCAGATCAGGGCGTTCGGCATAAAAGACATCCGAAGAATAGATGCCACCGACATGGGTCTTGGCATCCAATTTCTCGGCAGCTGTGACGGCCGCGCGCAAGAGCCCCCAGTCTGCGCAGGGCGCATAGTTCAATTCACGGAATATGCCGGAAGAAGGGGAGGTGATGGTGCTGGCGGTCATGGCGATGATCACGTCACGAATGCCAACATGGCTTTGCATCCCGCCGCAAGACCCGATGCGGATCAAAGTCTGCGCGCCATATTCCGTCATCAGTTCATTGGCATAGATCGACAGGGATGGCATGCCCATGCCGGAGCCTTGGATGGTTACGCGATTGCCGCGCCATGTGCCGGTGAAACCCAGCATCCCGCGGACTTCGTTGACCAATTCGGCCCCTTCGAGAAAAGTCTCAGCCGCCCATTTTGCGCGGTAAGGATCGCCGGGCATCAATACGGTTTCAGCAATATCGCCGACTTTGGCGCCAATATGGACGGTCATTTCTATCTCCTGATGTTTCGCGCATTTTGCCTGTGGGCGGCGCGGTTCACAAGGGGAGTGATGGATGACGTAAAGGCGGTAACTGGAGGGACAGGGGCACCGCGAGATAATTCACGAATGCGTTATTCCCGAAAAAAAGGCACCGGCGAAACCCAATTCGCGCGGTGCCTACAATTCGTCGGGGCGTCGATTAAAGCCGCATTGTTTCGGGATCGCTGCCTTTTTCTACCTGTGCGCGAAACCAATTTGGCTGACGGCCTTTGCCGGTCCAGGTTTGGGATGGATTTTCCGGATTGGCAAATTGGGGCTTTGATTTCGGGCCGGTTGCCGCTTTGCGTGGTTTCTTAGCCTTCTTGGGTGCGGGTGCTTCTTCGGCCAAGTCATTGAGGGAAAAGCCATATTCCGCCGCAGCCTTTTGGGCCGCTTTGCGCGCAGCGCGGCGTTCGCGCGACTGCGCCGCCTGCAATGCCTTTTTGACATCCGACAGAAGTTTCTCCAGATCCTTGCGGCTCATGGATTTCAGGTCTTTTTCCATATCTGATTTTTCCTTTCCAGATTGTGCTGGTCAGGGCAATTATAGAGCTAATTCGCCAATTGCACGATATATTTTGTGTCAAACTACTCGGCGGCTACCGCAGCGGGGTCGGCGAGCGTAATGATATCATGCATAATCACGTTCAATTCGAAGTCTTTAGGCGTATATACCTGCGCTACCCCGGCGGCCCGCAGACGGGTTGCGTCGGCTTCGGGAATAATACCGCCGACAATTACCGGGACATGGTTCAGCCCGGCCTCTGCCATGCGTTTCATAAGTTCTTCGACAAGTGGCACATGAGATCCCGAAAGGATCGACAGGCCGACAACATGGGCGTCTTCCGCTTTTGCGGCCTCGACGATCTCGGCAGGGGTCAGGCGGATGCCTTCATAGCTGATGTCCATGCCGCAATCGCGGGCGCGAACGGCGATCTGTTCGGCCCCGTTAGAGTGGCCATCAAGCCCCGGTTTGCCGACGAGGAACTTGAGCCTGCGGCCCAGACGGTCACTTACCGCATCTACTGCGTCACGCAGATCATCCAACCCTTCGGTCTTGTTCGATTGGCCTGCGGAAACCCCTGTGGGGCCACGGTATTCCCCATGTACCGCGCGCATCTGAGCGGCCCATTCACCGGTGGTTACGCCAGCCTTTGCGGCGGCGATTGAGGCGGGCATGATGTTTTCACCCTTCTCGGCCGCGAGGCGCAGTTCGGCCAGCGCCTTTTTCACTGCATCGTCATTGCGGGCCGCGCGCCATGCTTCAAGCCGAGAAAGCTGATCGGCTTCTGCCCCCGGATCGGATTGCATGATATCGCCCGCGCCCGTCATCAGCGGAGAGGGCGCGCCTTGTTGCCATTTGTTGACCCCGACAACCACGGTTTCGCCGCTTTCAATTCGGCGCAGACGGTCGGCGTTACTTTCGACCAAACGACCCTTCATGTAATCAATCGCGGAAATAGCACCGCCCATTCCGTCCAAGTTCGCCAATTCCGCGCGCGCGCCTTCTTTAAGTAATTCAACCTTCGCGTCGACCGCCGGGTTGCCGTCGAAAAGATCGTCGAATTCCAAAAGATCGGTTTCATGAGCCATGATTTGCTGCATCCGCATTGACCATTGCTGGTCCCATGGGCGGGGCAGGCCGAGCGCTTCGTTCCATGCGGGCAATTGCACAGCGCGGGCACGGGCTTTTTTCGACAGGGTCACGGCCAGCATTTCAATGAGAATACGGTAGACGTTATTCTCGGGTTGTTGTTCGGTCAGCCCCAGTGAATTGACCTGCACCCCATAGCGGAAACGTCGGAATTTCGGGTCATCCACGCCATAACGCTCGCGGCAAATTTCATCCCATAGGTCCACGAAGGCACGCATTTTGCACATTTCGGTGACAAAGCGGATGCCTGCGTTCACGAAAAAGGAAATACGGCCCACCAATTGCGGGAAATCTTCCGCGGGGACACGGGGCTTTAGGGCATCCAACACGGCTGTCGCAGTGGCCAGCGCAAAGGCCAATTCCTGTTCAGGCGTCGCCCCGGCCTCTTGCAGGTGGTAGGAACAGACGTTCATCGGGTTCCATTTTGGCACGTTAGTATAGCAGTATTCGGCCACATCCGCGATCATCTTGAGCGAGGGCGCCGGCGGGCAGATATAGGTGCCGCGGCTGAGGTATTCCTTGATCAGATCATTCTGCACCGTGCCCTGCAGCGCGGTCACATCCGCGCCCTGTTCCTCGGCCACGGCGATATATAGCGCCAGCAGCCAAGGGGCCGTTGCGTTAATCGTCATGGAGGTGTTCATCTTCTCAAGCGGAATGCCGTCGAACAGCGCGCGCATGTCGCCGAGATGGTTCACCGGCACGCCTACCTTGCCGACCTCACCGCGGCTGAGCACATGGTCGCTGTCATAGCCGGTCTGGGTCGGCAGATCGAAAGCGACCGAAAGGCCGGTCTGCCCGCGCTCAAGGTTGGAGCGGTAAAGCGCGTTGGAGGCGGCGGCGGTGGAATGGCCCGCATAGGTGCGAATGAGCCAGGGGCGGTCTTTCTGCGATTGGGTCATTGGGGCCTCTTGAATCTGTTTGGCAATAAAGTTGCGTCATGCTGTTGATAGGCGAAACAATGTGGCGCTGTCAATTCGCTGCGTTGCGGCATCGTCTGTGCCGCTGCGGCGCGGGTAGAAACAGATAAATATTGTCCTCTCAGTCCCGCGCTGTAAGGGTTAACCCATGACGCAGACCGTGCAATTGCCCCTTTGGCTGTTCATCCTCATCGTGGTTTTCGCAGCCGTCACGGCGCTGAGCCATTTTCTGCTGCCTTCGGTGCGTTGGTTCTTTCGCCGACGGCTGGAACGGGCAGTGGAGCGGCTGAACAAGCGGCTCACGCGGCCGATTGAGCCGTTCAAACTGGCGCGGCGGCATGACATGATTCAGCGGCTGATCTATGATCCTCAGGTCAGTCTAGAGATCGTTAATTACGCTCGCAGCAATGGCGTGCCCGAGAACGTCGCCTTTCAAAAAGCCCGTGATTATGCACGTGAGATCGTGCCGCGTTTTTCCACCTTTGCGTATTTTAGCTTTGGCATCCGGCTGGCGCGGCTTCTGGCCAATGCGGTCTACCGGATCGAGACAGCGGCGAGCAACGAGACGACTTTTGCTTCTCTGCCCCGCGACGCCACGGTGGTTTTCGTTATGAACCACCGCTCGAACATGGACTACATGCTGGTGACCTACCTCGCCGCGCGGTCCTCGGCGCTGAGCTATGCAGTGGGGGAGTGGGCGCGGGTCTGGCCGCTTAGCACGCTGATCCGTTCCATGGGTGCGTACTTTATCCGACGCCGTTCGCGCGGGGCGCTCTATCGCAAGGTGTTGGCGCGTTATGTGCAGATGGCCACGGCTGGCGGCGTAACGCAGGCGTTTTATCCCGAAGGGGGGCTGAGCCTCACCGGCGCGCTACAGCCGCCGAAGGTTGGCTTGCTGTCCTATGTGGTTGAAGGCTTTGACCCCGAGGGCGAACGCGACATCATCTTTGTGCCAGTGGCGATTAACTATGACCGCGTGCTGGAAGACCGGGTTTTGATCGCCGCCGGGCAGCGCGGTGACCGTCGCTTTGGTGCGCGGATCACGGTGGTTGTGGGCTTTGTCCTGCGCAAGATGTGGCGGCGAATGCGGGGGCATGACACGCGGTTCGGGACCGCTGCGGTGACCTTTGGTGATCCGTTGTCGTTACGGCGTACGGGGGCGGAGGTGCCGGTCTCGGAACTGTCGGAGATGTTGATGGACCGGATCGCGCAGGCGATGCCCGTGCTGACGGTGCCGCTGATCGCGCGGGTCATGTTGCAAACGCAAGCCCCGATGAGCGAGGCGGAATTGCTGTCGAAGGTCGGCGCTACGCTGGGGCAGATGCCGCAGCGCAACCGCGTGCCAAAGCCCGAGGTTCTGGCCGAGCGCGTGGCCCGTGCCTCGGCTCGGTTGATGAAACGTGGTGTCATTTCTGAAGGTGCACAGGGGTTGGAAATCGTGCCGGGGCAGGAGCCTGTTTTGGCCTTTTACGCTAACTCTATTGCGCATTTTCCGAGCGAAGATGCTGCACCTGCGGCGGAAATTGCTGCAACCGCTGGGTCATAAAATTACAAAAGTAGAGTTGCAGGGGTTGCAATGTTGCGCGGTGGATCATATCCCAAAGGGGAGCCGCCGCGATTCTGCAGTGCGGCACAGACCTTGTAGACACCGATCACCGGCAGGAGGCCCACATGGCACTGGATACGAAACACGCCGACTATGACGCCCCGCAAAAAGACCTTTACGAAGTGGGCGAGATGCCCCCGATGGGTCACGTTCCGAAACAGATGTATGCTTGGGCCATCCGTCGCGAACGGCATGGCGATCCGGACAGCGCGATGCTGCAAGAAGTCGTCGACGTGCCAGAGCTCGACAGTCAAGACGTGCTGGTCTTGGTCATGGCGGCAGGCATCAACTACAACGGTGTCTGGGCCGCGCGCGGCGTGCCGATCAGCCCCTTTGACGGCCACGGCGAACCTTATCACATCGCGGGCTCCGATGCCTCGGGCATCGTCTGGGCGGTGGGCGACAAGGTGACCCGCTGGAAAGTCGGCGACGAAGTGGTGATCCACTGCAACCAAGACGATGGCGACGATGAGGAATGCAACGGCGGCGACCCGATGTATTCCCCCAGCCAGCGGATCTGGGGCTATGAAACGCCGGACGGCTCCTTTGCGCAGTTCACCCGCGTGCAGAGCCAGCAGCTTATGCCGCGCCCCAAGCACCTGACATGGGAAGAAAGCGCCTGCTACACGCTGACGCTGGCCACTGCCTATCGGATGCTTTTCGGCCACGAGCCGCATGACCTGAAGCCCGGCCAGAACGTGCTGGTCTGGGGCGCCTCGGGCGGCCTCGGCTCCTATGCGATCCAGCTTATCAACACCGCAGGCGCCAATGCGATCGGCGTGATCTCGGACGAGAGCAAGCGCCAGTTCGTGATGGATTTGGGTGCCAAGGGCGTGTTGAACCGCAAGGACTTCAACTGCTGGGGCCAACTGCCCACGGTGAACACGCCGGAATATAACGAGTGGTTCAAAGAGGCCCGCAAGTTCGGCAAGGCGATCTGGGACATCACCGGCAAGGGCGTAAACGTCGACATGGTCTTTGAACATCCGGGTGAGGCGACATTCCCGGTCTCGACCTTCGTTGTGAAAAAAGGCGGCATGGTGGTGATCTGTGCCGGGACGAGCGGCTTCAACCTGACCTTCGACGTGCGCTATATGTGGATGCACCAGAAGCGTCTGCAGGGCAGCCACTTTGCCCATCTGAAGCAGGCGAGCGCGGCCAACAAGCTGATGATGGAACGCCGCCTTGATCCTTGCATGTCCGAGGTCTTTAGCTGGGCCGATCTGCCTGAGGCGCATATGAAGATGATGCGCAACGAGCATAAACCGGGCAACATGTCTGTTTTGGTGCAGGCGCCGACGACCGGGCTGCGCACGCTGGAAGATACGGTTATGGCGCGCGACTGAACCTGACTGATAGAATAAAACCAGAACCCCCGTGGCCTCGGCTGCGGGGGTTTTTCGTTTGGCTGTAACCGGAACAGAGACTTAGTGCAGCCTGCCCCGCCATTTAAGGGGGGGCGAAAAGCGCGGATGGTACGAATTCACGCACATGCTATGGTTGTATTAATCTGCCATTAACCAAAGCTGGGCGACTCTCATGCGAGATGATTGGATATTGGACGTATTGGCCGATCTAAGGGCTTTCGCCATGGCAAACCAACTGCCCCGTACTGCGGAACAGTTGGACGACGCGGCGCTTATCGCTCTGGCTGAAATGTCCGTGCAACGCGAAAGGGCCGCAGGCCGGGCGCATGAGGATAGAGCCGCATCTGGAACAAATTTGGGAAAGGCTGGCGCAGGCTGATGGGCAGCCAGCCCTTGAGCGCGCTTGCGCAGATCTGCGCGATCACTATGGCATTTTACATGTTGCCTATCATTGGGTTGATACGGCGGGTGCGCAATATGGCTGCGGCACCTATGGACCGCTCTGGTCAGAACGTTATCAGAACCGAAACTACCTGCGCATCGATCCGGTGGTCAGCGGCTGCTATCGTCGGTTTGAGCCAGTGGACTGGAAAGACCTTGATTGGTCCTCCCGTGCGGCGCGGAAATTCCGGCGGGACGCGCTGGATCATGGGGTGGGCGATCAGGGGTTTTCGGTGCCTATTCGGGGTCCGCATGGGCAGTTTGCGCTGTTTACCACCAATCACAGCTGCACCGACGCGGTCTGGGCCGCATTCACCGCGCGGCACCGGCGCGATCTGATCTGGGCGGCGCATTGTTTCAACGAAAAGGCGCTAGCGCTGGCCCCGGATCGTGCACCGGGGGCGGTGCAGGCGCTCTCCCCGCGAGAGGTGGATGCCATGACGCTGCTGGCGGTGGGCTATAGCCGCGCGCAAGTGGCCGAACGGCTGTCGATCTCGGAACACACGCTGCGCGCCTACGTGGAAAGCGCGCGGTTCAAGCTCGGGGCATCCAACACCACCCACGCCGTCGCACGCGCGCTGAGCCGGGGGCTGATCTTCGTCTGAGCCAGTTATTGCGCGAAATCAGAAGCGGGCTGGGCGAAGCCATCTGGCCCCCGGCGCAGGGCTCATTTAGGGTCGCCCAATGACATCTACTGCGCTCACCTATTCCGAAGACCAAGCCGCCGCCCATGATAAGGTGGCCGAGATGCTGCGCTCTGCGGGCATTGATCTGGATGATTCATTGCTGATGCCGCCTGCGGGCGGCCCGGATCAGGTGATGGCGGTGACCGGCAAGGCCGGATCGGGCAAAACGCTACTGCTGGCCGAGCTTTATCGTGCCTTGGAAGCGGCGGGCGTCGACATTGTGTCGGGTGATTACGAATCGCGCAAGAAACGTGAGAAACGCACGTTGGCGATCCTCGCGCCGACCAACAAAGCGGCGAGCGTCTTGCGTCTGCGCGGCGTGCCTGCGACGACGATCCATCGCATTCTCTACACGCCGGTTTACCACCCCGAATACGAGCGCATCGCGGAGTGGCTGACCGGGAATGGCGAAAAGCCCGACATCGAAGGGCTGAGCGAGGTCGCGCTGGACCGGGCAGCGGCGTTTTTCGCGAACAACAAATCCGTGCCCGGGGCGCTGGCGGCGGCGGGGCTGCGGGGCAGTGATTTCATCACCGGCTGGAAACGGCGGGAAGAGCCGCTCGACATTGGCTTTGTCGACGAAAGCTCGATGCTGGATGACAAGCAGTTCGAAGACCTGAAAGAGATTTTCCCGACGCTGCTGCTGTTTGGTGATCCCGCGCAGCTCGCGCCGGTGGGCCAGTCAGGCACGATGGTGTTTGAGAAGCTGCCCGAAAAGCGGGTGCTGAACCTCAACCGCATTCACAGGCAAGAGGCTGATAACCCGATCCTCGATATCGCCCATGCGTTGGCCGATCCACAGCTTGAGTTTCATGACTTTGAGCGGATGATCGAAGACGCGGCGCGCAAGGATGATCGCGTGGTCTGGGGTCAGCGGGTTGAAGTTGATCTGATGGCGCGCAGCCCAGTGCTGGTCTGGCGGAATGCCACGCGCATTCGGCTGATCAACGCCTTTCGCGCCGTGCATGGCGCCCCCGAAGATGCGCTGCTGGCGGGGGAGCCGCTGATCTGCGACGGGATCGAACTGCCGCTGAAGCACCGCAAGAAACGCCTCGACCTAGAAGCGCGCGGCCTGATCAAAGGCGCGCAGGTGGTCTATCTGGGCGAGGGACGCAAGCCGGGGTTCAGCCGGTTGCACGTTATCGGTGCCGAAGACCCGCAGGTGAGTGCGGCCTCGATCGTCAAAATCGAAAAGCCGGATGAGGAAGAACCCTTTATCCCCTTCGCCGCGCGTATGGGGGCCACGTTCTTGCATGGGGCGGCGGTGACGATCCACAAGGCGCAGGGCAGCCAGTGGGAAAACGTGCAGGTCTTTGCGCCCGACCTATACGCCGCCGCGCGGATGGGGCGCTCTGAGGCCGGGCAACCGCTGTGGAAACGGCTGGCTTACGTCGCCATCACCCGCGCGCAGGAGCGGCTGATCTGGGTGGTGCGCAACCGTCTTAGCAAACCATCCGGCCCGCTGCGCGTGGACGATCTGCGTGCCGCCCCGGCAGCCGCGCTGACGCTTGACGCGACCGAGGATGGCGCGGCTTAGCGGCGCAGCAGCCCAAAGACGGCAGAGGCGCCCCAGCCCGCGGTAATGGCGATAAAGAGCGACAGCAGCCCGTAGATAAAGGCCTGCTCATGGGCGAGGTTGAATAGCCATCGCTCCATCCCGACTTTGCGCACGTCGATCACCGTTTCATATTGCGCCACCACATCGCCGCCACGGGTCAGAAAAATCCGCGTGTCATAGGCGCCCTCGGTGAGCGAGGCGGGCAGGGCGACGGCGGCGCGGAAGAGGGTTTGTTCGTCGACCTTCACGCCGTCTTCGATGACTTGGTAGAGGTTCGCATCCTTGCGCACGCGGATCAGCGCATCGGTGAATTGGGTGGGGTCTGCGATCTCCATCGGGGCGCCGACAGAGCGGATGGCGCGAGGGATGGAGATGCGGTGGCGCAGGTCTTCGATACGTTTGAGCACTTCGGACAGCGGGCCAGAGGTGACCACGGCATAGAAACTCGGCGCGCGGTCGACCTCAATCGCGTCAGTGTTGACCCAGATACCAAAGCGCCGCTCTTTGCGCCGCACCATGATTGGGGTCGAGGGGCCAGAGACGGTAACGACCACTTCGAGCGGCGCGCCTTCGGGGATCGGGGTTTCACGTTTGACAGCGCCGTAGACGAGGATTTCGGACCCGTCGAAATTGGTGGTGATGGAGACTTCGGCTTGGCTGAGGCCCAACACGATCTCCTCCTCCGCCGTGGCGGTGAGGGCCGTGAGCAGCAGGCCAGCGAATGCGAGAACTGCGCGGATCATTCTGCCGCCACCGGGCTGAGGGAGTAAAGCTCGGACGGCTCCAGCAGCAAATCGAGCGCCAGCTTACCGCAGACCGCGAGAACCAGCACTGCCAGCAAAATGCGCAACTGTTCGGCCTGCATCCGCACGCCAATGCGCGTGCCAACCTGTGCACCCAGCACCCCGCCGACCAGCAAAAGCACCGCCAACACGATGTCGACCGTCTGGTTGGTGGTGGCGTGCAGCATGGTGGTGAAACCGGTCACGAAAATGATCTGCAACAGCGAGGTGCCGATCACCACTTTGGTGGGCATGCCCAGCAGATAGATCATCGCGGGCACCATGATGAACCCGCCGCCGACGCCCATGATGGCCGAGAGCATCCCGACCGCCGCGCCAACAAGCACCGGGGGGATCACCGAGATATAAAGCCCCGATACCCGAAACCGCATTTTCATTGGCAGGCCGTGGACCCAGTAGTGTTTTTTGCGCTGCACGCGCCCACCTTTGCGGGTGCGGCGGATCGCGCGGAGCGATTCAAAGAACATCAACCCGCCGATGATGCCCAGAAAAATCACGTAGCAAAGGGTCACCAGCAGATCGACCTGGCCCAGCGATTTCAGGTAGTTAAAGATGAACATGCCGATGCCCGAGCCGATGAGGCCGCCCGCCAGCAACACCCAGCCCATTCGGAAATCCACCGTGCGCCTTTTTAGGTGCGCCAGAAGGGCCGAGAAGGACGAGGCGACGATCTGGTTGGTCGAAGTCGCCACGGCCACGGCGGGGGGGATGCCGACAAAGAACAACAGCGGCGTGATCAAAAACCCGCCGCCGACGCCAAACATGCCCGATAGGATGCCCACAATTCCGCCCAGTCCCAGAAGGAGGAAGGCGTTAACCGATACCTCGGCGATGGGCAGGTAGATTTGCATGACGTTTCCTAGCCTCTAACGGCCGCGCAGTTCAACATAGCTTGTCGCGATAAAGCGACCACTGAGATAGGTTGCGCCGATCCGGCCCTCGGGTGCAAGGGCCGGAGAGGGGTGTCAGCGTTCTTTCACATAGGGCTCCCCGCCCGCGCGGGGCGGGATCGCCTTGCCGACGAAGCCCGCGAGGATCACCACGGTCATCAGATAGGGCAGCGCGCTCAATATCTGGCCCTGAACTTTGATGCCGATCACCGATTGGATCACGTCAGGCCGGGTTTCCAGCGCGCCGAATAGGCCAAAGAGCAGCGTCGCCCAGAGCGCGTACCACGGACGCCACTTGGCGAAGATCAGCGCGGCCAGCGCGATAAAGCCGCGGCCCGCCGACATGTCCTTGACGAAACCCGCCTGCAGCGCGGTGCTGAGGTAGGCCCCCGCCACGCCGCAGAGCAGGCCCGCGATGGCCACGGCGGCATAGCGCAGACCCACGACCGAGACACCTGCGGTGTCGACGGCGGCGGGGTTCTCGCCCACGGCGCGCAGGCGCAGGCCGAAGCGGGTGCGGAACAGGATCCACCATGTCAGCGGCACGGCGAGGAAGGCGGCATAGACGAGGATCGAATGGCCCGAGATCAGCTCTTCGTAAAGCGGGCCGATGATTGGCACATCGGCCATGGCATCAGCGAAGGGCAGGGTGATCGGCTCGAACCGGGCGCCGCCAAAGAGCGAGGGCGTGCGGCCCCCTTGGGCAAACCAGTCCTGCGCGATCAGCACGGTCATGCCGGCAGCGAGGAAGTTGATCGCCACGCCGGAGATCAGCTGGTTGCCGCGGAAAGTGATGGAGGCGAGGCCATGCACGGCGCTGAGTGCCAGCGAAGAGGCGATGCCTGCCGCCAGTCCGATCCAGACCGATCCGGTGATTGAGGCGAGCGCCGCCGAGAAGAAGGCCGCGGCCAGCATTTTGCCTTCGAGCCCGATGTCGAAGACCCCGGCGCGTTCGGAGAAGAGACCGGCAAGACAGGCCAGAAGCAGCGGCGTGGCCAGCCGAACGGTGCTGTCGAGCAATTGGATGAGCGTGATATAGTCCATAGGTCAGACCCGCTTTCTCAGGGGGGTATAGGGGCTCATTCCGCGCTCTCCGACTGGGCGCTGCGGGGGCCGGGTTTGGGCTCGCTGTCAGCGGAATTGGCTGGAGGGCCGGGGCGGCGGAACATCAGGAAAAGACGCTCCAGCGGCATCCGCACCATATTGTCGAGCGCGCCGGTAAAGAGGATCACCAGCGCCTGGATCACGACGATCAATTCGCGCGGGATCGAGGTCCAGAGCGCCAGTTCCGCGCCGCCTTGGTAGAGGAAACCGAAGAGCAGGGCGGCGAAGAAGACGCCCACGGGATGCGAGCGGCCCATAAGTGCCACGGCGATGCCGATAAAGCCTGCGCCTTCGGTCGCGTTCAGCACCAGACGCTCGCTTTCGCCCATGACGTTGTTGATCGCCATCAGCCCCGCCAGCGCGCCCGAGATGATCATGGTGACCATCGTGATTCGCACGGGCGAGATGCCCGCGTATTTGGCAGCAGGTTGCGAATGGCCATAGGCGCGGATTTCATAGCCAAGGCGCGTGCGCCAGATCAGCAGCCAGACCACGATACAGGCCGCAGCAGCGACGAGCAGCGAGATATTGGCAGGCGCGGATTTCGAGAAGGCGATGCCAAGCGGGGCCAGCAATTCATGCAACGTCGGTAGATGCACGGCTTCGGGAAAGCGGGCGCTGGCCGGGTCCATGCTGCCCGGCGGGCGCATGACGTTGACCAGAACATAGTTCAGCAGCGCCGCCGCGATAAAGTTGAACATGATCGTGGTGATTACGACGTGGCTGCCGCGTTTGGCTTGCAGCCAGCCGGGGATCGCAGCCCAGACGGCGCCGAAAAGCCCCGCCATGACACCTGCGCCGATCAGCGCCAGCGACCAGTGCGGCCACGGGATGTAAAGCGCGGCCAGTGCTACGCCCAAACCGCCCAGCATCGCCTGACCTTCGCCACCGATGTTGAACAGGCGCGCGTGGAAGGCCACGGCGACGGCGAGGCCGGTGAAGATGAAGTTAGTGGCGTAATAAAGCGTATAGCCCCAGCCATAGGTCGAGCCGAGCGCGCCTTTGACCATCAGTGTCACGGCGGCAATCGGGTCTTCACCGATGGCGAGGATCACCAGCGCCGAGAGCAGTGCCGCCAGCAACAGAGAGATCAGCGGCACGAGGATCACCTCGGCCCATTTTGGCATCACGTCCATCTCAGACCTCCTTGCTGGCGTCGCCGCCGGCGCGGGCGAGATTGGCTTCGACCTCGGCCACGCTGTGTTCGTTCTCGGTATCGGTGATGCCAGCCATCAAAAGCCCCAGTTCTTTCTCGTCGGTCTGGTCGGCGGCGCGTTCGCCCATGATCTGCCCGTCGAACATCACCGCGATGCGGTCCGACAGGGCGAGGATTTCTTCGAGTTCGACCGAGACCAGCAGGATCGCCTTGCCCTGATCGCGCAGGGCTATGATCTGTTCATGGATGAACTCAATCGCGCCAATGTCGACGCCGCGGGTGGGCTGGCCGATGAGCAGAAGGTCGGGGTTGCGCTCGATCTCACGGGCCAGAACGATTTTCTGCTGGTTCCCGCCCGAAAAGTTCTTGGCCGCCAGCGTCGGGTCAGGCGGGCGCACGTCAAAGCGGGCCATCTTGTCTTCGGCATCGGCGCGGATCGCGGCGTGGTCCATTAGCAGCCCGCTGTTGAAGCGGTCGTCGTGGTGGTAGCCGAAGACGTTATTCTCCCAAGCCTGAAAATCCATAATCAGACCCTCGCGCTGGCGATCTTCGGGCACATGGGCTACACCGCGCGCGCGGCGCGATTGGCCGTCGGATTTCTTGCCCGATAGGTCCAGCGGGGTGCCGTTTAGCGTGACGTTGCCGGTGCCATCGGCATAGCCGCCCAGCACCTCGAGCAGTTCGGATTGGCCGTTGCCTGCGACACCCGCAAGGCCCAGCACCTCACCAGCGCAGACTTGCAAATCAATGCCGCGCAGACGCTCAACGCCTTTGCCATCGACGACCCGCAGCCCTTTGACATCCAAAATGACATCGCCGGGCGTTGCGGGCTTTTTATTGACGCGCAGCAAGACCTTACGCCCGACCATCAGCTCGGCCAGTTCCGGCGGCGAGGTCTCGGCAGTCTTCACGGTCGCGGTCATCTTGCCCCGGCGCATGACCGACACGGTATCGGTGATCTCCATGATCTCGCGCAGCTTGTGGGTGATGAGGATGATGGTTTTGCCCTCAGAGCGCAGGCGCCCGAGGATGCGGAAAAGCTGATCAGCCTCGGCGGGGGTCAGCACGCCGGTCGGCTCGTCCAAGATCAGAATATCGGCCTGCCGGTAGAGCGCTTTGAGGATTTCCACGCGCTGCTGCATCCCTACGCCAATATCTTGGATCAGCGCGTCGGGGTCGACGTTGAGGCCGTAGTCTTCGGCAAGACTAATCAGCGACTTGCGGGCTTTAGAAAGCGAAGGCTTGAGCAAGCGACCATCTTCGGCCCCCAGAATGATGTTTTCCAGAACGGTGAAGTTCTCGACCAGTTTGAAGTGCTGGAAAACCATGCCGATGCCCGCCGCGATGGCGGCTTGGCTGTCGGGAATGTCGGTCTTTTTGCCACTGATGAAAATCTCACCCGCGTCGGCTTTGTAGAACCCATAAAGGATCGACATCAGCGTCGACTTGCCGGCGCCGTTTTCGCCGATAATCCCGTGGATCGTGCCGGGCATCACGCGGATCGAGATGTCTTTGTTGGCCTGTACCGGGCCGAAGGCTTTGGAAATGCCCTTAAGTTCAATCGCGGGAGCGGTATCGGTCATATCAAAAGGTCCTGCGGCCATTGCGGGTTTTGATCTGGGTTTGGCCCAATTCTTTCCGGGGCATGGCGTTCTCCGGTTCGGAAAGGGCCGCGCCGATGATACGGCGCGGCCCTAAGGGTTAGTTTGGTAAATTTAGGCTTAGAAGTCCAGCGCCGGGCAGCTGTCGTTCTCGTAGTAAGAGACCACTTTGATCTCACCGTCGATGATCTTCTGGCGCGCTTCGTCGACAGCGGCTTGCATCTCTTCGGTGACAAGGTCCTTGTTGTGCTCGTCAACGGCAACGCCGACGCCTTCTTCGGCAAGGCCGAGGGTCACGACTTCGCCAACTTCGAGGTCCTCGCCCGCCATCATCGCGTCATAGACCGCGACATCGACACGTTTCAGCATCGAGGTCAGGACCTTGCCCGGATGCAGGTGGTTTTGGTTGCTGTCCACGCCGATCGACAGGATGCCTTCGTCAGCGGCTGTTTGCAGCACGCCAACACCAGTGCCACCCGCCGCGGCATAAACCACGTCAGCGCCTTGGTTGATCTGCGCTTTGGTGATCTCGGAACCCTTTACCGGGTCGTTCCAAGCGGCGGGGGTGGTGCCCGTCATGTTGGCGATGACTTTGGCATCGGGGTTGGTTGCCATGACACCTTGGGCATAGCCGCAACCGAAGTGGCGGATCAGCGGCACGTCCATGCCACCGACAAAACCGACGGTATTCGACTTGGAGGCCATCGCGGCCATCACGCCGACAAGGTAGGACCCCTCATGCTCAGCAAAGCTGACCTGACGGACGTTGGGCAGGTCGAGCCAGTTCACGTCAACCACGGCAAATTTCGTGTCGGGGTAGTCAGGCGCGACGGTCGAGAGCGGATCCGCCATGGCGAAACCCATGGTGATGATCGGGTTGGCCCCGGATTCGGCAAAGCGGCGCAGAGCCTGCTCGCGCTGTGCTTCGGACTGCATTTCGATCTCGGCGAATTTGCCGCCGGTTTCTTCGGCCCAGCGGGTCGCGCCATTGAAGGCCGCTTCGTTAAAGCTTTTGTCGAATTTGCCGCCAAGGTCAAAAATCAGCGCGGGTTCGGCCAGCGCGGCGCCCGATGTCAGGGCCATGCCTGCGGCTGCGCCGAGGAATTTCGTCATGAGGGTCATTTATCGTCTCCCGGTTGTGGTGCCGGGCGGTCTGGCAAATGCTGCCGCCACGGCGTTTGTGGATCATTCGATCAGGTGTAATTTAGGGCGCAGGCGGGGGGTAGGGTCAACCGCTTTTTGCGGTCAACGCGGCGAGATCGCCACAGTGACCATGGGTCAAGTCGCGCCGCAGAATGCAGGCATCGACGGCTGGGGCATCAATGCGTGCGTAATAGGCACGGCGGGTTGCGATGCGGGCGAAGTTTTCACCGGTATAGAGGGCGCGGGCAGGTTGGTTATCGGCTGCGACCTCTAGAAAGGCGCTGGCGCAGTCTGCAGGCAGGGCGGCCAGCCAATCGCGCAGCAACGCGCGGCCAATGCCTTGGCGTTGGCAGCTGGGATCGACCGCGAGGGTCAGTAACTCAGATTCGCCCGCGATGGTGCGGGTCAGGGCAAAGCCGCCGGGGCGGGTAAAAAGCTGCACGAAGGGGCTGTCGAGCAGGCTTGCGAACTCCGCCTCCTGCCACGGCCTGTCTTGGGTAAAGGCGGCGGCATGAAGGGCGGCAAGCTCTGCCGCTGTCACGGTAGCAGCACCGGCGCGGCATCGCGTGCGGGTGCTGCATCGGCAGGGCGCAGGTAAAGCGGCGCGGGGCGTGCTGGGGTGCTGGCATAGCGGCGGGCCGTGAGGCGGGCGATGGCTTCGGCCACGGGCATCGCGGGAGGCTTTCCGCCCGCGCCGATCAGCGGGCCGGTGAAGGCTGGAAGGGCGGCGGCGTCATAGAGCGCGGGAGTAGAAATGTCGGGGTTGTCAAAGCCTTGGAGGAAGACCTGTTCGCGGCGGGCATCCACCGCACAGGCGCAGGGGCCATCGTGACCCTCGCGCAATGCTTCAAAGGCATCGACCCCGACCGCCGGAATGCCAAGGCCAAGTGCGAGCCCACGCGCGGCGGAGACGGCAATGCGGATGCCGGTGAAATTGCCCGGTCCGATGCCAACGCCAAGCGCGGTGAGGTCGGCATAGACCACATTGGCCTCAACCAGCAGCTCTTCGCAGAGTACCAGCACCCGTTCGGCTTGGCCCTTGGTCATCGGTTCAATCCGCGCCGCCAACACCTGGTCGCCCGACAGCAAAGCGGCCGCGCAATGCGCGGCCGATGTGTCGAAGGCCAGAATGAGCGGCCCGCTTGCGTGATGGTCAGGCAACCGGACGAACCTCTGTGACCTCGGGGATGTAGTGGCGCAGCAGGTTTTCGATGCCCATTTTCAGTGTCAAAGTGGACGAGGGGCAGCCCGCGCAGGCGCCTTGCATGTGCAGATAGACAACGCCACGCTCAAACCCGTGAAAAGTGATGTCGCCACCATCTTGGGCCACGGCAGGGCGCACGCGGCTGTCGAGCAACTCTTTGATCTGGCCGACAATTTCACCATCTTCACCGTCATGCGCGGCATGGCCCGATGTGGGCTGGTGGTCAGAGGCCATGACCGGCTCACCGGATTGAAAGTGTTCCATGATCGCGCCCAGCAGGGCGGGCTTCACATGGTCCCATTCCACGGCGTCTTGTTTGGTTACAGTCACGAAATCGGTGCCGAAGAACACGCCCGTCACACCCTCAACAGCAAAGAGCCGTTGGGCCAGCGGCGATGTCGCCCCGGCGTCTGGGGTCGGGAAATCGGCGGTGCCCATTTCCAGCACGGTCTGACCCGGCAGGAACTTGAGCGTTGCGGGGTTCGGAGTGGATTCGGTCTGGATGAACATGGGGTGTACCTCGCTTTCGGCGTGGGTTCTGATATGCGCCCGCACGGGCGGCAAGTCAAGGTTTAGAACCGTTCTAAATGGTATGTAGCCCACACGGAGGGGCGGGATGCAGGGCTGAGGCGGGCTTCAGAAGCGTTTAGGTGATCGCTTCGAGCCGTTCCTTGCTGAGCCCACCAGGCACAATGGTAATCGGCACTGGCAGATCGCCCGCGGAACGTGACAATTGCGTCACCAAAGGTCCGGGGCCTTTCTTACGGTCGCCACTGGCACCCAGCACCAGAACACCAATGTCTGGATCGTCAGAAAGTTGCTGAATGATCTCATCCGCAGGCTCGCCCTCGCGGATGATTAACTCAGGATCGACGCCCTGTTTGTCGCGCATCCATTTGGCGAAAACCTCGAAATGCACCTCAATCCGCTCGCGAGCCTCTTCGCGCATCAGGTCGCCGACGCCGATCCAATGGTTGAACTCTTCGGGCGGGATCACCGACAGGACGGCCACGCCGCCCCCAGTACGCGCCGCGCGCAGAGCGGCAAAGCGCATGGCATTCAAACATTCGGTGCTATCGTCCAGCACCACTAGGAACTTCCGCATCAAACCCTCTCTCCGCACCTCCTCCCGGTGCGGTACGATCATGGCGCGGGCGGGCGGCGCTGGCAATTGCTTTTGCGCGCCGCTGCCGCCCGGACCTTCAGCCGCGCTGACTTGCGGCCCAGTCCCAATACATTTCACGCACCCGGCGCGTGACCGGGTTTTGGTTGTCCCCGGTGCCATATTGCGTGTCGTCAAAGGCGCGGACGGGGGTGACCTTCATCATATTGCCCGACAGGAACACTTCATCGGCGGCATGGAAATCGTCAAAACTGAGGACGGTTTCATGCACCTTCATGCCCGCGTCGCGCATGTTCGACATATGCCGCGCGCGGGTGATCCCGGCAAGGAAGGTGCCGTTGGGAATGGGGGTGAAGACCTCGCCATCCTTGACCATAAAGACGTTCGCACTGGCGCTTTCGGCGACATTGCCCATGGCATCGGCCACCAGTGCGTTGCCAAACCCCTTGGAACGCGCCTCGACCATCATGCGGGCGTTGTTGGGATAGAGGCAGCCCGCTTTGGCGTTGACCACGTTGTCTTCCAGCACCGGGCGGCGGAAGCGGGTGCGGGTGAGGGTGGTTGCGGCCTCTGGCGGGGCCATGGGGATCGCCTCAAGGCTGATGGCAAATCCGGTGGCGCCTTCGCGCGGCACGATGCCCAACTCGTCGCCCGCAAGCGCCCAATACATCGGACGGATATATACCGCTTGATCGCGCGAATAGCTCTTCAGCCCCTCGCGGCACATCTCGATCATGTCCTCGGTCTCGACCGTTGGTGTGATCATCAGCGCGCGGGCAGAGCGGTTGATCCGGGCGCAATGTGCCTCCAGATCGGGGGCGAGCCCGTCAAACAGCCGCGCCCCGTCGAAAACGGTGGTGCCCAGCCATGCGCCGTGGTCCGCCGCCTTGATAGTGGGCAGATCGCCGTCGTGCCATGCGCCGTTGAAGTAGGTTTTGATGTCTGTGCCGGTGGCCATGTGACGATCCTTAGGAATTGCTGCGGTAGATGCCCTCGGGCAGGTTTAAGGCCGCTGTCAGATCGCGCAATTGCGCGGGGGACAGGGTGATCTTGGCCACACGATCTGTGCGCGCGTCCCATTGCTCGATCGTGATCTCCTCTGCAAAGGCAGAGACGGTCACGTCCTCGCGCAGGGGGGCGTCGGATTCGTCGATCAGGGTGATGACGGTGGCGTCGAATTCATGCTCAATGGTAAACATGAGGGCACATTAGGCTTTGTGCGGCCAAGCGCAAGACAGGCTTTGTGCTCGTGAGCGCAAGACAGACTTTGTGCGGATAAGTGCAAGGTTAGGTTCGGCGGGGCGTCAAAGCTCTGTGAACAGGGGTGGCAGTGACGACCTGTCATGATAGGTACAAGTTTGGAAAACCCGAGCGAGGACCTGTCGTGAGATTTATGAATGCCCTTGGCGCATTTGGCGTCATTGCCCTGCTTTCGGCCTGTGGCGTGGCACCGATCCAGACAGGGCCGATCCCTTCAGGCACGCCCAGCACGACGGGCTCTCAGTTGACTGCCGACGCTGCCGCACGCAGTTTTGTGCAGGTGGTCCGTACAGTTGAACCGGTGGCCGAGCGTGAGTGCCGTAACCGGACGTCGGGTATGAATTGCGATTTCAATATCGTGGTCGATGACCGCCCCGGCCAGCCCGCGAACGCCTTTCAGACGTTGGACGAAAACGGCCGTCCCATCGTTGCTTTCACCTTGGCGTTGATCGCAGATGCACGCAACGAGGACGAGCTTGCCTTTGTTCTGGGCCATGAGACCGCGCATCACATCGCAGGCCACATTGCCCGTCAGCAGCAGAACGCCATGGCAGGCGCGGTGATCTTTGCCGGGATCGCCACGCTGAGTGGCGGCGACGCAACCGCCGTGCGCACGGCGCAGGAACTGGGTGCTGAGGTCGGCGCGCGGCGGTACTCCAAGGACTTCGAGCTTGAGGCTGATGCCCTTGGAACGATCATCACCGCGCGGGCGGGCTATAATCCGCTGCGCGGGGCGGAATTCTTTACCCGCATCCCCGATCCGGGTGATCGTTTCCTTGGCACGCATCCGCCCAACAGTTCCCGGATCGACATCGTCCGGCGCACCATGGCGGGGCTGTGACGGTTTGCGAAAGCTAGACCGAGTGCTGAACGACCGCGGGTCGAAATACGCGGTGTCGGGCTGTGATGCCCGGGACCGGGCTGAGGTTGACGAGGCGCTGAAAGACCTCAAGCGCGACAAATCCTACGCCAAGGCCACGCATAACACTTGGGCGGTGCTGCTGTCAGACGGCGGCCCGCTGAAAGGGGATGATGGCGAATCCGGTGCCGGGATGGTGATCCTGCGCATGCTAGAACGGGAAGGGCTGGAGGATCACCTCATCATCGTCACCCGTTGGTACGGCGGCAAACATCTTGGTGGCGACCGCTTTCGTCATGTCCAGACCTGCGTGCGGGCCTATCTGGATGAACTCGCGGCCTAAAGGCTCAGCGCTATCGCGGCAAAGAAACAGGCCGTGGCGATCAACACAAAGACATGCCAGATCGCGTTTTGATAGCGCATGCCGGGATGGGCGTAGATCAACGTGCCTGCCGAGTAGGTAAGGCCGCCGACCGCCACCAGCGCCAGTGCGGCCCCGGGCAGATTGTGCCACATCGGATAGATCAGCAGGACGGAAAGCCAGCCCATCCCGAGGTAAAGCGCCAGTGATCCACGTGCATCAATGCGCCAGAACCAGAGTTTGGCCACTGCGCCGATCACAGCCAAGGCCCAGACCACGCCGAGTATGCCGTAAGCAAAGCCCGATCCGATCACCATGACCAGGGGCGTATAGGTGCCCGCAATCTTGAAATAGATCGCCGCATGATCGACACGGCCTAAAAAGGCGCGGCTGCGGTCGAAGGGCAGCAGGTGATAGACGGCAGAGGCGGTGAAAGAGGCGAGGATGCAGGCGGCGTAGATCGCCGTAGCGGTCAACTGCCCCTCTTGTCCGGCGGCGTGGATCATCAGCAGGATGCTGGCGGGAATGGCGAATCCGAGGCTGAGCACATGCACGGTGCCGTCAGCTAAAGTCTCAGCGATGGAGGTCGGATAGCTCATAGAAGAAAGCTAGCAGCGAAGCGCTTCGCTGCCATAGGTGACGAGGCGTAAACCGCGCCGACACGGCAAGTCAGCGCGGTTTGTTGCCGTCGATCCAGCGCGACATCAGGGTCTTGTCGCGAAAACACTCCTGCGGCACGTCGCGGCGCTTCAATCGCGCGATGCGTTCGGCAAAGGCGACCTGCTTGGCAGACGGGTAGGCGGCGAAAGGCCCCTCTAACGCCTGCGGTTTATGGGCGTCGATCCATTCGGACACCGCTGTGCGGTCACCCTCGATCCCTTCGGGCAACGTGCTGCCCGTTCTCTTGGCAAGGGTCCGGGCGTATTGCATCTGTTTTTCGGTTGCGGGCATGCGGCGGTCGGCCTGTTTGGGCTGTGCACTGTCGCTGCCGCGCGGCGGGCGACCCTGTTGGTCAGGGTCGAAGATGCCGGGAAACTGAGGTTGAAAAGACATGTGGTCATTCCTCTGCTACTGCGTTCTGCATATAGAACAGAAAGGGAACATGTTCAAGTCTCTCCGTATTCTCGCCCTTCCTTAAGGGTATATCTAGTAGCGGGGTGGTTTGGTTCCACAATATCGGCGAAATGTAGGGTTAGCGCAGGGACGCTGCGGCCTCAGCGATAAGTTCCGCCGCTCTGCGCATTCGCGCAGGCATGGGCCGTCCGCGACGCGAAGCGAGCCAAAGATCATGCCAGCGCCGTTTGGGCAGAGGCAGCAGCCGAAGCTGGTCCTTCGCGGCAAAAGTCTCGACCCCGCTGCGGGGCAAAAGCGTGTAGCCCACCCCCCTCGCCACCGCCGCCGGAATCTGGCCGATTTGGTTCACATATCCCCGAAGGCGGATCCGGTCGGCCCCCGGATAGTTGCCCGGAAAATTCAACTGCAACAGATCGTCGGCATAGGCAAAGCCATCGGGATGCGCGATGAAGCCGCGGGTTTCAAGATCGGAGAAACTTTCTATCTGTTCCAATGCATTAACCGGCAGAACAAGGCAAAGTTCCTCGCGCCCGAGATGCTGGGCCTCCAGTCTGGCATGGGCGGGATCATCGGCCAGCACACCCAGATCGAACCGCCCATCCAGCAACCCGGCGCGGATCGTGGCTTGGGGTGCGGCTTCAAGGTGCAGGGAGAGGTCCGGCGCGTTGGCCATCCACTCCAGCAGTAGGGGTTGGAGCAATATGGCGAAACTGCCGGAGCAGGCGATATGCACCACGCCCCGGTCAGGCAGATCGGTGGCGATGCGTTCGCGCAGTCGCTGCTCTTCGCGGCGGCGGGCAAGGCCGGTCTCGAACAGCGCTTCGCCCGCCGGAGTCAGGGTGAAACTTTTCCCGTCGCGCGCGATCAGCGGCTGACCCAACTGGTCCTCCAGCTTGCGCAGATGCTGCGACACGCCGGGCTGCGTCATATTGAGCCGCTCTGCCGTGCGGGTGAAATGGCCCGCCTCGCAAAGGGTGGTGAAGGTCTCAAGCCACGTGGCGTTCAGCATATCAAACGTTTCGTTATGATTTCGATGAGGTTTGATAATTTCACATGTGGGGCGTGCCTGTCTATCTCAAGTCCAACGCAAACAGGAGAAACCCCATGACCACCCCCCGTACCTTTTCCCACATCGGCCTATCTGTGCCGGACCTCGACGCTGCGGTGAAATTCTATTCCGAAGTGTTGGGCTTTTACGTCGTGATGCAGCCCACCGAAGCGGTGGAGGATGACACCGCCATCGGCGTCATGTGCACCGATGTCTTCGGCCCCGGCTGGGGTTCGCTGCGCATTGCCCATCTTGCGACAGCGGATGGTATCGGCATCGAAATCTTCGAATTCCCCGGCAATTACGCCCCAGAGGAAAAGCTGGAGCACAAGCGCCACGGCACCTTCCACTTCGCCATCCAAGACCCGGACGTCGAAGGGTTACTTGAGCGGATCGTCGCGGCGGGCGGCAAGCAGCGGATGCCGGTTCGGGAATATTTCCCGGGCGAGAAACCCTACCGCATGGTCTATGTCGAGGATCCTTTCGGCATCGTGTTCGAGCTTTACAGCCACAGCTATGAGCTGACCTATTCGGCGGGCGCCTACGTCTAAGGCCGCCCTAGGGGGCGTCAGGTGATCTGACGTCCCCAAAGATCGTATTCGCCTGCCTCTTCGACTTCGACGGTGACGATATCGCCGACTTTGAGGTTCTGGAAATCCTCGTCGATGAAAAGGTTGCCGTCGATCTCAGGCGCGTCGGCTTTGGTGCGGCAGGTCGCGGCGTCTGCGTCGATCTCGTCGACGATCACGTCGATGCGCTTGCCGACTTTGGCGGCGAGCTTAGCCTCAGAAATGGCCTGTGCCTTTTCCATGAATCGGTCCCAGCGGTCTTGTTTGACCTCCGGTGCGACATGGTCGGGCAGGGCGTTGGAGCGTGCGCCTTCGACGTTTTCGTATTGGAAGCAGCCGACCCGGTCGAGTTGCGCTTCGTCCAGCCAGTCGAGCAGGGTTTGGAATTCCGCCTCGGTCTCGCCCGGGTAGCCGACGATGAAGGTCGAGCGCAGGGTGATGTCGGGGCAGGTATCGCGCCAAGCGGCGATCTCATCGAGGGTTTTCGACGCGGCGGCGGGGCGGGCCATGCGTCTCAACACGTCCGGGTGGGCGTGCTGAAACGGGATGTCGAGGTAGGGCAGCACCAGCCCTTCGGCCATGAGCGGGATCAGTTTGCGCACATGGGGGTAGGGGTAGACGTAGTGTAGCCGCACCCATGCGCCCAAGCTGCCGAGGTCACGGGCCAAATCGGTGATATGGGCGCGGTGGCCACGGTCTTCTGCGTGTTTGATGTCGACCCCGTAGGCTGAGGTGTCTTGGCTGATGACCAGCAGTTCCTTGACGCCATTGTCGACCAGCCGCTCGGCTTCGCGCATCACCGCATGGGCGGGGCGGCTTTGCAGGCGTCCGCGCATGTCGGGGATGATGCAGAACTTGCACTTGTGGTTACAGCCCTCGGAAATCTTGAGGTAGCTGTAGTGGCGCGGGGTGAGCGAGACTTGCTGCGCGGGCAGCAGATCAATGAAGGGATCGGGGCTGGGCGGCACCGCGCCATGCACCGCGTCGAGCACCTGTTCGTATTGATGCGGGCCGGTCACGGCGAGGATCTTGGGGTGGTGTTCGCGGATATAATCCGGCTCGGCCCCCAGGCAGCCGGTAACAATCACCTTGCCGTTTTCGGTCAGCGCTTCGCCGATGGCGTCGAGGCTTTCGGCCTTGGCACTGTCGAGGAAACCGCAGGTGTTCACGATCACCGCATCGGCGCCTGCATAATCGGGCGAGACGCCATAGCCTTCGGCGCGCAGCCGCGTCAGAATGCGTTCAGAATCCACCAGCGCCTTGGGGCAGCCAAGGCTGACCATGCCGATTGTCGGCTGGCCGGGGCGGGCGGGGTTGCTGATCTTCGCCTGTGGGGCGAGGTCGGGGCGCAGATTGGGTGGGTTTGTGCTCATGGCTTGCGCTATAAGGCAAGCGGATGAGCGGGGAAAGAGCCGCCGGGCAGGAGGAGAGAGCCTTGAGATGGATTATTCGGGGCATCGGCGCGCTGTTGCTGATTGTTGTGATCATGCTGGGGGCGTTGTTCTTGCTGCCCGGCGAACGGATCGCGCGGATCGCCAGTGACCAACTCAGCCGGATGACCGGGCGCGAGGTGTCGATCACCGGCGATGTGGGTGTAACGCTCTGGCCGGTGCTGGGGGTCACAGCGGGCGGGCTTGAGGTTGGCAATGCTGACTGGACCGACAAGGGCGCGATGTTGACGGCGGCGAATGCGGCGATTGGGGTGGATGCGGGTGCGCTGCTTCGTGGTGAGATACGCATTACCAATATCGCGGCGCAAAGTCCGGTGATCCGGCTGGAGCAACGCCGCGACGGGCGGGCAAGCTGGCAATTCACCGACAGCGCCAGCGGCGCGCAGATTGAGACAGAGAGCGAGCCGACCTCCAAAAGGCGGCCCCTAAGCATCCAAAAACTGGCGGTGACAGATGCCACGCTGATCTATGACGCGGAAGGGGCCGATGTGCTGCGTTATGAAGGCGTCGATCTGGAACTGGATTGGCCCGAACAAGACGGTGCGGCAGAGATTGCCGCCAGCATGGCCCCAGCGGGCGCGGGGGTTGACCTGACCGCGCGAATCGAAGGTTTCGCGGATTTTCTGAACGGCGGCGTGCAGCCGCTGCGGGCCGATGTCACCACGCGCGGTGGCGAGATCGGGTTTGATGGGCGCGGATCGCTCGACGGTGCGCTGGCTGGGGAGCTGCGGATCGACAGCGCGGATACGGCGCGGTTTTTGGCGTCCTTTGGTGCAAGCGGTGTCACGCTGCCGCAGGGCTTGGGACAGTCGGTCGACCTGCGCAGTGGGCTGACGTTGACGGCGGATCGGCGTCTTGCGCTGCGCAATATCGCGCTGGATTTGGGTGGCAACAGCCTGACCGGGCAGGCCGATCTGGCACTGAACGGCACGCCACGGATCACCGCAAACCTGCGCACCGGGGCGCTGGACCTCTCGGCCCTGTCGGAAGGCGGGGCAGAAACGAACGGCACCAGCAGCCAAACGCAGGGTGACGCGTCGGAGGGCTGGTCCCGACAAGAAATCAACGCGGACTGGCTTGCCGCTTTTGACGGCGATATCGCGCTGAGCGCGGAAAGCATCGATCTGGGGCAACTCGACCTCGGCCCCACACGGGCCGTGCTGCGCAATGACCGCGCGCGGATGGTGTTCGACCTACAGGACATGAGCGCGTATGGCGGGAAGGTCGCCGGTGAGTTTGTGATGAACAACCGCAGTGGCCTGTCGGTGGGCGGCAAGCTGACGGCGCAGGGCGTGCAGATGCGCGACCTGCTGGAAGATACCGCCGGGGTGACGCGGTTTAGTGGGGACGGGACAGCGGCGCTGTCTTTCCTCGGCTCCGGGCAATCGCTGGACGCGATCATGCGCTCGCTCAGTGGCAATGGGACGCTGAGCATGGGGCGGGGCACGATTGCCGGGATCGATCTGGATGCGCTCTTGGGGTCGGTAGACGCTGAGGGCGGCAGCACGGTTTTCGATTCCATGGAAGCGACATTCGACATCGCCCAAGGGGTTCTGCGCAATGATGACCTGCTAATGCTGCTGCCAAACTTTAACGCGACCGGGGCAGGGCAGGTCAATCTGGGCGCACGGACGCTTGATTATACGTTCACGCCCAAGGCACTGCGCGTCAATGCGTCGCGCGGCGGGCTGGCGGTGCCGGTGCGGATCACGGGGCCATGGGCCGATCCGCAGATCAAGCCCGACCTGCGTGCCGCGATCGATCTGAACTTTGCCGAAGAAAAGCAGCAGGCCGAAGATAAAGTGCGCGAAAAGATACAGGAAGAGTTGAACATCTCACCGGATGACAGCCGCTCGACCGAAGATATCGTCAAGGATGAGTTGGAGAACGCCGTCAGGCGCGAATTGTTCAAACTCTTTGACTAGCCCAAGGCCGCCCCGCTCTGTGCCACCTGCGAAACTCATGGTGGCGCAGACGGGCGGGCTGCGGTAAGGCTGGCGCGACATTCTAGGAGAGGCGCAATGGCCAACGATCTTTTCAACAGCTTCATGACCGGCCCCGACGAACAGGGCCGTTTCGGCGATTTCGGCGGGCGCTTTGTCTCAGAAACGCTGATGCCGCTCATTCTTGAACTGGAAGAGCAATATGAGAAGGCCAAGACCGACGACAGTTTCTGGGCCGAGATGCATGATCTGTGGACCCACTACGTCGGTCGCCCCAGCCCGCTTTATCACGCCGAACGGCTGACCGAACATCTGGGCGGCGCCAAGGTCTATATGAAACGCGACGAGCTGAACCACACCGGCGCGCATAAGATCAACAACGTGCTGGGCCAGATCATCCTCGCCCGCCGCATGGGCAAGAAGCGCATCATTGCGGAAACCGGCGCGGGACAGCACGGTGTCGCCACCGCGACGGTCTGTGCCAAGTTCGGTCTGAAATGCGTGGTCTACATGGGCGCGCATGATGTTGAGCGTCAGGCACCCAACGTTTTCCGCATGCGCTTGCTGGGTGCCGAGGTGGTGCCGGTGACCTCTGGTCGCGGCACGCTGAAAGACGCGATGAACGACGCGCTGCGCGACTGGGTGACCAATGTGCGCGACACTTTTTATTGCATCGGCACCGTGGCCGGGCCGCACCCCTATCCGGCGATGGTGCGTGATTTCCAGAGCATCATCGGCAAGGAAGTCCGCACGCAGATGGAAGAGGCCGAGGGCCGTCTGCCCGACACGCTGATCGCCGCCATCGGTGGTGGGTCGAACGCCATGGGCCTGTTCTACCCCTTCCTTGACGACAAGTCGGTCAACATCATCGGGGTCGAGGCTGGCGGCAAAGGCGTGAACGAAAAGATGGAGCATTGCGCCTCCCTCACCGGGGGTCGCCCCGGCGTGCTGCATGGCAACCGCACCTATCTGCTCCAAGACGACGATGGGCAGATCCTCGAAGGCTTTTCAATCTCGGCGGGGCTGGACTATCCGGGCATCGGGCCAGAGCATTCGTGGCTGCATGACATCGGTCGCGCCAATTATGTCTCAATCACCGACCGTGAGGCGCTGGAGGCGTTCCAGCTGTGCTGTTCCCTCGAAGGCATCATCCCGGCATTGGAGCCGAGCCACGCGCTGGCCCATGTGATGAAGATCGCGCCGGAACTGCCGAAAGATCACCTGCTGGTGATGAACATGTGTGGTCGCGGCGACAAAGATATCTTCACCGTCGCCCGGGCATTGGACTTCGACATGGGTGAATTCGCCTAAATTCGCTTCCGAATCTGAGTGGAATTTGACGGGCCTGCGTGAAAACGCGGGCCCGTTTTTTTGTGGGCCAGAGGGATGCGTTGAATTTCAGCGTAAACTTTGGGCAGGGGGCGAGCTTCCTTCAAGGAAAAACCAGAAAAAACTTTCTTATGCGGAAAAGAGCGGCTAGCTTTCGGTTGCAGCCTGCGCGTCTGCCCGCGAAACTTGGTTTCGCCCTTGTGGGCTTGACGCCGCGGCAGCTTCTCACTGTTTATCGCGCTGCTTTCGTCTCGTAAACCAAAGTTTATGACACTCTTTCATGGGTTTAGATCGGACGATTTAAACCCAAGGCAGATAGCCAATTCCCCCTCGAATGCCCTTTTCCCTGTCATCCCGACGACGCCGCGTCACTGAAGAGCGGCTCGCAATACAACCCGGGTATGAAAAGGAACACGATATGAAAACCGCATTCGCAACCGCCGCACTTATCCTTGCTACAGCAGGTTCTGCCGCTTTCGCTCAGGGCATGGAAGGCCAGCGCATTGGCTACAACGATCAAACCAATAACGGCGTTTCCTACTCCAGCCGCAGCGAAGCCGTGGATGAAAGCAAACTTGAGAACTTCAAAAGCGGCAACCTGCGCGCCGAAGACCTGTCTGATGTGACAATCACCGTCTTCCCAACCGCTCAGAGCGACGCTTCCGTGAACCGTTTCCCGCGCTAATTGCGGGCACCATTCACTTACTTCCCCAAAAGGACACGACATGAAAAAGACACTCGCAACAACCGCCCTCATCCTTGCTACAGCAGGTTCTGCCGCTTTCGCTCAGGGCATGGAAGGCCAGCGCATTGGTTACAACGATCAAACCAATGACGGCGTTTCCTACTCCAGCCGCAGCGAAGCCGTGGATGAAAGCAAACTTGAAAATTTCAAAAGCGGCAACCTGCGCGCCGAAGACCTGTCTGATGTGACAATCACCGTCTTCCCAACTGCTCAGAGCGCCGCTTCCGTGGACCGATTCCCACACTAAACCTGGCCTGCTGGCTGATAAGGCACTGCGTTACAACACTCTTTCGGCCAGAGAACTGGCCCCAGAGCTGGCTTTGAGACCCTGCACCTGCCCTTCGGGGCGGGTGCCAAATCACTAAGGGTTGATCACGGCGCATGGCCGCCATCCCTTGTACTTCGGTGGGCCGCGGTTAAATACGGCGGATACCAAGGCAAGGCTTCACCATGAATAATAAGAAAAAGATCGCTCTGTGGGTCATCGCCGCTTTGCAGTTTAACGCGACCGTCTATTTCGTTCTGGTGTTTGCGCTGGAAGGTCGGGGCGTGACGCTTTTTGGCATACCGCTTGCGGATATTGGCCCCAACAAAGGCGTTCAGGTTTTGGGACTGATCCTTGGCGTTGTGCTGGGGTGGATGGCGCTGCGCATGAGCATTCAGCGTGCCGAGCGGGCGGAAACGGCCCTGCGCCATTGTGCGGTGGAATTCGCCGATGTGCTCGAAGAACATTTTCGCGAATGGCACCTCACCCCGGCCGAACGGGATGTGGCGATCTTTCTGACCAAGGGTTTGAATACACGCGATATTGCAGAGATGCGCGGCACCTCTGAAGGCACCGTAAAGGCGCAGACCAATGCGATTTATCGCAAGGCTGGCGTCACCGGGCGAACCCAACTTTTGAGCACTTTCATCGAAGACCTGATGGACGATTCTCTGATGCCCCGGCCCAAGTCCAAGCTACAGCTTTGCCACGCGGCCTGACAGCGGCGTGGCGCCTTTAGCGCGTCAATTCCAGAATATCGAAATCGCTTTCCACAGCCGGTGACGGAAACAGCAGCCGGGCCCGTGTCGGGCTGATCCGCTGGAACACCGCGACATCGCTCTGCACCTTACCACCCGATGTGAAATCTTCGGGCAGGTCGGCATAGTCGGGCGCTGTTTCACCATTCACATAGCCCACGCCAGCATAAATCGCGCGGCCATCGCGCAGGGTAATCTCCCCGCGGGTCAGCTGCGATCCCGTCAACTTTTCAAAGGCGAAACCGCGGTCGGTCGCCGTAAAGCGGCATTTAAACGGAGAATAGGCGACAAGTGGGCTGATCCCGCCGAGCTTGATCGTTCGGCAAGACCAATCGCCCTGCAGATCGGCAGAGAAAGCGACCTGCGGTTCGCCCGACAGCGCGCGCGTCAATGCGGTTACATCCCCAGCCTCGCCCGCGGCAAGCGCCTGCATCACGGCATTTCCAAAGGCTGCATCGAGGTTATCCAGCCGCGCGCTGTCGGCAGGGCGCAGTGTTGTTTCGGCCCAAGAGGTGGCCGGGAGAAGCAGCAGGAGGCGCAGGCGCATGGTTACCCCTCGTTCTGGTCGATGGCATGGTCGCGCAGTACCTCAAGCGGCACGATATCGAGCGCGCGTAGATGTGTGGCGGCCAAGTGAACCCGTGGTGCGCAGCCCTCGTCCGCGGCCTGCAAAAACCGCGCAGCACAGAGGCACCAAGGATCGCCCGGTTTCAACCCGGCAAAGCCAAACTCGGGGCGCGGGGTGCTCAGGTCGTTGCCGACATATTTAGAATAGGCCAGAAACTCGGCCGTCATCACCGCGCAGACCGTGTGGCTGCCCTGATCCTGCGCGCAGGTGTTGCAATGTCCATCACGGAAGAACCCCGTCACCGGGTCCGTCCCGCAGATCACAAGCGGCTGGTTCAGGACGTTGATGCTGCTGTCAGGTGTCATATCTTGCCTTTCTGCCTTAGGTCCCGCCAGAGACGGAGGCCGCGATCTCGCGGAAGATCTCAATGTTCTGCTCCGCCACCCCGGCCTCACGGAATTTACGGTCGGCGGCGTTGGTGGCGATGACCACATCGCGGGCGGTGTCGACATAGATGTACTGCCCATAGATGCCGCGCGCCATATATTCCCCTTCTGCTGCGCCCACGGGGATCCACCATTGGTAGCCGTATCCGATCTGCCCCTCCGCAGTGGGGGCGGTGGGGCTGGTTGATGCTGTCACCCAGTCTGCGGGCACGACCTGCTTGCCGTTCCATTGGCCACCTTGGGCAAACATCTGGCCAAAGCGGGCATAGTCGCGTGTGGTCATGTTCAGCCCGCCCAAGACAAAGGCGGTGCCTGAACCATCAACAATGTAATAGGGCGCATGTTCCAGCCCCAAGGGCGCAATGACCTTTTCGCTCAGCAACTCCGGCACGCCGCGCCCGGTGGCTCCGCGCACCACCATGCCGATCACATGGGTATCGATCGAGACATATTGCCATTGGCTGCCGGGTTCCGCGAAAGTCTCGGTCAGTTCGGCAGTGAAGTCATCCAGCCTGCCGCCCAAGGCCACGACCCGGCCCATGCGGTTGATGTCTGAATCGTAGTCGAGATAGTCTTCGTCGAAGGTGACGCCGCTGGCCATATGCAGCACATTGCGTAGGCTTGCCCCGTCATAGGCGCTGCCCTCGAGATTGGGCGCATATTTCGTGACCGGATCGTCAAGGGATGCGATCTTGCCTTCGTCCAGCAGGATGCCCACCAAGGCGGAGAGATAGCTTTTCGCCACCGACCAGCTTATCCGGCGATCTTCGGGGCCGGTGCCGTTAAAATAATTCTCATAGACGATGGCGCCGTCTTTCAGCACCACCAGCGCGGTCACATCGCGGGCGGCGATCCAGTCATCGACCGTTTCGGGCAATTCGGTCTCGGGGCCGTAGGGCAGCTCGCTCGTCAATCCATCCCCGCGCGAGACGGGGACCGAGAGGAAGGCACCATCCATATGGCTGAAGTTGTGCACGATCTTTTCTTCCGAGAACAATGAGTTCACGGCGAGCAGGCGCGCAATCTCTTCGCGCCTCCAAAGCCCGATGACGACCGCCGCCACCAAAAGCGCCAGCAAGACCCGGCCAAGCCATTTTCCGAATGTACGCATGATGTCCCCTCAATATTGACCTGAGTGAACCACGCGGCGCGGGCGGGGACCAGCCCGACATTGCGTCAGGCGGAATTGCTCAGCGGAAGCGATCCATCAACTTTTGCAGCGGCGACTGGGGCTCGGCCTCCGGCTCGGGCTTGCTGGAGGCGGGCTTTGGCGAGGCTTCTGCGGGTTTCTGTGGGCCTTTGCTTCCGGTTCCCGAACGGGGCGGGGTCACGCGTAGGGCCACGGCATTCATAAACCGCCCCGTATCGCCTCGCGCCAGATCGGCAGCGCCGTCTGAAATCCCGCGCAGCACATCGTCCAGCCAGCCTTCGTCAGCCTTGGGAAAATCGCGTAGCACATAGCCCGCCACCGCGTCCTTATGGCCGGGGTGGCCAATGCCGAGACGCACGCGGTCATAGTCAGCGCCGATATGCGCATGGATCGAGCGCAGGCCGTTGTGGCCCGCATGGCCGCCGCCGGTCTTGCATTTGACCTTGCCGGGGGCAAGGTCGAGCTCATCGTGAAAGACGATCACATCGCCCGCGTCGATCTTGTAGAACTTCATCGCCGCCTGCACCGATTGGCCGGAGTTATTCATAAATGTCTCAGGCTTAAGCAGCACCGCCCGGTCAGAGCCAAAGCGCCCCTCGCTGACACTGCCCTGAAACTTGCCCTTCCACGGGGCAAAGCCGTGATCGTCGGCAATGCGGTCCAGCGCCATGAAGCCGATGTTGTGGCGATTTCGGGCGTATTTACCGCCCGGATTGCCAAGGCCGACGATGAGTTTCATGGGCTTTCTCCTGTGGTTCGGTGGAGTTTAACAAGAGGGGCAGGGGGATGGAATGGCCTGCTGTGTGCCGGAATTTTTTGAAAATCCCGCAGTGATTTCTTTTAAAGAGATCACTCCCAAACGCAAAACGGGGCCGCGTGATGCGACCCCGTTCCAGCATTGCCTTGCGGCTGATGCTTATTCTTCACCGTCGGGCGGACCCATTTCGGTTGTCGGTACTTCGTCCGCTGCAGTCTCGTCTTCGTCGTCATCCGACGCGGACAGACCGGCAGGAGCCGAAACCGTAGCGACAACGAAGTCGCGGTCGATCGTGGGCTTGGCACCTTCGGGCAGATCAACACGGCTGATGGTCGCGCTGTCGCCGATCTCAAGACCAGTGACGTCGACGGTCACGAACTCAGGGATGTCCGCAGCAGTCACGACCAGTTCAACTTCCGGACGGACCAGAGTGAGCACGCCACCCTTTTTCAGGCCGGGGCATTCTTCTTCGCCTTTGACTTCGACGTTGATGAACAGGTTGATCTTGGTGGTCCGCTTCAGGCGCATCAAGTCGATGTGTGTGGGCAGGTCTTTGACAACGTGGCGCTGAACGTCGCGGCAGATCACACGAACGTCGTCGTGGCCTTCAACCTTGAGGTTGAACAGAGTCGCCTTAAAGCGGCCCTGACGCAGACGGGTCAGCAGCTTGTTGAATGGGATGTTGATCGGCAGCGGCTCTTTGTCGCCACCAAATACAATACCAGGAACCATGCCGTCACGACGTGCTTGGCGAGCGGCGCCCTTGCCTGTCCCCGCGCGTACCTGGGCTTCAAGATCAGGAATCTCTCCGGCCATTTTAGTCTCCAAATTTGTTAGGGCGGGAATCCTCCAAGGCTGTATTCCCGCGTGAAGCCGCGCGTATAGACCGGTTTTGCCCGGCTGGAAAGGGCAAAAGGGCCGGGAAGCCCGCTATTCCTGTGGCGTATGCAGGTAGCCATCCGCGGCCATCAGCCGGTCATAGAGGGCGAACTCCTTGGCTCGTGCAGCGCGCAATTGGGATTCGACGTTCCCTGACAGTGGCGCGGGCAGATCAGGCGAGACGTTCTTCGGCTTCAGTTTGATCTCACGCCCCAACCGCTCGGCCAGGAAGTCGCGGAAGGCGGGCTGACGTTCGTAGGCAAAAAGGTGCTGCACCAGCAGGTCGTCCTGGTCGGATGTCAGAAAGGAAAATTGGCTGCCGATCTGCGCGCGGGGCGGGGGCGTGTCTGAGATAACCTCAAGGGCGAATTCCTCGAATGTCAGGCCCTTGGTGCTCAGCTTTTTGCCATCAAGCCGGGGCTGGCTGCGATAACGATACCAACTGCGGATTTGCTCTACAGGATCGCGCATCACGGCCAGTGGTTCGGGCGAGGCCGAGAAGGTCTCTTGCAGGAAGGGCAGCACGCGCCGCTGATAGCGCAGCGCGGTGAGATGCTTGCGGCTGCGCGAAAAGACAATCTCGGCTTCGGGTTTCAGCGCCATTTCCACGGCGGTGGTCCCGGTTTTCGGCGTGGCGAGAAAGGTCAGTTCGCGGCTGAGAAAGATCAGCATTTGGCGGGATCACGCGGCCATTCCTGCCAATCGCCGCTAAAGTTACGTGGGATCAACAGGTTATGGCGTCCAAGGTTGGCGACCTGTGTCTCGCCGCAAAGCGCCATGGTCAGGTCCAGTTCGCGGTGGATCACCTCCAACGCGCGGGTCACGCCTTGCTGGCCCATCGCGCCCAAGCCATAGATGAATGCGCGCCCGATGTAGGTGCCTTTGGCGCCCATCGCCATGGCCTTCAGCACGTCCTGACCCGACCGGATACCACCATCAAGGTGCACTTCGATCTGGTCGCCGACCGCGTCGAGGATCTCTGGCAGCATGCGGATCGAACTTAGCGCCCCGTCCAACTGTCGCCCGCCGTGGTTGGAGACGATAATCGCATCCGCCCCGACCTTCAGCGCCATCCGCGCATCCTCGGCATCCAAGATGCCCTTGAGGATCACCTTGCCGCCCCATTGCTCTTTGATCTTGGCGATCTTGTCCCAATCAAGGGAGGGGTCGAACTGTTCTGCCGTCCATGCGCCAAGGTCGGCATTGTCGGTCACCCCATGCACATGGCCGACGATATTGCCGAAATGCCGCCGCTTGGCGCCCAGCATCTCGATCCCCCAGCCCCATTTGGTGGCAAGGTTGGCGAGTGTTTTGGCCGTGAGTTTGGGCGGGGCCGACAGGCCGTTTTTCAGGTCTTTATGCCGCTGTCCGAGGATTTGCAGGTCCAGCGTGATGACAAGCGCGGAGCATTTCGCGTCTTTGGCCCGTTGGATCAGGCGGCTGACGTAGTCCTGATCGCGCATGGTATAGAGTTGAAACCAAAAGGGTTTTGTTGTCGCTTCAGCCACGTCTTCGATGGAGTTGATTGACATGGTCGACAGGGTGAAAGGCACGCCAAAGGCTTCTGCTGCCCGAGCGGTCTTGATCTCCCCATCCGCGCATTGCATGCCCGTCAGACCCACGGGGGCGAGCGCCACGGGCATGGCGACATCTTCACCGATCATCCGCGTTGCTGTGCTGCGGCCCGACATATCCACCGCCACGCGCTGGCGCAGGCGAATTTGGTCAAAGTCACTGCAATTCTCGCGAAAGGTCTGCTCCGTCCAGCTGCCCGATTCCGCATAATCGTAGAACATCCGTGGCACGCGCCGTTGGTAGATACGCTTGAGGTCGTCGATATTGGTGATGACGGGCATGGGCCACCTATGTTGCATGGGTCAACTTTGGGTAGCAAGTGGCGGGGGACTTGGCAATTGTGAAGGGCGTGGAAGCGACAAAGCCCGCGCGGCCAATAGGGCAGCGCGGGCTTTAGTTCGTCTCTTTAAAATAGGCTTACGCTGAATGCGCCCCGTCGGCGAGGGTTTTGACGAAGGCCAAAACATCCTCAGGGCTGTCGCCATTGGCGATACGGTTCACGATGGCCGAGCCGATCACCACGCCGTCTGCCACTTCGGCGATGGCGCGGGCTTTTTCAGGGGTGTTCACGCCAAAGCCCACGATCACCGGCAGGCCGCTGGCCTTTTGGATGCGCTTAACTTCAGGGGAAACATCAGCGGCATTTGCCTCTGCCGAGCCGGTGATACCGGTGATCGAGACGTAATAGACAAAGCCAGAGGTGTTTTGCACCACGCGCGGCAGGCGTTTGTCATCGGTGGTCGGCGTGGCAAGGCGGATGAAGTTCAGGCCGGCATCTTGGGCGGGCAGGCACAGTTCGATGTCTTCTTCGGGTGGCAGGTCAACCACGATCAACCCGTCGATCCCGGCATCTTTGGCTTCGGTTAAGAACTTCTCAACACCCATGGAATAGATCGGGTTGTAATAGCCCATCAGCACGATCGGTGTCGTGTCGTCATTCTCGCGAAAGGCGCGGACCATTTCGAGCGTGCGCTTCAGCGTCATGCCCCCTTCTAGGGCGCGTTGACCGGCAAGCTGGATCGTGGGGCCGTCGGCCATTGGATCGGTGAAGGGCAGGCCAAGTTCGATGATATCCACCCCGGCGGCTGGCAGGCCGCGCACGATCTCAAGGGAGCGATCGAAATCCGGGTCCCCGGCCATCACATAGGAGACAAACGCCTTTTTGCCGCGGGCGCGGAGGTCTTCGAATTTGGCGTCGATACGGGTCATGTGGCTTGCCTCATTTGGTGCTTTCCTCGGCAATGCCGAATGTGGCGGCGAAAATCAATCCACCGCGGGGCAGGGGGCGGCAAAATTCCCTGATCAAGGCCGTTTCGCGCGTTGCGCCCTTCCATTTGGCGCAAAGCCTCCTATCTCATGGCGCATGAATTATGTACTCGCCCTTTTCCTGCCGCCGCTGTCGATCCTGCTGATCGGACGGCCAATCCTGTCTATCGTGGTGTTCCTGATCTGGGTCCCTGCGATCATCTTCTCAGGCGGGCTGACCCATCCGATGTTCATCCTGCTGGCGTGGATCTTGATCTATCAGGCGCATCAGGACCGGCGCGCGCGCTGAGCCTTGCGCTTTGCCCCGGCTACCCCTAACACACGCGCAGCTTTTATAGGGGTATCGTCATGGGTTTCAAAATGGGCATCGTCGGTCTGCCGAACGTCGGCAAATCGACCCTTTTCAACGCGCTGACCCGCACCGCAGCGGCACAGGCAGCGAATTTTCCGTTCTGTACCATCGAGCCCAATGTCGGCGAAGTCGCTGTGCCCGACGCGCGGCTCGACACATTGGCGGAGATCGCGAAGTCGAAAAGCATCATCCCCACGCGCATGACCTTTGTCGATATCGCCGGTTTGGTGAAAGGCGCGTCGAAAGGCGAGGGCTTGGGCAATCAGTTTCTCGCCAACATCCGCGAAGTCGACGCTATCGCCCATGTGCTACGTTGCTTTGAAGACGGGGATGTCACCCACGTCGAAGGCCGCGTGGACCCGGTGGCCGACGCTGAAACCATCGACACCGAGCTGATGCTAGCGGATATTGAAAGCATCGAGAAACGCCTCCAGAACATCGTGCGCAAGGTGCGTGGCGGTGACAAAGAGGCAGTGCAGCAGGAACGCCTAATGCGTATGGCGCTCGAAGCGCTTGAAGCGGGCAACCCCGCGCGCGTGGTTGAGGTGGACGAAGATGACGCCAAAGCCTGGCGGATGCTGCAACTGCTGACCACGAAACCGGTGCTCTACGTCTGTAACGTGGGCGAGGCGGAAGCCGCCGAAGGCAACGCACATTCCGCGAAAGTTGCCGAAATGGCTGCTGCGCAGGGCAATTCACATGTCGTAATTTCGGCCCAAATCGAAGAAGAGATCAGCCAGCTGGAGGCCGAAGAGGCCGAGATGTTCCTCGAAGAGATGGGGCTGAAAGAGGCCGGTCTCGACCGTCTGATCCGCGCTGGCTATGAGCTTTTGCATCTTGAGACCTACTTCACCGTCGGCCCCAAGGAAGCGCGCGCTTGGACGATCAAATCCGGCACCTCTGCTCCGAAAGCCGCTGGTGTGATTCACGGCGATTTCGAAAAGGGATTCATCCGGGCCGAAACCATCGCCTATGATGATTTTGTAAGCCTTGGCGGCGAAGGCCCAGCCAAAGAGGCGGGCAAGATGCGTGCTGAAGGTAAGAGCTATATCGTCAAGGATGGCGACGTGCTGCACTTCCTTTTCAACACCTAACGATTGATCTGCAGCGTGGCTTGATCGCGCCGTTCAGTTGACTGGAAAACAAAAAACCCGACAGCTTGCGCTGCCGGGTTTTTCAATTGGAACGTCTTCAGCTTATTTGCTGTCGTTGCCCGGACCGAACCCGCCATAGGGGTAGCCTTCGCCGGGGCTGCTCATTGCATTACGGCTGCTCATAACGGTGTCACCGTTTTTCGCGTTGTCGGCGGTGTTCAGCATGATGTCGTTTGCTTTGGTCGACTCGTCTGCATCTTGCATGCGGTCGCTGTTGCCATACACTTCGCCCGCGTCATTTGAGGTGTTCAGAAAGATGTCGTTGTAGCGAGTGGAGTTATCCGCAACGGCTGCGGTGGAGATCAAAGCGGCGGCGGCTGTTGTTAAGATAAGTTTCATAATGTGTTCCTTCGGGTTTCTCTAAGATCGCGTCATTGCGATGTCATTGTTTGTGGTGAAGTAACGGCACAGGGAGCGAGAAAGTTTCGGCACTGCGGCAAGGATGCCGACGTTCGAGGGAAATTGCTGCGGGTGAACGGTAGGGGGTATCGGATTTATCGTTTTATAACAGTGCTTTATTGTCGAGCTCTCATGGTTTCACAAGTCATTCACGCTCCCGTGTGAGATGCTACAGAGGGTGCTAAGAAGGAGAATAAACGGTGATTTGATGGAGGGACAATCGCGTTCCCTCTTTGGTGCAACGCTCGAGTTTCTAGGGATAGGCGTTCGAAAGCCACGACCCACTGGCCAGATGAAATTAGATGCAGAAAATGCAAATTTTCTGGCCAATTTCGCCTTGTCACTCGGACGGGACCTGTCTAAACGGGTCGACGGAGACGTGGCCGAGTGGTCGAAGGCGCTCCCCTGCTAAGGGAGTAGGCCCGGAAGGGTCTCGAGGGTTCGAATCCCTTCGTCTCCGCCACTGCGCCTTGCTTTTTTAATAAAATTTAGAATAGTTACGCGCTTTATCCGCCCAAAAAGCCCGCAAACCGTGTGATGGTGATTGTCTGCGTTAGATTGAGCCTCATGGCGATGACACCCATTCACCAGCTTCGCATCCGACACCGTCATGCCGCCGAATTTGGCCTTCCAGTTGTAGAAGGCGGCTTCCCACATACCATGCTTGCGGCACAGGTCAGCGCACTTCGCGCTTGCCTCGTGCTCCGTCAGAATGCCGATGATCTGTTCGTAAGTAAATCTTGCTCGCTTCATTGTCCGTCCTCAAATTGGGGCGGACTCTAATCGGCGGTGGAGCAAAAATCCCGTGGCGGGTCATCCGGGGTGTTGCAGCTTTCCCATCCCTTTAAAGGTCAAGAATGCTTTTCAGCAAAGTGTATCGCATCCTTAGATCATTGTTACCACGGCTTCTCTACAACTCATAGATACCGACGAATAAGCTCACAGCGGTGCTCAAAAACCGTTTCTTCGTCATAGGTTGATCCAGCCACCGCCGCTTCTCGGGCCAACTGGGCTAGTTTCTGTCGATCATTATCAAGGGTCATTATATTCCGGGCTAACTCCGCTGTATCCCCCATGCCAGACAACAAGCCACCGCCCTCTGCTGAGATAAGATCGCGTGCAAAAGCTCCCTCATAGCCGACAATTGGCGCGGCTGAGGCGAGTGCCTCGATCAAGCTGCGGGGTGATTCAGGAGTTTTGTGGCAGAACATAACGATATGAGCATCTCGTAAGCATTTTAGCACTTCGGAACGATCGTCTGTGAAGCCGGGCAGTTTGACGCGATCCTGCAAGCCCGCTTCGGTCACCTGAGCACGCATCTCTTGCAGATCGGGGCCATCACCAAGCCAGCTTGCCTGAAAATCCATGTCCGCAGCGGCGAGGTTTTTTATGACTGTGATCCAGTCCAGCGACCCTTTCATGGCATCGGCCCGGCCGACATAAGCGATCTTGAGAGGGCCTTTCACTAAAGATGCGAGCTTTTCATCTAGTGCTTGGGCATCAATGTGATCAGATTTTGGTATATGAATGTCGTGAACAATCTGCGGGTTGCGGCAATAGGGCGCATAGGTGTCATAGGTCTCCTTGCCATGGAACAGCCCTAACGAAGATCGCCTAATCAGATGTTTTTCCAAGGCGAACATCGGACGGTGGGTTGCGCGCGCACGCAACCGCTGGCGCCAGTTTCCAACATGAGCCGTGCGGCGGACAACTTCCGATTCCACCCGGTCCGTCCAGATGGCATATGGCTTGCCCATCTTATGGGCGAGGTGACATGACACCGATCCCCAATCCCCGAATAGCCCCCCGATGGAGAATGAAAGATAATCTGCCTTTTTGATCTGCTCTTGGATAAGGCGCGCCGTGGATGGAAGATGTTGGAAAAACCTATCGGGTCGATAGGCGGTGGGTAGGGGAATAACGTTAATACGCTCTAAACTCGGACCAACCGTGCTTATAGGGCGCCAACTGGGGGGGGGCATCCCGGTTAGCACGGGCATCATGACCGATACGGTCTCAAAATTTTCGGCCCATAATCGCAGGCCGTTACAAGCTTGATTTTCCTGAAGGAAACCTTGGGAGGAGGCGTAGAGGGGAACCGGTGCATAAATAAGCAGGTTCTCTGGCATAGGCTGCTTTTATCCTTTGTCGTTAAATAGGGTCGTGGAAGGGCGGGCCTTAAAAAGCCTGATGACCTAAAAATGTGGGGGCGAAAAGAGCTCCGATATTTTTGCATCATCGACTAACGCTGTCGAGAGAGCACAGCATTGTTTGGTGTCAGCCAAATGGCAAGCTCTTGCCTTGGAGATAACCTTTTCTGTGCTTGCCATGAAGAATCTGTCGGCGCTGCCAGACAGCCGAGGTCGTTTACCCACCGTACGGTCGTATCGCAAAGATTACACAAACGCGCGGCATGGTTTTGGTCATCCTCCGCTGTATTCTCGGCAGAATTTTTGACGAGGACCAACCCATTCGGGGGGCAAATCCTGGCAGTAGGGGCATGTGAATGCCCGACGCCATGCGAAAGGGAGGTTCTGAATGTTGGTTAACGTTAGAGATTGGTCTCGTATCCTTCATAACTGCATCTTTTCGGATGCCGATCAGTCGCTTTGTGCAAGGGCATGGCAGTACAGAGAGGAAAGCCGCCTCTGGGCTATCTGGGTGATGGTTTTCACCCCCTCTCATTGCGAGCATAGCTTTCGTCATCATCGAACCATGTTGCGTCTGAAGATGCGCCATCATGGCGAAAATCCCGGGTAGAGCGGCACATCATATCGTTCACAGAAATCCAATTACCAACTGCTTGGGAATTAGCGCTGCAGAGCAGTTGCATGCAGCTGCATTCGGGTTCAGTTTGCCGGCAACGCCGCAGGCGGCCGGAATAACCGTGCCGCTGGCCTTACCTTAGCAAAGGACAGCTATGCTTCGTCACGATCCAATCTACCCGTCCCACCGTTCCCCCGTGGTTGCCGATAATGTTGTCGCGACCTCACAACCGCTGGCCACGCAGGCTGGGCTTTTGATGATGCAGCAGGGGGGGAATGCGGTGGATGCGGCGATCGCAACTGCCGCGGCGCTAACGGTGGTGGAACCGACGGGCAACGGGCTGGGTTCCGACGCTTTTTGCATTCTGTGGGATGGAAAGAAGCTGCACGGGCTTAACGCTTCGGGCCGCGCTCCGGCGGCTTGGTCACCCGAGCGGTTCCCCGATGGCATGATTGAGCATGGTTGGGACAGTGTCACCGTTCCCGGTGCGGTCAGCGCTTGGGTCGAACTGATGGAGAAATTCGGCAAGCTTGATCTGGCGACGGTGTTGGCCCCGGCGATCCGCTACGCTGAGGAAGGCTTCCTCGTTTCGCCCACGATTGCCACGCTCTGGGCGCGCGGGGCCGAGGTTCTGGGCAAGCAGCCGGGCTTTGCTGAGACGTTCCTGCCCGAAGGTCGCGCCCCGCGTGCGGGTGAGCGGTTCCGTAACCCCGGTGCCGCGCGTACCCTGCGCCTGATTGCTGAAACGAACGGCCGCGCCTTTTACGAAGGGGAAATCGCCGAGGAAATCGTCGCCCATGCCAAAGCCAACGGCGGCGCGATGACCATGGAGGACTTGGCCGCCAATGCGCCCGAATGGTGTGGGACAATCAGCCAGAGCTTCGACGACGTGGAACTGCATGAAATCCCGCCAAACGGGCAGGGGATCGCCGCGCTTATGGCTTTGGGCATTCTAGAGCATAGCGAAATTCGCGACCACGGTCCCGACGATCTCATGTCGGTGCACCTTCAGATCGAGGCGTGCAAGCTCGCCTATAGTGACCTGCATGCCTATGTCGCCGATCGTCCGGCGATGACCGAGGTGGATGAAAAGGCGCTGCTCGACCCCGCTTACTTGAAATCCCGTGCGGCCCTGATTTCGACCCAAAAAGCGCAGGATTTCGGGGCAGGGGCGCCGAAAAAGGGCGGTACGGTCTTGATGAGCACGGCCGATGCTTCTGGCATGATGGTCAGCTTTATCCAGTCAAACTATGCGGGCTTCGGATCAGGCGTGGTGGTGCCGGGAACGGGCGTGTCGATGCAAAACCGCGGCTTTGGGTTCACCACCGAGGCCGGGCACCAGAACATCGTGGCAGGCGGCAAGCGCCCCTTCCATACGATCATCCCCGGGTTTGCCATGAAGAACGGCCAGCCGCTGATGGCTTACGGCATTATGGGCGGCCCGATCCAGGCTCAAGGGCATATGCAATTGCTGCTGCGCACCCAGCTTTGGGGCCAAGACGTACAGGTTGCAGCCGACGCGCCACGCTGGCGGATGCTGTCTGGGCTAGAGGTCGCTTGCGAACCGGCGATGAAGCCGGAATTGCTGCAAGGGTTGCGTGATCTGGGCCATGTGATCCATGTCGAAGCGCCCGACAATGCCTTTGGATTCGGCGGCGCGCAACTGGTGCAGCGCTTGCCAGAAGGGGGCTATTCCGCCGGTTCCGATCCGCGCAAGGATGGACAGGCTGCAGGGTTCTAACCGCGCTATAACCTGTAGTAACGTCAGGCATGGCCCCAGACGGGCCATGCCTTTTTCATATCCGGCCTCAGCCGTGGTCACGCATCGCGTCGACCGACCAAGGCCCCGGGCCTGCGGCCGCGAGGTAGAGAAAAGCAAAGCTGTAAAGCGCCACCAGTTCTCCGCCGTTCAGCATCGGGTAGAACCCCTGCGGCATATGCGCGATGAAATAGGCCGCTGCGGTTAAGCCGCTGAGGATAAAGGCCGACAATCTTGAGAAAAGGCCAACCACCAGCAAAACGCCAAAAACCAGCTCAATGACGCCCGCGATGCCGCCCATCGACGTGATTGAAACGCCGCTCATCTGGCTGGCTGGAAAGCCGAGGATTTTCGTTGTGCCATGCTGCAGCACCAAAAGCCCCGACATGATGCGGAGTAGCGACAAGATTTGCAGCCGGTAGGGGGTGAGGAAGGTCATGATTTTTCCTTTGTAGTGCTAGGAGTTGCGCAAACTGAGCAAATATCAATCGCAGTTGGCGTAAGCCGTCCAGCCTGAAGCGCGGGGAAGGGGGGATTGTCACACATCTGTGATTGAAGATGTCTGTCGCCATCCGTCAAACAGAGCATTTTCGCCGTGGCGGCAAGATTTGCGAAAAAAATTCGATATTCGTGCCCAATTCCCCTTGCGCACCCCGGACCGCCCAAGTTAAAGAGCCGCTGTCCGGTAGAGTTACTCACCAGACAGACATAGGCATTCCGGCGTAGCTCAGCGGTAGAGCAGTTGACTGTTAATCAATTGGTCGTAGGTTCGATCCCTACCGCCGGAGCCAATCTCTCCTAGATCACTGAAAAGATTGGCGCTTATGCGATTGCGGTCGCAGCGCATTCTATTTCGCGCGTCTTGGTTTCACCCACAGACGCATGCACCCCGTCAGCCCGCTGGCAGGGTACTTGCGTTTGTTCGTCATCCGGCACGAAGACCGGGCATACCAACTGACCAATTTGCGGCCAGCGCAAGCGCTTTCTCCGCTTCGGCATCGTTCAGCTTTTGCCGAAACTCATGCCATGCAGCGCCGTCGGTAGCTTCACCAAAGTCATGAGCTAACTGCTCATAGGCCAGCGCGAGGACGGAATTCAGCGGCACACCGCGCCCCTCGTCATATAGCGTCGCCATCCAGCGCATGGCCCGCGGCTCGCCACATTCCGCAGCCTTGAAAAGCCATAGTGCGGCGTCAATATCGCTTTGCTCAATACCATCCCAATTCAGATACATAAGACCAATATTTAGATAGGCTACAGGCTCCCCGCCGTTTGCCGCGCGTTGATACCATGCAAGCGCTTCATCCATATCTTTGGCAACGCCCCATCCCATTTGATATTGTTTGCCCATATTGATCTCAGCGGCGGGCACTTCCATTTCGGCGGCTCTGTGGTACCATTCTGTTGCCTTTTGGTGATCCTGTGAGCCCCCGATCCCTTCATTGTACAAGTTGCCCAGATTGATCTGGGCAGCAGGATGATCCTGATTGGCAGCGGCAAGGTAATAGGTCCTTGCTTTGGCATGATTAACGGGTATGCCCATGCCCTCATCATACACAAGGCCTAGGGTGTATTGTGCATCCGCCAAACCTTGGTCCGCAGCAATTTGCAAAAGACCAACGGCACGGTCGGGGTCCGGATCAGACCCTTGCAGAACCAATACGCCTGCACGGTAAGCTGCAAGCGCGAAGCTCCCATCGGCCTTCAGACACTTTTCGTACCAGCTCAGCGCTTGGTCGGGGTCATGTGCCAGTTCCCCTCCTAGATCGTGCATATTGCCCAAGTTGAACATGGCTTTGACGGACCCTTGTTCCGCCGCGCGAAGAAAGTAGGACATCGCCACATCAAGATCAGCGTCGACAGCCAGCCCATTCCGGTAGCACACACCGACAGAGTTAAGCCCGCCTGCATGGTTCTGATCAGCGGCCTTCCGCGCCCATTCGAGAGATGTCACGAAATTCTGCGACACGCCCAACCCGTCAAAGTACAGGCGGCCCAACTCACATTGAGCTTCAGCATTTCCCTCTTTGGCTAAAGCGCCGAAAATTTCATGCGCTCGATCGTACTGACCTTCCTCCCGCGCTATCATTCCACTTTCTATGTCAATAGAGCCCGCGCCCGTCGTTTGAAATGGTCTCAATATACGGCCGAAAAGTGAGCCTTTGTTGCGAGTTTGCATTTTGAAGTATCCTCTATTGCCATGCCCCGCTGCCTCAAGAACACACGCCTTTTATGGAGAGGTATGGACCTGATAGTGACCTAGCGTTGCTGGTAGTGGATCACTACATGCTTTGCCGATTTTCCGCGAACAGGCTGAATTTCAGCAAAGAATTGCTGAACTACTGGTCCACCACGCATTTGACAATTTCCAAATATGGATGGCTGTTTCTCCACCCGCGGCATTGGTTTTGGCATTTCGACGAAGGGAGCGAAGACAGAGAGGCCCACGGGCGGTTTTATCCTACCGGACGATGCGCTGATCAGTTGGGCAGGGGCCGCTCCTCGAGACTCTGCGCCTAAAGATACATTGGACCCGGTTTGGCATCAAACTGCGAAAGGTTGCTTGGTGCTCGGCAGCGGCGCCTTGTTTGCAGCGGCGTGGGCATCCCGGCTTGTCCGGCCTGCTGAAAGTCCCGGCTCCGATGTGGCTCTTGAAACCGCCGATGCCGCGATCCTGCGCGAGCGGGTGACGGATGTGGCAGGCCAAATCCGCCTTGCACGTGCCATGATCGGGAGTATCCGACAGAAAATCGCCATCGACCTTGAGCTGAAGGCCGGGTTCCTTGTCGCCACGGTGCTTGGCGTCACCGGCCTCTGGATCGCGATTTTGGCGCACACTGGGGTGGCTGTTTTGGTTAGGCTCAACGCCCTGCGGTTGCTACCTTTCCGCCCAACTTTCGCTGAGCGGTTGGCCGAACCCGGCCGCTGCCCTACAACCCATGCAACAGATGAAACGACAGCCTGAACCTCTGGAAGGATTCTACATGACCCTCACACGACGCAGCTTGCTGGCCTGTTCCGCGAGTTTTGCCGCCGCCGCACCCCTCGCGGCCTTGGCTGAAGCAAAGCCCGCGATCCATGTAATGAAAGATCCTAATTGCGGTTGCTGTTCGGCGTGGATCGAGATTTTGGAGAACGAGGGTTTTGCCGTGACCACGGAACGCAGCTTGGGGACGCTCTTGATTAAATACAAGCAAGACAACGGTATTCCGCAGAATATGGCCTCTTGCCACACCGGAAAGATCGAGGGCTATATGATCGAAGGCCACGTCCCGCCCGGCGACATCCGCAAACTGCTGGCAGAGCGCCCGGATGCTATCGGCCTCGCCGTGCCGGGAATGCCCTATGGCTCGCCGGGGATGGGACCGGAGAGTGAGCGCGACGCATATGACGTCTATCTGATTGCCCGTGATGGCAACAGCGAAGTTTTCACACGCTACGAGGCTGCATAAAACGCAACGGTTCTGGCCCTAAACCGGTAGGAAGCACATATGGCACATGATCACGCCCATATTGACCCCGAAAGCGGAGACCGCAGAGTATCACTGGCAATCTGGGCGAATGCGCTTTTGACGGTGGCACAGATCGTGGGCGGTGTCTTTGCGGGGTCGCTCGCTCTTATCGCGGACGCGCTGCACAATTTTTCGGACATGGCCTCATTGGTCATCGCTTTTGTCGCCCGCAAAATCGCACGGCGTCCGGCAGATGCGCGGATGACCTTTGGCTATGGTCGAATTGAAATCGTTGCCGCCCTGATCAACAACACCACGCTCATTCTGGTCGGGATCTATTTGATCTACGAAGGCGGGATGCGCATGATTGATCCGCCTGAGGTGGCAGGTTGGACAGTGGTCATTCTGGGCGCTGTTGCGCTGGTGGTCGATACACTGACGGCGCTGCTGACCTATTCGATGCAGAAGGACAGCGTGAATATCAGGGCTTTGTTCTTGCATAATCTGTCAGACGCGCTGGCCTCGGTCGCAGTGATTATCGGTGGCACGCTCATTATCCTTTACGACCTTCGGTGGGTCGATCCCGCGATTACCATCGGTATCGCGCTTTATATCCTCTATCTGGCCCTTACTGAAATCGGCGGTCCGATCCGTATGCTGATGCTGGGCAGTCCGCCCGACCTGGATGCAGGCGCAGTGGTCGAGGCGATGAACAATGTCGATGGCGTCCGGGATGTGCATCACGTTCACCTTTGGCAGATGCAGGAGCATGAGGTGGCTCTTGATTGCCATGTGGTGTTGGTGGGGCGAGATTGGTCGGATCTCGAGGTCGTAAAACAGGAGGTTAAGAAAAAGCTCGCCAACGACTTCGGCATCACCCACTCCAGCCTTGAATTTGAAACCTCTGCGAATGCCCATAGGGGAGCGTCCTTGTTTGGCCATAAAGACGACGCAAAAAGCACCGGCGAAGAGCCTGGTGAATAAGAATCCTAAAATGCTGCAAACGGCCGATGATTGAGACTGTCTGAACTGCGCCTTTCCACCGGCGTCATCTTTGTGCCTGAGGGCGAAGCAACCGCCAGACATAAAGACCGAGAAGGCCCAAGAGCAGAACATTTGTCACCGGATTGATCTACATCTCGACTTTGGCAAACGGCGCCTCCAGCAGATAGCCTGAAATGGTGAGCGCAGCCGTCCAGAGGAGGCTGCCCGACCCTGTGTGGAGAAGAAATGGCAGTAGCGGCATCCCCGTCATGCCGGCTGGGATGGATACCAGCGTGCGGACACCCGGCACAATCCGGCCCAGAAACACCGCTTTGCCACCATTGCGCCGAAACCACGCAAGGGAACGGTCGAGGTCTTGCTCTGAGATGGTCAGCCACCTGCCGTGTCGCGCGATGAGTCTGCGCAACCGTGCTTCAGATACCGCTGACCCGATCCAATACCACAGAAAGGCTCCTGCAACTGAACCGATCGTGCCGGCGATCACTACACTCACAAAGGAGAGGTCACCGTTCGCCGCGAGATAGCCGGCGAAGGGCATGATGACTTCCGAAGGGATCGGCGGGAAGACGTTCTCAACCAACATCAGGGCGGCGACGCCGAGGCTCCCCGTTGAAGCCAGCAGCGAGGTGATAAAGTCAAACATGCTCGGGCCTATGCGGTAGGTTGGGCAGCATTGCCCGTTTCAGCACGGGATCAAGCCGCTGTCAGTTTCCTCCGATCCGGGGGCGGTGAGGTAGGTCCAGATGGCCGCCTCATCTGTGAAGGTCAGCTTCAGCACGCCTGTTGTCCCGGCAATCAGCCGCTCAGAGAAGGCCGCAGGCTCAATATTGCCCTGTGTCGACTTGCCGCCGGCCCCTACCACGAAGGCGATCGTGCCGCCCTCTGTTGGCTTTCCCTCGGCATCCAGCGGCGCGGTGCGTTCATAGAAGTGATTATGACCATGCAAGACGAAGCGGACACCTGCCTCAGCGACAAGCCGGAACAGCGCCCGTGCATCGTTCGATCCGCTGCGCACCACGCTCGAATAGGCGGGTTTATGAAAATATGCGGCAGTGCAGCTGTCGGGATGCGCTGCGAGCACTTCTTTTGCCCATTTCGCCTGTGCAGACCCTTCGGACGCATCGATCTCGCTGTTGAGTGACAGGATCAACCAGTTCCCGGCTTGCAGAGCGTAATAGCCGCTTCGGTCTGGCCCTGCGCGATCTTGCCAGTAGTCAAAGTATGCATATGCAAGAGGGGAGTGGTATTCGTGGTTTCCAGGGGTCGGCCATGTGCGCTCCCAAGCAGCCCCCCAATAGGGGTCGTAGCAATCTTCAAAGCCCACGGCTTCTCCGCGTTTATAAACCAGGTCCCCCAAGGCAAGCACTGCCGTTTCGGGGTGTTGTTCCAAGATGCTGGTGGTGTCTATCATGCCCTCGTTCGGTGTGGCTTCTGCCCGGGGAAGACCAACCGCATAGCGCAGGTTTCTGTCGGTTCTACCCAAGTAGCCTCCGTTTGCGCAGGAGGCGATGTCACCTGCCGCCAGAACAGAAAACGGCAGCGTCACATCCAGTTTGTGGACCCGGTTTGTGTCGAACATGTCTGATTGCAGAGGGCTCGCCAATGACCGTATGCCAGAAGCCGCGACGGAGAATACCTGGCCTTCGGTCCCGGCAACAAGAATAAGGGCCACTGTTGTTGCCAATAGGGTTCGAAAGGCGGTTTTCTTCATCTGGTTCTCCTTAAACGAAGCAGTAGAGTTTGCCGACTGATCGGACCATTGCCGCAATATTACCAATTGGTAAGGTGTTGATCCGGCCATGGATGCGGGCTTGCAGGGCTGCACATTTCAACCAGAGCCATCACAGCCATTGCGACAGCACCGACGGCAGTCAGCGGGGCTGCGCAGGACCGCGAAACGCCCAAAATTTGCTGAGCGCAAAAGTCAAAAATGCAATGCACCCGGTTGAGGTCCACAGGCTCATGACTTCAGTCTGATTACCGACCGATAACAAAACAATCAGCAGCACTTCGTTGCCGGCAAAACCGATCAGGGCGACAAGCGCGAATTTCCAGAGCGCGTTTGATAGGCTGACCTCTTGGTCTGCAAAGGAAAAGCCGAGATGGCCGATGAAGCTGACCACGAAAGCGATTGTGAAGGCGAGCAGGTTCGCCATCACTGGCTGCCAGTTTGCCTGGATCAGTAGAAAGCCGATCATCATATGAACGATGGTCGCAAACAGGCCGACCATCCCGAAACGCAAAAATTGGCGCCACATCATAGATGCTCCCGATCAGCAGAAAAGTCTTCCGCAATGATAAAGCCGGGACGGCCTTTGACCTCCGTAAAGACCCGCGAGAGGTATTCGCCCAACACACCGATGGAGATAAGTTGCACCCCGCCCAGCAACATGACGGCCACCACAAGTGTCGACCACCCCGGCACCTCGATGCCGAAGACGAGGGTGCGGATGGCAATCCAGAGGGCGTAGAGAATTGAACAGGCGGCAATGGTCATACCTATCCCCGTCCAAACCCTTAGCGGCCATGCGGTGAAGGATGTAAGGCCGGTCAAACCTAACTTAAACAATCCAGCAAAGCCGAATTTAGAGGCTCCGGTCGCCCGCGGGGCCAACTCAATCGCCACAGCCTTGGTGCGAAAGCCGACCCAGCCATACAGCCCCTTCATAAAGCGATTGCGCTCAGGCAAGGCACAGAGCGCATCGACAACCCGTCGATCCATGAGCCTGAAATCGCGCGCATTGGCTGGTATCGCGGTGTCGCCGCCGATATTCAGCAGGGCATAGAACGCCCGGGTGAAAACCCGTTTGCGCCATGTCTCGTCCCGGCGTTGCGCGCGGACGGCATAGACCATCTCATACCCCTCGGCGCGATGTTTCAGCATGGTTTCGAGATGAAAAAGGGGTTCTTGAAGATCGGCATCAAGGATGACCACCGCCGCTCCCACTGTACTCTCCAGACCGGCCATGATCGCATGTTCCTTGCCGAAGTTCCGCGACAGCCGCAGCACACGAAGCGGATATTGGGCACAGAGTGCTCGACTTTCCTCAAAAGTGGAATCGAGGCTGCCATCATCCACGATGATGATCTCGAAACTACTCACCAGCCTGCGGGCATGCGCATCCACCTTGGCCACCGTTCTGGTGATATTGCCCGCCTCATTGAAAGCGGGGATCACAAACGAAAGATCGGGAATAGGTTGTGGAGAAGGAACGAGCTTAGGCTTAACATAGCTTTCGGGGCGACGGTTCATCGTGTTACCTCCCGATCCAGATTTTCGACGAACAAGATGCGATGCCCAAACTGTCCGGCAGGATCGAACCGCGAACCCAGCAAAGGAACCAGTTCCGAGGCGATAGATGCCGGGATGGCCATCGCGTCGCGCAAGCCATTGTCTGCAAGGCTATCGAATGTCGCGGTTCGCTCGGTGAACTGAACTCTGCCTCGCGTATAGAACTCGGCAGAAAAGCTGCGACCGCCCCAATAGGTAATCTGCACATCAGGATCGTAACTTTGCGCCGCGGTTACTAATCCGCGCTCTGACCGATAGGTGATTGATCCGGGCTGGTAACGCGCCAGAATGGTCAGAGATAGAAATGCCAGCCCCACAAAAACAATGGCCATGAAGACCGCGTTCCGCGCCCACCACCCCGGTCGACCTCTGACCTGAGCCCAAAGCGAGACCAGAAGAGCCGCCGCTGCGGGAAGCCCGGGCAGGGCATAGGCTGGCAAGATGTTTGCGGCGGGGGTGAAGAGGATCAGTGGCGCGACGACCCAAAGCGCGAGATAGCTGTGCCAGCCTCGATCACTCCCTGTCATTTCCTTGACGTAAGAGGCGGCTCGGGGAAGCAGGGGCAGGGCAAACAGGCTCCATGGCAGAAACGTTGCGCCGGCATAAAGCCAGATCAGGCCCTTGGGCTGCTCATGGCCGGAGCCGTAAAGATCACCCTGCCAACCCGGCACGACAAAGCGTTGGAAATGCTCTCCGATAAGGAAGTAGCGCAGGAACCCCGGGGTCTTGATCTCGGCCAAGCTATACCAAGGAAGGGTCAGCGCTGCGGCGATCAACAGCCCTGACAGCCAGGGAAACCCGTGTAATTCCCGCCAGCGTCCAGTCAGCGCCAACCATGGTACAAGCGCGATCACCGTTAGGACAAGCGCGACCGGCCCCTTCGCCAAAAGGCCGATTGCGATGCCGACGAAGAACCACCGTCCCCATGTGCTGCGAGAGGGGCCGTCCTCCATATAGTTGTAGAAGCCGATCATGCTCAGGGTCGTGCCGAGCACCATGACCATGTCCGTCATCACAAAGGCCGACGCGCCAAAAAACATTAAAGATGAAGCGAGAACCGCCGTCACGAGCAGAGCCTGATCCGGGTCCCGGTGCCGACGCATCCAGGCGAAAAGAAGGCTTAGCACCCCCAATGACGCAGCAAAGATGAATACCCGCGCACCAAAAGCCCCAACACCAAAGAGCTTCATCCCCAAGGCAGACAGCCAAGTATGTAAGGGAGGTTTGCCCCAAAATGGCACGCCGTAGTCAAACTGGGGTGTGATCCAGTCCCCTGTCTCGACCATCTTACGCGCGATCTCGGCATAGCGAGCTTCTGTAGAATCCGTGAAAGGCCACCAGAACATGGCAAGCAGGCGCACGGCGAATAATGCACCGAGTGCAAACAGCAGGAACCGTTGGTCACTGCGCGTTAAGCCAAAGCGCCCCGCATGCTCTTGCCGCACGGCTGTATCGAATTTGGGATCAATTGCGACCATGATGTCCTGTCCTTTTTCTAAGGGCATAGGACGGCAGAGATCTGCAAAAGGTGGTCGGCACTATACCGATCCGTAACATTACGAAGATGGCTTAAAGCTGCAAAGCAGGTTATTTTCTCGATACCTTACGGAGCTTGGGCGCAAATGCGGGTGCTTGTTGTAGAAGATGATAGCGAAACGGCTGAGTATATCTGCACCAGCCTAAAGGCGCTTGGTCATGTGACGAAGCATGCGTCGGATGGCAAACAAGGATTCCTTGATGCCTTGGACAATGACTTTGACGTGATCGTTGTCGACCGGATGCTGCCCGGCTTGGATGGGATGACACTCGTCAGATCAGTGCGCGGTGCGAATGTTAATACGCCGATCCTATTCCTGAGCGCGCTCGGCGGTTTGAACGACCGGGTGAACGGATTGGAAGCCGGGGCGGACGACTACCTTGTGAAACCTTTTGCTTTTTCAGAGCTATCTGCGCGCCTTACTGCACTTGCGCGTCGTCCCCCGATGCAGACAGAAGAAACGCGACTTCAGGTTGTCGATCTGGAGATTGACCTGATCCGCCATACTGTGTGCAGATCCGGCCAAGAGATCGCCGTGCAGCCGCGTGAGTTCCGCCTTCTATCCTACCTAATGAAGAACGCCGAGCGGGTGGTGACACGCACCATGTTGCTGGAGGCAGTGTGGGACTTTCACTTTGATCCGAACACGAATGTCGTTGAGACGCATATCAGCCGCCTCCGCAACAAAATCGACAAACCTTTCGACCAGCCGTTGATCCATACGGTTCGGGGCGCTGGATACAGCCTCCATGGATAAGCACGCGCGCAAAGGTCCATCCGCGTTGAGGACATCCATAAGGCTGTCTTTGCAATACTCGTTCCTCTATTCGGTGCTCTCTGCACTGGTCTTCGCCTTGGCCTATTGGTTCACGCAATACGAGGTTCAAGACTGGGTCCTCGACCAAATGCGCAGCGATGCGGGCACGCTGGTTGAAATCTTTGAGTTGGGCGGCGATGAGATGCTGGTCGACCGCGTAGATGCCCTCGCCGAAGTCAGCTTTCAGAATGCCCGGGTTTACCAGCTTCTAAACTCAGATGGCGCGATTGTTTCCGGCAACCTGTCCTCGACATTTGCAAGCCCTTTGCCAGACTACCTTCCGGCAAAGGATTTGCCACTTGCAGGAGAAATCCACGACGAGGTCACCGGCTATTGGCTGCGCGCAGATGATGTTGGCCCCTATCTCCTGATCCAAGGGACAGGAGACCATATCGTCTTGGAGATACTGGAAGCGCTCGGCATGGCTTTGGTGGTAGGCTATTTGGCGGTTGTGATCCTCGGCCTTATCGTCGGTATCCGAATAGGCCGCATCACCGAGCGACGGATTGCGGCGATATCAAATACCCTCGCGGAGGTTTCCGCTGGCAACCTCGCTTCCCGTATTTCAACGACCCCAAAGGCTCGTGATGATCTTTCGCGGGTATCAACCGAGATCAATAGTATGCTCGGTCAGATCAAACGCCTGCTGGAAAGCCAAGAGCAAATCTCGAATGATATCGCCCATGATATGCGCACACCGCTTCAGCATCTTCGGCAGCGGCTGGAGAAACTACGAGACAGTCCGACGATCCGCCCGGACGATATTTCGGCCAGTCTCGATCAAACTGAAGAAATCATAGCGACCTTCAACGCCCTTTTGCGTATCGCCCAGATTGAGGGGAGTGACCGTCGCGAAAGGTTTGGGCTGTACGATCTTTCTGAGATCATAGCCAATGTTACGGAGGTCTTTGAGCCTGCGGCCGAGGATGCTGGCATTGAGTTGACCACTAAGGTGCCGGGCGAACAGCTTGAGGTTGTTGGCGATAGAAATCTTCTGACGCAACTACTGTCGAACCTTGTCGAGAACGCAATCAAACATTGTCCCGCTGGTTCTAAGGTTCTGGTCTTGGCGGAGAGCACACTTGCCGGCCCGACCTTGCGCATCACTGACAACGGTCCGGGGATCGCACGCGAGGATCGAGAGCGTATTTTTCGACGGTTTTTTCGGGGCGAAAAAAGTCGGAACAGTCCTGGGAATGGCCTTGGCCTAGCATTAGCAAAAGCAATCTGTGATCTGCATGGCGCCGAAATAACCGTGTCGGAGAATGATCCAGGAACAACTTTCGAGATCAATTTTCTGCGGTAAATGCGGTTCGGCTCTGAACATAGGTTGGTTTTGCCGAATTCGAGTAATGCAGTTTAAGTTCTCTCATATCAGACATTGATTGAGTGAGCGGGCGATGTCGGCCTTGGGCGGCGGGCTCAACAGGTGGATGCAATACACTGTGCGAACTTCTCCGCTGGCGTCTGATATTGCAGGGCTTTGCTTGGCCTTTCGTGACGGCCCAGTTGTCAGAGCAGATTGCTGCTGTTCGCTACAGGGTGCGCCCTCCAAAAGCCATCGCGCCTTCTGCCCCGCCGGGCACAGGTGGTTTGGCAGGGCCATGCGGTACAGAACGGCGGTGTTTCCGGTTGCTGCGGTCGCCGGGTCAGATGTCAGGTCGGCCACATCACGGGTGTCTCTGGGCACGATATGCTCCTTCATCTTAGGGTTCGGCGCGGGGCGTGCCGGGCGCTGCATCCCCGTTGGCTTCGATGTCTTCGATATAGAGCTTCATCTCTTCGATCTCGCTGCGCTGCGCCTCAATGATCGCGTTGGCCAGTTCGCGTACGCGCGGATCGGACAGGTTTGCACGTTCGCTGGTCAAGATCGCAATGGAATGGTGCGGGATCATGGCTTTCATCCAAGCCGTATCGCCTACCGTGTCTTGCGAACGGACCAAGTATAGGCCAGTTGCAAAGGCGATGGCGGCCCCAGTAAAGATCGCAAGGTTCATTTTTCGATTGGAGTACATGCCGAGCATGAAGGCGAGCATAATAATTGCCATCACCCCGCCCATATAAAGCGCCATCCACATCCGTGTCTGCGAAAAGAAGACATGATCGAGGGCATAGGTGTTCAAGTACATCAGGCCGTACATCACAACCGTTGAGGTGCCGATCATCGCGAAGAACCGACCATAGCCGCTGCCTGTGCCTTCGCTATCGTCGTGCTTATTCTTTGAAACCATTGTATTGTCCTCCTAAATTGCCAATGTGTGCCTTCGTTTTATACCCATATGAGGTATATTTTCCGGTTGGCAACAAATCCCAAACGGAGCGCCGCCTCATGAAGGCTAACAAGGAAAAGACGCTGGACTGCCTAGCGCGGCTCGAAGGACAGGTACGCGGCATCGCGAAATGGTTGAGGCCGACCGCTATTGCATGGACATCTTAGCGCAGACTGCGGCGATCCGATCCGCCGTTCTGGGGGTCGAAAAGCTTGTGCTGGAGAACCACGCCCAGCATTGCGTTGAAGCTGCGATTGCCAGCGGCGACCCAGAAGAACAACGCGCCAAGTTTGACGAGTTGATCGGTCTTTTGCAAAAGGCGTCGAAGTAGGCGTTTCCGGCCTATTGCCTAACGCGTTCTGGCTCCGAGGTTAGCGCCACGGGCCTCCATCTTGGCCGAAACGTCGAGCCGCCGCGCCGTAGGTTTGGCAGATTTCCGCCAGAAAACCGCAAACCTTCCTGCGCTGGACGCGTTGACAGGTCGTGCGGCTTGCGACACTGCTGACCCCTATGCGTGCTCTGGCAAACATATCAAACCTCTGCCGCGCCCTGCTTGGCGTGGTCTTGGCTTGTAGCCTATTGCTGCTCCCGCCCTCGTCGGTTCACGCGCAAAGCGGGATGCATGACAGCGCGCAGGCGGCGCATCACGTGGGCCATCAAATGACCGCAGCGTCTGAGCCGCAGCAAGAAGCAGCAGTGCCCGACCACGCCGATGTACGCGAAGATATCGAAGGCGAGCCTTGCTGTGGTGGTATTTGCCTGACGGCGGCGCTGACCACCTCGCAAGACGTTAAAATGACGGCTGTGCGATCCGTTGAATACACCAGCGTGTCCCATTCCGTCGCCTCTGGCCAACCCGCTGGCCAATTGCGCCCACCTCGAGCCTGAGTTGATCCCGGCCGACTAACGGCCTTTGCATCCGCGGCGTCTGGCTGCGGGTAAGATCACCTCATTCTCAGGCAAAATACCAATGAAATTACCACTGATTGCAGGGGCGATGTCCCTGACCCTTGGGGCTTGCGCAACCGCGCTCCCGCCCCTTCCTGATGTCACTGGCGCCTATGTGCAGCAGCCCACGCCTCTGCCCCAAGTCGCCGCGATGACCGCCGCCGACAACAGCGCACGTGGCAGTGCTGCCACCGCCGAGGAACAGCCCTTCTCAGGCTACCGCCGTCGCGGTGTCGTCGAACCGCTCGATTGGCGGCGGCTGAATGCGGAACAGGCCCCCAAGCCGGGCGCAATGCAAGGGATGAACCACTGATGCGTTGGAAACTGAAAACCGCCGCCGTCATTACGCCTCTGATCTTGGGCGCCTGCACGGCCCCGGTGCTGCCGGTAAATTACTCGGCCCGCGATGCTGGTTTTGCCGCCGTTGAGGCGCGCACCTCCAAAGCCATCGGCAAGCGCACCGTCTGGGCGCAGTCGCAGGCAGAGACCGTCGCGGCCTCTAAACAGGTCCGCGCCATGGTGTACGGCAAGACGATCAATGCCGAAACCGCGGTGCAGGTTGCGCTTTTGAACAACCAAGGGCTTCAGGCATCCTATGCGCAGATTGGTCTATCCGCAGCGGAAGCATGGCAACAATCCACTCCAGAAAACCCCGTCGTCTCCATCGGCTTGCTGGGCATCGGCGCGCCTGAAGTTGGTCTTTACCGCGCCTTGGAAAGCATGATCGCCGTGAACCTGCTGGATGCCCGCACCCGCAAACAGCGCATCGCCGCTGCCGAGGCGGAGTTCCAGCACGCGCAGATGCAAGCGGTGAGCGAGACGTTGGCGCTGGCCAATGAGACGCGCGAGGCTTGGGTCAACGCGGTCGCGGCCTTTGAAACGGTCAGCTATCTGAAACGCGCGGCCGTCACCACCGATGCGGCGGCGGAACTGGCGCAGCAGCTGGGCAAGACCGGCGCGCTTAACAAAGCCGCGCAAGCCCGAGAGCAGGCGTTCAACGCCGAAATGGCGGGCCAATTGGCACAGGCGCGGCTGGATGCGCAGTTGGCCAAGGAACAGCTGACCCGGCTTATGGGGCTCTGGGGTCAGGACGTGGCCTATTACGTGCCCGATGCCCTACCGCGTGTGCCGAACACGGTCAGCAGCCACAGGGGCATTGAACGGCTGGCGCTGGCCAATCGCGTTGATTTGGAAGTCGCCCGGCTGGGGTTGGAGGCCACGGCCAAAGCCTACGGCCTGACCGATGCCACCCGCACCCTGACGGACCTCGAAGTTATCGCCGGGGCCGAGATCGAGCGTGAAGAAAAGGACGGAGAGACCGAGACCAGCGTGTCACCGCAGGTCGAGTTCGAGTTCGTGATCCCGATCTTCGACAGCGGCAAGGCGCGGCTGCGCAAGGCCGAGCTGAGCTATCTTCAGGCGGCCAATGTGCTGGCCGAGCAGGCTGTGAACGTCCGCTCCGAAGCGCGGGCGGCAGCCACGGCCTACCGATCCAGCCATCAGATCGCGCGGCATTACTCAGACATCGTGCTGCCCCTGCGCCGCACAATCGACGAGGAAGCGCTGCTCAGCAACAACGGCATGATCACCAGCACTTTCGACCTGCTGAACGACGCCCGCGAGAAGATCGCGAGCCAGCTCGAAGCAGCCAGCGCCAAGCGTGAATTCTGGCTGGCCTCGGCTGGTCTGACAGCCGCGATCTACGGCGGTGGCAGCGGCGGCGGTGGCGCCGGCGGAGAGGCACAGATTGCCGCCGGTGGCGGCGCAGGACATTGAGACAAGGAAGCAATCAGATGATTAACAGACGTCAACTGCTGGGGGCCGGTGCTGCGGGAGCGACGCTCGTGTCCTCCAAAGCATGGGGCCAGACCATGAATATGGGCCTGCCCGAAGCCGCCGTCATGGACAGCGCGCTGACCCAATCGCCAACCCGCCCCACCAGCGGGCCGGATTACAATCCCGTGGTCACGCTCAACGGCTGGACCCTGCCGCATCGGATGAACAACGGGGTGAAGGAATTCCACCTCGTTGCCGAACCGGTGGAGCGCGAACTGGCTGACGGGATGGTCGCGCGCCTCTGGGGCTATAACGGCCAGTCAACCGGTCCCACCATCGAGGCGGTGGAGGGCGACCGGGTGCGCATCTATGTCACCAACCGCCTGCCCGAACATACCACCGTGCATTGGCACGGGCTGATCCTGCCCTCTGGCATGGACGGTGTCGGCGGGCTCAGCCACCCCGGCATCCCGCCGGGCAAGACCTTTATCTACGAGTTCGATCTGACCAAATCCGGCACCTTCATGTATCACCCGCATGGGGATGAGATGGTACAGATGGCGATGGGGATGATGGGCATGTTCGTGGTCCACCCCAAAGATCCGTACTTCATGCGCGTGGATCGGGACTTCCTGATCATGCTGAACGCCTTCGACATTGATCCCGGCACCTACATCCCGCGCATCATGACGATGACGGATTTCAACCTGTGGACCTGGAACAGCCGGATTTTCCCGGACATTGACCCGCTTGTGGTCAACCAAGGGGATAAGGTGCGGGTGCGCGTTGGCAACCTCACGATGACCAACCACCCGATCCACATGCATGGCTATGACTTCAAGGTCACCTGCACCGATGGCGGCTGGGTGCCGGAATCAGCACAGTGGCCCGAGGTCTCCATCGACATCCCCGTGGGCGCCATGCGGGCCTATGAGTTCGTGGCCGACCATCTGGGCGACTGGGCGATCCATTGTCACAAGTCGCACCACACGATGAACGCCATGGGCCACGACGTGCCGACGCTGATCGGCACCAACAGTTCCAACATGACACGTCAGGTCCGCCGCGTGCAGCCCGAGTTCATGCCCATGGGCACGGCGGGTATGGCGGATATGGGCGAAATGTCGATGCCGCTGCCCGACAACACCGTGCCGATGATGGCCGGTTGGGGGCCGCATGGCCCGCTGGAAATGGGCGGCATGTTCTCGGTCGTGAAGGTGCGCGAGGGCATCGACGCGGACGATTACGAAGATCCCGGCTGGTACGAAAACCCTCCGGGCACCGAGGCGTACGAATGGACGGGCGAGCTGCCAGAGTTCGCGCAGAACCACAGCCCCAAAACCAAGATCACGCCGAAACCAACCTCCGAGAGCCAAGCGGCCCTCGGACCACAATGACAACCAACCCATACAGGAAATACCATGAACAAACTTCTTCTTTCGACCGCCCTCAGCCTTCTCATTACCGCCCCGGCCTTTGCCGCAGGCACCCATGGCGGCGGCCACGGCGATGACGGCCACGGCGACATGCACAAAGAGATGGCCATCGGCATGCCCGGCAAGGCCGAGGCGGTCGATCGCACCATCGACGTGACCATGCTCGAAACCGACGATGGCGAGATGATTTTCGAGCCCGCTGCGTTCGACATCAAGGAAGGCGAGACCATCCGCTTTGCCGTCACCAACAAGGGCGAGATCGAACATGAGTTCGTCATCGACACGATGGAGGGCAATGCCGAGCACAAGGAAGCCATGGCCAAGATGGACATGGAGCATGACGACCCGAATTCGGTCCGTCTCGACTCCGGCATGGAGGGCGAGGTGATCTGGACCTTCGCCAACGAAGGCACGTTTGAATTCGCCTGCCTGATCCCCGGCCACTACGAATCCGGCATGCATGGCCCGATCACCGTGGCGCAGTCTGATGAGGCGCCCGAAGCTCCGGCTGTCTATTCAACCGGCAAGATCAAGAAGGTCGACGCGAAGGGTAAGAAAGTGACCATCATTCACGGCCCGCTTGAAAACCTCGACATGCCGTCGATGACCATGGTGTTCAAAGCTGATGAGACGCTGATCGCCAATATGAAGGAAGGCCAGAACATCGAATTCGTGGCCGACCGCGTGAAAGGCAAGCTCACCGTCACAGCGATGAAGTAAGCGCCTATCGCAGGGCCGGTTGACCGGGCTGGCCCTGCGCTTTCCACCAAAAAATAAGGCAGTTCGAGCTATGAAATCGCGTGGAACCATCGCCCTTTGGGCCATCGCTGCACTACAGGCAATTGTGGCGATCTTCTTTACTGTTTGCTTCCTACTGGACGTCATAGGAATGGAGCCCGATTTTCTGATCTGGCAAAGCCATGAGTATCAGCAAACGATCTTGGCAATCGGGTTGAATCTGGGGGTCGCCTTGGGTTGGATTGCCTTGAGAATGAGTCTTCATCGTGCCCGGCTTGCCGAAGAAAAGATGCGCAAATGCACGTCGGAGTTTTCGCAATTGATAGCCGAGCATTTTCATAAATGGAGACTGACGTCCGCAGAGAAAGACGTCGCGCTTTTCTTGACGAAAGGACTAAGTACCCGGGATATTGCAGGGCTGCGAGGCACCTCCGAAGGCACGATTAAAGCGCAAACAAATGCAATCTATCGCAAGGCGGGGGTCGCGGGCCGAACTCAGTTGCTCTGCACCTTCATTGAGGACCTGATGGATGACGTCTTGATCCCCGCAGAGCTGCGCGATGATACGAGGGTTCATCTGGACGACGCAGCTTGATTGTCTCCCATCTTGACCAAAGGATGGCTGTCTGGACAGAGCGGCAGGGTGGACCCGTGCGCTTAAGAACGGATAACTTTCCCGTGCCGCCGCATGATGCAACGGGCCATACTTGGCATCACGGTAACGCGCTGCTGTTGGACTATACCAAACTTGGGGGCAAGGCTGCACCGGCAGCCCCGGGGCGTGAAGAGGTTTAATAGTGGGAAGCCCGCCTTCAGTGAGGTGATCTCGAATGACCTCGACCTGTCTGATCCCAAGCCCGACACCAAATGGGCGCAGGGGCCAAGGCCGAATGTGTTGCGCAACTATCTGCGAAGTGACGTAAAACCTGTGGCGGGCATGGAGACTTTCCCACCCGCTATGAAACAGTCGGCCGCCACGTAAGCTGCGGCGGCCGACCGTCACGACTGTGTTTTTAGGTGATGGTAAAACCGCGGCCAACAGGGTCGGTTTCATCGATCAACCATTTGGCATAGCCGATAACTTTGGCGGTGCCTTTAACCGTAGGGATCACAGCGCGCTGGTTCCCCAGCATGGTTTCACCCAAAAGCTGAATCGCTGAGATTGCAGCTGACGCAGGGTTTTCAGATTCTGCGCATTTTCATCGTGAGTTTCGTAAGTCCTATGGCACGTCTCCAAGCCTATACCGTCGATCATCGAATACTCTCTACTCGGTGAAGGAATCCTAGTAGTAAGTCAGCTTTCCGGGGGGGAGCGCTCTTTCATCTTGGTGTTATGAGATTGCCTAAAGAGGTTAAATGCTCTCTTCGGTTACTTGCAATGCACCTTTTGAGTGGAAGGCATTCCCACCAATTTAATCGGAGGTTCCGCGATTGACGGGTTTCTTAAGAGCTTCCAAAAACTGACCTTGGCTGCGTACTAAATGAATCGCGATTCCGGGCCGTTGCCGACGATACCTTGGCCCAAACCAGCGCGCGACCGCCCCTACACGCTCGCACGCTTATCCTAAGAACCCTTACCTATCCCACAAAGCCCCACAAACCGGCGGAATTTCTTTCTCGATCGCCTGCATCGCGTCGACGATCAGATCTTCGCGCCAGCGACGGCCGGCGATTTGCACCCCGATGGGCTGGGGGCCGCTGGCCAAGCGCGCGATATGCGTTGGAATGTTGCCAGCAGGCAGCCCGGTAAAGTTCATGATGAACGACCAATGCGCCTTGCCCAATACCTCACGCACACCTTCTGGACCCTCCGTATCGCGGCCAGCCGTGAAGAACGGAGCCAGCAGGAATGGGGTCAGGATCAAGGGGTAATCCTCAAGAAACAGCGACCATTCGCGGGCGTAATGCGTGCGTTTGGCAATCATTTCCAGCTGCTGAGTACCTTCGAAAGGCGGGAATTCCGCATAGTAGGCATCGAAGATCGCATTCACTTCGTCAGATCCGTGGGCGCGAATATCCGGGCCCATGAGGGCTTGAACTTCGCCCAACAACGCACGGTATCCAACTTCGCCGGTCTCGCGCGCAAGGGGCGGGTCGACCTCTTCGACGGCGTAGCCTGCATTTGACAGGGCGGATGCCGCATTATCAAGCGCCGTGGCCACATCACCGTGCAGGCCAAACCCAAAATCTTCGCGTGTTACGGCGACACGGATCGGGCCGTCTATCGCTGCGCCACGCCAAGGAAGCGGCACATGGAACGGGTCGCGCGCGTCTGGCGTGATCAGGGAGGGCATCGAGAGGTGCAGATCAGATGCAGTTCTTGCGATAAGCCCTTGAACTGACATGGATTGTGCCAAAAATCCCCGCTCAGCCTTTTGGCTGGGGTTCCACGCAGGCACCCGTCCCAATCCGGGTTTCACCGTGACCGCGCCATTTGCCGAAGCCGGAAAACGCAGCGAACCGCCAATGTCGTTGCCATGGGCAAGTGCGCCAATCCCGGCCATCACGGCCGATCCGGCACCGCCCGAAGAGCCGCCCGCCGACAGATGCCGGCCCCAAGGGTTGTAGGTGCGCCCATAAAGTGGGTTGTCCGTGTCCGCACGAAAGGAAAACTCAGGCGTGTTGGTGCGGCCTATGATGATCGCGCCTGCGTCTTTCAGGTTGCGAACCAACGGCGCATCCTCGGGCGCAATTATGTCTTTGAACGCTGGAACACCGTTGCTGGTGGCATGGCCCTTTTGGTCAACGTTTATTTTGATGGTGACCGGAACGCCGTGGAGCGCCCCCTTGGGCGCGCTGCTGGCGTCCAAAGCGCTGGCCTCTGCCCGTGCTTCGTCAGCAAGGTTTTCGACAACCGCGTTCAGGTCTGGATTGACCTCATTCATACGTGCGATCGCCGCCTCGGTGGCGTCACTGGCCGAGATTGTGCCTGCCCGGGTGGCCGCTGAGATTTCGCTGGCGCTCCATTGCCAAAGCGGTTTGCTGTCGGTCATTCCGGTTCCTTCCGTTCTATTTTATGCCCAACCAAGGCGGGGCCTTAGGTCGTGATGCGGCGACCTTCACAGGAAAAAACATAGCAAGGCAAGTAGTTTCGCCATGCGACGCTCCATAGGACAAATACGCATTGTCAGCCTGCCGCGCTGGCGGTTTGGCGTGCTAAAACTGCAAAGACAAGTCCGCCCAGCGTGATCCTATCGCACGGGGATGCGCATGCCGATTGATCTGCCAATTTCTAAGTCGCGGTGATGCCAACCCTGCCAAAACAAAAGGCAATTGCCATCACTGTCACAAAAGTTTTGCATTCTAAGGCGACAAGGAGGCATGCTGCGCCGAAGTATAAATTGACCAAATGGTCTAACGCGCGCATTCTGCCGACAATGAGTACACTAGAAAGAGGATTTCCCATGACACGAACCATTCTGCTGGCCGGCACCATGCTGGCGGGGCTCGCCTCCGTGGCCCAAGCCGACACGCTGCGCCTTTTGACATGGGGCGGCTACGCACCTGAGGACGTGGTCGCGAAATTCGAAGAAGAGACCGGCCATACCGTCGAAGTCACGAAATCCAACAACGAAGAGATGATCGCCAAGCTGCGCGCCACAGGCGGCGGTGGTTTTGACCTTGCCCAGCCGTCGCAAGACCGCATCATGGGCCCGCAGATGGAATTCGGCATCTACAAGCCGATCGACGTCTCCAAGCTGAAGAAAGAGCTTTTCATTCCCTCCATGCTTGATGCGACGATGGGCAACACCACCGTGAACGGCGACGTTTATGGCGTGCCGCATGTCTGGGGCACCTCCGGTCTGGTGATGAACACCGCCGAAGCGGGTGACACGGTCAAGGACTACACCGACCTCTGTGCGCCGGAAGTGGCGGGTAAGGTTTCCTACCGCCTCAAGCGTCCGACCCTGATCGGTTTCGCCTTCGCGATGGGCGAAGACCCCTTTGCCGCCTATGGCGACGAAGCCAAATACGCCGAGATCATGGGCAAGGTCGAAGCCAAGCTGATCGAATGCAAAGAAAACGTCAAAACCTATTGGGGCGGCGGTGATGAGCTGATGAACCTGCTGCGCTCGGGCGAAGTGACCGCGTCGATGGCATGGGACACCGGCGGCTGGAAGCTGAACGACGACAACGCTGATCTGACCTTCGTGGCCCCGGCCTCGGGCGCTCTGGGCTGGATCGACACCTTCGTTCTGCCCGCCAAAGGGCAGGCCGATGATGTGGCCTATGAATGGATCAACTTTGTCATGCAGCCCGAAGTCGCGGCGATGATTACCGCAGCGGCGGGCAACTTCACCGCCTCCGCAGGCGCGGATGAGTTTGCCGAAGACAGCCTGAAAGCCAAGTACCAGGCCAGCTTCCCCCAAGAAGCCATCGACAACATCAAATGGTATCCGCCGGTGCCCGCCGGTCTGGAAACCATCGAAGGCGAAGTGCTGGACCGCGTCCAAGCTGCCAACTGATAACTGACCTACGAGCGGCACCCTCACGCTGAGGGTGTCGCTTCTTTATACGGAATTCACATGACCCCAGATCTGGAATGCGTCGACCTCGTTAAGCGGTTCGGCGATACCACCGCTGTTAACAACGTCTCCTTCACGGTGCCGCCCGGCAGTTTCTTCTCCATCCTCGGGCCTTCGGGCTGCGGCAAAACGACGATCATGCGGATGATCGCGGGGTTTCTCGACCCCACCTCCGGTGACATTCGGATCAAGGGCGGATCGGTGCTCGACACGCCGCCGAACAAACGCCCGGTGAATATGGTGTTCCAACATCTGGCGCTTTTCCCGATGATGACGATTGCCGAGAATATCGGCTATGGCCTGCGCCGCCGTGGCATGCCCAAGGCTGAGATTGCGCGTAAAGTCGACGAGGCGCTCGACCGGATCGGCCTGCCGGGGATCGGCGCGCGCAAGACGGATGAGCTTTCGGGCGGGCAGAAACAACGTGTCGCCATCGCGCGCTGCATGGTGTTGGAGCCTGACGTGCTGCTGCTGGATGAGCCGCTGGGGGCGCTGGACCTCAAGCTGCGCGAACATATGAAGGTTGAGCTGAAGGCCCTGCAAGCCGCCTTTGACACGACATTCGTCTATATCACCCACGACCAATCCGAAGCGCTGGTGATGTCCGATCAGATCGCAGTGATGAGCAATGGCCAGTTCGAGCAGGTGGGCCGGGGGCAAGACCTCTACTACCGCCCCGAGACGCCCTTCGTCGCCGGTTTCATCGGCGAATCGAACCGCTGGAAGGGCCGGATTGAGCGGGTGGAGGGCGACGCCCTGCAACTGCGCACCGACAGCGGGCTTGCAATGCGCGCCACCGGCGCGGGCCTTGTCCAAGGGGCGCGGGCCGAGATCTTCGTGCGACCTGAATCCATCCGGCTGGCCGCCAGTGCCGATGCGCTGTCGGGCTTTGACAATCAACTGACGGGCACGGTGACCAGCCTGCTGTTCAACGGCGCGGCTTCGCGCGTGTTGGTACAGGACGATGTTGGCGAAACGCTCGAAGTCACGCTGCCGCAATCAGGTGAATTCTCAAGCCTGCAACGCGGCGATGCGGTGCATATCGGCTGGGGTGCGGGGCAGGCGACCTGCTTTGGGGCCGCCTGATGCGCAGTCAATCCCGCATTACATTCTACCTGCTGCTGACGCCTTTGGTGCTTTGGCTGGGTCTGCTCATCATCATCCCGCATATCGACATGCTGCTGATCTCTCTGCGCGAGCGGATCAGCTTTGGCGTCTATGAAACCAGTCTGGCGCAATATGAAAAGGCGTTGACCGAACCACTTTACCTACGCACCTTTTGGCGCACGGCGGTGATGTCGGTGCTGGCAACCGCGCTCACGCTGCTGATCGCCTTTCCGGTGGCCTATTACATCGCCAAAATGGCGAAGGGGCGCTTGCAGCAGGTGCTTTTCCTGCTCTGTCTGATCCCGTTTTACGTCTCCGAACTGGTGCGCACCTTCGGCTGGATGATCCTGCTGCGCGAGACCGGTCTCGTCTCGAACCTGTTGCAATGGGTGGGGCTGGCGGACCGTCCGGTGGAGTTGCTTTACACCGATGCTACGATGATGGTCGGGCTGGTCTATACTTCCATGCTCTTCATGGTGGTGCCGCTTGTCACCACGCTGGAGAGCCTCGACGACAGCGTGATCGAGGCGGGTTATGATCTGGGCGGCAGCGGGCTTTCCGTCCTGCGTGAGATCATCATCCCCCATGCCATGCCCGGCATCGTGTCGGGCTGTATCGTGGTTTTCATGCTGAGCTTGGGCAACTACCTGACGCCGACGATGCTGGGCGGCAAGGACAGCCTGTGGTTCACCGAAATGATCTATAACCAGTTCATCGTGCGCTCCAATTGGGAGCTGGGCGCCGCCTTTGGCTTTATGCTTTTGGTGCTGTCTTCGGTGATCGTCTGGGGGATGCTCTGGCTCACGGGCCGGACCCTCAAGGAAACGATGGGGTGATCCAATGATCCCGACAATCCCGCAATCGCGCAGCTTTCGCATCCTCTATGGTGGCTATGTGGCGCTGTTCTTTCTCTATCTGGCCCTGCCGCTGACCGTGGTGGCGGTATTCGCCTTCAACGACAGCCAGTTCCCGTCTCTTCCGTGGGAGGGATTCACGTGGAATTGGTTCTTCGGCGCGGAGCGCCCTCAGATCGGCGTCTTTCATGAACGTGGCATCCTGCGGTCGGTGGGCACATCGGCATTCGTGGCGCTTTGCGTGGCGATCATGTCGGTTTGCGTTGGCACGACGAACGCCTTTTTGTTCAACCGCTATGAGTTTCGCGGCAAGGGGTTTCTCTATGTGCTGATGCTGCTGCCGCTGGTGATACCCGGCATCGTGCTGGGCATCTCGGTTCTGGTGTTTTCCTCCACGCTGGCCAATGGCGTCTGGGACATGGCGCAGATCGACATTCAGGCGCTGCGCCCCGGTCTGCTTTTGGTGATCTTGGGGCAGTTTAGCTTTATCACCACCATCGCCACGCTGGTGATCTCGGCCCGCTTGCAGAAGTTTGACCGCACGCTGGAAGAGGCGGCGCTGAACCTTGGCGCGGACCGGCTGACGGCGGTGCGCACGATCACTCTGCCGTTCCTTGCGCCTGCGATGATTGGGGCGATCGTGGTGGCGTTTCTCATGAGCTTTGAGAACTTCAACACAACGCTGATGCTCGTGGGTTCTGACGCGCCGCTGACCATCGCCATGTTCGACCGGTTGAAAGAAGGCTCGACCCCGCTGCTGAACGCCGTGTCGCTGTTATTGATGCTGAGCTCATCGCTTTTGGCGCTGATGCTGATCCTGTTTCAAAAGCGCGGATGATAATAGGGCAGGCCCGCGCTGGGCCTGCCGCTCCCTGGTCACAGCGTCTGCCGTACCGCTTGACTGAATCTCTCTAACAGGTCTGGGTCTTCGGCAAGCGTGCGCCGCAGCGACCGGGGCAGTTCTAGCTGAACGCCTTCGCCTGTGCGGGTTCGGTTGCAGATGTTCGTCTCATGCACACCGGGCAGCGTGGTGTTGGGCGCCGCGTCAAACCCCGCCTCACGCAGGGCCGCGCCGATTGCATCGCGTAGGGCTTCGGCCCGCCCGCCAAGCCAAACCGTCTCGGTGCCATCATCCTTGCGGCCATGGATCGCCACGGCAACCTGCGCGCTTGCCACAAGTTCCAACGCCTGCGGCTCATCAAAGCGGTGCGAGGTGATGTGGAAATCCCCATGCGCCCCGGCTTTCAGTGCCTCGAACAGATAGTAGGAATAGTCGCTTCCCGCGATGGCCTCGGCGATCAGCGAAGTCTCCGGCTCAATCGTACCGCCGTGGGGCGCGAGGATGATCACCGCGCCGCCCCGATCCTCCGCGCGTATCTGGTAATCATCATCGCGCAGCATCTCTGCTGAGAGGTCGGCATAGTTCTGGAAACGATCCGTCATCAAATGGCTCCTATCGACTGGGCGAACGATCAAACGTCGAGCTTGCGCACCGTTTTGGCAATGCGCCCGTCTTTACGCTCAAGAAACACGATCTCTCCGAAATTGATGCTTTGCCACTCGTCCCCGTCTTCGGTCAGCGGCTCAGAGGCAAAGATCGCCGATGTGGCTTCTCCTTCGGGGCAGGCGTCTACCTTGTAGGAATTGGCGTAATCCTGAAAGTTTGTCCCTGTTAGCACATAGACCGGCTCAAGCAGCATAGAGAGATGCAAGTCTTCGTCGCGCAACTTCTTCCAATCGCCCTTCACATCAGTCTCGCCTTCATGGCCGCAGCCATAGTTCACGCCAATGATCCGATCCGAACTGACCAGCGCAATCTTGAGCTTGGTCAGCGACGCGAGATCAAGTTTTCGCGCCGCTTCGCAGATCACCTTGAGCAGTTTCTCAAACCCGCGCTGCACATGGTCGTCGCTGTCGCCCTCCAGCAATGACAGCAGCAACACATACAGAAATTCAGTATCCGTCGTGCCGCGCATTTGGGTGAGGTATTGATCTTTGCAATAGGGCAGAAGCTCGCGCTGCAACTGCCGCCAATGGGGCAGGGCGCCGTTCTGGGCAATGATCCACGGGGTGTGCTCAAAGGAAAACGGATGACAATTCTCATCGGCCTGTACAACGCTAGCATCATAAGACGCCGCGCGGATATGCGAGAGCATCGTATGCGCCTGCAGGCTGGGGATTAGGGTCTTGGCGTTGTCGTCGTGAAAGGCCGCCTTGGGCCGATGGTACAGCAGCGGCGCATCGGGTTTCAGCAGATGTTCGCTCCATGCGGCAAAACCCCATCCTGCCAGCTGCAGACTTGGGTGAAGTTCCGGATCAAGGCTTTGGTTCAGCAGACTGTTTTCAGGAGCAAGGAGCAGCGACTCGATTGGCAGTTCAGGTCCGATATAGGCGAGGAAGCGGCACATATTTGTCCTTACTCTAGAGAGGTTTCACTTAGCGTCACAACGGGTGTGAAGCCCTCAGGTAGAGTGATGTGCCGGTAAATCTAGCCACACGTCGGGCCGTGGCGCTGAAGCGCCGTTTGAAAAAAGAGGGGGGCGCGTGCCGCCCCGCTCCGGCTTTCGTCTCAGATATCCGAGATATAATCAGCCGAGACATAGCCCCGTACCTCTGGCGCATCGGCCAAGGAAACTCGGCACCAAAGCTGGCCAATCTCAGTCACGCAATCGCGGCGGTTGAGAATGGTGCCATCGGGCAGGCCCATGATGACCCCAAAGTCGAGCCCGGGGCCGCTGCGCAGCTTCAAAAGCTCGTCCGGCCCGGTGCGGTGCACCATCACCTGATCGGCGGCGATGCCCGCACAGCCTGCGACGAACATAAGGGTGGAAACGGTTGCGAATGTGATCCTGCGCATGATCTGCCTCTCTTTGATTTTCGTCCGTCATAGATCGAAAACCGGCCTGATCCTAGCCGCCTTATACCGCGCTTTCCCCACATCGTGCGAGCGCGCGTTCCGCAGAATGCTCATCATAAGGTTTCATCAAGCTGACAAAGCGCGTCACGTCTGCGTCACCTTCGGCGTATTCTTGCGGACTGGCGCTTGAGGTGATGATGATCGCGATCTCTAGTTCCAACTGCCTGACCTGCTGCACCACAATGTCGCGCGGGGCAGCGTTCGGCGGCGGTGATACCGAACGGCCTGTCGGCACCCGCCGAAATCGGCGGGTGCATGTTGCGTAGAAATTCTGTTTGCTTAGGCCACCCGCTTGCCCATCGCATAGACCGAGCGGAGGATCGGCGCGTCTTTCATCACCTCAAATTCGATCAGATCGGCCCGCATCCCAAGGGCAATCTCCCCCCGGTCGGTCAGGCCTACGTGATGCGCGGGCGTGCGGGTGACGGTCGCCAGCCCCCGTGCCATATCACCCCAAAGCTCACCCAGTTGCACCGCGCCCAATAGCAGCGCGGCAGGCACGTAATCCGATGATAGGATGTCCAGCAGGTCCAACTCGGCCAATTCCTTTGCCGCCACATTGCCCGAATGCGAGCCGCCGCGCACGAGGTTGGGCGCACCCATGATCGTGGCGATCTCTTGGGCATGGCAGGCCTCTGCCGCCTCGCGGGTGGTGGGGAATTCAGCCAGCCGCACGCCATGGCCGTGGCTGGTGGCCACCTGTTCTGCCGTGGTGTCATCATGGCTGGCCAGCGCCGCGCCGTAATGCGCGGCTGCTGCCACCGCTGCCGCCTCATGTTTCGCGCCCAGCCGTTCTTGCAGCCCGTGCAGGAAGGTGACGTAATCGCCGAAATCCTCACGCGGCAGACCGTTTTTGCCGCAGACGTAATCCTCGAACTTTTGCACATCGCGGAACTGGCGCTGGCCCGGCGTATGGTCCATCAGGCTGACGATGCCGACCTTGTCGTCGGGGCCAAACTCGGCCAGTTCCTCTTCCAGCGTTTCCGAACAGATCTCGGCCCGCAGGTGGATATGGTGGCTGATCGCCAGCGCCCCACTGTCGCGCATCATCAGGATTTCATCGGCCATGTCGCGGGCATATTTGCCATAGCGTTTGCGCCCGTCGTCCGAGACGATCGACCCCACCCGGATCGCGTCAAACACGGTGGTGATCCCGGTGCCCGCCAATTCGCGATCATGTGCGATGATCGCCGCGCGGTGCGGCCAGTCAACCTTTGGGCGCGGCTTCATGTGGCGTTCAAGATTGTCGGTGTGCAGTTCCACCAGACCGGGGGCGAGGGTGCGTCCCTCGCAATCGATCGCCCCCTTGGGCAGAGCGGTGCCTTCGGCGATATCGGCAATCACCCCGTCGCGCAGCACCACGCTGCCGGGGATCACCACATCGGGCAGGATGATTTTGGCATTGGCGAGAATGGTTTCTTTTGTCATGTGAACGTCACGCTTGTTGCGCATCCATGGATGCAGGGAGAAGATGAATGAAGTTCGACCGCTACGCGATCTATTACACGCCCAAGGGCGCATTGGCCGAGGCTGGGGCCGCTTGGCTGGGCTGGGATGTGGCGCGGGGCTGCGCCGTGGCGCATCCAGCGGTCGCCGGGCTGGACGTGGACGCCCTGACCCAGACGCCGCGCAAATACGGTTTGCATGCGACCATTAAACCGCCCTTTGTGTTGGCCGAAAGCACCACGGCTGACGGGTTGCTGGCCGAGTTCGAGGCGCTTTGCACGCGGCTTTCGCCGGTCACGCTCGACGGGCTTGCGCTCACCCCGCTGGGCCGCTTTCTGGCGCTGACGCCCGAGGGGGACACCGCCGCGCTGAACGCTATGGCCGCCGAAGTGGTGCGCGGCCTCGACACGTTCCGCGCGCCCCCTTCCGAAGCCGATCTGGCCCGCCGCCGCCAAGCCAACTTGACGCCTGCACAAGAGGCGAACCTCACCAAATGGGGCTATCCTTACGTGATGGAGGCGTTCCGCTTTCACATCACCCTGACCGGCAAGCTGCCCAAAGCCGACCTGCCGCAGGTCACCGCAGCGCTTGATCCCTACATCACGCCGCATCTGCCACAGCCCTTTGTGCTGAGCAGCCTGACGCTTGTAGGGCAAGCTGAAGACGGTATGTTCCACGAAGTTCACCGCGCCGCCCTCTCGGGGTAAAGTGCCGCCAGCGCCTGCGCCACGGTCTGCTCCAAGGGGCCGGAGTTGTCGATCTCCATCGCCGTAATATGATCGGGCAGGGCGCGCTCGGCCCGTGCCAGACGGGCGGTGATCTCCTTCTCCGTCTCGCGCCCACGGCCCCGCAACCGCGCGGCCAAGACTTGAGGGGAGGCGGTGAGCGACAGCACCTCGAACCGCGCAAACCGCAGTTTGGCCTCGGTCAGCACCCCGCGTGAGAGGTTGGCGAGCACATCGCGCCCCTCAGCCAGCGCCATTTCAACCGCGATGGGAATGCCATAATGCAGCCCATGCGCGGCCCAGCTCAGGGCAAAGGCGCCCTCCGCTTCGAGCCGCAGAAACGCCGCCTCGCTGATCCCGTCGAAATCCTCGCCCCCGGCCTCACCGGGCCGGGTGATGGCGCGGCGGGCGAGGAAAAGGTCGGGCAGGGTTTCGGCCAGTCCTTCCATCACGCTGTCCTTGCCCACACCCGACGGGCCGACCACCGCGATAAAGCGCCCGCTCATGCGGCCAATCCGGGGGTGAAACGGGTCACGTCCACTTCGCGGTCGCAGATTTGGTCGCGGGCGTCCTCATCATGGAAGATGCCCAAGATCGCCGTGCCGCGGGCCTTGGCCTCTTCGATCAGCGCCAGCACGGTGGCGCGGTTGGTGGCATCAAGGCTCGCCGTCGGCTCATCCAGCAGCAGGACGGGATAGGGATGCGCAAAGCCGCGCGCGATGTTCACCCGCTGCTGCTCCCCGCCTGAAAAGGTCGTCGGGCTGAGCTGCCAGAGGCGTTCGGGGATGTTGAGCTGCGCCAGCAATTCTCCGGCCCGCGCCCGTGCCTCGGCTTCGTTGCTGCCCACCGCCCGGAGCGGTTCGGCCACCACATCCAGCGTCGCCACCCGTGGCACGACGCGCAGGAACTGGCTGACATAGCCCAGCACATGGCGGCGCAACGCCAGTATCTCGCGCGGGGCGGCTTGGGCGACATCCAGATCGCCCACCATGACCCGGCCCGAGGCGGTCAGGTAGTTGCCATAGATCATCCGCATCAGCGTCGATTTCCCGGCCCCCGAGGCCCCGGTCAGCGCCACGCATTCGCCCCGCCCCACGGTCAATTCACCGCCACGCATCACCGGGATCACCGCCGCACCTTGGTTGTGCAGGGTGAAGGATTTGCTCACATTTTCCACGCGTATCATGGGTTCAGCCTTGTTTAACCTATTGTTAACGTTTGTCATTTGTTTCGCGTGCGAAACATTTCCCTGCACCGTCAAACCTGTAGCACGCTAGAGACCAAAAGCTGCGTATAGCCGTGCTGCGGGTCGTCCAAGACTTGGTCCGTCAGCCCGGTTTCCACCACATGACCGTCCTTCATCACCATCAGCCGATCTGCCAGCAGCCGCACCACCGCCAGATCATGGGTCACGATGATGGCGCTCAGTCCCATCTCGCGCACCAAGCCGCGCAAGAGGTCGAGCAGCCGCGCCTGCACGCTCACATCCAGCCCGCCGGTGGGTTCGTCCATGAAGACCAACCTTGGCCCGGTCACGAGGTTGCGGGCAATCTGCAAACGCTGCTGCATCCCGCCTGAGAAGGCCGAAGGCCGGTCGTCGATCCGATCTTCGTTGATCTCGACCCGGCCCAACCAATCGGTGGCGCTGGCGCGGATGTCACCGTAATGTCGCGCGCCCACGGCCATCAGCCGCTCGCCCACATTGCCGCCTGCGCTGACGTTCATGCGCAGCCCGTCGCGGGCGTGTTGGTGCACAAAGGCCCAATCTGTGCGCGACAGCATCCGGCGCTCCGGCTCGCTCATGGTCACCGTGTCGCGCAGGCCATCAGCGCGGGTGTCGAAACGCACCGCCCCGCGATCCGGTGTCAGATGTCCGGCCAGCGTGTTGAGCAGCGTCGATTTGCCCGAGCCGCTTTCGCCGACGATGCCCATCACCTCACCAGGGTAGAGATCAAAGCTGACATTCGTGCAGCCGATCCGCGCGCCATAGAATTTCGCGATGTTTTCAACTTGCAACAAGGGGGTCATGCCATGCCCTCCAAGATGGGGGCCGCATCCGCGCCGCGATGCCCGGCGGCCTGACGGGCCGCGCAATAGTCGGTGTCGGAACACATGAACAAACGCCCCCCTGCATCATCGACGATCAACTCATCCAGATAGCTGTCCTCGGCCCCGCAGAGGCCGCAGGGGTGATCGGCTTTGCTGGCCTCAAAGGGGTAGTCCTCAAAATCCAGCGACACGACCTGCGTATAGGGCGGCAGCGCATAGATCCGCTGCTCGCGCCCCGCGCCGAAGAGCTGGATCGCCGCCATTTCCAGTTTGGGATTGTCGAATTTCGGGATCGGCGACGGGTCCATGACATAGCGCCCCTCGACCTTGACCGGATAGGCGTAGGCCGTGGCAATCGCGCCATGCTGGGCGATGTCTTCGTAGAGTTTCACATGCATCAGCCCGTATTCCTCCAGCTCGTGCATTTTGCGGGTCTCGACCTCTGAAGGCTCAAGAAAGCGCAGCGGTTCGGGGATCGGCACCTGATAGACCAACACCTGATCCTCGCGCAGCGCGGCTTCGGGGATGCGGTGGCGGGTTTGGATGACGCTGGCCTTGGTCGTGGCCTCGGTCACCGCAACGCCAGCCGTCTTTTGAAAAAAGCGTCGGATCGAGACGGCATTGGTCGTGTCATCGGCCCCTTGGTCGATCACCTTGAAGGTATCCTCGGGCGTCAGCACCGCGGCGGAGACCTGCACCCCGCCGGTGCCCCAGCCGTAAGGCATCGGCATTTCGCGGCTGGCAAAGGGCACCTGATAGCCGGGGATCGCCAACCCTTTCAGGATCGCGCGGCGGATCATCCGTTTGGTCTGCTCATCCAGATAGGCAAAGTTGTAGTCGTTCATGCCCCGGTCCTCATGCCTGTCTTGGTCACTCTGTGTCATGGCGGGGCTCATTCCGCGGCCTCCCGTGCTACGTCTTGGGCCGCGGCTGTCGCCTCGCGGCGCAGTTTGCGGATCAGTTCGAGTTCGGATTGGAAATCAACGTAATGGGGCAGTTTGATATGCTCCAAAAACCCCGTCGCTTGGATGTTGTCGGCGTGATAGAGCACGAATTCCGCGTCCTGCGCAGGCGCGCCGAGGTTGTCTTCGCCCAACTCCTCCCAACGCAATGCCCGGTCCACCAGCGCCATGGAGATCGCCTTGCGCTCGGACATGCCGAACACCAATCCATAGCCGCGGGTGAACTGAGGCGGCTCGGTCTTGGAGCCCGCAAATTGGTTCACCGTCTCGCATTCGGTGAGCTCGACCTCGCCGATCTCAATGGCAAAACCCAGTTCGGGAATGTCCATTTCCACCGCCACTTTGCCGATGCGTAGTTCCGCAACGAAGGCGTGGTTGCGCGCATAGCCGCGCTGCGTGGAATAGGCCATGCCGAGGACAAAGCCCTCGTCGCCGCGGGTCAGCGCTTGCAGCCGCAGGTCGCGGGTGGCGGGGAGTTCCAGCGGCTCGCGGGTTAGATCGCGCGGCGGGGTCTTGCTGTCTGTGTCGCGCTGCATCAGCCCTTCGCGGTCGAGGAATTCCATGATGTGCGGCGTGTCTTTAGAGGGCTTGGCATCGGCCACCTCGGGCGCGGGCGACACCTCACCATCGGCGGCCAGTTTGAAGTCCAGCAGCCGGTGGGTGTAGTCGAAGGTCGGCCCCAAAACCTGACCGCCAGGCGCATCCTTGAAGGTGGCCGAGACGCGGCGGTCGCAGGCCATGGTGCCAGTGTCCATCGGGCGCGAGGCGCCAAACCGGGGCAGGGTGGTGCGATAGGCGCGGATCAGGAACACCGCTTCGATCAGATCGCCCCGGGCCTGTTTGATCGCCAACGCGGCGAGGTCGGGGTCGTAGAGCGAGCCTTCGGCCATCACCCGGTTCACCGCCAGCGTCATCTGCTCGCGAATTTGCGCAACGCTGAGTTCCGGCACGCTTGCGTCACCGCGCCGCTCTTCGGCAAGCCAAGCGTGGGCGTTGTCAATCGCCCGCTCGCCGCCTTTTACCGCTACATACATCAGGACACCTTTGTGCTTCGGGGTAGCGCCGCCAAACGGTCGCTGCAGGTGAAAATGAAATCCAATCCACGCGGAAAGAGCGCCGCGTTTTGCTGGAAGGCCGTGCGGTCGGGCAGCGACAGCGCGGCACTGTCTTTGATGCCGGGGCCGGTGAGGGTCGCGCCATCGCTGCGCAGATCATCCACCTCAACGATCAGCGTGGCAGAGCGGTCGGGGTAGGCGGCGGTCCCGAGGGGGAAGTCGCCGCGCGGCAGATCGTCCCAAGCGCCTAAGGCGAAGTGCGCCGCATTGGCTGGGGCGAAGGGCGCGCCGGTGTGGAAGGTGATCCAGTCGCGCAATTCGGGCCGGTCGAAGCCGGGGGCGAGGTAGAGCGGTGTTTCGGGGTCGCAGAGCGTCAGCAGGACGACCCCGGCGGCGATGGAGAGGCCCGCGGGCGGTTCGGCCCCGGTCACGCTGTTGATCTCACCCGGTTTGGCCATGGCGTTCATCACCGCGCGAAAGGCGAAAGCGGCGTCTTTGGGCGCGTCGCGAAACCCGCCTGTCAGCGATAGGGTCTCCATCAGTCTTCTCCTCTGACCATGGTGAAAAAGTCGACCTTGGTGGCGGCGGCCTTGGCGGCACGGCTGGCGCGGCGCTGACTTTCGATTTCGGCCAGCGGGTCGAGCAGTTTGTTGCGGACCTCATCCGCCGCATTGCCTTGCATCAGCGCGTCCGTAAGGGCCGCTTGCAGCGCCTTGTCGCGGCTGCGGCCTTGCACATAGGCGTGGCCGTCTGGCCCATCCGCCAGCCGCACGGAACAGCGCGTAACGGACATTTCACCCATGTTGAAGGCGTCGCCCACAGCGCCCATCCGGCCCCGCAACATGACGCCACCGATCTCGGGCGCGCGGAGCATCTCATGGGCGGGCAGGGGGCCGAAGCCCTCCCAAAGCCGGGCGAGATCGCGGGCCTCGGCCCGTGCGAGCAGGCCCATCCAAGCCTGCCTGTCGCGGGTCTTTTCCTTGGTTTCAACGGTCATCTAGACACCTTGTGCATTTGTCTAATTTACTATACAACTAGACAAGTATTAGCCGCTGGCCTCCTGCTGGCGCAAGCTTGGATATGTGAAACTTCTGCGACATGGTCCGTACTGCGATTTGGAAAACCATCACCGCCACGCTGACCCACGATATCGCCACGGGGAAATACGGCTCCGGCGATCGGCTTCCGACTGAGGCGCAATTGGCGGCGCGCTTCGGGGTCAACCGCCATACGGTGCGCCGCGCGATCAGTGACATGAACGAGAGTGGGCTGACCTACAGCCGCCGGGGGGCGGGGGTCTTCGTGGCGCAGCGGCCTACGGATTATCCCATCGGCAAGCGGGTGCGCTTTCACCAGAACCTCGCGGCGGCAGGGCGGGTGCCGGCCAAGGAGATTTTGACCTTGGAGACGCGCGCCGCCTCGGCCCATGAGGCCGCGCAGCTGGGGCTGGATGGGGAGGCGCTGGTGCATGTCTATGAAGGGCTTTCGCTGGCCGATGAGCAGCCCATCGCGATCTTTCGCAGCATCTTTCGCGCCGCGCGGTTCCCCGACCTGTTGGAGGCGCTTGAGGCCAGCCGCTCGGTCACCACGGCCTTGGCGCAGGGCGGGGTGGCGGATTACACCCGCGCCTCGACCCGGCTGACGGCGAAGCTTGCCACTGCCACGCAGGCGCTGCATTTGCGGCTGACCGAAGGCGCGCCGATCCTGCGCTCTGCCGGGATCAACGTCGACCCCGAGGGCGTGCCGGTGGAATACGGGGTGACGTGGTTCGCGGGTGATCGGGTGACGCTGACCCTCAACCCCGGCGACTAACTGTATTTCTCCAAAAACGCTTCGGCGGGCAGGGTCTGGAAATCCTTGAGCGATGCTTGCAGCCGGTCATGGGGCCAATCCCACCACGCCAATTCCTCCATCCGCGCGGCGATGCTTTCGGAAAAGCGGCGGCGCAGCGGTTTGGCGGGGATGCCTGCGACGATCATATAGGGGGCGACATCGCGGGTGACGATGGCCCCGCCCGCCACCACCGCGCCGTGGCCGATGGTCACCTCGGGCCGGACCTGCGCACCGTGGCCCAGCCATGTGTCATGACCGATTACCGTGCGGCGGCTGCGGCGGAGGGCGAACCAATCGGCGTCATCCTCGGCCCCGTCGAAGTAGTCTCCGGCGCGGTAGTGGAAGTGGTGCAGGCTGGCCTTCTCCATCGGGTGATCGGTGGCCCCGATGCGCACGCTGGCGGCGATATTGCTGAACTTGCCGACTTGCGTGTTGGCGATGTCGCACCAGCGGTCGCAGTATGAGTAATCCCCGATCTCTGAGTGGGCGAGGCGCGTGGCGCGCCCGATCTCGACATAGCGCCCGAACTGCGTGTCAGTGACCTCGCAGTCCGGGTGGAGGAAGGGCGCGTCGGGTTTAAGACGCGCCATCAGTGGCCCGCCTCATTGCCCGCGATCAGCTTGCGGCGCAGCCAGCCCGAGAAGCTGTCCATCGCCACGACCATCAGGATGATGAGCACGATGTAATAGCTGACCTCCTCCCAATCCTTTTGGGTGATGATCGCTTGGGTCAGCAGCAGGCCAATACCGCCCCCGGTGATCGCGCCGATGATGGTGGCCGAACGGGTGTTCGATTCCAGATAGTAGAGGACTTGGCTCAGCAGAACCGGGGTGATCTGCGGGATCACGCCAAAGCGGTAGCGCTGCACGGGGGTGGCCCCGGTGGAGGCGATGCCCTCGATCTGCTTGTCGTCCACATTCTCCAGCGCCTCGGAGAAGATTTTGCCGAAGGTGCCGGTGTCTGTCAGCAGGATCGCCAGCGACCCGGTCAGCGGGCCGGGGCCAAAGGCACGGGAGAGGACGATGGTCCAGATCAGCCCGTCGACCCCGCGCAGGAAGTCGAAGAGCCGCCGTGCCGCGAAGCGCAGACCGCCCAGGGGCGAGAAGTTCTTGGCGGCCAGAAAGCCCAACGGCAGGGCGATCATCGCCGCGCCAAAGGTGCCGAGAAAGGCCATCAGGACCGTCTCGACCAGCGCCCATGCCACATCGCCATGACGCCACATCTTGTTGGTCCAGAAGTCCTGCCAGATCGCGCCGTATTCACCGCTGCGCAGCAGCTCTAGCGGGGACATGCCGTGATAGGGGCTGTCGAGCGTGAAGAAGAACAGCTCCCACCCGTTGAAATAGCGGAAGACCTCGGCGCGGTTGCGAGTGATCGTCAGGCGGCCTGCCTCCGTGGTCACGGCAAGGCGGTTTTTCGAGGCGTTGATCCACTCGGGCACGGGGCCGTCGGGAAGGGTAGCATTGACGCCGCTGCTGCCCGGTGTGGCGGTGATCAGCCCGTAGCCCGGCACGTCATAGCGCACCTCTGGCCCCAGTTCGACGGTATGGCCGTTGCCAAGCTCGACGCGGGTCGTCTCGCCCAAGGTGACCCAATCGGGGGCGGTGCCGGGGGCATAGCGGCCCTTGCGCTCGCCCTCGATGGCGATCTCCATCTCGCCATTGCGGTTGTCGCGGGCGACATGGGTTTTGTAGCTGTAACTGTCGGCGACCAGCGTCTTCATGTTCGACACATTGATGCGATCGCCCAGCCCCGCCACGTCGAAGGCAAAGAAGACGTAGGTGAGATACACGAGGATCAGCACCGGCGCGGCAAGGCTCGCCATGCGTTTGCGGCGGAAGCTGCGGCTGGCGACCTGCTGAGCGGGGAGGGTGGAAGCGGTAAGGTCGGTCACAGGATGGCTCCCTTGTCCTTATAGGCGCGGCCATGGGTCAGCCGGTTGCGGAAATGGCTTGAGACTTGGTCGACGATGATGATGGTGCCGAAGAGCAGCAGAAAGATCGCGGCTGCCTCGTCAAATTTGCCCTGACCCCAAGACATCGTGTTGCGCAGGTCATAGCCGATGCCGCCTGCGCCGACGAAGCCGAGGATGGCCGATGCGCGGATGTTCACCTCGAACCGCAGCAGCGTGTAAGAGAGGTAGTTGGGCGCGACCTGGGGCACGACGCCCAAAATCATGCGTTGCAGCCAGCCCGCCCCGACGGAGGCAAGGCCGTCGACAGGTTTGAGGGAGGCGTTCTCGTTCACCTCAGAGAAAAGTTTGCCAAGCGCGCCCACGGTATGCAGCGCGATGGCGATCATCGCAGGCACCGGGCCACCACCGAGCAAAAAGATCAGCACAAGGGCGACGACAATTTCAGGCACGGCGCGCAGCACGTCTAGCAGGCGGCGCAGGGGGCCGACGAGCCATGGCGCGGGGGCAAGGCCACGGGTGGCCAGAAGGGCGGCGAAGAACGCGAAAAGTGCGCCGATCAGTGTGGCGGCCCCGGCGATGTTCACCGTCTCGATGAGAGAGGGGAGGTATTTCACGAAATAGCCGGGCAGCAGATGGGCGCGCTCCCAAGCCTCGCTCAGCACATCGGCGGGGAAGTCAAAGACATTGGGCAGCCCGTTCCAGAACCCGCCCGCGTTGCGGGCGTTGGCGGTGCTAAAACCGCCGATCAGCAGGGCCACGAAAACGACCAGCAGGATCATATTCATCACCCGCTTCTGTCGGGTATGGGCAAGGTAATCCGCCGTGATCTGCGGCGCGGTGTTGGTCTGGTGCATCTGTCGTCCCCCTATGACGACAGGCCCCGACAATCGTTGCCGGGACCTGCCAGATGTCTGTCGTTCTGTCGGATCAGTTGGATTTCGCCTTGCGCGCTTCGACGATCGAGACATAGGCGTCATGCGCAATCGGATCGAAGCCAAGGCTCTCACCAGCGGCCACGCCATAGGCGCAGTCGGCGTCCATTTCGTGCAGCTCATCCACCAGTTGGGTCATGGTTGTTTTGACCTCTTCGGGCAGGTCTTTGCGCAGCACGACCGGGCCTTCGGGGATCGGCTTGGAGCGCCAGATTTCGACCAGATCATTCATGTCGACGAGGCCCGCGTCCACCGCTTTGCGCAGCGCACCGGAGTTGTATCCGTCTTCCCAGTTGCCCTGACCGTCGGCCCATGTCACGCCGCCCGCCACGTCGCCGTTGTTGACCGCGACGATGGTCTGCTCATGGCCGCCGGTGAATTTCACTTCGCCGAAGTAGTCGCCGGATTCCATGGTGGCACCGGTCGTCTGTGGGATTTCGATGGAGGGGATCAGGTAGCCGGAAGTGGAGTTTGGATCGCCAAAGCCAAAGACCTTGCCCTGCATGTCTTCCAGCGTGTTGATGCCCGCATCTTTGCGGGCGAAGCCGATGGAGTGGTAGCCATAGGAGCCATCAAGGTTGATCTTGACCAGTACTGGCTCAACCGCTTCGGGGTCTTGCAGGTAAACGGCGGCATAGGCCGAGGCACCCAGCCACGCCATGTCGAGCGTGCCGCCCAGCAGACCTTGGATCACACCGTTATAGTCGGCAGGGGCAAAGAGCTTGGCCGGAACGCCAAGGCGTTCTTCGGTGTAGCCGCGCAGACATTCGTAGGAGTTCATCCGGTCCTGCGCGTTTTCCCCGCCGAGGATGCCGATGCGGAATTCGGTGACATCGGCGGATTGAGCCAGTGCAGCGCCGGTCAGGGCAGTGGAAGCCAGTGCGGCGGCGATGAGCTTCTTCATTTTGTCGTCTCCAGTTTGAAAATATGCCCCTTGGGGCGGGTCGTGTCAGGCTGGCACCTTGTCCAGCGTTTCGATCTCGGTTGAGGTGGCGGCTTCGGAGAAGCTGCTGTCTGCACCGTAGATTTCGCGGGCCATGCTGGTGGTCAGTTGCTCGGGCGTGCCGTCAAAGACGATCTTGCCGTCGCGCATCCCCACCACGCGGTCGCAGTAGCGGCGCGCGGTATCCAGCGTGTGAAGGTTGGCGATGACCATGCGGCCATCTTCCTCGTGAATGCGGCGCAGCGATTGCATCACCACCTGCGCGTTCATCGGGTCGAGGCTGGCGATGGGTTCATCGGCCAGAATGATCTGCGGGTCTTGCATCAGGGCGCGGGCGATGGCGACGCGCTGTTGCTGCCCGCCTGACAGGGCCTCGGCCCGTTTGGGCGCGTGCTGCGCGATGCCCAGCCGGTCGAGGATTTCGATGGCGCGGGTGATGTCGGCATCGGGGTAGAGGTTGAAGATGCTGCTCAGCGTCGAGCGACGGTTGAGCGTGCCGTGCAGCACGTTCGACACCACATCCATCCGCGGGACGAGGTTGAACTGCTGAAAGATCATCGCGCATTCTGCCTGCCAGCCGCGCCGGGCCGCGCCGCGCAGGGCAGTCACGTCGCGCCCTTGGAACAGGATTTGCCCCGAAGAGGAATCGGTCAGTCGGTTTAACATCCGCAGCAGCGTGGACTTCCCCGCGCCGGAGCGGCCGATGATCCCGATCATCTGCGGTTTGTCGACCTGCATATTAGCGCGGGCCACCGCTGTGTTTGCGCCGAATGTTTTGGTCAGTTCAGAAATGACGAGCATAAGTCCCCCGGGGTTTGCGGGGCGAGCTATCGCAGTGGTGAATGTCACGAATGTTTAAGTTTGACGAAGCTTTTGTAACGCGCGGTTTTTTCAGGAACCGGGGCGCAGGGCTGCGCGTTTGCCGCCATTTATTGGGCGCATTGGCCGTCTAGAGCATGGTTTGAAGCAGTTGGTGCCGCGTGACTTGTGGGAGGTTTTTGTAGGTGAAAGCAGCGTTCGTAACGCTGCGCGGATCCAGTCATGGCCAGAAAAATAAGGGGCTAGGGAACAAAATGCCGCGTTTAATGCTTTCACCTACAAGGCGGTTCAGATAGGGCCGCATCTGGTCCAGCCGCGCGATGCTGCGCGACAGACATTATATCTCAGGCGAGTTCACTGGCCGCGCAGTGCCAAATGCAGGCGCCCGCCGGTGATACGGCCCCCGACAAATAGGTTAAGGAGCGCGCTTATGGACGCCCAAATTGTTGCATTTCTGATTCTGTTGCCGATCACTCTGGTTTTTGTCTACGCCGGCATTCACGAGTTTCAGCGCTATAAAAGCGAAGGCAAGGCGAACTATGGTTTGGTGTTCGACGAAGAAAGCGGCACCACACATGTGAGTGGTATTGCCGAGCATGAAGATCCCTTTGACCCCGAGGATTTCGATCCGAACAACTATAACGATCCTGATTTGAAGACCGATGCCGACGAGGTAAAGTCCTAAGCTGAAGTCGGCTGGTTGGACAGTGAAGCGCATAATACCATGGCCCTTTGGCCTGCTGCTCGAGGCAATGTTTCTTAAGAACGTTAGCGTGCCGATGGATGCGCGCTAGATGTTTCGGCATGATTACCCACGGGGGGTGCTCTCAACTTTCGGGCATTCTGTTTCTGCCAAAGAGGACGCCCATGCGCCTAACCGCTTTTCTGCTTTGCTTTGCAATGTCTGCCGGGGCTGATCCATCCGCCGATATCGTGATCTTGGGCGAGGTGCATGACAATTCGCACGCCCATTTAGAACAAGCTGCCGCGGTGGAGGCGTTGCGCCCTACGGCTGTTGTGTTCGAGATGCTAACCGCCGAAGAAGCCGCCAAAGCCGATGCTGACCGCAGCCAGATTGCACAGGCGTGGCGCGCGAGCGGTTGGCAAGACTTCAAAATCTATGCACCAATCTTTGACGCTTTGGGCGCGGCGCGTATCATCGGTGCTGCAGCCCCGCGCGAGGCGGTGCGCAGCGTTTTTAATGATGGGCCAGCTGCGCTTTTTGGGCCTGAGGCGGTGCGCTTTGGCCTTGATCAGCCGCTGCCTGAAGATCAGCAAGCCGCGCGGGTTGAAGGGCAGTTTGCAGCGCATTGCAATGCCATGCCGCGTGAGATGATGGGGGGAATGGTTGCCGTGCAGCGCTACCGCGACGCCACATTCGCCCGCGCGGCACTGGACGCGTTAGCGACCTACGGCGCACCCGTGGCCGTCATCGTGGGCAATGGTCACGCGCGCACCGATTGGGGGATTCCGGCCCTCATCGCCCAAGCCGCGCCCGAGGTGACGACCCACGCCATCGGCTTTGTCGAAGCAGCAGGCGATACGCCTTTCGATGAGACACATCTCATCCCGCCTGTCGCACGGGAAGACCCCTGTAAATCCCTGACCAAAAGCTAAAGGATATCCCATGTATCTTGCCATGAACCGTTTCACCGTCTTGCTGGAAAACGCTGCCGCTTTCGAAGACCTTTGGCTAAACCGCGAGAGCCGTTTGAAAGATACCGAAGGGTTCGTCTCTTTCCACATGCTCAAAGGGCCGGAGGAGGAGGGGGAGATCCTCTATGCCTCGCATACTGTATGGGAGAGCGAGGCGCATTTCCGCGCTTGGACCACAAGCGGCGCTTTTCGTGCGGCGCATTCTCGTGCGGGGCAAACGCGCAAACTGCATGAGGGATCGCCGCGTTTCGAAGGGTTTCAAGCCATCCAAAAGATTGAGGCGCCCCATTCAGCATGAGCGTTGAAAGGGCGCGGTTTCTATACTTGACTAAAATAATCGGATTAAGTAGCGTTCACATGTGCCCGGTTGTTTTGCCGGAAAGTTAAGCAATTTACGCCGCAACCGTCCAAGCCACCGCCTGTTCGGCAGCCCGGATGTCAATGGAAAGGAGCCCGCCCCGTGAGGACACCCGTGACCACGCCCGAGCCAATGGCCCATGCCCGGCTACGCACCCCGCCCAGCAACAGCTGGCGCGATATCGCGCTGAACAATGTTGACCACGGCCCCTGTGATGGGATCGCGCTTGAGCACCTTATTGATTTGCAACGTACGCACCAAATCGGAGAAGAACGATGAGCCTGATGCAAAAGCTGCCCGATCCATCGCCTGCGAGCCAACCAGTTGAGGCGGCCGTTCACGACGCCCGCGCGCTGGTCCCTAACGGCACCACAGCCAATATCGTTCTTGATGGTCAGACCTATACGCTGCGCATCACACGGGCGGGGAAATTGATCCTGACCAAGTGATCTGCCCGTCTTGGGCAGCTCATAGGGCGCTGCGGTGCAAACTTTGCTGGCTTGCTCTGGCGTGAGGCGGCCTTTACGAACCCGCCATGCTTGGCCCGCGATCTTTTCACCCGTTTGACCGCTGACATGTTGGCGCTGTCGAGCCTGTTTTTTGCGGCGTTGCTGGCGGCGACGTTAATCCCCGCACAATCCGAAGCGTTACTGTTGGGGCTGATGTGGTCCGGCGGGCATGCGACCGCGCTGCTGTGGCTGGTGGCGACGCTGGGCAATGTTCTGGGGTCGGTGATGAACTGGCTGCTGGGGCGCTACCTCATCCATTTTGCCGATCACCGCTGGTTTCCCTTTTCGGCCAAGCAGATGGCGCGGGCCTCTGGCTGGTATCGACGCTGGGGCTATTGGAGCCTGCTGGCCAGTTGGGTGCCGATTATCGGTGACCCGCTGACCTTGGCCGCAGGCATGCTGCGCGAACCGATTTGGCGATTTCTGGTGATCGTCACCTTTGCCAAAGGGGGGCGCTACCTAGTGCTGATCTTGGTCGCAGGTGGCTATATGTAAGCGTCAATGCGGCGTGATGCCTTCGAGCGGCGGCAGCGGGTTGGGGGTGGTCACCAGTTCGGGGCGACGCTTTTCATAAAAGGCGTTACCGCCCGCCGTCACCACATAATGCATGTTGTTGTAATTCGCTTTGTACCACGCAGCGTGGAAGAATTTGGCGCGGGTGACCTTGGGGTGCCGTTCGCCCTGAAGGACCGCCAATGCAGACGCGCGGGCCAGCGGCGCAGAACGGTCGTTCATCGGTTTGGTCATAACGCCGGGGGCGAATTGTTTGGGCTGGCCCACCACCCCGCACACCGTGTTTGGGAACGCCTCTGAGTGGACCCGGTTCATCACCACATTGCCCACGGCGATCATCCCATCACGGCTTGACCGGTTGGATTCGAAATACATCGCGCGGGCCATACATTCGAGCTCGTCCCCCGGCACTGCGACCAACTCCGTCTTTTTGCCACCGCAGGCGGCAAGCAGGCCAAAGCCCAGCAACAAAGCGGCGGTGCGGAAGTTCAAGGGCTGAGCGCGCATGGGTGGCCTTTCGGGATCAGGAGACTGCGTGGCCAGCAACTTTTCAGCAAACGCCGGGCGAGGCAAGAGCCATGGCGCCGCCCCCGGCGATTTCCCCCCGGCGGCGCCTTTGTGACGCTTGGGCTATGCTTTGACCTAGTGTAATGTTCGATAATACAGTCATGAACCCAGCAGGGCCGCCCTATGAAAGTCACCTACCGGGATGTCAAAAGCGACATCCTGTCAAAGATCACCAAGGGTGAGTGGCCTCTGGGCAGTCTTGTGCCCAATGAGGTCGATCTGGCCGAGACCTATGGCTGCGCCCGCGCGACGGTCAACCGCGCCATGCGCGAATTGGTTGATGAGGGGTTTATCGAGCGCCGCCGCAAGGCCGGGACACGGGTGCGGATGGCCCCGGTACGGCAGGCGCGCTTCGACATTCCGCTGGTTCGGGCCGAGATCGAAGAGAAGGGCGCCGACTACCGCTATTCGCTGGTCAGCCACGCGGTTGAGCCTGCGCCGGACTGGCTGCGCGCGCGGCTGAAACTGGACGCGGGTGGTGAGGTGTTGCATCTGGTCTGTATGCATTACGCCGACGGCGATCCCTATCAATATGAAGACCGCTGGATCAACCTTGCGACCTTGCCGCAGGCGCGAGAAGAGGATTTCGCAGAGGTGGGGCCAAACGAATGGCTGATCTCGGCGATACCCTTTTCGGATGTTGAGATAAGCCTCTCTGCTGGACTGGCCGATCAGCGGCTGAGCGAGTATCTCGGCTGCGCCACGGGCGATCCGGTTTTCACGGTCGAGCGTTCGACGTGGTGGGAGGGGCAGGCGGTGACCTATGTGCGCCTGTCGCATCGCCCCGGTCACCGACTGACGACCCGCTATTGATGCGCCGCCACGCTAAGGCGGCGCGTGGGGTTCAAAGGATGCCCGGCAGGTTCAGCCCGTGTTCGCAGGCGCAATCAAGCGCTTCGTCATAGCCCGCATCCGCATGGCGCATCACGCCCGTCGCCGGGTCGTTCCACAGCACCCTTTCGATGCGACGGTCGGCGTCTTCGGACCCGTCACAGCAGATCACCATGCCTGAATGCTGCGAGAAGCCCATGCCGACCCCGCCGCCGTGGTGCAGCGACACCCATGTGGCGCCCGAGGCAGTGTTCAAAAGCGCGTTCAGCAGCGGCCAATCCGACACGGCGTCAGAGCCGTCTTTCATCGCCTCCGTCTCGCGGTTGGGCGAGGCGACGGAGCCGCTGTCGAGGTGATCGCGGCCGATCACGACCGGCGCGCTCAGCTCGCCTGTGCGGACCATCTCGTTGAAGGCAAGACCGAGGCGGTGGCGCACGCCGAGACCCACCCAGCAGATCCGTGCGGGCAGACCTTGGAAGGAAATACGCTCGCGGGCCATGTCGAGCCAGTTGTGCAGATGGGTATCCTCGGCCAAGATTTCCTTCACCTTGGCATCGGTCTTGTAAATATCCTCCGGATCGCCCGAGAGTGCCGCCCAGCGGAACGGCCCCACGCCCCGGCAGAACAGCGGGCGAATGTAGGCGGGGACAAAGCCGGGGAAGTCGAAGGCGTTCTGCAACCCTTCCTCCAGCGCCATCTGACGGATGTTATTGCCGTAGTCGACCGTGGGGATGCCCGCGGCGTGGAAATCGACCATCGCCTGCACCTGCACCTTCATCGAGGCGCGGGCGGCCTTTTCGACCGCTTTGGGGTCGCTCTCGCGTTTTTCGCGCCATTCGGCCATGCTCCAACCCTGTGGCAGGTAGCCGTTCACCGGGTCATGGGCCGAGGTCTGGTCGGTGACGATATCGGGGCGGACCCCGCGTTTCACCAGTTCGGGGAAGACATCGGCGGCATTGCCCAAGAGGGCCACGGACTTCGCCTCTCCGGCTGCGGTCCAGCGGTCGATCATCGCCAGCGCCTCATCAAGGCTGTCGGTCTTTTCGTCGACGTAGCGGGTGCGCAGGCGGAAATCGATGCTGTCGGGATTGCACTCCACCGCCAGACAGCAGGCCCCGGCCATGACAGCCGCCAAGGGCTGCGCACCGCCCATGCCGCCCAAGCCTCCGGTGAGGATCCATTTGCCTTTGAGGTCGCCGCCATAATGCTGGCGGCCCGCCTCGACAAATGTCTCATAGGTGCCTTGCACGATGCCCTGAGAGCCGATGTAGATCCACGACCCTGCAGTCATCTGGCCATACATCGCCAGACCCTTCTTATCGAGTTCGTTGAAGTGATCCCAATTCGCCCAATGCGGCACAAGGTTGGAGTTGGCGATCAACACGCGGGGCGCGTCTTTATGGGTTTGGAAGACGCCCACGGGTTTGCCCGATTGCACGAGCAGCGTTTGGTCGTCTTCGAGCGCGCGGAGCGAGGCGACGATCTGGTCATAGTCCTTCCACGTCCGCGCGGCGCGCCCGATGCCACCGTAGACGACCAGCTCATGCGGGTTCTCAGCCACGTCGGGGTGCAGGTTGTTCATCAGCATCCGCAGCGGCGCCTCGGTCAGCCAGCTTTTCGCCGAAAGCTCGGTGCCGGTGGCGGGATAGATGTCACGGGTGTTCTTGCGCGGATCGCTCATGCTGTGCCTTTCAGGGTAGGGGCCAGGGCGGCCAGAGTTGTCAGGATGTCGGTCAGGTGGTCGCGCAGTCGCGCGGCCTTGTCAGGGTCATAGGACCAAGGTGGGGCTTCTGTGCCGAGGTAGGTACTTTGCGACAGTTCCATCTGGATCGCGTGGATCCCTTCGGCGGGGCGGCCATAGTGGCGCGTGGTCCAGCCGCCTTTGAAGCGTCCGTTGCTGACGGAAGTGTAGCCGGGTGCTGCGGTGCAGATCTCTTCAACAGCCGCTTCGATTTCAGGCGCGCAGGTAGTGCCGAGGTTCGTCCCGATGTTGAAATCCGGCAGCGGGCCATCAAAGAGGAACGGGATCAGCGAGCGGATGGAGTGGCAGTCATAGAGGATCGCGACCCCATGTAGGTCGCGGACGCGGGCCAGTTCCGCCTCAAGCGCCGCGTGATAGGGTGCATGATAGGCAGCACGGCGGGTCTCAATCTCGGCGTCATCGGGCGGGGTCGTCCAAATGTCCTGCCCGTCGAAATCCGTCAGCGGCACCAGCCCGGTGGTGTTCTGACCGGGATAGAGCGATGCGCCCGAAGGGTCGCGGTTGGCGTCGATTACATAGCGGTGGAAGGTCGCGCGCACGGTGGTCGCGCCGGGCAGTAACCCTTCGTAAAGGTGATGGATATGCCAATCGGTATCCGCCAGTTCGCGCCCACGCGGGTTGAGATCGCGGCGCACAATATCGGGCAGATCGGTGCCGGTATGCGGCAGGCCAAGCACGATGGGGCTGTCGCCTCGGGTGATCTCGACAGGTGTGATCTCAGCAGAGGTCATGTGGAAAGCTCCGGCATGTCGAGGGAGGCCGTGCGGGTGATCTCGCCTTCGGCCACCATCTGTGCCGCGCGTTCCAGATCGGGGGCGAGGTAGCGGTCCTCATCCAGCGTCGCGACATCCTTGCGCACCCGTGTCACCACACGCTGCAACGTCTCGCTGGTGGCCAGCGGCGCGCGGAAGTCGATGCCCTGCGCCGCGCAGAGCAGTTCCACCCCGAGGATGCGGTTGAGGTTCTCGATCATCTGCCCCAACCGCCGCGCGCCGTGGGCGGCCATGCTAACGTGGTCCTCTTGGTTGGCCGAAGTCGGCGTGCTGTCGGTGACGCAAGGATTGGCGAGGTGTTTGTTCTCGCTCATCAGCGCGGCGGTGGTGACCTCGGCGATCATATAGCCGCTGTTGAGGCCGGGGTTCGGCGTCAGGAAGGGCGGCAGGTTGAAGCTGAGCACCGGGTCGACGATCAGCGCCACGCGGCGCTGCGCGATGGCGCCGATCTCGGCCACGGCGAGCGCGATCATATCGGCGGCAAAGCCCACCGGTTCGGCATGGAAATTCCCGCCTGAAACAATCAGGTCTGCGCCGACCAGCACCAGCGGGTTGTCGGTGGCGGCATTGGCTTCGACCTCAAGCGTGCGGGCGGCCATGCGCAGCACGTCCATTGCGGCCCCGGTCACCTGTGGCTGGCAACGGATGCAATAGGGGTCTTGCACGCGGGCGTCATTCGCCACGTGGCTCTCGCGGATATCCGAGCCGTTGAGCAGGGCACGCATCGTCTCGCCCGCCTCGATCTGGCCGCGATGGCCGCGCAGGGCGTGGATCTCGGGTTGAAGCGGCGCGGTGGAGCCCATGATCGCATCGGTCGACAGGGCCGAGATCACTAGCGCCGAACTTGCGGCCCGCCATGCGTCAAACAACCCCGCCAGCGCGAAGGCGGTCGAAAATTGCGTGCCATTGATCAGCGCCAGCCCTTCCTTGGGGCCGAACTCAAGCGGGGTGAGACCCGCGGCGGCCAGCGCCTCGCCGCCGGGCATGACGCGGCCCTCAAATTCCGCCTCGCCGTGGCCCATCATCGCGGCGGCCATATGGGCCAAGGGGGCCAGATCGCCCGAGGCACCAACAGAGCCTTGCGCCGGGATCACCGGGGTCACGCCCCGCTCCAGCATGGCTTCGATCAGGTCCACGACCTCAAGCCGCACGCCCGAGGCACCGCGCCCGAGGCTCAGTAGTTTGAGCGCCATCAAGAGCCGCGCATGGCCGCGCGGGATCGCGGGGCCAACGCCGCAGCAATGTGACAGGATCAGGTTGCGTTGCAGGGTGGCCGTGTCTTCCGAGGCGATTTTGACCGAGGCGAGCTTGCCGAAACCGGTGTTCACGCCGTAGACGGCATCCTCTCCCGCCACCGCTTTGGCGATGCGCGCATGGGCCAGCTCAATCGCCGGGCGGCAGGCGGGGTCGAGCCTCACCGATGCCTCTTCGCGGTAGATGCGGGCCAGATCGTCCAAAGTGGCCGCGCCGGGGGTGAGGGTCAGGGTGGTCACGATTGGCCTCCGAAAATGCGAGAATGAAGCGGGTTGAAGCCGATGCGATAGGCAAGCTCGGCAGGGTGTTTAATGTCCCAGACCGCGAGGTCGGCGCGCAGGCCGGGGCGGATCATGGCGCAATCGTCCAGCCCAAGCGCGCGGGCGGCATGTTGCGTGGCGCCGCGCAGCGCCTCTTCGGGCGTCATGCGGAACAGGGTGCAGCCCATGTTAAGCGTCAGGAGGAGGGAGTTGAGCGGCGAAGACCCGGGGTTGATATCCGTCGCCAGCGCCATCGGCACGCCGTGTTTGCGCAGCAGATCAATCGGGGGCGCTTGGGTTTCGCGTAGGGTATAAAACGCACCGGGCAGGATGACCGCGACAGTGCCGGCCTCGGCCATCGCTTTCACGCCGTCCGCGTCAAGGTACTCGATATGATCCGCCGACAGCGCGCCATAGGAGGCCGCGAGTTTCGCGCCGCCGAGGTTAGACAGTTGTTCGGCGTGGAGTTTGACCGGCAGGCCCAATTCCCGCGCCACATCGAACACGCGCGCGATCTGGGCGGGCTGAAAGGCGATGCCCTCGCAGAACCCATCAACTGCATCGACCAGCCCTTCGGCATGGGCGGCGCGCAGGGCGGGGATGCAGACCTCGTCGATATAGGCGTCGTCACGCCCTGCGTATTCGGTAGGCGTGGCATGGGCGCCGAGGAAGGTGGTGCGCACTCGGATGGGGTGCTGCTGGCCCACGGCGCGGGCGCTGCGGAGCATGCGCAGCTCGGTGTCGATATCCAGACCGTAACCGGATTTGATCTCGATCCCCGTGACGCCTTCGGCGATCAGCACATCGACGCGGCGCAGGGCATCGGCCAGCAGGTCGGCCTCACTGGCGGCGCGGGTGGCGGTGACGGTTGAGACGATGCCGCCCCCGGCGCGGGCGATTTCCTCATAGCTGGCCCCTTCCAGCCGCATCTCGAATTCACGCGCGCGGTCGCCGCCGTGGACGATATGGGTGTGGCAGTCGATCAGACCGGGGGTGACGAGGCGGTTGCCCAGCGATTCTGTCGGCTGGTCGCGAAAGGCACGCGGCAGATCAGCGCGTGGGCCAACCCATGCGATCTTGCTACCGGCAATCGCAATCGCCGCGTCCTCAACCAATCCATAGGGTTCTGCGCCCTCTAACGTCGCTGCGGTGAGGTCGATCAAGACCCGGTCATGCTCTGTCATCTCTATCGCCTCCTCCTAAGGTTTCACTTTTCTAACGCGTTTTTAATTGTTATATGTCTATACATAAAAAACCGAAAGGCCGTCAAATGATTTTCGCTAAACACGCAAAACTGCCGCAGGGCTGGGCCCGTGACGTTCGGATAACGGTTGCCGAGGGGCGGATCGCTCAGGTTGAAACGGCGCAGTCGCCGCGTCCTGATGACACGCGCGTCGATACCCTGCTGCCTGCGCTCGCCAACCTGCACAGCCACAGCTTTCAACGCGCCATGGCCGGGATGACCGAAGCGCGCATGGCGGGCAAAGACAGCTTTTGGACGTGGCGCGACCTGATGTACCGCTTTACCGCCCATCTTACGCCCGCGCATATTGAGGCCATCGCCGCCTTTGTTTTCCTTGAGATGCAAGAAGCGGGTTTTGCCAGCGTGGGCGAGTTTCATTACCTGCACCACCAGCCTGACGGCACGCCCTATGACAATTTAGGGGAGCTTTCGGCCCGGATCGCAGCAGCGGCGGCGCAAACCGGGATCGGCCTGACCCATCTGCCAGTGCTCTATACCTATGGCGGCGCGGGGCAGGTGCCATTGCAGCCGGGGCAGGCGCGTTTTGGCAACGGAGTGGACCGGTTCAACGCGCTGGTTGAGCGGGCGCAGCATGCGGTGGGCAACCTGCCCAACGACTGCCGCGTGGGCATCGCGCCGCATTCGCTGCGGGCCACGGCCCCGGCGGAACTGGTAGACGTGGTTCAGGCACATCCCGATGTGCCGACCCATATCCACATCGCCGAACAGCCTAAAGAGGTTGCCGACGTTTCCGACTGGCTCGGCGCGCGTCCGGTGGAATGGTTGCTGGCGAACGCTGAGGTGACCGAGAACTGGTGCCTGATCCATGCGACCCACATGACCGAAGCAGAGACGGCGGCCTTGGCCCGTTCCGGCGCGGTCGCGGGGTTGTGCCCGGTGACGGAGGCGAATTTGGGCGATGGGCCGTTCAACGGGCCGGGCTACCTCTCTGCCGGGGGGCGGTTTGGCATCGGGTCGGATTCCAACGTGCTGATCTCATTGACCGAAGAGTTGCGCACCTTGGAGTATTCCCAACGCCAGCGCGATCTGGCGCGCAACGTGATGGTGCCGGGCGAAGGCTCGGTCGGCGAGGCGCTGTATACCGGGGCCGCGCGCGGTGGTGCGCAGGCGCTTGGCCGAGGCCGGGGCGAGATTTCAGTGGGCGCATGGGCCGACCTGATGGCGATCGACAGCCAAGACCCGGCACTTTGTGCGCTGCGGGCAGATCAATTTCTTGATGGGCTGGTCTTTGCGGCGAAGGACCGGGTGGTCACTGATGTCTGGTCAGCGGGGCGTCATACGGTATCAGGCGGGCGGCATCGGCAACGCGATGATATTGTAGCGGGTTACCGCCGTGCGATGGCAGAATTGACGGCGCTATTGTGAAACCTTCCGGCCTTAGGGAACTTTGGCACGGGCCATTGGGTTTGTTCTGTAACAAGGGTCGCGCTGGGCGCGTTGCACATCACTGACCGGGGTAAGCGAAAGGGAGCGGATCATGAGTCCACCAGACACAAATCTGAAGAAGCAAGAAAACCGTCACAAATGGCCGTTGATCGGCATGGCGATCGTTGTGCTCTTTGGCATCGGGATCATCGTATTCTGGACCGGTGAGGAGGTCGCGACGGCCCCCGGCACCGAAGACGAAGTAATCGTCGACGATGGCACCGGGATTGAGGGCGACGACACGGCCACCGTGCCTGTTGCACCCGACTAAGACATAAGCGCCCCGCATGGGGTCAAGGCCCGGAAGCAGATTGCTTTCGGGCCTTTTGCCGTTTGACCTTTACTGTTTGCGCGGGTCATCTAGCGACAGCATTAAAGGCATCAGGGCAAACATATGTGGTATCTCGTGGGGGACATCGGCGGCACCAATCTGCGGCTGGCGGCGGTTGATATGGCAGGCAACTTGCAAGCCCGAAGCGCGCATCCCACCGATGGTCTAACCGCGCTGCCCGAGGTTTGTGCCGCGTTGTGTGCTAAGATGGGCAGTGCGCCGGAAGGGGTTGCCGTGGCGGTGGCCGGGGTGGTTGTCGACGGGCAGGTGCGGATGACAAACGCCGACCGCAGTATTTCGCGCGATGATCTGGCGGCGGCGTGTAAGGTCGCGCCGTCAGAGGTGTTGCTGCTGAATGATTTCGAGGCGGCGGCATGGTCACTGGCCACGCTTGACCCGGCGAAAGTGACCTATCTTCAGGGCGGCCCAGAGGCGCAGCCGGGCCCACGGGTGATTATTGGGCCGGGAACGGGCTTGGGCGTTGGTGCTTTGGTTTGGCACGGCAATCGACCTACGGCAGTGCCGGGCGAAGGCGGTCATGTGCGCCTGACCCCGCATAGCGCCGAGGAAATTGATTATTTCAGGGCGTTGGTCACCTTATGGCCAGAGGTCCAGTTGGGCGACCAATTGGCGGTCGAGGCCGAAGCGATCCTGTCCGGCACTGGAATGCCATATTGGTACCGCGCCATCGCAGAGGCACGGGGCGAGGCGGTAGACCTAGAGGGTGCCGCGGCGATCTTTGCAGCGGCTAAGGCCAAAAGCGACGCCAACGCCTGCCGCGCGGTGGAGTTGATGGTGCGCTATCTGGGTGGTGTCGCGGGTGATTTGGGGTTGGTCATGGGCGCGCGTGGCGGGGTTTTTGTGACCGGCGGTGTCGCGCAGCAGAATGAGTGGATCTTCGACGATGCCTTTCTGGCGGCATTTAATGCGGGCGGGCGGCATAGCACATGGCGCAAAGAACTGCCGTTGGGCCTTTGCCAAGACCCGGATTTCGGCTTGCTGGGGGCGCGGAACTCTTTGTTTGTGCATCGGGATCAACCTCTGCCGGATTGACAGTACGCCCCGCGCGGCCATGATCACCGCAGCAGCCGGAGTGCCCAATGATCCAATTTGATAACCCGAAACGCCAGTTCCTCGCGGATCTTTTTGACACTGCCGTCGCCGCCGCCGACCCGCGTCGCATCTTGCCCGATATGCTGCCGCCCCCGGCCAAGGGGCGCACGGTGGTAATCGGGGCGGGCAAGGGGGCCGCGCAACTGGCGCAGGCCTTCGAGGCACTTTGGCCGCATCCATATGAAGGTGTCGTGGTGACGCGCTATGGCTATGGCGCGTCTTGTCATCGCATCAAAGTGTTGGAAGCCGCCCATCCCGTGCCCGACCAAGCCGGGGTAGAGGCCACACGGGCCTTGCAAGATGCGGTGCAGGGCTTAGGGCCAGAGGATCAGGTGATTGCATTGATCTGCGGCGGAGGGTCATCGCTGTTGCCCGCGCCGCCCGAGGGGCTGACGTTGGCAGATTTGCAGGAATTGAACTCTGCGCTCTTGGCGTCCGGCGCGCCGATCTCGGTCATGAATGACATCCGCAAGCAGTTCAGCACGGTCAATGGCGGGCGTTTGGCAGAACTGGCGTATCCGGCTCAGGTGATTAGCCTTATTGTTTCGGATGTGCCTGGGGATGATCCGGGGGCTGTCGCCTCTGGCCCTACCGTGCCGGGACGGCGGTCTGCGGAAGAGGTGCTGGAGGAGGTTGCGGCGCGTGGGCTGGAGTTGCCGTCTCGTTGTATGGCGTATCTAAAAGAAGCCGCGCAGCAGCCTGCGCAAGACGCACCCAGTAACACAACTACGCATATCATTGCCTCTGCGGGCCTATCGCTCGCCGCCGCTGCCGAGGCTGCCCGCGGGCGTGGCGTGAACGCTTGGGTTCTCTCTGACGCGGTTGAGGGCGAGGCGCGGGAGGTGGCGCTGGTGCATGCCGCCCTTGCCCGGCAAGCGGCGCAGAGCGGCTTTCCCCATCCCGCGCCACTGGTGCTGCTCTCGGGCGGAGAGACGACGGTGACCCTGCGTCACAAGGGCCGGGGCGGGCGCAACAGTGAGTTTGCCCTGTCGCTGGCCCTTGCGATGGAGGGGCAGGCGGGGATCGCGGCGCTGGCCGCAGACACCGACGGCATCGACGGATCAGAGGACAATGCCGGGGCCTTTGTCGATGGAAGGACAGGAGCCGCGATGCGCGCAGCAGGCGTGGATCCGCGCGGTGCGTTGCAGCGCAACGATGCCTTCGGGGCGTTTGAGGCGATTGACGCGCTGTTTCACACCGGCCCCACCGGGACCAATGTGAATGATTTCCGCGCGATCTTGATAGGCGATCTGCCGGAGGGCTAAATCACTCAGGTTGATTGAACAGGATCACATTGCGCCGCGCGGCACCGGTTTTGGTGTCGGCAATCGCTTCGTTGATCTGATCCAACCGCCAGCGCCCTGAGATCAGGCTGTCGAGTTGCAGACGGCCCTGAAGATAGAGGTCAACCATCCACGGGATATCCCGCTGGATCACCACATCGCCCATTTTCGAGCCGACCATGCCTTGCCCCAGGGCCGCAAGGACCACCGGTTCATAGCTGGCGCTTGCACCGCTATGGGGCATGCCGACCATGATCACCCGGCCCCCGGCGGCAAGGTAGCGCGGCGCGGTTTGATAGGCGGGGATCGCGCCCACGGTGACGATCACGGCATCCGCCCCACGCCCCATGGCTTTGAGTGCCGCGCGCCATGGCTTGGCCTCGGTCGCCAGCACCGTGTCGGTCGCGCCGAATTCGCGGGCGATGGCAAGTTTGTCTTCGGTCATATCGACCGCCACAATCCGTCGTGCGCCAGCGATGCGCGCGCCTTGGATAGCGTTCAACCCGACGCCGCCTGCGCCGATCACCACCACATCTTGGCCTGCGCGCAGCCCCGCTGCATTGACCACAGCGCCGACACCGGTGATCACACCACAGGCAATCAAGCAAGCGGCCTCTTTGGGGATGTCATGCGAGATTTTCACGACCTGCGAGCGGTCCACGACCACCTTTTCGGCAAATCCGCCGGTGTTCATGGCTTGGTAAAGCGGTTTTCCGTCGGCGGTTTGTAACGGACCTTCGGGCGCTTGCGGTGTTTCGCAGATGACCGGCTGGCCAGAGGCGCAACTGGGGCAACTGCCGCAAGCCCGGATCAGGGTGACCACCACGCTGTCGCCAACCCCAAGCCCTTGGACGTTTTCGCCAACCGCGCTCACGCGGCCTGCGGCCTCATGACCATAGACGGCAGGCAGGGTGCCGCCCCATCCGCCATCGGCAAAAGAGATATCAGAGTGGCAGATCGCCACGGCGTCCAAGGTGACTTCGACCTCGCCAGATTGCGGTGCGCGCAGGCGTATGTCTTCGACGCTTAGTGGGCTGTCAAACGCATGGCAGACGGCGGCTTTGATGGTTTGCAATGGCCTGTCCTTTTTTCTCGGTTTTCGCCAGCCTGACGCGGATGGGCCTATGGTGCAAGCAGGGGAATAGGCTCAATCGAGTTTAGGCTTGCTTTGTGACGTAGGGGTAGGGCGGCTGGCAAAGATGACCAGCCCGCCGCACGTCAGCAGCAGCGCCAGCAAAAAGGGCGCGCCGGGCAGATAAAGCGCGGCACCGGGCGCGGTGAAATAGGCAAAGACCGCTGTCATCGTCAGAGGGGAGATGATCATCGCCAGCGCGGTCGAGGAACTGAGCGCGCCGTGCAATTCGCCTTGGGCATCGGCGCTGACGCGGGCCGACATGATGCCTTGGAGCGCCGGGGGAATCACGCCCGCAAGCGCGGCAAGCGGGATCATGATCAACGCCCAAGTGCCCGAGCTTAGCAAGGTCAGCGCCGCAAAGGCCGCGAGGGCAAAGACATGGCCGATGATTACCGTGCCCCGCGCGCCAAGGCGGCGCAGCACTGGGCCGATCAGCGCACCTTGGACGAGTGCCATCTGTATGCCGAACAGACCCAGGGACAGGCCGATCATTGTCGGGGACCAGCCAAACCGTTCGACCCCGAAATAGGCCCAGACCGCCGGATAGGCGGCAAAGCCCACATGATAGATGAAATAGACCAAGAGCATCCGACCGATGCCCGGCAGACGGCCAAGGGCATGCAGCGCGCCCAGCGGGTTGGCGCGACGCCAGTCAAATCTGCGGCGTTGCGTCTGGGGCAGGGTCTCGCGCAGGACGCGCCATCCGAGGGCGGCATTGCCTGCCGCCAGCACCGCCGCCGCCCAGAAAGGTGAGCGGGTGCCGTATTCGCCCAAGATACCGCCCATCAGCGGCCCCAGGACAAAGCCCGCGCCAAAGGCCGCGCCAATCAGCCCAAACCGCGCCGCGCGATCCTGCGCGGGAGAGATATCAGCCATATAGGCCGATGCCGTCGCATGGGTCGCTGCCGTGATGCCACCCACCAGCCGCCCGATCAGCAGCAGCCAGATGCTGCCGGCTAGTGCCATGACGCCGTAGTCTACCGTCATCACCACCAGCGCGAGCAGCAAGACCGGACGGCGGCCAAAACGATCAGACAGTCCGCCCAGAACGGGTCCGAAAAGGAATTGCATCGCGGCAAAACCAGTCGCCAGAACGCCGCCCCAAAGGGCGGCATCGCTCAGCCCGCCACCGCGCACTTCGCGGATCAGGTCGGGCATCACCGGCAGGATCAGACCAACGCCCATGGCATCAATCATCACCGTCAAAAGGATAAAAATCAGCGGCAGCGGCATCCGGTTAGAGGTGGTCCGCGTAAGGGGCAAAGGCAAGGGCGCCCGGTGCAAGGCGACGCAGCTGCGCATCGGTCCGGGTGCGGTCGGGGCCAGTCGGCTGGGCGCGATTGGCCTGCCCGTCGCGGAGCGCAAGGGTGTCGTGATCGCATGGCACCATGCTCAGCCCTGCGCCTTAGGAATATGCCCGACGTTGGCGAGGAATTCGTTCAGCAATTCGGCGTATTCTTGCGGCTGCTCGACACAAGGCAGATGCCCCGCGCGGCGGATCAGCTTGAACTTGGAGGCCGGGATCAGGTCCATCAGCTCGCGCACCAGATCAGGCGGGGTGGAGCCATCCTCGGTCCCTGCGATGCCAAGCGCGGGCAGGCGCAGGCCGGATGTCGGGGTCATGAAGTCACTGTGCGAGATCGCCGCCGAACAGCCCGCATAGCCCGCGTCGGGCTGGCGGGTGAGCATGTTGCGCCACAGCGCCAGCTCCGGCGTCGCGCGGAATTGGGGGGAGAACCAGCGCTCCATCACCGCGTCGGCAAGGCTTTCGATGCCGCCCTGTTCCACCGCCGCGATCCGCTCAGCCCAGATGTCACGGTTGCCGATCTTGGTGGCGGTGTTGCTCAGCACCAGCGCGCGGATCATGTCGAGCCGTTTGACAGCCAGTCCCTGCGCGATCATGCCGCCAATCGACAGGCCGACGAAAATGCAGTCGCGGACGTTGAGGTGGTCAAGCAACCGCTCGGTGTCGGTAATCAGCGATCCCATCGAATAGGGCGCGGGCGGGCAGGACGACAGACCGTGGCCGCGTTTGTCAAAGCGAATGATGCGCAAGCCGGGTGCGAGCAGCGGCAGGATCGGATCCCACAGGCGCATGTCAGTGCCGAGCGAATTGGCAAAGACCACAGGTGCGCCATCTTCCGGCCCATCAACGCGGTAGTGGAGTTGCACCTCGCCGGTGTCGAAAATGCGCATGGGTCGTCTCCTGTGAACGGCTTGAAGGGGCAGCATATCGCGCGATGGTCGGAGGGCAAAGAGCGAACAGCACTGCCGGGTCGTGGCAGGCCACGGGATGGGCGCGCCGACCCGGACCCTTAAGCCAAGGCTGCGCTTGTCTTTACCCTCGCGTCTGCAACGCGCGCTCGAACATTTCTGCATCTACGTTCCCGCCAGAGATCGTGACGATCACGTCGTCCCCCTCAATCTCATCCCCACGGAACAACGCTGCTGCCAATGCCACCGCGCCGCCCGGCTCGGCCACCAGTTTCAGCCGATTGAAGGCCTGCGCCATCGCCTGCAAAGCCTCATCGTCACTCACCACCAATCCGGGGCCGGCGAGCCGCTGCATGATCGGATAGGTAAGATCACCCGGCTGAGGCGTCACGATGGCATCGCAGATCGATCCAAGCGGGCGAGCGTTGCCCACGATTTTACCTTGCGCCAGCGACCGGGCCGCATCGTCAAAGCCTTCCGGCTCCGCCGGGCGCACGCGAAAGCTGGGGGCCTCGGCCTCCAACGCGAGCGCGATGCCGGAGGTCAGACCGCCGCCGCCGCAGCAGACAATCACATCAGCGTTCTCGATCCCGGCCTCGGCTGCCTGCTGCGCAATTTCCAGCCCCGTGGTGCCTTGGCCCGCGATCACCTGCGGCTCGTCATAGGGTTTGATCAGTGTCAGGCCGCGCTCCTCCGCCAGTTTCGCGCCAATCTCTTCGCGGCTTTCCCCCGCGCGGTCATAGAGTACGACCTCGGCCCCATAGGCTCGGGTGTTGGCGATCTTCAGGCGCGGGCTGTCTTTGGGCATGATAATTACGGCGGGTGCACCGTGCATTTTCGACGCCAGCGCCACGCCCTGCGCGTGGTTGCCGCTGGAATAGGCGATGACACCCTTGGCACGCGCCTCTGGGTTCAGCGATGACAGCGCCGACCATGCACCGCGAAACTTGAAGCTGCCGGTATGTTGCAGGCACTCCGGTTTGATCCAGACGCGACGGCCTGCGATCTCATCCAAAAAATGCGAGTTCAGCAGGGGCGTGCGCCGCACATGGCCCTCTGCGCGGGCGGCAGAGGCGCGGATCATGTCGATGTTCATTGCAATTGTCCTATCCATTCGTGCAGCGCGGCCAGCGCCTCGGGTTCGTCGAGAAACGGCACGTGACCGCGATCCGGTACTTCGGCAGTGATCATATCAGGCCGCCGCGCCTGCATTTGCATCAGCGTTTCGCGGCTTAGTAAGGTCGAATTCGCGCCCCGGATTGCAGCCAGTGGCATGCCTTGAAGCGCGTCGAAAAACGGCCAGAGGTCGGGCGTCGGCTGCCCCGCTGTGGCGATGGCATCGCGCAGGTGCGGGTCGTAGGTGATCTTTAACCCGTCTTCGGTCGCCGTGTAATGACGTTGCACCTCTTCCAGCCAGCGGCTTTCTGGTACGCCGCGAAACTCGGGGAAGGCACGGGCCATCGCGGCGGCGGCCTCTTCATAGGTCTTGGCGGCGGGGTTGCGGCCCAGATAGCCCATGATGAACTCAATGCCCTTGGCGTCAAGCTCGGGCCCGACGTCATTCAGCGCCACGCCCAGCAGGTGGTCATGGGCGACCATCGCCAGCCCCATCGCGTTAAGCCCGCCGCGCGAGGTGCCGATGATGGCGACCTTGTCCAACCCCAGATGCGCCAGCAGTTCCAGCACATCGCGGCATTCCACCGGCAGCGTGTAGTTCTGCCAATTCTTGTCGAAATCCGAACGCCCTCGGCCCCGGTAGTCCATGCGGATCAGGCGATGATCCGACAGATGTGGGGCGAGGTAGTCGAAATCCGCGCCGGTGCGGGTGAGGCCCGCAAGGCAGAGGATCGGCAGGCCGGAACCTTCGTCCGTGTAGTGAAGCGACAGCCCGTCGGAGGTGATGAACCGCGCCATCAGAGGCCCGCCAGTGCAGGGATGCCGCTGAGCTCACGCAACTGATGCGCCGGTTTCCATGGCAGCCTGTCCACCGGATCGCCACCCCGGTTCACCCATGCGGTCGTGAAGCCATAGCCCGTCGCCGCTGCTGCATCCCAGCCGTTGGAGGAGACGAACAGCACCTCGTCTTTGGCGCAGCCGTAGTGCTGCCCGACAAGGTCATAGACCGATGCATGGGGTTTGAAGACCCCAACACTTTCGACCGAGAGCGACACATCCAAAAGGTCACTGATTCCCGCAGATTGCACCGCCCCCTCCAGCATCGCGGGCGAGCCGTTGGATAAGATCGCGGTGTTCAGGCCGCCGTCTTTCAGCGCACGCAGCATGGCGGGGACTTCGGCAAAGGCCTGAAGCTCCCAATAAAGCGCGAACAGGCGCTCGCGAAGGGCAGGGTCGTCAGCGACGCCCATCTTCTCCAACGACCAGTCGAGTGCCTCCTGGGTGACCTGCCAGAAATCGTCATGCGCCCCGGTCACGGCGCGCAGCCATGAATACTGCAACTGCTTGAGGCGCCAGTGTTCTGCCAGCTGCGGCCAAGTCTCGGCGATGGCGGCAAAGGCAGGCTCTTTGGCCGCCTCACGCGCCGCGGCGGCCACGTCGAACAGGGTTCCATAGGCGTCGAAAACGCAGGTGGTGATAGGCATCTGACAGGCTCTCCCTTTCCGTATCGCGGCAGAGTGGCACGCGGGCGCAGCGGCGGAAAGGGGCGAATTCCCCAATCGGCCGGGACTGGGGGTTTACTCTCAGGCACACAATCTTCATGCTGTCGCGGAATTTGGAGCACCCGTGCAGATACGCGGCCTCCTTCCCTTTTCCCCCGACAAATTGGAGACAACAATGGCTGAGGTCAAATCCGGCGACACAGTACAGATTCACTATACCGGCACGCTGCAGGACGGCACCACTTTCGATAGCTCTGAGGGCCGTGACCCGTTGGAATTCGTTGTGGGTTCGGGTCAGATCATCCCCGGCCTCGACAGCGCGCTGCCCGGCATGACCGAAGGCGACAAGAAGGTCGTTCAGGTGCCCAGCGAAGAAGCCTACGGCCCGGTGAACCCTGAGATGCGCCAGTCGGTGCCGCGCGAAGGCATCCCGGCGGACATCCCGCTTGATCCCGGCACGCAGTTGCAGATGCAGACGCCCGAAGGTCAGGCGCTGCCCGTGACCGTGGTGGAAGTAGACGAGACCACCGTGACCCTCGACGCCAACCACCCGCTGGCAGGCAAAGACCTGCAGTTCGACATCGAACTGGTCAAAATCGCCTAAGCGATCTGACATTGCCTGCCGGGGGGATGTCTCTCCGGCGGGCCTGCAAGGCGCGATGCGCGTCTTTTTCCCCTCGCACCGCGCCGCGCAGGCGCTTATGCAGGGGCCATGGATACCCCAGATACATTCGAGATCTTCCTTGTCTGCCCGCCCGGGCTTGAGGATTTGCTCTGCGCCGAGGCGCAGGAAAAAGGCTTTGCCGAGGCGCAGGCGCAGCCCGGCGGCGTGACCGTTCAAGGCGGTTGGCCCGAGGTCTGGCGCGCGAACCTAGAGCTGCGCGGCGCGGGCCGGGTGCTGGCGCGGATCGGCGGGTTTATGGCCTTCCATCTGGCGCAGTTGGACAAGCGCTGCCGCAAGTTTCCCTTTGGTGACGTGCTGCGCGCCGATGTGCCGGTGAAGGTGCAGGTGACGTGCAAGGCGTCGAAGATTTACCATGCCGGGGCGGCGCAGCAGCGGGTTGAGACGGCGCTGCGCGAAAACCATGGGATTACGGTGGATGCCGAGGCAGCGCTGGTGTTGAAGGTACGTATTCACGACAACGCGGTGCAATTCAGCCTCGATACCTCTGGCGAGGCGCTGCACAAGCGCGGGCATAAAGAGGCTGTGGGCAAGGCGCCGATGCGCGAGAATATGGCGGCGCTGATGCTGCGGTCTTGCGGCTACACGCCCGGCGAGCCGGTGGTTGATCCGATGTGTGGTTCGGGGACGTTTTTGATTGAGGCGGCGGAGATTGCGGCGGGGTTGAAGCCGGGGCGCAGTCGGAGCTTTGCCTTTGAGGACTTGGCGAGTTTCGATGCCGGGGTTTGGGAGGAGATGCGCAGCGGTGGGGCGGTGGCCGAACCTGCAGCGCGGTTCTACGGCTCGGATCGGGACGCAGGCGCAATCCGGATGAGCACGGCCAACGCCGAGCGTGCGGGTGTGGGTGCGTGGTGCCATTTCGCCTGCCACGGGGCAGGGGAGGTGCAGCCGCCTGAAGGCCCGCCGGGGTTGGTGATCGTGAACCCGCCTTATGGCGGGCGCATCGGGAATAAGAAGCTGCTTTATCCACTATATGGGACGCTGGGCGAGACACTGAAGGCGCGGTTCCGCGGCTGGCGTGTGGGGCTGGTGACGTCAGAGCCGCCTTTGGCGCGGGCGACAGGGCTGCCGTGGAAGCCGCAGGGGCCAGCGATTGCGCATGGGGGGATGAAGATCTGGCTCTGGCAGACGGAGGTGCTGCGGTAGAGCCTACCACCTGAGCCTGGAATCAAGCCGCAGGCGCCGGGCCATCGCCTGCCCGTCCCGGCGGGCTGGCGATTTGGTGAGGCTGGGCGGGAGCCTTCGAAGTCGTCCAAAGGCTGCACCATAAAGTGGCACAAAGCCACGTTGCCATCGCCACCCCACGGGCAGGCGATGGCCCTTAGTTCTAGACTTACAGGTTCTCCGCCTGCGGCATCCCCAGCACGTGGAACCCGCCATCGACGCGGATGATCTCGCCCGTTGTGCAAGCCCCCGCATCAGACGCCAGATAGACCGCCGTGCCACCAACCGCCTCCAGCGTCGCATTGGACCGCAGTGGCGCGTTCTGATCCGTGTGCTTATACGTCTTGCGCGCGCCACCAATCGCAGCCCCCGCCAGCGTTTTCATCGGCCCCGGCGAAATCGCGTTCACGCGGATGCCTTCCGGCCCCAGATCATTCGCCAGATAGCGCGTGGCGCTTTCCAACGCCGCCTTGGCCACACCCATTACATTGTAGTTCGGCGTCACGCGGTTTGACCCCATGTAGGTCAGCGTCATCAACGTGCCGCCATTCTCAACCATCAGCGGATGCGCGCGGCGCGCCACGTCGATGAATGAATAGGCCGAGATATCCATCGAGTTCTTAAAGTTTGCCCGGCTGGTGTTCAGGAACCGCCCCGTCAACTCGGATTTGTCCGAGAAAGCAATGGCATGCACGACAAAATCAATCGTCGGCCAGCGCGCGCCCAATTCCTCGAAGGCGCAGTCGAGCGAGGCGTCATCGGTCACATCGACATCGACCATGAAGTCAGACCCGACGCTCTGCGCCAGCGGCTCGAGCCGTTTGCCAAAGGCTTCGCCCTGATAGGTGAAAGCCAGTTCGGCCCCGGCCTCTGCCATCGCCTTAGCGATGCCCCAAGCGATGGAGCGTTCGTTGGCCACACCCATGATAAGGCCGCGTTTTCCTGCAAGCATTCCTGACATATCGCGCCCTCAGCCCTTATACTTTGACAGGATCATCGACCCGTTGGTGCCACCAAACCCGAAGGAGTTGGTCATCACGGAATCGAGCCCCGCATTGTCCACCCGCTCAAGCGCGATTTCCGACGGATCAAGCGCGGGGTCGAGGTTTTGCACGTTGATCGACCGGGCGATGAAATCGTTGTCGAGCATCAGCAGGCTGAAGATCGCCTCCAACGCACCGGCAGCGCCCTGCGCGTGGCCGGTCATCGACTTGGTGGAGCTTACCGGTGGCGTGCTGCCCTTGCCGAAGACCCGGCGCACCGCTTCGATCTCGCCCACGTCGCCGACGGGGGTCGAGGTGCCGTGCGCGTTGATATAGCCGACCTTGCGGCCTTCGGGCAGGGTGTCGAGCGCCAGACGCATTGCGCGCTCGCCGCCTTCACCGGAGGGTGCTACCATGTCGTGGCCGTCGCTGGTGGCGGCATAGCCGGTCACTTCGGCATAGATTTTCGCACCGCGCGCCAGCGCGTGGTCGAGGTCTTCCAGCACCAGCATACCGCCGCCGCCGGAGATCACAAAACCGTCGCGGTCAGCGTCGAAGGCGCGGCTCGCCGTTTCGGGCGCGTCGTTGTATTTGGACGACATCGCACCCATCGCGTCAAAGAGGCAGCTGAGCGTCCAGTCCAACTCCTCACCACCACCGGCAAACATGAGGTCTTGTTTGCCCAGCATGATCTGCTCGGCCGCGTTGCCGATGCAATGCAGCGAGGTGGAGCAGGCGGAGGTGATGGAATAGTTAATGCCCTTGATCTTGAACGCGGTCGAGAGGTTCGCGCTGACGGTCGAGGACATACATTTCGGGACTGCAAACGGCCCGATGCGCTTGGTGGCCCCGGTGTCTTTGACGATGTTATGCGCGGTGAACATGGCGCTGGTCGACGGCCCGCCAGAGCCTGCCACCAGACCTGTGCGCGGGTTGCTGATCTGGCTCTCATCCAGACCCGCATCCGCAATCGCTTGGGACATGGCGACATAGGCATAACCCGCGCCCGGACCCATGAAACGCAGGGTGCGCTTGTCGATGTGGTCGGACAGATTGATCTTGAGCGTCCCGGCCACGCGGCTGCGGAACCCGTGTTCGGCCATCTCCGGGCTTGCTTCGATCCCGGAGGTGCCGTCTTTCAGCGCGGCTAGCACTTCTTCGGCGTTATTTCCGATGGATGAGACAATTCCCAACCCTGTGACGACGACGCGGCGCATGGGCAGCACTCCTTTGTTTTATCAGCCCCGGTGTATGACAGCACGGCGGCACGGCGCAAGCGGTTTGCCGAAAGCCAGCGGGCGGAAGTTGCCGGTCAAGGTTCTGTGATGGAACGCCCGGCGGGCAGGCGGTGTTAGCCCAGGGAGATATAAAGGAGAACAGAATGCCCGAGATCAAGACGGTAAACCCCGCCACCGAAGAGGTACTGAACACCTACACCGTGATGTCCGAAGCCGAGGCGACCCAAGCAGTCGAGGCCACGCATGAAGCTTTCAAAGAATGGCGCAAACTCTCCCATGCTGAGCGCGCCCCATACCTAAAAAAGATCGCGGAAAAGCTGCGCGAGAATAAAGAGAACTTGTCAGAGTTAATGACCCGTGAGGTCGGCAAGCTGTACAAGGACGGTCTGACAGAGGTCGAGCTTTGCGCGCAGATCTTTGAATACACCGCCGAAAACGGTCCAGAAATGCTGGAAGACGAAGAGCGCAAACACGCAGGCGGCAAGAAGCGCGGCGTGGTGACCTATCAGCCCATTGGCGTGATTTATCAAATTCAGCCTTGGAATTTCCCATTGTACCAGCCCGTGCGCGTGTTGGCCGCCAATTTAATGACGGGCAATGGCTGCGTGCTGAAACACGCGGAAATCTGCACTGGCAGCGGTCTGCGTCTGAAAGAAATCTGCGAAGAAGCCGGGCTGCCTAAGGATTTGTTCAATGTGATCATCATTGACCACGACACATCTGACAAGCTGATCGCCCACAAACTTGTGCGCGGTGTGACCATGACCGGTTCTGATAAGGCGGGTAGCCATATCGGTGCGGAGGCGGCGAAAAACCTCAAAAAATCCGTGCTCGAATTGGGTTCGAACGACGCCTATCTGGTGCTGGAAGATGCGGACATCGAAACGGCTGTTAAATTCTCGACCATGGGGCGGCTTTATAACAATGGTCAAACCTGTGTTTCGGCCAAGCGCTTTATCGTGACCGAGAAGAATTACGACGCCTTTGTTAGCGCCTATGTCGACGCGATGAAGGAAATCCCGATGGGCGATCCGATGGACGAAGATACCAAGCTTGGACCGCTTTCCAGCCAAGGCCAGTTTGAAACGGTGCGCGATCAGGTAAAAGAGAGCGTCGAAAAGGGTGCCAAGATCCTATGCGGCGGGGAAGTGCCGGACCGAACAGGCGCCTACTATCCTGCGACCGTTTTGTCGGAAGTGACGCCCGGGATGCCAGCCTATGACGATGAAATCTTTGGCCCTGTGGCGGCGGTGATCCGCGCCAAGGATGACGAAGACGCCATGCGCATCGCCAATGACAGCCGATATGGCTTGGGCGGTGGCATCTTCTGCACCGACGAAGAGCACGCGCTCAAGCTGGCGCGAGATGAGTTCGATACCGGTATGGTGCGGATCAACAACTTTGGTGCAGCCGATCCGAATATGCCGTTCGGCGGGGTGAAAAACTCTGGTTACGGGCGTGAGCACGGCGGCTTTGGCATGAAGGAATTCGTCAACGCCAAATCGATTTTCCTGTCGTCCTGAACGGCAATTGGCGGGCGGCATCATATGCTGTTCGCCCTGATATCTGCAAAATTTTAAGGGGTTCTACATGACTATGAAGATACTTGTTGCCGGTGCGACCGGCAAAACGGGGCGTTTGCTTGTGAGCGAATTGAAAGACCGAGGGGCCGAGCCGATCGCATTGGTGCGTGATGGCTCTGACACCTCCGTTCTGCCAGAAGGCACCGAACAGCGGCAGGGGGATTTGACCAACCTGCAAACGGGCGTATGCGACGGTGTCGATGTAGTGATCTTTGCCGCAGGGTCGGGCGGCAGCACAGGGCCAGAAATGACCGAGAAGGTCGACAGAGAAGGCGCCCAGCGTCTGGTGGATTTCGCCCGAGAGGCCAAGGTTGGTCGCTTTGTAATGCTAAGCTCGGTCGGGGCAGACAACCCGCCCGAGGACCATGAGATGACCCATTACTTAAAGGCGAAACAAGCCGCTGACAAGCATTTGCAGGCCTCTGGGTTGACCTATTCGATCCTGCGGCCCGTGGCGCTGACGGATGATCCTAAGACTGACGCCGTGAAACTGGGCAATGACGTGGATCAAGGCGCGCAGGCACGCCGTGCGGATGTGGCGGCGGTCTTGGCCGAAGCGGCGGTCACGGGCCGTCATGATGGCAAGGTGCAAGAGATGCAAACCATCTAAATCGAATGACACTACTCACGCAAAAAAGGGGGCCATCCGGCCCCCTTTTTAAGTCGTTGGACGCGATGTTCAGCTTTCGCTCAGCGCCACTTTCATGTCTTTCACCTGATAGATCACCTCGCCATCGGCTTCGACGATGCCATCGGCCACGCCCATGGTCAGGCGGCGGGTCTGGATCGCCTTGGTGAAATCAATTTTGTAGGTCAGCATCTTGCGGTCCGGGCGTACCATGCCGGTAAGCTTCACCTCGCCCACGCCAAGCGCATAACCGCGCCCCTGCCAGCCGCGCCAGCCGAGGTTGAAGCCCGTGAGCTGCCACAGACCATCAAGGCCAAGGCAGCCGGGCATGATCGGATTGCCGGGGAAGTGGCATTCAAAGAACCACAGGTCCGGAGTGATGTCGAATTCGGCGGTGATATGGCCTTTTCCATGGGCACCACCGTCGGCCGAGACATCGGTGATCCGGTCCATCATGAGCATCGGCGGGGCGGGAAGCTGTGCGTTGCCGGGGCCGAAAAGCTCACCGCGGGCGCATTTCAGCAGATCTTCCTTGTCGAAACTCGTGGGGTAGTCGGCCATCCTGCGGCTCTCCTGCTGCTCTGTTATAACACCGGCCCCGTTTAGCACCGCGTCACTGCGTGCTGCAAGGGCCGCGCAAGGGCGGCTGCGACGATTGGCGCGAGGTTTTCAATTGAAAACCGGGGATTTCATCCTTTATATGGCTCTGAAAGGCAGGAAACTGATGTCCGAACAGGAACAAGAGGTCGGGACGCGCTGGCTGGCGCAGGCCGGACTACGCCCCACACGCCAACGTGTCACGCTGGCAAGCCTGCTGGTGGGCGATGGTCAAGACCGTCACGTCACCGCTGAAAGCCTGTTTGAGGCGGCCAAGGGGCAGGGCGAAGCCGTGTCGCTGGCGACGGTCTACAACACGCTGCGCGCTTTCTGTGATGCGGGGCTGTTGCAGGAAGTGACCGTTGATGGCTCCAAAAGCTATTTCGACACCAACACCCACGACCACCCGCATTTCTTTTGGGAAGACGACAGCAAGCTCACCGACGCGCCGTCAGAGCAATTGGTGATCGCGCAGCTTCCCGATGCGCCCGATGGGGCCGAGATTGCCTCGGTCGATGTGGTGATCCGCCTGCGCCGGAAGTCTTAGGCGGCGGGGCATTGCACCCCACCGCAGGGCGCGGCTTAGCCGCGTTTGCGCAGCACCAGAAATGTCATCATGCCCATCGGTGGCAAGGCGCGTTCGTCTTCAAGCTGCAGCGCATCTTGCTGCAACACGGTTTCCATCTCAAAATCCGAATGCCAGCCGAGCGTATTGGCAAAAGGGGCGGAGACCTTCTCTAGGAAACCGAGCACACCTGTGGTGCGCATGAAGTGGTTTGCGATCACCACCTGACCGCCTGGCTTTAACACGCGGGCAATCTCTTCCATGACACGTTCCGGTTCGGGCACGACCGAAAGGACATGCATGGCGGCGATGGTGTCAAAGCTGGCGTCGGGGAAATCGAGGTTGCGGGCATCCATCTGGCGCAGGTCGGTTACATGCTTTAGCCTCTCGCGAGTGACCCGCTGACGGGCTTTGGCGAGCATCTCGTCACTGAAATCAATGCCGGTGACCGACAGATGCGGCGCGTAATGGGGCAGGGACAGGCCAGTGCCGACGCCCACTTCAAGGACCGATCCGCCGCCCTTGTTGATATGGGCAACGACATGACGGCGACCGCCGCTGGTCAGCGCGCCGAAGGTCTTGTCGTAGATTGGCGCCCAGCGGGCATAGGATGTCTCAACCGCCTTGATATCCATCTTAAATCCTTTTGGTTTTAGTCGTTTTCCTTGCCCGCAGCAGGCCCCAGACCACCATGCCGATATAGGCTACACAAAGGGCGACCAGCGTGGTCCAAGCATAGGTCGCCAGCGCTGCGGCAAAAATCGCCACACCCACCAGCAGGTACTTCACATGGCGGCGCGAGACTTTGGTGGTCTTGAACGACCACGTGGGAATCCGGCTGATCATCAGAAAGCCGATGAGCACCATATGCAGGCAAATTAACCAATCCGGCACGATGGGCCGGTTATGAAAGGCAAAAGAGGCGGTCATCGGCAGCAGCACCAACAACGCACCGGCGGGCGAGGGGATGCCGGTGAAGAAAGACCCGCTCTCGCCCACCGCGTCGCCATTCTTGGCCTTCTCGGCCTCGGCCTTGTCGTTCACGTTGAAGCGCGCAAGCCGCACCACGCAGCAGACCGCATAGATCAGCACGGAAATCCACGCCGCGCTGCGCATGTCTTGCAACGCCCAGAAATAGAGGATCAGCGGCGGGGCCACGCCAAAATTCAGAAAATCGGCCAGTGAGTCCAACTCAGCGCCCATCGGGCTGGAAGAGCGCAACAACCGCGCCAGCCGCCCGTCCAACCCATCCAGCACGCAGGCCAGAAGGATCAGTTGCACGGCCAGCACATAGTTGCCCTGCACCCCAAACCGGATCGCTGATAGCCCTGCGCAAATCGCGGTGATCGTCAGCGCGTTGGGCAGGAGCTGGATCAGCGCAAGGTCTGCGCCGGACTTTTCAGAAGAGGGGCGCATGCAGCAATCCTAGACGGGGGTGGTCTGGGCCACCGGCGGTTTCAACTCGGCCAGCACGGTTTCCCCGGCGACCATGGTTTGCCCGATGCTGACCATTGGGTCGACGCCCTCGGGCAGGTAGACATCTAGCCGGGAGCCAAAGCGGATCAAGCCAAAGCGTTCGCCGGTTTCCAGCGCGTCACCGGATTTTACGAAACAGACGATGCGACGTGCGACGAGGCCGGCGATCTGCACCACGGCCAGATCGCGTCCATCGTCCATACGGATGCACAGGCTGTTACGCTCATTGTCGGCGCTGGCCTTGTCGAGCGAGGCGTTAAAGAATTTGCCCGGACGGTAAGCGACGGCCTGCACCTTGCCCGCGACGGGGGCGCGGTTGATGTGGCAGTTAAACACGCTCATGAAGACGCTGACGCGGGTCAGCGGCACATCGGGCATGCCCAATTCGGCAGGCGGCACGGCAGGCTCGATGAGCGAGACGATGCCATCGGCGGGGCTGACGATGAGGTCGGGACGGTCGGGGGTCACACGCTCAGGATCGCGGAAGAAATAGTAGCACCAAACGGTCAACCCGACGCCGATCCAGCCCAGCACTTCTTCGATGGCGAAGAGCACCAGCGTGATGGCGGCAAAGATCGCCACGAATTTGACGCCCTCGCGGTGCATTGGTTTGATGAATGTGTCGAGCATGTTGACGGACATCGGACCCTCCCGTTCTGGCTGTCTTCCGTCATAGGTGCATAAAGCGCGAGTGCAAGGAGGTTTTAGGAAAGCGGCGGGTTTGGGCAGGAGGGAACACGGTCAACGCCGAGGCTACCGGGTTTTCTTCAAAACCACTGACCCGGCTCCATTAGGCCCAGATCCATCAACTGCCTAGAATGCCACTCAAACGGCTCTGAGTTATGCCATTGAAACGTCGGTATATCATAGCGGCTGCCGGGATTGCTTTTCAGCGCCTTTGCCGTGCGGAACGAGCAGACGGCTATGGTGATATTGTGGTGCCACTTACAGGCGTAGGTATTGTATTCTTCATCATTAAAGGTGTGATCGCTGCGCAGCTTCAAACCCGGCTTGGCGCGAAACAGCGGGATCCGATCAATTTTGCGGCTCAGCTTCGGCACGTGTTCTTCAAACCGCCAACGCAGGCCACCGAAGAAGTCTAACTGCCGCTCCTTGGGGTGTCCATCGCGCGCTGCGTCTTTACGCGCCAGCGCGTAATAGCCTGACCGGTCCAGATGCGCCTGTTCCAGAGAGACGGCATTGGGATGGCGTTTGAGATCAAGCGCGTAGAGGTCAACCACATAGCCAAGCAGCGCATCGCGCCGCTCTTCACTGTGAAACGCCAGCAGTTCCTTGATGTTGCGCGTCTCGCTGAAGGGGTGGAACAGATATTCGGCGTTGTAACAGTAATAAAGCCACTGCCCCGGCACCGCCGGGATCATCCGGTTTACCGCCTGCTCTAACGCGCCTTCGGCGGTGGTGTCGTAGTCCACACGCAGCACGCTTTCCTGCAAGTCGCGGGGCAGATCAAAGGCGGCGGGCATCAGCGCCAACACAGTGTCAAAGCCCGCTTGCTGGTGGTGGCGCAGGGTGGTGTCGATCTCCACCTCATCCTCGACCACGATCATGGCGATGGGGCCCGCCTTGAGCGCCGCCTGCGCCTCTTTGATAAGATGATCGAGATCGCTATACCGCATAGGCCCCCGCTGGTATTTCCGTGGCGCAAAGTCGGTCAATTCCGGATGCATTGCAAGACGCGGCTGCCGCTGCTAGACGACGCCATCTGCCTATATACTGCCAAAGCCAGTTGGATCTCCGCCATGACACAACCGAAAAAGCTGTTCATCAAGACCTATGGTTGCCAGATGAACGTCTATGACAGCGAACGCATGGCCGAAAGCCTTGGCGGTCAGGGCTATGTCACGACCGACCGCGCGGATGACGCGGATATGATCCTGCTCAACACCTGCCACATCCGCGAAAAGGCCGCAGAGAAGGTTTATTCCGAGTTGGGCCGCCTGAAACCGTTGAAAGACGCGCGGCCCGATCTGAAGATCGGTGTGGCGGGCTGCGTGGCGCAGGCCGAAGGCGAAGAGATCATGCGCCGTCAGCCCGCCGTCGATCTGGTGGTCGGCCCGCAAAGCTATCACCGTCTGCCAGAAATGGAAGCGAAGGTGCGCAGCGGGCAAAGCGCGCTGGACACCGATTTCCCGGCGGAAGACAAATTCGACCACCTCAAGAGCCGTCCCAAAGCGAAACGCGCCCCCGCGGCTTTCCTGACCGTGCAAGAGGGCTGCGACAAGTTCTGCGCCTTCTGCGTTGTGCCCTATACCCGCGGGGCCGAAGTTTCCCGCCCCGCCGAAAAGGTGTTGGAGGAGGCCCGCGATCTGGTCGAGCGCGGCGTGCGCGAAGTCACTTTGCTGGGCCAGAACGTGAACGCCTACCACGGTGGCATGACGCTGGCCGGTCTGATCCGCGCGCTCGCCAAGATCGACGGGCTGGAACGTATTCGCTACACCACCAGCCACCCTAACGACATGGGTGACGATCTGATCGCGGCGCATGGTGAGGTGCCCGAACTGATGCCTTACCTGCACTTGCCGGTGCAGTCCGGCAGCGATCATATCCTGAAACGGATGAACCGCAGCCATACCGCCGAAAGCTATCTTAAACTGCTGGAACGCATCCGCGAAGCGCGGCCTGACATCGTGCTATCCGGCGATTTTATCGTCGGCTTCCCCGAGGAAAGCGATGCCGATTTTGAGGCCACGATGGAGCTCGTCCGGCAGGTGCGCTACGGCTATGCCTATTCGTTCAAATACTCCACCCGCCCCGGCACGCCTGCGGCAGAGCGTCCGCTGGTCGATCCAGTCGTGGCTGACGACCGCCTGCAACGTTTGCAGGGGCTCATCACTCAGCACCAGCGCGAAATCCAGCAGTCGATGGTTGGGCGCGAGGTGTCGGTTCTGGTTGAGAAGAAAGGCCGCTTGCCCGGTCAGATGCTCGGTAAGTCAGAGTATCTGCATGCGGTGCATATTGAGAACTGCACGGCGGCGATTGGTGATATCCAGCGCGTGCGGGTGACTGAGGCCAAAACGAACTCTTTGGCCGCTGTTCAGATCTAAATCCTTTTCTATCTTGGTGGCCAGCAGGGCCGCAGTGGGTGCGCGTCGCCGCGCACCCCAAGCGTATCAGTAGTTGTGTTTCCGGTGAGAAGAGGCATCCGCAAAGATCCGCTCCATCGCCGCTTTCATGCCCGCAGGGTTGCCAACCAGCTTGTCATCACGACAAATGCGCTCGGCCACGGCATGGGCAGTCGAGAAGTCGTATCCAACGGCGACGAGGCTATCCACAAAAACGGAATTGGGGCGGTCCCAGATCACGTCATTCCATGGGCCACGGTAGCAGCTGACGTGGATCACATTGCCTGTTGGATGCGCCTTGCCTTGATTGTGGTAGGCGTATTTCACACCTCCGGCAAAGGCGGGCAGGGCAAGCAGGCCGGTGACGGCGGTGGCGAGTATTGTTTTCATCATGAGTTGGTCCCCCAGTTATCGTTGCAGCGTCAGTCAAGATCGGCAAAGCCGCGCGAAAGTCCCACCCTCGCGATCTGATGCATAGAGGCTTAGACCCAATCGTGCGTATTTCAAGAAGATTCGATGGCACTGTCAGAGAGGTGCGAACAATCTCAAAGGCCTGCGGGTGATTGTCGCCGACCTATGGGTTAATAGGACATTTTTGTCGGCGGGCTGGTGGCCTGTAGGCCGGGTGGGGATGGTCATTCCTGCCCCAGCGGCGCGACAGATTCGTTGTAACCCGAAGTGCCCGAGCCACAAAATGTTGATTTCGCAGCTTCACAGCAGGCCCGTTTTTACTTAACCTAGCCGTATATTACGTGGACGCGGGTCCGGGGAGGGGCCGCATTTGCCAGAATTTAAAATAAGGACAAACGCTGTGGGACCCACTATTTCCAATGCGCTGCGCGCCATGGCCAGCCTGACGATGGCAGCCGTGCTTACCGTGGCCAGCACGTCGGCAGACGCGCAGACACCCTCGCAACAGGGCCGCGACAAGGGCGTCTACACGCCGACCATTTGGGTTGATCCCGACGGCTGTGAGCACTGGGTCATGGATGACGGGGCCGAGGGCTATATGACCCCGCACACCACGCGTCAGGGCATTCCGGTCTGCCGCCGGGGCAATGTCTGCGGCGTGATGGAGGCGGATCAGTTCTTTGCCACCGACAAATACAGTATCTCCGCTCAGGGCCGTGCGCGTTTGGCGAACTTCTTCCAATCGACCGGGGCAGTATCTTACATCATCACTGGCCACACCGACAGCCGCGCCTCGGACGCCTATAACATGCGTCTTTCTTACAACCGCGCCAATGCCGTGGCGCATGTCGCCAATCAGGTTGGTGCGCGTATCGCTGATGTGCGGGGCTACGGTGAACGGATGCCCGCCGTGCCGAACAATTCCGCTGCGAACATGGCCAAAAACCGCCGTGTCGAAATTATCTGCATTCGCTGAAGGGACCAAAAAAGTGATTAAGACGAAACTTCTCATGGTCACCGCCTGTGCCGTCGGCCTGTCAGCCTGTACCGACTTCGAAGGTGGTCTGGGCCGGGGCTATCCTTCGGACAAGACATTTGACCGGGGCATCGATAAAAAGCACCTAAGCAACCTTCAGGCCGGCATCTGGGTCGATCCCAACGGCTGCGACCACTGGATCATCGACGATGGGGTTGAGGGCTATCTTTCGGCACGGCTTGATAAATTCGGCAAGCCGGTCTGTTCGGGCGTGGCCCCTCCAACCCATACGGTCGGAGACTTCAAGGGCGGCTCCAACATCAAAGACCCGAACTGACCTTGGCGGGCCATAACAGACACCTCGGGCCGGAGCGCATTGCGCTTCGGCCCTTTTTGTCGCTACGGGTTGGTAAACCCTGCCCGCCTGACTATCTCACCATTGAGTGCTTCACAAAGGATACGCGCATTGCCTTCAACTGATCTGATGACACCGGAAACCGCGGCCGAACGGGTGGTGGAATTTCCCGATAACCGCCTTTTGATCGACCTCTGCGGCGCCTATGACGCGCATCTGGCTGCCATTGAGAAATCGCTCGAGGTGCAGATCATCCGGCGCGGCAATCACCTGCAGATTTTGGGTGAAGGCGAGGCCGTGGAGAAAGCCGAAAGCCTGCTGAACGCGCTTTATGTGCGGCTGGAAAGCGGGCGCTCGGTTGAGCCTGCGGATGTGGACGGCATGTTGCGCATGGGCAATTCCGGCGCTGGCACCGGCGTGCGTCAGGGCGACCAGTTGGAAATGCCGATCTCGGACGCGATTGAAATCCAGACCCGCAAGAAACGGGTGGAGCCGCGCACTGACGCGCAGAAGGCTTATGTGCAATCGCTGTTTGACAATGAACTGGCCTTTGGCATCGGCCCTGCCGGCACCGGCAAGACCTATCTGGCGGTGGCGGTGGGCGTGTCGATGTTCATCGGCGGGCATGTGGACCGGATCATTCTTTCGCGCCCCGCGGTCGAGGCGGGGGAGAAGCTGGGTTATCTGCCCGGTGACATGAAGGACAAGGTCGACCCCTACATGCAGCCGCTCTATGACGCGCTGAATGATTTCCTGCCGGGCAAGCAATTGGCGAAGCTGCTAGAAGAAAAGCGCATCGAGATCGCGCCGCTGGCCTTTATGCGGGGGCGGACGCTGTCGAATGCCTTCGTCGTGCTGGATGAGGCGCAGAACGCCACGTCGATGCAGATGAAGATGTTCCTGACGCGGCTAGGGCAGAACTCCCGCATGGTGATCACCGGCGACCGGACCCAGATCGACCTGCCGCGTGGGGTGCAATCGGGGCTTCAGGATGCTGAACGGCTGCTCAAGACAATCCCGAGCATCAGCTTCAATTACTTCACCTCTAAAGACGTGGTGCGCCACCCGCTCGTGGCCGCGATTATTGAGGCCTATGAGGCAGATAGCGGTGCCGCTTGATGTGATGCTAGAAGATTTCGACATCGTGATTGAGGACGACCGCTGGAACGCGGTCGACCTTGAACCGCTCGCTCATGCGGCGGCACGCGCCACTCTGGGGCATCTCGGCCTCAACGCCGAGGCGGCAGAGATGACCCTGCTGGCCTGCGATGACGCCCGCATTGCTGTACTGAACGAAGACTTTCGCGGCAAAGCGCGCGCCACTAATGTGCTGAGCTGGCCCGCAGTGGAACGGGGTGCCGCCACACCGGGCGGCGATCCGCTGCCCGCCAGCCCCGGCATTGACGGAATGCTCGAACTGGGCGACATCGCTTTGGCCTATGAGACTTGCGCCGCCGAAGCCGAAGCGGCGGGCAAGCCACTGGCCGCGCATGTAACCCATCTTATCGTGCATGGGCTGTTGCATCTTCTGGGCTATGACCATGAAAATGACCCCGACGCGACGTTGATGGAAGGGTTAGAGCGCGAAATACTTGGCAAAATGGGTTATGATGACCCATATAAGGAAAATGGGCCTTAAGGGGCTTTGCAACACAGACGGGACCCAATGGGCGATACAGACGGATCATCTGACGCGGCGCAGAGCGCGCTTGCGGATGAAGATAGACATGAGCTGCCGGACGATAGCGCAATGCGCACCGGCAATTTCTTTTCTCGGGTGTTCGAGGCGTTGAGCCCATCGGACAGCGAGGATGACACCCCCGAGGCATCGGCAGAAGCCGAGCGGCCTACCGGCCACGGCATGATCAACCTGCGTCGGATGCGGGTCGATGACGTGGCCGTGCCCAAGGCGGATATTACCGCCGTGCCGGTTAGCGCCACGCTGGATGAGCTGGTGGCGGTATTCAAGGAAAGCGGCATGACTCGGCTGCCCGTCTATGACGGCACGCTGGATACGCCAGTGGGCATGGTCCATTTGAAAGACCTCGCGCTAAATCACGGGTTTAATGGCAAAAACACCAAGTTCGATCTGCGCGCCATGCTGCGTCCCTTGGTTTACGTGCCCCCGTCCATGACCATTGGGGTGCTGCTGACCAAGATGCAGGCCGAGCGGCGGCATATGGCATTGGTGATTGACGAATATGGCGGCGTTGATGGGCTGGTCACCATCGAAGACCTGATCGAACAGGTCATAGGCGAGATCGAAGACGAACATGACGTTGACGAGGGCACCTACTGGACGGTCGAAAAGCCTGGCACCTATCTGGCGCTCGCCAAGACCCCGCTGGGCGATTTTGAAGCTGAGATTGGCCATTCGTTGACCGACCATGAGACGGTGGATGAAGAGGAGATCGACACGCTTGGCGGGCTGGTCTTCATGCTGTCGGGCCGCGTGCCCGCGCGGGGCGAGGTGGTCTTGCACCCCGATGGGCCGGAGTTCGAGGTGATCGACGCCGATCCGCGCCGCATTAAACGCTTACGGGTCCGCACCCAAGGGGCTGGGGGATGATGCAACGGCTGGCGATGCGGGGCCGGGTGTTGCTGGCTCCGATCGCCGGCGCCATCGCAGCCTTCGGGCAAGCGCCCTATGAACTGCCGCTTATGCTCTTTGCAGGGCTGGTGGCGGCCTTCTGGCTTTACCGTGCGCAATCTGGCCGCCCGTTTCGCGCGGCGCTGTTGGGTTGGGGCTTTGGCTTTGGCTATTTCCTTCACGCCCTGCAATGGATCGTGTCGCCCTTCTTGGTCGATGTGGAGCGTCACGGCTGGATGGCGCCCTTTGCGCTGATCTTGCTGGCGGCGGGCATGGCGCTGTTTTGGGGGCTGGCCTTTGGTCTGGCCCGCTGGGTTGCGCCACGGCGCGGGCTGGCACTGGCGCTGGCTTGGGCGGCGGTGGAACTGCTGCGCGCCTATATTTTCACCGGTTTCCCATGGGCCATGCCCGCGCAGGCGCTGGTCGGCGTGATGGCGGGGCAGGGCTTGGCTTGGGTCGGCCCCTATGCGCTGAACCTCTGGCTCTTTGCCATCGCCGCGATCATGCTGCTGCGCGGCCCTTTGGCGCTGCGATTGGGGCAGGGGACGCTGGCGCTGTCGACCGTTCTGCTCTTGCTGCTGCCACCACAAGCGCCGCCAGCGGTATTGACCGATCAGGTGGTGCGCCTGGTCCAGCCCAATGCGACCCAGCGGGAAAAGTGGAACGCGGACAAATTCGAATTCTTTTTCACACGGCAACTCGACTACACCGCCGCCGCGCCAAAAGACGAGAGCCTAGCGCCTGATCTGGTAATCTGGCCCGAAACTGCGATCCCTTGGGCGCTGGATATGGCGGGCAGCGCGCTGGCCGAGATTGGTGCCGTCTCTGACGTGCCGGTGGTTCTGGGCGTGCAGCGCCGGTCGAACATGCGCTATTACAATTCGCTGGTGGTGCTGGATGCCGCTGGAGCGGTCGGACAGGTCTATGACAAACACCACCTTGTGCCCTTTGGCGAATATATGCCGCTGGGCGATCTGATGGCGCGTTTCGGGATCCACGGGCTCGCCGCGCAGGAGGGCAACGGCTTTTCCAGCGGGCCGGGCGCGCAGCTATTGGATATGGGGACGCTCGGCGCGGCATTGCCGCTGATCTGCTATGAGGCCGTCTTTGCCCATGACGTGAACGCCGCACCGGCGCGGCCCGCGTTTTTGATGCAGGTCACCAACGATGCGTGGTTCGGCAAGGCCGCAGGCCCGCGCCAGCACCTTGCCCAAGCGCGGATGCGGGCAATTGAGCAGGGGCTGCCGATGGCCCGTGCGGCCAACACTGGCATCTCGGCGATGATCGACCCGCAGGGGCGTGTGACCGCGTCGCTGGCGCTGAACACCGAAGGGTTCATCGACGCGCCGCTGCCCGCGCCCTTGCCGCCGACACTCTATAGCCGCAGCGGAGATTTGCCGCTTTCTGTGCTCTTGGCGCTGTGCCTTGCGGGGCTTGCTGTGGCCCGCCGCCGCAGGCCCGGGAATGCCGATTGACCATCCACCAGCGGTTGTCTAAGCCATTGGCAGAGCACCACAACGGCTTCCTGACGTGGTGCGTAATTTTTATTGGAGCACTACATGTCCCGTCAGAACTACACTTTCACTTCGGAATCCGTTTCCGAGGGGCACCCGGATAAGGTCTGCGACCGGATTTCCGATGCGATCCTCGACGCTTTCATCAGCGAGGAACCCGAAGCACGGGTCGCCGCCGAGACCTTTGCCACCACCAACCGCGTCGTGATCGGCGGGGAAGTCGGTCTGGCCAACAAGACCAAGCTTGACGAGTATCTTAGCAAGGTCGAAGACATCGCCCGCGCCTGCATCAAAGACATCGGTTATGAGCAGGAAGAGTTCCACCACGCGACGTGTGAGATCACCAATCTGCTGCACCCGCAGTCGGCGCATATCGCCCAAGGTGTCGACGCGGCTGACGGCAAGGAAGAGGGCGCAGGCGACCAAGGGATCATGTTTGGTTTTGCTACCGACGAGACGCCTGAGCTGATGCCCGCACCGATCCACTACGCCCATGCGATCCTGCGCCGTCTGGCCGAAGTGCGCAAAGACGGGACCGAGCCGACCCTGCGGCCCGACGCCAAGAGCCAGCTTTCGGTGCGTTATGAAAACGGCAAACCCGTAGGCGTAAGCTCCATCGTGCTCTCGACCCAGCATGAGAGCGAACGCCAGACCAGCGCCGATATCCGCGATATCGTGGAGCCTTACATCCGCGAAGTGCTGCCCGAGGGCTGGATCGACGCTGACACCGTTTGGCATGTGAACCCCACCGGTGTTTTCGTCATTGGCGGGCCGGATGGCGACGCGGGCCTCACGGGCCGTAAGATCATCGTCGACACATATGGCGGTGCGGCCCCGCATGGCGGTGGTGCGTTCTCGGGCAAGGATCCGACCAAGGTGGACCGCTCAGCCGCTTATGTCGCGCGCTATTTGGCCAAGAACGTTGTGGCGGCGGGGATGGCCAAGAAATGCACCATCCAGCTTAGCTATGCGATTGGGGTGAGCGAGCCGCTGTCGATCTATTGCGACACCCATGGCACCGGCGACGTGCATGACGCGGCGATTGAAAAGGCGATCCGCCAGATCATCGACCTGACCCCGCGCGGCATCCGCGAGCATCTGCAGTTGAACAAGCCGATCTACCAGCGCACAGCGGCCTACGGCCACTTTGGCCGCGCGCCCGACGCGGATGGCGGCTTTAGCTGGGAGCGCCGTGATCTGGCCGATCAGTTGAAGGCTGCAGTATAACGATACTTGGGGGCGGTTGCGCCCCAGGCCTTTGGGGTGCGTGGTGCATGCAGCCCTTGGCCGGTCTTATCACAGGCATGGTTTTATGCCAGATGGAGCGCCCGAAGATATCTTCGGGCGCTTCTTGCGTTAGCGATCAACCTGGTGGAGCAGAACCGGCTTTCGCCTCAGTTCACCTCAACGCTGATCAAACCTGGGCTATTCTTGCGTTGGGGGCCGACCATGGAAGTTGAGATAGAGCCGTTGCATAGACTTGGGTAGTTGCGGCCAAACACTGGTTGCAAAACTTGGTTTCACTTCCCAAAAGAGGTTCTCAATAAAACTAACTTCAATGCAGTTCTCAACTTCATGGCTACCCGCACGAAGTTGTCCTTGGAAGTATGTGAAAACCGACGCGATATCGGTGCGCTGTTTTTCATCCCCCATCTGATCGTTGATCGCAGCAGCCAAACTTTCGAACCAGACATACGCCGTGTCATCATCGACACTGCCCCAGATTTGGAGGTGCTTGGCGTCTGTTGCACGGGTGAGTTTGGGAAATTGCTTTCGAAAGTCGTGGTACATTTCCAAAACACTCACAACCGACCTCATCAGCAATCTGTGTACAGTTACACCGCTGACCTTGGTCCGACCCGAAGCATCGGTCAAGTTACGCACGTCAGGGTTCTGAAACATCCAACGACATCACGGAATGCAAAGGCTGGCGTTACACCACCCGTATAACCGTGGCCCAGCTTACCCCCGGTCGGCCAGCTTGGCCTCAACCAAAGCCACCGCGGCGGCGACCGCATCTTCAATAGCCATTTCAGTCGTGTCGATCTGCTTGGCATCATCAGCGGGCTTCAGCGGCGCTTGGTCGCGGCTCATGTCGCGCATGTCGCGCTGTTTGACGTCGTCCAGAACGGTTTCATAAGTAATCTCAATCCCCTTGCCCGAAAGCTCGGCAAAGCGGCGCTGCGCGCGCACTTCGGGGCTGGCGGTGATGAAAAGTTTCACCGGCGCATCGGGGCAGATCACCGTGCCGATGTCGCGCCCGTCCAGTACGGCACCGCCTGCGCGGGCGGCAAAGCTGCGTTGGAAACGCACGAGGGCGGCCCGCACCGCGGGGATCACCGCCACTTTGCTGGCCTCTTGCGCCACGTCCGGGTTGCGCAGGCTGGGGTCTTCGAGATCGACAGGGGCGAGGGTTTGCGCGGCCTCTTCGGCGTCCATCCCCTTGAGGGTTTTCGCGGCCACCGCGCGGTACAAAAGCCCGGTGTCGAGATGCGCAAAGCCGAAATGCGCAGCGACAGCCTTAGCGACCGTGCCTTTGCCCGCCGCTGCGGGGCCGTCGATGGCAACGGTCATGCCGCCGTTTACATTCTTTGTCATTGCACATTCCTTTCGTTGCGCGCCCTAAGGCCAAGCAGCAGGGCTGCTCCGAAACAGGCGGCCAGTATTGTCCATTTTACCTGCGTAAACAGGCTGGCGGTCGCGACCGCTTGTTCCGTCAGCCGTGCTGGCCCCAGTTCAACCAGCCGCGCGATCAGCATATTCTCGGTGTAATCCGCCCCGAGGTAGAGTGCGACAGCTAGCGTCAGCGCCAGCCGAAGCCCGCCCGCCGACCAACGCCGAAACCACAGTAACAGCGCCAGCGCCAAAAGCGCGGGGAAGGCGGTGTCAGCCAGCCGAAACTGACCGAGGTAAAGTACGGTCTGCTCCGGGCTGAGAGCGGCGAGATAGGCGCGTGCATCGGCCAGATCATAGCCCCAAAGCCGCCCATCCAAGACCCCCATGCCCTCCGCGCGCAGGTAGACTTCGGAGAAGCCCGCGAGCGCGGCAAAGGCCAATGTGGCGCAGAGGCTGAGCCAGATGAGCCGGTCGCCTATCACGCAGGTAGCCGTTCGACCTGCGCCCCCAAGGACGCCATCAACGGTTCGAAAATCGGGAAGGATGTGGCGATCGGCCCGCCGTCATCCACCTGCACCGGCTGTTGCGCGACCATGCCGAGGATTAGGAAAGACATGGCGATACGGTGGTCGAGATGGCTCTGACAGGTCGCGCCTCCGGGGATGTTGCCGTGGCCCAACCCTTTGACGATCCACCAATCCGGCCCGTCTTCGACTTCGATACCATTGGCGCGCAGCCCGCTGGCCATGGCCTCAATCCGGTCGCTTTCCTTGACGCGCAATTCCTTGACGCCGCGCATCACGGTTTCGCCCGTCGCACAGGCCGCCACGACCGACAGCACGGGGTATTCGTCGATCATGCTTGCAGCCCGTTCGGGCGGCACTTCGATGCCTTTGAGGTTTGGTGAGAACTTCGCGCGCAGGTCGGCTACAGGCTCGCCGCCCTCGGTACGTTCGTTTTCATAAGTCAGGTCCGCGCCCATCTCGCGCAGGGTGGTGAACAGGCCCGCACGCGTGGGGTTCAGCCCGATGCCCGGCACCAGCACGTCAGAGCCCGGCACGATCAGCGCGGCGCAAACGGGGAAGGCGGCGGAGGAGGGGTCGCGCGGCACGTCGATGTGCTGCGGCTTCAACTCCGGCTGGCCGGTCAGGGTGATGACGCGGCCCTCATCGGTATCCTCAACTGTGATCTCGGCGCCGAAGCCTGCCAGCATCCGCTCGGTATGGTCACGGGTGGCTTCGGCCTCGATCACCACGGTCTTGCCGGGGGCATTCAGCCCGGCCAGCAGCACGGCGGATTTAACCTGTGCGGAAGGGACCGGGACAGTATAGCGCACCGGCACAGGCTCAGCCGCGCCCACCAGCGTCATCGGCAGACGGCCCCCGGCGCGGCCCACGGATTGCGTGCCGAACAGCGCCAGCGGATCGGTCACCCGCGCCATCGGGCGGCTGTTAAGGCTGGCGTCACCGGTGAAGGTGACAGAGATCGGAGAGGTTGCCATGGCCCCCATCAACAGCCGCACGCCGGTGCCAGAGTTGCCGCAGTCGATCACATTGTCAGGCTCAGCAAAGCCGCCGACGCCGACGCCATGCACGGAGTAAGAGCCGCCGCCGTGATCAATCACCTCGGCTCCGAAAGCCCGCATGGCTTTGGCGGTGTCGAGCACGTCTTGGCCTTCCAAAAGCCCGGTGATCGTGGTCTCGCCCACGGCCATGGCGCCAAGGATCAAGCTGCGGTGCGAGATGGATTTATCGCCGGGCACCTCAGCAGTGCCGCTAAGCGGCCCGCAAGCGCGTGATGACATGGGAATGGGGCTGCCGTGACTGGACATGAGGTACCTCTGATCTGCTTGAGGCCCCTATTATCGCAGGCGAACGGCAGCGTCCATCGCCGCGCGTGCAATGGATTGTGAATGGGGTGGATTCAGGCGCTTGGGCTTAGCGTTTGCGGAAGGTCAGGTAATGCGGGGTGCGCCCTTCGCGCAGCGCCTTCTGCTCGTAGCGGGTCGAGATCCAATCGTGCCAAGGCGCGCGCCAGTCCTCCGGCCCTTGGGCCAGCCAATCAAACCCGTGCTGCGGCACCTGTTCAAGGGTCTGGCGGACGTAGTCTTCAATATCGGTCGCCACGCGGAAGATCGCACCGGGTTTCAACACGCGGGCCAGAGGCTCCAGATGCTCGGGCGTGACAAAGCGGCGGCGGTGGTGGCGGGTTTTCGGCCAAGGATCGGGGTAGAGCAGGAACGCCCGGTCAATAGAGGCTTCAGGCAGCACGTCGAACATATCGCGCACGTCACCGGGATGGATGGCAAGGTTATCGACGCCCGCCCGCCGGATTTTGCCCAGCAACATGGCAACACCGTTGATGTAAGGCTCGCAGCCGATGATGCCCACATCCGGGTTTTGCCCCGCCTGATGCACCAGATGCTCACCGCCGCCAAAGCCGATTTCCAACCAGACCTTGCGCCCGTCAAAGAGCGTGTCGAGGTCCAACGGTGTGCGGTCGGGATTGGCGTCCCAATCGACAGCCCCCGGCGACAATGCGTCGAGATCCTCGTCGATATAGGTCTTTTGCGACTTCTTCAGGGATTTGCCTTTGAGGCGGCCATAGAAGTTGCGGCGGGGGCGTTCTGTGTCACTCATGGCGGCTCATGTAGCGGCCCCGCTGGCCCTTCGCAACAATCCTCTGCATCGGAGCGATGATTATGGAGCTTAATCAGTTGTTAGCCTTCGTGCGTATAAATCAGGGAGACATAGCAGGGAGGCGTCAGATGAGCGTGGTCAGAAGTGAAGCGGGTAGCGGCGGAACAGCGGACGGCATGGCTGCGTCAGGCGATGTCGCGCGTATCCTGATCGTGGATGACGACCGGTTCGACCGGATGCGGATCAAACGGCTCTGCGGCGGGCTTGATTTTTCGACCCTTCTGACAGAGGCAGAGAGCCTTGCCGCCCTTTCCCAACAGTTGGATGAGGGTGAGTTTGATTTGATCGTGCTCGACTATAACCTGCCAGACGGGGATGGGTTGCGCGGGCTGGAGCTCATAAAAGCGCATCCACAAAACGGCAGTGTCGCGACGGTGATGGTCACCGGAACAGATCAGGGTGACGTGGCAATCGAAGCGCTGCGTGGCGGCTGTAGTGACTATATCGCCAAAGACGAGCTTTCGCAAAACACCCTGCGGCGCTCTGCTTTTAACGCTTTGCAGAAAACGGCACTGCGCTTTGGCATTGCCACCCAAGAACAAAAAAGAACTGAGGTTCAAAGTGTCCTGCGGCGTTTTACCGAAGAATGCGCGCAAGAGATCAAGCCGATGGTCAGTGAGATGATGCGCGATCTGCGCAGGCTTGATCGATCCAACCCAGTGTTAATGGAAGAAGAATTGGCTAAAGTTGACTACACATTCCTGCAGCTGTGGGAGTTTGTGGAAGATTTGGCCAGCTACCAAGGCGGCGAACTGGCCGAAAGTGATCTTACCGATCTGCCGAAACCGACGCCGGGGTTGGGCGCCGGATGGGGTGGTGCGGTTGGATGAAAGCCGGATTTAAGAGGCTCGCTGCTCTGCGCATCCTTGGGTCATCGGTTCATTAGCTCGGGCCGGATGCCGTGCAGGCGGGGCCCAGCGACGCAGGCGGCCGCGCGCTGTCCATCCTTGGGACTGATTTAAAGCGTCATGCGCCCCCCTTGCTTCGACGGCCCAACGTCTTCAATCTTCAGGCAGAAGCCCGCATGCCCCCGCCATGAGCGTGCTTGGCCCTTGCAGGAGCGTCAAATTTGCCCTATACGCGCCCTGTCTAAGGGGCGGTTACAGCTTCGGGCGCGATATAACGGGCAGGGTCGGTACCAACCGGCCCTCTTTTGTTTGCGTTCGGCTGCGGGTTCACCGCTGTGCCTTTGCTTCGGAGTTTCTCCGGCGTAATTTGCACGGTGCCACCACGACGACCAATTGCAACTCCAGACCGGCGGAGACAACCGCGCGGCCAGAAACATTTGATAAGGATACGAAAAGCTACATGACTAAAGCAATGGACGAATTCGAAGCGCTTCTGAACGAAAGCTTCGAAATGGACACGCCCCAAGAGGGCACAGTCGTCAAAGGCAAGGTGATCGCTGTCGAAGCGGGCCAAGCCATCATCGACGTCGGCTACAAAATGGAAGGCCGCGTTGAGCTTAAAGAATTTGCTGATCCCGGCGAATCCCCCAAAATCGAAGTTGGCGACGAAGTCGAAGTTTTCCTTCGCCAAGTCGAAAACGCGCGTGGCGAGGCTGTCATCAGCCGCGAAATGGCCCGCCGTGAGGAAGCCTGGGATCGTCTGGAAAAAGCCTATGCCGCAGAAGAGCGTGTCGAAGGCGCGATCTTTGGCCGTGTCAAAGGTGGCTTCACCGTCGACCTCGGCGGCGCAGTTGCGTTCCTGCCCGGCAGCCAAGTCGACGTCCGCCCCGTGCGCGACGCGGGCCCGCTCATGGGTCTCAAGCAGCCGTTCCAAATCCTCAAGATGGACCGCCGTCGTGGCAACATCGTTGTATCGCGTCGTGCGATCCTCGAAGAGTCCCGTGCCGAACAGCGTGCCGAAGTCATTGGCAACCTGACCGAAGGTCAGACCGTCGATGGTGTGGTCAAGAACATCACCGAATACGGTGCGTTTGTTGATCTGGGCGGCGTTGACGGCCTGCTGCACGTCACCGACATGGCATGGCGCCGGGTCAACCACCCGTCCGAGATCCTGGCGATTGGCGAGACCATCAAGGTTCAGGTCATCAAGATCAACAAAGAGACCCACCGCATCAGCCTCGGCATGAAGCAGTTGCAAGAAGATCCGTGGGATCTGGTTGGCGCGAAATACCCGCTGTCCTCCGTGCACAGCGGTCGTGTGACCAACATCACCGATTACGGCGCATTTGTTGAGCTGGAGCCGGGCGTTGAAGGTCTGGTTCACGTGTCCGAAATGTCTTGGACCAAGAAGAACGTGCACCCCGGCAAGATCGTCTCGACTTCCCAAGAAGTCGAAGTCATGGTTCTGGAAATCGACAGCGCCAAGCGTCGTGTATCCCTTGGTCTCAAGCAGACCATGCGCAACCCATGGGAAGTGTTCGCTGAAACACACCCCGAGGGCACCGAAGTCGAGGGCGAAGTCAAGAACATCACCGAATTCGGTCTGTTCGTTGGCCTGCCCGGCGATATCGACGGCATGGTTCACCTTTCCGACCTTAGCTGGGACCAGCGCGGCGAAGAAGCGATCCAAGACTACCGCAAAGGTGACGTGGTTCAGGCCGTTGTCTCCGAAGTCGACGTTGAGAAAGAGCGCATCTCGCTCTCGATCAAGAACGTTGGCGGTGACAAATTCGCCGAAGCCGTTGGCGGCGTGAAGCGCGGCTCGATCGTAACCGTGAACGTGACCTCCATCGAAGAAGGTGGCATCGAAGTCGAATACGAAGGCATGAAGAGCTTCATCCGTCGTTCCGACCTCAGCCGTGACCGTGCCGAACAGCGCCCTGAGCGTTTCTCGGTCGGTGACAAGGTTGACGTGCGCATCACCAACGTCGATGCCAAGGCACACCGTCTGGGCGTCTCGATCAAGGCGCGTGAGATCGCAGAAGAGAAAGAGGCGGTACAGCAGTACGGTTCCTCCGACTCCGGCGCGAGCTTGGGCGACATCCTTGGTGCGGCGCTGAAGGGCGACGACGAGTAAACACATTCCACGTTGAATGTGTGTAGTTAGCGAAGGCCCCGCATGGCGATATGCGGGGCCTTTTCCTGTTCTACCGGGCCTCTCGAATCGGGGCTGCTTTGAGGGGAGGGGGCACCACGCTGTCGCCTCTTTAGGTGCTGCTCAGCAAGAAGCGGCGGAAAAGAGCCGAGAAAACAGAGGTTTCGCCCAGAAAAATCTGCTGCGGTATGGGTGGAACACCTTCCCGAGTGAAGCGTTATTTCCTATAGTCGATTAAGACATCTACAAATTCTCGGGGGACGTGCCATGATCCGGTCGGAACTGATCCAGAAGATCGCTGACGACAATCCGCATCTTTATCAACGCGATGTGGAGCGGATCGTAAATACCGTTTTCGATGAGATCACCGGCGCGATGTCGCGTGGGGATCGGGTTGAGTTGCGCGGCTTTGGCGCCTTTTCGGTGAAAAAGCGTGACGCACGCGTTGGCCGTAACCCCCGTACAGGGGAGACGGTGAACGTTGAGGAAAAGCACGTGCCTTTCTTTAAGACTGGCAAGCTGCTGCGCGACCGGCTGAACGGGAAAAGCTAATGCGTTACATTCGTTATGCCTGCATCGCGCTTTTTGCGGTGGCGCTGATCTCTGTTGCTTTGGCAAACCGCAACATCGTTACTTTGCAGGTTCTGCCGACCGAAATTTCCGGCTGGTTTGCCGTTAACCCGTCGGTGCAGCTGCCATTGTTTATCGTGATCCTTGGCGGGATCATCGTAGGTCTGTTGGTCGGTTTCGTCTGGGAGTGGATTCGGGAGCACGGCCAGCGTGCGGAGGCGGCCCGTTTGGCCCGCGAACGTCGTCGGTTGGAGCGTGAAGTAATCCGCCTCAAAGCTGAGAAGCATGAGGGCAAGGATGAAGTTCTGGCACTTCTCGACGAAGCGGGCTAAACGCTCTCCATGCCTGAGAATATCAACGTAAAAATCTGCGGTCTGACCGATCCTGCTGATGTGCCTGCCGCCCTTTTGGCAGGCGCGCGCACGCTCGGCTTTGTCTTTTTCGAGAAATCGCCGCGCCACCTGTCGTTAGAAGCGGCCGCGCATATGGCAGAGGCTGTACCAGACGGCATCTGCAAAGTTGCTTTGACGGTGAATGCCGATGACGCTGCGCTGGATGCGCTGCTGGCCGCCGTACCCTTTTTGGACATGTTGCAGCTTCACGGCAACGAAAGTCCCGCGCGGGTGGCTGAGGTCAAGGCGCGCTATGGCTTGCCGGTGATGAAGGCCGTGGGCGTGGCGGATCGTGATGATCTGGCGGCCTTGAATGACTATGTGAGCGTCGCCGACCAGCTTTTGGTTGATGCGAAGCCGCCCAAAGATGCGGTGCTGCCCGGCGGGAATGGGCTGGCCTTTGACTGGCGGCTTATTGCAGGACGCCGTTGGCCAAAGCCGTGGATGCTGGCAGGTGGCCTGAATGCAGCGAATGTGGGGGAGGCAATTGCCCTCACCGGTGCGCGGCAGGTGGATGTATCTTCTGGCGTCGAAAGCGCACCCGGTGTGAAGGATGCTGAGCTTATCCGCGCTTTCTGCGACGCGGCACTGAAGTAAGAACGGTTACCTACAACAGTAAAAAGGCCCGGCGGCATTGCCCCGGGCCTTTGTCGTTCGATGCGAATGTGTAGAGAATCAGATCGACTGGTCGTAGTCACCCACGCCCGGCTCTGTCCGGATCACGGCGTCGATATCGGCGAAGATCGCCCGCATTTCGGCCTCTGACTCGGGGCTTTCGCAGACCACCACAAGGTTCGGCGTGTTGGACGACGCCCGCACCAGACCCCAACCGCCGTTGTCGAGCATGACCCGTGCGCCATTTACAGTGATGGCTTCGGAAATCGCGCGACCGCCGATTTTTTCGCCAGCTTCGGCTTTGGCGACGAGTTTCTGCACCAGACGGTCGAGGATGTCATACTTCTCGGTGTCCGAGGCATAGGGCGACATGGTGGGCGTGGCCCAAGTCTGGGGCAGGGCGCGGCGCAGGTCGGACATAGATTTGTCCGGATTACGGTCCATCAGCTTGCAGATTTCCACGGCGACGCGCATGCCGCAGTCATAGCCCCGGCCAATCGGCTCGGCGAGGAAGTAGTGGCCGGATTTTTCAAAGCCCGCCAGCGCGCCCAGTTCTTTGACCCGGCGTTTCATGTGGCTGTGGCCTGTTTTCCAGTAGTCGGCTTTGGCCCCGTGCTTTTGCAGTTCGGGATCTGATGCGAAGAGGCCAGTGGATTTCACGTCGGCGACAAAGGTGCTGTTGGGGTGCAATTTGGCCAGATCGCGGGCCATAATAACGCCCATCTTGTCGGCAAAGATCTCTTCGCCTTCGTCATCAACCACGCCGCAGCGGTCACCGTCTCCGTCAAAACCAAGCGCGAAATCGGCGCCAGAGGCACGCACGCTGTCGGCCATGTCGTGTAGCATTTCCATCGCTTCGGGGTTCGGATTGTAATGCGGGAATGTGTAATCTAGCTGATTATGGCTATCGACCACTTCGACACCCAGGCGGCGGAACAGCTCAGGCGCGAAGGCCGAGGCGGTGCCGTTACCGGTGGCACAAACGACCTTAAGCTTGCGGGTCATTTTGAAGTCACCCACAAGGTCGTCAAGATAGGCTTCGCGCACACCTTCGATGAACTCATAAGCGCCGCCTGGACGCCGCTCTCCCCGGCCATTCAGAACGATGTCGCGCAACTCGGCCATCTCATCCGGGCCGTGGGTCAGCGGGCGTTCAAAGCCCATTTTGACGCCGGTCCAACCGTTGGGGTTATGGCTGGCGGTGACCATCGCAACGGCGGGCGCATTGAGGTGGAATTGCGCGAAATAGGCCATGGGCGACAACGCCGGGCCGATGTCTTTGACCGTGATCCCGGCCTGCATCAGGCCGAGCATCAGCGCGTTTTTGATCGACAGGGAGTAATCGCGGTAGTCATTGCCAACGGCGATGACCGGCTCAATCCCGCGTGCGTGCATCTGGGTGCCGAGCCCAAGACCAAGCGCGGTGATGCCGGGCAGGTTGATGTCATCGGGGTATTTCCAGCGCGCGTCATACTCCCGGAAACCTGTCGGGGTGATCATCGCATCGCGCAAAAATTCCCAAGTGTTCGGGGTCACGGTGGAGGCCGGTTTGGTCACTGTAAATACTCGCTTTTGTTTAAATTCAGAATGTCAGCGGGTGGCTTTTGGCCAGCGCGTCGAATTGCATCAGCAGGTTGATCAGCCCCGGCATCTGGTCGAGGTAGATCATGTTTGGCCCATCGCTGGGCGCGGTGTCAGGGTCTTCATGCGTTTCCATAAAGATCGCGGCGACGCCGATGGAAGCTGCCGCGCGGGCCATAACTGGGGCAAACTCGCGCTGACCGCCCGAGGAGCCGCCCTTGCCGCCCGGCTGCGCGACCGAATGGGTCGCGTCCATCACCACCGGATAGCCGGTTTGGGCCATCTGGGGCAGGCTGCGCATGTCGGCAACCAGCGTGTTGTAGCCGAAGGTCGTGCCGCGTTCGGTCAGCAGGATGTTCTTGTTGCCGGTACTTTCGATCTTGTCGACGATGTTCTGCATTTCCCAAGGGGCGAGGAATTGGCCCTTCTTGACGTTCACAGCCTTGCCCGTCTCGCCGGCTGCCAGCAGGATGTCGGTCTGGCGGCAGAGGAAGGCGGGGATTTGCAGCACGTCGACCACTTCGCCAGCTTGCGCGCATTGTGCTTCGTTATGCACATCCGTCAGTACGGGCACGTCGTTGGCGCGGGCTACGGATTGCAGTACCTGAAGACCCTTTTCGATGCCCAATCCGCGCTTGCCCGAAAGGGAAGTGCGGTTGGCTTTGTCGTAGCTTGCTTTGAAGATGAACTGCGCGCCTGCCGCGTTGCAGGCTTCCTTCAGAACGCCCGCGATCATCTGCGCGTGATCTTCGCTCTCTAGCTGGCAGGGGCCAGCGATCACGGTGAGAGGGCGGTCGTTGCCGACTGTCAGATTTCCGATGCGCAGCTGGGTCATGAAGTTACCTGTTCTCTTAGAATGGACGCCGTCAGGGACAGCATCAGGTAGATGCCTGCAAAGATAAGGAAAGCCAATATCGTGTTTTCAAACTTGCGGGGGTAGGTGGCCTCATCCGGGGCTACGGGATTGACCGCCACGGTGAGGTAGCGGACCTGCCGCCCAGCCTCTGTTCGGGCTTGATCCATTGCGGTTTGCGCACTTTGTAGCACCATGTCAGCGGCGGCCAGATCGGCCTGTGCAAGCTGTGCCGCGACGGCCTGTTGGGCAAGCGAGTTTTCGCCTTCATTGGCGGCGGTCATCCGCTCGCGCAGCTTGGTTAACTGTTCGCGCAGGCGGCGCACATCGCCGCGCGCGCCATCGACCTTGGCTTGGTTCGGGCGCTGATTGTCGAGCAGGGCCGCCAGTTCGAGCTCTTTCTCGATCAACAGAGTCTCATAGCTGGTGATTTGGGTGCGGATCGAAGCGATCATCGCCTCGGGATCGACGTTGTTGTCGATCTGCAATGTAATCAACGCCTCTTGGGCATCACGGCGATTTTGAAGCGCAGTTTCATAACCTTCACGTGCATCGCGCATTCCGTCTTCGCGTTTTTGTTTGCTTAGATCGTTAACCCGTTCCTCGGCATAGGTGAGCAGACGTTTTGAAAACTCTTCCGACAACTGGGGGTCGGCGGCGATAACCTCCATCCGAATAACGCCTTCAGTCGGGTCGTAGCCGATTTTTACGTTCTTCTTATAGGTTTTATACGCTTCTTCGTTGGTCGGGTCTTCGGTTAGGCGCTGGATGGGGTCAATCTCGGGATTCGCGAAATGGGCGCGGAAATCGGCATCTTCGTCCAGTCGCAGCATGGCGTCTTTAGATTGCAGGTAGGCCTGTGTGGCGATGCTGTCGGCACTGTTGGCGAATTGCGTGGGCAGCAGGCCGCCAAAGGGGCTTGTGCCTCCACCGCCCTCGTTCTGGATGATCAGGAACTGGCTGTCGGTCGCATACATCGGCGTTGCGATCTTATAAAAGTAATAGCCCGCCGCGAATGTCGGTAGCATGACGAAAAAGGCGAGCCGCACCAGCAGCATCGCCCCCTTGCGGCGGCGGCGGCGGGTGATGTCGCGCTGGATGTCAGAGATCTCGCGCTGGCGGCGCTCTGCCGGGCTGACATTGGTAGAGGGAAGGCCGCGACCACCCGCAGGCGTGGTTTGAGGCAGTTGTACGCGCGCCGCACCCGGCGGACTATGAGTGGCAGGCAGGCCTGCCCCGTCTTGATCACCGGATTGCGGCACCACCAGTTCCAGCATGTTGGAGCGTTGGAAAGGGTCAATTCCCTTGGCGCGCAGCAGGCGCACAGCATCAAAATCCGAAGTGGGTGCCAGCCCGTGTTTCTGCGCCACCCGGCGGGCCATGCGCAGTTGTCGGCCTGTCAGCCCTTCGCGGCGGATCGCGTCGATATCTTGCTCGGCTGACACCTCCCCGGCTGAGGAGACCTCTCCTTCACGGCTGGTTTCTGGCGGGTTGGCTTTGCCGCTTCTTGCGGCATGTTCCAACGCTTCTTTACTGTGGGATGGTTTCACATCCGTAGCATCTGCCACGGCGCGCAGCTTGGCGGCTCTTTCTGCGCGTGCGGCATCGGACTGCGAAGTCTCGGCCTTTACGGCAGGGCTGGACGCCGCAGATGGCGTCACTTTGCGGATGCGGAATTTTCTAGCCTTGGGTTTCGTAGTCATAGAGCTGTTTCGCTTCTTCCAAGGTGTCGAACATATGCAGTTTACCATCCAAAAGGACAGCGGCGGAGCGGGCGAACTTTTCAAGCGTATGGGCTTGATGCGAAACGATGATAATCGTCGTGGTCCGCAGCCGTTCTTTCAGAATGTCACCCGCTTTGCGGTTGAATTCCACGTCTGTGGTGCCCGGCATACCTTCGTCAATCAGATAGATATCAAAATCTAGCGCCAACATCAGCGCAAAAGAGAACCGCGCCCGCATCCCCGCAGAATAAGTGCCAATCGGTTGATCGAAATATTCCCCCAAGCCGCAAAGCCAGCGGCAAAAACTCTCGACGTAATCGGGATCGAGCCCATAAAGCCGCGCGATATAGCGGGCGTTTTCCATCGCAGAGACTTTGTTGACCACGCCGCCCATAAAACCCAATGGAAACGAGATGTTACAGCTGCGCCTGATCTCACCATCATCCGGCTTTTCAAGCCCGGCCATCATGTTGATGAGGGTGGTTTTGCCGGTGCCGTTGGGGGCCAGAATGCCCAATGACTTGCCAAGTTCCACACGAAAAGACACCCGGTCAAGAATGACCTTGTGCTGGGAGCCCGTCCAAAAGGACTTGGACACATTTTCAAATTCCAGCATTCCCTGCTCCGGTTGGTGCTGAGCGCGGCCACTTGGCGCCTCTTTTATCAGAGGTATCTTAACCGTCTATTCACTGAATTTGACCACAATATGTCGAAATGCAGGCGATGGTCGCTGCAAAGCTTCTTAAGGGCAGGCTGCGCGCGACCGAAGTGCGCTTCCCGCGCGGCTAGAAAAGGAACTGCGAAGGACATGAACGCCCCGCGAAAAAGCGTAGGAGGTCAGTGCAGCGTGTGGGTGCTTTCGGTCGGGGCGGTGTCTCCGATATAACTGACGTTCATCAGGGCGGCCTGAGTGCGATCGCCGTCAATGTTCTGCACCGGGCCGACGGGCACGGCGCTCATTAGGCCAAGACGTGTCATCCAACGGCTAAAAGTGGCGGGCACAATCCCCAATACATGGCTTGCACCCATGGCATAGGCGGCACCGGCCATTTGGTTCATCAGCATACGCTGTACGGCAATGCGGCGGTGCGCGGGGACGGCGTTGGTCAGGAACAGACGGGTGGCTTCCCAAATGTCATCGCGCACGGGCGCTTTGAAAAACAGCACATCTTGGGGAATGTCAGGTAGCATGCCCAACTGTGCATCACGTAGCATATAGCTGTATTGCGCACACGTTGAAGTGGTGGGCATCAAGCGGACGCCCCCCATGACTTCGCCATATTCATGCAGCACAATCCAGCGGGCACGGGGCGTATCGTATTGGTCAAACTCCATCCCGTCAACCTGAGGTAGATTCCATTGCTTGTCATCAATGAAGATGCGCCGGCGGGCACGCAGGAAATTTACGAATAATTCACCGTGCTGATGCATGTTCAAAAACGACAAAGTCGTGGCGCGCATATACGGGTTGGCTTGGGCGAGGGCCTCTGGACTATAGGGATCGGGTTCGGCAGCCTTAGCGCCAAGCAGCCTGCGCGGGAAACGATTATTTTTAACTTCCAACGCCTTAGCGTCTTGTGGCGTCAATTCGGGAAGAACATCTTGCCAAGATTTACCACTAAATTTCCGTCCTTGCAGACTCATATCGGGCCTCAAAACTGCGGTGTAAAAATGCCTCTTATCAAGAGGGTAACCTCTAGTTGCACGAAATGGCCATACTTATGTCCCAATTCCGTGTGTAGAAGGGGGAAAGATCGCTTCTAACATGTGCTTCGATGCCGAAATGCAACATGTTCAGAGCCTTTAAAAACGGCAGAATGCCGGGTCCGAGCAGCCGACCGATGAAAACGAGAGCGATGTCGCAGGAAAAAACAATATACCGCCCGACTCATACGGCACATCTGGCGGACGCCACTAAGGTCCAGCAGATGCGCGACTACTCCCAAGTGGGCGTTAGCTTGTTCTGGCAGCGGCAGATGATATTTGCGGCTGCTATCTGCTTGTCTGCGTTCTATTATGAACTCTGGCTTTCGATATCGACGCTGATTTTGATCGCGATATCAGAGACTTTCGATTACATCCTATTCTTGCGCATCACCAGATGGCGGGGGCGCAGCCCCCGATTGGCGCGGCTGTTCATGAACCGTATCTACATCGGCACGGTGCTCAGCGCCGGGGTGATCAGCTATTTCGCGCTTGGCATTGCGTTGCAACAAGGCGCGACGACACATTTCTTGCCGCTGTTTTTCCTGTTCGCAGCGGCACTTTTCGCTTCAATGAACAATCACCACATCCTGCCTGTGCTTATGATGCGGCTGGCGATCTATGGCGCGACTTTCCTGTTCATTCCTATCTGGGACATCGTGAGCACCGGAGCGACCATCGAGTCTGAGCTTTGGACGCAGTTGTTTACCGTTGTTTTCGTGCTGTATTTCATCGTCGATTGTTCGCGCATCTTCATGAAAATGTACCGCACCAACCTGCGCCAGTTGGAAGAGTTGAAGGCAGAGCATGAGAAGACCAAGATCGCCTTTAAGGTGAAGACTGAGTTCGTATCAACCATCAGCCACGAGTTGCGCACGCCGATGACCTCGATCAAAGGGTCGCTCGATATGGCCTGCGCGGGTGTTCTGGGTGAGATGACCCCACAGATGGAGAAGGTTTTGAAGATCGCGCAGCGCAATTCAGCGCGGCTCACTTCGATCATCAACGAAATTCTCGACTTGCAAAAGTTTGAAGCGGGCAAGATAAGCTTTGATATCGAACCGCTTGAAGTGCAGACGATTATCGAAGACGCGATTGAGCTTAACCAGTCCTTTGCGGCGAGCCTTGGTGTGACACTGCGCTATGCCAAGCCGTCGGATCCGGCGGGCATTGCCACGGATGAAAAGCGCTTGCAGCAGGTGATGTCGAACCTGTTGTCCAATGCGGCCAAGTTCTCTCCGGCTGGGTCGACCGTGAAGGTCACGTCGGTCACGGAGAACGAAAAGGTGCGCATCAGCGTGATAGACGAGGGGATTGGATTGTCAGAGTCAGAGCGTGAAAAGGTCTTTGATGAATTCTCGCAGATCGATTCATCCGACCAGCGCGCAGTTGGCGGTACGGGGTTGGGGATGAATATCTCTAAGCGGATCATCGAAGCCTTGGGCGGGGAGATTGACTATTTCAAAAACGAAGGCCCCGGCACGACGTTCTATATCGATATGCCTTTGGGAAATGGGTCTGGCCGCGAGCTGGCCCATGGGATGCATATCAAAGATATGATCAGCGGGGCCGGGCCGATTGGCGATGAAGAGACCGAAAAGCCTTCGGGGGATCGGGCCGCAGCATAGTGTTGCTGCAGCCCACGGCCATTTACGCCACCAATTGCCAAGCAACACCAGCAAAGATCGCGCCGACAAAGGCAAAACCGAGATAGGCCGCAAAAATATGCGGTTTGACCAGCGCCCAGACCGCGATGGCCGCCGGGATACAGCTTACTCCGCCGGCGACGACAAAGGACATGGCCGCGCCTTGGGTCATGCCTTGGGCCAGCAGCGCGTCGATCAGGGGCACGGCGGCATAGCCGTTGAGATAGGCCGGTGCCCCCACCAAAGCGCCGAGGATGATCGGCATGACTCCGGTGCCGCCCAAGACATTGGCGATCCATTCTGCGGGTACATAGGTCAGCATGAGGGCTTCGACCACATAGGCGAGGGTCAGCCATTTTACTAGGAACAGCGCATTCGTCAGCGCCGTGTCGGCAAAGCTCGCGCGGCGCTCGGCCTCTTGCCAAAATTTCCAGACCGGCGCGCCGGAAAAGGGTTTGGCCGACGAACAGCAGCTGCTTTTCGCGGGCTGGGCGCGCAGCGGATCGTTAAAGAGCGGGGTCCGCGATAGAGCCAATACGGTGAAGCCACCGAACATGCCGACGCCAAGTGATGCGATGGTTTTCGCCACGGCGAAATCAAAGCCGAGCGTGCCAGAGGTAATCGCGAACATCGCCGGGTCCATCAGCGGGGAGGCTAGCCAAAAGGCCATGACCGCACCCAGCGGGGCCCCGACAGCGAGAAGGGCGGCAATAAAGGGGATCACTTCGCAGCTGCAAAAGGGAGACAGCCCGCCAAGGGCGGCTGCCATGACCACCATCCGGGCCGGATTGCCCTCAAATGCGCGGGCGAGCAGGCTCTCGGCGCCGCTCGCTTTGAGGTAAGCCACGGCCAGCACCGCGAAGGCGATGAAAGGGGCCGTGCCCAAAAGGGCTTCGGTGGCGAAGATGACGGTCGGCACGGCTTGCGGTGGATCCAACAGGGCGATGAGGGCCAGAAGGGCCAGTGTGATGCCCCAAGCGCTTTTCAAAAACGCCAAGCGGTGCAGCGCGGGGAGGGGTTGGGTGGTTTCAGTCATGATCATGCTCCGTGCATTCGTTGATTGCGTCCGCGCAGCATTCGGTGAGCAGAAAATTCGCCAGCGCCTGCACTTCTTCATAGGCGACGGCGGCGCAGATGGTGCTGCGGCCTTGTTTTTCCTGTTTCACCAGTCCGGCAGAGGCCAAGAGTTTAAGATGATGCGTCAGGGTCGAGCCGGTCACGCCGGTGCGTTCGCCCAGCGTGCCGATGCTCAACCCAGCTGATCCGGCGCGCACCAGCGTGCGCAGCACCAACAGGCGTTGTTCTGATCCAAGTGCTGCAAAGCTGCTGGCAGCGAGGGTGAGGGCGGGGGTTGCGGATTCTTGTTTCATGATTCTAGAAATATAGAAACGTCAGCGCGATGCAATCTTTATTTCGATAAATATCGAAGTGATTTACGGCGGCCCTTTATCTTTCGGCCCTACCGCTTATCTCCTGCTCATGAAAGATATCCGAGATGATCTGGCGGCCTGCCGCCTTTGTGCCGAGCGTTTTGCCGTGACGGCGACCCAGCATCGCCCACGGCCTATCGTCTGGTTCAAACCCGGCGCGCGGCTGCTGATTGCCAGCCAAGCGCCCGGCAAACGGGTGCATGAGGCGGGCAAGCCGTTTTGGGACATGTCCGGCACCCGTCTGCGCGACTGGTTGGGCTTGGACGAGGCGACATTCTATGACCGCAGCCGGGTGGCCATCGTGCCGATGGGCTTTTGTTTTCCGGGCTATGACGCCCAGGGCAGTGACCTGCCGCCGCCGCGCATTTGTGCGCAGACTTGGCGCGAACCGGTGTTGGATATGATGCCCGACCTGCGGCTCACGGTGCTGATCGGGGCCTATGCGATGAAATATCACCTGCCCGGATTTCGCAATGTGACCGAGGCCGTGGCGGGGTGGCGCGATCATCCCCCGGGGGTCTTTGCCTTGCCTCATCCGTCTTGGCGCAATACCGGATGGTTGAACAAGAATCCCTGGTTCGCGGAAGAGGTCCTCCCCCGTCTGCGCGCCGCCGTGTCCGAGGTGATGAATGACCGACCGCCAAACTGACCCCAAGACCGAGCTGACCCCGCTCGACCAAGCCCATGCCGCGATGACCTCTGCTCCCGACGACGACGCGGCGCGGCTGCGCTTTTACGAGCGTATCGCGGATGTCGAGCTTTTTATGCTGCTTGAGGATGAGCCGCAGGGCGATCAGATCAGCCCGGTGCTGCTCGACGATAGCTATGTCATGGTCTTCGACCGCGCGGCGCGGCTCTCGGCCCATGTGGGGGAGGCGTCTCCTTATGTGGCGCTCTCGGGTCGTGCGATTGCCGCGATGTTGGAGGGGCAGCCCTTCGGCATGGCGGTAAACATCGGTGTGGCCCCGTCGGAAATCCTGTTGCCTGCCGAGGCGATGGACTGGCTGCGCAGCACCTTGGCCCATGCGCCGGGCGAGGTGGAAGCAAGCATCGACCGGGTGTTCCCGCCTCAGGGCCTGCCCGAGACGCTGATCGCCGCGATTGATGCAAAATTGGCGACGGCCACCGGCATGGCGGCAGGCGCGTTCCTTGTGGGGGTCGAATATACCGGCGGCGGGCGCGGGCATTTGCTTGCCTTCGTCGGCGCGATCCCCCGTGCGCAGGATGCGCTGGTGCGGGCAGCCTCGGAGGCGCTGACCTTCTCGGGGATCGAGGCAGGGGCGATGGATGTGGGCTTCTTCGGTCCCAAGGATGCGGTGGTCGAAAAACTGGCCCGCGTTGGCCTGCGCTTTGACCTGCCGCAGATGGAGCCCTTGCAGAACACGCCCCGGATGGCCCCCGGCAGTGATCCGGCAAAGCCTCCGAAACTGCGCTGATTGTGCCTTGAGGCAAAGAAAAGGCGGGCAGGGCAATCACGCCCGCCCGCCTTTTTCATTACATCTTGCTAGTCTTAGCGGCGGCGGTCGCGCCGGGCGCTCATGGGTTGGAAGGCGACGCCGACATGGGCCTCGCAATAGGGTTTGCCCTGTTGCACGGGCAGGCCGCAGAACCAGAAGTCATCGGTCGCCGGGTCGCCCACGGGCCATTTGCAGGTCCGCTCGGTCAGTTCCATCAGGCCGATCTTCTTGGCCTTCTTCTCGACTTCGCTGACCTTGGCGAGCGCCTCTGGGCTGATCTCATTGGCCGAAGGCTGCGGTGGCAGCGGTTGGCCTGCGGGGATGATCTGTTTGCGCGCGGGCAGGTTGGGCTTGGGCGCCGGGGCTGCGGCGGGCTCTTCGGCTTCGGGCGCAGGGGCGGCTTCGGCCTCGGGTTCCGCTGTTGGCTTGGTGGCGGGCTTTGGCTTGGCCTCGGCCTTGGGCGCTGCGGGCTTGGCTTTGGGCTCTGGCTTGGCGGCCGCTGCGGCGGCGGGTGCCCCGGCGGTGCGGTTTGACAGGCCCAGACGGTGCACCTTGCCAATCACGGCATTGCGCGTCACCCCGCCCAGTTCTTTCGCGATCTGGCTGGCGGACTGGCCTTCGCCCCACATCTTTTTAAGTGTCTCTACGCGCTCATCAGTCCAGGACATACGGGGTTCCCCAGTTAAAAAGCGGCCCCATAGCCCGGACCGCTTTGTCAGTGTATCGGCCCCCATTTTATCTTTTGGGGCCGCAGGTGCAAGCGCCGATGCCCCTTGAGAGCGGCGCACTGCGATTGGGGCTTTACGTGGGGGATGAAGGGCGGCTATGCAAGGGCCATGATCAAATGTGCCACATATTCCATCCGACGACGCTTCGTTCGATAAACATGGCGCCCTTTAGGGGGCGGCGTGATGGCCTGATCCCGCAGCAGACATGCTGCACCCTTTCAAAAACAACCAAATCCCATTGACCCTGCGCCAGCCCCATGCCCTTTTACCGGCGTGACGCGGCCCTCTTTCAAGGACAAACAGATGATCCCTTCCGTTCTGCCAACCTACAATCGCGCCCCTTTGACCTTTGTCAAAGGCGAAGGCACATGGCTGATCGAGGCGGATGGGCGACGTTTTCTCGACCTTGGCGCGGGGATCGCGGTGAACGCGCTTGGCCATGCGCATCCAGCGCTGGTGAAGGCGCTGACGGATCAGGCACAAGCGCTGTGGCACACGTCAAACCTTTACCACATCCCGCAGCAAGACGCGCTGGCCGACCGGCTGGTTGCCGAGACCTTTGCCGACACGGCGTTTTTCTGCAATTCGGGCACTGAGGCTTGCGAGTTGGCCGTGAAGATGGCGCGCAAGTATTTCTATGACGCGGGCCAGCCCGAGCGCGTAGAGATCATCACCTTCAGCGGGTCGTTCCACGGCCGTTCCTCTGCCGGGATCGCCGCGGCGGGGTCTGAGAAAATGACCAAGGGTTTCGGCCCGCTGCTGCCGGGTTTCGTGCATCTTGACCTAGGCGATAGCGAAGCGCTGAACGCCGCCATCAGCGACAAGACCGCCGCCATCATGGTCGAGCCGGTACAGGGCGAGGGCGGTATCCGCGCCGTGCCTGACGCGGAATTGCAGCAGATGCGCGCGCTTTGTGACGAACACGGGCTGCTTTTAATCTTTGACGAGGTGCAATGCGGTGTGGGTCGGACCGGACGGCTCTTTGCCCATGAATGGGCCGGCGTGACACCCGACATCATGATGGTCGCCAAGGGCATTGGCGGGGGCTTCCCGCTGGGTGCTGTGTTGGCGACTGAGAAAGCCGCTTCAGGCATGACCGCAGGCACCCACGGATCGACCTATGGCGGCAACCCGCTTGGCTGCGCCGTGGGCTGCGCCGTATTGGATGTGGTGGCCGATGAGGCGTTTCTGGCCGAAGTGAACCGCAAGGCCGGGCTGATGCGTCAGCGCCTTGAGGGGCTGGTGGCAGAGCATCCCGAGGTCTTTGAAGAGGTGCGCGGCGCGGGGCTGATGCTGGGGCTGAAGTGCAAGGTGGTGAACGCGGATGTGGTTGCAGCGGGCTATGCCCATGACCTAATCACCGTGCCCGCCGCCGACAACGTGATCCGCCTGCTGCCGCCGCTGACCATTTCCGACGATGAGATTGCCGAGGCCGTGACCCGCCTTGACGCCATCGCGCGTGATCTCACCCAGGCCTGAGCGCCATTCGCCTAAAATATTCCTCGGGCACCGGAGGCCGCGCCTTTCGACCCGCAAGACAGAGACGACCGATGAACCATTTTCTTGATATCCACCAAACCGCCCCCGCCGATTTGCGGCAGATCATCGACAGTGCCGCCGCCATGAAGGCCGCGCGCAATGGCCGTCCGCGCGGTGCGCCGGATGAAGAACAGCCGTTGAAAGACCAGATGGTTGCGCTGATCTTTGAAAAACCCTCAACCCGGACGCGCGTTTCCTTTGACGTGGGCGTGCGTCAGATGGGCGGTCAGACGATGGTGCTTTCAGGCGCTGATATGCAGTTGGGCCATGGTGAAACCATCGCCGACACCGCCCGCGTGCTGTCACGTTATGTCGATATGATCATGATCCGCACCTTTGAGGAGCAGACCCTGCTGGAAATGGCCGAATACGCCAGCGTGCCGGTGATCAACGGGCTGACCAACCGCACGCACCCCTGTCAGATCATGGCCGATATTCAGACTTTCGAGGAACATCGCGGACCGATCAAAGGGCGCAAGGTGGTCTGGTCAGGCGACGGCAACAACGTCTTCGCAAGCTTTGCCCATGCGGCCAAACAGTTCGACTTCGAACTGGTCTTTACCGGGCCGCAGACGCTGGACCCCGAACAGGCACTTGATGGTCTGTATTCCATTGAGCGCGACCCGCAAAAGGCTGTTGAGGGCGCCGATCTGGTGGTCACCGACACGTGGGTCAGCATGCATGATCCGCAGTCGGCACGCGAACGGCGGCACAACCAACTGCGTGGCTATCAGGTGAACGACGCGCTGATGGCGCTGGCCAAGCCTGACGCGCTCTTCATGCATTGCCTGCCCGCGCACCGTGATGATGAGGCGACAAGCTCGGTCATGGACGGCCCGCATTCGGTGATCTTTGACGAGGCCGAAAACCGTCTGCACGCCCAAAAAGCCGTCATGCGCTGGTGTCTGGGCGCATGAGCGACGGCCCCCGCATCGTTGTCGCGGGCGCGGGGGCGATCGGTTGTTTCATCGGCGGGCTGCTGGCCGGGGCGGAGCATTCCGTGACCCTGCTGGCGCGGCCTCGTATTCAGGCCGAGATCCGTACCCACGGACTGACGTTAACCGATTTTGGCGGCATGGCCCGCAACCTGTCGGCGGATGATCTGACCCTCGCGAGCGATGAGACCTGTCTGCGCGATGCCGATATCGTGCTGGTCACGGTCAAATCGCGCGACACCGAAAACATGGCCCGGCTTATCGCCCGCCACACGGCACAGGGCGTGCAGGTCATCAGTCTGCAAAACGGCATGGGCAACCGCGCGATCTTCGCCCAGCACCTGCCGCAGCATGATCTGCGGGCGGGGTTGGTGCCTTTCAACGTCGTCGCGATGGGACAGGGGTGCTACCACCGGGCAAGCTCGGGCGATCTGGTGATCGAAGGCGGGCCGGCTGATTTGGCGGCGCGGCTCTCACTCCCCAATTTGAAAATGACAGAACACGCGGATATCACGGCCCTGCAATGGGGCAAGTTCCTGATGAACCTCAACAACGCGCTCAATGCGCTGAGCGGGTTGCCATTGCAGGCTCAGTTGCAGGATCGGGCATGGCGGCGGCTGATGGCCGATCAATGGGCCGAGGCGCATGCCACTCTGCGGGCCGAGAATATCCGCCCCGCCATGACCACGCCAATCCCGGCGCGTCTGGTCCCGGCGCTGTTGCGCCTGCCGACGCCGCTGTTCACGCGCATTGCCGCGACCATGTTACAGATCGACCCGCAGGCGCGGACCTCCATGGCGCAAGACCTCGCCGCGCGCCGCGCGACCGAGATCGACGCGCTGCAAGGTGAGGTGCAGCGGCGCGGGCGAGCCTTGGGCCGGGCGACGCCGGTGGCGGATATGGTGCTGCGGGTGATGGGCTGGGCTGAGCTTGCGGGCGAAGGGCTGCCGCATCTGCCGGTCACCGCCCTGCGGGCCGAGATGGCAGCAGGGCAGGATCAGCAAGAGGGGTAAGGCGCAAACGCGCCTTACCCTAGTTTACAAAGGAATTGAGTGCCCAAAAGACAATGCCCGACAGCAGTGCCGCTGCTGGTACGGTAATTACCCACGCCGCAACGATGGTCATGAAGTGGGAACGGCGCACCAGCTTGCGGCGGCGGCGCTCTTCTTTGGCGATGCGTTTCACTTCTCCGGTTTTGGCACCTATGCGCCGCAGACGACGCTCCATATGCCATTCGCGGTAGAAGCCCACGCCAAAAACCCCGCCCACGGCGATATGGGTCGATGATACCGGCAGCCCCAGCCAAGAAGCCACGATCACCGTGATCGCTGCCGACAGTGCCACGCAATAGGCGCGCATTGGGTTCAGTTTGGTAATCTGGCTGCCAACCATACGGATCAGCTTGGGGCCGAAAAGGAACAGACCAAAGGAGATGCCGAAGGCGCCGATAATCATCACCCATGTGGGGATGCTGACCTTATCATCAAAGCCGCCGAACTCTGTCGCGTGTACAATCGCCGCCAGCGGGCCAACCGCATTGGCCACGTCATTCGCCCCATGGGCAAAGCTGAGCAGCGCGGCGGATAGGACCAGCGGCAGGCCAAAGAGCGTTTTGACAGAGCGGTTGCGGTTCTCCATGCCTTCGGATTTCTGACGGATCAGCGGCGCGGAGATCACATAGGTCACCAGGCCGACGACAAGGCCGATAATCAACGCCATCGGCATATCGATGGACACGATCTTTTTCAGACCTTTCAGTGCCAGATAGGCGGCAAAGACCCCCGCCATGACGCCGACCAGCACCGGAACCCATGTGCGCGCGGCGGCGATTTTGTCATCTTGATAGATGATACGGGCCTTGATGAACGCAAGGAACATCGCCGCAACTGCCCCGCCCAGCACGGGAGAGATCACCCAACTGGCGGCGATCATGCTCATCGAGCTCCAGTTGACGACACCGAAACCCGCAGCAGCGATGCCCGCGCCCATGACGCCGCCAACGACCGAATGCGTGGTTGAGACCGGCGCACCGACCCATGTGGCAAGGTTTACCCACAGCGCGGATGAAATCAGTGCCGCCATCATCGCCCAGATAAAGATCCGGGTGTCAGCCACGCTGGCCGGGTCAATGATCCCTTTGGAAATGGTCGAAACCACGTCCCCCCCCGCCAGCAACGCGCCTGCGGATTCGCAGAGTGCGGCAATGACGATGGCACCGCCCATGGTCAGCGCATTGGCCCCTACGGCGGGGCCCATATTATTGGCCACGTCATTCGCGCCGATGTTCACGGCCATATAAGCGCCAAAGGCCGCCGCTGCGATCACGACAAAGCTAGAGGGCTGGTGCCCAAAGAAGACCGCAGCAACAGCACCCGCCACCACGATAAATGCCAGCGCGATGCCGGGCCCCACAAGAGGCCGTGCGACATAGGTCGCGGCCAGTTCGACTTGCGAAATACGGTTGAGGTCTTTGTCCAGCGTCTTCCACTGGCTGCCCTGCGGTTCCGTTGCCATTCTTAGATGATCTCCCAAAGATCCTAAAGTTCAGCGGCAGGTGACATAAGGCCGCTTAGGGTGCAAGTCACGCTGTCACAAAATTGTAACATGTTGCGGAGGGAGAGTTGGGCAAGGAGGGGCATAGACGTGCCGGGCAACGGCCCGGCACCTAAGGCGATTTTTCTGCCTGATTAGTGAAAAGCGGTCAATATCGCTTTGAGATCAGGCTCATCCACCAACTCGGCGGCCTCTTGAGGGGTGAACCACGCGCGTTTGCGCATGCCCGCTTCTGGGTATTCCTCGCTCAGGTCACGGACGCGGGTCAAATAGACCTGTGTGGTCACGGGCACGGTTAACCCTTCGCCCAAGCCTTTGTCATACTCAAAAATGCCCATCGGATCGGATTCGATATCCGCCTCGGTTACGCCGGCCTCTTCCCACGCTTCTTGCAGCGCGGCGCCGGCACCGTCTAGCCCGTCAATCGGCCAGCCCTTGGGCAGGATCCAACGGCCTGTGTCGCGGCTGGTAATCAGTAGCACCTTTTTGCCCGCTTCGGTATCGCGATAGCAAAGGGCGGCAACTTGCACCCGGCGGGGGCGTTTGAAAATAGGAAGGACCATATCCTCCCATGCGCGTCTAAATACTTGTGTCATTACAGAACTATGCCTCGGTCGGGTGTTTTTCTTGTTATCCGCACATTATATAGTCTTGTTAAATGCAAATCAAACTGCAGCGCTTCGGATTGAGGTGCAAACAGTGTGACCGGCTAAAGGTGAGGCATCAACGATATGGCAACTGGCACGCAGGCAATGGGAGGCGCGACAGATGGCATGGGCGCCGATATTGGGGTTTATGGTCTGGGCACCATGGGGTCGGCGTTGGCGCTTAATCTGGCCGACAGCGGATTTACCGTGGCCGTCAGCAATAGAGAAGCGGAATGGATCGCACCGTTTCTGGCCGAAGCAGGGCCATTGGCCGAACGTCTGACCGGGGCAGAAAGCCTCGAGGCGTTCGTCGCCGCGATTGCCCGCCCGCGCAGCATCCTTTTTATGATCCCCTCTGGCGCGCCGGTTGATGCCATGATTGCAGCGATCAAACCGCTGCTTGATGAGGGCGACACGCTGATTGATGGCGGCAACGCCGATTTCCACGACACCCGCCGCCGCAGCGCCGAGTTGGAGGGCACGGGGTTGCATTTCGTTGGCATGGGCGTCTCGGGCGGTGAAGCTGGCGCGCGCAATGGCCCGTCGATGATGGTAGGCGGCAGCGATCATTCTTGGGAGCAGTTCCAACCCATGGCAGAGGCCATCGCGGCGGATTTCGAGGGGTCGCCCTGCGTGGCGCATCTCGGGCCCGATGGGGCCGGGCATTTCGTTAAGACGGTGCACAACGGCATTGAATACGCCGACATGCAGATGATTGCCGAGGTTTACGGCCTGCTGCGCGACGCGGGCGGACTGGGCGCGGTAGAGATCGGCAATCTGTTTGCTGAGTGGCAGAAGGGGCCGCTGAGTTCCTATCTCATCGAAGTTTCTGCCGCAGCGCTGTTGTCTGTCGACACGCAGACCGGCACGCCGATGGTCGACGTGATCCGCGATCAGGCGGGGCAGAAGGGCACCGGCCGCTGGACGCTGATTGAAGCGCTTAAGATGGGGCAGTCGGCCAATACGATCGAAGCCGCTGTCGGTGCGCGGGGTTGGTCGAGCGAGAAGGCCGTGCGAGAGATGGCAGAGCCACTTCTGCCCGAAGGCGTACAGGACGCGCCGCTGCCCGAGCCGGGTGATCTGGAACAAGCCTTGTTGGCAGGGCGGATCATCGGCCACGCGCAGGGCTTTCGGATCCTCAGCGCCGCGTCGGAGGAGTTTGAATGGTCGCTCGATATGGCGCGCATTTCCGAGATTTGGCGCGCGGGCTGCATTATCCGCTCTGCGCTGCTGGATGAATTTGCCGATGCGTTTCGCGGTGAATTGCCCGGTGGGCATTTGATCCTTGCGCCCGCCGTGCGCAAGCGGCTGGAGGAGAGCGTTCCGGCGCTACGCCGTGTGGTGGCCGCAGGGGCGCTTTTGGGGGTTGCTTTGCCGGCACTATCGGCGGCGCTGGCGTGGTATGACACTATGCGTCGGGCGCGTGGAACGGCGAATATGATCCAAGCGCAGCGGGATTTCTTTGGCGCACATGGGTTTGAACGCCAGGGCGAAGAAGGCAAATTCCACGGGACGTGGAATCCGCTGCCTTAGAGTCCGCTTCCGGCTCGGTTTTTGCCGCCGGGCCGGTGGCACCTCATAGGCTGGCACTGCTCTGCGTTAGGCTTGTGCGAAGGGGGGCACAGGATAGCTCACATGCGCCAGATACAACCCCTGCGGCGGGCACACCGGACCGCAAGCGGCTCGGTCTCGTGCGGCAAGCGCTGCACCCATATCCGCCACGCTCCATGATCCGGCGCCGACGCGCTCAAGCGAGCCGACAAAGCTGCGCACCTGATTGTGCAGGAAAGACTGCGCACGCACGTCGAAATGATATTCCGTCCCGGCTGCGGTTTCGACTTCGCAAACGTCAAGCCGACCCAAAGTCTTAACCGGGCTTTGCGCCTGACAAATTGTTGAGCGGAAGGTGGTGAAATCATGTTTGCCCACCAACAGGTCTGCGGCCTCCTGCATTGCCGCTACATCCAGCGGATGTTTGATCTGCCAGACCAGCCCCGCTTGATGCACCGCAGGGGCGCGACGGCTGAGGATGCGGAAATGGTAACGCCGCTCCAACGCCGAGAAACGCGCGTGGAAATCAGGCGGCGCCAATGCGCAATCTGTGATCGCAACGGGTTGGGGTTTGAGGTGATAATTCAACGCCTCCCCCAAGCGGAAAGGCGACCATTCGCATGCCATATCACAGTGTGCCACCTGCGCCAAACCATGCACCCCGGTATCCGTTCGACCAGCGGCGGCGATCGTATGTTCGCCGGGCTCTAACCGCGCGAGCGCTGCTTCGATCGCCCCCTGCACAGTAGGAAGGTCAACTTGACGCTGCCAACCTTTGAAAGGCGCGCCGTGGTATTCGATTTTCAGAGCATATCTGGGCATGGACGGGGCATTAGCGCGGGCGGGCGCTTCTGGCAATCCCCGGCTGCCAGCCCTATGTTAACGCCAAAGACAAAGGGACGGGCGCAGCTTTGGGTATCACAGGCATTGCCGACGGCATTTGGCGGCAGTTTGAGAATGTCACCGACACGGTGGGAGAGACGTTTTTTGAGCCGGTGATCCGGCTCGGGGTCACGGGTCTTGCGCGCTCGGGCAAGACGGTTTTCATCACGTCGCTGGTGGCGAACCTGCTGGATCGGGGGCGGATGCCGGGGCTGCTTGCGGCCTCCGAAGGGCGGATCGAGGCGGCATTTTTGCAGCCCCAGCCCGACGATACCGTGCCGCGTTTTGACTATGAGAACCACCTTGCCGCGCTGACCGGCAAGACGCCGCATTGGCCAGAAAGCACGCGGGCGATTTCGGAACTGCGGCTGTCGCTTAAGGTGCGGCCCAATGGGTTGCTGGCAGGTCTGCAAGGGCCGCGCACGCTACATCTGGATATCGTGGATTACCCCGGCGAATGGCTGCTTGATCTGGCGTTGAAGGATGTCACCTACGCTGAATGGTCGGCGCAGGTGATTGAGCGTATCGCAAACCGAGAGGAGGCGGCGGGCTACCGCGCGCTGGCCGAACAGACCGACCCCCATGCCGAGCTGGAAGAGACCACGGCCCGCAAGCTTGCCGACAGCTTTGCCGACTATCTGCAAACCGCCCGCGCCAATGGCTATTCCGATTGCACGCCGGGGCGGTTTCTGCTGCCCGGTGACCTGGCCGGATCTCCGGTGCTGACCTTCGCGCCGCTGCCCGGTTCGGACGGCGCACCGCGTAAATCGCTGATCCGCGAAATGGCGCGGCGGTTCGAGGCCTATAAGAAACAGGTGGTGCAGCCCTTCTTCCGGGATCATTTCTCTCGGATTGATCGGCAGGTGGTGCTGGTCGACGCGCTTGGTGCGATTCATCAAGGGCCGCGGGCGGTCGAAGATCTGCGCGGCGCGATGGCCGATATACTGGGCGCCTTCCGTCCGGGGACGAACAACTTCCTGACCAGCCTGCTGCGCGGCAAACGGGTTGAGAAAATTCTCTTTGCCGCGACCAAGGCCGATCATCTGCACCACAGCCAGCATCCCCGGCTGAGCGGCATTATGCAGGCGCTGATCCGCGACGCGCGGGACCGGGCGCAATACGCAGGCGCGGGCACGCGGGCGATGGCCATCGCCAGCCTGCGTGCCACGACCGAAGACGTGATGACCCATGGCGGAGAGCAACTTGACGTGGTGCGCGGCACGCTGCTGAACGATGATGAAACACGCGGACGGCAGGCGGCTTTTTACCCTGGCGAACTACCTGAAGACCCGGCGCATCTTCTGACACCCGCACGGCAGGGCGCGCAGGAATGGCTGGGGGCGGATTACAAGATCATGCGTTTTGCGCCAGCAGTGCTGGACCTGCGCCCCGGGGACGGGCCACCGCATATCCGGCTGGACCGCGCGGCGGAGTTTTTGATCGGGGACCGGCTATGAGCGAAGTGTTGACACGCCCCACCACTCTGCGTCCAGCGCAGCCCTTGGACGCAGGCGCTGTAGGCGGCATCATGAGCGATTTTGCGCGCGATACCAATTGGTTGCCGCGCATTCATACAGCGGCAGAGGACATCGCCCATGCAGATGCTATGATCGCGCGGGGCTGGGTCACCGTAGCCGAGCAAGCAGGCAAAATCACCGGTTTTGCCGCCTGTGAGGGGGGCGAGTTGGACGCGCTCTATGTGTCCTATGCGGCGCGAGGGCAAGGCATCGGCTCGGCCCTGTTGATCGCGTTAAAGTCGCGCCATAAGTCGCTGACCTGCTGGACCTTTCAAGCCAACGCGCGGGCCATTGCCTTCTACCGCCAACATGGTTTTGCCGAAACCGCGCGCGGCGATGGCAGCGCCAATGACGAAGGGCTGCCCGATTTGACATTGCACTGGCAGAGGGAGGCCGCCTGATGGCCCGCGGACCGATCCTGTTCGATCTTGAGGAAGATAGCAAACCTCAGCCCTCGGTCGCCGATGCGCCCGCGGTGCCGGAGTTTGACACCGATGTTCCCCCGCCCAAGGGCCAAGCGATGCAGATCGCCGCGCGGCTTGCGGCACGCAAACCTTCGCGGTTGGTGCGGTTGTTCTGGGCGCTGGCGGGAGCGCTGGTGACGGCGCTGGTGTCGATCGCGGCTTGGACATTTGTAACCGATCTGATGGCACGTTACCCGCTGATGGGCTGGGCGATGGCGCTGCTGATTGGGGCGTTCTTGCTGGTCTTGCTGTTACTGTCGTTGCGGGAGATGGCGGCCTTTGGGCGGCTCGCGCGGCTGGACGGGCTGCGCCATGATGCGGGCGAGGCGCTGGCGCAGGGAGATTTGTCCGCCGCCCGCAGCGTGACGGATCGGCTTGAGACGCTTTATAAACATCGCGAAGACACACGCTGGGGCCGCGATCGGCTGACCGAACTGCGGGGCGATCAATTCGATGCAGAAGCGTTGCTGGGTCTGGCCGAGAGCGAGGTTCTGGCCCCGCTAGACCGCGCCGCCACCCGCGAGGTTGAGGCCGCCGCCCGGCAGGTCGCCGCCGTGACGGCGCTGGTGCCCTTAGCTTTGGCCGATGTGGCCGCAGCACTCAGCAGCAACCTACGGATGATCCGACGAATTGCCGAGATTTACGGTGGGCGCTCGGGGTTTTTTGGCTCATGGCGGCTGACCCGTGCTGTGCTGTCGCATCTGGTGGCGACGGGAGCCGTGGCGGTGGGCGACGACCTGATCGAGCCGCTTTTAGGGGGCTCTATCGTTGCCAAACTAAGCCGCCGTTTTGGCGAGGGGCTGGTAAATGGCGCGCTGACAGCTCGGGTCGGGGTGGCCGCGATCGAGGTCTGCCGCCCGCTGCCCTTTGCCCGCGAAAAACGGCCCGGTGTGCGGGGCATTGTCAAACGGGCGCTTACTGGGGTTTTCGGTAAGGAATAAGGCAATCTAGGGCGCGGCATTTTCGCGGATGGCCCGCAGGGGGTGCTGGATTATTCCGCGAAATGTCCCGACAGCCAGCCCGGGCTGATATCCCCAGCTTGCGGCCTTTTCGGCCTGTTCGGGGTTCATCTGCAGCGCGCCTTGATACTGCTGATTGCCGTCCGAGATCAACTCAGGCAGTGAGGTTTCGGGCAGGTCAAGAAAGGCCGCGATCCGGCGAAGCGCCTTGGGTGTATCCGCAACGATATCTTCGTACCGCAATACCATCACAGCGTGCAGATATGGCAGGTCGCCAAGCAGTTGTGCCTGTGCCGCGATCCAATGGTCAATCAACTGCTCCGCGGGGGCATCAACCCAAGACGCGACCGAGGCCGCGACCGCCTCTGGATGGCGCAGAACGATGATGAATTGAGACATTGGGAAAAGCTGCTGCAGCAACCGCATACGGGTCAGGTTGACCGGTGATTTCTCAACCCGCCAGCGCAGGTCGGGGGCAAACCACGGGGCCCAGTCGTTCTCCAAACGTGTCTTTGTTTCCAATGAATTCAGCGGGTGATCTTCGGTTAGATGTTCTGCCGGATTGGTCGCAAAATGCATGGGCCGCCCCGATTGCGCCGTATGCGCGATGGCACCTTGCAGGTAAACGCCCTCATTCTCGGGCGCGTCCGATCCGGTAATGCCGCCCGCACCGGGCAGCGCATTGGCCAGTCGGTTCACCAGCGACGTGCCAGAACGGTGCAGCCCGCCGATAAACAAATAGCGTGGAGGAGTTTTGAGAGTCATCAGGTGGCTCGTTATGGGGCATGCGATTGGGCACAACGGAAAGCCAGCTAGACCACGACAATGTTCTTTCCAGAGGTTCACGTGTTAACTTTTGTTATCGGAACGGAAGGGCTGCTGAATGGGGTTCACCTCCCATAAGGAGACCCGTCATGTACATTTGCCACATCGCACTGGGGGGCTGTCTTACAGCTCCGACTGTTAACTACGGCGTGACCGAAGATACCGGCGGTCATATCGCGTATATTCTGGGCGCCGCCCGTGCGCAGGCGGCGCGCGGGGATGTGGATGCGGTGCAGATCGTGACGCGTGCATTCGATGAGCCAAGCCTTGGTGCGGTACACGCACAGACAGACCAGCAGGTCAGCCGCGGCCTGTCGATCCGGCGGCTGTGGACGGCGCAACGGGGGTATCTGAGCAAAGAAAAACTTGCTGCGGAAATCCCTGCGTTGGTGGAGGCGTTCTTGGCGGATCTGACGCAGGCCACGCGGCGGCCAGATGTGATCCATGCGCATTTTTCGGATGCAGCGCAGTTGGCCTTGGCGGCGCGTGAGCGGTTTGGCATTCCGGTGATCTACACGCCGCATTCACTGGCGCTGAGCAAATCCAGCGCGACGGTGGATGCCGCCCGGATTGAGGCCGAGCGGCGCGCCTTGGTAGAGGCGGATGCGGTTGTGTTGTCGTCACGTGATGAGGCAGAGGTTCAGGTCGCGGCATATGGCGCGGACGCGCAGGCGCGTGTGCACCGCGTCTCTCCGGGTGTGTCCCTGCGCCGCCCTGCGCAGAACGGGGCCGGGCGCGCATTGTTGGCCAGATCGCTATGCGAACCGGACCGCCCGATGCTGCTGGCGCTGGCACGCCCTGTTGCCCGCAAGAACCTTGCGCGTTTGGCGCAGGTTTATGCGGACAGCCCTGATTTGCAGGCGCGTGCGAACCTTGTGATCCTTGCCGGGCAGCATGGCGACGCGTTGCAGGCCAACCCCGAGGCGCGGGCCGAGCTAGGCAAACTGCGCGACATTTTGGAGACGCCGAATCTTCGCGGCAAGGTGGCCCTGCCGCCGCAGCACACGCAGGCTGATGTTGCCGCACTTTACGAAGCGGCGAGGCAGACGGGTGGGGTGTTTGTGAACCTTGCTCTGCATGAGCCCTTTGGCCTGACAATGTTGGAAGCGGCGGCTCATGGCTTGCCGGTTGTGGCCACTCAGGAAGGGGGGCCTGCGGATATCGTGGCAGACCTCGGTCACGGTATTTGCGTGCCGCCGTCTGATGCGCAGGCGATTAAGGCGGCGCTGTTAAAGCTCTTGGATGACCGGGCGCTGTGGGTCGAAGCATCCGCCGCGGGGCAGGCACATGTCGGGCGTTATGACTGGTCTAAATGGGCCGAAGAGGTGCAATTGATCTGTGAAGACATTCGTAACGCAGCGCCGCTTGCCGCTGCGCCGGTCATGCTGGCTAGCGACATCGATAACACGCTAACTGGCTGTGTGCCGTCAGCCGCGTTGTTCAACACATGGGTCGCGCGGGATCGTCCGGTGTTTGCTGTGGCCACGGGGCGCAGTTTACCCGAGGCCCGCCGTATCTTGCGGGAATGGAACCTGCCGATGCCGCGCGTTTTCATCACCTCGGTCGGGACCGAAGTCTATCTGCCCGATGCACAAGGGCGGCTTTGTCTAGACGCGCGATTTGCCCGCAAGCTCGACGCAGGTTGGGCCCGCGACCGGGTAGAACGAGCGTTGGAGGATTTCGGGTTCAATTGGCAAGCCCGGGTTGAGCAGCGTCGTTGGAAACTCAGCGGTTTCGGAGACATGCGTACAGCGCGGCGGTTGGAACGGCATTTGGCGCGGTGCGGTGCGGCAGCGCAGATTGTCGCCTCTCATGATCGGCTGATTGATGTGCTGCCCTTGGCAGCGGGCAAGGGGGCCGCAGTCTGCGCGGCGGCACGGCGGTTGGGCATGCCAATGGACCGTGTTGTCGTCGCCGGGGACAGTGGGAATGACTTTGATATGTTGCAGGCCGTAAAACACGGGCCGGGCCGGGGCATTCTAGTGGGCAATGCGATGGACGGGCTTCGGGAACGCTTGGGGGGCGGGCGGCTGTATTATGCGCGTGCTTCTCATGCCGCTGGGGTGCTGGAGGGGTTGGAGACTTTTGGTCTTGCGCCGAACGCGATGGAACCGCCTGTTAAGATGGTAGCGCAATGACGCGGCCGATCGGTTATTTCGTGCATCATCAGGGTCGGGGTCATGCTGAGCGCTGCGCGTCAGTGGTCAACGCGCTGCCAGACAGCCAGCCGGTAACCGTCTTTTGCGCGAAACCAGATATTTTTCCGGCTTTTACCCGCCCGGTAGAGTTGATCACCCTGCCGTCGCTGTTTGAACCGACCGGGGCGGAGGACATTCACGACACCACCACCGCCCCAGATACGGTACACTGCGCCCCTCTAGGTTGGCCGGGTATCCGGCAGGCCATGGCGCAACTGGTGTCGTGGTTTGCCAGTGCCAATCCAGTGTTAATGATCTGCGATGTCTCTGCCGAGGTGGCGCAGCTTGCGCGGCTTTGCTCGGTGCCGCATGTGAAAGTGCTGCAACACGGGCGGCGAAACGATCCGGGGCATCAGGCGGCCTATGACGGGGCGATTGGTCTGCTTTGTCCTGGGGCGCGGGCGCTGGCGCAGCCCGATTGGCCCGCGCGGCATATGTCAAAAACCCATTTTGCCGGGGGGCTTGGGGTCGAGATCAAGCGCCCTGATGCAGCCACGCGGGCAGCGGCACGTGCGCAACTCGGGATCGCATCGGACCAACAGTTGGTGGTTGTCATGTCGGGTGGGGGTGGCACTGGTTTTGCCTCGGCCCCTTTCGGGATCGCCGCGCGGGCGATGCCTGAAACGGCGTTCATCACCATCGGTCAAATGGCGCGGGACTGGCATGCGACGGAACCGGCGAACCTGCAACATCACGGCTGGGTCAAGAACGCCGCTGAATATCTGGCGGCGGCTGACATGGTGGTGGCGTCGACGGGGAACACCACCTGTCACCAAATCCTCGCTGCAGAGACACCTTGGCTTGCCGTGCCGGAGTGGCGCTATTTCGACGAACAGATCGAAAAGGCCCAAGCACTGGCCCGTGCGGGTGCGGCGCATCACCTCGCGCATTTTCCATCTTCAGTCGAGGCTTGGCGCACAGCGATAGGTACCACTATCGACGCTCATGATCCGGCCCTGCAACGGGCTTTGGTCAATGAGAATGCCGCGTCTGAGACAGCCCAATGGTTGGCCGGTTTGGCCGATCAGTTGCTTTTTGAAACATCTAATGAGATCGGAGATTTACATGACGTCGTTCACCCCATCCGCGCCTAAAGACACCACAGTCAGCGCCCTGACGCTTGCACGGGGGCGGGCCGTTCATTTGCACAATGTGATCCTCGGCCTTACGCGGCAGACCCGCCAGCCGGATGAGTTGGTGATCGGCGTCATGCAAGACACGTTTTACGAAGACTTGCCGCAGACCGATTTTCCAATTCGACAGGTGCAGGTCGCAGGCCGCGAACTCCCGCTTTCGCGGGCACGCAATACCGTCGCGACAGAAGCCGTAGGGGACTGTTTGGTTTTCCTCGATGTAGATTGTATCCCCGCGCAAGACCTCATCGCCGATTACATGGGCTATGCGATCCCCGGTAACGGTCTGGTCATGGGCGAGGTGAATTACCTACCCGACGGCGCCGCAGATGAGGGATGGACCTACAGCAAACTCGAAGCCGTCGCCGTGCGCCATTCAGACCGCCAAGGGCCGCCTGCCGAAGGGTTGAAACGTTGCAACGATTACCGCTGCTTTTGGTCGCTGAACTTTGCCATCCACCGTCAAGATTGGGACAAGTCAGGCGGCTTTGATGAACGCTTTACCGGATATGGGGGAGAGGACACCGACTTTGGCCGCGAATTGGACGAGCGCGGCGTGCCGATCCATTGGGCGAAGGGGGCGAAGGTGTTTCACCAGCATCACGCCCATTGCATGCCGCCGATCCATCACATTCCGTCGATCCTGCGCAATACCGAGATTTTTGCCGACAAATGGGGCCACCGAACGATGAACCACTGGCTCACGGCTTTTCGCCTTATGGGGTTGGTGGGCAATGATGGGGATGCGTTGGTGCAGTTGCGCGAACCGGATGCGGATGATTTTGCACTCTGTGAGCAGCAGTCTGATCAGCCCTACGCCAATACCGCGCGCGTACTGCGCTATCTGCGCGGCGAAGAGCGGATCGCGGCGGAATGAGCCTACGCATCGCCATCGTCGGCCATATTCGCCATCCTATTGCCCCTCCCTTCAAGGGCGGAATGGAGGCGTTTACCCACGGGCTTGCACGGATGTTGGCCGCGCGGGGTCATGACGTGACCCTATTGGCCAGCGGCGACAGTGCCGCAGGGCTGCCATCGGGGGTCAAACTGCTGCCGATCTGCGATGCGCATTATGATGCGCGGTTTCCGTGGCATAATTTCCACGGAACCGAGGCGCTGAATGCGCACCTTGATGCCTGCTATGCCCGTGCGGCGCGGCTCTTGTTGCAGGGGCGCTTTGACGTGGTGCACAATAATGCGCTGCACCGCTACCTGCCGCGCCTGTCGCGGGCAGAGCGGCTGCCGATGGTGACCTCGCTGCATATTCCACCGTTCAAAGTTTTGCGCGGCGCGTTGATGGATGGGGCAGCACCGTGGCATCTCTCTTCCGTTGTTTCGGCACGTCAGCGGGACATCTGGTGGCCCGAAGGTGCGCCAGAAACCGCGCATGTGGTGCACAACGGGATCGACCTTACCGAATGGTCTGGAGGCGGTCCCGGTGATGGCAGCGCGGTTTGGGCGGGACGGATCACGCCGACGAAAGGCACGCATCTGGCGGCAGAGGCTGGACAGATCGCCGGAGTGCCGCTGCGTCTCTACGGCGTGGTGGAGCATGAGGATTACTTTAACGATTTGGTAAGACCCCATCTATATGGCGGGGTGGAATACGTCGGACATCTGGACACTGCGGCGCTTAGACAGGCATATGGCCGGGCATCTGTCGCGCTTTTCACGCCGCAATGGGAGGAACCTTTTGGCCTTGCAGCGGTGGAGGCGATGGCGATGGGGCTACCCATCGCGGCAACCCCACATGGGGCCGTCGAAGAAGTGCTTGGCGATGCAGGTGTGATCGCCGCCGATGATAGCCCCGAAGCCTTGGCAGAGGCCCTGCAGCTTGCGTCTGCAATCTCTTCGGAGGTGCCGCGCTCCCGCGTGGCGCGGCTGTTCGATGCGCGGGCGATGGTGGCAAAGTTTGAGCGGCTCTATCATGCGGCATCTGCGCTGCGAAATGCTGAAGCGCCGCGCAAAACCTATCCGGCGCTCGCCCTGCAGGTGGAGGGCACAGACGAAGCGTTGGCCGAGGTGGGGTAGAACGAAGCGCCGGCAGAGGCGATTTAAATCACCGCCTCGGGTTCCGGCATGTAAAGATATGCCGCCTCAAACATACCGACTTTGTGCAAGCCGTTACGGTCGTGGATCAAAAGCTTCCCTCCCGTCACAGAGCAGCAACCATGTTCGCGTAGCTCGCGCAGTGTGCGGCTGACGTGAACCGAGGTGAGGCCGGTGGCATCGGCAATGTCAGTTTGGCGCAGGCTGAAGGGCAGGCTTTGACGTTCCACACCGTAGGCGGCGGTCATCCGGGCATCAAACTCGCATAGGAAATTCGCAACGCGCGCCAATGCGCGCATGGCACTGTTACGCATAACCCAATGGCGGTGAATTGAGGCATCCACCAAGGTCATAAGCCAAAGCTTCCGGGCCAGTTCTACATCGCCGTTGAGCAATTCGTGCAGCGTGTCATGAGACACCGTAGCCACACGCGTATCGGTCAGCGATACGACATCATGATCCAACCGCTTTAGTGGAAAGGCATGTAGGTCGACGAACTCGCCCGGAAATTGCAGGGCAACGAAGGTGCTCCGCGCACGCTGGCCGCGAGGCACGCTTCGGGCAATCAAACCATCAAGCAGCAAAAGACTGTGGTTCAAAAGATCACCCCGGCGACTAACCACGTTTCCGGGTGCATAATGCTTATGCTGGACCAAAAGCGGCGCGAGCTTGGCCCACTGCGCATCACTTAGGTGATCCACCATGCCAGAGGGTTTAACGGTCATATCATGATATAGGGGCTGTTCGGTGGTCACATGTAGGCCTTTCCGCCCATTAAAACTGCGTGGCTGCCCTCAGCAAAGGGGTCGCGCACTCATAAGCATAACGAAAAGTGTATGATGCTGTTTTTACCGTAAAATTCAAGAGAAGGCCGGGATTCATAAAAAATGTTAAGATTTGCGTGAGGTGCTGTTTGATGCGGTATTCGGGGCAATCCTCGCCTCTTTCGGCAGGGCTTGTCGGGGCAGGGGGGGCTGTTTATAAGCAGCCTTATGACACGCCTCACCGCGATCATTATTCGAATTATATCCCCGGCGCTCTGACCAACTGAGACGCCGGGCCGAGGTGTTTGAGCCGCTCGCACCGAACCAGATTGTACAACACCCCAAATGCCGAAGGACGCCCCCCATGTGCGCCGAGACCCCCGACTATAAAGCCACGTTGAACCTGCCCAAAACCGATTTCCCGATGCGCGCTGGACTGCCCAAGCGCGAGCCCGCTTGGCTGGAACGCTGGGAGAAAATCGGCGTCTATGACCGCCTGCGCGAGAAAGAGGGCCGTGAGCCTTTCACCCTGCACGATGGCCCTCCCTACGCCAACGGGAACCTGCACATCGGTCACGCGCTGAACAAGACGATCAAGGACATGATCGTGCGGAGCCACCAGATGATGGGCTATGATGCGCGCTATATCCCCGGCTGGGATTGCCACGGACTGCCGATCGAATGGAAGATCGAAGAGCAGTACCGCAAGAAGGGCCGCGACAAGGATCAGGTGCCGATCAACGAATTTCGCGCCGAATGCCGCGAGTTTGCGCGTGGCTGGGTCGATGTACAGCGCGAAGAGTTCAAGCGTCTAGGCATCACCGGCAACTGGGAAAATCCGTACCTGACGATGGATTTCCACGCCGAGCGTGTCATCGCCGAGGAATTCATGAAGTTCCTGATGAACGGGACGCTTTATCAAGGCTCCAAACCCGTGATGTGGTCGCCGGTCGAAAAGACCGCGCTGGCCGAGGCGGAGGTCGAGTATCACGATAAGGAAAGCCACACCGTTTGGGTGAAGTTTAAGGTCGTCGAAACCGGCGATCGGACGCTCGACGGGGCAAATGTGGTGATCTGGACGACCACGCCTTGGACCATGCCCTCGAACAAGGCCGTGGTTTACGGCGAGAGCATCTCTTATGGTCTGTATGAAATCACCGGCCGACCCGAGGAATGCTGGGTCAGCATCGGTGACCGCTATCTGCTGGCTGACGATCTGGCTGCGGATGTATTTGCCCGCGCGCGTCTGGACGAGGGGATGTACCGCCGTCTTTGCGATGTCACGCAGGAAGATTTAGCCAAGATTAAGCTTCAGCACCCGCTCGCCGGGGCCGAGGGCGCGAACGGCGAATGGGACGACCTGCGCGATTTCCGCGCGGCGGATTTCGTCACCTCGGACGAGGGCACGGGCTTCGTGCATTGCGCACCTTCCCATGGCCTCGAGGAATACGAACTCTACCGTGACCTTGGCATGCTGCCGCAGGTCATCACCTATAACGTCATGGAAGACGGTCGTTTCCGCGACGATCTGCCGTTCTTTGGCGGCAAAGCGATCCTCAAGCCGAACGGCAAAGAGGGCAGCGCCAACAGCGCCATCATCGACAAGCTGGTTGAGGTCGGCGGTCTGCTGGCGCGTGGCAAGATCAAGCACAGCTACCCGCATAGCTGGCGCTCCAAGGCGCCGGTGATCTACCGCAATACGCCGCAGTGGTTTGCAGCGATCGACAAGGTGGTCGGCGACGGACTGGACCAGAACGGCAAGACCATCCGCGAGCGCGCGCTCACTTGTATCGACAAGGTCAATTGGGTGCCGAAATCGGGCCGCAATCGCCTGCATTCGATGATGGAGGCACGGCCCGACTGGGTGCTCAGCCGCCAGCGCGCCTGGGGCGTGCCGCTGACCTGTTTCGTGCGCAAGGGTGTCGCTCCGACGGATGAGAACTTCCTGCTGCGCAATCCTGAGGTCAATCAGCGCATCGTTGAGGCCTTTGAGGCCGAAGGCGCGGATGCGTGGTATGCGGAAGGCGCGAAAGAACGCTTCCTCGAGGGCATCGTCGATCCGGCGGAATTCGATCAGGTGACTGACATTCTCGACGTCTGGTTCGACAGCGGCTCGACTCATGCCTTCACCCTGCGCGACCGTGAAGACGGGACCGAGGACGGCATCGCAGACGTTTACATGGAAGGCACCGACCAGCACCGCGGGTGGTTCCATTCCTCGCTGCTGCAATCCGTCGGCACCACGGGCCGCGCGCCTTACCGCAACGTGGTTACGCACGGTTTCACGCTGGACGCCAAGGGCATGAAGATGTCCAAATCCATCGGCAACACCATCGTGCCTGAGAAGATCGTGCAGCAGTATGGCGCGGATATCCTGCGTCTCTGGGTGGCGCAGACCGATTACACCGCCGACCAACGCATCGGGGATGAGATCCTCAAAGGTGTGGCCGACAGCTATCGCCGCCTGCGCAACACCATGCGCTATATGCTCGGCGCATTGAATGATTTCAGCGAGGCGGACCGCGTTGATCCCGCCGATATGCCCGAGTTGGAGCGGTGGGTGCTGCACCGGGTGGCGGAACTCGACAAGGTTGTACGCGACGGCTTTGCGCGCTTTGATTTTCAGGGCGTGTTTCAGGCGGTGTTCACCTTTGCGACGGTCGATCTCTCGGCGTTCTACTTCGATATCCGCAAGGATGCGCTCTATTGCGATGGCGATACCCTGCGCCGCCGCGCCGCGCGCACGGTGCTGGATATCCTGTTCCACCGTCTGACCACATGGCTTGCACCTGTGCTGGTCTTCACGATGGAGGAAGTCTGGCTGGAGCGTTTCCCGGGCGAGGAATCCTCCGTGCATCTGGTGGATATGCCCGAAACGCCAGAGGCTTGGCTAAACCCGGAGCTGGCGGCGAAATGGTCCAAGGTCCGCGCGGCGCGGCGTGTGGTGACCGCGGCGCTCGAAGTGCAGCGGACCGAGAAGGTGATCGGTGCCTCGCTCGAAGCGGCCCCCGTTGTGCATGTCGACGACGCGGCGCAGCGCGAGGCGTTGGAGAGCGTGTCTTTCGAAGACGTAGCCATCACCTCTGACATCACCGTAACCGGCGATGCAGCTCTGGCTGAGGCTTTCCGCATGCCCGAGGTGCAAGGCGTCGCCGTGGTGTTCGAGAAAGCCGAAGGCGCCAAATGCGAGCGTTGCTGGAAGGTGCTGCCGGATGTCGGCACGCATGAGCATCCCGGCGTTTGCGGGCGCTGTGATGAAGCGGTGCGTGAGGCGTTAGCGGAAGCCTAAGGCGGTCCAAGAGCACGGTAAAACGGGCGTCGGGATAACCGGCGCCCGTTTTTCTTTGTCTGGTCGCCAATGCCCCGCCCGTGGGAACCACGGGCATCGCCCTTAGCGCTCTTTCGTAAATGTCGTTTCTGGCCCAGAATGGGACAATGAAACACGCCTCCCTCTCCACGCCCTTCGGCGATCTGACCTTGACCGAAGAAGACGGCGCAATCACCGCGCTTGGCTGGGGGCAGGCGACACGGCAGGACTGCTCGGACCTGCTTGATACCGCGCTGAGCCAGCTTAACGAATATGCGACAGGTAAGCGCCAGAGCTTCGACCTGCCACTGCGCATCAAAGGGAGCGATTTCCAACGCGAGGTCTGCACCGCGATTCTGGCGATTCCGTTCGGCGATACCCGCACCTATGGCGAAATTGCCCGCGACCTCGGCGTGCCTGCGCAAGCGGTGGGCGGGGCCTGTGGCGGCAATCCGATCCCGGTCATTATCCCATGCCACCGGGTAATGGGGGCGAAGGGCCTGACTGGCTTTAGCGGGGCAGGTGGGGTCGAGACCAAGGTCGCGCTGCTGCGCCATGAGGGCGCGGCGGGGCTGTTGATTTAACCTCGTAAAGCAGTCTTAGTCTTCGGCGAGGGGGATCAACTGCTGCGCAGCACCGGCGCAGATCAGGTAGATTGAGGTGATTACCAGACCCCAGTGGGCCCAGCTTTCGGGGTGAAAATTCACCCAAGCCGACCAGCCCGCGAAGAAGGTCCATGCCAGCGCCATGGGCAATGTCACGGGGCGCCAGCGTTCGGTCCGGACGGGGTGCACGAACTTGATCGGCAGAAACATCGCCGCGGCAAGGATCGTGACCACGATTAGGCTGACCCACCACTGGGGCTGCAAAGCAAAGAGCACCAGCACCAGCATGTTCCAGCAACCGGGGAAGCCTTTGAATGAATTGTCCTTCGTTTTCATGCGTGTGTCGGAAAAATACATGACGCTGGCAAAGGTGATGATAATGATCATCGCCCAACCGCTCCAGCCATCCATCAGCCCCGAGGTGAACAGCGCGAAGGCCGGAATAAAGACATAGGTGAGGTAGTCGATGATGAGGTCCATCAAGACGCCGTCAAACTCCGGCGCGTTGGTCTTTACATCGTATCTGCGCGCCAATGGGCCGTCGATGCCATCAACAAAAAAGGCGATCACCAGCCAAAGGAACATCAAGTCCCATTTTTCCTCCACAGCGGCGAGCATGGCGAGCATCGCCAGCACCGCGCCGGTGGCAGTGAAAAGGTGAACGAAGAGGGCGCGCATCTGTATGGTCATATGTCTGCATCGCAAATCCATCAGGGGGATGCAAAGAAAACTCTATCACAGGTGGCAAAAACTAGCGTAACGCGGGCAGGGCGGGCTGGGGTGACCTTGACGGGCCAAGCTGTCTGACAGGAAAAGCGCTCAAGTCCTGCGCTTCGGGTTGACGGCTACCGCGATTCCCCTTAAAGCCAGCGGACCAATTCAGGGTCGGCTCTGCGCGGCCCCTATCGTATGTGTTTCCCGGATCGCTGGGCAGACACAACAGCAAAAGGATGAACCCATGTCGCGCCGTTGCGAATTGACCGGAAAAGGCCCGATGACGGGCAACAATGTAAGCCACGCCAACAACCGCACCCGCCGTCGGTTCTTGCCGAACCTCAACGACGTGTCGTTGCAGTCCGAGGCATTGGGCCGTGCGTTCAAGCTGCGCATCTCTGCCGCAGCCCTGCGCAGCGTTGACCACCGCGGTGGTCTGGACAAGTTCCTGGCGAAAGCCAAGGACGTCGAACTGTCCGACAACGCGCTGAAAATCAAAAAAGCGATCGCCAAATCCAGCGCGACCGCTGATGTGCTGAGCTAAGGCTTAACACAGACCAGAATGAGCCTCGATCCGAAAGGATCGGGGCTTTTTTCGTTTGTGGCTTAGGCATTTTTTAATACCGACCCTGTTTAAGCAAAGAGCCGAATGGCGCAGGCTTTTGAAATTCCTTTCACAGATTGATGTTTTTATTCGGGAAATATCGGTAAACGGAGCTAATTTACCCTCTGACACTCGTGTTCTGGCCATGCGACCTGCCAAAGCGGGGCTAAGACAGTGCATTCAAGATCGGAGAATTCATGACTGACCCCACCCCCGACAATGGCGAGATCGAAACCGATTTCGAAGTCGGCCAAGACAATATTGACGGCACTCTTGGCCCTCTAGGCTTTGACATTCACAATCCGGTTTTCATGGTATCCGGGCTGACTGCCGTGGCCTTTGTGTTGCTGACAATGATCTTTCCCAGCCACGCAGGAGAGCTTTTCCTTGCAGTGCGGGATTTTGCCACCAGCAAGCTGGATTGGCTATTTATGATCATCGTGAATATCTTTGTGATCTTCTGTATCACCCTGATTTTTATGCCGATCTCAAAGGTCAGATTGGGCGGTAAAGAAGCCGTGCCGGAGTATTCCTACCCCGCGTGGTTTGCGATGCTTTTTGCCGCGGGCATGGGCATCGGCCTGTTATTCTTTGGCGTGCTTGAGCCTGTGTACCACATGAATGTTTCCAGCCCTTTAGGGGTGCCATTGCCGATTGCTGAGGACGGCTCCATCATACCTGAGAATGTCGAGGCGGCCCGTGCTATGGGGCTTGCGGCAACCTTTTATCATTGGGGTCTGCACGGTTGGGCCGTCTATGCGATCATGGCGCTGGCTTTGGCGCTGTTTACCTATAACAAAGGGCTGCCATTTTCGATCCGGTCGTGTTTCTATCCCATTCTGGGGGATCGCGTTTGGGGGTGGCCGGGGCATATCATTGATATCTTGGCCGTGTTCGCAACGCTATTTGGTCTGGCAACGTCGCTGGGGCTGGGTGCGCAGCAGGCCAATGCAGGCTTTAACTTTGCGTTCGGGCTAGAGATTTCGACCAACGCGCAGGTGATTATCATTCTTCTAGTCACTGCTGTGGCGCTCGTCTCGGTTTGGCGGGGATTGGATGGTGGAGTGAAAGTCCTGTCAGAGGTGAACATGGTGGTGGCGATCCTGTTCTTCTTCTTCGTGCTCTTTGTGGGCCCGACGCTGGTGGGGCTTGATGGGTTCTGGACCGGGCTGGTCGCCTACACACAAGAGATCGTGCCACTTTCCAACCCATTCGGTCGTGAGGACGATTCGTACCGCGAAGGTTGGACAGCCTTCTATTGGGCGTGGTGGATCTCTTGGGCGCCTTTTGTCGGCATGTTTATCGCGCGGGTATCGCGTGGGCGCACGGTGCGGGAGTTCATCGTCTGCGTTCTGCTGATCCCCTCGCTGATCATCTTTATTTGGATGGGTGTCTTTGGCGGCATCGCAATCGACCAGATCCTCACAAATCCTGAGACGTCATTGGTGAAAGCGAATGTAATCGACAGCTACTCGCCAGAACTTTCGCTGTTTGGGATGCTTAATGAGCTGCCCTTCACCAAGACCGCATCGACGATTGCGATCCTTTTGGCGCTGGTATTCTTTGTTACCTCGTCAGATTCGGGGTCACTGGTGGTAGATACGATCACCGCAGGCGGCAAGATTGACGCTCCGGTGCCACAGCGGGTCTTCTGGTGTGTGGTTGAGGGGTTGATCGCCATCGTGCTGCTGATCGGCGGCGGGCTCTCGGCCTTGCAGGCCGGGGTCACGGCAACGGGGGTTCCCTTTGCTATTCTGATGCTGGTGATGTGTTACACCATCTACAAAGGGCTGCGCAGCGAACCTCGCTAAGCCACTTCGGCGCGCCGGAGCTTAACGGCGCGCCTGCAAAACCTCTGCGACCCATTCGGGGACAGTTTGACTTGCTGCGCCAATGCGGTGTTCCTCAAATTGGTTTCCCACGGCAGAGCGTTCTAGATTGAATTCAATCGTATGCGCCCCGGCGCGGCGGGCCTCGGCGACGAAACCGGCGGCGGGGTAGACATTGCCCGAGGTGCCAATGGCGGCAAGGATATCGGCCTCGGCCAGATGATCGAAAAGCGCGTCCATCTCATAGGGCATCTCACCGAACCAAACGATGTCGGGTCGGGCGGCGGGGGCATTGCATGCGGGGCAGGGATCGCCGGGCGCCATAACCATCGGCGCGGGCCAGCGATGATCGCAGGCGGCACAAAGCGCGCCTTTGAGAGCACCATGCATATGCATAACCTTTCGCGAGCCGCCCTGTTCGTGCAGGTCATCCACGTTCTGAGTGATCACCACCACTTCGCCATCAAGCTCGGCTTCCAGTTTCGCAAGAGCCTGGTGCGCAGGGTTTGGCGAAACTTGTGCCGCCTGCGCACGGCGGGCATTGTAGAAGTCGATCACAAGCTTCGGATTGCTGGCGAAACCTTCGGGGGTGGCAACATCTTCGACCCGGTGCTGCGCCCAAAGCCCGTCTGATGCGCGAAAGGTCTCGAGCCCGCTTTCGGCTGAGATGCCTGCGCCGGTAAGGATCACGATTTTTGTCATGGCTGATTAGTCTCCGATCCGATTGTAATCTTCAAGCAGATGGAATCCATCGGCCAACCACGGCAACTGCGCAATGGCGGGGGCGATCATATGGGTTTGCATCAACTGCCGCAGGGTTTGGGCGATGTCGCGCGGGACGGGGCCAGACCATTCATCCCCGGCAAACAGCGAAATGGTGCGCGACGGCACCGGGGCGGGCAGGGGATGCGCGGCCAGCCGGTCGTGGAAACGGGCGGCGCGCATGTAGCCCAAGGGCGTCGTTATCGCCCAACCGATCCCCCGCGCCACCATGGCCATCAGCGCCAGATGGCTGCCGATCTCAAACCGGGCGGGCAGGTCATGGCTTTGAGCCGCAAGGTGGGCGTCAATCTGGCGCGCGATTAGCTGGTCTTTGGCATAGCGCAGGAATGGCAGATCGCTGTCGCCGCTGAGCAAGGCTGCGGGGGCATGCGGCGTCTGTTCTGGGGTAACGATGATGAAGGGATCGCGGGCCAACGGATATTCCACCACCGCGTCCAGTTTGCCTTCGATCTGGGCAAAAAGTGCCATATGTAGGCTCTTGTCACGCAGCGCGTCGGCCAATTCGTTGCTGCCGGCCGTAATCATGCGAAAGCGGCATCCGGTCAGACTGTCGCCAAGGATCGTTGCAAGGCGTGGGGTGAGATCGTCATCGAAATCATCAATAACTCCGAGGTTCAGCGCCTCTAGATGCGCGAGATCCATCACTGTGACTTCACTTTGTGCTTGGCGCAGTTCGGTCAGGGCGAGCCCGGCGCGGCGCAGGAACATTTGCCCGGCTTGGGTCAACCGCATGGGGCGGCGCGTGTGATCAACCAGTTCTGCGCCTATGGCGGCCTCTAGATTGCGCATCTGCTGGCTGACGGCAGGCTGGCTGAGCCCTGTGGCATGAGCCGCCTGCGCTACAGACCCCGTGCGCGCGAGCGCTTCGAAGACTTCAATACCTCTGAGAGTGATGCCTTTGTGCAGCATGGACTGTCCGATCTCTTTTGAGTTTTGTGAAACCATGAAGTCCTTAGGTCAAGCGTTTGCCCAATGAACTGGCAGCTTAGATGTTAGAAAGCGGAAACAGTGAAGCCTGCGATTTGATCCGACGGCGACCTCTTGAAGCCACCGTCAAAGCCGCGCAGACTGCGCCGAAAACGCACCCTCCGGAGCCCCCCATGAAAATTGCTACCGCCGCCTATCCGCTCGATGTTCTAAGCTCTTGGGCGCAGTACGAGGACAAACTGGCCCATTGGGTCGCCGACGCGGCGGTGCAGGGGGCGGACCTGTTGGTATTTCCCGAATACGCCGCGATGGAATTGGCCACATTGGATGGCGCCGAGGTGGCCGGTGATCTAGAGCGTTCGCTGTTTTCCGTTTCTGACAAGTTGGAAGAGGCAGATCGCCTTCATCTGCAACTCGCCGCCGAACACAATGTGCATATCGTTGCAGGATCGGGCCCCGCCACGACCGACAGTCGTCCGGTGAACCGGGCACGGCTGATCACGCCCTCGGGGCAGGTGGGCGTGCAGGACAAGCAGATCATGACCCGGTTTGAACGGGAAGACTGGGGCGTAATTGGCGGCAACGCGCTGCAGGTTTTTCACACGGCTATCGGCAAGATCGGCATTTTGATCTGCTACGATAGTGAATTTCCATTGCTGGGCCGTGCGCTGGCCGATTGCGATGTGATCTGCGTGCCAAGTGTCACGGAAACGCTGGCGGGATATTGGCGTGTGCGCATCGGCTCCATGGCCCGCGCCCTTGAGAATCAGTGTATCACGGCGATGTCTTCAGTCGTTGGTGCGGCGGATTGGTCTGATGCTTTGGGGCAGTCCTTTGGCGCTGGTGGCATTTTCTGCCCGCCGGACCGCGGTTTCCCACCCACCGGTATTTTGGCAGTGCGAGAGGTCAACGCCCCCGGCTGGACGGTCGCAGAGGCCGACTTGGCGCAGGTTGCGGAGGTCCGCGCAGATGGCATCGTGCTCAATCGGCGCGACTGGCAAGACCAGTTTGGGCGGGATGGAACAGCGATAAACGTCACGCTGCGCTGAATCCCTCTTGAAAAAGCAGTAAAATGCGCCCATTTAAGCCTGCGCCCTCAAATTGGAGGGTTTTGTGCTCAAGGAGAGACCATGGCCAAGGAAGATACGCTCGAATTTCCCGGTGTCGTGAAGGAACTCCTGCCTAACGCGACGTTTCGGGTCGAGCTGGAAAACGGCCATGAGATCATCGCGCATACGGCAGGCAAGATGCGGAAAAACCGCATCCGTGTTCTGGCTGGCGACAAAGTTCAGGTGGAAATGACACCCTATGATTTGACTAAGGGTCGGATCAACTATCGCTTCAAGTAAGCGGCACCGCGTACGCGCGTTGCGCGGCGCAGGCGGGGCCGTGCGCGGCCCCGACCGGGCTGCCGGCCTCAGGCAAAGAGGCCTATAAGATGCAGTTCATTCTCGGATCAGGATCACCGCGCCGGTTGGAGCTTTTGGCCCAGATCGGTGTGGTCCCCGATGCCATCCGCGCCCCCGACATTGATGAGACCCCCCATAAGGCCGAACTGCCGCGCCCCTATTGCGCCCGCATGGCCCGTGAGAAGGTCGCGGCTGTGCCTGCTGAGACGGATGATATCGTGCTCTGCGCCGATACCACCGTGGCGCTTGGGCGGCGTATCTTGGGCAAGCCTGAGAATGAGGCCGAGGCAGAGGCGTTCTTGCGGCTGATGTCCGGCCGCCGTCATAAGGTCGTAACGGCCGTCGCCGTGATACGCGGCGAAAAGCTTTGGCAACGTGATGTGCAAAGCACCGTAAAGATGAAATCCCTCTCCGAGCCGGAAATCCGCCGCTACCTCGCCACCGGCGATTGGCGCGGCAAAGCGGGTGGCTATGGGATCCAAGGCCCCGCTGGCGCGCTTATCCCATGGATCAGCGGCTCATTCACTGCAATCGTCGGCCTGCCTTTGGCCGAGGCTGCGAACCTGCTTCAGGCGGCAGGCTACCCATTTGACGGAGGTGCCGCATGAAGGGCCGAACGATCATTCTCGACCATCTTGGCGATGTTGAAGCCGCTGCACTCATGGTGGACGGCAAGCTCGATGACTTTCTTGTAGACAGCGACGCGCCGCGCGTTGGCACCGTTTACCGCGCCATTGCGGATCGTCCGGTGAAGGGGCAGGGGGGCATGTTCCTCAAGACCCCAGACGGCGCGGCATTCCTGCGACAGATCAAAGGTCTCGCGCCCGGTCAGACGATCCTTGTGCAGGTCTCGGGCCATGCCGAGCCGGGCAAGGCGATCCCGGTGACCAACAAGCTGCTGTTCAAATCGCGCTATGCCATCGTGACGCCCGATGCACCGGGGCTGAACATCTCGCGCTCCATCAAAGACGAGGAAGAGCGCGACCGGCTGCTTGAAATCGCCCATGAAGCCGCAGGCGGGGCCGATCTGGGGCTGATCCTGCGCTCCTCCTGCGCCGGGGCCGATGCCGACGATATTGCCGAGGATATCGCAAATATGCTGGCGCTTGCGGATACCGTCGCCAATGATGACGGGCAGGAGATGGAAGTGCTGAGCGAAGGTGATGGCCCGCATCTGTTGGCATGGCGTGACTGGACCGCACCTGCCGAGGTCGTGACTGAGGCCGGGGGCTTCAGCGACCATGGTGTTTTGGAAGAGCTTGACCGCCTGTCCTCGCCGCAAGTGCCGCTTGGCAACGGAGCGTCGATCTTTGTTGAGCCGACCCGCGCGCTTGTGGCTGTGGACGTTAACACCGGAAGTGATGCATCGCTCGCTGCTGGCGTGAAGGCCAATATGGCCTGCGCCCGCGCTCTGCCCCGCGCTCTGCGTCTGCGCGGTCTTGGCGGGCAGATCACCCTCGATCTCGCTCCCATGCCCAAGAAGGATCGTCGTACCTTTGAAAGCGCGCTACGTGCCGCTTTCCGCGCCGATGATGTGGACACGACGCTGGTCGGTTGGACACCGCTGGGCCATTACGAATTGCAGCGCAAACGCGCCCGCCCGGTGCTGGCGGAGGTTCTTGCAGGGGGTGGCGAATGAGCTGCCCGATCTGCA